>NZ_OZ034909.1:0-1791938 GCF_964030635.1 Spiroplasma endosymbiont of Polydrusus pterygomalis | reverse complement strand
TTAACTTTATCTCCAATAGTGTTACCGTTATTATCGTTATTAATTATAAATAAAATATGTGGAAAAGTATTAAAAAATGATTAAAATTAATAAAATTAAGAGTTTTCCACATTAAATATTTTTTTTGTTATTCTTAAAAGCATTGTATTTATTTATTATTTCCATACTTTTACACATTATTAACATTTTATGGTGAAAATTATGGATAGGTTACAATAAGTTGGACCATATTTATGTGGACTAGACTGCACCCTGTTTAGTAAGTATTAATAAAAAGGTTTACAAACTTTCATTTATTATATCTTTTTCTTTTTGGTTTGAATATCATTTATTTAATTTTTTAACATCATTAATATATTCATTATGAGATTTATAATTTTTATTATGGATTGTTCCTTTTTTAAGTAATGAATGAAAACTTTCAATAATAATGTTGTATGCACAATGATAATTTTTACCCATTGAAATTATAATTTTGTTATCTAAACATTTACTATTATAATCTTTAGATGTATATTGATATCCGTGATCTGAATGAATTATTGTTTTATTTAGATCTTTTTTTATTTTTTTAATTGGCATTGTGTAGATACAAGCTCCAAATTTGTATCTCTTGTTAAATTGATAATAACATTATTTAAAATAAATGCAACTATTTTTTAAAAAGCCAAATTGTAAAGTTAAGTGCAACTAAATTATTTTTCTAACCAAATATTCGATTGGCGAAAGATAATTTAGTATTTTTCTTGGTCTTTGGTTTAAAGACAATATAAATTTATGAACTGCATTTTTAGTAGTATTTGAAAAATTAAATTTTTTAGGAAATTTTTCTCTAATTAAACCATTAGTATTTTCATTAGTACCTCTTTGTCAGGGTGAATATGCATTAGCAAAATAAATTTTCACATTTAAATTTTTTTCAAGTTGTTGTCAATTAGCAAATTCTTTACCACGATCAAATGTTATAGTCTTAACAAGATTATTTGGAAGAATTGATAAATAATGGCTAATATTTTCGTTAATAACTTTAGTAGTTCTATTTTCAACTAATATTGCTAAAGTAAATCTTGATGTTCTTTCAACTAAAGTTATTAAACATGATTTACTTTTACCTCGTGATGATACTACGGTATCACCTTCTCAATGACCAAGAGTTACGCGATTATTAACATTAGCATTTCGTTCTTTAATTGATTTACCATTAAATTTACCCCGATTTTCTTGATATTTTCGTTTCTTACCTTTTCTTCTTAAATTTTTATTAGTAACTTTTTCAAGTAATCCAGAATAAATTCAATTGTAAATTGTTTTAAAACTAATAATTCATTCTTTATGAAAATTTTTAATTCTGCCATAAATTTGTTCGGGTGATCAACCTAATAATAATTTTTGTTGTACATATTTTACTAATTCTCTATTTTTAAACTTATGAAAATAAATATGTGATTGTTTTCTATTTTCTGCTTTATTTTGTGCAATTAATGAAAAATAATGATTATTATCTTTATTTCTATTAACTTCTCGAATAATAGTACTAATACTTCGATTAATATTTTTAGCTATTTCACTAATTTTTATTTTAAACTTCAATTGATTCTCAATATAAATTCTTTCATCTATGCCAAGATGTTTATATCCCATATAAAAACTCCTTGCTTTATTTTTTCTAAAATAAACTTAGCATCATAAAATTTTTATATGAGATTTTTTGCAATTTTATTTACTTGCACTTACAAGTATAATTCAGCATATAACGAATAGACTGCACCCAAAAAAGTAAGTAAAGAAAAAAAAGTCTTTGCTAAACTTTTAAAGGAGGTGCATTTTTATATGGCAAGAAAAGGACAAAAATTTAATAAATATACAGCAGATTTTCGAAAAATGATAGGACAAGAGGTTAAAAATAATAGTATAAGTTTTATTGCAAAAAAATATGCAATTAATAAAAAAAACTGTTGCTTCATGGTATGAAAATTTTAAGAAAGGGATTTTAAACACCAATAAAGGTCCAAAAGAATCATTTAAAAAAAGAGATTTAAACTATTACAAAGTTAGGTATGAATTACTAAAAAAGCTTCATGACTTTTACAATTAAATAAAAGAAAAATTGTATTTTTTATAAAAGAAAACCTTAATAAATATCCACTAAATTTATTACTTGATGTAACAGATTTAAAGCGTAGTTATTGAGATAAATATAAAAATTATTCAAGTAATGGTAAGGATAGCGAATCATTAAAAAATATTGTAAAAGTCTATGAAGAAAATTTAAAACAATTTGGTTATCGTCGAATTACCAAATATTTAAAAGAAGATTATGGCATTGTTTATAATGCTAAGAAAGTATTACGAATTATGAAAGAAAATAATATTCAAGCTGAATATGTAAAGCGTATGCGTAGAAAAATATTAATAAAACAAAATAGAAATAAAAATATCATTAAATATCCTGATTTAGTAAATCGTAATTTTAATGATATTAAAGAAAGATTTTCAATTTTATTTACTGATGTAACTTATTTAATTTGAAATGGTAAAAAACATTATCAATCAACAATAATTGATGGATATACTAAAGAAATTATTGATGTAAAATGATCAAAATTTAATAATAACAAACTTGTAATTGATAATTTAAATGCTGCAATTAATAAAATTAAAAAAATAAAAAAAGATCTAAATAAAACAATAATTCATTCAGATCACGGATATCAATATACATCTAAAGATTATAATAGTAAATGTTTAGATAACAAAATTATAATTTCAATGGGTAAAAATTATCATTGTGCAGACAACATTATTATTGAAAGTTTTCATTCATTACTTAAAAAAGGAACAATCCATAATAAAAATTATAAATCTCATAATGAATATATTAATGATGTTAAAAAATGAAATAAATGATATTCAAACCAAAAAGAAAAAGATATAATAAATGAAAGTTTGTAAACCTTTTTATTAATACTTACTAAACAGGGTGCAGTCTATTATAGCTTTTCCGCCTTTTTTAAATTTTTTTAACTCGGCTTCTTTTAAAATATCTAACATTTTATTAAAAGTATTTTTTTATTCCTGTTAATCGTAATAATTCTTTATCATTAAGAAATTTAAAGTTATCCTTTTTCATAATTTTACACCCTCCTAATTTATATTTTTTATTTTTAATTATATTTTATAGAAATATTCTTAATAAGAAAAGCCGGTATCACAAGAAGTCTAATCTAGTAAAGTAATTTCCCGTTTTATTAAAACAACACCCAAAACAGCTTGATATAATCGTCAAAAATTAATACCATCAAAACAATTAGAAAATACTCAATTAAAATTTAAAAAATTAAATGGCCAAATACAAATCGATGAAACATTTATTAGGCTTCTTGCGATACTAACAAAAATAAAAAAATTACAAATAAAAAAAATTAAATTAAACTTTAAAATAAGAATTTTTAAAAATTTTAATTGCTTTTTAAGCATAAATAATAAGGTATCGCAAGAAGTCTATTAAAGAAATCCATAAAGGTAATTTTAAAGATAAATTTGATAAACGAAAAACTCATCTTGATCCATTTTCCACTAACAGTAAATGTTGTATTCAAATGGCGGTTGATACTAATAATAATATTTTTGTTCAATCCACTAATACCAAACGATTACAAAAACAGTGAATTATTGAAAATATGAATACAAAATTAATTAACAAAAATTCCATTATTATTTCTGATATGCAACCATTATATTTATTAGTAGCAAAACAAACAAGTTCTACTTTATATTCCACTAAAACTAGGACAAATCCTGATGCCAGTTATCGAAAATTAAATAAAATTAGTAAATTACAAGCAAGTCTTAAAGAAGCCTTAATTCATTATCATGGTTTAGGTTTTACTAATATTCAAAATTATTTAAATCTCTGAAAATGAAAATACCAACACAAAGATTTAACACCAAACCAACAAGCAACGGTATTATATTTTAACATCTAAAAAAGTTAAAGAACAATAATAATCTTTCATGAAATTCGTTTTCAAATTGTCATATTGATGATTTTTTTATTTTATCAATAGTTTTCTACAAAATTAAAGAAGAATTTTCCTGCAAAAAATATTTTTTATGCTTTATTCACAATTTGGTCATTAATTAAAATAATAAATTGATCAAAACTAGTTGTAATTTGTTCTTCTTGACCATAAACTCGGTAAGTAATCATTTTTTTATCATTTTCTTGATCACCAATGACAATTTGATATGGGATTTTGGCAACTTGTGCTTCGCGAATTTTATAACTTAAACGCTCATCACGGTCATCAATCATTGTTCGTAGTTTTAACTTTTTAAATTGTTGCTGCAATTCATTAACATAAGCTAAATGACGATCATTATTAACTGGCATTAAGACAATTTGTTTTGGGGCTAATCAAAATGGTAAAACACCTTTTGTTTGCTCTAATAAAATGGCAATAAACCGTTCATAAGTTCCAATCAAGCCACGGTGAAGCATCACTGGTCTTGCTCTGATCCCTTTTGCATCAATATAACTTAAATTAAATTTTTTTGGTAAGAGAAAATCAAATTGTAATGTTGACACCGTAATTTCATGGTTTAATACTGTTTTAATTTGAATATCTAACTTTGGACCATAGAAAGCAGCTTCCCCAATCATTGGCACATATTTAATTTTTAAATCATCTAACGCTTCTTGTAACATTTGTTCAGCATGATTTCACATTTCATCATCATCATCATAATATTTTTTCTTATTTGCCGGATCACGAAGTGATAATGAATAGTAATCTACCGTAATTTTTAAATCAGTTAAAACTTCATTAATTAACTTAAAACAACGTTTAAATTCTTCTTTTAACTGATCATGGCGTAAAAAGATATGCGAATCAGTTAATTGCATCATTCGTACTCGTTCTAAACCAGTTAAACTACCTGATGTTTCATAACGATGTAAAATTGCATGCTCAGCAATCCGCAAGGGTAGCTCACGATAACTTCGTTGTTTATAATTGTAAACAGCAATATGATGCGGACAAGCCATTGGGCGTAAAACACTAATTTCATTATCTTGGGTCATTGGAGCAAACATATTTTCTTGATAATGATCTCAATGCCCTGAAATTTTATACATTTCACTAGTTCCAATTACGGGCGTATCAACTTCAATAAAATCATATTCTCATTCTTTATCGCGAATATATTCTTGCAAGACTTTTTTTAAGGCCATTCCATTTGGTAATCAAATTGGTAACCCTGGCCCAACAAGTTTATCAAAAGTAAATATTTCTAAATCTTTCCCAATTTTACGATGATCACAGTCTTTGCGTTCTTCATAAGCTAATAATACTTGTTCAAATAATTCTCGTGAAAAATGAGAACTACCAGTTAACCGTTGCAACATTTTATTTTTCGCATCGTTTTGTCAGTATGCACCAGCTAAACTTCACAGTTTTAAGACTTTAATTTGTTTTAAAGGGGCAACTGGATAAGTATTTGGTAAATATAAGGTATTGTCAAGGCAATATCCCGCTTGTTCGGGGCCTTGTTCCGCACTAATGGATAATAAATATGGATTATCCTTATATCATTTTTTTACTATCGCTAGGGGCCCTAAAACAGGCTTAATAGAAAGATTACTATTAATTAATTTTATAATTTCTTGTTCGACAATGGCAAGGTCGGTTTCTTTCAAATGTGGCTCAACATCAAAATCCACAAAAAAGGTATCATCTTGCACCGCAATTTTAGCAATTTTGGTGGATGGATATAAATTAGTATTTGCTTTCGCCGTGACTAAAGCTGTTGTATAATGAATGATTGATAAGGCTAATGGTGATTTGTTAGTAATAATTTCTAATGTCCCGTCTGTTGTGACTAAATAATCTAACCCTTGCACTTGCCCGGCAAAAACACCACCAAGGGCAGCCTTCCCTAAGCTTGGGGCAATGTTAGTTGCAATCGTCTGAATTGTTTGGGCAGTTTTAAATTCACGAACTTGACCATCAGATAATGTAATTTTAATCATTTGCGATCTTCCTTTCTTAAAAGTAAAAACTCGTTCCCAATATTATCAAAATAATAATAGGAGCGAGTTCTACGCGGTACCATCCTAATTAAATTAGGTTAAAACCTAATTTATCTTTCACACTTAATAACGAAAAATGCTTAAACGTAAACTTAGTTGTTACTAGTAATCTAATCGCTCTTTTATTAAGCTTCCATCATTCTTAATTTGCTGCGAAAAGAGAAGAGATTAAACCTTGGGTAACTAGTTTAATTATTTAATTGTAATTTCTTTAATTTCTTCGTTGCGAGCAAATAAGATTGTTGAACCAATTTTTGCTTCTCATTTTTTAGCAATTTCACAAATTGCTTTTTCGTCAGTTTTAAATTCCTCATAATTTTCAACTTTATTCATAAAAATTGAATGTCATGATCCAAAGGCCGTATATAATTCTGGCAACGGACTAACTCCTAAAATAATTACATTTGGTCGGAATTTTGATATTGTTTTTAATAATTCCCCGGTGTTTGAAACAACCACGGCATATTCATATTTCCCATCTTTACATTTATTTGCTAATTTTTTGGCAATATCAGCACGAGGTCCTGTTGTTGAATTCATAGCATCTTCTAATTGTTTTTCGTAGTATAATTTTGAATAAAATTCATGTTCAGCTCGTTTATTAATCATTGCCATCGTTTGCACCGTAATAAACGGATAGTCTCCATTCGCTGATTCTCCCGATAACATTGTTGCATCAGAACCTAATTCTGTTGCAAAGTAAACATCAGTTACTTCTGCTCTTGTTGGTGATGGATTTTCAGTCATTGTTTCTAACATTTGCGTTGCGACAATAACAATTTTCCCTGCTTCACGACATTTACGAATAATAATTTTTTCTCAATATGGGACATCATAATATGGGATTTCTAATCCTAAATCACCACGCGCAACCATAATTCCATCTGCTGTGGCAATAATTTCATCAATATTATTAATTCCAATTCGTGATTCAATTTTAGCAATAATTTGAACATGTTCCGCTTTACATTCTTTTAATAATTTGCGAATTTGTTTAATATTATCAGCAGTGTTAACAAATGATACAGCAATATAATCGATCCCTTGTTCAACCCCAAATTTAATATCCTCAACATCTTTTTCCGCTAAAAATGGTAATGTAAAATCAACTCCTGGTAAATTAATCCGTTTATTTGTTTTAACAATGTAATGGTTAAAAGCTTTTGTTTCAATAATGCCAGGTTTAATTGCCGTAACATTTAATTGTAACTTCCCATCATCAACTAACACAACATCACCCGCTTTTAAATCTTGTGACATATCATATGAAACAGTCATTTCTGTTCCTGTTCCTTCACAGTTTTGATATTCTGCTGGTAATGAATAAATTGTAACTGTTACCCCGGCGACAATTTCTTGCTTCCCATCTTTCATTTTCCCAACACGAATTTCTGGTCCCTTCGTATCTAATAAAACTGAAATTGGTTTTCCAATTTTAGCACTAACTTCGCGGGCTCACACAATTCGTGCTTCTTGCTCAGCGTGATCTCCATGCGAAAAATTTAATCGAATTGTTGTCATTCCCGCTTTAAACAATTCTTCAATGGCCCCCGCTGAATGCGTACTTGGCCCAATCGTTGTAATAATTTTCGTTCTCTTCATTTTCTCATTAATATTAAAGTTATCCATTCTTTTGACAATCTCCTTCTAAAAATATCTTACCACCTTATTTTATCGCAAAATTATGATTTTTGATAAATATTCTGATTTAATTCATCAAATTTAGCTCAAATTTCTTTCCGTGATGTACGTGGAATACTTAACGCTTCCATAATTGGTCGCGCTACAATTTGATCACCTTGGTTACCAATTGCTAAACCACCATTCCCAGCAATAATTTGTTCAACAGCAAATTGGGCCATTTGAAAAGCACGATAACGTTCCATTGCCGTTGGGTTGCCACCTCGTTGGGTGTGTCCTAAGACTGTCGCGCGCGTCACATAGCCACTTTTACTTTCGACTAATTTTGCTAATTTGTCGACATCAGGATAAATCATTTCGCTAACAACAACAATGACACTTCTTTTTTGGGCTTGATGTAAAGCTGCCACGCGCTCCGCAATTTCTGCTTCCGATAAAGCAGCTTCATTAATTGAAATAATATCTGCTCCCCCAGCAATCCCCGCATATAAAGCAATATCACCACAAGCATGACCCATAACTTCGACAATTGCACAACGGTTATGTGACTGCATTGTATCACGTAAACGATCAATAGCTTCCAAAACAATATTAATGGCTGTATCAAAACCAATTGTATAATCCGATGAAGTAATATCATTATCAATTGTTCCTGGTAAAGCAACACAATTAATTCCCATTTCAGTTAACCGTTGAGCTCCTTGATAACTACCATCCCCACCAATAATAACTAATACTTCAATTCCTTGCTTTTTCAAATTAGCAACTGCTTTTTCACGAACCTTTGGTTCTTTAAATTCAGGTAAACGTGCACTCCCAATTACTGTCCCGCCTAAGCGCATAATACTATCCACAAAGTTATTATCAACAACTTCCATTCAATTATTAATCAAACCTAAATAACCATCACGAATAATATATGTCTCTAATCCTTTGGCATAAGCTGTTTTAATAACGCCAGCAATCGCTGCATTCATTCCTTGTGAATCACCGCCAGATGTTAAAATTCCAATTTTTTTAAGCATGCTTTTTCTCCTTCTCTTTTGCTTTGTTTCATCTTGTTTATATTAATTTTAGTTGATATTCTAAGGTTGTAAAGATTTTTTTGCCCGAAATGTCCTTATCGATTGCGTTGCTAAAGTTGGGGAAAATAAATAAGAAAGTTTTCAGTATAATTAAGTTTGAAAAAAATTAGAAAGAAAACTATCCTATGAATATTATAACTAGAATCCAAGAGTTTTTAAACGAAAATAATAACTCTTTTATTGATTTAATTAATGAAATTAGCCCCAATATCCCTATTACAGCACTATTATCCTATTTAAACAATGAAATTAGTTCTGAAGCTTGAATACTATTTAAAAATATTTTTGAATGCTGAATTATACTTGTAAGTGCAAGTAAATAAAATTGCAAAAAATCTCATATAAAAATTTTATGATGCTAAGTTTATTTTAGAAAAAATAAAGCAAGGAGTTTTTATATGGGATATAAACATCTTGGCATAGATGAAAGAATTTATATTGAGAATCAATTGAAGTTTAAAATAAAAATTAGTGAAATAGCTAAAAATCTTAATCGAAGTATTAGTACTATTATTCGAGAAGTTAATATAAATAAAGATAATAATCATTATTTTTCATTAATTGCACAAAATAAAGCAGAAAATAGAAAACAATCACATATTTATTTTCATAAGTTTAAAAATAGAGAATTAGTAAAATATGTACAACAAAAATTATTATTAGGTTGATCACCCGAACAAATTTATGGCAGAATTAAAAATTTTCATAAAGAATGAATTATTAGTTTTAAAACAATTTACAATTGAATTTATTCTGGATTACTTGAAAAAGTTACTAATAAAAATTTAAGAAGAAAAGGTAAGAAACGAAAATATCAAGAAAATCGGGGTAAATTTAATGGTAAATCAATTAACGAACGAAATGCTAATGTTAATAATCGCGTAACTCTTGGTCATTGAGAAGGTGATACCGTAGTATCATCACGAGGTAAAAGTAAATCATGTTTAATAACTTTAGTTGAAAGAACATCAAGATTTACTTTAGCAATATTAGTTGAAAATAGAACTACTAAAGTTATTAACGAAAATATTAGCCATTATTTATCAATTCTTCCAAATAATCTTGTTAAGACTATAACATTTGATCGTGGTAAAGAATTTGCTAATTGACAACAACTTGAAAAAAATTTAAATGTGAAAATTTATTTTGCTAATGCATATTCACCCTGACAAAGAGGTACTAATGAAAATACTAATGGTTTAATTAGAGAAAAATTTCCTAAAAAATTTAATTTTTCAAATACTACTAAAAATGCAGTTCATAAATTTATATTGTCTTTAAACCAAAGACCAAGAAAAATACTAAATTATCTTTCGCCAATCGAATATTTGGTTAGAAAAATAATTTAGTTGCACTTAACTTTACAATTTGGCATTAAATGCTTTCATTTCATATTGAAGTGGTGGCGTTTTTTAATTTAAAATTCTCAGTTATCTGAAACTGTGCATGAATTGCTCCACAAGTTAATAGTTATTTAGGATATAGTAAATTAAAAGAATTAAAAATTGATTATATGTTTGGTTCATTATTTGGAATTTATGATGAACCCCAACCTGAAGTTAGCAGTGAGATAAAATTAGCATTATTAAAAAACAGTAGGAAAGGACTAAACAATGAGATTAAGAAATAAACCTTGAGCAACAGACTATATTATGGAAAACCCGACATTTGCCATTCCAAACCCTGATCATTATAAGGAGCAATGAAAGAAGAACGTGTTCAAGAACAATAATACCTTAAATATTGAAATTGGAACGGGGAAAGGGGACTTTATTATCGCGTTAGCAAAGAAATATCCAGATCAAAATTTTTTAGCAATTGAACGTTATCCGTCGGTGTTATTTTTAGCTTTAAAAAAAATCATTGCTGAAAATTTACCTAATTTAAAAATAATTGTTTTTGATGCGACACTTTTAACCAATGTTTTTGCGCCAAAAGAAATTAATAAAATATATTTAAATTTTTCTGATCCATGGCCAAAAGCACGACATGAAAAACGCCGATTAACAAATAAAATATTCTTAGATTTTTATCAAATTATTTTACAAGATAAGGGTGAAATTCATTTTAAAACAGATAATGATCAGTTATTTCAATATTCATTAACATCTTTCCAAGATAATAATTGAAAAATTGTTGATTATACAACAGATTTATATCATAGTTCATATCTTGCTAATAATATTCCAACTGAATATGAACAACGCTTTGTTAAACTTGGTAAAAATATTAATTATTTATATGTTCAGAAATAGTTAGGTTAATTTTATTATAATTGGTTCATAAAGTGAAGGTATTAATTTGCTCACTAGGAAATTTAAACTGGTAACTAATGGTTTCGGTAAAATTTTTATTAATTTTTAAATTTTGATAATGATATGTTAAATATTCATCAACAAGTTTAATTTTCGTAATTGGGAATTTAATAATAATATTTTTTGTTTCTAAAAAAGGAATTAATTCCGTTTTTTGTAAAGTTGTTTTAACACTATTCGCATAAGTACGAATTAAACCTCCAGCGCCTAATTTAATGCCACCAAAATAACGAATAACTAAACAAACAACATTAGTTAAATTATGATGAAGTAAAATATCTAAAATTGGTTTTCCAGCAGCATTAGTTGGTTCACCATCATCACTTTTTCGAATAATATCTTGGTGTTTTCCAATAATATAGGCATAACAATTGTGGGTTGCATTAGTTTGTTGATTTGCTTTAATAAATTTAAGAGCTTCATTTTCGGAAGTTACTTTTTGAAGGAGACAAAAAAAGCGTGATTTTTTAATGATAATTTCATTAACAATCGGCATTTTTTCCTTTAGTTCTTGCATTTTTCACCTTCCTATTTTTATGATAATTATTTTATCTTGACGTTAATTTTGTCCTTTAATTTTGTCGAAAACTCTTGATATTTTAATAAAACCTTTATTTTATTAAAATATATCTAAAATTAGGTATATTTTTAATATAAAGAAAGGTAAATAATTGATGGAAAAAACACTTGCAGAATTAATAAATAGTTTAACAAATGATCAATTTTTATAATTTTATGAAAAAGTTAAAAAAGAAGCAGAATTAATCAAAAAACAAAAACGCTTAAATGAAATTGATCAAAAATTTAGAGATAAAGGTATTAAATGTCCTAATTGCAAATCTTATCATTGTGTTAAAAATGGCCATAATCCCGAAGGAAAACAAAAATATTTATGCAAAAAATGTCGGGCTAGTTTTGATGCTTTTCGTCATCATTTTACTTATTGAAGTCATTTAAATTATGAACAATGAAATTTATTAATTCAAATTTCATTGCTAGGACAATCTAGTAAAGTAATTTCCCGTTTTATTAAAACAACACCCAAAACAGCTTGATATAATCGTCAAAAATTAATGCCATCAAAACAATTAGAAAATATTCAATTAAAATTTAAAAAATTAAATGGCCAAATACAAATCGATGAAACATTTATTAAAGAAATCCATAAAGGTAATTTTAAAAATAAATTTGATAAACAAAAAACTCATCTTGATCCATTTTCCACTAACAGTAAATGTTGTATTCAAATGGCGGTTGATACTAATAATAATATTTTTGTTCAATCCACTAATACCAAACGATTACAAAAACAGTGAATTATTGAAAATATGAATAAACAATTAATTAACAAAAATTCCATTATTATTTCTGATATGCAACCATTATATTTATTAGTAGCAAAACAAACAAGTTCGACTTTATATGCCACTAAAACTAGGACAAATCCTGATGCCAGTTATCGAAAATTAAATAAAATTAGTAAATTACAAGCAAGTCTTAAAGAAGCCTTAATTCATTATCATGGTTTAGGTTTTACTAACATTCAAAATTATTTAAATCTCTGAAAATGAAAATACCAACACAAAGATTTAACACCAAACCAACAAGCAACGGTATTATATTTTAACATCTAAAAAAGTTAAAGAACAATAGACTTCTTGCGATACTAACAAAAATAAAAAAAATTACAAATTAAAAAAATTAAATTAAACTTTAAAATAATTATTTTTAAAAATTTTAATTGCTTTTTAAGCATAAATAACAAGGTATCGCAAGAAGTCTAATCTTCCATCAAATTCGTTTTAAAATTGTCATATTGATGATTTTTCTATTTTATCAAGATTTTTCGACAAAATTAAAGTATCTTGATTATATTATTTTATCTTTTTTTGATATAATTACTCTATAAAAAACTTTTAATTTTGTCGAAAAATCTTGATATTTTAATAAAACCCTTATTTTATTTGGTTTTTGATAAAATGTATTTTTTGCAAATCTCTATATTTTATGAGGTTTTTTGACTTTATCAAGATTTTTCGACAAAATTAAAGCAAAAAACTAAAATTAATAGATTACTATAATAAAGGTAATAGGAGAAAATGACAATGTGAATAAAGTATGCAGTTGGTTGAGAAGAGTTTTTTGATAATGAAATTAAAAAACCGTATTTTAAACAATTGCTAAAAAATATTGATCGAGAGTACGAAAGTAAAATTTGTTATCCAACAAAAACAGATATTTTTCGTTTATTTATCTTAATTGAACCAAAAAATATTAAGGTTGTCATTATTGGTCAAGATCCTTATCATGGCCCGGGTCAAGCAAATGGATTGGCATTCAGTGTTAATGATGGAATAAAAAACCCACCAAGTTTAATTAATATTTTTCATGAATTAAAAAAAGACTTGGAGATTGACCACTATGCTAGTGGCAATTTAGATCATTGAGCTAAAAAAGGTGTTTTTTTATACAATACAATTGGGAGTGTTGTTGCCAAAACACCATTAAGTCATAAAGATGTTGGTTGAACTACTTTTAGCCAAAATTTAATTATTTATTTAAATGAGATTCGCGATGATATTATTTATGTTTTATGAGGGAATTATGCTAAACAATATAGTAAATATATTTTGAATAAGGATAATATTATTAAGGGAGCGCATCCGTCGCCGTTTAGTTATAACTTATTTAAAGATCAGCAATTTTTTTTAAAAATTAATGATTTACTTTTAAAAAACAAAAAAAACATAATTGATTGGAAAATGTAATGTATAATTGTTATATGTAAAATACTGACTATATAAAAGGAATTATTTTATCAAAATAGATTGTGGGGATATTGTGGGTCTACTAACAACATTTAGTGATATATCGAAAATCTTATATAGTAATAAAATGGCATATATTGCTAGTGGTGTTATCGGTGCATTTTTTATTATTTATTGTGTTTATAATGGCTTATATTATTTAATTAATCCTAACCGCTACCATGGGATTCGTTTTACAACTAAAAACATTGCTTATATTACAATGCTATCAGCAGTTTCAACAACAGTTACAATTATTATTTCAATAACAGTTCCATTTACTGTTTTTCCACCCGTTCGGATTGCTTTTGAAGGTTTAATGGTTAAAATTAGTGGTTTTATCTTTGGACCAATTGTTGGCCTCTTATCGGGGGTTGTTACTGACTTAATTGTAATGTTGTTTGTTCCGTCTTATGTTCATATTGCATATATTATTGTAATTGCTTCATATGGTTTTTTATCGGGTTGTGCTTCTTCAATTAATCGTGCCGTTGGTAAGCATAAATGAATTTTATTTATGTTAACAAATGTTTTTATTTTAATTTTTGGAACTTTTGCGGGGATAATGACTTGATATTCACCATTAGAAATAATTACTTTGTTCGCGGGTTTAGAAGTTAGCAAAATTGTATTACTTTATATTATTGGTTTTGGAACAGGGGGAACAATTGTTATTATTTGAATTATAATGTTTGTTTATCGTCATTTTGACAAAACAAAAAAACGTTATTGAGATTTAGTGGCAATTATTATGCTTGCTGTTGTTAATGAGTATTGAGTAACTACGCTGATATCCGCTTGGGGGGATATTGCTTTCCTAACCGTTTCGCATAATAAGAATGTTGGAACTGATGGTTATGGAGTAACGATGATTACAAGGTTAGCAATGGCCCCAATAAAAGTATTATTTAATTCAGCGATTATTTACATTACATATCGAGCTGTTTCACCATTAATTCATAAAGATACCAATGCCAATTTACAATATTAAAAATAATAAAAAATAATTTTCAATTAAGTTATTTTTTTGTTTTATCTCTATATAATGATATTAGAAATTATAGAATAGGGATGAAAATAATGAAAGTGAGTTCACAAATTAAAGAATTAATTAATTTGGAATTAAAACGTCAGCAAGATCATGTTGAGTTAATCGCTTCAGAAAATTATGTTAGTGAAGCAATCTTAGATATTACCGGATCAATTTTGACAAATAAATATGCTGAAGGGTATCCGTTTCACCGTTATTATGGGGGGTGTGAATATATTGACAAACTTGAACAATTAGCAATTGATAAGGTAAAAGAATTATTTCAAGCAGAGCATGCTAATGTTCAGCCTCATTCAGGTAGTCAAGCTAATGCAGCGGCTTATTATGCTTTATTACAACCACGTGATACGATTTTAGCGATGGATTTAGCAGCTGGTGGGCACTTAACCCATGGACATAATGTTAATTTTTCTGGGCGATTATATGATTTTCATAGTTATCAAGTTGATCCAAAAACCGAAATGTTAAATTATGACGCAATTGAAAAAATTGCAATGGAAGTGAAACCAAAATTAATAGTGGCGGGGGCCAGTGCTTATTCACGTGAGATTGATTTTAAAAAGTTCCGAGAAATTGCTGATAAAGTTGGTGCCTTATTAATGGTTGATATGGCACATATTGCTGGACTAGTTGCTGCTGGACTACATCAGTCACCAATTCCATATGCTGATGTGGTTACTTCAACAACACATAAAACACTACGGGGACCTCGTGGGGGATTAATTTTATCAAAACAAAAATGGGCTAAAAAAATTAATAGTGCTATTTTTCCGGGCAATCAAGGAGGACCATTAGAACATGTTATTGCTGCTAAAGCTCAATGTTTCTTAGAAGCACTCCAACCGGAATTTAATAAATATCAAGCAGAAATTATTAGTAATGCCAAAGTATTAGCAGCAACATTAAAGAACAAAAATATACGCTTAGTAGCTAATGGAACCGATAATCATTTATTAATGGTTGATGTTAAAAATAGTTTAGGAATTTCAGGACAAATGGCGGAAGAAATTTTACAAAAAATTGGTATTATTTGTAATAAAAATATGATTCCGTTTGATAAAGAATCATCGGTCGTTACTAGTGGAATCCGTCTAGGAACAGCAGCAATGACAACCCGTGGTTTTAGTAATAAACAATTCCAACAAATTGGGGGAATAATTTATCATGTTTTAAAAAAACCAACTGATGATAATATTATAAAATATCAAAAAGAAGTCCAAAAATTACTAAAAGATTTTCCAATTTATACAAATTGAACATTACAAGAATAATTAAATTTCGAAATATCAGATTAACAAATTGATTATCCTGTTATTTTTAGTTATAATATTACTGCTTTATACATTAGACCCTGGTACGGAATGATGTGAGGAGGCAGTGACATGAGACAAACTACTATCTTAAATTCAGCTAAAGTTGATAAAAAATGATATGTTATTGATGCTCAAGGTCTAGTTTTAGGACGTTTAGCAAGTAAAGTTGCAATGATCTTAAGAGGAAAAAATAAACCAGCGTATACTCCGCATGTTGATTGTGGCGATAATGTTATTATTCTAAATGCTGATAAAGTTATCTTATCAGGGAACAAATTAAAAATTAAAATATATTATCATCATTCACAACATCCAGGGGGATTAAAACGAACAACAGCAAAGGATATGTTAGTTAAAAAACCAATTTATCCAGTTGAACACGCAATTAAGGGAATGTTACCAAAAAATATCTTAGGAAATAAATTATTCCGTAATTTATTTGTTTATGCAGGTAATGAACATTCACATGAAGCACAACAACCCATTAAATTAGAATTAATTAATAAATAAAAGGAGAAAATATGGCAAAAAAACAAGAAGTTATATATCGTGGTACCGGAAGAAGAAAATCTTCTATTGCCCAAGTTGTATTGACTCCTGGTAAAGGGAATGTGGTTGTTAATGGGAAACCAGCGTTAGAGTTTTTCCCATATGCAACATTAGTGCAAGATTTGGAACAGCCTTTAGATATTACTGGTTCAAAATCAGAATTTGATATCCGTGTTAAAGTGTTTGGTGGTGGTTTTACCGGACAAGCTGGTGCAACAAGACTAGGAATTGCTAGAGCCCTAGTTGAAGCATCACAAGATTATAAAACTTTATTGAGACATGCTGGCATGCTAACTCGTGATGCTCGTATTAAAGAACGTAAAAAATATGGACTACACGGAGCTAGAAGAGCACCGCAATATTCAAAAAGATAGATTTCGAAAAAAGAGCACTTTGCTTTGCAAAGTGCTCTTTTTTTAATTTATTGGGTTTAATTTGTCATCTACCATAAGATTAATATAATTATTATGTAGATAAGAGGGTGAACTAATGACACTGACGGAATTTACAATTCAGGGAGACAAATATCGGATTAATAATTTATTATTAAATTTTTATTTTTTAACAAATGCAAAAAATAAATTTACTGATGAAAATGTTAAGAACCTTCACATAAAGAACATTACAACAGTGCAAGCCTTAGATACTTTTTCCAAAACTAATATATGTATTGCTGATTTTTTTGTTGCTTTAATTAATGATCAAGCAAAAATCAAAAAAGGACAAAAGGGCGAAGAAAAGAAATTTTATGATATTTTGATTCGCTTCAAATCGATTACTTTATTAGATGAAATGTTAGATTCAAATTTATCATTAACAACCCTCGGAGATATTGATCCTAAAATTGGGATTGTAAATGTTAAAAATATTTTTTTAACAGCGATGGAAAAAGAAAAACAAGAATTTGAAACATTGGCAACCGGAGTTGTTCTTGAGATTTCGGATAATTTTCGCATTGAAGAGGCAAAAGTGCGAACTATTTTTGACTCAAATGCAATAGCGAATATGAAATTTTTAACTTCATTTTTTGTGGATGAAAAAGAACAATGATTACAATATTTACAATTTCAAGCGCAAAATTTAGAATATAAACGGAATAATTCTTGTTTGTATTTAAAACGAAAATTAACAGAGTATATTAAAATTACGAAAACCGTTGCGATGGAAAAAAAGTTTAATGATGCTCGATTTTTAGCGCATAATTTTTGATATGTTTATAAAAAGCATTTTATTAAAAAAATTAATAACTAGTCATTTATTTGAAGAAATAATTATCGTTGAGTTAGAACTATTATTAGACAATTTGAATAAATATTTAGTTTTAAAACAATTAACTAATCTAAGTATTACTAGTTTCGATATTAATCGAACATATCAAAAAGAAACACCATTATCATTGTTTACTTTTAATTTTAGTGATAGTTATGCCCAATAGGGAACAAATATTTATGATTTAGGGGTTAATATTGCAGAAACAAAAGAGCAACAAGCAAAAGGGAACTATGATTTTAAAAAAGAACTAATTAAAATTTATTATGTAGACTGCACCCAAAAAAGTAAGTAAAGAAAAAAAGTTTAGCAAAGACTTTTTTTCTTTACTTACTTTTTTGGGTGCAGTCTAGTGCAGTCTAGTGCAGTCTAATTTATCAAGATGACTTAAATAAAATAGCATTGAAAATAAATTCAATGCCAAGAAAATCATTAAATTATAAAAATTCATTGGATTTAATACAAAATATTCAATAGACTTCTTGCGATACCTTATTATTTATGCTTAAAAAGCAATTAAAATTTTTAAAAATGCTTATTTTAAAGTTTAATTTAATTTTTTTAATTTGTAATTTTTTTATTTTTGTTAGTATCGCAAGAAGTCTAATATTCCACAATTTCTAAGGTATTAATTTAAGACCTCAAAATAATTTATACGACCAATAACATTTCTTATTCCACTGTAATATTTGTTAATTTATTTTTCTTAATTTTTCAAATTCCAACACCAATTACTAAAATTAAAATAAAGCCAATTGCTAATGTTGCAATGGAAACAACAAAAAACGAGAAGGAAGGAATTAATAACATTCCGGTGTTTTTAAAGACAAAATTAGCAATAACATTCCATAACAATTGCGCAATGACATAACTTAAAACATAACCAATGATAATTGCTAATAAATAGAAGTCTAAGACAATTCAAATAATTTTCCATGTCGGGTACCCCAACACTTTTAAAGTCAAAATCGTTCGCCGATTCTCATCCAGAACCATTGAAATTAACACGGCTAAAATTAAAGCAACAATAATAATTGTTAGACCCTCTAAAACAATAAGAACATCCTTAACAACCAGCATTCCTTGCGAATAGTTTTCACGTAAAGTATCGAATGGTCAAATCTTATTAAGCCCATTTAATAATTTTAGATTTGTTCTTAAATCAAGAATATTTTTATAATCCGATTTTTTGTTTTCATCAAACATCGTGAAATTATAATTATTGGTTAATGAAAATAAAGAAAGAAGGCGATACGGCTGTAGGGTTACTCCTAATGGACTAGCCCGTGATGCAACAGCATTATAATAAGAATCTGGTAAAAATTTCTGCCCTTTTTTTGTTAAATTAACTCATTGATTCATAATTGTAATTAATGAATCTTGATTCATATAAATGTTACTTGAACTAATATCAGCATCATTTGAGCCAACAACTTTAAAAATAACAGGAACATAACCAATAGCATTTGTAATGCGAACATTTAATTTAAAAAGTTCGCCCGGCAATAAATTCATTGATTGATACACTCGTTTGGCCATGACAACCAGAATTGGTTCATTAATTGGCCCACTTGGATCACCCCCCGTTGGTTCTTCACTAATTTGATAATCAAAGACTTCTGTTTGAACAACATCACTTGATACTGTTTTGGAACGATAGTTTAACAACTGATTACGCTCTGTTTCATCACTTGTTAACCCAACAACATTTAATTGCAAAACAGGATTTTTTGAATTTTTGTGATCATCAGGGCTTCAACCTGCTGGTAAGAAGACATACGGAAAATCATAATTTTTATCATAAACCATATATGGTCCTAAATAAACATCCGGATATTGGCCATGCACCATTGAATTTAAACCATTAATTAAATTAATCCCACTAATAATTGCTTGAATATCGGCTTCGTTTACCCCGTTTTTAATTAAAATTGGTTTAATTATATTAATAATTTTTATTAAATTATCTCAGCCATTAATTCATTCTCCAGAATCAGAACTCTTAACTTTATAATTAGCAATTGCTTTAACTGTCTTGACATTTAAATATGGATATGTTTTTGTGTTAGGATCATAATTAATCTTACTTTCAATAATACTTGAACCACTTGGATCACCAATAATATTTAATAAATCACCACAATCTTGCTTTGCATTATTCGCGTTTGAAATAAATAAATCTGTAAAACACATTAAGGGATTTGGAAAATTAAATGTTTTATTATCATCAAAAATATTTGCCTCATGGTAATATTCAGTCCGTTTATCAGCAGAAATTCAATGATAAGGTTTTTTATTAAGTGCTTCTTGCGCAATATCTTGTTGATCATAACTAGCAATTAAATATGACTTAATATCATTTTTAAAATAACGGAAAGAATCTTCCACAATCCCTTGGGCCATAATCCCCGCATCTAATTGAAAAATTAATAAAAATGATGAAAAAGCTAAAACAACTAAGACCATCACCCATTTCCCTAATGATTTTAAGGCAAAAGTAAGTGATAAATGAACATTAAATGTTAATCCAAAATGGGAATATTTACGACCTTTTTTGACCTTTTTTGCTCGGAAATTTAAATTAGAACCTTTTAAATCATAAATTAAATCCAGGACGGCTCGACTTAACAAAATAAATGAAATTAAGAACGCCATGCTAATAAAAATAAACGGAATAATAATTGTTGCTGAAACAAAAATTAACGAATTAAAGCAAAAGGACGATAATGGTAAACCAACGGAATATAAATTAGAACCGGTAAAATAAATTTGCAGTGGAATACTTAGAGCTCACCCTAATAAACACCCAATTAAAGTTGTAAAAATAATATTAAAAGTAAAAATAAGCGATAATTCAAAACGATGATATCCCAATGATTTTAAAACCCCAATTTGTCTTTTTTGATAGGTAATATCTTTCTTAATGAAAAAGCCAATAATAAATAAAATAATAATTGAACAGGCAACCGCAATTGAAGTATTAATAATAAAACCAGTATTTGTTAACATTACGACTTGAGCTGGCAATGAAGCTTCAAAAGCAACAACTGCATTATCCGGAGCAACAAAATAATTACTTAAAACTTTTCGTAATAATGTTATTTTTTTGGGGTCTGTTAAATCACCATTAATATTAATAAAACTAGTAACTTTTTCCGTTCTGCTTGAAAAATTTTGTTTAATAACATTAAAATTAAGATCGTTCATAAATAACATTGACCCATTTTTTAAATCAATAATTTTATGCCCTGTCGCAAGGGTTGACAAACTCACTAAATCGGGGTAAATGTTACTATACTTTGCCCCATAGCCAATAATATTAAACTGTAAATTTTGACTATCCCCTAAATTAAAATGTCCCCCAAGTTTTAAATGGTTATAATCAGCATATTGTTTGCTTAAAATAATATCATTCTCTGCTAATTCAACAATTTGTTCTCACTTTGTAACTTCAAAAAGACGATTAAACGGCGTATGAAAAATATCATCGCCACGTCAACTATCACCATTAAATAATAATTTTTTATTTTTGCTAACAGCAGTGGCATTAAAATATTGGGTATCTTTTGCTAAATTATTCACCGTAAACTGATAACTCACATTAAAACTAAGACCTAAACTAGCATTATTTTCCATAATCAAATCATTTAACTGACTTTTATTAGGGTTCCTAATAATATAACTTAAAAAAGTTGCAGCAAGATTATTATTAAAATTTTTAACTAATGCCGTAAAAGAAGCTGTTCCAGTTAGTTTGTTTAAATATGTTGGTTCTTTTGATCAAGTACAAATTTCATTATTCGTTAAATCACAATTTAACCCCATTACATCAGCAAGAACATTATTAAATGTTAAATGCTCATCATCAATTTTCGCTTCATCATAAAAATGCACTAAAAAAGCACGATTATTTTCGTTTATTTTCCAATCATCACTTCTTTTTCACACAGTATTATCAATATTTAAACTATCTAGATGAATTTCATATTGGTAAGGTAAACTATTTTTCTTAATATCATGTAAACCGTTTTTAACTTGAAATACCGTCGAAAAAAGTGCCGTAAATGTTAAAACAGCACCAATAATAAACAAAATTAGTCCAATAAATTGAGTTATTTTTTTTGTAAACCCTCGCGTCGCTTCTTTTGCAAGATTTCACATATTAGTCACCCATCCCAAAATCTACTAATTTAATTATACCTGAATTGTAAATATATTTGGAACACTTCTTTAATTTTGTCGAAAACTCTTGATAAAGGCAAAAAAATCATCAATATGACAATTTGAAAACGAATTTGATGGAAGATTATTGTTGTTCTTTAACTTTTTTAGATGTTAAAATATAATACCGTTGCTTGTTGGTTTGGTGTTAAATCTTTGTGTTGGTATTTTCATTTTCAGAGATTTAAATAATTTTGAATGTTAGTAAAACCTAAACCATGATAATGAATTAAGGCTTCTTTAAGACTTGCTTGTAATTTACTAATTTTATTTAATTTTCGATAACTGGCATCAGGATTTGTCCTAGTTTTAGTGGCATATAAAGTAGAACTTGTTTGTTTTGCTACTAATAAATATAATGGTTGCATATCAGAAATAATAATGGAATTTTTGTTAATTAATTGTTTATTCATATTTTCAATAATTCACTGTTTTTGTAATCTTTTGGTATTAGTGGATTGAACAAAAATATTATTATTAGTATCAACCGCCATTTGAATACAACATTTACTGTTAGTGGAAAATGGATCAAGATGAGTTTTTCGTTTATCAAATTTATCTTTAAAATTACCTTTATGGATTTCTTTAATAAATGTTTTATCGATTTGTATTTGGCCATTTAATTTTTTAAATTTTAATTGAGTATTTTCTAATTGTTTTGATTGCATTAATTTTTGACGATTATATCAAGCTGTTTTTGGTGTTGTTTTAATAAAACGGGAAATTACTTTACTAGATTGTCCTAGCAATGAAATTTGAATGCTGAATTATACTTGTAAGTGCAAGTAAATAAAATTGCAAAAAATCTCATATAAAAATTTTATGATGCTAAGTTTATTTTAGAAAAAATAAAGCAAGGAGTTTTTATATGGGATATAAACATCTTGGCATAGATGAAAGAATTTATATTGAGAATCAATTGAAGTTTAAAATAAAAATTAGTGAAATAGCTAAAAATCTTAATCGAAGTATTAGTACTATTATTCGAGAAGTTAATAGAAATAAAGATAATAATCATTATTTTTCATTAATTGCACAAAATAAAGGAGAAAATATAAAACAATCACATATTTATTTTCATAAGTTTAAAAATAGATAATTAGTAAAATATGTACAACAAAAATTATTATTAGGTTGATCACCCGAACAAATTTATGGCAGAATTAAAAATTTTCATAAAGAATGAATTATTAGTTTTAAAACAATTTACAATTGAATTTATTATGGATTACTTGAAAAAGTTACTAATAAAAATTTAAGAAGAAAAGGTAAGAAACGAAAATATCAAGAAAATCGGGGTAAATTTAATGGTAAATCAATTAAAGAACGAAATGCTAATGTTAATAATCGCGTAACTCTTGGTCATTGAGAAGGTGATACCGTAGTATCATCACGAGGTAAAAGTAAATCATGTTTAATAACTTTAGTTGAAAGAACATCAAGATTTACTTTAGCAATATTAGTTGAAAATAGAACTACTAAAGTTATTAACGAAAATATTAGCCATTATTTATCAATTCTTCCAAATAATCTTGTTAAGACTATAACATTTGATCGTGGTAAAGAATTTGCTAATTGACAACAACTTGAAAAAAATTTAAATGTGAAAATTTATTTTGCTAATGCATATTCACCCTGACAAAGAGGTACTAATGAAAATACTAATGGTTTAATTAGAGAAAAATTTCCTAAAAAATTTAATTTTTCAAATACTACTAAAAATGCAGTTCATAAATTTATATTGTCTTTAAACCAAAGACCAAGAAAAATACTAAATTATCTTTCGCCAATCGAATATTTGGTTAGAAAAATAATTTAGTTGCACTTAACTTTACAATTTGGCGAATTAATAAATTTCATTGTTCATAATTTAAATGACTTCAATAAGTAAAATGATGACGAAAATCACCAAAACTAGCCCGACATTTTTTGCATAAATATTTTTGTTTTCCTTCGGGATTATGGCCATTTTTAACACAATGATAAGATTTGCAATTAGGACATTTAATACCTTTATCTCTAAATTTTTGATCAATTTCATTTAAGCGTTTTTGTTTTTTGATTAATTCTGCTTCTTTTTTAACTTTTTCATAAAATTCTAAAAATTGATCATTTGTTAAACTATTTATTAATTCTGCAAGTATTTTTTCCATCAATTATTTACCTTTCTTTATATTAAAAATATACCTAATTTTAGATATATTTTATAAATTTCAAGAGTTTTCGACAAAATTAAAGAAAACCCTTATAAAATATAGAAATTTGTAAAAAGTCCATTTTATTAAAAACCCAATAAAATCAAGGTTTTGTTAAAATATCAAGAGTTTTCGACAAAATTAAAGACAAAAGGTGATAAACATTCTAAAATGATAGTTTAGAATGTTTTTTCTTCGTATAAATGATAACTTTCATTATATAATTTAACTATTAAAAATGGGAGAAGTATGGAACAAAAAACAGTTATTACGTTAACAGTGAAAGCAAATGATGTTAATCAAACGATTTTTAATTTCATTAAAAAAATGTTTCAAATAACTCCCTTATCAGTTATTTACAAGTTATTCCGCAATAAAAAAATTAAGGTAAATAACAAAGTAGTAAAAGAGCGAAACTATAAACTGCAGTTAGGGGATCAAATTCTTATTTTTGATAAAAATTTAGTTATCACAGAACGCCAGCAACAAACAACTATTCTTGATGCAAAATTATTACCATTACAAGTTGTTTATGAAGATGAAAACATTTTAGTGGTTGATAAACCCCATGGTATTGAAATGCATTCTAATTTTCATGTTTCGTTAGATTCAATGGTTCGTAATTATTTAATTCAAAAACAAGAATATCATCCTCAGGATGAACAATCTTTTGTTATTTCACATGTCCATCGCTTAGATAAATTAACGCGTGGCTTAGTTCTATATGCTAAAAATAAAATTACTTTAGATTTATTATTAACAAAAATTAATCAAAAAGAATACATTGAGAAAAAGTATTTAGCGAAATGTGAAGGGATTATTTCCGAAGATAACTTTATTTTAATGGGTTATTTGTATAAAGATGAGCCTAATCAAAAAATGGTTTTTACTAAAACTGCCCAACCAATAGCAAAGGCAGTTAGCACACATTTTATCGTTCAAGAACGATTGGCAAATGCGACTTGATTAGAAGTAACATTAATAACTGGTCGAAAACATCAGATTCGAGCATCGTTAAGTTATTTCCATCATCCGGTTGTCAATGATGTTAAATATTGAGCGAAACAAATAACAAAAGTTTATATGATTGCCTTATATGCAACAACATTAAGTTTCCATAAATTACCAGATCATTTAGCGTATTTAAATGAAAAGATTATTAAAATCTCATAAAATATCTTTAATTTTGCTTTAATTTTGTCGAAAACTCTTGATAAAGTCAAAAAAATCATCAATATGACAATTTGAAAACGAATTTGGTGGAAGATTATTATTAGACTTCTTGCGATACCTTATTATTTATGCTTAAAAAGCAATTAAAATTTTTAAAAATGCTTATTTTAAAGTTTAATTTAATTTTTTTTATTTGTAATTTTTTTTATTTTTGTTAGTATCGCAAGAAGTCTATTGTTCTTTAACTTTTTTAGATGTTAAAATATAATACCGTTGCTTGTTGGTTTGGTGTTAAACCTTTGTGTTGGTATTTTCATTTTCAGAGATTTAAATAATTTTGAATGTTAGTAAAACCTAAACCATGATAATGAATTAAGGCTTCTTTAAGACTTGCTTGTAATTTACTAATTTTATTTAATTTTCGATAACTGGCATCAGGATTTGTCCTAGTTTTAGTGGCATATAAAGTAGAACTTGTTTGTTTTGCTACTAATAAATATAATGGTTGCATATCAGAAATAATAATGGAATTTTTGTTAATTAATTTTGTATTCATATTTTCAATAATTCACTAGACTTCTTGCGATACTATGATAATCATTGCAAATTAATTCATAAAGAAAAAATACAAATAGGAATTTATACTTCTTATTAATTTAATTCTTATAGTCTTTATAAGCGATGCGTTATTTTGGCACAACAAAAAATGATTTTATTATTTAAAGTTAATTTTCATTCAACTTCTTGTCTTATTTATAATAACAATTGAAAATTATATATTGAAGCAATTAAATTAAATCTTAAAGCAAAGCTTTTTCTACGATTGCGATATTTTTCAGTAATAATTTTAAATTTTTTAAGGATAGCAAAAACATTTTCAATAACGATTCTCATTTGTGAAATTAATTTATTATGCTGTTTTTGTTCGTTATTTAAAGGTTTTTGCTTTGTTTTTTTATGCGGAATCAAAACATTCCGATTCATTTTTTGCAAGCCTTGATAACCTGTATCAACTATTACTTTGCTAGCTTTTAAAAGCGGTATTTTTGATTCTTTAAATAAACTAAAATCATCGGTTTTACCACAAGCAAAATTTGTTGCAATAATAGTTTTGCTTTCTTTTTCGATGATTATTTGTGTTTTGATAGTATGCTTTTTCTTTTTTTCGGAATAGTATTGTTTTTGTCTTTTTTTGGGCGTTGGATGGCTGTTTCGGTTGCATCAATAATAATTGTTTTATCATTAAAATATTTATTTATTAATGTTTTTTGCCCATCAAGTTGTTGAAAGTCAGGATGTTTAATTAAAGTGTTTTCAATTCATTTGATATTACGATAACAATTACTCTCACTAATGCCAAAACTTTTGCCAAGATGAAAATAAGTGCGGTATTCTCTTCAATATGATAAAGTCATTAATAAACGATTTTCTAATGATAATTTATTAGCTTTTCCGCCTTTTTTAAATTTTTTTAACTCGGCTTATTTTAAAATATCTAACATTTTATTGATTGCGTTGCCAAAGTTGGGGAAAATAAAAAAGAAAGTTTTCAGTATAATTAAGTTTGAAAAAAATTAGAAAGAAAACTATCCTATGAATATTATAACTAGAATCCAAGAGTTTTTAAACGAAAATAATAACTCTTTTATTGATTTAATTAATTAAATTAGCCCCAATACCCCTATTACAGCACTATTATCCTATTTAAACAATGAAATTAGTTCTGAAGCTTGAATACTATTTAAAAATATTTTTGAATATATTGATAACTATATTTTTAATAAGGACTGACGCAAAGCACGTTATATTCCAAAAGGATTTTATCAACGAACTTTGGTTTTTCGTAATGGTGAAGTTACTTTTAAACGACGAAAATATATCTTAAAACCAGAATTTCAAGTGGCAAAAAAACCAAAAACGGTCTTTTTACTTGATATTCAATTAGGGATTGAAAGTTATCAGCGACTTGATTATGATTTTTCGTTAGAAATAATCAGCAAATTAGGCATAAATTTTAGTTATCAAGATATTTGTAATATGTATCGGAATGCTAACATAACAAAAAAACAATTTTTAACCTTATTAAACGGTTTGATATTAAACATTTGTTAGAACTAATGCTAGATGAACCAGATACAAAACTAAAACATGATGGGGTTATTTATATTGAAACCGATGAAGCATATCGCAATGCTATTAGTTATCAAATCAAAAAACGATTAAAAATTAAGAAAAGAATCCGTTTAACCGTCTTTCATACTGGTTATAAAGATCCTAAAACAATACGAAAAACAATGCATAATGTCAAATTTCTAGTAACAATGACTAATGAAGTTAAAAAAATTAACTCTAAAAAATACTGACAATGAATTAAAGAATTTATTAACTTAAATTATGAATCACCCGAGACAGCTAAAATTATTGTGCTTGGTGATGGTGCACAATATATTTCAACGGTTGAAAAACACATCAATGTTGAATTTATCATTGATCGTTTCCATGTTATTAAAAAAATTAAAGATTGTCTCCGTGGTCCACGATATTATAAACGTTATTTATTTAATAAAAGGCATTGTGTAGATACAAGCTCCAAATTTGTATCTCTTGTTAAATTGATAATAACATTATTTAAAATAAATGCAACTATTTTTTAAAAAAAATGTCCTTATCTTGTGATAATTTCGTAATAGTTATCTAGCAAAAATTTCGCAACCATTTAAAATTAAAAATGGTGATAACAATGGAAAGAAAACTAACAATGAAAGAACAACATAAATACAAAACAATTGAAAAAATTATTAACAATAAAATATCAAAGCAAAGAGCTGCAAATATTTTACACTTATCAATTCGTCGCATTGAACAACTTATAAAACTTTATGATCCACAAAATAGTCAATCATTTGCTCACCATTCTCGCGGAAGGATAGCTCACAATAAAACAAATCTACAAATTTGTGAAAAGATTATAAATTTATATAAAACTAAATATATTGGCTTTAATTTTACTCATTTCAAAGAAAAATTAATCGAAAATGAAGGAATAAACATTTCATATTCAGTTTTATACAAATTAATGTCCTTAAATCAAATTAAAACACCTCGAAAGCAAAAAATAAAGAAAAAAGATAAAACCCACCCTTTAAGAGAACGTCGAAAATGTTTCGGCGAACTATTACAAGCTGATGCCAGTGAACATCATTGATTAGGACCAAATGGTCCAAAATGATTTTTACATGGCGCAATTGATGATACAACAAATACGGTTGTTGGATTATATTTTGCTTGTCAAGAAACATTACAAGGTTATTATAATGTTTTACATCAAATTTTACGAAATTATGGAATTCCCATGACATTTTATACCGATAAACGAACAATCTTTACATACCAAAAAAGTAGTGATAAAACCGAAGAAAAAGACACCTTTACTCAATTCAGCCGATGCTGTGATGAATTAGGTATAACTACTTCAATTCCCCAAGCAAAGGGACGAATTGAACGTTTATGAGGCACTCTACAAGATCGCTTGAAAAATGAATTAATTCTCGCAGGAGTAACCACTATTGAAGAAGCAAATACATTCTTAAAAGAATTTATAACCAAATTCAATAAACAATTTGCCATTCCTATTGATTATAACAATTCTGTCTTTGTTGACGCTCCTAATAATGACAAAATTAATTTATTTTTATCAATCACTTCAACGCGACAAACAGACAATGGTTCATCAATTAGTTATAACAAGAAAAAATATATCGCTTATAATAATAAAAAGTTAAAAGTCTTTAATTCAAAAACAAAAATTACAGTAATTAAAGCATTTGATGAAACATTATATTTAAAATATAACAATCAAATATATAATTTATTAGAATACATTCCGGTTCCTATTAAAAATATTGAAAACAAAGTTCCCAAATCTAAAGCACATAAACCAAAACCAAATCATCCTTGAAATAATCAATATACATTACAAACATTATCAATTAAATAATTTTACGAAATTTTTGCTAGATATTGACACTATTTTTTAAAAAAAATAAATTATTTATAAGCTGAATTATACTTGTAAGTGCAAGTATAATTCAGCACTGATAAATTAGTAGGTACTGTTTTAACTAAGGATGGTAAACCAACAAATAATATAGTTTATTCAACATATAATCTAAAACAATTAAATCAAAAAACTAACCGAATTTATTTAATTAATGAACTTACAACAGCAGTAGATGCTCAAACACCAGTTAGTGACGGTGAAGAAGATAATGATTGTGAATTCTTACAAACACCAGATGGGACAAATTGTAGTTATATAATTGATATTTTTTCAATACAAGCTTTATATAAAGGTAATTTTGAAATTATCTTTTATGCTGATAACCCATATACTAATAATGAAGAAGATTATTTAAGATTATCAGTATGGAGTTTTCGTGGAAAAACAAAAAGTACATTAAATAATTATTTACGAGATATGACAACTAATTATAAAACTAGTTTCTTATTACCACACGACTATGAAATACCTACATTTAATTATCCACAATATGTATTACCACCAGTTCCATATAAATATCAACATTATACAAAAGATATCTGAGGTGCTAATACAGTACAACCATTAAAAACCAAAATTACAGCACCAATACAATGTAAAAAAAATACTGGTATTCCAATATTGAATTTATTTAATGATGATTATAATTCTGGTTATTATGAAATAGAAATTGATTTAAAACAAATTGACCCAACAATTCAAAGTATAGATAAATTTATTAGTTCTTATAAAACAATAGAAATAAGTAATCTTAATAATTTACAAGTTTAATGTGGAAAACCAGATATAAATAATTTTATTCCCAATAGAAATGTTATTTTATCGGGTGGTTATGATAATTGTAATATTGATTTGGGGCCATTAGCTGATATAACTTTAGTACAAAATGGTCATTCACAAGTTGATAAAGTTAGTTTCGGTAATATTTTTACAATAAATGATACAAAAGAAATACCAATAAATGATATTAAAACGTTTGATATTTGAAATACTTATGGATTATCAGACAGTTATTATGAACAAAGTTATAAAACTAAACAGAATAATGGTACTTTATTTTTTCTGCCTATGATTACTAAATTAAATTATGATGTTAATCGTAAAATTGAAGAAACATATTTACAAGCATATTATACTAATGATGTAAAATTAAAAATTAGATTTTCAAAAGTAATAATTATATATTTATGAGGAAGAATATTAGAAAGTTCCAAATATTATCATATTAGAGGTAATAATAAAAATATAACAATAGATATTAATAACAAAAATGTATTAGGTATTAGAAATAATAGTAATAACTCTATTAAAATTACATTTAAACCAAGATAAAAATAGGAAAAGAGATTTAATATCTCTTTTCCTATTCTCCATTAACTTTTACATTACCACTATCATCTAAAATTAAATCAGGTTCTTGTGTATCTAAATTTCAACGATAAACAGATTTAAAATAATTTTTATTATATTTTTGTCAAGGTTTTAATGTTTGTACACTAGATGGATATTGATTTATAGAAATATCAAAACCCCCATTATATTGTCCAATTTTAATATAATATTTATTTTGTTCATCAAATTTTATTAACCTTTGTTCTTTTTTGTTTTGAAACTTGGCAATTTTTAAATCTAATTTTTCATCACCACGTCATACTACATAATATCATTTATTATCAACTTCATTAAATGGTTTTTCTTGTGGCGCTATTCATTCTAAATTGTCTCTGATTTCTTGGTTAGCAGTATTTATTTTGTTTTTTTCTTTTTGTTCTTTTAATTTTTCTTCACTATATTGTGGTGTATTACAAGCAAATAAACTTGTTGTACTTGTTCCTATTAAAGTGATTGATCATAAAATATTTAGTATTTTTTTCATATTTATCCTTTCTTTTTTATATAATTTTATTTGTTAGCTGAATTATACTTGTAAGTGCAAGTAAATAAAATTGCAAAAAATATCATATAAAAATTTTATGATGCTAAGTTTATTTTAGAAAAAATAAAGCAAGGAGTTTTTATATGGGATATAAACATCTTGGCATAGATGAAAGAATTTATATTGAGAATCAATTGAAGTTTAAAATAAAAATTAGTGAAATAGCTAAAAATCTTAATCGAAGTATTAGTACTATTATTCGAGAAGTTAATAGAAATAAAGATAATAATCATTATTTTTCATTAATTGCACAAAATAAAGCAGAAAATAGAAAACAATCACATATTTATTTTCATAAGTTTAAAAATAGAGAATTAGTAAAATATGTACAACAAAAATTATTATTAGGTTGATCACCCGAACAAATTTATGGCAGAATTAAAAATTTTCATAAAGAATGAATTATTAGTTTTAAAACAATTTACAATTGAATTTATTCTGGATTACTTGAAAAAGTTACTAATAAAAATTTAAGAAGAAAAGGTAAGAAACGAAAATATCAAGAAAATCGGGGTAAATTTAATGGTAAATCAATTAAAGAACGAAATGCTAATGTTAATAATCGCGTAACTCTTGGTCATTGAGAAGGTGATACCGTAGTATCATCACGAGGTAAAAGTAAATCATGTTTAATAACTTTAGTTGAAAGAACATCAAGATTTACTTTAGCAATATTAGTTGAAAATAGAACTACTAAAGTTATTAACGAAAATATTAGCCATTATTTATCAATTCTTCCAAATAATCTTGTTAAGACTATAACATTTGATCGTGGTAAAGAATTTGCTAATTGACAACAACTTGAAAAAAATTTAAATGTGAAAATTTATTTTGCTAATGCATATTCACCCTGACAAAGAGGTACTAATGAAAATACTAATGGTTTAATTAGAGAAAAATTTCCTAAAAAATTTAATTTTTCAAATACTACTAAAAATGCAGTTCATAAATTTATATTGTCTTTAAACCAAAGACCAAGAAAAATACTAAATTATCTTTCGCCAATCGAATATTTGGTTAGAAAAATAATTTAGTTGCACTTAACTTTACAATTTGGCTAATATTAACTCTAATTCGATTTACTTCATCTTTAAAATCTTTTATTAATTCTAATGGTTCTCTAAAAACAAAATCAATTTTACTAATAGCACTGGGTATATCTTTTAAATGTATATCTTGATAACCATTTAATGCACAATGATTAAGATGACGATAGATAAACTCTGCTAATTCTTTACCGTGATTATCAATTCAATTTTTAATCTGTAATGCTTTTAAACTTAATTATTTAAAATCATTACCTTTTAAATAAAATGGATAGGTAATATTTTTAATTTGATTATTTAACTTTAAATCTGCCATAATTAAATTTCCTCCAAATCCATTTCACTTATTAAATTATCAATATATTCGTAAGCAGTCTCTTCTGAATAACATTCTTCTAATGCGATATTAAATAAATCTTCTTCGCTATAAACATAACCACTTTCATCTTTTCACATATTATTCATAATTTATCACTTCGTAGTCTGCTTCTTCATCTTCTAAATAATCATCTATTAAACTTTTAACCTCATCAATTTCATATCATTTTAAATTTAAATCAAAATCTTTTGGCAATGAAATATTACCTACATGTCGCTCTTCATTACCAAATTTAAGATATAAATTTAATTCTCAACTCATATCATAGTCACTATCAATTTGTGCATAAATAATATCTTTATTACTAATTTTTAATGCGTTATTATTAATTCATTTTTCATTTAAGTAATCACTAATACAATATGACATTTTCTTATTCCTCCTAATTATTTTTATTGTTTAATGCTCAATGTTAATCAGTAATATCTTCTTGTGATACTGAATAACTTTTAAGCATTAATTCATTCAATTTATTTTCTTTATTGCATTCTTTATGAAAACAATAACCTCAATATCTTTGTTTAAGACAAATTTTATTTAACTTTTTCATATAAACCTCCTAAATTATTTGATTGATTTTTTTCTCAATTTGTAATATTTTTCAACCATCTGATGCTAAATCTAAAATATCGTTAATTTTGTAATGTTGCATATAAGAAGCAATAACGTCTCATTTATCTTCAAATAAATTTAAATACATTTTTGCCCATTCTAAACATTGCAAATCATAATGATTTTTATGATGAGAAATACGACAATTAACAGGTTGACAATTCACTCAATCAAATAATGTTGTTATTTCATTTCAAGTTTTATTAATATACAAACTTTTATATTCCATTATATTTCCTCCTATTTTTAATTCGCTGGCACTCACTCCCAAGTGAAAGTGTCAAAGCGAGAATTAGTTATATAAGTATTTATCTATTTATTTACTACGCCATCCGCTTCACTGGGGGTGAGCGGTGGCGATAATATATTTAATATTTGTTTATTATTAGATAATAGACAGTTGTTTTTATGAGGTAAAGCCAGAGAATTCTCTCTCTTCATCCGCACCATTTCAGGTCAAAACGTTCAGTTTTTAAAATAAATTCACTTGCACCTTGAAGAGCCAAGTGCTGGCTTTGTGGTTTGTAGAACCGCTGCCATCCTCTATGGGACAATATATATCGCAAATTTATTTATAAAGTGGCCATCTCTATTTTTATTGTCGTTCGATGTTGACCTTGCACTTATCACGACTATCGCTTAGTTTAAATATAACCAGCGCCGATTTACATATTTCCTCATACACTATTTCAGTACTTGCCTCGGCTGGCTGTGGGAATGAGCTTAAACTCACGTTCTTATGGAAGCACTTAGTTATTTAAAATAACCGTCCCACACTGCATTAAGTTGTTTTATAAAATCAAAGTTTAAAAGAACCAGTTTCTCAATCAAAGATAATTTTTGAATTTTCTAATTTTTTATAAAACCGCGTTTTTTTATCTTTTGTACGATTTAATAAATCTTTATGTTTTTCACAAGTTCATAAAACTTTATTTGATAAAAATTATTCGGTAATGAATGATATTGATTTATAGCAATTATCAACATCACAGATTGTTTGTTGCGTATTAATTTCCATTACTTACTCCTTCCTTTAATATTAAGTTTTTTCATTTATTAGCCAAATTAATTAACTAAAACAGAGAAAGGACAACACCTTAAAATTGGAGAAAAAAAGGTACACTTTGTAAAGATTTATAAGATATTTAATAAATGTGTAAACAACTTTAAGTTAATGAAAAAGTTGCGATAAAAAGTTTCTATTTTAATAATTTAAGATGCTGCCCTTTCTCTGAATTAATTAATAATTATGGGTTTACAAATAAAAAAACAACCCTTTTTATTTAACAAGAGTTGTTTTTTGGAGGTTCATCGTACACGATGCCAAATTATAAAAGCAATTCTAAAATTAAACTGAAACAATGTTACAAAATACCTTGAATGAGCTTATCAGCTTGTTAAAACCGAAGAAGCGAAAGGAAAGTTACAAGAAATATCTAATTATTTAAGAACATACTATGGAGCAATTAAAAAATGAGAATATCAATAAAATATTGGTTGTCGCATTGAAAGTTATATTGCTCGAATTATTAAAGTAATGTTTCGTTCAAAACCAAAAATATTTAATGAAAAAACGATTTACAAAGTAATGTTATTAAAACAATTGACAGCTAATGGGATTAATCCCTTTCAAGAACTAACAGAAATTAAAAATCTTCAAGTAAAAAATGAACAAATTACTTGAAGATGAATATTTAAAAAGATGAATAATCCAGAAGTTAAACAATATAACTTACCAATATTCACCGCTTCTACATTATCAAATACTAAAACTCTTTTAAAGAAAATAGTTTATAATTATTATTAGAACTTAATGCTGAAAACTTTTCCCCAACATTTTACACGCTACCCCTAATAAATAAAAGTTTGTAAACCTTTTTATTAACACTTACTAAACAGGGTGCAGTCTACAATCCACTCTTCTTTTTCAACATAAGTTTGTTATAGTTAATTATATAAGGAGCTGAAATTAATATGAACGAAAGTAATTGTCTTTTTTGTGACATTATTGCCCAAAAAAAACCAAGTAAAAAAATTTATGAAAATGACCTTGTCTATGCTTTTTTAGATGCCTCCCCAAATAGTGATGGTCATACCTTAGTAATTCCGAAAAAACATTTTGAATATTATAGTGTCACTGATGACGAATATTTAGCAGAGGTTGCTAAAGTTGGCAAACTAATTGCTCAAAAAATGTATCAAGCCTTAAAACCAGCTGGTATCAATTATGTTAGTAATGAAAAAAATGAAGCTTTTCAAAAAGTTTTTCACTATCATCTACACATTATTCCAAAATATCAAAAGGATGAAGGATATAGTTTTAAACTTAATGTTGACCAAGGAAAATTAATTGATTTAGCAGCAATCCAAACAACATTAACTTTATAATACCTGAATTGTAAATATATTTGGGACATTTTATTGAATATTTTGTATTAAATTCAATGAATTTTTATAATTTAATGATTTTCTTGACATTGAATTTATTTTCAATGCTATTTTATTTAAGTCATCTTGAAAAAATATCGATAAATCTATTCCTTTTGGTAAACTTCGTCTCAAAATTCCATTATTATTTTCATTTAATCCTCTTTGGCCAGGACAACCAGAATCAGTAAAATAAACTTTTATTTTACAAATATTTTCAAGTTTTTTTACTTGCTAAATTCTTTAGATTGCGTTGCCAAAGTTGGGGAAAATAAAAAAGAAAGTTTTCAGTATAATTAAGTTTGAAAAAAATTAGAAAGAAAACTATCCTATGAATATTATAAATAGAATCCAAGAGTTTTTAAACGAAAATAATAACTCTTTTATTGATTTAATTAATGAAATTAGCCCCAATATCCCTATTACAGCACTATTATCCTATTTAAACAATGAAATTAGTTCTGAAGCTTGAATACTATTTAAAAATATTTTTGAATATATTGATAACTATATTTTTAATAAGGACTGACGGAAAGCACGTTATATTCCAAAAGGATTTTATCAACGAACTTTGGTTTTTCATAATGGTGAAGTTACTTTTAAACGACGAAAATATATCTTAAAACCAGAATTTCAAGTGGCAAAAAAACCAAAAACGGTCTTTTTACTTGATATTCAATTAGGGATTGAAAGTTATCAGCGACTTGATTATGATTTTTCGTTAGAAATAATCAGCAAATTAGGCATAAATTTTAGTTATCAAGATATTTGTAATATGTATCGGAATGCTAACATAACAAAAAAAACAATTTTTAACCTTATTAAACGGTTTGATATTAAACATTTGTTAGAACTAATGCTAGATGAACCAGATACAAAACTAAAACACGATGGGGTTATTTATATTGAAACCGATGAAGCATATCGCAATGCCATTAGTTATCAAATCAAAAAACGATTAAAAATTAAGAAAAGAATCCGTTTAACCGTCTTTCATACTGGTTATAAAGATCCTAAAACAATACGAAAAACAATGCATAATGTCAAATTTCTAGTAACAATGACTAATGAAGTTAAAAAAATTAACTCTAAAAAATACTGACAAGGAATTAAATAATTTATTAACTTAAATTATGAATCACCCGAGACAGCTAAAATTATTGTGCTTGGTGATGGTGCACAATATATTTCAACGGTTGAAAAACACATCAATGTTGAATTTATCATTGATCGTTTCCATGTTATTAAAAAAATTAAAGATTGTCTCCGTGGTCCACGATATTATAAACGTTATTTATTTAATAAAATTAGAAAAGCAATTCTAAAATTAAACTGAAACAAGGTTACAAAATACCTTGAATGAGCTTATCAGCTTGTTAAAACCGAAGAAGCGAAAGGAAAGTTACAAGAAATATCTAATTATTTAAGAATAGACTGCACCCTGTTTAGTAAGTATTAATAAAAAGGTTTACAAACTTTCATTTATTATATCTTTTTCTTTTTGGTTTGAATATCATTTATTTCATTTTTTAACATCATTAATATATTCATTATGAGATTTATAATTTTTATTATGGATTGTTCCTTTTTTAAGTAATGAATGAAAACTTTCAATAATAATGTTGTCTGCACAATGATAATTTTTACCCATTGAAATTATAATTTTGTTATCTAAACATTTACTATTATAATCTTTAGATGTATATTGATATCCGTGATCTGAATGAATTATTGTTTTATTTAGCTCTTTTTTTATTTTTTTAATTTTATTAATTGCAGCATTTAAATTATCAATTACAAGTTTGTTATTATTAAATTTTGATCATTTTACATCAATAATTTCTTTAGTATATCCATCAATTATTGTTGATTGATAATGTTTTTTACCATTTCAAATTAAATAAGTTACATCAGTAAATAAAATTGAAAATCTTTCTTTAATATCATTAAAATTACGATTTACTAAATCAGGATATTTAATTATATTTTTATTTCTATTTTGTTTTATTAATATTTTTCTACGCATACGCTTTACATATTCAGCTTGAATATTATTTTCTTTCATAATTCGTAATACTTTCTTAGCATTATAAACAATGCCATAATCTTCTTTTAAATATTTGGTAATTCGACGATAACCAAATTGTTTAAAATTTTCTTCATAGACTTTTACAATATTCTTTAATGGTTCACTATCCTTACCATTACTTGAATAATTTTTATATTTATCTCAATAACTACGCTTTAAATCTGTTATATCAAGTAATAAATTTAGTGGATATTTATTAAGGTTTTCTTTTATAAAAAATACAATTTTTCTTTTATTTAATTGTAAAAGTCATGAAGCTTTTTTAGTAATTCATACCTAACTTTGTAATAGTTTAAATCTCTTTTTTCAAATGATTCTTTTGGACCTTTATTGGTGTTTAAAATTCCTTTCTTAAAATTTTCATACCATGAAGCAACAGTTTTTTTATTAATTGCATATTTTTTTGCAATAAAACTTATACTATTATTTTTAACCTCTTGTCCTATCCTTTTTCGAAAATCTGCTGTATATTTATTAAATTTTTGTCCTTTTCTTGCCATATAAAAATGCACCTCCTTTAAAAGTTTAGCAAAGACTTTTTTTCTTTACTTACTTTTTTGGGTGCAGTCTACATTGCCTCGGCCGGCTTTTTTATAGTGTTTATTCACTTAGATATGAAGTTGTTTATGTTTTTTAATAAATAAAAAACGGATGATTGTTATTAGTACAGTTAATCCGCGTAAATATTATTTTTTAGTTTTTTTAATTTTTTTAAAAATTAAACTTATAACTAACATTAATATTTACTCGAACTTCAAATTGTATTTATAACAATTTAAATATTAAGAATTACTTATAAATTTAAGTTTTCTTAATTAAATATATTATAGTATAAAAAAATAAAATAGTAAATAGTTTTAAAAAAAATAAATATTTTTAAAAAAATAAAATAGAAAAAAATAGGGGAAATAAAAAATTGCACAGGGACATTTATGTCGTGCTTTTTTTATTTATCTGAATAAGGTAAAGTAAAATAATGTTGTTTTGCGAAGCAAAAACGAGCGAAGTGAGTTTTTTTGGTTTATATTTTATATGTTGTTTTTGGTGTTATAATTTAAATGCATAAGAAACTTTTTATGCAAATAATGACATAAAAATACTAATTTTACTCGAACTTCAATTAGTATTTTTTTATTTATGTTATAATTATATTGTTAAGTTTTATATATGTTTAATAAAAATTAAACTTATAAGTAATTCTTAATATTTAAATTGTTATAAATACAATTTGAAGTTCGAGTAAATATTAATATTAGTTATAAGTTTAATTTTTTATTATATTTTATTTTAGAGAAATAATATTGATTAAAAAATTATATTAACTGATTGATATGTTTAATTTGTATTTATGCAATTTATTTTATTATTTTTCATTATGGAGGTTTATTATGAATAGCAAAGATTTTTATATTTTGAAAACTTTATATCAGAAATATGGTTTTGAAAAAGTAAAAGTAATTTTAGAACATATTAATAATATTGCTGAAATTAAAAAGGAAAAATAATTAAGCATGATATTTTAGGTGTATAAAATTTATACCCTTAGAAAGAAGGAATATCAATGTCGTGAGTGGCATGAATATTTTTTGTGACTATTACAATTGCTAGTTTAGTTTCAATTGGTTTGTCGATATATCGGCGCGTAATTGAAATTAAAAAGATTAAGAAAGAAAAGTTGTGATTAGAACAACAAAATAACGTAAAGGAGGTTAACAAATAATGAACTTATTAACAGAGGTAGTTGCTACTAAAACAGTCGGTGATGGCGTTATGACGATGTTTAAAGGCATTGGTAAAGCGATGATCCAAATCAAAGATGGCTTTATATAATATAATGCCTGAAATGATGTCATTCATGGGCGAAGTTTGGGTTATTTTAATTCCAATTGGCTTCGCTATATTAACTTGAATTTTCAGCTTTATTATGCGAATTTTTAGATTTAATCGTTAATAACTTGCCAGGGGATTTTTTATATCCCTCTAGCGTTATATTAGGCATTAATAAGGAAGGTTAATTAATTAAATGAGTTTATATCAATATTGAGTTCAATTTGTTGCTTATATCGTCGGAAAAGACGCGCCGGAGTTTTTATATACAATCTCTTTTGTGTTGTTTATCATTTTATTCTTTGGTTTGTTTTTAAAAGTTATTTGTTTAATTTTTAAAATGGTTAGTAGTCGATGATAAATCAACATTGAGAACAATTACAGAAGTTATTTGTCAATATTTTCTTATTTATTAATCAAACCCAAATTGAAAAGTTTCTGGCAAGATCTTTAACGCAAACCAATTATTTTGTTTGCATGATTGGTGTTTGAATTGTAATTTTGTTTTTAACATGATTTGTCTTATGAATGACTTTTAAATTCTTACGAATGTTTTAAAGAACATAAAAAATGGAAGATAAAAAATTTTGATTTCTTATTTGCATTAATTTAATTGTTTTTATTTACTGGTTATGTTATTAACGTTATTTCAATGCGTTATAAACGATGATTTATTAGTTAAATTAAATCTTTTTATAGTTTTTTCTCTTCATAAATTTAAAAAAATATTTTTTTAAGAGTGGAATGATTAATAATTTAGTTATGAAACCAAGTATTATTATTGTTCATAGTATGTTTCCAATTATTATTGTAGGAATATTGTTACCTATTCATATTAAACAATCTAATACTAAAAATGCTTTTCTAAATGGATTTATTATAAAACCAATTAGTTCTATGATTGGTCATCCGTATTTTAAAAAAATTTTAAGAATTCTTTTATCATATTTTATGATTAATTCCTTTCTATTTTATATTTTTTATTCAAGTTAACTATAACATTTTTTAGGAATTAAATTTATGGGGAGACAAAACTATAAAAGGATAATTTAATAATTTAAAAAGGAGTTAATTAAAAATGAAAAATAAAAGGCAAATGAGAAGACAATTGAAAATATTAAAATTATTATTTATGATAAAAAATTTTTGTTATATAAATTTGTCTTTGCTGTTTTGAAACTTAATTTATAGTAGTGTTTTTCTATTATCATTAAAGTTTCAACAAGGATTTGTTTTTTATTGTTTATTTGCTTTACAAGGTGGTTATTTTATTTTTTGATTATACAAGCATATTGTTTATCAATGTAACACTTTTAAGTTAGTGCGGCTGGTGTGAGATTGTCCGTTATCAATTATTGTTGGTAAGTTAGGAACGGGAAAAACATTGTTGTTAACTTATTTATCACAAGTTATGAAATTGTTAGCGGAAAATATTTATAGTAATTATCCGATTGCCGATGAGACGGTTAAAGTTTTAACTTTTAATAATTTAGATTTTAAGGATCGCAAAAAATTAGTGCCACCGGACGATAGTTTAATTTTATTTGATGAAAGTTTTTTATATTTGGATGGGACAAGTCCCGATAAAGAAAAAGCAAAGCATGCTGGTAAAAATCCGTGAATTGTTTTAGCACGACAATTTAAAAATAGAGGAATATTTACCGCTCAACGCGAAGGAATGTTATGAAATAATATTCGTAATTTAGCCAATGGGATTTTTATTCCGTTAGCGTTAAAAAAACCGCTGCGAAATAATAAAAAGTTTTTGGCAATTTTTAATCAGTGTTTTATTTTAAAGTTGGCTTTTTTTCAAGATGTTGTTGATTATCAAGCGTGAAAAGAAAAATCAGTGGAACGCTTGGCGGATGGTAAACGAACACGTTATAAATCAAGCGATAGTTTAGGGGTGCGGTTTTTTAAAATTATTATTCCGTTAGAATATGCCAATAAGTATGATAGCTATTGATTAAGTTTTGTCCGTGATTTAAAAAATGATGAAGTTGTTAATAAAAAAGAGTATTTTTGAACGGACATTGTTAAATTAACTAATAAGCAACGGTTAGCTTTATTCGATATTGATATTTTAAAAGAAAATTTACAACCAAACAAAGAAAAAGCAAAATATCAGAAAGGAAAAAAATAAGATGATTAATTTTTTAGTCGAACAAGTTAGTGGTGATCCGTGAAGTAATGTTTTTTCATTTGTGATTGGTTGTTTTATGGATATTTTTGATTTGATTATGGCAATAAAATTACCTTTAACTAATGTTTCGCTTTTTTATATTTTGGTTTTTACGATGATTATTGAATTATCAATTTATGCTGTTAATGGCACAGCAACTAATTATAACGACTTAGGTTCAACTGTTAAAAGTGGTGTATCAAAAGTATATTCATCAACTGTTAGAAAAGGGATTAGTGTAGGTAAAAAGGCTTATCAAAATAGTAATAAACAACAGGCAAAAAAAGAAGTTAAAAGACAAAATATTAGAGCGCAAGTAAAGATTAAGAGAGGTATTAGATAATGATTAAATTGATTTTATTAGTTGTTGCTGTGGCGATATTTGGTACTGGATTTATTACGGTCCTTATTAATCAGTTATCTGGTGCCACAAATATTATTATGGATTTATATAGTTCGAATGATTGATTGTTAAAAGCAATTGGTAAGTTGGCCGTTTTGTTTTCGCATCAAGTTATGCAAACGGTTTCAGGAATTTATCTTGTTGGATTTATTATTTCAAAAACATTATATAGTTAGGAGGTTAATAAAATTAGAAAGTCATTAAGCGGCTTATGAGCGATTATAATAATTTTCATTACTATAATTTTATCCCTTTTTGTGGTTTAACGGCTTTAAAGCCGTTAAAAGCGAGTGAGACACATATTCAAAATGTTAATCGACAAAAGCGAAGTAGTAATTTTGAAATTAAGGAAGAAGATTTTATTAATACAATGTTTTTACGCAGCAGTTTTTTTGAAAATTGAAGTGATACCAATTATTTTGTTAATCCAACTTTAAAAACATCAAAATCATTAACTTATAATGAAAATTGATATCTAGATTTTTTAAAAGACAGTTATGCCTCTGGAATTGTGTTTGATAAACCAAGTGAGAAATTTTTAGAGGTATATCATAATTGAGATAATTATGTTAAACAATATAAGTTAGATCGATTTTATAATGTTGATAAAAAATTTTTCTTAAAAGATTTAACAAATTTTATGTATACATATTTTTTAAAATATGATGGTTCTGGTAATGCAAGAAAAATGCAACAAAGTATTAAAAATTTAGAACAAGTAAAATTTAATGAAGATAATTGAAAATTGGTTGACAACCTAAATTTTATTAATTATAAAGTTGATAATAAATGATATATTGCAATTTTTAAAAATTATACAAAAAATTGATATATTGTTAATTTTTTAAATGATAGTAAAAATGATAAAATTTTAGGTGAATTTTGTTTTGATGGTATTTGTCAAAATATTTATTTATCTAGTCTTAGAAATTTTTTTAAACGTGGTGATATAAAAACAATTTATCAATGAAATAATATTAATAATTCAAATACACCTCAAATAAACAACAACACTGGTGAAATTATAGATTGAGAATCTGGTGATGAACGAAGTTTTTTATTTAATATTTTTGATGAAGTAATAAAAGAAAATATTAGAGTAGAGCAAGGTGGTAGTGCTAATTATGAAAGGTTAGATGTTGACGGAACGCAACGAATAATTTTTGATTTTGAAATTATTGATGAAGTTGATGAAAAGAAAAAAGTGGTCTATCGAATGATTTTAACAATCAATAAGGAGCAAATTATCCGAGCAGGTAATTTAAACATTAATACATTATGTAAATGACCAATATGATAATGATAAATTAAATTTTAATTTTAGTTTTATGCAAAGTTATTTGCTTGACGAAAAACGAAATGCATTATGAGATTTTAAAATTGAAAATTATCTTTATCAAAAGCAAAATAAAATTATAATGGAAGAATTAAATGGGTTAATTGATATTAATGCTTTTTTAAAACAATTTTTTTCAAATGCATTAATGCCAATGTTTACAAATCGCGGAGCATTTATGGAAGCAAGTTATTTAGATTTTTTAACTTATGATACAGTGGTGGTAAATTTTTTAGGACTGAAAGTAGATAGTTTTTTATCAGTTGTTAGTTTAAAAAATTTAAATAGTGAACAAGAAAAAATAAATTTTAAATTAAAATGAAAAAATCTTTTGAATAGTAGTTTTAAAATTATGAATGACTTTTATAAAAATTATTTACGAGTACTGTTTGATTTAGAAGGTGAAACTTATATTCAAGGATATAATAAAAAATTTGGATTGTTAGTAAGTAATGGTTTTAAAATTTTTCCAAAGTATTTTTATTTTTCTGATAAATATAAAAATTTAGATGTCAAAATTTATTCATCACATGCTAATAAATTTTATCAAACAAAGTATGGGCGAGTTTTTAACTTTGATTATTCTGTTTTTAATAATTTTAAAGTTAATAGTACGTCTGATTATTTGTTTTATGATAGAACAGTTACTTATCCATTACGAGTTAAAAATTTATCAATTCAAAAAGTAGGGTATGGTGTTTTTGAATTACAAGCTCAAAAAGAAAATGAATTTTACCATTACTATGATTTTAATTTTGGGATTTATAACTGAAAAGATTTAACAAGTCTTGTTGATAAACCAACAGGACAATGATGAAATGAACAAATTGAAAATTGTAAGTGATACGATATGGTTTGTCATATCAAAAATGGGGCGATATGAATTGTCAATAATATACCAGGCGTTAAACAAGCCAACGAGTTAGCCAGTGGGGTAGGGAAATTATTTCAAACGACATATAATTTTTTTGCCCAAACATTTGAAATATGAAAATTTAATTTAGATTTTTATATTGTTATTACCAATACATTTTTATTAATTATCTTTATGAAATTTATAAGAATGTTTTAGAAAGAAAAATAGAATCTTAACATGAATATGTAAAATTTTCTTTACGTATTCATGTTAAGATTCTATTTTTTCATTTCAGTTTGTAATTTCACCAGTGTTGTTGTTTATTTGAGGTGTATTTGAATTATTAATATTATTTCATTGATAAATTGTTTTTATATCACCACGTTTAAAAAAATTTCTAAGACTAGATAAATAAATATTTTGACAAATACCATCAAAACAAAATTCACCTAAAATTTTATCATTTTTACTATCATTTAAAAAATTAACAATATATCAATTTTTTGTATAATTTTTAAAAATTGCAATATATCATTTATTATCAACTTTATAATTAATAAAATTTAGGTTGTCAACCAATTTTCAATTACTATTTTTTGGTGGTTGTTGTGGTATAAACTCAGGTTTTATTGGTTTGTTATTTTTATTGTTTATATTTGGTGGTTTACAAGCAATAATATTGGTTGATATTATAGTAGATAAAGATATCATAGATAAGATCGATAATATTTTTTTCATTTTGTATAGTTTTCTTTCTGATAAACTATTATTAATCTAATTTTTGTTCTTTACCCAATTTTATATCTTCTCGTTGATAATTTTCAATTAAAAATCTGATTTTTCCTTCAAAATAAATATCTTTTTCATCAAACTCACTAATACTAATTTGGGATGGTAAAAGTTTATATTTAATTAATTTTTGCATTAATTCTCCAATTGAAAAATCAATAGTTTGTTCTTCATTGTTGTTATTATTAATTTTAACGATTATGTCGCCACTGATATCTTGTTTTAAATCAAAAACAATTTCACCCGTAATTTTTTTAATAATAAAATTAACAATAACTTTTTTATTTGGATTAACTTTAATTTTTTGAGAAGGTCATGTAAATTTTAATGTTTGTGTTCCAGTGTTTGATTCAGTTTTTTCTAAACTAATATTTTTTGAAGCAGAATTAAAACTTGAACTACTATTATTATTTGTTATAATGTTGGTTTTGCTTTCTTCTCTTTGATTACTGTCAACATTCCCGATAGATTTAGAATTTGTATGCCCAGAAGAACTGCTTTGCGAAGTTTCAGAATTTTTGTTATACCCACCTGAATATGTTGTAGAAACACCGCCACTAGCAAAACCAACATTAAATGAAGCATCGGCATTAATGCTAAGTTCAGCATGTCATCCACTTGATTCTGATGATTGTTTAACATCAATGTTTTCAAAAGCATCAACAACTTCTAAAGACTTCGTATTGGTTTTCGAAACACTAGAACTAGAAGAAGCCATTTGTTCTCTTCCGGTTGTTTGTCCTTGTTCTAAACTTTTAGATTTTATTAAACCATTTGATAACTGAATTCTTTTTTCTATGTCATAAGATACAGTACATTCCCTTGTTTCTATTGTTTGAATTAACGAAGTATTATTGCTTAAAATTGAATCCCCACTACAATAATTAGATATAGGAGTAGAAACAATAATTTTTGGTTTAAGTGTTTCTTTTAATTCAATATTTGAATATTGTAAATAACTAAGATCAATATCTTTAATTTTTGAAAATTCTAAATTAGGGTTATCATCTCTAAATTTAAAAAAGATTGCTTTTTTAATTAAATCATATAAAATAATATTTTTACTATCTTCATTATCTACTTTAAAATAAATTTTCTTTTCACCAAAATATTTATCACTTGTATTTTTTGCTTTTATAGTAACAAATGTTCTTTTTTTATTAATTACTTCTAATTGTGAAATATCTAACTCGGGATATAAATAATTTAGTTCATTCAAAAACGATTTATCATTATTATTATTGATTTTATTTAATTGTCTTTTTTTAATAAAATTTTCTAAATTATATAAAACTGGATATTCATAGACATTATTATCTCGTGAACCAAAATATAATTTATTGTTAAAAACAACACCAGAAGAACGAACATCGCCATTTGTTCTAATGACAATTTTTTGTTGGTTTGTTATTGGATCATATTCATAGACATTATGATCTGTAGAACCAAAATATAGTTTATTGTTAAAAACAACACCAGAAGAAAAAACAGCGTTATTTGTTGTAATAACAATTTTTTGTTGTTTTGTTACTGGATCATATTCATAGACATTATAATCTCATGAACCAAAATATAATTTATTGTTAAAAACAACACCAGAAGAATAAACATAGCCATTTGTTGTAATAACAATTTTTTGTTGGTTTGTTATTGGATCATATTCATAAACTTTATAATCTCCTGAACCAAAATATAGTTTATCGTTAAAAACGACACCAGAAGAATAAACATCGCCATTTGTTGTAATAACAATTTTTTGTTGGTTTGTTATTGGATCATATTCATAAACATTATTATCTTTTGAACCAAAATATAGTTTATTGTTAAAAACGACACCAGAAGAATAAATTTTATCTTTTGTTGTTATAACAATTTTTTGTTGGTTTGTTACTGGGTCATATTCATAGACATTACGATCTTGTGAACCAAAATATAGTTTATTGTTAAAAACAACACCAGAAGAATAAACATCGCCATTTGTTGTGATAACAATTTTTTGTTGTTCTAATGTTTGAATGTTTTCTCTTTTATTTCGTTTTAAATTTTTGTGTTGATTATTTTTTTCTCTTTGATTATTTGGGGTTATTGCAACTACTGTCGGTAGTGCGCTTATACTAATTGTTAATACACTTAATAAGCTAAGTAATTTTTTCATTTTGTTATTTCCTTTTTTAGATATTTTTATTTTAATACAAATGAATTATATATCTTTTAATACCTTTTATCAATAGAGCTATTCCCTACATAATTAATTTATTATAAGTAATGTTTTGTTATTTAGGTTAATTAACTATGTTTTTTATCAGAAAAGAGAAAAGGGAAGGGGTGTGCGCTCTCAAATAATTTTAGCAAGGTAAAGTTGACATATAAAAACAAATAATATGACTTGATGGTGGTCCTTACTGGCCAAATAAAAGTGTTGACGCGAGAAATAAGTAATTCAATAAGGTAAAGTATTTGTTTTTGTTTGGTTGATATTAGGTTATTTACTTCGTATTTTGACAGAAAACGCCGTATAGCTATTCCTCTTCATCCGCACTATTTCAAGTCAAAACGTTCAGTTTTTAAAATAAATTCACTTGCACCTTGAAGAGCCTGGTGCTGGCGTTGTGGTTTGTAGAACCACTGCCATCCTCGATGGGACAATGTCTATCGCAAATTTATTTATAAAGTGGCCATCTCTATTTTTATTGTCGTTCGATGTTGACCTTGCACTTATCACGACTATCGCTTAGTTTAAATATAACCAGCGCCGATTTACATGTTTCCTCACGCCCTAATAATGCGCATTAGACTGCACCCCGTTTAGTAAGTATTAATAAAAAGGTTTACAAACTTTTATTTATTATATCTTTTTCTTTTTGGTTTGAATATCATTTATTTCATTTTTTAACATCATTAATATATTCATTATGAGATTTATAATTTTTATTATGGATTGTTCCTTTTTTAAGTAATGAATGAAAACTTTCAATAATAATGTTGTCTGCACAATGATAATTTTTACCCATTGAAATTATAATTTTGTTATCTAAACATTTACTATTATAATCTTTAGATGTATATTGATATCCGTGATCTGAATGAATTATTGTTTTATTTAGATCTTTTTTTATTTTTTTAATTTTATTAATTTCAGCATTTAAATTATCAATTACAAGTTTGTTATTATTAAATTTTGATCATTTTACATCAATAATTTCTTTAGTATATCCATCAATTATTGATGATTGATAATGTTTTTTACCATTTCAAATTAAATAAGTTACATCAGTAAATAAAATTGAAAATCTTTCTTTAATATCATTAAAATTACGATTTACTAAATCAGGATATTTAATTATATTTTTATTTCTATTTTGTTTTATTAATATTTTTCTACGCATACGCTTTACATATTCAGCTTTAATATTATTTTCTTTCATAATTCGTAATACTTTCTTAGCATTATAAACAATGCCATAATCTTCTTTTAAATATTTGGTAATTCGACGATAACCAAATTGTTTTAAATTTTCTTCATAGACTTTTACAATATTCTTTAATGATTCACTATCCTTACCATTACTTGAATAATTTTTATATTTATCTCAATAACTACGCTTTAAATCTGTTACATCAAGTAATAAATTTAGTGGATATTTATTAAGGTTTTCTTTTATAAAAAATACAATTTTTCTTTTATTTAATTGTAAAAGTCATGAAGCTTTTTTAGTAATTCATACCTAACTTTGTAATAGTTTAAATCTCTTTTTTTAAATGATTCTTTTGGACCTTTATTGGTGTTTAAAATCCCTTTCTTAAAATTTTCATACCATGAAGCAACAGTTTTTTTATTAATTGCATATTTTTTTGCAATAAAACTTATACTATTATTTTTAACCTCTTGTCCTATCCTTTTTCGAAAATCTGCTGTATATTTATTAAATTTTTGTCCTTTTCTTGCCATATAAAAATGCACCTCCTTTAAAAGTTTAGCAAAGACTTTTTTTCTTTACTTACTTTTTTGGGTGCAGTCTATTTGCTTTTTATTCCACAATTGGGTTTAAATCCTCAATATCAAGAGCTCCTCTGCGCTTTGCTTTTTTAAGATTTTGTTTCTCTAATTTTGCTTGCATTTTTGCTGCTTTTAATTCTTCTTTCATTAACCGCTTGGTTTCTTTTTTTGAATTTTTAACATTACGGTTAAAATCATTATCATTAACAAAGTTAAAGAATTCATCATCATCAGCTACATTAATTGAGTTTGCCGCTTGTTGTGGTTGCTCCGTTTGTTGTTTTTGCTGATTAATAAAAACGGGATCTGTAACAAAAACTTGTTCATAATATGATTGATTATTTGGTGGTTGTTCCTGATTTCCTTGTTCATAACTTGATCTTATCGGTTCCTCTGAGCTCACCACTGAATTATTATTATATTGTTGTTCAACCATTGATTCATCAAAAGATACATTCCCTTGATTTTGGTTCATACCTGACCCATAATTATATTCTTCCGTTGGGAACTGATTTATTTGTTCTTCACCCCTACGTTCTAAAGACCCATTATTTGCTTGTGGTGAAATGCTTGGTTCTGTTCTTAAGTCATTATTGTTTTTGGTATGCAAATCACTATTTGGTTGAAAATTGTTATTAAAATGATCATGATAATTTGAATTATTATGGCCACAAGGACAAGTGCCACCACAATTATTATTTTGTGGTCCGTAGTAGTTTGGATACATTCCTGGATACATCCCGCCTTGGCACATTCCATTTCCCATTGATGGATGTGGTGGCATCATTGGATAAAATGGACATGATTGTGGCGCTGCTTGCTGAGCTGAAGCTGGTTGTTGAATAAAAAAAACTTGTGGTGAAACACCATTAGTCGTTGGATACGGGGTAATAATCTGTTGCGGATTGGTTGCATATTGAGGTGCCGAAGCTCCTGTTGAATAACTATTTGGATAAGAAGGAACCGGCGATAATGTTAAAGTGCTGATGAATACTTCTGCATCACGACGACTTCTAAAAAGTGCAACTTCACTATTAGTATCATATGACTTTACTAAATATCCTTCTTCATTTGGTAAGATATAAAAGTCATTATTATTCATTTTTGCACCTCATTTGCCCGATTTTATATCCAATTCTACTTGATATTATACATTATATCATAAAAAACAAAGAATATGATTTTTTTTAATTTTGTAGAAAACTCTTGATATTTTAATAAAACCTTGATTTTATTGAGTTTTTAATAAAATGGACTTTTTAAAAATTTCTATATTTTATAAGGGTTTTTGACTTTATCAAGAGTTTTCTACAAAATTAAAGGAATGTTTTGATTCCGCATAAAAAAACAAAGTAAAAACCTTTAAATAACGAACAAAAACAGCATAATAAACTAATTTCACAAATGAGAATCGTTATTGAAAATGTTTTCGCTATCCTTAAAAAATTTAAAATTATTACTGAAAAATATCGCAATCGTAGAAAAAGCTTTGCTTTAAGATTTAATTTAATTGCTTCAATAGACTTCTTGCGATACTAACAAAAATAAAAAAATTACAAATAAAAAAATTAAATTAAACTTTAAAATAAGCATTTTTAAAAATTTTAATTGCTTTTTAAGCATAAATAATCAGGTATCGCAAGAAGTCTAATAAATGAAAGTTTGTAAACCTTTTTATTAATACTTACTAAACAGGGTGCAGTCTTATATTTAAAAGAATTAAGAATTTCATATGATACTTGAAATAAATATTCAAAAAATTGTGATGAATATCAACCAAATATTGATTATTCAATATATGAAATAATTAAAGCAATTCATAGAGAAAATAGTATTAAAGGACACAGACAAATTAAATTATCTTTGGAAGAGCAAAAAATTAATGTGTCGAATTCAACAGTTTATCGTTATATGAAATTAGCTAATAGAATTTCTAGTGTAAGAATTAAAACAAGAAAAAAAATTAATCATTTCTTAAAAATGACAAATGAACATATTCGACATAAATATCTATTAAAACGTAATTTTAAAGCTGAAAAAACTAATCAAAAGTGATCAATTGATATTACGTATGTTAAAACAATCACAAAATGAGTATATTTATTTGCAATCAAGGATTTATTTAGTAATTTAATAGTAAATTATTCTTTAACAACAACTCCAACAGTAAATTGAGTAAATAATTGTATCAAAGAAGCAATTATTAAAATAAAAATAATCAAAGGTGAATTAACTATTAATTCTGATCAAGGTATTCATTTCACTTCAAAAGCTTATGAAAAAATATTAAAAAAACACGGTATAAATATAAGTATGTCAAGAAGAGGCAATTGTTTAGATAATTCACCGATTGAAAATTGATTTTCAATTCTTAAAACCGAGAACTCAGAATTATCACACTGTAAAAATATTTTAGAAGTAAAAAATATTGTAGATAATTATATAATTCATTATAATGAAAAAAGAAAAATTTTAAATTTAAAAATGCCACCACTTCAATATGAAATGAAAGCATTTTTTAATTAAAATTCTCAGTTATCTGAAACTGTGCAAAGTGCAGTCTTATATCTTCTTTTTTTATTTACCCTAAAATTGAAAACACAACAGCGGCAATTAAGACATAACCAAAGTTAATGCCAAGCGTTGCAAGTAGAATAAAACCTTTTTTCTTTAAGTATCATATATAGCCATTATATTCTGTTTGTAAATGGATATATTTGGTAATAATTTGAAAACCAAGGTCAGCCTGCCAAGGGATTAATCCTTTGGTAATATTTAGTTTTTGTAAGGGGTTTTTAACAAGGATTCAATTTGTAATGAACATTGCTAAAATGATAACAATTAGAATCCCAAAGAATATTTGCGATAAATCACTATTATTTAACTGTCATTGTTTTTTATATCATATTAACGGAATGGTGATGCTAACTTGGATTAGTAGAAAAAGAATATTAGTAAGTAAACTAATAATTCAAAATTTTTTCAAAGATGTTTTCATTATGTTATTAAACTATTTTTCGTAAAATTTTTATTAATTAAATTTTTTAATTTTGTCGAAAAATCTTGATAAAGTCAAAAACCCTTATAAAATATAGATATTTGCAAGAAATACATTTTATCAAAAACTCAATAAAATCAAGGTTTTATTAAAGTATCAAGATTTTTCTACAAAATTAAAAATTAAATTTTAAAAAATAGTGACAAATTCAGCTTCCGCAATCCGTAAGCGGGGAAAACTAGTTCCTGTGACTTTATCATCATAATATCCAAATAACATCCCTAAAGCTAAATGTCATTTTGTTTGGTCAACAATTTGATGTTCACTAAAGAAATAATTAGTTTCAATTCGTGTAATCTCTCCCATAATACTTGATCCAATTTTTAAATCAGCAGCTTGTAAAGTCATAAAGCTGGCAACGATATGTGCTTGTTCATAAGCAAACATATCTGGACTCGGATAACTTTTTAAATAATTACTCATTCCATTTACATTTGTTTTTAATGTTTCCTCAGTAAAAATGCGACCTAATAGATTTGTCAAAAATTCGTCTGAAGTTAAATAATCTCCATTTGCTCCTAATAATAACGCTAAAACAGGGGCATCTTTTACTTTTTGTTGATTACCTGGCATAAAACATTTTAATGCTGCTTGTTCTTTCAACTTTTGATTTTTAATAATAACTTTGACTGGTTCTAATCCATTTGAACTAGGAGCTAAAGCTCCTGTTGTTAAAATTGTTTTTAAATCAGCTTCATTAACTGTTTTTGTTTTATCATAAATTTTAATTGCTTTTCGAAATTGCGCTACTCCTTGAACACTCACGTTTTTTCCTCCGTTCTGTCTTTTTTATTTATTAAATTTATTATACGCTAATAAAATATAGACTGCACCCAAAAAAGTAAGCTTTAATTTTGTCGAAAACTCTTTATATTAAAAATATACCTAAAATTAGGTATATTTTTAATATAAAGAGTTTTCGACAAAATTAAATCAAATTTGCGAACAATGTTATAATAGACTTCTTGCGATACTATGATAATCATTGCAAATTAATTCATAAAGAAAAAATACAAATCGAAATTTATACCTCTTATTAATTTAATTCTTATAGTCTTTATAAGCGATGCATTATTTTGGCACAACAAAAAATGATTTTATTATTTAAAGTTAATTTTCATTCAACTTCTTGTCTTATTTATAATAACAATTGAAAATTATAGATTGAAGCAATTAAATTAAATCTTAAAGCAAAGCTTTTTCTACGATTGCGATATTTTTCAGTAATAATTTTAAATTTTTTAAGGATAGCGAAAACATTTTCAATAACGATTCTCATTTGTGAAATTAGTTTATTATGCTGTTTTTGTTCGTTATTTAAAGGTTTTTGCTTTGTTTTTTTATGCGGAATCAAAACATTCCGATGCATTTTTTGCAAGCCTTGATAACCTGTATCAACTATTACTTTGCTAACTTTTAAAAGCGGTATTTTTGATTCTTTAAATAAACGAAAATCATCGGTTTTACCACAAGCAAAATTTGTTGCAATAATAGTTTTGCTTTCTTTTTCGAGGATTATTTGTGTTTTGATAGTATAAGACTGCACCCCGTTTAGTAAGTATTAATAAAAAGGTTTACAAACTTTCATTTATTAGACTTCTTACGATACCTGATTATTTATGCTTAAAAAGCAATTAAAATTTTTAAAAATGCTTATTTTAAAGTTTAATTTAATTTTTTTATTTGTAATTTTTTTATTTTTGTTAGTATCGCAAGAAGTCTATTGAAGCAATTAAATTAAATCTTAAAGCAAAGCTTTTTCTACGATTGCGATATTTTTCAGTAATAATTTTAAATTTTTTAAGGATAGCGAAAACATTTTCAATAACGATTCTCATTTGTGAAATTAGTTTATTATGCTGTTTTTGTTCGTTATTTAAAGGTTTTTGCTTTGTTTTTTTATGCGGAATCAAAACATTCCTTTAATTTTGTAGAAAACTCTTGATAAAGTCAAAAACCCTTATAAAATATAGAAATTTTTAAAAAGTCCATTTTATTAAAAACTCAACAAAATCAAGGTTTTATTAAAATATCAATAGTTTTCTACAAAATTGGTAGCGTGTAAAATGTTGGGGAAAAGTTTTCAGCATTAAGTTCTAATAATAATTATAAACTATTTTCTTTAAAAGAGTTTTAGTATTTGATAATGTAGAAGCGGTGAATATTGGTAAGTTATATTGTTTAACTTCTGGATTATTCATCTTTTTAAATATTCATCTTCAAGTAATTTGTTCATTTTTTACTTGAAGATTTTTAATTTCTGTTAGTTCTTGAAAGGGATTAATCCCATTAGCTGTCAATTGTTTTAATAACATTACTTTGTAAATCGTTTTTTCATTAAATATTTTTGGTTTTGAACGAAACATTACTTTAATAATTCGAGCAATATAACTTTCAATGCGACAACCAATATTTTCTTGATATTCTCATTTTTGAATTGCTCCATAGTATGTTCTTAAATAATTAGATATTTCTTGTAACTTTCCTTTCGCTTCTTCGGTTTTAACAAGCTGATAAGCTCATTCAAGGTATTTTGTAACCTTGTTTCAGTTTAATTTTAGAATTGCTTTTCTAATTTTATTAAATAAATAACGTTTATAATATCGTGGACCACGGAAACAATCTTTAATTTTTTTAATAACATGGAAACGATCAATGATAAATTCAACATTGATGTGTTTTTCAACCGTTGAAATATATTGTGCACCATCACCAAGCACAATAATTTTAGTTGTCTCGGGTGATTCATAATTTAAGTTAATAAATTATTTAATTCCTTGTCAGTATTTTTTAGAGTTAATTTTTTTAACTTCATTAGTCATTGTTACTAGAAATTTGACATTATGCATTGTTTTTCGTATTGTTTTAGGATCTTTATAACCAGTATGAAAGACGGTTAAACGGATTCTTTTCTTAATTTTTAATCGTTTTTTGATTTGATAACTAATGGCATTGCGATATGCTTCATCGGTTTCAATATAAATAACCCCATCATGTTTTAGTTTTGTATCTGGTTCATCTAGCATTAGTTCTAACAAATGTTTAATATCAAACCGTTTAATAAGGTTAAAAATTGTTTTTTTTGTTATGTTAGCATTCCGATACATATTACAAATATCTTGATAACTAAAATTTATGCCTAATTTGCTGATTATTTCTAACGAAAAATCATAATCAAGTCGCTGATAACTTTCAATCCCTAATTGAATATCAAGTAAAAAGACCGTTTTTGGTTTTTTTGCCACTTGAAATTATGGTTTTAAGATATATTTTCCTCGTTTAAAAGTAACTTCACCATTACGAAAAACCAAAGTTCGTTGATAAAATCCTTTTGGAATATAACGTGCTTTGCGTCAGTCCTTATTAAAAATATAGTTATCAATATATTCAAAAATATTTTTAAATAGTATTCAAGCTTCAGAACTAATTTCATTGTTTAAATAGGATAATAGTGCTGTAATAGGGATATTGGGGCTAATTTCATTAATTAAATCAATAAAAGAGTTATTATTTTCGTTTAAAAACTCTTGGATTCTAGTTATAATATTCATAGGATAGTTTTCTTTCTAATTTTTTTCAAACTTAATTATACTGAAAACTTTTTTTATTTTCCCCAACTTTGGCAACGCAATCTACAAAATTAAAAAAAATCATATTCTTTGTTTTTTATGATATAATGTATAATATCAAGTAGAATTGGATATAAAATCGGGCAAATGAGGTGCAAAAATGAATAATAATGACTTTTATATCTTACCAAATGAAGAAGGATATTTAGTAAAGTCATATGATACTAATAGTGAAGTTGCACTTTTTAGAAGTCGTCGTGATGCAGAAGTATTCATCAGCACTTTAACATTATCGCCGGTTCCTTCTTATCCAAATAGTTATTCAACAGGAGCTTCGGCACCTCAATATGCAACCAATCCGCAACAGATTATTACCCCGTATCCAACGACTAATGGTGTTTCACCACAAGTTTTTTTTATTCAACAACCAGCTTCAGCTCAGCAAGCAGCGCCACAATCATGTCCATTTTATCCAATGATGCCACCACATCCATCAATGGGAAATGGAATGTGCCAAGGCGGGATGTATCCAGGAATGTATCCAAACTACTACGGACCACAAAATAATAATTGTGGTGGCACTTGTCCTTGTGGCCATAATAATTCAAATTATCATGATCATTTTAATAACAATTTTCAACCAAATAGTGATTTGCATACCAAAAACAATAATGACTTAAGAACAGAACCAAGCATTTCACCACAAGCAAATAATGGGTCTTTAGAACGTAGGGGTGAAGAACAAATAAATCAGTTCCCAACGGAAGAATATAATTATGGGTCAGGTATGAACCAAAATCAAGGGAATGTATCTTTTGATGAACCAATGGTTGAACAACAATATAATAATAATTCAGTGGTGAGCTCAGAGGAACCGATAAGATCAAGTTATGAACAAGGAAATCAGGAACAACCACCAAATAATCAATCATATTATGAACAAGTTTTTGTTACAGATCCCGTTTTTATTAATCAGCAAAAACAACAAACGGAGCAACCACAACAAGCGGCAAACTCAATTAATGTAGCTGATGATGATGAATTCTTTAATTTTGTTAATGATAATGATTTTAACCGTAATGTTAAAAATTCAAAAAAAGAAACCAAGCGGTTAATGAAAGAATAATTAAAAGCAGCAAAAATGCAAGCAAAATTAGAGAAACAAAATCTTAAAAAAGCAAAGCGCAGAGGAGCTCTTGATATTGAGGATTTAAACCCAATTGTGGAATAAAAAGCAAATAGACTGCACCCCAAAAAGTAAGTAATGTATCATGTACGATGAAGCGGCAAAAAACAACTCTTGTTAAATAAAAAGGGTTGTTTTTTTATTTGTAAACCCATAATTATTAATTAATTCAGAGAAAGAACAGCATCTTAAATTCTTAAAATAGAAACTTTTTATCACAACTTTAAGTTAACGAAAAAAGTTGTATTACACATTTATTAAATATCTTAGAAATCTTTACAAAGTGTACCTGTTTTTTTCTCCTAATTTAAGGTGTTGTCCTTTCTCTGTTTTAGTTAATTAATTTGGCTAATAAATAAAAAAACTTAATATCAAAGAAAGGAGTAAGTAATGGAAATTAATACGCAACAAACAATCTGTGATGTTGATAATTGCTATAAATCAATATCATTCATTACCGAAGAATTTTTATCAAATAAAGTTTTATGAACTTGTGATAAACACAAAGATTTATTAAATCGTACAAAAGATAAGAAACAAAAGCGATTTTATCAAAAAATAGAAAATTCAAAAATTATCTTTGATTGAGAAACTGGTTATTTTAAACTTTGATTTTATAAAACAACTTAATGCAGTGTGGGACGGTTATTTTAAATAACTAAGTGCTTCCATAAGAACATGAGTTTAAGCTCATTCCCACAGCCAGCCGAGGCAAGTTAGACTGCACCCTGTTTAGTAAGTGTTAATAAAAAGGTTTACAAACTTTCATTTATTATATCTTTTTCTTTTTGGTTTGAATATCATTTATTTCATTTTTTAACATCATTAATATATTCATTATGAGATTTATAATTTTTATTATGGATTGTTCCTTTTTTAAGTAATGAATGAAAACTTTCAATAATAATGTTGTCTGCACAATGATAATTTTTACCCATTGAAATTATAATTTTGTTATCTAAACATTTACTATTATAATCTTTAGATGTATATTGATATCCGTGATCTGAATGAATTATTGTTTTATTTAGATCTTTTTTTATTTTTTTAATTTTATTAATTGCAGCATTTAAATTATCAATTACAAGTTTGTTATTATTAAATTTTGATCATTTTACATCAATAATTTCTTTAGTATATCCATCAATTATTGATGATTGATAATGTTTTTTACCATTTCAAATTAAATAAGTTACATCAGTAAATAAAATTGAAAATCTTTCTTTAATATCATTAAAATTACGATTTACTAAATCAGGATATTTAATTATATTTTTATTTCTATTTTGTTTTATTAATATTTTTCTACGCATACGCTTTACATATTCAGCTTGAATATTATTTTCTTTCATAATTCGTAATACTTTCTTAGCATTATAAACAATGCCATAATCTTCTTTTAAATATTTGGTAATTCGACGATAACCAAATTGTTTTAAATTTTCTTCATAGACTTTTACAATATTCTTTAATGATTCACTATCCTTACCATTACTTGAATAATTTTTATATTTATCTCAATAACTACGCTTTAAATCTGTTATATCAAGTAATAAATTTAGTGGATATTTATTAATGTTTTCTTTGATAAAAAATACAATTTTTCTTTTATTTAATTGTAAAAGTCATGAAGCTTTTTTAGTAATTCATACCTAACTTTGTAATAGTTTAAATCTCTTTTTTCAAATGATTCTTTTGGACCTTTATTGGTGTTTAAAATTCCTTTCTTAAAATTTTCATACCATGAAGAAACAGTTTTTTTATTAATTGCATATTTTTTTGCAATAAAACTTATACTATTATTTTTAACCTCTTGTCCTATCCTTTTTCGAAAATCTGCTGTATATTTATTAAATTTTTGTCCTTTTCTTGCCATATAAAAATGCACCTCCTTTAAAAGTTTAGCAAAGACTTTTTTTCTTTACTTACTTTTTTGGGTGCAGTCTATTTTTTATCAAAGAAAACATTAATAAATATCCACTAAATTTATTACTTGATATAACAGATTTAAAGCGTAGTTATTGAGATAAATATAAAAATTATTCAAGTAATGGTAAGGATAGCGAATCATTAAAAAATATTGTAAAAGTCTATGAAGAAAATTTAAAACAATTTGGTTATCGTCGAATTACCAAATATTTAAAAGAAGATTATGGCATTGTTTATAATGCTAAGAAAGTATTACGAATTATGAAAGAAAATAATATTCAAGCTGAATATGTAAAGCGTATGCGTAGAAAAATATTAATAAAACAAAATAGAAATAAAAATATAATTAAATATCCTGATTTAGTAAATCGTAATTTTAATGATATTAAAGAAAGATTTTCAATTTTATTTACTGATGTAACTTATTTAATTTGAAATGGTAAAAAACATTATCAATCATCAATAATTGATGGATATACTAAAGAAATTATTGATGTAAAATGATCAAAATTTAATAATAACAAACTTGTAATTGATAATTTAAATGCTGCAATTAATAAAATTAAAAAAATAAAAAAAGATCTAAATAAAACAATAATTCATTCAGATCACGGATATCAATATACATCTAAAGATTATAATAGTAAATGTTTAGATAACAAAATTATAATTTCAATGGGTAAAAATTATCATTGTGCAGACAACATTATTATTGAAAGTTTTCATTCATTACTTAAAAAAGGAACAATCCATAATAAAAATTATAAATCTCATAATGAATATATTAATGATGTTAAAAAATGAAATAAATGATATTCAAACCAAAAAGAAAAAGATATAATAAATGAAAGTTTGTAAACCTTTTTATTAATACTTACTAAACAGGGTGCAGTCTATTCTTTTGCTATTTCACTATAAGATTTATTGTTAATTGAATATTCAATTAACAATTTTTTCTTTAAATTCAAAAGAATGATCTTTAGACCCTTTTATTTTACCTTTAGCCATATAAAAATGTTTCTCCTAACTTTATATATTAATAATAATCTAGAAAAATTTTTATTTATATATCTCAGTTAAAAGAAACATTGCACAGTCTTTTTGCAATATCTTTTTATTTCACAATTAATGAAAGTTGTGTCATTTCTGCAGGAATTTCTTCCCCTAATAAATCTAAAATTGTTGGGGCAACATCAGCAATGGCTAGGTTATCTTCCCGTAATTTGATTCCTGCTTTTGTAATAATAATTGGCACTAACCGGGAAGTATGTTTCTTATTTGGACCACCAGTTTCGTCAATCATAACTTCAGCATTACCATGATCAGCGGTAATAATCATAATTCCATTAACTTTTTGGATTGCTTCATAAATTTTACCAAGACAATCATCAATTGCAGCAGCAGCATTAATTGCGGCGGGTAGCATCCCAGTATGCCCAACCATATCACAATTAGCAAAATTTAAAATAATAACATCAAATTCATTGCTTTGAAGTTCGGCAATTAATTTATCAGTAATTTCATATGATGACATTTCTGGTTTTAAATCATATGTGGCTACTTTTGGTGATGGGATTAAATCTGCTGAGGCCCCAGGTAAAGTAATTTCTGCTTGAGTCGCTAAACCATTTTTAAAATAATCTTTTCCCCCATCAAAGAAAAATGTAACATGCGCAATTTTTTCTGTTTCAGCAATTCGTAATTGACGATAACCTTTTTTGCTTAATCATTTGCCTAACCCATTAACAACTTCAATTGGTTTAAAAGCAACATGTTTTGAAGCAACTGTTTCGGCATATTCCATCATTGAAACAAAATAAATATCTTTTAATTTTGGCGTAAAATAAGTTTCTGCTTCATTGCCTGGAAAATCAGGATTTGTTAATGCCGAAGCAATGGCAGTTGCACGATCAGGGCGAAAATTAGCAAAAAAGACCCCATCACCCGCTTTAATATGTCCTTTTGGCGTATTAACATTATACGCTGGCATTAAAAATTCATCATTACGTCCAGCAGCATATTCGCGATCAATATATTCGATTGGATCACTAAATTTTGCCCCTTTTCTGGCAACTAAAACATCATAAGCCACTTGTACACGGTCATATTTTTTATCACGATCCATCGCATAATAACGTCCCGCAATTGTGGCAATAACCCCAACTTTTAATTGTGTCTGTAATTGTTGAAATTGTTCAAGATAAATTTTAATACATTCTGGTTTAGTATCACGACCATCACCAAAAACATGTAAATATATTTCTTTTAAGCCTTCTTGCACCGCTAATTGATACGCAGCAAAAATATGGTTAACGTGTGAATGAACACCACCATCCGAAAATAAGCCCATAATATGAAAGGCCCCATTATTTTTTTTCGCAAAATTAATTGCTGCTAAAATTTCTTGGTTTTGCTTAAATGTTCCATCTTTAATTGATTTATTAATTAAAGTTAATGATTCATATTTAATCCGCCCGGATCCCAAATGAATATGGCCAACTTCAGAATTTCCCATTTGTCCTTCTGGTAAACCCACTCATTCTCCCGAGGCATGCGCTGATACTGATGGATATTTTGCCTTTAACATTTCAACATTCACCATATGTCCTTGCGTAACAGCGTTTCCTTCCACGTCGGGGGCAATTCCTCACCCATCAAGAATTGCCAATAAAATTGGTTGTTTTGCTTTCATTCTCCTATTTCTCCTCTTTTTCTTTTTCCTCAACAATTATATAATTATTTTTTTATCATTGAGAACATATTTTTCAATCATTTTTGCCATGCCACCTGTTTCAACGGTACTTGTTACTTCCTTGGCGATGGCTTTAATTTGTTCTTGTCCATTACCCATTGCAATTCCTAAACCAACATTTTTAATCATTCAATAGTCATTCATACTGTCCCCAATTGCCATCATTTCCGATAAAGCAATTTTTCATTGGGTTGAAATTCATTTTAGTCCAGCTAATTTACTAATTCCAGGGGCATTTATTTCTGCTGTCTTTGCTGCATCAATTGCAATCTCAATTTTATCGGCACGAGCAGCAATAATAAATTGATCGTTTTCATCAACATCCATCACAATACATTTATAACTTGTGTTCTGAATTTCAACTGCCGAATCATACTGAATAAAATCCCCGTTAAAAAAAACTAATTCAGGATTTTGTTCCGCAACAGGATCAAAATTAACAATAACTTTTGTTAAATCATCAATATAACATCATAATTTCTTATGATATTTCTCTGCTAATTGAAATAAAAAATTAACTTGCAACGCTGATAAAGTTTGTTGATAAGCTATTTTATTGGCTTTAATATCATAAATACACGCCCCATTGAAACCAATAAAGTATTGCTTAAAATAATCCATTTTCACTCGTAATGCTTCAGATAAGGAAGTCAATACTGGCCGCCCTGTTGCAAAAACAACTCGTACTCCCATTTCTTGTGCTTTAATAATTGGTTCAATGTTTGTTGCATGAATCCCTTGATGAAAAGAACAAGCAGTACCATCCATATCCAATGCAATTAATTTAATCTTAGTCATAATTTCCTACTTTCTATTTTAAAAAACTCATAATTATATTGTAAAAGAAAAATCCATATTTTCAAATATGGTTTAAAAGTTAATTAATAATCCGCACAATTATTTTCTAATTGCTGTTTTAATTTCAGTGGTAGGTTCTAGACTGCACCCCGTTTAGTAAGTATTAATAAAAAGGTTTACAAACTTTAATTTATTATATATTTTTCTTTTTGGTTTGAATATCATTTATTTCATTTTTTAACATCATTAATATATTCATTATGAGATTTATAATTTTTATTATGGATTGTTCCTTTTTTAAGTAATGAATGAAAACTTTCAATAATAATGTTGTCTGCACAATTATAATTTTTACCCATTGAAATTATAATTTTGTTATCTAAACATTTACTATTATAATCTTTAGATGTATATTGATATCCGTGATCTGAATGAATTATTGTTTTATTTAGATCTTTTTTTATTTTTTTAATTTTATTAATTGCAGCATTTAAATTATCAATTACAAGTTTGTTATTATTAAATTTTGATCATTTTACATCAATAATTTCTTTAGTATATCCATCAAGTATTGTTGATTGATAATGTTTTTTACCATTTCAAATTAAATAAGTTACATCAGTAAATAAAATTGAAAATCTTTCTTTAATATCATTAAAATTACGATTTACTAAATCAGGATATTTAATTATATTTTTATTTCTATTTTGTTTTATTAATATTTTTCTACGCATACGCTTTACATATTCAGCTTGAATATTATTTTCTTTCATAATTCGTAATACTTTCTTAGCATTATAAACAATGCCATAATCTTCTTTTAAATATTTGGTAATTCGACGATAACCAAATTGTTTTAAATTTTCTTCATAGACTTTTACAATATTTTTTAATGATTCGCTATCCTTACCATTACTTGAATAATTTTTATATTTATCTCAATAACTACGCTTTAAATCTGTTATATCAAGTAATAAATTTAGTGGATATTTATTAATGTTTTCTTTGATAAAAAATACAATTTTTCTTTTATTTAATTGTAAAAGTCATGAAGCTTTTTTAGTAATTCATACCTAACTTTGTAATAGTTTAAATCTCTTTTTTCAAATGATTCTTTTGGACCTTTATTGGTGTTTAAAATTCCTTTCTTAAAATTTTCATACCATGAAGCAACAGTTTTTTTATTAATTGCATATTTTTTTGCAATAAAACTTATACTATTATTTTTAACCTCTTGTCCTATCCTTTTTCGAAAATCTGCTGTATATTTATTAAATTTTTGTCCTTTTCTTGCCATATAAAAATGCACCTCCTTTAAAGTTTAGCAAAGACTTTTTTTCTTTACTTACTAAACGGGGTGCAGTCTAGTACACTACATTTTTAAGTTAATATTGCCTTTGTAAAAACATTGTTAATGATAGCGCTTGGGAGTTTACCATTATATAAAATATCATATAAAGTTTCAAACAACGGTAAAGTAATGTTATTAGCTTGCGCATCTAACACAATTGTTTTACAAGTTAAAACTCCTTCGACTGTTTTTGAATAACTCGCTAAAACTTTTTCCGCATCATCAGCTTGAGCAATTTCAAAACCAAGAGTATAATTTCGTGATTTTTTAGAAGTAACCGTTAAAATTAAATCCGCTAAGCCGGCAAAGTTTAAAAAAGTTTCAATCCGGGCTCCTTTTGCAATCGCAAAAAGTTTAATCTCATTTAATCCCATCGTAATTAATGATGCTTTAGCATTATCTGATTTATAAAGACCATTAAAGATTCCTGAAGCAATAGCAACAGCATTTTTCAAGGCAACAGCATATTCAGCCCCAATCACATCAGTGTCAGCAAAAGTAACAAAATATTCATTATTAAACAATCCTTGAACTTCTTGAGCAATACCAAGATCATTGGAAACTGCCATAATGCAAGTCGGTTTTCGTTGCAATACTTCCTTAGCAATACTTGGTCCATAAATACCAGCATATGCTTTTAAAATGCTTGGACTAATTAATTTAACAATTGATTTTGATAAAACTTCATGTGTTTCAGGGTCTAATCCCTTTGCAACATTAATGATAACAACGGGTTTTTTCACTGTTTGATTAATTTTATAAATAATTGGTTTAATTGCCACAACAGGAATTCCTAAAATAATATATTCGGCATCTTCCACTGCTTCATAAAAATTTGTTGTTGCTTTAATTTCTTTATTAATTTTTAAATCCGCAAAAAAATGACGATTTAAATGATCATCATTAATATCATTAACTTCTTTGTTTTCAATACCATACATAATAACATTATGGTCGTTATCTGTTAAAACATTTGCTAAGACAGTTCCGTATGCACCGGTTCCAATAATAGTGATATTCTTTTGTTCTTTTTTCATCATAATTTACCTCATTACTTTCTCTCTCTAAATAATATTTTCATTGGGACCCCATCAAAACCAAAATACTCACGAATTTTATTTTCAAGAAACCTTTTATAAGAAAAATGAATATATTTTGGATTATTACAAAACATAATAAAAGTCGGAATCATACCCTCGGGTTGCGTTGCATAATAGATTTTTAAACGACCACCATTAAAATCTGGCGGGGGATTTAATAATTGAGCTTTAACTAAAATTTCATTTAAAACACTAGTTTTAACCCGTTGGGTTAAACCAGCATAAACTTCATCAATTGTTTGAAATAAAAGATGCAAACGTTTTTTTTCTAATGCCGAAACAAAAACCATTTTAGCATAATTTAAATATTTAAAATAACCACGGATACTTTTTTCGTTTTTTTGCATTGACTGATCATCTTTTTCAGCTACCGCATCTCATTTATTAACAACTAAAATAATTGGTTTATTTTGTTCAAAGGCAATTCCGGCAATATTAGTATCTTGATCAGTAATAGGAGTTGTACCATCAATAATTAGTAAAACAAGATCACTTCGTTCAATAGCACTAACAGCCCGTAGAACACTATATTTTTCGAGATTTTCATAAATCTTTCCCTTGCGGCGAATACCAGCCGTATCAATTACAGTATAAAGTTGGGTATTTCGTTTAAAACTGGTATCAATTGAATCGGTAGTTGTTCCCGCAATTGGCGAAACAATCACACGTTCTTCACCTAAAATGGCATTTGTTAAGGAAGATTTCCCAACATTTGGTTTTCCAATTAATGAAAAATGAATCCCTTCTGTTTTTGGTTGAACGGGAATTTGATCTAAATGCGAAATTACTTGGTCTAATAAATCTCCCATCCCAATTCCATGGGCTGATGACACCGCAATTGGTTCGCCAAATCCTAATGTCATATATTCATACAATTCACTTTCTTTTTCCTGTTTATCATATTTATTAATAACTAAAAGAACTGGTTTTTTTGCTCGATATAAAATTTTCGCAATCATCTCATCATCAGGAGTAACCCCTTCTTTGTATGATAAAACAAAAATAATAATATCTGCTTCTTCAATTGCAATTTCAGCTTGCATTTTAATTTTTTGGGCAAACATTGCTGTATTATTTAACGTAATTCCACCAGTATCAATAATTAAAAATTCGCGGGTCAATCATTCTGAAAAAGCATAAATGCGGTCACGCGTCACACCAGGAGTATCTTCAACAATGGCAAGCCGATTTTTAATGATACGATTAAATAATGTTGATTTCCCAACATTTGGCCGTCCTACAATTGCAACATTTCCTTTTTGTGCCATTTATTTCCCTGCTTTCTGATAAGTACTTACTACTTGATAAATTTTTGCTAATGTTTCTGCAAATGTTAACCCACTACTATCAATAACAATTGATCCGGGGGCAATTTTTAATGGTCCTACTGTTCGGGTTGTATCAACATAATCCCGTTCAGTTAATTTTGCTGTAATTTTTACTAAACTATTATGAGTAATATGATTTTCCTTATTTTGATTTCATCGTCGTTCCGCACGCGCGACAATACTAGCTGTTAAATAAATTTTTACTTCAGCATCAGGTAATACAACCGTTGTAATATCACGGCCAACAACAACATTCCCTTTCTTAACAACTAATTTTCGTTGCAAACAAACCATTGCTGTGCGAATAAAATCAATCCCCGTAATTTTGTTGATATTATCAAGAACGATATTGGTTTGTAACTTGTCAGTAACATCAATATTATTAACATAAACTTGATTATTAATAACTTGATATTTATATTTAAAGTGTGATAATTGTGCTTGCAATTGATGATGGTTTGTAAAATCAACGGCTCCTTTGACACAAAAGTAAGTAAAGGCACGATAAGTTAAACCAGTATCAATAAACTGATAATTTAATTTTTTAGCCAATTCATAACCAGCAGATGATTTACCACTACCAGATGGCCCATCAATCGCAATATTTATTTTCATCATCTTCTCCTATTTTCTATAACATAAAGATTAAAGCTATACAAAATGTCAATAAAACAATTAGTAAAACCATCGTGGTAAATAAAACTTTATATCGTGGTTTTATATTGCAATAAACAACTAACACATTATTATGTTTTTCCTCTAACAACGCGCTTGAGTCTTTTAACATTTTTGCTGTTGGTCGTTGATCATTTTTACGCATATGCGCAATTGTACTAAATTCAATATTATCAGAATTAATTTTAAAATCATTATTTTCTGATTGAATTTTATCGCTTACGCGATGATATGTAATTTTTTCCGCTAAAATACTTTCTAAAATTGCTTGATATTTCTGATAAGTTGGTTTATTTAACAAAGTTTCCACAATTAAAATATTATGCATAACATAATCAGCATCTTGTTCGTTTTTTTGATTAGTTTGAATTGTTGCCTTTGTTGTATTAACAACTTGTTCTAACAATTGTTGCAAATCATATTTAAAGTCAGATGGATAAGGTTGTTCATCCGGATTTTTGTCCAAATATACTTTTTCTCAACTAAATTCTTGTTCAAAGTTTAATTTAACACTACCAAAAAAAGTCTCATCAATAGCATTTAATTTCGTCATATAACTATTAATGACCTGACTTTTTTGATTAATTTCTTGATCTATTTCAATCTCCTTCTTAATCATTTCACGTAGCTGGGCGAATTTCCCCATTCTAGTTTCCATATTAAACCTCCAACTTTTTTAAACTACATTAAAATTATATATTATTATTAAAATTTTCCTTTAATTTTGTCGAAAAATGATTGCGTTGCCAAAGTTGGGGAAAATAAAAAAGAAAGTTTTCAGTATAATTAAGTTTGAAAAAAATTAGAAAGAAAACTATCCTATGAATATTATAACTAGAATCCAAGAGTTTTTAAACGAAAATAATAACTCTTTTATTGATTTAATTAATGAAATTAGCCCCAATATTCCTATTACAGCACTATTATCCTATTTAAACAATGAAATTAGTTCTGAAGCTTGAATACTATTTAAAAATATTTTTGAATATATTGATAACTATATTTTTAATAAGGATTGACGCAAAGCACGTTATATTCCAAAAGGATTTTATCAACGAACTTTGGTTTTTCGTAATGGTGAAGTTACTTTTAAACGACGAAAATATATCTTAAAACCAGAATTTCAAGTGGCAAAAAAACCAAAAACGGTCTTTTTACTTGATATTCAATTAGGGATTGAAAGTTATCAGCGACTTGATTATGGTTTTTCGTTAGAAATAATCAGCAAATTAGGCATAAATTTTAGTTATCAAGATATTTGTAATATGTATCGGAATGCTAACATAACAAAAAAACAATTTTTAACCTTATTAAACGGTTTGATATTAAACATTTGTTAGAACTAATGCTAGATGAACCAGATACAAAACTAAAACATGATGGGGTTATTTATATTGAAACCGATGAAGCATATCGCAATGCCATTAGTTATCAAATCAAAAAACGATTAAAAATTAAGAAAAGAATCCGTTTAACCGTCTTTCATACTGGTTATAAAGATCCTAAAACAATACGAAAAACAATGCATAATGTCAAATTTCTAGTAACAATGACTAATGAAGTTAAAAAAATTAACTCTAAAAAATACTGACAAGGAATTAAAGAATTTATTAACTTAAATTATGAATCACCCGAGACAGCTAAAATTATTGTGCTTGGTGATGGTGCACAATATATTTCAACGGTTGAAAAACACATCAATGTTGAATTTATCATTGATCGTTTCCATGTTATTAAAAAAATTAAAGATTGTCTCCGTGGTCCACGATATTATAAACGTTATTTATTGCTGAATTATACTTGTAAGTGCAAGTAAATAAAATTGCAAAAAATCTCATATAAAAATTTTATGATGCTAAGTTTATTTTAGAAAAAATAAAGCAAGGAGTTTTTATATGGGATATAAACATCTTGGCATAGATGAAAGAATTTATATTGAGAATCAATTGAAGTTTAAAATAAAAATTAGTGAAATAGCTAAAAATCTTAATCGAAGTATTAGTACTATTATTCGAGAAGTTAATAGAAATAAAGATAATAATCATTATTTTTCATTAATTGCACAAAATAAAGCAGAAAATAGAAAACAATCACATATTTATTTTCATAAGTTTAAAAATAGAGAATTAGTAAAATATGTACAACAAAAATTATTATTAGGTTGATCACCTGAACAAATTTATGGCAGAATTAAAAATTTTCATAAAGAATGAATTATTAGTTTTAAAACAATTTACAATTGAATTTATTCTGGATTACTTGAAAAAGTTACTAATAAAAATTTAAGAAGAAAAGGTAAGAAACGAAAATATCAAGAAAATCAGGGTAAATTTAATGGTAAATCAATTAAAGAACGAAATGCTAATGTTAATAATCGCGTAACTCTTGGTCATTGAGAAGGTGATACCGTAGTATCATCACGAGGTAAAAGTAAATCATGTTTAATAACTTTAGTTGAAAGAACATCAAGATTTACTTTAGCAATATTAGTTGAAAATAGAACTACTAAAGTTATTAACGAAAATATTAGCCATTATTTATCAATTCTTCCAAATAATCTTGTTAAGACTATAACATTTGATCGTGGTAAAGAATTTGCTAATTGACAACAACTTGAAAAAAATTTAAATGTGAAAATTTATTTTGCTAATGCATATTCACCCTGACAAAGAGGTAATAATGAAAATACTAATGGTTTAATTAGAGAAAAATTTCCTAAAAAATTTAATTTTTCAAATACTACTAAAAATGCAGTTCATAAATTTATATTGTCTTTAAACCAAAGACCAAGAAAAATACTAAATTATCTTTCGCCAATCGAATATTTGGTTAGAAAAATAATTTAGTTGCACTTAACTTTACAATTTGGCATAGTTTAAATCTCTTTTTTCAAATGATTCTTTTGGACCTTTATTGGTGTTTAAAATTCCTTTCTTAAAATTTTCATACCATGAAGCAATAGTTTTTTTATTAATTGCATATTTTTTTGCAATAAAACTTATACTATTATTTTTAACCTCTTGTCCTATCCTTTTTCGAAAATCTGCTGTATATTTATTAAATTTTTGTCCTTTTCTTGCCATATAAAAATGCACCTCCTTTAAAAGTTTAGCAAAGACTTTTTTTCTTTACTTACTTTTTTGGGTGCAGTCTATGATACTTATTATATAAAATATTTTTACTAATTTTATATTTATTGGCAACCAAATCAATTGCTTGTTTAATCCGATAATTTTGTTTGGTAATTAATTGTTCAATTTCAGCAATTAAAATATCATCTGCCACCGCTGCTTGTACAGGGGCAATAAAACCATCAACAACAATCACATATTCTCCAAAAGCAACATTTTCTTTTTCTTTTTGTTGTAAAAAAACAAGAACCTCGCTTAAAAGACCACGATATCATTGTTCATGAATTTTGGTAATTTCTTTCCCCACCGCAATTTGGCGATCGCCAAAAACAGTTTTCATAAGAGCTAACGTTACTAATAATCGGTGTGGTGCTTCATAAAAAATAACTAGATATGGAAATAACATTAATTCCTCTAACTCCTGAACTTTTTTTGCTTTTGCTTTATTTAAAAAACCAAAGAACAAAAAATGTTGGGGATTAAGACCTGAACTAACAATGGCATTTAGCGCCGCGTTCGCTCCACTAACCGGCACGACATCATAAGGATAATTCGTTAAAATATGTTGAACAGCATAGTATCCCGGATCACTAATCAACGGATAACCCGCATCACTAATAATTGCAATTGATAAATTTTTAGCTAAATCATCTAACATTTCGGTTAAACGATACATTTCATTTTCTTTATTTAAAGAAACTAATTTCTTTTTGCAATCAAAATAATTCAATAGTTTAAGGGTATTACGGGTATCTTCACAATAAATTTTTTGAACATCATTTTTAATAACGGCAATTGCCCGCGGAGTCATTTCTTGTAAATTGCCAATTGGCGTTGCAATTAAGTACAGTTTTGGATTATTACTTTTAAAGCTATATTGTTTAATTTTATTTACCATTATAAAGACTCATTAGTTTATCAAAACTATCGCCTTTAACTAAGTACTGGACGAGAATTTGATAAACTCTTTCTAACAAATCATGCTCAAGAATCGTTAATTGGGCAGGAGGAAACTTTCCTAAAACCCAGTTCCGGGTTGGAATTTGGGCATCTTTCCCAATTCCTAAGCGAATTCGGTAAAAATTATCACTACCTAATTTTTGAATTAAATCTTTAATTCCATTATGTCCGGCACTTGAACCATTCTTTTTTAACTTAATAGCATTAAAAGGAAGATCCTTATCATCATAAATCACAATAATATCCTCATAAGATAATTTATAAAATTGTTTAATTTGACTAACCGCCACCCCACTTAAATTCATAAATGTTTGTGGCTGACAAAAAAGGACTTTTTCATTGTTAATTGTTGTCTCTCATAAAAAAGCATTAAAAGCATTTTTTGGTTTTGCTAAATTAAATTTATGCATCAATTTATCAACTGCCAAAAAACCAATATTATGTCTTGTATAAGTATATTCCTTATCTGGATTACCCAAACCCACAATTAACTTCATAATTTCGCTCCTTTTTATTTTAACACTCGTTGATAAATTTTTTCAACATTCCGTAAAAAATAATTGTTATCAAATAATTGCTCTAATTTTGGCAAGGGTAAATATTTTGCCACATTATTTTCAATTAAAACATCTTTAAAATCAGTTTGTTGTTGTTGCGTAATCAAAGTACATTTTTGAATAAAATCATAGACTTCTTCGCGAGAAGAATTTGTTGTTTGTAAAATATTTGTTAAAACAACCTGACTAAAATAAATTTGATTATCTTGTTGTAAATGTTCAATAATTTTATCAGGAATAACAACTAAATCATTAATAACTACAATCATCCGTTTCAAGAGATAAACCACCAAGTGATATGTATCAGGAATAATAATTCGTTCATTACTACTATGGGAAATATCACGTTCATGTCATAATAAATTATTCTCAAAAGTAACATTCATATTACTACGAATCAAGCGGCCTAATCCGGCAATGTTTTCAGCACTAATCGGATTCTTTTTATGAGGCATTGATGATGACCCTTTTTGTTTTTTGCTAAATCCTTCGGCAATTTCGCTAACTTCTGATCGTTGGAAATGCCGAAACTCAAGCGCCATTTTCTCTAGTAAACTTGCAATTTGTCCAAAACTAGTAAATAATGCAACATGATAATCTCGTGATGTTACTTGCGTTGTAATTGAATCAATCTTTAAACCTAATTGTTTCGCGACGTATGCTTCTACTTCTACTTCAACATGGGCAAAATTACCAACAGACCCCGATATTTTCGCAATAGCAATCCCCACGGCAGCTGCTTGAAACCGCGTCATATTTCGTTCTAATTCCGCATACCAAAGTAAAAATTTCAATCCTAATGAGGTTGGTTCAGCAAACATTCCGTGTGTACGCCCCATAATTAATTGATTTTTATAAGCCAAAGCTTTTTCTTTTAAAACCGCTTTTAATTCTAATAAATATTTTTCAACAATTTGATTTGATTCTTTCATTAAATAATTTTGACTAGTATCAACAATATCAGTTGATGTTAAACCATAATGAATTCATTTTTTTTCTGGTCCTAACGTTTCGGATAACATTCGGGTAAAAGCAACAATATCATGTTTTGTTTCTGCTTCTAATTCTGCCATCCGGGGTAAATTTATTGTTAAATTAAATTTAATTTTAGCAATATCAGCACTTGGAATTAAGCCTACCTGCCCTCATCCCTCACAAACTAATAATTCTACTTTCGCTCAAATTTGATATTTATTCTCATCATTTCAAATTGTGCCAATCTCTGGAACAAAATAACGTTCAATCATTATAAAATATCCTTATTCATTAAAATAGTTTGTTCACGATCAGGACCGACAGAAAATAAGCTAATTGGAACCCCAACAATTTCTTCTAGTTTCATTAAATACTGTTGCGCATTAGGGGGCAACTGTTCAAAGGTGGTAACATTACTAATATCTTCTTCTCAGCCAAGCATCGTAATTAAAGTTGGTTTACACATTTCATATTCTTTAATCGTACTTGGAACATAATCAATTTGTTCACCGTGATATTCATAACCAACACAAATTTTTAATTCCTTAATTGTACTTAAAACATCTAACAACATAATTGCTATGCTAGTATAACCACTAATCCGTAATGAATGTTTCATTAAAATACCGTCAAACCAACCAATCCGACGAGCTCGTCCCGAGACAGTTCCATATTCATGCCCGGTTTCACGAATATATGTTTCAACTTCCCCAAAAATTTCCGATGGAAAGGGTCCTGTTCCAACTCGGGTATTATATGCTTTAACAATTCCTAACACATTATTAATATAACGGGGGGCAATCCCAACTCCAACAGGAATTGAAGCCGCCGTTGGATTTGATGAAGTAACAAAAGGATAAGTTCCATGGTCTAAATCAAGCATTACCCCTTGGGCTCCTTCAAATAACACTTTTTGATGCGTATAAATTGCCTTATTAACTAAAATTGAAGTATCGGTTACTAAAGTTTTAATTTGTTGAAATAAGGCTAAATATTTTTTTCAAATTACTTTTGGATCGAAACCTTCACTATTAAAAACTTTTGTTAAAACTTCATTTTTAAATTTTAAATTATTTTCTAATTTGCGTAAAAATCCTTCCTCATCAAACAATTCCCCTAATCTAATCCCAATTCGTTCGGCTTTATCTTGATAACACGGCCCAATCCCTTTTTTAGTTGTCCCAATTGAATCTTTTTGCCGATATTCTTCTTGCAACTCATCAATTTTCATATGATAAGGAAAAATTAAATGGGTCCGATCACTAATTCGTAAGTTTTTACAATCAAAACCATGTTCTTGCAAATAATTAATTTCACTAACTAATTTTCGTAAGTTAACAACACAGCCATTTCCAATAATATTAATTGATTTCTTATTGAAAACACCTGATGGAACAATACTTAACTTATATTTTACACCCTTAATAACAATTGTATGACCAGCATTGTCACCGCCAGCTCAACGAACAATCACATCAGCTTGTTGCGCAAAATAATCCGTAACTTTTCCTTTCCCTTCATCTCCTCATTGACTACCAACAACTGCTAGTGTTCGATAATTTATCCCACTCATAATTCATCTCCAATCTTTCTACGGTTTAATTTTAATATAAATCAACCTAATTTTTCAAATTTTTCATTTTATTTATTTTTAATTACTGCTTGCACAAAACCATTAAATAATGGATTTGGTTTATTCGGTCTGGAAGTAAATTCGGGATGATATTGCACCGCCAAATAAAACGGATGGTCGGGAAGTTCAATTACTTCCACTAAGTTTTTCTCCTTGTAAAAACCACTAAATACTAAGCCCGCTGCTTCTAATTGCGCACGATAATCATTATTAAATTCATAACGATGACGATGGCGTTCTAACACATCATTTTTCCGATACAATTGCTGCGCTAAAGTATTTGCCATTAATGTTGTCTTATAATTCCCAAGGCGTAATGTTCCCCCTAATTCATCGGTTTTATCTTTTCCCCGAATAATATCAATAATAGCATTTTTTGTTTCTGTTAATTCCGAAGAATTAGCATCTGCAATGTGACATACATTCCGTGCAAATTCAACAACAGCTGCTTGCATCCCAAAACAAATCCCAAAGAATGGAATGTTATTTTCGCGGGCAAATTGACAAGCTAAGATTTTACCTTCAAAGCCACGTTCACCAAAACCACCCGGAACTAAAATCCCTTGCGCATTTTGTAATAATTGTTGATAATTATTTTTATTTACTTTCTCTGCTTTAATTCAGTCAATTTTAATTTGAACTTTATTTTCATAACCAGCAATTCGTAATGACTCACTAACTGACAAATAAGCATCAGGAAGTTCAATATATTTTCCAACTATTTTAATTTCAATTGTCTGTTTTGACTGGTTAATTTTTTCAACAAACCGGTTTCAGGCAGTCATATCTGTTTTGGTAATTTTTAAATTTAATAATTTGCCAATTACTGTTTGGGCATTTTGTTCATAAATCTTTAATGGTACTTCATAAATACTAGCCACATCATTTGCAACTAAAACATTACTTTTTTCAATATTGCAAAATAAAGCAATCTTTTCAATTACATTTTCATCAAGAACTTGTTCTGCCCGGGCCACAACAATATCGGGTTGAATTCCCAATGACAATAATTCCCGTACGGAATGTTGGGTTGGTTTTGTTTTTGATTCTTTTGATGCCGTAATATAAGGAACCAATGAAACATGCATATAAATAACATTTTCGCGTCCTTGTTCCATTCGAACATGTCGAACTGCTTCAATAAAAGGTAATGATTCAATATCACCAATAGTACCACCAATCTCTGTAATAACAATATCCGCTTTTGATGTTGCTGCTGCATGATAAACTTTCTTTTTAATTTCATTCGTAACATGAGGCACTACTTGCACGGTTCCCCCATCATATTCACCACGACGTTCTTTTTCAATCACATTTTTATAAATTCGTCCCGAGGTAATATTTGATTCTTTTGTTAAATTTTCATCAATAAAACGTTCATAATGTCCTAAATCTAAATCTGTTTCAGCCCCATCCGCTGTTACAAAAACTTCTCCATGTTGATAAGGACTCATTGTCCCTGGGTCAACATTTAAATATGGGTCAAATTTTTGCATAAAAACATTTAGACCACTTGCTTTTAATAAAACACCGATTGAAGACGCTGTAATGCCCTTCCCTAAGCTGCTTACAACTCCACCAGTTACAAAAATATATTTTGCCATTGTTTTATCATCCTTTCATCCCCAAATTAAAAAAAAGTTTAGAAATTAACATGGTTGTCAGTTCTAAAACTCTTTAATCTTTGGTATTAATTATTTTCTTCCATTTCTTCTTCAAGAGCTTTTTGGGAAATTTCTTCTGTAATACCCAATTTAGATGCTACTGTTTCATCGTCGTCGATCGAATAATCATTGACGATTAAATTGTCTTCAACTTCTATTTCAACAAAATCATCTTCCTCATTATCTTCTTCGTCTAATGTATCATCAAAATCAAGAGCATCAATTAATGATTCTTCCTCATCACTTTCCTCTTCAACTTCTTCATTTAAATCAATATCTTCAAATTCTTTTGTTGTTTCAAATTGATCAGTATAATCATATTGCTTATTTATTTCATCGTATTTTAAAAAATCACGCAATCCTCACATACCTTCACTTGTTAAAACAAATCGATTATCTAAAACTAAATCAGTATATAATTCGGCAATAACATCTCCCTTACTTGCCCCACGCACTGTTACATCACTTTTTGATGCGATATCATTTCAGATATTTTCAAAAGTATCACTTCTTTTTTTTTTCTTTAAATATGAATACAATAATTCTAATAACTCTACACTATCGTTCATTAATTTAAACCTTTCCTATTAATCATTTTCATATTTTTCCCCAATTGAAAATCAAATTGTTGTTGTTGCTTTATTGCTATTATTTTTAAATGCTAAGACTTCCGAAACACCCATAATGCATTTGATTCCTTCTGGTGTATCAATATAAATTGGTTTTGTATCACTATCATATAATTTAACTGGTTTTAGGTTATATTCAACCATAAAGTAATTATAATGGTTTTTATATTTTTTTATCAAATTATTTCCTCTAATTTTGTCGAAAACTCTTGATAAAGTAAAAAAATATTATAAAATATAGAGATTTGCAAGAAATACATTTTATTAAAAACCCAATAAAATAAAGGTTTTATTAAAATATCAAGAGAGGAAAATAATTGATGAAAAAAATACTTGCAGAATTAATAAATAGTTTAACAGATGATCAATTTTTAGAATTTTATGAAAAAGTTAAAAAAGAAGCAGAATTAATCAAAAAACAAAAACGCTTAAATGAAATTGATCAAAAATTTAGAAATAAAGGTATTATAAACTGCACCCAAAAAAGTAAGTAAAGAAAAAAAGTCTTTGCTAAACTTTTAAAGGAGGTGCATTTTTATATGGACTGTTGTTTTCTAAATTCAACAGGTGTTAAATAATTTAAACTACCGTGAATTCGAATATTGTTATATCAATGCTCAAAGTCAAATAATTTGTATTTTAATTGGGTTAAATTTATAAATTTTTGCCCCTTGATAAATTCCGTTTTAAAACTTTTGTAAGTTGTTTCAGCCACAGCATTATCGTATGGACAGCCTTTATTGCTTAATGATCATTTGATGTTAAAAGTATTTAAGATATTATCAATGATTTTAATTTTAAATTCATTACTCCGGTCAGTATGAAATAACGTAATTTGATTTAATGGTCTTGTAATTGAATAAAAGGCTTTTTGTCCTAGTTGGGCTGTTTTGTTTGTCCCGGCACTATAGCCAATTATTTCACGATTAAACAAGTCAATTAATAAACAAATATAATGTCATTTAGTACCAACTTGAACATATGTTAAATCACTAACAACAACTTCATTTGGTTGTTTATTATTAAATTCACGGTTTAAAATGTTACTAATTTCGTCGTTATTAACCATTGACTTATGATTACGATATTTTAATTTGGTGTATTTAGATACTAACTGATTTTTAATCATAATTTGGCGAATTTTTCTTCGCGATAAGATAATATCTTTTCTGGTTAAAATAGCTTTAATTTTACGAGCTCCATAAATTTTGCGACTAGCATTAAATGCACTGATAACTTCTTGTTCATAATTATTAACATCAACCGTAGCGTATTTATTAATTTGATAGTAATATGTTGATTTTGCTATCTTTAATATTTGACCCATTTTTCGCACGGAATATTTTTCTTTATTATTGTTAATAATTTCTATTTTTTGCCAATTATCAGTGCCGCTTGCTTTAAAATGTCGTTTTCCATTCGTAATTGGATTAATTCTTTCCGCAAGGCAATCAGTTCATTTTCTTCAACAGTGCGGTTATCTTTTGCTTTAAAAGATCCAGAATTATTTAATTTTTCAATTCACTGATATACGGCTGATTTTGACATCCCATATTCATTAAAAATTTCAAGAATGGTTTTACCATTTTGATAAAGTAAAACAATTTGTTTTCTAAATTCATCGGTATATTAATTTCTTCCCATTTTTATATTCCTACTTTCTTCATAATTATATTTTATTTGAAAGTCCACATAAATATGGTTCAACTTATTGTAATCTATCCAAAAAACAATTACATTTGATTGTGGTAAAGAATTTAGCAAGTAAAAAAACTTGAAAATATTTGTAAAATAAAAGTTTATTTTGCTGATTCTGGTTGTCCTGGCCAAAGAGGATTAAACGAAAATAATAATGGAATTTTGAGACGAAATTTACCAAAAGGAATAGATTTATCAATATTTTTTCAAGATGACTTAAATAAAATAGCATTGAAAATAAATTCAATGCCAAGAAAATCATTAAATTATAAAAATTCATTGGATTTAATACAAAATATTCAATAAAGTGTTCCAAATATATTTACAATTCAGGAAATAAAAATAGGTTGTGATAACAAAAATTAACTTCCACAAAAATGAAAAATGATGCCATTTTATGAATCATTTTCACTATTAATTATTTCACTAACCCTAAAAAAGCTTTTGGTTCTAAACTAGTTCCACCAACTAAGGCTCCATCAATATCTGGTTGTGCTAATAATTCTTTAATATTTTCTGGTTTAACACTACCACCATATTGAATTCGCACAACATTTGCTACCACTTCATCATAAAGGCTTGCAATTTTTACCCGAATAATGGCACAAACATTTTGAGCAATTTCTGCTATCGCTGTTTTTCCAGTTCCAATGGCTCAAATTGGTTCATAAGAAATCACAATTGTTTTAACATCTTCCAAATCAATTCCTTGTAAGGCTTTTTCAATTTGGCTCTCAACAACTTGTTGGGTTTGATTTTTTTCATATTGTTCTAGGGTTTCACCACAACAAATGATTGGAACCATTCCTTTAGCTAAGATTTTTTTTGCTTTTAAGTTTACTGTTTCATCCGTTTCATTAAACATTTGACGACGTTCTGAATGGCCAATAATCACATGAGTCAGTTTTAAGTCTTTCAACATATCAACTGAAATTTCGCCGGTAAAAGCTCCCAAATCTTCATAATGACAGTTTTGCGCCGCAATAATTAAATTATGAGCATGTTGTTTCGCCAATGCTAAATTAACAAATGGGACAGCAACACCCGCATCAACTGTTAAATCAACACAAGCATGATCCACTTCTTTGAAGAAATCAATTGTTTCACTTGTTGTTTTATACATTTTTCAATTTCCAATAATAATTTTTTTTCGCATTCTCTTCCCTCATTTCTATATAACTTTTTAATTATATACTTAAATTTTACTGATTTCCTAGTAAAATAGTTTAATTTTGTCGAAAACGATTGCGTTGCCAAAGTTGGGGAAAATAAAAAAAATCATCAATATGACAATTTGAAAACGAATTTGGTGGAAGATTATTATTGTTCTTTAACTTTTTTAGATGTTAAAATATAATACCGTTGCTTGTTGGTTTGGTGTTAAATCTTTGTGTTGGTATTTTCATTTTCAAAGATTTAAATAATTTTGAATGTTAGTAAAACCTAAACCATGATAATGAATTAAGGCTTCTTTAAGGGGGACTAGACTGCACCCAAAAAAGTAAGTAAAGAAAAAAAGTCTTTGCTAAACTTTTAAAGGAGGTGCATTTTTATATGGCAAGAAAAGGACAAAAATTTAATAAATATACAGCAGATTTTCGAAAAAGGATAGGACAAGAGGTTAAAAATAATAGTATAAGTTTTATTGCAAAAAAATATGCAATTAATAAAAAAACTGTTGCTTCATGGTATGAAAATTTTAAGAAAGGAATTTTAAACATCAATAAAGGTCCAAAAGAATCATTTGAAAAAAGAGATTTAAACTATTACAAAGTTAGGTATGAATTACTAAAAAAGCTTCATGACTTTTACAATTAAATAAAAGAAAAATTGTATTTTTTATCAAAGAAAAACTAGACTGCACCCAAAAAAGTAAGTAAAGAAAAAAAGTCTTTGCTAAACTTTTAAAGGAGGTGCATTTTTATATGGCAAGAAAAGGACAAAAATTTAATAAATATACAGCAGATTTTCGAAAAATGATAGGACAAGAGGTTAAAAATAATAGTATAAGTTTTATTGCAAAAAAATATGCAATTAATAAAAAAACTGTTGCTTCATGGTATGAAAATTTTAAGAAAGGAATTTTAAACACCAATAAAGGTCCAAAAGAAAAAAGAGGAAAAAGAGATTTAAACTATTACAAAGTTAGGTATGAATTACTAAAAAAGCTTCATGACTTTTACAATTAAATAAAAGAAAAATTGTATTTTTTATCAAAGAAAACATTAATAAATATCCACTAAATTTATTACTTGATATAACAAATTTAAAGCGTAGTTATTGAGATAAATATAAAAATTATTCAAGTAATGGTAAGGATAGCGAATCATTAAAAAATATTGTAAAAGTCTATGAAGAAAATTTGAAACAATTTGGTTATCGTCGAATTACCAAATATTTAAAAGAAGATTATGGCATTGTTTATAATGCTAAGAAAGTATTACGAATTATGAAAGAAAATAATATTCAAGCTGAATATGTAAAGCGTATGCGTAGAAAAATATTAATAAAACAAAATAGAAATAAAAATATAATTAAATATCCTGATTTAGTAAATCGTAATTTTAATGATATTAAAGAAAGATTTTCAATTTTATTTACTGATGTAACTTATTTAATTTGAAATGGTAAAAAACATTATCAATCAACAATAATTGATGGATATACTAAAGAAATTATTGATGTAAAATGATCAAAATTTAATAATAACAAACTTGTAATTGATAATTTAAATGCTGCAATTAATAAAATTAAAAAAATAAAAAAAGATCTAAATAAAACAATAATTCATTAAGATCATGGATATCAATATACATCTAAAGATTATAATAGTAAATGTTTAGATAACAAAATTATAATTTCAATGGGTAAAAATTATCATTGTGCAGACAACATTATTATTGAAAGTTTTCATTCATTACTTAAAAAAGGAACAATCCATAATAAAAATTATAAATCTCATAATGAATATATTAATGATGTTAAAAAATGAAATAAATGATATTCAAACCAAAAAGAAAAAGATATAATAAATGAAAGTTTGTAAACCTTTTTATTAATACTTACTAAACGGGGTGCAGTCTATTATAAATAAATAACGTTTATAATATCGTGGACCACGGAGACAATCTTTAATTTTTTTAATAACATGGAAACGATCAATGATAAATTCAACATTGATGTGTTTTTCAACCGTTGAAATATATTGTGCACCATCACCAAGCACAATAATTTTAGCTGTCTCGGGTGATTCATAATTTAAGTTAATAAATTCTTTAATTCCTTGTCAGTATTTTTTAGAGTTAATTTTTTTAACTTCATTAGTCATTGTTACTAGAAATTTGACATTATGCATTGTTTTTCGTATTGTTTTAGGATCTTTATAACCAGTATGAAAGACGGTTAAACGGATTCTTTTCTTAATTTTTAATCGTTTTTTGATTTGATAACTAATGGCATTGCGATATGCTTCATCGGTTTCAATATAAATAACCCCATCATGTTTTAGTTTTGTATCTGGTTCATCTAGCATTAGTTCTAACAAATGTTTAATATCAAACCGTTTAATAAGGTTAAAAATTGTTTTTTTTGTTATGTTAGCATTCCGATACATATTACAAATATCTTGATAACTAAAATTTATGCCTAATTTGCTGATTATTTCTAACGAAAAATCATAATCAAGTCGCTGATAACTTTCAATCCCTAATTGAATATCAAGTAAAAAGACCGTTTTTGGTTTTTTTGCCCCTTGAAATTCTGGTTTTAAGATATATTTTCGTCGTTTAAAAGTAACTTCACCATTACTAAAAACCAAAGTTCGTTGATAAAATCCTTTTGGAATATAACGTGCTTTGCGTCAGTCCTTATTAAAAATATAGTTATCAATATATTCAAAAATATTTTTAAATAGTATTCAAGCTTCAGAACTAATTTCATTGTTTAAATAGGATAATAGTGCTGTAATAGGGATATTGGGGCTAATTTCATTAATTAAATCAATAAAAGAGTTATTATTTTCGTTTAAAAACTCTTGGATTCTAGTTATAATATTCATAGGATAGTTTTCTTTCTAATTTTTTTCAAACTTAATTATACTGAAAACTTTCTTTTTTATTTTCCCCAACTTTGGCAACGCAATCGATTTGAAATATTTAGAGAACAAGGCAATGATAAAGTTGATGCTATTTTTGGAGCAAATGCCACTAGTTTCGGGTTTACTACTTTATTAACTGATAAATTAGTAGGTACTGTTTTAACTAAGGATGGTAAACCAACAAATAATATAGTTTATTCAACATATAATCTAAAACAATTAAATCAAAAAACTAACCGAATTTATTTAATTAATGAACTTACAACAGCGGTTGATGCTCAAACACCAGTTAGTGACGGTGAAGAAGATAATGATTGTGAATTCTTACAAACACCAGATGGGACAAATTGTAGTTATATTATTGATATGTTTTCAATACAAGCATTATATAAAGGTAATTTTGAAATTATCTTTTATGCTGATAACCCATATACCAATAATGAAGAAGATTATTTAAGATTATCAGTATGGAGTTTTCGTGGAAAAACAAAAAGTGTATTAAATAATTATTTACGAGATATGACAACTAATTATAAAACTAGTTTCTTATTACCACATGACTATGAAATCCCAACATTTAATTACCCACAATAATGTAGACTGCACCCTGTTTAGTAAGTATTAATAAAAAGGTTTACAAACTTTCATTTATTATATCTTTTTCTTTTTGGTTTGAATATCATTTATTTCATTTTTTAACATCATTAATATATTCATTATGAGATTTATAATTTTTATTATGGATTGTTCCTTTTTTAAGTAATGAATGAAAACTTTCAATAATAATGTTGTCTGCACAATGATAATTTTTACCCATTGAAATTATAATTTTGTTATCTAAACATTTACTATTATAATCTTTAGATGTATATTGATATCCATGATCTGAATGAATTATTGTTTTATTTAGATCTTTTTTTATTTTTTTAATTTTATTAATTGCAGCATTTAAATTATCAATTACAAGTTTGTTATTATTAAATTTTGATCATTTTACATCAATAATTTCTTTAGTATATCCATCAATTATTGTTGATTGATAATGTTTTTTACCATTTCAAATTAAATAAGTTACATCAGTAAATAAAATTGAAAATCTTTCTTTAATATCATTAAAATTACGATTTACTAAATCAGGATATTTAATTATATTTTTATTTCTATTTTGTTTTATTAATATTTTTCTACGCATACGCTTTACATATTCAGCTTGAATATTATTTTCTTTCATAATTCGTAATACTTTCTTAGCATTATAAACAATGCCATAATCTTCTTTTAAATATTTGGTAATTCGACGATAACCAAATTGTTTTAAATTTTCTTCATAGACTTTTACAATATTCTTTAACGGTTCACTATCCTTACCATTACTTGAATAATTTTTATATTTATCTCAATAACTACGCTTTAAATTTGTTATATCAAGTAATAAATTTAGTGGATATTTATTAATGTTTTCTTTGATAAAAAATACAATTTTTCTTTTATTTAATTGTAAAAGTCATGAAGCTTTTTTAGTAATTCATACCTAACTTTGTAATAGTTTAAATCTCTTTTTCCTCTTTTTTCTTTTGGACCTTTATTGGTGTTTAAAATTCCTTTCTTAAAATTTTCATACCATGAAGCAACAGTTTTTTTATTAATTGCATATTTTTTTGCAATAAAACTTATACTATTATTTTTAACCTCTTGTCCTATCCTTTTTCGAAAATCTGCTGTATATTTATTAAATTTTTGTCCTTTTCTTGCCATATAAAAATGCACCTCCTTTAAAAGTTTAGCAAAGACTTTTTTTCTTTACTTACTTTTTTGGGTGCAGTCTAATATTAGTTTAGCAACTATTTCAAAGTGAGTAAATCAATTTCAACAAAATAAAGAAATTCTAAAAGAACGAAAAAAGCGAAAAGATTTTGAATTAAATAAGTTTAAAAAACCCTTAGAACGTGAAAACTATTTATTAAAAAAAAGAAAATGAAAGAATAAAAGATGAGAATGAGGTTTTAAAAAAGCTTGAAGCTCTTCCAAAGATAAAAACAAAAACAAACATTATAAAACAAATTGCTTTTATTAAATCATAATTGCAAGTTTCAAAAATTACTTTATCATGATATTTAAAAGAATTAAGAATTTCATATGATACTTGAAATAAATATTCAAAAAATTGTGATGAATATCAACCAAATATTGATTATTCAATATATGAAATAATTAAAGCAATTCATAGAGAAAATAGTATTAAAGGACACAGACAAATTAAATTATCTTTGGAAGAGCAAAAAATTAATGTGTCGAATTCAACAGTTTATCGTTATATGAAATTAGCTAATAGAATTTCTAGTGTAAGAATTAAAACAAGAAAAAAAATTAATCATTTCTTAAAAATGACAAATGAACATATTCGACATAAATATCTATTAAAACGTAATTTTAAAGCTGAAAAAACTAATCAAAAGTGATCAATTGATATTACGTATGTTAAAACAATCACAGAATGAGTATATTTATTTGCAATCAAGGATTTATTTAGTAATTTAATAGTAAATTATTCTTTAACAACAACCCCAACAGTAAATTGAGTAAATAATTGTATCAAAGAAGCAATTATTAAAAGAAAAATAATCAAAGGTGAATTAACTATTAATTCTGATCAAGGTATTCATTTCACTTCAAAAGCTTATGAAAAATTATTAAAAAAACACGGTATAAATATAAGTATGTCAAGAAGAGGCAATTGTTTAGATAATTCACCGATTGAAAATTGATTTTCAATTCTTAAAACCGAGAACTCAGAATTATCACACTGTAAAAATATTTTAGAAGTAAAAAATATTGTAGATAATTATATAATTCATTATAATGAAAAAAGAAAAAATTTAAATTTAAAAATGACACAACTTCAATATGAAAAGAAAGCATTTTTTAATTAAAATTCTCAGTTATCTGAAACTGTGCACAGCAATTATCTGAGTATTTTTTTAATGGTAATATTATCCTTTACTGTGGTCAACATCTCAATTTTCTAAGACCATATGGTTAATAAAACGAATCATTCATTCATCACTATTAGGGCCAGTTTGTAAGTTTCCAATTTCCCCTGTTTTAAAACCAACATATTTACCATTTTTAACATAAACATAAGTTGATGTTCCACTTAATCCTAATGAATCAGCGGTAATGGTTTTATCAATTTCGCCATTAATTTTATGGGCATTTCGTTCTTGAGTAACAATTCAATCCCCAATTTTGGATACTCATTTTTCTTTTCAAACACCATTATAATCTTTAACATTTTCGGTAATAATTAAACGGGTATTTTTAATTTTTTCTTGTTCTTCCGCACTAAGAGGATAATTTTTTAAGGCAAATTGTTGGCCAAAATCACCAGCTAAATATTTGTCATATTTATTATTTCCAAAACCATTTTTATTATATAAATCAGCAATTGTTGTACTAATTGTATTTTCACAGTGAATACAATTTTGGGCGTAAACCATAAAAGTAAAACTTTCGTTATTTTTTACACCATTCATAAACTCATTATAATAAGCCATATTACTATCTGAACAAGCTATTAAGCTTGTTGTTGATGCTGATACGATTATTGATGCTACCAATGTGCTAAGCAGTTTTTTCATTTCTATTCCTCCTAAGAATTATTTTATATATGATTGTTTATTTATAACTATACATTATTTTTAACTTTTTTAAAGATAAATCTACTTTAATTTTGTAGAAAATTATTGATATTTATAAAATATACCTAATTTTATGGATTGGCAACCCTTTTTATGACACTTTTTATATGGACTGTTGTTTTCTAAATTCAACAGGTGTTAAATAATTTAAACTACCGTGAATTCGAATATTGTTATATCAATCCACAAAGTCAAATAATTTGTATTTTAATTGGGTTAAATTTATAAATTTTTGCCCCTTGATAAATTCCGTTTTAAAACTTTTGTAAGTTGTTTCAGCCACAGCATTATCGTATGGACAGCCTTTATTGCTTAATGATCGTTTGATGTTAAAAGTATTTAAGATATTATCAATGATTTTATTTTTAAATTCATTATCCCGGTCAGTATGAAATAACGTAATTTGATTTAATGGTCTTGTAATTGAATAAAAGGCTTTTTGTCCTAGTTGGGATGTTTTGTTTGTCCCGGCACTATAGCCAATTATTTCACGATTAAACAAGTCAACTAATAAACAAATATAATGTCATTTAGCACCAACTTGAACATATGTTAAATCACTAACAACAACTTCATTTGGTTGTTTATTATTAAATTCACGGTTTAAAACGTTGCTAATTTCGTCGTTATTAACCATTGACTTATGATTACAATATTTTAATTTGGTGTATTTAGATACTAACTGATTTTTAATCATAATTTGGCGAATTTTTCTTCGCGATAAGATAATATCTTTTCTGGTTAAAATAGCTTTAATTTTACGAGCTCCATAAATTTTTCGACTAGCATCTAGCATTAAATGCACTGATAACTTCTTGTTCATAATTATTAACATCAACCATAGCGTATTTATTAATTTGATAGTAATATGTTGATTTTGCTATCTTTAATATTTGACCCATTTTTCGCACGGAATATTTTTCTTTATTATTGTTAATAATTTCTATTTTTTGCCAATTATCAGTGCCGCTTGCTTTAAAATGTCGTTTTCCATTCGTAATTGGATTAATTCTTTCCGCAAGGCAATCAGTTCGTTTTCTTCAACAGTGCGGTTATCTTTTGCTTTAAAAGATCCAGAATTATTTAATTTTTCAATTCACTGATATACGGCTGATTTTGACATCCCATATTCCTTAAAAATTTCAAGAATTGTTTTACCATTTTGATAAAGTAAAACAATTTGTTTTCTAAATTCATCGGTATATAGACTGCACCCTGTTTAGTAATTATTAATAAAAAGGTTTACAAACTTTTATTTATTATATCTTTTTCTTTTTGGTTTGAATATCATTTATTTCATTTTTTAACATCATTAATATATTCATTATGAGATTTATAATTTTTATTATGGATTGTTCCTTTTTTAAGTAATGAATGAAAACTTTCAATAATAATGTTGTCTGCACAATGATAATTTTTACCCATTGAAATTATAATTTTGTTATCTAAACATTTACTATTATAATCTTTAGATGTATATTGATATCCATGATCTGAATGAATTATTGTTTTATTTAGATCTTTTTTTATTTTTTTAATTTTATTAATTGCAGCATTTAAATTATCAATTACAAGTTTGTTATTATTAAATTTTGATCATTTTACATCAATAATTTCTTTAGTATATCCATCAATTATTGTTGATTGATAATGTTTTTTACCATTTCAAATTAAATAAGTTACATCAGTAAATAAAATTGAAAATCTTTCTTTAATATCATTAAAATTACGATTTACTAAATAAGGATATTTAATTATATTTTTATTTCTATTTTGTTTTATTAATATTTTTCTACGCATACGCTTTACATATTCATCTTGAATATTATTTTCTTTCATAATTCGTAATACTTTCTTAGCATTATAAACAATGCCATAATCTTCTTTTAAATATTTGGTAATTCGACGATAACCAAATTGTTTCAAATTTTCTTCATAGACTTTTACAATATTCTTTAATGATTCGCTATCCTTACCATTACTTGAATAATTTTTATATTTATCTCAATAACTACGCTTTAAATCTGTTATATCAAGTAATAAATTTAGTGGATATTTATTAAGGTTTTCTTTGATAAAAAATACAATTTTTCTTTTATTTAATTGTAAAAGTCATGAAGCTTTTTTAGTAATTCATACCTAACTTTGTAATAGTTTAAATCTCTTTTTTCAAATGATTCTTTTGGACCTTTATTGATGTTTAAAATTCTTTTCTTAAAATTTTCATACCATGAAGCAACAGTTTTTTTATTAATTGCATATTTTTTTGCAATAAAACTTATACTATTATTTTTAACCTCTTGTCCTATCCTTTTTCGAAAATCTGCTGTATATTTATTAAATTTTTGTCCTTTTCTTGCCATATAAAAATGCACCTCCTTTAAAGTTTAGTAAAGACTTTTTTTCTTTACTTACTTTTTTGTGCGCAGTCTAATTTTTTATTATCATTAGACTTCTTGCGATACCTTATTATTTATGCTTAAAAAGCAATTAAAATTTTTAAAAATGATTATTTTAAAGTTTAATTTAATTTTTTTATTTGTAATTTTTTTATTTTTGTTAATATCGCAAGAAGTCTATTTTATGTTCCCTAATCAATTAGCTTCTCAGAAATTATGGCAACAATCTCTTCTGGTGTTTTATGATTGGCATCAATAACTAAAAAATTAAACTTATCTTTTGAACGTTCATATCATTCCTCATACTTCCGATTCAATAATGCTCAATAAGCACTACCAACATTTTGCTCACTAGCACGGCCTCTTTTACTAATTCGCTCCATTGCTATTTCTGGATCAACCCGTAAATAAACAACTAATTCTGGTTTAATATTTTCATCTAAATATAAACTTTGCAATACAACAACAACATAAAATTCTTTATAAACTTTATAGTCGATCTTATTCATATATCCTAGTTCATACAAAACATCAACAAAAATTGGGTCTTCTAAAATACTACGATCAAAAATAATATTTGATGTTATTTTTGCTTGTTTTAATTGCTTACTGCGGGCCATAATCATATAAACTTGCATTTTAAAAGCCATCCCTTTTGGATCAGCATAATACTGATCTAAATATGGATTTTCTTCGACTGGTTCATCCATTACCAGATATTTATGCTTTTCCCCCAACATTTTACTAACAGTTGATTTCCCAACTCCAACAACTCCTGCTAATGTAATCCGCATTTTTTTATCTCCTTTATTTTGTTTTTAAATGTGATGCTATTCCAAAAAAACGTTTAATCTCTTTCGGTTTTAAATAACGTCATTCACCAGGTTTTAATGCTTCATCTAATTGTAAAAAACCAATTACAACGCGTTTCAATTTAATAACTTCATGTCCAATCGCTTGAATCATTTTTTTAACTTGATGCTTTCGTCCTTCATGAATTGTCAATAAAAGAATGGAAGCATCCTTTGTTTCTTCGTATTTTACTAATTTTGCTTGCGCTTGACTTGTTATAATTCCTGGCTCAATTTCAACGCCAGTTGCTAACTGTTGTAATTTTTGTTTTGTAAGATAACCAGAAATTAATACATGATATGTCTTATTAATAATATGACTTGGGTGTGTAATAATATTAGTAAATTCCCCATCATTAGTCAATAGTAAAAGACCACTAGTATCATAGTCTAATCGTCCGATTGGATAAATTCGTTGTGGTACCCCTTTAATATAACTTAACACCGTTTTTCGATGTTGAGGGTCATGCATTGTTGAAACACAATTACGGGGCTTATTTAACATTAAATAAACCTTACTTGAATTTTCATCAGTAAGGATTTTATTATCAATCTTAATTTGATCATATTTATCGACTTTTGTTCCTAATGTTGTCACAACAACATTATTAACTTTAACTCGACCCTGTGTAATTAATTCTTCTGCTTTTCGGCGTGAACAATAACCTTTTGCAGCAATAATTTTTTGTAATCGTTCCATTATTTAAATAAATCCTGTTCATTATCCACCACAGTTTCTTTAATTTGTGGCAGTTCCGATAAAGAAGTTAAATTAAAAGCTTTTAAAAACTCTTCGGTAATGTGATAAGTCATTGGTTTCCCTGGTAATTCACTTTTTCCAGCTTCATCAATTAAATCACGAGCTCGTAATTTGGCAATAACACTATCTGAATTAACACCACGTAATTCTTCAATTTCTGGTTTACTAATTGGTCCCCGATATGCAACAATAGCTAACGTTTCTAATGCTGCTTGTGATAATCGTGCTTCCATTTTATTACTAGCTAATTTTAAATAAAATTGGTAATATTCTTGTTTCGTTGTTAAACGATATTTATCCGCAAAAGGCTTTATTCTCAACCCTCGCTGCTCATTAGTTTGATATTCTGTTTGTAATTTTGTTAAAACTTCTTCACATTCAACAACAGAAATTTCAAGAATATAAGCGATTTCTTTTAAAATAATTCCTTCATCGCCCCTAATAAATAAGAGCCCTTCTAAAACAGCCATTTTTTCATTTACATTCATTAATCTTAATTCCCCTCTTTCTGTAAATGTGGTCTAATATAAATTGCTTCTAAATGTTGGTATTGCTCAATTTCAATTTTTTGGTGCCGAGCTAAATCTAACAACGCAATAAAACAAGCAACAAAAACTTGCAATGATAACGTAAAATTACCTAATAATTCTTCTAATGTCCATTCTTTGTCATCTTCGGCTAATAAAGCCATAATGCACTCAGCTATTTCCTCTGGTGAAACTTCAGTAATAACAACTTTTGATTCTAACGGTTTTGTTGCATTAACTCGCTCTAACATTTTTAAAAAACTATTCGTTAATTTATAAATATTAATTTTGGTTGATAATGGTAAATCCTCGTCTTTAATGGGATTACCCTTAATAATTGTCCGTGGTTTTGATAAATAACGAATCCCTTCTTGATGCTGATCTTTGAAATATTGACTAACTTCTTTAATTTTTTTATATTCTAATAAACGATTAATTAACTCATCCTGGGCATCTTTTTCATAATTATCATCAATTTCAACTTCTTCTTTTGGTAACACTAACTTTGTTTTTGTTTCCACTAAATAACTTGCCATTGTTAAATATTCCGAGGCAATTTCAATATTTAATTGTTCCATGGCCCCAATATATGCTAAAAATTGGTCAGTAATTTCTGTTAACTTAACTGTAAAAAGATCCATTTCTTTTTCCTTAACTAAATGTAACAACAAATCTAATGGTCCTGAAAAATTATCAAGTTTTACTTCATAACGCAGTAAATGTAACATTATTATCTCTCTCCCATTTTCATTTTCTTAGTTAATAATACCGCTATTTTTAAAAAAATTAAAGTCATTAAAACAAAAAAGTGATTAACTTAAAGCATCACTTTTACTGAATTATTTCATAAACTAACTCTTCTTCTTGTGGTTTTGTTGTAACAATCCGGAAAATCCGTTTTGCTCAATCATAAACTGGGGTCGTAACATACCGATTAGTATATAATGTCATTACAACCTCATCCTTGGCTACTTCCTCGCCGGTTTTTTTATTTAAATAAATTCCCGCATGATAGTCAATTGTTTCTTCCTTAGTGCACAGTTTCAGATAACTGAGAATTTTAATTAAAAAATGCTTTCATTTCATATTGAAGTGGTGGCATTTTTAAATTTAAAATTTTTCTTTTTTCATTATAATGAATTATATAATTATCTACAATATTTTTTACTTCTAAAATATTTTTACAGTGTGATAATTCTGAGTTCTCGGTTTTAAGAATTGAAAATTGATTTTCAATCGGTGAATTATCTAAACAATTGCCTCTTCTTGACATACTTATATTTATACCGTGTTTTTTTAATAATTTTTCATAAGCTTTTGAAGTGAAATGAATACCTTGATCAGAATTAATAGTTAATTCACCTTTGATTATTTTTCTTTTAATAATTGCTTCTTTGATACAATTATTTACTCAATTTACTGTTGGGGTTGTTGTTAAAGAATAATTTACTATTAAATTACTAAATAAATCCTTGATTGCAAATAAATATACTCATTCTGTGATTGTTTTAACATACGTAATATCAATTGATCACTTTTGATTATTTTTTTCAGCTTTAAAATTACGTTTTAATAGATATTTATGTCGAATATGTTCATTTGTCATTTTTAAGAAATGATTATTTTTTTTCTTGTTTTAATTCTTACACTAGAAATTCTATTAGCTAATTTCATATAACGATAAACTGTTGAATTCGACACATTAATTTTTTGCTCTTCCAAAGATAATTTAATTTGTCTGTGTCCTTTAATACTATTTTCTCTATGAATTGCTTTAATTATTTCATATATTGAATAATCAATATTTGGTTGATATTCATCACAATTTTTTGAATATTTATTTCAAGTATCATATGAAAGATTGCGTTGCCAAAGTTGGGGAAAATAAAAAAGAAAGTTTTCAGTATAATTAGGTTTGAAAAAAATTAGAAAGAAAACTATCCTATGAATATTATAACTAGAATCCAAGAGTTTTTAAACGAAAATAATAACTCTTTTATTGATTTAATTAATGAAATTAGCCCCAATATCCCTATTACAGCACTATTATCCTATTTAAACAATGAAATTAGTTCTGAAGCTTGAATACTATTTAAAAATATTTTTGAATATATTGATAACTATATTTTTAATAAGGACTGACGCAAAGCACGTTATATTCCAAAAGGATTTTATCAACGAACTTTGGTTTTTCGTAATGGTGAAGTTACTTTTAAACGACGAAAATATATCTTAAAACCAGAATTTCAAGGGGCAAAAAAACCAAAAACGGTCTTTTTACTTGATATTCAATTAGGGATTGAAAGTTATCAGCGACTTGATTATGATTTTTCGTTAGAAATAATCAGCAAATTAGGCATAAATTTTAGTTATCAAGATATTTGTAATATGTATCGGAATGCTAACATAACAAAAAAAACAATTTTTAACCTTATTAAACGGTTTGATATTAAACATTTGTTAGAACTAATGCTAGATGAACCAGATACAAAACTAAAACATGATGGGGTTATTTATATTGAAACCGATGAAGCATATCGCAACGCCATTAGTTATCAAATCAAAAAACGATTAAAAATTAAGAAAAGAATCCGTTTAACCGTCTTTCATACTGGTTATAAAGATCCTAAAACAATACGAAAAACAATGCATAATGTCAAATTTATAGTAACAATAACTAATGAAGTTAAAAAAATAACTCTAAAAAATACTGACAAGGAATCAAGGAATTAAAGAATTTATTAACTTAAATTATGAATCACCCGAGACAGCTAAAATTATTGTGCTTGGTGATGGTGCACAATATATTTCAACGGTTGAAAAACACATCAATGTTGAATTTATCATTGATCGTTTCCATGTTATTAAAAAAATTAAAGATTGTCTCCGTGGTCCACGATATTATAAACGTTATTTATTTAATAGCTGAATTATACTTGTAAGTGCAAGTAAATAAAATTGCAAAAAATCTCATATAAAAATTTTATGATGCTAAGTTTATTTTAGAAAAAATAAAGCAAGGAGTTTTTATATGGGATATAAACATCTTGGCATAGATGAAAGAATTTATATTGAGAATCAATTGAAGTTTAAAATAAAAATTAGTGAAATAGCTAAAAATCTTAATCGAAGTATTAGTACTATTATTCGATAAGTTAATAGAAATAAAGATAATAATCATTATTTTTCATTAATTGCACAAAATAAAGCAGAAAATAGAAAACAATCACATATTTATTTTAATAAGTTTAAAAATAGAGAATTAGTAAAATATGTACAACAAAAATTATTATTAGGTTGATCACCCGAACAAATTTATGGCAGAATTAAAAATTTTCATAAAGAATGAATTATTAGTTTTAAAACAATTTACAATTGAATTTATTCTGGATTACTTGAAAAAGTTACTAATAAAAATTTAAGAAGAAAAGGTAAGAAACGAAAATATCAAGAAAATCGGGGTAAATTTAATGGTAAATCAATTAAAGAACGAAATGCTAATGTTAATAATCGCGTAACTCTTGGTCATTGAGAAGGTGATACCGTAGTATCATCACGAGGTAAAAGTAAATCATGTTTAATAACTTTAGTTGAAAGAACATCAAGATTTACTTTAGCAATATTAGTTGAAAATAGAACTACTAAAGTTATTAACGAAAATATTAGCCATTATTTATCAATTCTTCCAAATAATCTTGTTAAGACTATAACATTTGATCGTGGTAAAGAATTTGCTAATTGACAACAACTTGAAAAAAATTTAAATGTGAAAATTTATTTTGCTAATGCATATTCACCCTGACAAAGAGGTACTAATGAAAATACTAATGGTTTAATTAGAGAAAAATTTCCTAAAAAATTTAATTTTTCAAATACTACTAAAAATGCAGTTCATAAATTTATATTGTCTTTAAACCAAAGACCAAGAAAAATACTAAATTATCTTTCGCCAATCGAATATTTGGTTAGAAAAATAATTTAGTTGTACTTAACTTTACAATTTGGCAATAAAATTAGAAAAGCAATTCTAAAATTAAACTGAAACAAGGTTACAAAATACCTTGAATGAGCTTATCAGCTTGTTAAAACCGAAGAAGCGAAAGGAAAGTTACAAGAAATATCTAATTATTTAAGAACATACTATGGAGCAATTCAAAAATGAGAATATCAAGAAAATATTGGTTGTCGCATTGAAAATTATATTGCTCGAATTATTAAAGTAATGTTTCGTTCAAAACCAAAAATATTTAATGAAAAAACGATTTACAAAGTAATGTTATTAAAACAATTGACAGCTAATGGGATTAATCCCTTTCAAGAGCTAACAGAAATTAAAAATCTTCAAGTAAAAAATGAACAAATTACTTGAATATGAATATTTAAAAAGATGAATAATCCAGAAGTTAAACAATATAACTTACCAATATTCACCGCTTCTACATTATCAAATACTAAAACTCTTTTAAAGAAAATAGTTTATAATTATTATTAGAACTTAATGCTGAAAACTTTTCCCCAACATTTTACACGCTACCTATAAAAATCTTGATAAAATAAAAAAATCATCAATATGACAATTTGAAAACGAATTTGGTGGAAGATTATTATTGTTCTTTAACTTTTTTAGATGTTAAAATATAATACCGTTGCTTGTTGGTTTGGTGTTAAACCTTTGTGTTGGTATTTTCATTTTCAGAGATTTAAATAATTTTGAATGTTAGTGAACCCTAAATCATGATAATGAATTAAAGATTCTTTAAGACTTGCTTGTAATTTACTAATTTTATTTAATTTTCGATAACTGGCATCAGGATTTGTCCTAGTTTTAGTGGCACATAAAGTAGAACTTGTTTGTTTTGCTACTAATAAATATAATGGTTGCATATCAGAAATAATAATGGAATTTTTGTTAATTAATTTTGTATTCATATTTTCAATAGACTTCTTGCGATACTAACAAAAATAAAAAAAATTACAAATTAAAAAAATTAAATTAAACTTTAAAATAATTATTTTTAAAAATTTTAATTGCTTTTTAAGCATAAATAATCATGTATCGCAAGAAGTCTATTATTGAATAAATTATCCGCTAATAAATTAAGCGGATAATTTATTCTTTTACTTTTTAATTTCAATATCATTTGCAATCTTATTGACAGTATTAATAAAAATATCTTTACCACACTTTTTAACTAACGACCACAAAATTAAATATTGCTTTGTTTGCATAATTTCAACTCCTTATTTAAAATATTAATAAAATCAATTTTTTAAAAATGTAAATACCAAAAGTACAAAATGTATGTGGTTTCTACAACCTTACAAAAATACCATTTTTTTAAACTAACCAATTAAAATATTTTCCTCAACATAACTATATTCTTTTTCACCGCTGCCACGAATTGAAACTAATAAAGTTGAAGAAACTCCTAATTGTCCAATAAACATTAATAAAATCAAGATTAAAGTACTTAAAACACCAAAATTATATATATCTTTAAAACCTAATGTATTTAATCCCGTTGTCCCAAAAGCACTACAAATCGTAAAAAAGATATTTAAGAAATCAAGATTAGGATTTTCCGAACTAATGCAAATAACAGCAATGGCAATTAAGGCTCCCGAAATAACGGTAACTCCTAGAGCTCGTTTTACTGTTTCATTTGGAATTTTCCGTTTAAAAACATTAACACTATTATTATTCCGAATAATGGACCAAATGGTAATGATAATAACAGCTAATGTTGTAGTTCGAATTCCACCCCGCTGTTGAAGATGGGGCTGATCCAATAAACATCATAATTGACATTACAATCCGAACCCCTGGTAAAAATTGCCCCATATCAACTGTTAAATAACCAGCATTTCTGGTTGACATTGTATTAAAGAAAATATTCATAAAACCATTTCAATTTGAAGTTGAATTTCGTAAAATACTTTCAATATAACCACCTTGGATACTTAACGTATTAATATTAGTAAATTCAATCAATCAAACACTAAAAACCCCAACAATTGATAAACCAACATAGGTAATTAAATTACTTTTTGTAAACAAAGTGAATTTAGCATGTTCTTTAAGTAGTCATGCCATGAATTTACGTTTTAAGTCATAAAAAGTTGGAAATCCTAAACCTCCAATAATAAATTGAAATAAAAAGACAAATTGAATAAAATAATTGCTATTATAAGGCATTAATGATGAATTACCAATAATATCAAATCCAGCATTATTAATTGAAGAAATTGAGTGAAAAACCCCACTTCATAAACTTCGTCAAAAATTATGGTAAGTAACATTATCAATCATATATTTCCCTTCAATTGATAATTCAGAAAAATAAAAATTGCAAAATAACAAAATTGCCCCAAAACACTCTAAAATAATTAAGAAAATAAAACTATTTTTAATTAAATCAATTGTATGACCAAAATTACTACTTCCCCGTTCACCTTGTACTAACATTTTATCTTTAATTGAAATTCGCCGTCCTAATCAAACAAAAATCATAATTTTAAAAGTAACGATTCCAAAACCACCTGTTTGAATCAAAATTAAGATTATTAACTGCCCTCAAAAACTATAATCAACCGCTGGGTTACTAATCGTAATCCCTGTATCGGAAAAAGCACTTGAAGCAGTAAATAAACCAACTAAATAATTCCAACCAAAATCATAATGCCCTATAATATCCCCTTTACGATCAAAAACAGTTCGACTACCATTAACAACCCCGGGAATAGATAATAATAGTCCACCAAAAAAAACAATTAAAATATAAACTAAAAATAATCTTCCCGATATTTTTGAGAAGGGTAACCAATGGCGACGCCGTATCAATGGCGCACTGGGGTCATTATTTCGTTGTCGTTGACTATCGCTTTTTCTTTTAAAAATATTTTTAAAATATAATTGAAAAAAACCATATGCTTCTCTCTTTCATTAATATTATTATATACTACAAGTTACTAATTATTGCTAATAATAAAAAAATAGTATAATCTAAATATGCAATAAGGGGGATATAGAATGGTACGAAGAAAAAGTTTTGCAATTATTGGATTAAATAACTTTGGACGTTCAATCGTGGAAACATTAATTCCGCGAAAACAGCATATTATGGTTTTTGATATTGACCAAGCAAAAGTTAATAATATGATTGCTAGCTACGACCAAATTGATGGGGTCGCCTTAGATTCAACAGTTAAAACAAATTTAATTGAACAAGGCTTAGACCAATACGATACCGTCATTATCACTATGGCAAGTAATATTGAAACTAGTGTTTTAACAATTGTTGGATTACAAGACCTTGGTATTACTAATATTATTGCAAAATCAAAAGATATTCGTCATACACGAATCTTAAAAGCATTAGGAATTAACAATATTGTACAGCCTGATACAATGGCCGGAAGTATTACTGCAACAAAAGCAATGTTTGATATTGATATTGAAATGCAAACTGTTGATGAAAATTATGCCTCATTAATTATTCAAGTAACTGATCCAAGTATTGAAGGACAAACATTATCAGAACTGCGTTTTATCAATAACAAAGATTATAATATTGTTTATGTTAAACGTAAAGGCCGTGTTATTTTACCCGGAGATGTTGAAACAATTAAATTAGATGATGAATTATTATTTATTGCTAAAATTAATGCAATTAATGATTTAACAATTAAGTTACAAAAAATTAGTCAAGAAAATGAAAAAGATGGTAAATAACAAAAGACTGCACCCCGTTTAGTAAGTATTAATAAAAAGGTTTACAAACTTTTATTTATTATATCTTTTTCTTTTTGGTTTGAATATCATTTATTTCATTTTTTAACATCATTAATATATTCATTATGAGATTTATAATTTTTATTATGGATTGTTCCTTTTTTAAGTAATGAATGAAAACTTTCAATAATAATGTTGTCTGCACAATGATAATTTTTACCCATTGAAATTATAATTTTGTTATCTAAACATTTACTATTATAATCTTTAGATGTATATTGATATCCGTGATCTGAATGAATTATTGTTTTATTTAGATCTTTTTTTATTTTTTTAATTTTATTAATTGCAGCATTTAAATTATCAATTACAAGTTTGTTATTATTAAATTTTGATCATTTTACATCAATAATTTCTTTAGTATATCCATCAATTATTGTTGATTGATAATGTTTTTTACCATTTCAAATTAAATAAGTTACATCAGTAAATAAAATTGAAAATCTTTCTTTAATATCATTAAAATTACGATTTACTAAATCAGGATATTTAATTATATTTTTATTTCTATTTTGTTTTATTAATATTTTTCTACGCATACGCTTTACATATTCAGCTTGAATATTATTTTCTTTCATAATTCGTAATACTTTCTTAGCATTATAAACAATGCCATAATCTTCTTTTAAATATTTGGTAATTCGACGATAACCAAATTGTTTTAAATTTTCTTCATAGACTTTTACAATATTCTTTAATGATTCACTACCCTTACCACCATTACTTGAATAATTTTTATATTTATCTCAATAACTACGCTTTAAATCTGTTACATCAAGTAATAAATTTAGTGGATATTTATTAATGTTTTCTTTGATAAAAAATACAATTTTTCTTTTATTTAATTGTAAAAGTCATGAAGCTTTTTTAGTAATTCATACCTAACTTTGTAATAGTTTAAATCTCTTTTTTCAAATGATTCTTTTGGACCTTTATTGATGTTTAAAATTCTTTTCTTAAAATTTTCATACCATGAAGCAACAGTTTTTTTATTAATTGCATATTTTTTTGCAATAAAACTTATACTATTATTTTTAACCTCTTGTCCTATCCTTTTTCGAAAATATGCTGTATATTTATTAAATTTTTGTCCTTTTCTTGCCATATAAAAATGCACCTCCTTTAAAGTTTAGTAAAGACTTTTTTTCTTTACTTACTTTTTTGGGTGCAGTCTAGTCCACATAAATATGGTCCAACTTATTGTAACCTATCCATTAGGTATATTTTTAGTGAAAGAGATAAATAATAGACTTCTTACGATACCTTATATTATTTATGCTTAAAAAGCAATTAAAATTTTTAAAAATAATTATTTTAAAGTTTAATTTAATTTTTTTAATTTGTAATTTTTTTATTTTTGTTAGTATCGCAATAAGTTTACTGTTTTTGTAATCGTTTGGTATTAGTGGATTGAACAAAAATATTATTATTAGTATCAACCGCCATTTGAATACAACATTTAGTGTTAGTGGAAAATGGATCAAGATGAGTTTTTCGTTTATCAAATTTATCTTTAAAATTACCTTTATGGATTTCTTTAATAAATGTTTCATCGATTTGTATTTGGCCATTTAATTTTTTAAATTTTAATTGAGTATTTTCTAATTATTTTGATTGCATTAATTTTTGACGATTATATCAAGCTGTTTTGGGTGTTGTTTTAATAAAACGGGAAATTACTTTACTAGATTGTCATAGCAATGAAATTTGAATTAATAAATTTCATTGTTCATAATTTAAATGACTTCAATAAGTAAAATGATGACGAAAAGCATCAAAACTAGCCCGACATTTTTTGCATAAATATTTTTGTTTTCCTTCGGGATTATGGCCATTTTTAAAACAATGATAATATTTGCAATTAGGGCATTTAATACCTTTATCTCTAAATTTTTGATCAATTTCATTTAAGCGTTTTTGTTTTTTGATTAATTCTGCTTCTTTTTTAAATTTTTCATAAAATTCTAAAAATTGATCATCTGTTAAACTATTTATTAATTCTGCAAGTATTTTTTCCATCAATTATTTACCTTTCTTTATATTAAAAATATACCTAATTTTAGATATATTTTATAAATATCAAGAGTTTTCGACAAAATTAAAGGGAATATTATGAAAATATAAAATAAAATATGCTATAATTTATTTAATTATTTTTTTACTAAAAATAGGTTATTAATAGTTTATTAAAAATGGAGGAAAAAATTAATGGGAAAAACTAAAAAGCATGTTAAATTTTTTGAATTTCTGACTGTTTTTTCAACTGCCGTTGGAATTACAATCGGAATTGGAATTTATTTGAAAAATGATACTTCAGAAGGCCATGTTTTATATTTTACCCAAAATCCTTATTTAGCAATCGGTTTATGAGTCTTAGTTGGGAATTTAGGAATGGCAATGATTATGGTTTTTATTGAAGTCACATCTGTCAAAACAAAAAGTGGTCATGGCACCCTTGCATCGTGGGCGAATGTTTTAATTGGCCGCAAAGTTGGCAGTTTAATATCGTTGCTTTATATCTTTTTTTATTTTCCAATTTTATTAGGCCTTTTCCCAATTTTTAGTATTAATGCGATGTTTGATGCATTAGCAATTGAAAGTATTAGTAAAGGAACACAAAACATAATTGCCATTAGTGTTGGTCTTGTTATTTTAATTTTGTTTTTCTTATTAAATATTTTCTTACGAAATGTTGGGAAATGAGTTCAAACAATTGGAACTTTTATTAAGTTTATTCCACTATTAGTTAGTTTAGTTGTGGGATTTATTGCGCCAATTAATGGCAATGTCTTTGATACTTATAAAGACTTAAAATTTGGTAATTTCTTTATGGGGTTATTACCGGTGTTATTTTCATTTGATGGGTTCATTTATGCTGCTGGATTACAAAAAGAAGTTTCTAATAAAAACGTTGTGCCAAAAGCATTATTTACAGCAATATTATTTATTACTATCTTTTATATTTTAGAAGTTATTTCATTGTTCTTAGGAACAAATGATGGTATTGTTTTTACCTTATTTAAAAATGTTATTGAAGGATCCGTTGCTAAAATCTTAATGTGATTTATTATGTTGACAGCATTAATGAGTATTAATGGATTAACTTTTGTAGCTCCTTCGTTAGGCCATACAGTCCAAGAAGAAAATCTAATTTATATTGGTAAAAAGGAATTAAGTTATCAACAGATTGGTTTGATTCAAATGGGGATTACGATTAGTTTTAACTTATTATTGATGGGACTTAGCTTGGGACTTATTGGTGATCCAATGTACTTGTTAGACCTTTCTTCTAATGCAGTTAGTTTTGCGGCATTTCTTTGTTATATTAGTTTAATTATTGCTGTTTGTGTTAATCGCTATACGAAACGGGTGGAAGTAACAAAAGTCAAAGGGATGTATTATTATGCTGGGTTTTCCTTGTTCTTATTAATTGGTTCAATTGGTTATATTATGTATAGTTTCTTTGCTTTTAGTAGTAATCATAAGACTTTATATAGTTTATTGATTATTATTGGAGGAACCTTAATAATGTGAGGAATTAATGAACTATTATTAAGTACAAAAGGGACTCCTTTTCCCTGACAAAACAATATTAAAAAACCCATTGATTAATAATTTTAATCAATTGGGTTATAAGTAAGAATTTTATCAAGGTTTAGACTGCACCCAAAAAAGTAAGTAAAGAAAAAAAGTCTTTGCTAAACTTTTAAAGGAGGTGCGTTTTTATATGGCAAGAAAAGGACAAAAATTTAATAAATATACAGCAGATTTTCGAAAAAGGATAGGACAAGAGGTTAAAAATAATAGTATAAGTTTTATTGCAAAAAAATATGCAATTAATAAAAAAACTGTTGCTTCATGGTATGAAAATTTTAAGAAAAGAATTTTAAACATCAATAAAGGTCCAAAAGAATCATTTGAAAAAAGAGATTTAAACTATTACAAAGTTAGGTATGAATTACTAAAAAAGCTTCATGACTTTTACAATTAAATAAAAGAAAAATTGTATTTTTTATCAAAGAAAACATTAATAAATATCCACTAAATTTATTACTTGATATAACAGATTTAAAGCGTAGTTATTGAGATAAATATAAAAATTATTCAAGTAATGGTGGTAAGGGTAGTGAATCATTAAAGAATATTGTAAAAGTCTATGAAGAAAATTTAAAACAATTTGGTTATCGTCGAATTACCAAATATTTAAAAGAAGATTATGGCATTGTTTATAACGCTAAGAAAGTATTACGAATTATGAAAGAAAATAATATTCAAGCTGAATATGTAAAGCGTATGCGTAGAAAAATATTAATAAAACAAAATAGAAATAAAAATATAATTAAATATCCTGATTTAGTAAATCGTAATTTTAATGATATTAAAGAAAGATTTTCAATTTTATTTACTGATGTAACTTATTTAATTTGAAATGGTAAAAAACATTATCAATCAACAATAATTGATGGATATACTAAAGAAATTATTGATGTAAAATGATCAAAATTTAATAATAACAAACTTGTAATTGATAATTTAAATGCTGCAATTAATAAAATTAAAAAAATAAAAAAAGATCTAAATAAAACAATAATTCATTCAGATCACGGATATCAATATACATCTAAAGATTATAATAGTAAATGTTTAGATAACAAAATTATAATTTCAATGGGTAAAAATTATCATTGTGCAGACAACATTATTATTGAAAGTTTTCATTCATTACTTAAAAAAGGAACAATCCATAATAAAAATTATAAATCTCATAATGAATATATTAATGATGTTAAAAAATGAAATAAATGATATTCAAACCAAAAAGAAAAAGATATAATAAATAAAAGTTTGTAAACCTTTTTATTAATACTTACTAAACGGGGTGCAGTCTTTTGTTATTTACCATCTTTTTCATTTTCTTGACTAATTTTTTGTAACTTAATTGTTAAATCATTAATTGCATTAATTTTAGCAATAAATAATAATTCATCATCTAATTTAATTGTTTCAACATCTCCGGGTAAAATAACACGGCCTTTACGTTTAACATAAACAATATTATAATCTTTGTTATTGATAAAACGCAGTTCTGATAATGTTTGTCCTTCAATACTTGGATCAGTTACTTGAATAATTAATGAGGCATAATTTTCATCAACAGTTTGCATTTCAATATCAATATCAAACATTGCTTTTGTTGCAGTAATACTTCCGGCCATTGTATCAGGCTGTACAATATTGTTAATTCCTAATGCTTTTAAGATTCGTGTATGACGAATATCTTTTGATTTTGCAATAATATTAGTAATACCAAGGTCTTGTAATCCAACAATTGTTAAAACACTAGTTTCAATATTACTTGCCATAGTGATAATGACGGTATCGTATTGGTCTAAGCCTTGTTCAATTAAATTTGTTTTAACTGTTGAATCTAAGGCGACCCCATCAATTTGGTCGTAGCTAGCAATCATATTATTAACTTTTGCTTGGTCAATATCAAAAACCATAATATGCTGTTTTCGCGGAATTAATGTTTCCACGATTGAACGTCCAAAGTTATTTAATCCAATAATTGCAAAACTTTTTCTTCGTACCATTCTATATCCCCCTTATTGCATATTTAGATTATACTATTTTTTTATTATTAGCAATAATTAGTAACTTGTAGTATATAATAATATTAATGAAAGAGAGAAGCATATGGTTTTTTTTCAATTATATTTTAAAAATATTTTTAAAAGAAAAAGCGATAGTCAACGACAACGAAATAATGACCCCAGTGCGCCATTGATACGGCGTCGCCATTGGTTACCCTTCTCAAAAATATCGGGAAGATTATTTTTAGTTTATATTTTAATTGTTTTTTTTGGTGGACTATTATTATCTATTCCCGGGGTTGTTAATGGTAGTCGAACTGTTTTTGATCGTAAAGGGGATATTATAGGGCATTATGATTTTGGTTGGAATTATTTAGTTGGTTTATTTACTGCTTCAAGTGCTTTTTCCGATACAGGGATTACGATTAGTAACCCAGCGGTTGATTATAGTTTTTGAGGGCAGTTAATAATCTTAATTTTGATTCAAACAGGTGGTTTTGGAATCGTTACTTTTAAAATTATGATTTTTGTTTGATTAGGACGGCGAATTTCAATTAAAGATAAAATGTTAGTACAAGGTGAACGGGGAAGTAGTAATTTTGGTCATACAATTGATTTAATTAAAAATAGTTTTATTTTCTTAATTATTTTAGAGTGTTTTGGGGCAATTTTGTTATTTTGCAATTTTTATTTTTCTGAATTATCAATTGAAGGGAAATATATGATTGATAATGTTACTTACCATAATTTTTGACGAAGTTTATGAAGTGGGGTTTTTCACTCAATTTCTTCAATTAATAATGCTGGATTTGATATTATTGGTAATTCATCATTAATGCCTTATAATAGCAATTATTTTATTCAATTTGTCTTTTTATTTCAATTTATTATTGGAGGTTTAGGATTTCCAACTTTTTATGACTTAAAACGTAAATTCATGGCATGACTACTTAAAGAACATGCTAAATTCACTTTGTTTACAAAAAGTAATTTAATTACCTATGTTGGTTTATCAATTGTTGGGGTTTTTAGTGTTTGATTGATTGAATTTACTAATATTAATACGTTAAGTATCCAAGGTGGTTATATTGAAAGTATTTTACGAAATTCAACTTCAAATTGAAATGGTTTTATGAATATTTTCTTTAATACAATGTCAACCAGAAATGCTGGTTATTTAACAGTTGATATGGGGCAATTTTTACCAGGGGTTCGGATTGTAATGTCAATTATGATGTTTATTGGATCAGCCCCATCTTCAACAGCGGGGGGAATTCGAACTACAACATTAGCTGTTATTATCATTACCATTTGGTCCATTATTCGGAATAATAATAGTGTTAATGTTTTTAAACGGAAAATTCCAAATGAAACAGTAAAACGAGCTCTAGGAGTTACCGTTATTTCGGGAGCCTTAATTGCCATTGCTGTTATTTGCATTAGTTCGGAAAATCCTAATCTTGATTTCTTAAATATCTTTTTTACGATTTGTAGTGCTTTTGGGACAACGGGATTAAATACATTAGGTTTTAAAGATATATATAATTTTGGTGTTTTAAGTACTTTAATCTTGATTTTATTAATGTTTATTGGACAATTAGGAGTTTCTTCAACTTTATTAGTTTCAATTCGTGGCAGCGGTGAAAAAGAATATAGTTATGTTGAGGAAAATATTTTAATTGGTTAGTTTAAAAAAATGGTATTTAGACTGCACCCTGTTTAGTAAGTATTAATAAAAAGGTTTACAAACTTTCATTTATTATATCTTTTTCTTTTTGGTTTGAATATCATTTATTTCATTTTTTAACATCATTAATATATTCATTATGAGATTTATAATTTTTATTATGGATTGTTCCTTTTTTAAGTAATTAATGAAAACTTTCAATAATAATGTTGTCTGCACAATGATAATTTTTACCCATTGAAATTATAATTTTGTTATCTAAACATTTACTATTATAATCTTTAGATGTATATTGATATCCGTGATCTGAATGAATTATTGTTTTATTTAGCTCTTTTTTTATTTTTTTAATTTTATTAATTGCAGCATTTAAATTATCAATTACAAGTTTGTTATTATTAAATTTTGATCATTTTACATCAATAATTTCTTTAGTATATCCATCAATTATTGTTGATCGATAATGTTTTTTACCATTTCAAATTAAATAAGTTACATCAGTAAATAAAATTGAAAATCTTTCTTTAATATCATTAAAATTACGATTTACTAAATCAGGATATTTAATGATATTTTTATTTCTATTTTGTTTTATTAATATTTTTCTACGCATACGCTTTACATATTCAGCTTGAATATTATTTTCTTTCATAATTCGTAATACTTTCTTAGCATTATAAACAATGCCATAATCTTCTTTTAAATATTTGGTAATTCGACGATAACCAAATTGTTTTAAATTTTCTTCATAGACTTTTACAATATTTTTTAATGATTCGCTATCCTTACCATTACTTGAATAATTTTTATATTTATCTCAATAACTACGCTTTAAATCTGTTATATCAAGTAATAAATTTAGTGGATATTTATTAAGGTTTTCTTTGATAAAAAATACAATTTTTCTTTTATTTAATTGTAAAAGTCATGAAGCTTTTTTAGTAATTCATACCTAACTTTGTAATAGTTTAAATCTCTTTTTTCAAATGATTCTTTTGGACCTTTATTGGTGTTTAAAATTCCTTTCTTAAAATTTTCATACCATGAAGCAACAGTTTTTTTATTAGCTGAATTATACTTGTAAGTGCAAGTAAATAAAATTGCAAAAAATCTCATATAAAAATTTTATGATGCTAAGTTTATTTTAGAAAAAATAAAGCAAGGAGTTTTTATATGGGATATAAACATCTTGGCATAGATGAAAGAATTTATATTGAGAATCAATTGAAGTTTAAAATAAAAATTAGTGAAATAGCTAAAAATCTTAATCGAAGTATTAGTACTATTATTCGATAAGTTAATAGAAATAAAGATAATAATCATTATTTTTCATTAATTGCACAAAATAAAGGAGAAAATAGAAAACAATCACATATTTATTTTCATAAGTTTAAAAATAGAGAATTAGTAAAATATGTACAACAAAAATTATTATTAGGTTGATCACCCGAACAAATTTATGGCAGAATTAAAAATTTTCATAAAGAATGAATTATTAGTTTTAAAACAATTTACAATTGAATTTATTCTGGATTACTTGAAAAAGTTACTAATAAAAATTTAAGAAGAAAAGGTAAGAAACGAAAATATCAAGAAAATCGGGGTAAATTTAATGGTAAATCAATTAAAGAACGAAATGCTAATGTTAATAATCGCGTAACTCTTGGTCATTGAGAAGGTGATACCGTAGTATCATCACGAGGTAAAAGTAAATCATGTTTAATAACTTTAGTTGAAAGAACATCAAGATTTACTTTAGCAATATTAGTTGAAAATAGAACTACTAAAGTTATTAACGAAAATATTAGCCATTATTTATCAATTCTTCCAAATAATCTTGTTAAGACTATAACATTTGATCGTGGTAAAGAATTTGCTAATTGACAACAACTTGAAAAAAATTTAAATGTGAAAATTTATTTTGCTAATGCATATTCACCCTGACAAAGAGGTACTAATGAAAATACTAATGGTTTAATTATAAAAAAATTTCCTAAAAAATTTAATTTTTCAAATACTACTAAAAATGCAGTTCATAAATTTATATTGTCTTTAAACCAAAGACCAAGAAAAATACTAAATTATCTTTCGCCAATCGAATATTTGGTTAGAAAAATAATTTAGTTGCACTTAACTTTACAATTTGGCATTATTGCATATTTTTTTGCAATAAAACTTATACTATTATTTTTAACCTCTTGTCCTATCCTTTTTCGAAAATCTGCTGTATATTTATTAAATTTTTGTCCTTTTCTTGCCATATAAAAATGCACCTCCTTTAAAAGTTTAGCAAAGACTTTTTTTCTTTACTTACTTTTTTGGGTGCAGTCTATTCAATGGGTAAAAATTATCATTGTGCAGACAACATTATTATTGAAAGTTTTCATTCATTACTTAAAAAAGGAACAATCCATAATAAAAATTATAAATCTCATAATGAATATATTAATGATGTTAAAAAATGAAATAAATGATATTCAAACCAAAAAGAAAAAGATATAATAAATGAAAGTTTGTAAACCTTTTTATTAATACTTACTAAACGGGGTGCAGTCTATATTTCACTATAAGATTTATTGTTAATTGAATATTCATTAACAATTTTTTCTTTAAATTCAAAAGAATGATCTTTAGACCCTTTTATTTTACCTTTAGCCATATAAAAATGTTTCTCCTAACTTTATATATTAATAATAATCTAGAAAAATTTTTATTTATATATCTCAGTTAAAAGAAACATTGCACTAAAATTTTTTTAGTGTTTTCGTATTTTGATTAAACTGTTGCAAAGTATAACAATGTTCGTACCATTTGTGATACATATGACATTTCATTATCATATCATGCATATATTTTAACTAATTGTTTTCCATCACGTTCAATAATTTTTGTTAATGTTGCATCAAAAATTGATCCATGTGTTTCACCAATAATATCTGATGAAACGATTGGCTGCGTATTATAACCAAAAGTTTCTGATTCTGCTGCTTTCATTGTATTATTAATTTCTTCAACTGTTGCTGTTTTTTTCAATTCAACTGCTAAGTCAACAATTGAACCAGTAATAATTGGCACACGTAATGCCATTCCATCAAATCTACCTTCCAATTGTGGTAATACTAATGCTACTGCTGCTGCTGCTCCTGTTTTAGTTGGAACAATATTAGAAAAGGCAGCACGCGCTCTTCTTAAATCATCATGCGCTAAGTCTAATAATTTTTGATCATTTGTTATCGCATGTACAGTTGTCATATATCCTTTTTCAATTCCAAACTTTTCGTCTAATACTTTCGCCATTGGTGCTAAACAGTTTGTTGTACAACTTGCTCCTGAAATAACAGTATCCTCTTTTGTAATTTCTTTATGGTTTACATTATAAACAACTGTTTTAACATCTTTTCCTTTTGCTGGAGCGGAAATTAAAACTTTTTTTGCTCCTGCTGTAAGGTGTTTTGACGCTCCGGCACGATCAGCAAAGAAACCTGTTGATTCAACAACAACATCGATTCCTAATTTACCTCATGGCAATTCAGCTGGATCTCTTTTAGCAAAAACATTTATTTTTTTCCCATCAACGATAATAACTCCTTCTTCTGAAGAAATTTTCCCACGTTTTCATCCCCCTTGGGATGAATCAAGTTCCAACAATGTTGCCAAAGTTTTTGCCTCTGTTAAATCATTAATTGCGACAATTTCAACATTTTTTTCATCAAATAATCTTCTAAAAGCTAAACGGCCAATACGTCCAAATCCGTTAATTGCAATTTTTGTCATCTACTTTTTCTCCTCTACATATATTTAATAACTTAGTCTGCAATAAAATACTGCATACTTATTATGATTTTACAACCTCTAGCTTTAATTTGCAAGAAAATTAACAAATATCCAGATAATACAATGGTTTTATAGTCTTTTAATTCAATAAACTAGACTGCACCCTGTTTAGTAAGTATTAATGCCAAATTGTAAAGTTAAGTGCAACTAAATTATTTTTCTAACCAAATATTCGATTGGCGAAAGATAATTTAGTATTTTTTTTGGTCTTTGGTTTAAAGACAATATAAATTTATGAACTGCATTTTTAGTAGTATTTGAAAAATTAAATTTTTTAGGAAATTTTTCTCTAATTAAACCATTAGTATTTTCATTAGTACCTCTTTGTCAGGGTGAATATGCATTAGCAAAATAAATTTTCACATTTAAATTTTTTTCAAGTTGTTGTCAATTAGCAAATTCTTTACCACGATCAAATGTTATAGTCTTAACAAGATTATTTGGAAGAATTGATAAATAATGGCTAATATTTTCGTTAATAACTTTAGTAGTTCTATTTTCAACTAATATTGCTAAAGTAAATCTTGATGTTCTTTCAACTAAAGTTATTAAACATGATTTACTTTTACCTCGTGATGATACTACGGTATCACCTTCTCAATGACCAAGAGTTACGCGATTATTAACATTAGCATTTCGTTCTTTAATTGATTTACCATTAAATTTACCCCGATTTTCTTGATATTTTCGTTTCTTACCTTTTCTTCTTAAATTTTTATTAGTAACTTTTTCAAGTAATCCAGAATAAATTCAATTGTAAATTGTTTTAAAACTAATAATTCATTCTTTATGAAAATTTTTAATTCTGCCATAAATTTGTTCGGGTGATCAACCTAATAATAATTTTTGTTGTACATATTTTACTAATTCTCTATTTTTAAACTTATGAAAATAAATATGTGATTGTTTTCTATTTTCTCCTTTATTTTGTGCAATTAATGAAAAATAATGATTATTATCTTTATTTGCTGAATTATACTTGTAAGTGCAAGTATAATTCAGCAAATAAAAAAACTGTTGCTTCATGGTATGAAAATTTTAAGAAAGGAATTTTAAACACCAATAAAGGTCCAAAAGAATCATTTGAAAAAAGAGATTTAAACTATTACAAAGTTAGGTATGAATTATTAAAAAAGCTTCATGACTTTTACAATTAAATAAAAGAAAAATTGTATTTTTTATCAAAGAAAACCTTAATAAATATCCACTAAATTTATTACTTGATGTAACAGATTTAAAGCGTAGTTATTGAGATAAATATAAAAATTATTCAAGTAATGGTAAGGATAGTGAATCATTAAAAAATATTGTAAAAGTCTATGAAGAAAATTTAAAACAATTTGGTTATCGTCGAATTACCAAATATTTAAAAGAAGATTATGGCATTGTTTATAATGCTAAGAAAGTATTACGAATTATGAAAGAAAATAATATTCAAGCTGAATATGTAAAGCGTATGCGTAGAAAAATATTAATAAAACAAAATAGAAATAAAAATATCATTAAATATCCTGATTTAGTAAATCGTAATTTTAATGATATTAAAGAAAGATTTTCAATTTTATTTACTGATGTAACTTATTTAATTTGAAATGGTAAAAAACATTATCAATCAACAATAATTGATGGATATACTAAAGAAATTATTGATGTAAAATGATCAAAATTTAATAATAACAAACTTGTAATTGATAATTTAAATGCTGCAATTAATAAAATTAAAAAAATAAAAAAAGATCTAAATAAAACAATAATTCATTCAGATCACGGATATCAATATACATCTAAAGATTATAATAGTAAATGTTTAGATAACAAAATTATAATTTCAATGGGTAAAAATTATCATTGTGCAGACAACATTATTATTGAAAGTTTTCATTCATTACTTAAAAAAGGAACAATCCATAATAAAAATTATAAATCTCATAATGAATATATTAATGATGTTAAAAAATGAAATAAATGATATTCAAACCAAAAAGAAAAAGATATAATAAATGAAAATTTGTAAACCTTTTTATTAATACTTACTAAACAGGGTGCAGTCTATTTATAAATAAAAAAACAACCCTTTTATTTAACAAGAGTTATTTTTTTGGAGGTTCATCGTACACGATGCCTATTTATAAAATATACCTAAAATTAGGTATATTTTATAAATATCAAGATTTTTCTACAAAATTAAAGGAAAATATTATAAAATAAAAATATTAGAAACGAGGTGAAGTAACTGTCAACAAGAAAAGGAATTTTTAGTATTTTAATAGGGGCTTTTACTTCGTTAATTGGAACATGTTTTCAATTTACGATAATGTATTTATTAATTCATAGTTATGGATCACAATTAAACGGGTTTGTAAAGAATAGCGTGGCGATTGTCTCTTTTTTAGGAACAGTAGAGGGTGGTTTAGGAGCCATTACTGTTATTTTTTTAGTAAAGCCATTATTGCAAAAAGATTGAATTAAAGCGAATGAAATGGTTAACACCGCGAAGCACCAGTATAAAGTATCAGGTTATGTCGGAATTATTTTATTAATTGCAATTTCGGTTGGCTATAGTGCTTATATTTATTTATTTGAAAATAATTTTAGTATTTTATGAAATTATGAAACAATTAGTTATTCCTTATGAAAAATGATTTTAATTGTTTTAATTATTGGCTTAAAAAACTTAATTGCCTTATTTTGAACAGCGGCTTATGAAAACTTAATGCAAGCTGACCAAAATAATCATTTACGCCGGTTAATTTTAATGATTTGTGATTTAATAACCTATTCAGTTATTTTCTACTTAATTTCAATTGCGGTTGATCCGGTTTTTGTCTTCCTAATCTTTTTAATTTATTCGGTGATGAAAGGAAGCTTAATTTATTTATTTATTAAGTTACATTATCCATGGGTACGCCTCGTTCGTCAACGCGATAATATGCAATTAGTTAAAGCGAGCAATATTGTTGTGTTTAAAAACATTGGTGAAACATTATTAATTAATGGCGATGTTATTATTACTGCCTTATTATTAGGGTTACGGGTATCCTCAACCTTATCGTTATATATGACGATTACAGTCGGGGTACGAAGCATTATGATGATTTTAATTAATTCCTTCCGTGAATTCTTTGCCGCTTGAACAGCAAAAAATGGGCGAGTTGATTGAAAAAGTTATATGAAATTTGAAACATATGCGTTTATGATTGGTGGTTTCTTATTTATTAACCAGTTTATTTTATCGCCATATTTTATCGCAACGCTATATGCACCCCAAATTATTGAACAAATTAGAAATAGTAATTCAACATTAAACCCATGAACAACACAAGAAGTTGAAATTTTTAAAAGTATTTTTTACGAACCAACTTTCTCCTTATTAGTGGCCTTAAGTTCTGTTTTCATTATTATAGCGGAGCCATCAAATGTAATAGTGTATGCTAAAGCGAATTATAAACAAACAGCGATGCCAACTTTTATTATTGGTTGCATCAATATTGTTCTTTGTTTTTTCAGTGCTTTAATTTGACGCTTTGGTTTAGATGGTTTATCCGCAGCATTATATAGTATTTTAATCATTACTTGTTTTGTTAGTTTCCTGCGGTTCTTATACTTATGATTTTATAATTGAATCTTTTTAACTTATAATAGTAACTTTAAAGGAGTCTTTCGAAATTGAATGATTTTATTAGTGCCAATTATTATTGCAATTTTAGTGAATTATTTATTCTTAACAAAAGCATATAATCCAAATGAAATTTATAATATTTATTTACAACCAGTTTGAGGATGACAAAAATTATTGAATTTTTTCTTCGGATTAATCTTTACTTCTTTATTTGTTATTTTTGCTAATTCAATCTTTTGAGCCCCTGGTTCCGTGCGTAGTCTCTTCTTGCGCTTACCCCTTGTTTATAAAATTTGAACAAAACGACAAGATAAAATGCGAACAATTCGCCGTAAAAAATACGAAGATGATTTTATTACTTTAACCGAACCAGAAATGCCGTATCAAAAGATGTGGGAACGAGAAGAAACTTTACACAAGAATACGAAAAAAATGGATGAGCATGAACCAAGTAAAGAAATTTATAAATTAACGGGTTAAAAAAATAAGTTAGAATATAACTTATTTTTTAATGTCACTTAAATATCCAGGGTGATATTTTTGCCCATGAATGATTTTAGTAATATTATAGAGTGCATTAATAGCTTCACCAAAACCAGTTACCATATTGTAATACTTCCCTTCATAATAGGCACTATTCCCAGCGGCAAATATGTGGGGGTGACTAGTTTGACCATTTGGTTGAATAATGATTTTTCGCATTGGGGTTGTTGATAATGTAAATTGTTGTAACATTGTTGGCATAACTTTTGCCCCATATTGAACAATAAAATGATCAGCATTAATTGTTAATGTTTCCTTGGTTGTTTCGTTGGCAATTCTTAAAGTAGTAATTTTATTATTATTTGTGTCAACCGTTTCAACATGATAAGGTTTTAATTCCTTCACTTTATTTTTTTGTAACTTTTGAACACTGTTTTCTTTTGCACGGTATAGTTCACGGCGATGAACAATTGTTACATCATTACTAATATTATCTTCAACAAGATGATTTGCCCAATCCACAGAGCTATCACCACCTCCTAGAATAACAATCTTTTTGTTTGCCAACAGAGTTGGATTTTTAACAGCGTATCATAAATTATCATATATTTGGGCAGGATCAAGATGCTCTAAGCGAATTGGGGTGAACACGCCATTACCACTTGTAATTAAAATTGTTTTAACAGTGAGGATTTGGTTTGTTGTTAGGATAATGGTAAACCCATTTTTCGTTTCCGTAACACTTTGTAAATTAGTTTTGCCAACGTATGTTATTTGTCCGGTGTGTGTTTCAGCTTGTTGCATTAAGTTTTCAATAAAAGTTTTTGTTTTAATTTCTTCAAAACCAGGCATATCGTATAATTGTTTTTCAGGATACAATTCTCAAGGTTGACCACCAGGGGTGTCATTTCCTTCAATGACATAACCACTTAATCCTAACATCCCAGTGCAGCTTCACGCATACAAACCAACAGGGCCAGCACCAATAATTAAAATATCTTTCATTTTTTTATAACAACCTTTCTAATTTTTTCTGCACTTTAATTATTACATATTTTTTTAAAAGTCTAATTTAATTTTGTAGAAAACTCTTGATAGATTGCGTTGCCAAAGTTGGGGAAAATAAAAAAGAAAGTTTTCAGTATAATTAGGTTTGAAAAAAATTAGAAAGAAAACTATCCTATGAATATTATAACTAGAATCCAAGAGTTTTTAAACGAAAATAATAACTCTTTTATTGATTTAATTAATGAAATTAGCCCCAATATCCCTATTACAGCACTTATTAAACAATGAAATTAGTTCTGAAGCTTGAATAATATTTAAAAATATTTTTGAATATATTGATAACTATATTTTTAATAAGGACTGACGCAAAGCACGTTATATTCCAAAAGGATTTTATCAACGAACTTTGGTTTTTCATAATGGTGAAGTTACTTTTAAACAACGAAAATATATCTTAAAACCAGAATTTCAAGTGGCAAAAAAACCAAAAACGGTCTTTTTACTTGATATTCAATTAGGGATTGAAAGTTATCAGCGACTTGATTATGATTTTTCGTTAGAAATAATCAGCAAATTAGGCATAAATTTTAGTTATCAAGATATTTGTAATATGTATCGGAATGCTAACATAACAAAAAAAACAATTTTTAACCTTATTAAACGGTTTGATATTAAACATTTGTTAGAACTAATGCTAGATGAACCAGATACAAAACTAAAACATGATGGGGTTATTTATATTGAAATCGATGAAGCATATCGCAATGCCATTAGTTATCAAGTCAAAAAACGATTAAAAATTAAGAAAATAATCCGTTTAACCGTCTTTCATACTGGTTATAAAGATCCTAAAACAATACGAAAAACAATGCATAATGTCAAATTTCTAGTAACAATGACTAATGAAGTTAAAAAAATTAACTCTAAAAAATACTGACAAGGAATTAAAGAATTTATTAACTTGCTGAATTATACTTGTAAGTGCAAGTATAATTCAGCTATAAACTATTTTCTTTAAAAGAGTTTTAGTATTTGATAATGTAGAAGCGGTTAATATTGGTAAGTTATATTGTTTAACTTCTGGATTATTCATCTTTTTAAATATTCATCTTCAAGTAATTTGTTCATTTTTTACTTGAAGATTTTTAATTTCTGTTAGTTCTTGAAAGGGATTAATCCCATTAGCTGTCAATTGTTTTAATAACATTACTTTGTAAATCGTTTTTTCATTAAATATTTTTGGTTTTAAACGAAACATTACTTTAATAATTCGAGCAATATAACTTTCAATGCGACAACCAATATTTTCTTGATATTCTCATTTTTGAATTGCTCCATAGTATGTTCTTAAATTATTAGATATTTCTTGTAACTTTCCTTTCGCTTCTTCGGTTTTAACAAGCTGATAAGCTCATTCAAGGTATTTTGTAACCTTGTTTCAGTTTAATTTTAGAATTGCTTTTATAATTTTATTGCTGAATTATACTTGTAAGTGCAAGTAAATAAAATTGCAAAAAATCTCATATAAAAATTTTATGATGCTAAGTTTATTTTAGAAAAAATAAAGCAAGGAGTTTTTATATGGGATATAAACATCTTGGCATAGATGAAATAATTTATATTGAGAATCAATTGAAGTTTAAAATAAAAATTAGTGAAATAGCTAAAAATCTTAATCGAAGTATTAGTACTATTATTCGAGAAGTTAATAGAAATAAAGATAATAATCATTATTTTTCATTAATTGCACAAAATAAAGCAGAAAATAGAAAACAATCACATATTTATTTTCATAAGTTTAAAAATAGAGAATTAGTAAAATATGTACAACAAAAATTATTATTAGGTTGATCACCCGAACAAATTTATGGCAGAATTAAAAATTTTCATAAAGAATGAATTATTAGTTTTAAAACAATTTACAATTGAATTTATTCTGGATTACTTGAAAAAGTTACTAATAAAAATTTAAGAAGAAAAGGTAAGAAACGAAAATATCAAGAAAATCGGGGTAAATTTAATGGTAAATCAATTAAAGAACGAAATGCTAATGTTAATAATCGCGTAACTCTTGGTCATTGAGAAGGTGATACCGTAGTATCATCACGAGGTAAAAGTAAATCATGTTTAATAACTTTAGTTGAAAGAACATCAAGATTTACTTTAGCAATATTAGTTGAAAATAGAACTACTAAAGTTATTAACGAAAATATTAGCCATTATTTATCAATTCTTCCAAATAATCTTGTTAAGACTATAACATTTGATCGTGGTAAAGAATTTGCTAATTGACAACAACTTGAAAAAAATTTAAATGTGAAAATTTATTTTGCTAATGCATATTCACCCTGACAAAGAGGTACTAATGAAAATACTAATGGTTTAATTAGAGAAAAATTTCCTAAAAAATTTAATTTTTCAAATACTACTAAAAATGCAGTTCATAAATTTATATTGTCTTTAAACCAAAGACCAAGAAAAATACTAAATTATCTTTCGCCAATCGAATATTTGGTTAGAAAAATAATTTAGTTGCACTTAACTTTACAATTTGGCAATTTTTTATAAAAAATGATTATTTTAAAGTTTAATTTGATTAGTCAAACTTTAAATTTTTATTGTTTTTTATAGGTTATGCAAGAAGTCTATTGAATTAATAATGGTTAAAAATCCTACTTGCATATTTATTTTACAGCACAATAAAAAAGATTTACTTTTCGTAAATCTATAATCATCTTTTAAAAATTTTAATATACAAGTCTTTGATGCCTTGGCTCATCAAACAATAACCAATAACCAGGGCAGCAAAGAAGGCAAAGTACATTGCTGGTAACGGTGCTAAACTTAAGTGTGGTCCTAACGATGTAAACGGTAAGGCAATTCCAATCAAAATCACAACGATGCTTGATACCAATAATTCTCAAGATGGCATTGATTGAATGAAAGGAATTTTTCTTGTTCGATACATTTGAACAATTAAGGTTTGTGTTACTAATCCTTCCACAAATCAACCTGTTTGGAATAACGTAATTTGTTCAGCAGTAATATGTTGTGGATTGGCAAGAACACCGAAATAACAGTCCATTACAACGAAGATTAAAATATCAAAAACTGAGGAGACCGGTCCATTAACAAAAACAAACGGTAAAATATTCTTTGTCGCCCAAGTTTGTGGTTTTGATAAAAAGTCAACATCAACTTTATCAAAAGCAACTGCTAATTGGGAAATATCGTATAATAGATTTTGAAATAAAATTTGAATTGGCATCATTGGCTGAAATGGTAATCACGCCGAAGCAATTAAAATACTCAAAACATTTCCAAAGTTAGAAGTAATTGTAATTTTAATATATTTTAAAATATTACCAAAAATTTGCCGCCCTTGAATAATTCCTTTTTCCATAACTAGCAAAGACTTCTCTAATAAAATAATATCTGATGCTTCTTTTGCAATATCGGTCGCATTATCAACTGATATTGCAACATCACTTTGCCTTAAAACAGGGGCATCATTAATTCCATCCCCCATAAAACCAACTACATGTTGATTTTGTTTTAAAGCTGTAATAATTATTGCCTTTTGTAATGGATTTAATTTAACAAAAACATTATTTTGTTCAACAACATCTCGGAGTTCAAATTCACTTAATTTTTCAATATAATCCCCACTAATAACACCGCAAACTTTCAAATGAACACGGTCACAAATTGCTCGTGTTACTTGTTCATTATCTCCGGTTAAAATTTTTAACTGCACCCCATTTTTTCGTAATAATTGGATCATTTTGGCAGCAGAAGGTTTTGGTTTATCAAGAAATGAAACAAAGCCATAAAAAATTAAATTTTTCTCATCTTTTGTTGAATAATAAACATCATTATCATGCCCATGATTATAAGCTAACCCAATCACTCTTAATCCTTCACTGTTCATTCGTTCAGCTGTTGCCGCAATCATTCGTAAATGTTCCTCTGTTAATTTTTCAACTTTTCCTTTATATTCAATTCATGTACAATTTTTAATAATTTCTTCAATTGCTCCCTTACAAATTAAAGTATGACGTTGATCTTTCCCTGAGACAACAACAGTTAATTTACGGCGATTAAAATCAAACGGAATTTCATCAATTTTTTGATAATCATTTTTAAACTTACATAAATGATGATCATCAATATAATGAATAATTGCTTTATCTAACGGATTTTTTAGTCCTGTTTGAAAATAACTATTTAAATATAGATATGTTAATAACCGATTATCTTTTTTATTATCTAACAACTGATAATCAACTAATTCAATCTTATCATTTGTTAATGTTCCGGTTTTATCAGTACATAATACATCAATTGCCCCTAAATTTTGAATTGCTTCTAATTTTTTAACAACAACCTTGGCTTTACTCATCCGGCTTGCTCCTCGGGCAAGGTTAGAAGTTACAATCATTGGTAACATTTCTGGTGTTAAACCAACCGCAACAGAAATGGCAAATAATAACGCCGATAATCAATCATTTTTTGTAATCCCATTAATTACAAAAACAATTGGCACCATCACAAACATAAATGATAATAATAACCATGTTGTTCTTCTAATTCCTCGATTAAAACTATTTTCTGGTGGTTTAGCCTGCAATGTTTTTGAAATTGTGGCATAATATGTCTCTGTTCCTACGCCAATAACAACCGCAATGGTGCTACCTGATACAACACTTGTTCCGGTATAACAAATATTTTCTAATTCTAACAAGCTGGCTTTATGACAATTATAGTTAGCATGTTTTTCAATTGGCAATGATTCACCAGTTAAACTTGATTGGTTAATAAAAAGTTCATTACTTCATAATATTCGAACATCAGCCGGAACCAAATCCCCACTTGATAAATAAAGCAAGTCACCAGGAACTAATTCATGAATTTCTAATTCTTTTGCTTCCCGAATTAGGGTAGTATTATTTTTAACTGATACTTCAGAAACTTTTTCATCAGCTGCCAACCGAATCACTGTAATTGTATTACTAACTAAATCAGTTAATTTTTTTGTCACAAAAAAATTACGAATATCTTGGGCATACGCAATTGTCGTACTAATAAGAATCATAATAGCAATAATAATAACACCAATAATTTCGAAACTATCGCCACCTAAAGCAAAGTAACTAATTATGTTATAGGTTGCAATTAAAGCTAAAACAATGTTAAAAGGATTTAATAATACTTTTAAAAAATGCTTAAATCAGTGAAATTTTGCTTTCTTTTGTGAATTATCGCCATACTTTTTGCCCATTTCTTCTGCTTCATCATAAGTTAAACCAAAATTTTTAAGTTCAAAATGTTCTAAGATTTCACTTTGTGAAAACTGGGAAATTTGTTTAATTTCATCAGTTTTTAAAAAACCAATTTCTTTTTTTCGACCTTTAAACTCTTTATTATTTCCCTTAAATTTAGTTATTATTTTTGCCATTCCAAGACCCCTTTCTTCAAAATATCCCCTACCTAAATTATAAATTTAGGACTTTTAACACATATAATATTAATAATTTGTAAACCAAAATGATATTAAAGTAATAAAACTCCTAAATCAATAATATTCTTACCCTTTTTAAATAATTCTTTAATTTTTATTTTGTCGAAAACTCTTGATATTTATATTTTAATAAAACCTTGATTTTATTGGGTTTTTGATAAAATGGACTTTTTACAAATTTCTATATTTTATAAGGGTTTTTGACTTTATCAAGAGTTTTCGACAAAATTAAAGAAATAATTTAGTCACTGCCTCTCATAATTTTATTCTTATTTAATTATAGCGAAAATAATTTAAATAAAGACACCCTGTAGATACAAGTTCCAAATTTGTATCTCTTGTTAGATTGATAATAACACTCTTTTAAAAAAATGCAACTATTTTTATTTAATTTGATTGCGTTGCCAAAGTTGGGGAAAATAAAAAAGAAAGTTTTCAGTATAATTAAGTTTGAAAAAAATTAGAAAGAAAACTATCCTATGAATATTATAACTAGAATCCAAGAGTTTTTAAACGAAAATAATAACTCTTTTATTGATTTAATTAATGAAATTAGCCCTAATATCCCTATTACAGCACTATTATCCTATTTAAACAATGAAATTAGTTCTGAAGCTTGAATACTATTTAAAAATATTTTTGAATATATTGATAACTATATTTTTAATAAGGACTGACGGAAAGCACGTTATATTTCAAAAGGATTTTATCAACGAACTTTGGTTTTTCGTAATGGTGAAGTTACTTTTAAACGACGAAAATATATCTTAAAACCAGAATTTCAAGTGGCAAAAAAACCAAAAACGGTCTTTTTACTTGATATTCAATTAGGGATTGAAAGTTATCAGCGACTTGATTATGATTTTTCGTTAGAAATAATCAGCAAATTAGGCATAAATTTTAGTTATCAAGATATTTGTAATATGTATCGGAATGCTAACATAACAAAAAAACAATTTTTAACCTTATTAAACGGTTTGATATTAAACATTTGTTAGAATTAATGCTAGATGAACCAGATACAAAACTAAAACATGATGGGGTTATTTATATTGAAACCGATGAAGCATATCGCAATGCCATTAGTTATCAAATCAAAAAACGATTAAAAATTAAGAAAAGAATCCGTTTAACCGTCTTTCATACTAGTTATAAAGATCCTAAAACAATACGAAAAACAATGCATAATGTCAAATTTCTAGTAACAATGACTAATGAAGTTAAAAAAATTAACTCTAAAAAATACTGACAAGGAATTAAAGAATTTATTAACTTAAATTATGAATCACCCGAGACAGCTAAAATTATTGTGTTTGGTGATGGTGCACAATATATTTCAACGGTTGAAAAACACATCAATGTTGAATTTATCATTGATCGTTTCCATGTTATTAAAAAAATTAAAGATTGTCTCCGTGGTCCACGATATTATAAACGTTATTTATTTAATAAAATTAAAAAAGCAATTTTAAAATTAAACTGAAACAAGGTTACAAAATACCTTGAATAAGCTTATCATCTTGTTAAAACCGAAGAAGCGAAAGGAAAGTTACAAGAAATATCTAATTATTTAAGAACATACTATGGAGCAATTCAAAAATGAGAATATCAAGAAAATATTGGTTGTCGCATTGAAAGTTATATTGCTCGAATTATTAAAGTAATGTTTCGTTCAAAACCAAAAATATTTAATGAAAAAACGATTTACAAAGTAATGTTATTAAAACAATTGACAGCTAATGGGATTAATCCCTTTCAAGAACTAACAGAAATTAAAAATCTTCAAGTAAAAAATGAACAAATTACTTGAAGATGAATATTTAAAAAGATGAATAATCCAGAAGTTAAACAATATAACTTACCAATATTCACCGCTTCTACATTATCAAATACTAAAACTCTTTTAAAGAAAATAGTTTATAATTATTATTAGAACTTAATGCTGAAAACTTTTCCCCAACATTTTACACGCTACCATTTAATTTTGTCGAAAACTCTTTTTAATTTTGTAGAAAAATCTTGATATTTTAATAAAACCTTGATTTTATTGGGTTTTTAATAAAATGTATTTCTTGCAAATCTATATATTTTATAAGGGTTTTTGACTTTATCAAGAGTTTTCGACAAAATTAAAAAAACTCTTGATAAAGTCAAAAAAATCATCAATATGACAATTTGAAAACGAATTTGGTGGAAGATTATTATTGTTCTTTAACTTTTTTAGATGTTAAAATATAATACCGTTGCTTGTTGGTTTGGTTTTAAACCTTTGTGTTGGTATTTTCATTTTCAGAGATTTAAATAATTTTGAATGTTAGTAAAACCTAAACCCTGATAATGAATTAAGGCTTCTTTAAGACTTGCTTGTAATTTACTAACTTTATTTAATTTTCGATAACTGGCATCAGGATTTGTCCTAGTTTTAGTGGCATATAAAGTAGAACTTGTTTGTTTTGCTACTAATAAATATAATGGTTGCATATCAGAAATAATAATGGAATTTTTGTTAATTAATTTTGTATTCATATTTTCAATAATTCACTGTTTTTGTAATCGTTTGGTATTAGTGGATTGAACAAAAATATTATTATTAGTATCAACCGCCATTTGAATACAACATTTAGTGTTAGTGGAAAATGGATCAAGATGAGTTTTTCATTTATCAAATTTATCTTTAAAATTACCTTTATGGATTTCTTTAATAAATGTTTCATCGATTTGTATTTGGCCATTTAATTTTTTAAATTTTAATTGAGTATTTTATAATTGTTTTGATGGCATTAATTTTTGACGATTATATCAAGCTGTTTTGGGTGTTGTTTTAATAAAACGGGAAATTACTTTACTAGATTGTCCTAGCAATGAAATTTGAATTAATAAATTTCATTGTTCATAATTTAAATGACTTCAATAAGTAAAATGATGACGAAAAGCATCAAAACTAGCCCGACATTTTTTGCATAAATATTTTTGTTTTCCTTCGGGATTATGGCAATTTTTAACACAATGATAAGGTTTGCAATTAGGACATTTAATACCTTTATCTCTAAATTTTTGATCAATTTCATTTAAGCGTTTTTGTTTTTTGATTAATTCTGCTTCTTTTTTAACTTTTTCATAAAATTCTAAAAATTGATCATCTGTTAAACTATTTATTAATTCTTCAAGTATTTTTTCCATCAATTATTTACTTCTTTCATTAAAAATATACCTAAAATTAGATATATTTTATAAATATCAAGAGTTTTCGACAAAATTAAAGTATTTATTTGACTTTTAGGGAAAATTATAATAATATAATCTTTGGTATTGTACCATAGTCATCAAAATACCATAGACAGCAACGGATTTTATTAAATCTTAATTATGTTGCCGAGGCATTATTGAGATATAGAACAATGACATGTTTTTATATTGTTTAAATAATGTTTCAGGCAATTAATCAAATTGATTAATTGCCTTTGCTTTTTAAAATATTAGGGAGACAAAGAATGAAGGCAGCAATGAAAATTAAAACGGCAGTTGTTAATGAAATTGTTAATAACTTTAAAACTACTAATTCAGCAGTTGTTGTTGAATATCAAAAATTAACGGTTGCTGAATTTACAAAACTAAGAAGAATTCTTACAAAACAAAAAGTAAACATTAAAGTATATAAAAATAACTTAGTGAACTTGGCTGCTAAAGAGGCCGGATTTGTTGAATTAGATAAATTTTTAACAGGTCCTAATGCTTTTGCGTTTGGTATGGGCGAACAGATGGATGCCGCAAAAACTTTAGCAAAATTTGCAAAAACACATTCAGCAATAAAATTAAAAGCTGGGATTTATGAGGGTAAAGTCTTGGATACCAAAGCAATTATTGAAATTGCGGCGTTACCAACAAAAGACGAGTTACTTTCAATGTTTGCATCAAGTTTATTATACCCATTATGTATGTTTGCAATAGCAATTAAAGAAATTGCTAAAACAAGAAGTGAATAATTAATTTATTCAAATATTTTATAAGAAAATAATTCTTATTGAGGAGGAAAATATTATGGCACTATCAAAAGATGATATTATTAAAGCATTAGAAGGAATGAAATTAGCAGAACTAAATGAATTAGTAAAAGCAATTGAAGATCATTTTGGAATTATTGCTGCGGCAACAGTTGCAGTAGCGCCAGCAGATGGTGGAACAGATGAAGGGCCTTCAGAAGTTAATATTGTATTAACAGATCCAGGGCCAAGTAAAATTGCAATTATTAAATTAATTAAAGAAATTACTGGAAAAGAATTAATGGCAGCAAAAGCTATTGTTGATAAATTACCAGCAGTAATTAAAGAAAAAGTAAAAGTTGAAGAAGCAGAAGAAATTAAAGGACAATTAGTAGCAGCAGGTGCTACAGTTGAGCTTAAATAATCTCTTTAACTTTGTAGAAAACTATTGATATTTATATATTTATAAAATATATCTAAAATTAGGTATATTTTTAATTTAAAGAGAGGTAAATAATTGATGGAAAAAATACTTGAAGAATTAATAAATAGTTTAACAAATAATCAATTTTTAGAATTTTATTTTAATTTTTTTAAAATAAAGCAAGGATACCCCTTTGCTTTTTTTTTTTTTTGTAAAATGATATTATGTAAAATAAATAGGAGTGGGGGAAAATGTTAATAAATTTTTTGTCTGATAGTAAATTTAATGAATTTATTAACTTTATAGAGAATATTTTTTCATCGATTTTTTTTTGAATTTTTATTTTCTTTATTATTAGTATTCTTACCCGTGTTAGTTTTTTAAAAACAAAAGCTATTAAAAATATCAATAAAAGTTTTAATAAATTTGAGATTATCGGTTTTATTTTTACTTTTATTAGTAATTTATCAGTTTTAATTGTTCTTAGTACTTTGTTGCAAGTTTCTTTTGCTTGCGTAGCAGAGTCAACAATTAATTTATTAAATTTTATTTTTTTAGGTTTAGTGGTTTTTTTTAGTACAACAAAAGCAAAATATTTTAATTTTGTTATTCTTCTTAATAAATTAATTGCTATTTTCTTTCTAATTGTTTTTGCACCAGCTATTTTTGACTTTGTTTTTCATGTCTTTTTAAGAGCAAAGCATAATTTACTTCATTTAATTTTATGAGTGGTTGTTTATGGGGGATTAATTAGTACTATTGTAATTAATAATAACGCAACAGAATTAAAACAAATTTTTCACCACTTAGTTTTTGATTTTATTTTGTTATTATTATTTTTAATTTTAAATTTATCTTTTATTGAAAATACAAAAGATATTAAATTATCAACCATTTTTAATAATATTTTCATTCTTATTCTGCTTTGAATTTATGTTTGAAATATTATTTTAATTAATAAAAAGGAAACTAAAATTAAAAATAAAAAAGAAAACAAAAAAGATTTAAAATTTTTTGTATTGGCGATTAAAAATGATTATTTAAGAATTAATAAACCAATTAAATACACAACAATTTTTATTAATGGTTATAAGCAGGTAATGATAATTTAATTTTACTTGTTAGTTTTTAAAGTAATGATTTTAATAAATTTAATAAATATAAAAAGGAGTGGATAAAATGAAAAAATTACTTTCAATTTTAGGGACAACAACTTTAACATTAACATCTGTGTTAGGAGTAGTTGCTTGTTCAAAAGAAAAAAATAACAAGGATGATTATTTTGATAGCGAAATTAATAATATTGATCCGACAATTCGTAATTTAGTAAAATATACTAGTTCAATTGCTAAAATATTAATTTCTGGACGCCATGAAAATATGAATAATTATGCATTTCCAACATTGCAATATTTTTTAAATAACGTTGGAAATAACTTAAAAGGTACTTTTACGACTAAGAGTGGTAAAGAAGTTGAAATTAAGAAATATGTTGAGGAATATAAAGCGTTAAATAATATTTTTTATAATCCATGAAAAGCAACAAGTACTACATATCAATCAGAACGAAACATTTATAATTTGATGTCTACAATGGTAGCAATGACTTATTTTTCAAAATGAAACACAGCAGAGAACCAAGGGCGTCCTACTACTAAAACTGATGCAACAGGGCGTTATGAAGATTTTCAAGCAAACCAAAATTTAGCATGAGCACAATATGATACGGGGGCTCTGGCAAATACATTATCACAAAAATCCGATTCAGTTCTTACTTATATTCAGAGAATTGCTAATTGAGGGGGCTCTTATTATAATTCATCATCACAAGCTTATGTGTCAAATATTTTATATCATAATTCTCTTTCAAACCCACCAACAAAAGAAATAATGTCTTATACGGATGGTAAAGAAGAAATTCAGTTTGGACGAGCGGTTGCGAACCAATCTAGTGCATTATACGATTTATTTGGTTTAAAATATTTTTATGAAGCAATTACCACGTTAACACAATTTGGACCAGGGCTAGAATTACCAGTTTTATATTCGTTAGCACAATTATTACCATTTGTTCAAAATGACCGTTTTGGTGAAAAAACAGTGGTGATTTTATTAGCGGCATCATTTTTTATTTTAGGTCAAATTAGAGAAGAATTTTTTGATAACTCAGGTAATTCAAGAGATGATAGTCCATTATTAGAAATATTTGACCGTGATACAATTGATAAAACTGTTCTTAAAGTTGAAAAACAAAGTGATGGTGAAGTGATTGAACCTAATAAACAAGTTGAAGAAATGAATCTTTACGCAATTTTAAATAGTCCGGTGATAGAAAAATCTATTGGGAGTCTCGGTCTCGGTGAAGAGGAACAGTTTTTAGATTTAACAAATACTACAGACAAACACACAAATGCCTTTTTAAAATGATATGCTGTTTTAGGAAATTGATTTACAGCTGCTTTAGCAAAAGAAGGTTCAAAGTTTGATGTTCAAAAATTTAATCGCATATTGCCAAAAACAGTTTATAATGGACTTTTAAGATTCCAAAGAGCAATTGGGTTGTTCGCAGAAGATGCTGTTGTTACGTTAATTCGAACATTATTGCAAATGTTGAATGCACCAAACTTTGATTTATTTAGTTTATTAAAAGGAATTGCTGGATTAGCAAATTGATTTTATACTAGTGATAGTGATGGACATTATAATTTAAATATTAATAATGTCAAAACAGTTGAGAATGTTTATATTGAAGGAAAAAACAAAGCTGGGTTTAAAAATGACTTAGCAGCAGTTGATATTAATAGTGAATATGCTAAATTTATTTTAGATAATTATGGTTTTGATAAAAATACTGATAAATATAAACCAGGGTCATTATTTGATATGATTGACATTTGATCACATGGGGGGAATAATACTTATTCTGATCATGAAGCAATGCATAATTTTATTACCCAAATATTAGATTCTCAAAATGGTTATATTGGTGATTTAACAAGTCAAATTAATAAGGCAATGGCCCAAGATTGATTTGATAATATCTTTTTAGATCGTAAATGATACATCACTGCAACAGAAACAGGTGTTGATGGTACTAAGTTAGGAGCAGTTGTAACGGATGGTCATATAACAGGTGTTCGTTACCAATTAGATTATTATGGACCAAAAGACGATTCAACTAAATTAGGACTTCATAAAAAGCCATTAGGATATACTGATCCTGCTTCTGATAATTCTCCTTCATATGTTGAACAAATAAAAGATGCAAACCAGCGTCATAATATTGCCCCAGAGGGTCAAACATGAAGTGAACAAGATTGATTTGACTATGATGGAATGGGTAATGAATATTTAGCAAATAGTAAAAAAATTAAATACAGTTATGTTGTTGAATTTCAAAACCAAGCTCGCTTCTTATATAACCCGGGTATTAAAGATGATTTAACAAAAAATGCATATTTATTAAGTGATTTTGCTTGATACTATAATAATGTTCGTTATTATTAGTAGTCAAATTGAAAAAGAGGAGATCTAAAAATGTTGCTGTTTTGACAAATATTAAAAGGCATGTTTAAGCAAAAAGCACAGCTAACTATTTTCATAGTATTGGCTGCGCTTTTAACGTTGTTAACAACTTCTTCGTGAATTGTTAATGCACGTTTAATTGATGCATATTCATTCATGGGGCAAGGAACTTTTGATTATGATTATTTATTGAGGTTTGATAGTAAAAAGAAAACAGGACAGAATGTTGAAACAATTACACCGTGATATGCTTTTAGTAATACTTATCATTTAATTACTGATACTGATGGTGGAAAATCAACATTACCTTATGTTCATTTGAGCCAAGATGGGGCTTTAAAAGCCTTGGACAAGAATATTAAAATGGCGTTTACTTTTGATTCAACAACAAAAGAAGTTACTAATATTGTTTTTACTGACCCTGATAAGGAGGCCCTAAATTTTTTAAATAATGGGTTGTATCGTTTTAACTTTCAAAGTAAAGCGTTTCAAACATCTGTAATTGGGCAATTGTATGATCAAAATGGATTACTTTTTGAACAAAACAATTTAAGTTTAATTGAAAAATTTATGAATAATTTTACTCGTAGTGATATTTCACAAAATACTGTTAATTTAATTATTGCATATTTGAATAAGAAATACTCTGGTAAAACAGATAAGGCAAAATTAAAAGAGGTCGTGATTGATTTTGTTAATAATGGGGTAACAAAATGGAAAAAAGATGTTGATTTGCGGGGAGAGATTAATGAAATTCCGACAAAAAATGATATTCAGGATCGCTTATTTAATGAAAAATTAAATGGGGATTTAAGTTTTTTAACCAAAGACACATCACAGTTTTTAACAAAAATTAATCTTTATTATTCACCAACTGTTAATAATAATCTTGAAGTTGGTTATAATAATAATATTGAAAACGCCGTTTTTAGTGTTAATGATTTTTATAATAAAAATAATAAAAATAGTAATTTTAAGAATCAATCATATGGGCCTTATCAATTTACAGAAACTTACTATGGTTTAGTTGCAAAAGCTAAAAATTTTTCATATGAATTACGTGAACAATTTGCGTATTGAGACTTAACATCAAATTTAAAATATAAAATTATTAATTCCCAACAGTTGTTACAAAATAATAAGTTAAAGTTTATTAAAAAATATGCTTCATTTGATCCAAGTGATCCAATTAATTCGGTTTATGTTACTATTACGCCTCAATTTGCGCGTAGCCAAAAATTAAAATTAGGAGATCAACTAACAATTGATAAAAATTCTAATTTCTTTGTGGGTGCGATTGGTGGAGATCCAGTTAATATTTATCCGACAATTTATGATACTGATGTTTTCCCAGACCCAAAAACAGATGGGATTATTTATGTTTCAGAAAGTATTTATCGTGGTGAATCAATTGTTGCAAATGCAGAAATTGAAGAAAATTCAACATTATATATTACTCATTTTGGAACACCCGAAAATAAGAATGCCGATATGGAACAGTTTAAAAAATATTTAGCTGGTGATTTTTGAAGTTTAAATAACCCAAGTGATAAAAATGCTCCCTTGCAAAATCGTGATGAAACAAAATTAGTTTATTTGCGTTATTCTTTATTAGGAACAACAATTAATTTTTATCGTACCATTACAATTATCTTATGTGTTCTGTTCTTAATTATTTTAGTCTTTACATTAGTAATTTTAATTAAAAAAATTATTAATAAACAAAAAATTGAGAATGGGATTTTAAAAGCAAATGGTTATAGTGGATTAACAATTGCTAGTTCTTATTTAGCCCATGCTCTTGTGGTAACCGGTATTGGTGTCCCGATTGGATGGATTATTGGGATTGTTTTACAATTACCTATTATGATTGTATTTAATAGTTACTTTGTTATTCCGGTTAACTTTTCATTTTCAATTATTCCATTTGCAATTTGTTTAGGGATTATTGGTCTTGTAAGTAGTTTGTCAATTTTAACAACTGCAACTCGCCAGTTAATAATCAGTCCGTTAGACTTATTGAATCCAAACAAAAATATTAAAACTTCAAAATTAGTTTATTCAATTAGTAATCTTTTCCATTTTAAAAAATTTACAACAAAATTAAAGTTTATTATGATGGCTGTTTCAATGAAAAAAATTGGCTGATTTTTCTTAACATTTTTTATTGCTAGTTTATTCTTAACATTAGCAACGTTAATTCCCACTGCCATTAATAAGTTTAGTAAAGATTATTATGCTAATTTAAATTATAATAATGAATACGAATATACTAATGTTATTGGTAATATGCCATTTACACGTTATGAAATGTATGATTGAAATGGACCAGGGGCTTCAAATAATGCCGCGTATCCATTAACTAAAAATTCATTAGTCAGTGATTATTTATATAATAATAACAAGTGATTATCAACAACGACTGATATTAATGATAAAAATGCTAATTTATATGCGCAACAATTAAATAATATGATTATTTTTAATTTTATGGTTGGCAAAGGGGCAAGTTTATCAATTGGAACATTCTATGTTCTGTATCTTCGTTATGGTGAAAATATTGATATTCGAAATCAAATTGATACTTTATTATGTTCAACAATGCCCCGCGCTTTTGGAAAAAAACCAGTTCATCCAACTGACCCAAATATTATTGACCGTTGAACTTATTGTGCTCAATATGCAACAAGTGATATTATGTCAAATAAGATTCGTTCAATGTGGTTAAAAGATGAAGCAGCTAAATTGCAGTTTATTTTTAACTTTGGGACTTCAACCTATAATGCTAAAGATGAAGATGTTTATACTGGATATATAACAAATATTGCTGGAACAAGTTTCATTCTTTCAACATATGGGATTAATGCAAATAATAAAACGATTATTTTCCCAAATAAAAATTTTAAAAAAATATTAGACGATACTAAAAATTTAGATATTGCAACAGATACCATTCCTATTGTCGTTAATAAAACTGCAGAAAATAAATATAATTTATCATTGAATAAAATAATTACTGGTACAACTAATGTTAAACAATTACAATATTATGATGATGCGGCTCATTGTGTTGTGCCGCAAGCAAATTGATCATATGAATTACCAAATGGTTTTGTTGATGATAATATTAATCCATTTACCCTTGATTTAACAAAATTAACGGTTGGTAATAAGCTTCGGGTTGGTTTTGAAAGCAAAACAGGAACAATTCAAGACTATTACAATATTAAGAATTTTGTTTTAAAATTACCAGTTAATGCTTTTAAACCAGGTGAATTTCAAAATGAAACAATTTCAAGGACAACGGGGAATCGTTTGCCGGGATTATTAGATGTTAATAGCCCACTTGTTAATCAAAAAGTAATTACAAAAGAAGGGGACTATTATATTATTCATCCATTTGATAATAAATTTGATAAGGAAATTAATGGGATTAGTGATTTAACAACGGAGTTCCCGACCAATTGATATCGCGAAGCTTTACGACAAGGATTATTAAAAATTGGGAAAATTACTAAAAATGTTAATTACCAGGTTATTGGAATTCAAAATTCTTATGATGTGCCAAGAGCATATGTAAACCAAGTTTTAGCGAATAAAATTCTTGGTTTTAATACAGACAATGGTCCATTATACAATAATGAAAATGATAATCCATTGTTGTGATTTAATGGTAAATTTAGTAAATATCCCGATCAAGTTGATCAAACAACACGTTTTAATCTTTTTTCACCAGATGGGTCATATTCAATGAATGATTTTATGAATGGTCAGTTAAGCGGTGGGATTGGAACAACAGATTATTTAATTATCAAATCTCAAGTTATTGCCAAATTTGCTTGAATTTCAAGTATCTTATCAATCATCTTTGTTGTTATTACTATTATAACTGCTGTTATTATTGTATATATTATGACAGAATCGTTTGTTATCTCATTCTTGAAATTTATGGCGGTAATGAAAGCGTTAGGATATTCAAATCGTGAAATTAATAATTTAACATTAGGAATATTTACGCCATTTGCTGCACTAGCATGGATGTTAGGTGTTGGAATTATGTGGTTAATATTGTGATTAGGAGTTTATGGCTTTATTGCAATTGCTAAAGTAATTATTCCGTTTGGATTCCCATGAATTACAATTCCGATTACGTTCTTTTTAATTACAGCAATTTATTTAGTAACTTATTGAATTTCAACGTATAAAATTAATCATATGAGTATTCAAGAACAAATTAATGCAAATGAAATATAAATTTAAGAGAACCTTAAATTTATATTTTTTATTTTTAATTATATTCTATAGAAATATTCTTAATAAGAAAATAGACTGCACCCTGTTTAGTAATTATTAATAAAAAGGTTTACAAACTTTCATTTATTATATCTTTTTCTTTTTGGTTTGAATATCATTTATTTCATTTTTTAACATCATTAATATATTCATTATGAGATTTATAATTTTTATTATGGATTGTTCCTTTTTTAAGTAATGAATGAAAACTTTCAATAATAATGTTGTCTGCACAATGATAATTTTTACCCATTGAAATTATAATTTTGTTATCTAAACATTTACTATTATAATCTTTAGATGTATATTGATATCCGTGATCTGAATGAATTATTGTTTTATTTAGATCTTTTTTTATTTTTTTAATTTTATTAATTGCAGCATTTAAATTATCAATTACAAGTTTGTTATTATTAAATTTTGATCATTTTACATCAATAATTTCTTTAGTATATCCATCAATTATTGTTGATTGATAATGTTTTTTACCATTTCAAATTAAATAAGTTACATCAGTAAATAAAATTGAAAATCTTTCTTTAATATCATTAAAATTACGATTTACTAAATCAGGATATTTAATGATATTTTTATTTCTATTTTGTTTTATTAATATTTTTCTACGCATACGCTTTACATATTCAGCTTGAATATTATTTTCTTTCATAATTCGTAATACTTTCTTAGCATTATAAACAATGCCATAATCTTCTTTTAAATATTTGGTAATTCGACGATAACCAAATTGTTTTAAATTTTCTTCATAGACTTTTACAATATTCTTTAATGATTCACTACCCTTACCACCATTACTTGAATAATTTTTATATTTATCTCAATAACTACGCTTTAAATCTGTTACATCAAGTAATAAATTTAGTGGATATTTATTAATGTTTTCTTTGATAAAAAATACAATTTTTATTTTATTTAATTGTAAAAGTCATGAAGCTTTTTTAGTAATTCATACCTAACTTTGTAATAGTTTAAATCTCTTTTTTCAAATGATTCTTTTGGACCTTTATTGGTGTTTAAAATTCCTTTCTTAAAATTTTCATACCATGAAGCAATAGTTTTTTTATTAATTGCATATTTTTTTGCAATAAAACTTATACTATTATTTTTAACCTCTTGTCCTATCATTTTTCGAAAATCTGCTGTATATTTATTAAATTTTTGTCCTTTTCTTGCCATATAAAAATGCACCTCCTTTAAAGTTAGCAAAGACTTTTTTTCTTTACTTACTTTTTTGGGTGCAGTCTAGACTTCTTGCGATACCTTGTTATTTATGCTTAAAAAGCAATTAAAATTTTTAAAAATGCTTATTTTAAAGTTTAATTTAATTTTTTTTATTTGTAATTTTTTTTATTTTTGTTAGTATCGCAAGAATTCTATTATATAAAATATAAAAATCATTTAAACTTAAATTTTCAGAACGTAAATTTAAGGAATAATGTAATTTCAGTAAAACATCTGATGCTAACGTTTTATTATTAATAATGCCTGCTAAATTATTTAAAATTGTTTTTCGTTTTGTTGCAAACATCATCCGAACAAAGTTAATAAATTCTTCTTCACCCTTTAAACTTGGATATTTTTTATTTAATTTAAATTTTAAAACAACATTATCAACTTTTGGAACGGGCATAAAATTATTTCGTCCAACTAAACAAACTTTTTCAATATCACTATAGAACTGACAAACAACCGAAAAGCTATTATAAGCTTTGGAATTTGTCTGTGCCATAATTCGTTCTCCAACTTCTTTTTGTATCATTAAAATAATTTCTGTTACTTTTGGATTTTTTATTTTTAATAATTTAAAAATAATTGGTGAAGTAATATAATAAGGAATATTAGAAATAATACTAATTGGATTATTATCGAAAAATTCTGTTAAAAATAATTTATCTAAATCAAGATTCAAAATATCAGCCTCAATAACTTTTAAGTTTTGATCTTTAAATTTTACTGTTAAGTATTTTACTAAATCCGAATCAATTTCAACACAGACAAGTTTATTTGCTTTTACCAAAATATAATTTGTCAAGGCTCCCATACCGGGACCAATTTCTAAAATATTTGTTTTTTGTAAATCAAAGGCACTATCAACAATTAAATTAATAAAATAAGGATTTGTTAAAAAATTTTGCCCTTTACTTTTCTTGGCAACAATACCTTCTGTTCGCATTTCTTGATTTTGTTTTTTCATTATTTCTCCTCTAAAATATTAATTAAATCTTGGTTATTAATATTCATATAGTTTAGTCATTTAAAAGTTGTTTTATTATTAATTGGCATTAAGTTATAATAATTAATAATTTTATCACGTTTACTTTTTGAATCAACCAAATTAATATAATCATTTCAGCATAAGATATCACCTGTTTGCTTGGTAAAACTAATCAAGTTTTTTACCTTTGATTGCAGCATTTTTATTAATAAAAGCATGCAAACAATTGTTATCCAAATAATCACTAATAGTTTGGCGTAATTTTTGGCCAGGATAATCCGGATCAGTAAAAATAATTACTTTATTATTCAAACTAATTTGTTTAATAAATGCTAATTTTTCAGTTGTGATTCCACTACCACTAGTTTCAATTGTTTTAATTTCCGGAAAAATACTTCTTAATTTTGCTGTATCAGTTTTTCCTTCAACAATAATAAATACTGCCGCCTTAGTCTTTCACCCCTATAAACATCTTTTCTTTAATTTTGTCGAAAACTCTTGATATTTTAATAAAACCTTGATTTTATTTGGTTTTTAATAAAATGTATTTCTTGCAAATATCTATATTTTATAAGGGTTTTTAACTTTATCAAGAGTTTTCGACAAAATTAAAGAAATTAATTAACAAAAATTCCATTATTATTTCTGATATGCAACCATTATATTTATTAGTAGCAAAACAAACAAGTTCTACTTTATATGCCACTAAAACTAGGACAAATCCTGATGCCAGTTATCGAAAATTAAATAAAGTTAGTAAATTACAAGCAAGTCTTAAAGAAGTCTTAATTCATTATCATGGTTTAGGTTTTACTAACATTCAAAATTATTTAAATCTCTGAAAATAAAAATACCAACACAAAGGTTTAACACCAAACCAACAAGCAACGGTATTATATTTTAACATCTAAAAAAGTTAAAGAACAATAATAATCTTCCACCAAATTAGTTTTCAAATTATCATATTAATGATTTTTTTGACTTTATCAAGAATTTTCTACAAAATTAAAGGAATATTGACAATAAAATAGTTTGATTTAAAATAATAGTGTAAGTGGAATGCTTAAAACGTTCTAATTTATTAAATTATATAACTTACCATATAATTATTTATACGACCAAAAAATCCCATTAATGGGATTTTTTAACGAAAACTACGCGATTGGTCTTGCTTATAACGTCTTTTTTCTTTTTTGCTCATTCAGTGTTCACGTTTACGGGCTTCTTTTCTTTTAACTGACGAAACCTTGTTAAATCGTTTCAACACTTTGTCTAGCGGTTCTCCTGCTTTGACAAAAACAGTAGCCATAATATTTCAACTCCTAAAACTATATAAATTAACAATATCATCCTATCATACTTTTTCGGACAAAACAAACTTTTCTGATTTATGTATGCATAAAATTAAAATAAATATTAGACTTCTTGCGATACTAACAAAAATAAAAAAAATTACAAATTAAAAAAATTAAATTAAACTTTAAAATAAGCATTTTTAAAAATTTTAATTGCTTTTTAAGCATAAATAATCAGGTATCGCAAGAAGTCTATTAATGTTTTTTGCCCAGCAAGTTGTTGAAAGTCAGGGTGTTTAATTAAAGTGTTTTCAATTAATTTGATATTACGATAACAATTACTCTCACTAATGCCAAAACTTTTGCCAAGATGAAAATAAGTGCGGTATTCTCTTCAATATGATAAAGTCATTAATAAACGATTTTCTAATGATAATTTATAGACTGCACCCAAAAAAGTAAGTAAAGAAAAAAAGTCTTTGCTAAACTTTTAAAGGAGGTGCATTTTTATATGGCAAGAAAAGGACAAAAATTTAATAAATATACAGCAGATTTTCGAAAAATGATAGGACAAGAGGTTAAAAATAATAGTATAAGTTTTATTGCAAAAAAATATGCAATTAATAAAAAAACTGTTGCTTCATGGTATGAAAATTTTAAGAAAGGAATTTTAAACACCAATAAAGGTCCAAAAGAATCATTTGAAAAAAGAGATTTAAACTATTACAAAGTTAGGTATGAATTACTAAAAAAGCTTCATGACTTTTACAATTAAATAAAAGAAAAATTGTATTTTTTATCAAAGAAAACATTAATAAATATCCACTAAATTTATTACTTGATGTAACAGATTTAAAGCGTAGTTATTGAGATAAATATAAAAATTATTCAAGTAATGGTGGTAAGGGTAGTGAATCATTAAAGAATATTGTAAAAGTCTATGAAGAAAATTTAAAACAATTTGGTTATCGTCGAATTACCAAATATTTAAAAGAAGATTATGGCATTGTTTATAATGCTAAGAAAGTATTACGAATTATGAAAGAAAATAATATTCAAGCTGAATATGTAAAGCGTATGCGTAGAAAAATATTAATAAAACAAAATAGAAATAAAAATATCATTAAATATCCTGATTTAGTAAATCGTAATTTTAATGATATTAAAGAAAGATTTTCAATTTTATTTACTGATGTAACTTATTTAATTTGAAATGGTAAAAAACATTATCAATCAACAATAATTGATGGATATACTAAAGAAATTATTGATGTAAAATGATCAAAATTTAATAATAACAAACTTGTAATTGATAATTTAAATGCTGCAATTAATAAAATTAAAAAAATAAAAAAAGATCTAAATAAAACAATAATTCATTCAGATCACGGATATCAATATACATCTAAAGATTATAATAGTAAATGTTTAGATAACAAAATTATAATTTCAATGGGTAAAAATTATCATTGTGCAGACAACATTATTATTGAAAGTTTTCATTCATTACTTAAAAAAGGAACAATCCATAATAAAAATTATAAATCTCATAATGAATATATTAATGATGTTAAAAAATGAAATAAATGATATTCAAACCAAAAAGAAAAAGATATAATAAATGAAAGTTTGTAAACCTTTTTATTAATACTTACTAAACAGGGTGCAGTATATTGTAAACCTTTTTATTAATACTTACTAAACGGGGTGCAGTCTAGGTACAATAAGTTGGACCATATTTATGTGGACTTTCAAATAAAATATAATTATGAAGAAAGTAGGAATATAAAAATGGGAAGAAATTCATATACCGATGAATTTAAAAAACAAATTGTTTTACTTTATCAAAATGGTAAAACCATTCTTGAAATTTTTAAGGAATATGGGATGTCAAAATCAGCCGTATAGCAGTGAATTGAAAAATTAAATAATTCTGGATCTTTTAAAGCAAAAGATAACCGCACTGTTGAAGAAAATGAACTGATTGCCTTGCGGAAAGAATTAATCCAATTACGAATGGAAAACGACATTTTAAAGCAAGCGGCACTGATAATCGGCAAAAAATAGAAATTATTAACAATAATAAAGAAAAATATTCCGTGCGAAAAATGGGTCAAATATTAAAGATAGCAAAATCAACATATTACTATCAAATTAATAAATACGCTACGGTTGATGTTAATAATTATGAACAAGAAGTTATCAGTGCATTTAATGCTAGTCGCAAAATTTATGGAGCTCGTAAAATTAAAGCTATTTTAACCAGAAAAGATATTATCTTATCGCGAAGAAAAATTCGCCAAATTATGATTAAAAATCAGTTAGTATCTAAATACACCAAATTAAAATATTGTAATCATAAGTCAATGGTTAATAACGACGAAATTAGCAACGTTTTAAACCGTGAATTTAATAATAAACATCCAAATGAAGTTGTTGTTAGTGATTTAACATATGTTCAAGTTGGTGCTAAATTACATTATATTTGTTTATTAATTGACTTGTTTAATCGTGAAATAATTGGCTATAGTGCCGGGACAAACAAAACAGCCCAACTAGAACAAAAAGCCTTTTATTCAATTACAAGACCATTAAATCAAATTACGTTATTTCATACTGACCGGGGTAATGAATTTAAAAATAAAATCATTGATAATATCTTAAATACTTTTAACATCAAACGATCATTAAGCAATAAAGGCTGTCCATACGATAATGCTGTGGCTGAAACAACTTACAAAAGTTTTAAAACGGAATTTATCAAGGGGCAAAAATTTATAAATTTAACCCAATTAAAATATAAATTATTTGATTTTGTGCATTGATATAACAATATTAGAATTCATGGTCGTTTAAATTATTTAACACCTGTTGAATTTAGAAAACAACAGTCCATATAAAAAGTGTCCTAAAAAGGGTTGCCAATCCATTAAAATCTTTCTCAAAAGAAAGATTTTTTATTTTATTTGCATTTCCAATTTAAAAATACTTGCATTTTTTTCTAAAATTTGTTAAATATATTATTGGCAGTTACATATGCCATTTGCTAATAGTTCATATTAATAAGGAGGGACAAGATATGATCAAACCATTAGGCAAAAATATTGTCTTAGAAAAAGAAGAAAAACAAGAAACATTTATTAATGGAATTTATTTACAAGAAGATGAGAAAATCAAAAGTCGTATTGGAAAAATAATTGCAATTAGTACCGAAATTAGTAAGGATGAAACATTTGAAGGCAAGATGAACAGTAAAGTTCTTTATCGTGAATATGCCGGAACTGAAATTGAATGCAATAATAAAAAATTAGTTGTAATTCCAGCAGAAGATATTTTAGGTGTCATTGAAGAATAGGATTCAAGGGGGAATAAAATTATGTCAAAATCAATTAAATTTGCTGAAGAAGCAAGAATGATGTTAATTAATGGAATTAATAAATTAACAGATACAGTGAAAGTTACTTTAGGACCAAAAGGAAAATATGTTTTATTAGAAAAAAATTATGGCTCACCATTAATTACTAATGATGGAGTGACAATTTCAAAAGAAATTGAATTAAGCAATCATTTTGAAAATATGGGGGCTAAATTAGTAGCAGAAGTTGCCAATAAAACAAATGATGTTGCTGGGGACGGAACAACAACGGCGATTGTTTTAACGCAAGCAATTGTGAAAGAAGGCTTAAAAAATATTACGGCAGGGGCTAATGCAATTGCAGTTCGCAATGGAATTGAAAAAACAGTTAACAAAATTGTTGAGTTATTAAAACAATCTGCTAACCAAATTAAATCAAAAGCAGAAATTGCTCAAGTAGCAAGTGTTAGTTCAAAAGACCCGGAAATTGGTGATTTAATTGCTGAAGTTATGGAAAAGGTTGGGAATGATGGGGTTATTACCATTGAAGAATCAAAAACAATTAATACTGAAACAAGTGTAACCGAAGGATTACAATTTGATAAAGGATATTTATCACAATATATGGTAACGGATAGTGAAAAAATGTTAACAGAATTTGATAATCCTTATATTTTAATTATTGATAAAAAGATTAGTAATATGAAAGAAATTTTACCAATTTTAGAAAAAATTGTTGAAGAAGGACGCCCCTTATTAATTATTGCTGATGATGTTGATGGGGATGTTTTACCAACATTGTTATTAAACAAAATGCGTGGTGCTTTTAATATTTGTGTTGTTAAAGCGCCAGAATTTGGTGATAACCGTAAAAACTTATTAGAAGATATTGCTGTATTAGTAAAAGGAACATTTGTTAGCGCTGATTTAGGAATGGATTTCAAAAAATTAACGTTAGCTGATTTAGGAACAGCAAAAAAAGTAATTGTTTCAAAAGATACAACAACAATTGTTGAAGGTAAAGGAACAAAAGCGGAATTAGAGGCAAGAAAAGAATTCATTCGAAACCAAATTAAAAACGAATCATCATCATTTGAGCAAGAGAAATTACAAAAAAGATTAGCAAAACTTGCGGGGGGTGTTGGAATTATTAAAGTTGGAGCTCCAACCGAAACCGAAATGAGAGAGAAAAAATTACGAGTTGAAGATGCCTTAAATTCAACAAAAGCAGCAGTAGAAGAAGGAACTGTTGCTGGTGGTGGAACAGCCTTAGTACAGATTGGGAAAAAATTAGGAGATTTAAAACTAAGTGATGAAGAAAAAATAGGATTAAATATTGTGTTGCGGGCAATTGAAGAACCAGTTCGTCAAATTGCCGCTAATGCTGGTGTTGAAGGTTCAGTTATTGTTAATAAATTAAAAGAACAACCAGATAATATTGGGTACAATGCAGCAACAGGAGTATGAGAAGATATGATTAAGGCAGGTATTGTTGATCCCGTAAAAGTAACACGCTATGCTTTACAACATGCAGGTAGTGTTAGTGCCTTATTATTGACAACTGAAGCGATTGTTGTTAATAATGAAGAAGATAGTCAACCAAAAACACCAAGTTATCCTGATTTAGGAATGTAATTAGATTAAGATAAATTAAAAAAGACCTTTAATTTTGCAGAAAACTCTTTAAATTAAAAATATACCTAAAATTAGGTATATTTTTAATTTAAAGAGAGGTAAATAATTGATGTAAAAAATACTTGAAGAATTAATATACTTCTTGCGATACTATGATAATCATTGCAGATTAATTCATAAAGAAAAAATACAAATAGGAATTTATACTGCAATGTTTCTTTTAACTGAGATATATAAATAAAAATTTTTCTAGATTATTATTAATATATAAAGTTAGGAGAAAAATTTTTATATGGCTAAAGGTAAAATAAAAGGGTCTAAAGATCATTCTTTTGAATTTAAAGAAAAAATTGTTAATGAATACTCAATTAACAATAAATCTTATAGTGAAATAGCAAAAGAATATCATATTAGTTTAGCAACTATTTCAAAATGAGTAAATCAATTTCAACAAAATAAAGAAATTCTAAAAGAACGAAAAAAGCGAAAAGATTTTGAATTAAATAAGTTTAAAAACCCCTTAGAACGTGAAAACTATTTATTAAAAAAAGAAAATGAAAGAATAAAAGCTGAGAATGAAGTTTTAAAAAAGCTTGAAGCTCTTCCAAAGATAAAAACAAAAACAAACATTAGAAAACAAATTGCTTTTATTAAATCAGAATTGCAAGTTTCAAAAATTACTTTATCATGATATTTAAAAGAATTAAGAATTTCATATGATACTTGAAATAAATATTCAAAAAATTGTGATGAATATCAACCAAATATTGATTATTCAATATATGAAATAATTAAAGCAATTCATAGAGAAAATAGTATTAAAGGACACAGACAAATTAAATTATCTTTGGAAGAGCAAAAAATTAATGTGTCGAATTCAACAGTTTATCGTTATATGAAATTAGCTAATAGAATTTCTAGTGTAAGAATTAAAACAAGAAAAAAAATTAATCATTTCTTAAAAATGACAAATGAACATATTCGACATAAATATCTATTAAAACGTAATTTTAAAGCTGAAAAAACTAATCAAAAGTGATCAATTGATATTACGTATGTTAAAACAATCACAGAATGAGTATATTTATTTGCAATCAAGGATTTATTTAGTAATTTAATAGTAAATTATTCTTTAACAACAACTCCAACAGTAAATTGAGTAAATAATTGTATCAAAGAAGCAATTATTAAAAGAAAAATAATCAAAGGTGAATTAACTATTAATTCTGATCAAGGTATTCATTTCACTTCAAAAGCTTATGAAAAATTATTAAAAAAACACGGTATAAATATAAGTATGTCAAGAAGAGGCAATTGTTTAGATAATTCACCGATTGAAAATCAATTTTCAATTCTTAAAACCGAGAACTCAGAATTATCACACTGTAAAAATATTTTAGAAGTAAAAAATATTGTAGATAATTATATAATTCATTATAATGAAAAAAGAAAAATTTTAAATTTAAAAATGCCACCACTTCAATATGAAATGAAAGCATTTTTTAATTAAAATTCTCAGTTATCTGAAACTGTGCAAATAGGAATTTATACCTCTTATTAATTTAATTCTTATAGTATTTATAAGCGATGCTTTATTTTGGCACAACAAAAAATGATTTTATTATTTAAAGTTAATTTTCATTCAACTTCTTGTCTTATTTATAATAACAATTGAAAATTATAGATTGAAGCAATTAAATTAAATCTTAAAGCAAAGCTTTTTCTACGATTGCGATATTTTTCAGTAATAATTTTAAATTTTTTAAGGATAGCAAAAACATTTTCAATAACGATTCTCATTTGTGAAATTAGTTTATTATGCTGTTTTTATTTGTTATTTAAAGGTTTTTGCTTTGTTTTTTTATGCGGAATCAAAACATTCCGATGCATTTTTTGCAAGCCTTGATAACCTGTATCAACTATTACTTTGCTAGCTTTTAAAAGTGGTATTTTTGATTCTTTAAATAAACGAAAATCATCGGTTTTACCACAAGCAAAATTTGTTGCAATAATAGTTTTGCTTTCTTTTTCGAGGATTATTTGTGTTTTGATAGTATGCTTTTTCTTTTTTTTCGGAATAGTATTTTTTTTGTCTTTTTTTGGGCATTGGATTGCTGTTTCGGTTGCATCAATAATAATTGTTTTATCATTAAAATATTTATTTATTAATGTTTTTTTCCCAGCAAGTTGTTGAAAGTCAGGGTGTTTAATTAAAGTGTTTTCAATTCATTTGATATTACGATAACAATTACTCTCACTAATGCCAAAACTTTTACCAAGATGAAAATAAGTGCAGTATTCTCTTCAATATGATAAAGTCATTAATAAATGATTTTCTAATGATAATTTATTAGCTTTTCCGCCTTTTTTAAATTTTTTTAACTCGGCTTCTTTTAAAATATCTAACATTTTATTAAAAGTATTTTGTTTTATTCCTGTTAATCGTAATAATTCTTTATCATTAAGAAATTTAAAGTTATCCTTTTTCATACTTTTATACCCGCCTAATTTATATTTTTTATTTGCTGAATTATACTTGTAAGTGCAAGTAAATAAAATTGCAAAAAATCTCATATAAAAATTTTATGATGCTAAGTTTATTTTAGAAAAAATAAAGCAAGGAGTTTTTATATGGGATATAAACATCTTGGCATAGATGAAAGAATTTATATTGAGAATCAATTGAAGTTTAAAATAAAAATTAGTGAAATAGCTAAAAATCTTAATCGAAGTATTAGTACTATTATTCGAGAAGTTAATAGAAATAAAGATAATAATCATTATTTTTCATTAATTGCACAAAATAAAGCAGAAAATAGAAAACAATCACATATTTATTTTCATAAGTTTAAAAATAGAGAATTAGTAAAATATGTACAACAAAAATTATTATTAGGTTGATCACCCGAACAAATTTATGGCAGAATTAAAAATTTTCATAAAGAATGAATTATTAGTTTTAAAACAATTTACAATTGAATTTATTCTGGATTACTTGAAAAAGTTACTAATAAAAATTTAAGAAGAAAAGGTAAGAAACGAAAATATCAAGAAAATCGGGGTAAATTTAATGGTAAATCAATTAAAGAACGAAATGCTAATGTTAATAATCGCGTAACTCTTGGTCATTGAGAAGGTGATACCGTAGTATCATCACGAGGTAAAATAGACTGCACCCAAAAAAGTAAGTAAAGAAAAAAAAGTCTTTGCTAAACTTTAAAGGAGGTGCATTTTTATATGGCAAGAAAAGGACAAAAATTTAATAAATATACAGCAGATTTTCGAAAAATGATAGGACAAGAGGTTAAAAATAATAGTATAAGTTTTATTGCAAAAAAATATGCAATTAATAAAAAAACTTTTGCTTCATGGTATGAAAATTTTAAGAAAGGAATTTTAAACACCAATAAAGGTCCAAAAGAATCATTTGAAAAAAGAGATTTAAACTATTACAAAGTTAGGTATGAATTACTAAAAAAGCTTCATGACTTTTACAATTAAATAAAAGAAAAATTGTATTTTTTATCAAAGAAAACCTTAATAAATATCCACTAAATTTATTACTTGATGTAACAGATTTAAAGCGTAGTTATTGAGATAAATATAAAAATTATTCAAGTAATGGTAAGGATAGCGAATCATTAAAAAATATTGTAAAAGTCTATGAAGAAAATTTAAAACAATTTGGTTATCGTCGAATTACCAAATATTTAAAAGAAGATTATGGCATTGTTTATAATGCTAAGAAAGTATTACGAATTATGAAAGAAAATAATATTCAAGCTGAATATGTAAAGCGTATGCGTAGAAAAATATTAATAAAACAAAATAGAAATAAAAATATAATTAAATATCCTGATTTAGTAAATCGTAATTTTAATGATATTAAAGAAAGATTTTCAATTTTATTTACTGATGTAACTTATTTAATTTGAAATGGTAAAAAACATTATCAATCAACAATAATTGATGGATATACTAAAGAAATTATTGATGTAAAATGATCAAAATTTAATAATAACAAACTTGTAATTGATAATTTAAATGCTGCAATTAATAAAATTAAAAAAATAAAAAAAGATCTAAATAAAACAATAATTCATTCAGATCACGGATATCAATATACATCTAAAGATTATAATAGTAAATGTTTAGATAACAAAATTATAATTTTGTATCATGTACGATGAAGCGGCAAAAAACAACTCTTGTTAAATAAAAAGGGTTGTTTTTTTATTTGTAAACCCATAATTATTAATTAATTCAGAGAAAGGGCAGCATCTTAAATTCTTAAAATAGAAACTTTTTATCGCAACTTTAAGTTAACGAAAAAGTTGTATTACACATTTATTAAATATCTTAGAAATTTTTACAAAGTGTACCTTTTTTTCTCCAATTTTAAGGTGTTGTCCTTTCTCTGTTTTAGTTAATTAATTTGGCTAATAAATAAAAAAACTTAATATTAAAGGAAGGAGTAAGTAATGGAAATTAATACGCAACAAACAATCTGTGATGTTGATAATTGCTATAAAGCAATATCATTAATTACCGAAGAATTTTTATCAAATAAAGTTTTATGAACTTGTAAAAAACATAAAGATTTATTAAATCGTACAAAAGATAAAAAACAAACGCGGTTTTATAAAAAATTAGAAAATTCAAAAATTATCTTTGATTGAGAAACTGGTTCTTTTAAACTTTGATTTTATAAAACAACTTAATGCAGTGTGGGACGGTTATTTTAAATAACTAAGTGCTTCCATAAGAACATGAGTTTAAGCTCATTCCCACAGCCAGCCGAGGCAAGTACTGAAATAGTGTATGAGGAAAAATGTAAATCGGCGCTGGTTATATTTAAACTAAGCGATAGTCGTGATAAGTGCAAGGTCAACATCGAACGACAATAAAAATAGAGATGGACACTTTATAAATAAATTTGCGATAGACATTGTCCCATCGAGGATGGCAGCGGTTCTACAAACCACAACGCCAGCACCAGGCTCTTCAAGGTGCAAGTGAATTTATTTTAAAAACTGAACGTTTTGACTTGAAATAGTGCGGATGAAGAGAGAGAATTCTCTGGCTTTACCTCATAAAAACAACTGTCTATTATCTAATAATAAACAAATATTAAATATATTATCGCCACCGCTCACCCCCAGTGAAGCGGATGGCGTAGTAAATAAATAGATAAATACTTATATAACTAATTCTCGCTTTGGCACTTTCACTTGGGAGTGAGTGCCAGCGAATTAAAAATAGGAGGAAATATAATGGAATATAAAAGTTTGTATATTAATAAAACTTGAAGTGAAATAACAACATCATTTGATTGAGTGAATTGTCAACCTGTTAATTGTCGTATTTCTCATCATAAAAATCATTATGATTTACAGTGTTTAGAATGAGCAAAAATGTACTTAAATTTATTTGAAGATAAATGAGATGTTATTGCTTCTTATATGCAACATTACAAAATTAACGATATTTTAGATTTAGCATCAGATGGTTGAAAAATATTACAAATTGAGAAAAAAATAAAACAAATAATTTAGAAGGTTTATATGAAAAAGTTAAATAAAATTTGTCTTAAACAAAGATATTGAGGTTATTGTTTTCATAAAGAATGCAATAAAGAAAATAAATTGAATGAATTAATGCTTAAAAGTTATCCAGTTTCATTTGAAGATATGACTGATGAACATTGAGCATTAAACAATAAAAATAATTAGGAGGAATAAGAAAATGTCATATTGTATTAGTGATTACTTAAATGAAAAATGAATTAATAATAACGCATTAAAAATTAGTAATAAAGATATTATTTATGCACAAATTGATAGTGACTATGATATGAGTTGAGAATTAAATTTATATCTTAAATTTGGTAATGAAGAGCGACATGTAGGTAATATTTCATTGCCAAAAGATTTTGATTTAAATTTAAAATGATATGAAATTGATGAGGTTAAAGGTTTAATAGATGATTATTTAGAAGATGAAGAAGCAGACTACGAAGTGATAAATTATGAATAATATGTGAAAAGATGAAAGTGGTTATGTTTATAGCGAAGAAGATTTATTTAATATCGCATTAGAAGAATGTTGTTCAGAAGAGACTGCTTACGAATATATTGATAATTTAATTATGGATATGAATTTGGAGGAAATTTAATTATGGCAGATTTAAAGTTAAATAATCAAATTAAAAATATTACCTATCCATTTTATTTAAAAGGTAATGATTTTAAAGAATTAAGTTTAAAAGCATTACCGATTAAAAATTGAATTGATAATCACGGTAAAGAATTAGCAGAGTTTATCTATCGTCATCTTAATCATTATGCATTAAATGGTTATCAAGATATACATTTAAAAGATATACCCAGTGCTATTAGTAAAATTGATTTTGTTTTTAGAGAACCATTAGAATTAATAAAAGATTTTAAAGATGAATTAAATCGAATTAGAGTTAATATTATTAATTTAGAAAAAGTACTTCAAAATAATAAAATTGAAATTAAAAATAGCCTAATACAAGTTCAATACTTAAAACAACAACAGTTTATTCAAACTAAAAAACAAGAACAAGAAAATCGGGTTGAATATGCTAATAACTTAACGCCTGATATGGGGTTAGACATGGACCAAATTGAAGATGAACAAGTTCGTGTTATGGAAGATGTAGCAAAAATAGAACAAGATTTAGAAAAAACTACTAGTAAATTTCGGAAAGAAAAAATATTAATTAAAGATATTGATATTTTGGGTGTTAATGATGATTTTTTACAAAATGCTGATAAATTAGAACTTATTAATTTAATTAAAAATTATTTAATTGTTGATGAACAAATTGTTAAAAACGAAATTAAAAAACAATGAGATAGTAATAAAAACATTAATACTATTGGTGTTAATGGAATTAAATTCAAAATAAATAAAGGAGAGAAATAATTATGAATAATCAAATGGGAATAAAAGAATTAGTAGCAACAGCAGTTAAAGCATATGAATTAAATGTTAATGCTAAATATTTACAAGAAAATTTAATTTCTTTACAAGAACTAAAATTAAAAAATAATCAAAGTTATATGAATTTAGTGGGTAATGCTGATAATGGAAAAATTACAGCCTTAGGAATTATTAATTTAAGTAATAAAGGTTTAATATTCGGAAAAGATTTTAATATTATTCCATTTAAAAATAAATTAACAACTATTATTGATAGTAGTGTGTTTCAAAAAAGAATGGAACAAGAAAATTGAATGTTAAAACGAGGAATTATTTATAAAAGTGAAAAATTTGTATGAGATACCGATTTACAAAAACCAAAATTACATGAAATAGATTTTATGACAAATACCAGTCAATATGAAAATATTATTGGTGCTTATGCTTTTGGAATTAATCGTTTAACTGGTGAAACAAAAGGAATTTTATTAAGAAAAGCCGATATTGACCGTTTAAAAAATAGTAGTCCAAGTGGAAATAGTGAATATTCGCCTTGAAATAAATGACCAAAAGAAATGGTTGAAGCAAAATTATATCGTAAATTAGCCCAAGAATTAGGTGTAGATATTACTGACATTGATTTAGATGAAAAAGAAATTAAAGAAGATGGTAATTTTGATTATATACCTTTTAATGATATTACTGTCGCCAAAAATAAGGGGCATATGAGCGATGAACCCTTATCAAACAATATAAATACCTCATCTTATATAGAAATAGCGGATACAAACAATAATGTAGTTAAAGAAGAAGATATCTCTAATGTAGTACCAACAGTTAATAATAATGATGAAGAATGAGCAACTTGATAAAAATAGGTATTGACCCATCAGGGACTGGTACTACTGCTATCGTTACTTTTAAAGATAATAAATTAATTGATAAATCCGAATATACACATTATGATTGAATTACACAACCCGATATTATTTTAGATGTATTAAGACCAGATGCAATTATTAATATTGAAGATTGTTTATATACATCTGCTAATGCAAGTAAAGATAGGGATGATTTATTAAAAGTAATTGGAACAGTTAAATACAATACAAAAAAAGTACACAATATTAATTGAGTATCACCAAAACACACTAAATCAATTGTTAAAAATATGGAAAATTTAAGTAAATATAATGACAGTTGTATATGAAAATTTGATAAAGATAGTAATTTAATTTATCAATATGGTAAAGGTTGAAAATATAATAATGAGAAAATAAGTAATCATTTACGAGATGCAATTATTATTGCTAATTATGAGGTTTAATATTATGAAAAAATCATATAATCAAAAAACAGGAAAATATTATTCTTGTAAAATTCGAAATGTTAATATTTACTTAAATGAAAATGAAGAAAAAGTTTGAAATAAATTATCTAACTTTGATACTTATTCACAACGAATAGAATATCTTATTAATTTTTATATAAGTCACAACAAAGAAAAATAAAAAATAACCTTAATTGGTTATTTTTTTAAATACTATTTGTTAGTTGTCTAATAGCATCTTTTTGTGCTTGTTTTTTGTCGTTTACTTTAACTTGTTTTTTAACATTTTTAATTTGACCTGTTTTAAGGGCTAATTCTGTTGCATAATCAGGTCCTCGTAAATGTTTTTCGTGGGCAATAACAGCCGTTCTCAATTCTCTAAGTTCTGCTTTATATTTTTTAATTTTTTTAGCAGATAATCCAAGAATACCAAGACTACCCATTCCACCAGCACCAGCTAACACAAGTAAAGCAATCATTAATGTTTCATTCATGTTTTTGTTTCCTTTCTTATCCTTACTCAAACAGTGGCCATCCATTTTTTCAGAACAAAATAATTTATAAATTAAGCTATATAACCACCCAAAATATCTACCACCCCTATATATAGTCTATTTTAATAAAATTTAATTATTAGTTTCATAATTATTATTTATATTTAATTTTTTGTTATTTTCTTCTTGTTTTTGTTTTTTAATATTTTCGTTTTGTATATTTTTAAATATTTCTTCTGTTATACCATCTAAATTATTTCATTGTTTTGCTATTCTTGGTTGAATAACACGCGGATTAATCCGACAATCTAAACAATGTCTTAAATGGTCTTTTTTTCATTTTAATTTATCAATTAAAATAATAATTAAAGAAATTATTAAAGTAATTAAAGGTAAAATTGTAAATAATAATCCCATTTTAGATAATTTTAATCGTGGAATATCAATTTTCATATCTACTTTTGGTTTACTACTAGCAACAAATATACCCTGAATTCCATGTGTAAATAAAGGTGTTAATAAAATGGCAATACCATTGCCTCAATATTGACCATAATTGTATCAATTAATTTGATCCTTAATACTATTAATCATCCCGTATTCCAATCAAAAATTTAATGCTAAAAACATTAAAGTATAAAAACTAACTACTCAACTCCTAATTTTATATTTTCTTTCTCATTCTCTAATATCTTTATGAGTTCAATTATAAGTTGGAATAGGATCTTTTTTAAATCAATTTCAAGGTAATGCACCCTTTAATCAAGTTGTTTTATCTTGCTTCATTAATTAAACCCCTTTCTAACTTACTTTTTTTCTTTCAATGTGTAAACCAGTAATTGTTCCATCTGTCCCACCAGTACGTATAGCAATAATTCCATCATCTTCTAATTCTACGCGATGAGAAAAAACGTTTTCTAATTCAAATGATCCAACAGTTATTTTTCCCCTAAAATTTTTGTATGTTGATAAATAATAATGATTTTGATTACTTGTTTTAATTCAAATATTGTATTTATAATTTTCTTTATCTCAATTTTGTATTTCATAATCAAACCTTGTATTATCTAAATCACTAGTGTCAACAATTTCTCAATCTGAAATATTTGTTTTTCAAACCCCATTATCATAATAAATCGTATCATTATCAAACGGAACAACAAGTTTAATATATTCATTATAATCAATTTTACTATAATCGATAATTGTTGGATGAGTAATATTAATAGTGTTATCAGTTTGAACGCGTTCTTTTAAATAAAATAATAAACTGTCATAAAATGTTTTTTTCGTAATATATTTATATTCTTCTTCTCAAGGATGAGCATAATTCCCTAAATGATAATTATATGGTCTATCAACCGTTTTACTAGATATAATATCAATTATTTCACCAGCTAATTTTAAAGCATTTTTAACATCACGAGTAATATTTTCATTTGCTTCGGGGTCATTAGTTTGTGAATAAGCAACTCCACCTTGTGAAAATGAAGCACTACCAGTTAAATCATTAACTCCTTTTGGTAAATATCAATTCATAACTGCTAATAAACAAGCAGATTGAATATAACTTAATCATTTATCATATTCAATTAAACCTGTATTATCTTTTTTTACTCATGGAAATAAATCTTTTTTATTAATCTTATCTGAAATTGTCCCACCTGATAATCTATCCATTCATAAACTAGTTTTTAAGATAGCATTATAAATTAAATTATCATTATAAGCAGATTGCTTACGATCATTAATAGGTTGTCAAAGTTTACTTTTTTTAACATCTTCAACTGTTATAAATAACAAATTATTTAAATTACTTTCCATATAATACACCCCTTAATTGATTACGATATTTATTTCTTAAATTAGATAGTTTATAACTATTAACTTTTCTTTGTACTTTTTTAATTTTTTTAATAGTTTGATTAGTTTTATAAAACATACTTTTAACTGGTGTTTTATATAAATTCTTAATATTTTTAACATCGCTTTTTCGCTCTCGATACCATTTTTTATTATTAATTTCACCAGCAAAATTGAAATTAAAGTGTCCAATCTTTAAATTATTAATAAACGTTTTAATTTGTTGTAATTTTTGAATATGTGGTAATGTTAATTTAATATTTCCTTTTGGGTATTTTTCTTTTAATTCTTTTGGTAATCTTTTTTTAATATAATCTCTTAAATGACTAGGTAATCATTTTCTTAATCAATAACGCCAAAATAAAGTTCCTGCATTAGACACAGCATTACTTAATAATTTTCAAATTTCAACTGGAACACTAGGATAAACATATGGACCATAAAACTTCGGGTGTTTTGCTGTTTTTGTATATATTAAAATAGTTAAATTACCTGTTAAAGTTAACTTATTTGTTATATTAAACATACCACTATTAAGCCAACTACTATTTAAAGGTTGTCAATTAGTGTTTAGATAATTTTCTTTTTTAAATTGTTCTCTATTTTTAATATTGTTATCTTTTTCTAATTTACTTAATATTTGTTGAATTTCTTTTTTATGACCTTTTTTAATTAAATTTAAATAAGTAAATGGATTTAATCATTGATAAATATCTTCAATTTTATTTGTAATCTTTTGAAAAGGATTAGCATAATATGAAGCAAACTTATTAACCTTATTAATTAAATTAACAAACTTATTTATTAAAGGTTTATTTCCTAAATTTTCTGTTAATAAAGTTAAAATTCGTAATATTAATAAATTCATTGTTTATTAAGAATTTTTAATTACTACTTCAATTGACTTTGTTTTACCAGTTGCTTTGTTTTTACCTTCAATTAAAACTTCAACAATTTTATCATTTGTAATATCAATTGGTCAGTCTTCACCTTTAGGATTAATAGAATAATCAAAATCATTTTCAGTTAAAGAACTATCTACAGTTTTAACTGCTTTTAAAACAACGTCTTTAAATTGTGGTTTTAATCATCCATCACTAACATCTTTGGGATCTGGTAAATTAATGATTGGTTTATCTAATTTATTTATTTTACTAATATCTATTTTAGCAACATCTGGTGTTAAAATTACATTAGATTTTGTTGTATTTATTGGTGTAGAAATTTCATAATCAACCGGCACTCTAAATGTTTTATTTAAATTACTTTTAGCAGTATTTATTTCTTCTTGTGTTGGTTCTTTTTCTAAAATAATCTTACATGTTTTTGGATATAAAATTGTTGGTGTTGCATATTGTACTTTACCAATTCATTTAGGGTTAGCAGTATCATTATCTAAAACTTGTTGAATAGTATCCATATTAATTGGATATGCTCATACTTGTTTATTAATAAGTAAACCATTTATATTAGTAAAATTATAACCTTTATCTCGGTTAACTTGTCCTTTTGTATATGTTTTTTCTAAATGAAAACTTTTTGATACCGGAATACCCATTGCGGTATTTTCATATAATTCACCGTTAACCATTGCTTTTAATTGAGCTTGTGAACCAATTACTTTTAAATAAGCAGGTGTTAATCCTAAATAGGATCTTCGTCCTAAAACCATAAACATTTTATCGGTTGGTAAACCAAAATATAAATTACTAATTTGATTTGTTAATTCAATCAAAGTTTCATTTAATGTAAAGAATGCTTTATTTGCATCATCAGCATTATCTGCTGTATAACCACGAAATGGAATTACTTCATATTGACCATCTGCTAAACAATAATCATAAATAGCCTGAATTAATTCACATTCTAAATTAACAAATTTATTCTGTACAACACTAGCAATAGCATCAGCAATAACACCATTTTTAATATTTTGTTCTATCATTGCTAAGTCAAATGCTTCATTCATTAATTTTAAATTAAATCTTTTATTAATAGGCACCGGAATTCTTGTTAATCCCATTGTTTGAGTTGCCCCACCATTTGGTAATGAATAATCATCTTGTCATACCACACGATGAGTTAAATTATATAATGCTTGTCCTGCATTAGGTAATCAAGCAACTTGTTCAGCAGTTGCAGTTGCATATTGCATAATACTTGCATGCTCATTCATTAATGGTCCTCTTAGCATAGCGTTAACCATATCAACATAGGCTTTTTGACCTGTTGTATTACCTTGTAATGTAAAATGTACTTGCGGCAAATTAATTGTTGCCATAATATTCACTCCCTTATTATCTAAGGTTTTTAAGTGTATAATCAGTTAATTTCTTAATTTCTTCTGGAGTATATGCTCCTTTTTCTTTAATAGTTTCAATTTCATCATTTTTATTTTCAACCGAATTTTCAATCATATCTTTAATTAAATTAGTTGGTGAAACTGATGGTTGTTCTTCGACAAACAAATCAGGTTTTAATTCTTTTAAAGTTTGCATTTTTTCAAATAAAGAACTACCACTAACTTTTTCTAAATTAGTTTTAATATCTTCAATTTTAGTAGATGGAACATCTTTAAAGGCTTTTAATTCATCTAATTCATTAGATAATTTAATAAAGTCTTCTTTTGATATAACATCTTCGCGTTTTTGCACACTTTCTCTAATTTGCTTTGCTTCATTATTAAACTGATTTAAGATATTTTCTGCAATTTCTTCACTTAAACCTTGTTCGATTAATTGTTCTTTTATAAGTGCCATTTTATAAACTCCTCTTTTTTTATCCTTGTCCGATTAACAAGTCAGCGTAACTCTTTTTTACGGAAAAAGATTAAACCTATGCCTTCATTATATACTATTATTTTACTAATACAACACTTTATGTAAAAATAAATAAACTTAATATATTTCATTGCTAATTTACCCCTTAAAACGTGTATTAATAGCTTTTTAACAAGATAAAATTTTTTAAAATAATTACTAATTTTGCTTGTATATATATATATATATATATATACTGGGAATAGATCTTGATAAAAAGTTTCAAGATTAAGAAACGGAGAAAAACAAGTATGAAAAAATTACTTAGTTTATTAAGTGTATTAACTATTGTTGGAACTGCTGTACCAACAACAATTGCCGCTAGTCCATATCAAAAAGAAAATAGTAAATTAAATCGAGTTAAAAGAGACACTCAACCTCAATATTGACAACAACAATATAGTCCGGCAGAGTGTTTTTATAATCCGATAGATTTTAATCGCACCGTACGTTATAATAAAAACGGCACTTGAGAATATGACAATATTACTCAAAGTGAGAGAAATTGTTTATGACAAAAAGGTATTAGAGAAGCAAATTTTAGAGCACAACAAAGAATTCAAGAATGAAATAGTTATTATGAAAAACAAAGAATTGAACAACAACAACATAATTATAATCAACAAGTTAAGAGAGAGTGAGAAAAAGAACAACTTCTAAAATTCAAAAACGATTTAATACAAGCAGAAAAAGAAGGAGCAAACTTAACTGATGATTTAAGAGCTGCTTTTAAAATGCACGGACCTAAAGTTATTGGTGCTGGAACAGGTTCTTTAACGGGGGTAACTATTGGTCTTTTATGTGGCCCCGGGGCACCCGTTTGTTCTGCTGTTGGTTCAGTAATTGGAGCAATTGTTGGAGCGATTTCTGGTGGTGTTGCTTATGAAATAATAAATAGAATATAATAAATAAAATTATTATATTTATGGAAATAATATAAAAGTTATTTCCTTTTTTAATTAAATTAACAAACTTTATAAAAATACAAAGGAATTAAAAATATGAAAAAAATATTAAGTATCATAGGTGTAATATCATTAATAGGAACAAGTACAACAAGTTTAATTGCTTGTAATACACCACAATATAGTGAAGAAAAATTAAAAGAACAAAAAGAAAAACATAAAATAGATACAAATAATGAAAATATTAAAAACCATTTAGAATGAATAGCACCACAAGAAAAACCATTTAATAAGATTGATAATAAATGATATTATGTAACATGGCGTGGTAATAAAAATCATAATTGAAGAATTATTAATTTTAAACATAATGAATTAAAAATAGGGAAAATATTTGATAAATATAATAAATATACATTGGAATTAAGAGAAGAAACGGGATATCCATTTTATTTTACTTTATATGTTAGATATTCTTCTTCTTGAGCTCCGGCAGATTGAGAATCATATAATGGTGCCGGTACATACTTTAAATCAGTTTATCGTTGAAATTTAGATACCAATGAACCTAATTTAATTGTTGATGAAAATAGTAATGTAAAAGTTAATGAATAATAGGAAAAGAAATATAAATAAAATTAACATTTTAAATAAATATGCACAGTTTCAGATAACTGAGAATTTTAATTAAAAAATGCTTTCATTTCATATTGAAGTGGTGGCATTTTTAAATTTAAAATTTTTCTTTTTTCATTATAATGAATTATATAATTATCTACAATATTTTTTACTTCTAAAATATTTTTACAGTGTGATAATTCTGAGTTCTCGTTTTTAAGAATTGAAAATTGATTTTCAATCGGTGAATTATCTAAACAATTGCCTCTTCTTGACATACTTATATTTATACCGTGTTTTTTTAATAATTTTTCATAAGCTTTTGAAGTGAAATGAATACCTTGATCAGAATTAATAGTTAATTCACCTTTGATTATTTTTCTTTTAATAATTGCTTCTTTGATACAATTATTTACTCAATTTACTGTTGGAGTTGTTGTTAAAGAATAATTTACTATTAAATTACTAAATAAATCCTTGATTGCAAATAAATATACTCATTCTGTGATTGTTTTAACATACGTAATATCAATTGATCACTTTTGATTAGTTTTTTCAGCTTTAAAATTACGTTTTAATAGATATTTATGTCGAATATGTTCATTTGTCATTTTTAAGAAATGATTAATTTTTTTTCTTGTTTTAATTCTTACACTAGAAATTCTATTAGCTAATTTCATATAACGATAAACTGTTGAATTCGACACATTAATTTTTTGCTCTTCCAAAGATAATTTAATTTGTCTGTGTCCTTTAATACTATTTTCTCTATGAATTGCTTTAATTATTTCATATATTGAATAATCAATATTTGGTTGATATTCATCACAATTTTTTGAATATTTATTTCAAGTATCATATTAAATTCTTAATTCTTTTAAATATCATGATAAAGTAATTTTTGAAACTTGCAATTCTGATTTAATAAAAGCAATTTGTTTTCTAATGTTTGTTTTTGTTTTTATCTTTGGAAGAGCTTCAAGCTTTTTTAAAACTTCATTCTCAGCTTTTATTCTTTCATTTTCTTTTTTTAATAAATAGTTTTCACGTTCTAAGGGGTTTTTAAACTTATTTAATTCAAAATCTTTTCGCTTTTTTCGTTCTTTTAGAATTTCTTTATTTTGTTGAAATTGATTTACTCATTTTGAAATAGTTGCTAAAATAATATGATATTCTTTTGCTATTTCACTATAAGATTTATTGTTAATTGAGTATTCATTAACAATTTTTTCTTTAAATTCAAAAGAATGATCTTTAGACCCTTTTATTTTACCTTTAGCCATATAAAAATGTTTCTCCTAATTTTATATATTAATAATAATCTAAAAAAATTTTTATTTATATATCTCAGTTAAAAGAAACATTGCACATTTTAAATAAATCTCTTTTTTATTTTTATCTAGGTTTAAATGTAATTTTAACAGGATTATCACTCATATTTACCATATTTAATATACTCAAAGCATTTAAGTCTATGATTATACCTTTATCATTACCTAAGTAATAAGTTCAATTTGCCGATAAATTAGCAAATACTACTTTTGAAAATCTAATTTTTAATTTTACATCATTAGTATAATATGCTTGTAAATATGTTTCTGTAATTTTTTCATTATCATTATTAGATAATTTTGTTATTTGTAATAAAAATTTAATATATTCAATGATTCCAACTTTTTCAGTTTTATATTTATTTGCATATTCTTTACTTGGCAAACCATCAGTATAAGCAGTAGCAAGTGTTTGAATTTTATTAGTTATATTATCAGTATATAAAGTTATTGTATTTTCAAAATTAACTTTATCAGTTTGTGATATACCTGCATTTTGTAAAGCAATATTAGATAATGTTCCATAATTATATGCACAAAACTCATTATAACCACCACCTAAAATACTTACATCTCTATTATTAATAAAATGCTCTATATCAGGTTTCGAACATCTAACTTGTAAATTATTAAGATTACTTATTTCAATTTTTTTATATGAACTAATAAATTTATCAATACTTTGAATTGTTGGGTCAATTTGTTTTAAATCAACTTCAATTTCATAATAAGCATTATTAAATTCATCATAAAATAAATTAACAGGAATTACAGAATTTTTTGGTTTTTTACATTGTGCTGGGGCTGTAATTTTAGTTTTTAATGGTTGTACTACATTAGCGCCTCAAATATCTTTTGTATATTCTGAATAATTATATGGCACTGGTGGTAATACATATTCAGGGTAATTAAATGTTGGTATTTCATAGTCATGTGGTAATAAGAAACTAGTTTTATAATTAGTTGTCATATCGCGTAAATAATTATTTAAGGTACTTTTTGTTTTACCTCTGAAACTCCATACTGATAAACGTAAATAATCTTCTTCATTATTGGTATATGGGTTATCAGCATAAAAGATAATTTCAAAATTACCTTTATATAATGCTTGTATTGAAAACATATCAATAATATAACTACAATTTGTCCCATCTGGTGTTTGTAAGAATTCACAATCATTATCTTCTTCACTATAACTAACTGGTGTTTGAGCATCTACTGCTGTTGTAAGTTCATTAATTAAATAAATTCGGTTAGTTTTTTCGTTTAATTGTTTTAAATTATATGTTGAATAAACTATATTATTTGTTGGTTTACCATCCTTAGTTAAAACAGTACCTACTAATTTATCAGTTAATAAAGTAGTAAACCCGAAACTAGTAGCATTTGCTCCAAAAATAGCACCAACTTTATCATTGCCTTGTTCTCTAAATATTTCAAAAGGTAAATAACATTTACCTTTTGAGTTTTCAGACCAAAAAGCATCATTATAAAAACTATAAATATTAGCACTCATAAATCCATTTAATCATTGAAAATTAGGTCAAGTTTTTTCATCTTGATTAATAACTCAGCCTCAAGGAATACCAAACGAAATAAAGTTTAAGAATTTACCAACTCCGCCTGGTATCGTAAAAGGATTAAAAACTAACTTTTGAGTATAATTTAAAGGTAAGACAGTAATTTGGCGATTAATAAAATTATTCATATTTAAAATATCTCAAACATTACATGAACCCATTTTATTGTATTCAATTTGAACACTACCAACAGTATTACCAAATTCATCTTTTCTTCTAAAATATGATGATGCTTGGGTACTAATAATATTATTAACGTCACCACTATTTACTTTTATTTGACTTGGTGGTGTTATTTTTCAATTTTTAGACCAATAAAATTTAGAGTCCTTATTTTCTTCATTAATAGTTGTTCCAACAGCGGGATTAGTTGCTGTCGAACTTTCTTGGTCAGTTATAACAATACCCTCACTATTTTTTTGCTTTCAAAAATCATATCTACTTTCCATATCTTTTTTTCAGTTTTCATAACCGGTTATCATTGTTGGTTGAATCCCTTGAATGTTATATCAACTTACTTCTGGTGATGCATAAGTATTTACTTTATCAGGCGGACACGGATACATGTTATACATTAATAAATCTCGTGAATTCATTACTTTTGGATTAAATTGACCTTTAATAATTGGTCTCCCAATTACAGGCATATCAAAAAAGATCGGATTACCATAAAATTTAACGGCCATTGCTCTAACACCGGGGTCTTTTAATAACATATCATCTAATTCAATAGTTGATGTATTTGTTTTCTCATTATAAGTTATTTTAGGAAAACAATAACCTTCCCCAGGTGCTGATGTTTGAATAAATTGTCGTACTGATAAACCACTATTACTAATTTTGTCATTAATACTTGAAAAGGTAATTTCTTGTCATAAAAAACTACCATCATATGGTGAATAATAATTAATAACATTTGATGGATATAATCATTGTCTATCTTGGGGCGCAATATTTATATTACCTCCACCAATATTTAATCCATGGTCATTAAAAACCGTATAAAAATTATAATAATCATTAATATTTAATTTACTTGCATCTTCATCTAAAATTAATAAAGTATATTGTCTTTCAGTTGATTGCTGAGTAAATACTTGTTCAAATTTAGCTTCTCCAAATTGAATTGAACTTCTATCATCAATCATATAAGCATCTCAATATTTACCAACCTTAACTTCTTTTGTATAAAAATTATCAGCTTTATTATCATTATTAATAAAATAACTTAATTTATATTGCTTTAAGTATGCTAACATTCTATTAATATCATAAATGTTTTCACCATCAATTAATTTTCAATAAACATTATTATTTTCATCTTTTAATTTTATAGCGAAAGGTGTTTCATTATTTGCTCATATAGTTGAATTAATTGATTGTTTACTAAAATCATCAATTGTTAATATCTTAATTTTTTCACCTTTATGTTTTTGAACTATTTTTAAACTATCTTGTCATTGAGCAATCGTACTTTCCATATTATCAAATATTCTTGAATAACTACCATAATCACTAGGCTTTGCGTTATTAGGTTTTCAACCTGTTTCAGTATCAGGAATATATGAACTATAAACATTAAAAGGAAATACCATTCAATGTCTATTATCTTTTATATTTTCTCTGATATCTATTAAAGTATCGTGGGCTTGTCTTCTTAATTCTTCGATAACTCCTGGGTTAATTCTACTCATTTTTTAATTCTCCTTTATTTCCGTTCTACCTTGTAAGGCGTTTTGATTATTACCAGTTTCATCATATTCTAGTAATTTATTATTATGTTCGATTTCTTTGGCTTGCATTTTATCTTGTCATTCTTCTACTTTCTCAAAATATTTTGTTGCTTCTAATTCATCAATATTGTCATATTCAGTTATAGCTCTTATTGGTTCCATTGTGCCATTATCTAATCTAGCAGTAATTAATTCATTTTGTCGCATTTGGTCAACTAAACTAGCACTAATAAAATCAAAACCATAAGGCCGTTCACCAATACCATCTCATAAACCATAATATTTTAAAACAGTATCAAACATCTTAGTATAATATTGCTTACGATATGCTTGTAAATATGCTTGTTTTTCTAAGTCTTTTGTTTTAGTTAATAATGACTGTGTTTTATTCTGGTCATTATCTGATTTATCACCAAAAGGACTAGAAAAATGACATGCTAAATATACTTGTTCAATAATTGATTTTTGATCTTCAGTATATGTTTCTAAGGTTGGTGCACCTTGTACTACTTGTAAAGATTGTGATGATGTCCCATCTGCTGCCGTTTGACCTGATTGAATGAAAATATCATCAAATACATCTTGTAATGCTTTTTTATTTCCCATATTGTAAGCATTCATTAAACCATCATCTAATACCCCATATCAGTGCGTACGATTAGCTCATCGTTCTTTTGATTTAATATTAAAACTATCTTCTAAATCAAATTGTAATTTATAACAATTTGCCATTGTAGGTCATGGATTTAATGTAGTTGAAGTTGATAAGAACAACGGATTAGGTTCATTAATCATTTCTCAAAAAGGTACTATACCTAATTTATTTTTAAATTCTTGAACTAAAAAAGGTCTAACATCATCTTTAATTTGTGTTTTACTTTGTCCAACAACTACCTCGTTATTTTTTGGTCAACCTTTAATAACTATTTTATCTTTGGTACAAATTAAATTTAAAATAAATCCACTGTCTGATTGATGATAATTTAATCAAATATCAGCCCCTTGTTCAATTTCATTTATTTTACTTACACGAGATGTAAAGTTAAAAGGGTTAATTCATAAATCAATATTGCCATCACTAGTCTCTAATAAACCGAAAATAGTTTTACCCATTAAACTTGCTGTTAATTCGTTTTTATCTAACTTTTCTTTTATTTTATAATTTTCATATCATCAATTTAATTTTTCTAAAATATCTTTACGATGAGACTTAAATAAAATATCTTTACCATTTATTAATCGCATTTGATGACGAGCAATAATATTTGCTAAATTAATTGTTCAATCATAATTATAAAATTTTAAAACACTATTAATATCACTTAAGTTTGGTAAACTAGGGAAAGTATTATTCATGGTTATTTTGCTCCTTTAATTTTAAGATAAGTGCATAATTAATAATATTTACTGTTAATAAATTTGGCTCATTTGCTAAAACTTGAACACATACTTTAACTTTTTGATATTTTTTAATATATTCGTTATATAAATTTAATTTACATATTGCGATATTATCTTTTTTTAATTCTTGACAAAGTCTTTTTTTAACTTGTCCACAAACAGACATATAAGGTCTTTTTGCATTTATTACACGTTCATCATGGATTACATAAATATCTTTTTTCATTAAGTTATTCACTCCCTTTGTTGTCATAATTTATAATCTGCTGAATTATTATGTTTAACCATTGGTATTAATTCAAAATGTAAAGCATAAAAATCACTATCAAATGTATCATCATATAAGTCTAACATTCGTTCTTCTCTGGCATCTGGTTTATCTTCTCATTGAATTAATTCATATTGGGTTTTACTTACAGGACATTTTTCTCATAATCATTTTAATTGATTTGTATTTATTAACATTGTAAATGCTTCAATCCGATGTCTTATTTTAAATTTCTGTTTTTGTGCTGGTTTAAATGTCATATATTGCCCAAAAGTATAATTATATTTTTCTCTATTTAAACTTTGTAATGTTGAATATGCACTATCATCAACATTTATACTAATACCCTGCTGTATTAAATTAAAGTATTGATTTAATTGATTATTATAAAACTCTAAAATATCTTTTACTTGTTCTAATTCTGTTTTAAATTGCTGTGTAGCATTTGAATGCGTATACTCAGAAGCTTTATAAGCTTTTTTATCAAATGAATTATATAGTCAAAAACTAGCGGCAGTAGTATGTCCCTTAGGACTGGTCTCGTTAGCAATATCAACACCACCTAATAATTTCGTTGGTTGAATAATATCTGTTGCTTGCATAATATCAATATATCTTGCAAAAATTGAACCACTAGTATTACCGGGCAATCCTCAACTCCATACTCTTGCTCTTTCAATATCTAATTGTTATAATCTTAATTGTTCATTAACTTTATCTTGTGGTAATTTATAATTAAGTCTTCAACTAGAATAATGAATAATAATTTTCATATTTCATTTTTCAATATATTTAATTTGTTCATATTTACTACGCATTATTTCTTCATTAAAAGATAATAATTCATTACAATAACCAACAATATATCTTTTTAAACTTTCAGGATTACACGTATTAATTGTTATTTTATTTTGATAACCACGAATAGCAAACTCTAAATCACTTAAATCTTTTTGTTGAAATTGGTCACATTCTTCTCTTCAATCAATTACTAATTTATACTTATTCAAATCAGCAAAGGCTTTTAATTTTTCTTTTCGACTTGGTGAATGTAAACCTTTACAATATATTTTGCTACCATTTGATAAAGTAAAAGTAAAATTTGATAAATTAATACTATAAGGTATATTATTTTCATCTAACATATTTCATATATTTTGAAATACACTATCTTTTAAATCTTTACTCCAATACATACTAGCAATTATACAAATTGGTTCTTTAATTAATAAACTAATTTTTAATAATTCACCAAACATTTTAATATTTGATATAGTCTTACCACTATATCGTGTTCCAATTTGATTAATTTCATTAACTAATTCATATTTCTTAACAAATGGATATTTATTACCAATATTACTATTTTGTAATAACCAATAAGGAGTTTCTAATAAATAAGTAAAATGATTAAGCATTATTTTCAGTTTCTTTTTTAATATCTCTAATATCCGTTTGTAAATTAACAATTATTGGTTGTTGATTATTTAAGTTTAATTCTTTTTCAAGTTCTTTTTCTTGTAGTGAATATTTATAATTAAATGCACGCTGTCAATATAACCTAGTACCTTCTGGCGTTTTAACCATTTGTTTAATAAGTTCACTTTCTATTTTATCAACTTGTTTTTCAAGTAAAGGAACTATCTTCTCGCTCGCGTAACTATCATATCTTCACTTGCGAGAAAGATTTAATTTATTGGTTAAATCATTTAAAGTATAGGGGATATTAGGTGATTTATCACGTCAAAACTGCTCTATTTTACGATAAAATGTTCGTAAACTTACTGTTTTTGGATTAAATTCTTTCATTTTTACTCCTTTTTCCATACTAAAATTGCTATTATTTAATAAATATGATTAAATAAAAGAGTAAACTATATCTGAAAATATAACAAAGAACCATCGCGGTTCTTTTTTTATCATTTATATTTTACATCAAAATAAAAAAAAGTAAACTTAATTACCGCAATGTTTCTCCTAATTTTATATATTAATAATAATCTAGAAAAATTTTTATTTATATATCTCAGTTAAAAGAAACATTGCAGTAAACTTAATTACTTTATTTTTTATAAACAGCTTTAAGAGACAGAATTTACTTACTGTTTATCACTTAGATTATATACTTATAAAAATAATTGTCAATAATTTTTAATTTAATGTTATAAATATTTTAAAAAGAATTGGAGACAGAAAAATGCAAAAATATACACATGTAAAATTTGATGAACGAAATTTATTTAAAGATTTATTATTTTCTGATATTTGTAAAAAGAAAAATGATTCAATTAATTTATCAGAAATAGCACGGCAAATGAATCGTGGAATTAATACTGTTAAAAGAGAAATAAAGCGATTTAAAAAGGTAGAAGATTATATGCCAGTTGAAGCACAAAAAGATTATAAACAAAAGCGAAAAAGGTCTATTAAAAAACTACCTACATTTACAGAAGAGCAGCAAGAATTTTTAAATTTACGATTTAATATTTTTGGTGATTCGCCAGCGGAAATTATTCATCGATTTTTAATAAAGTTTGGTGTCAAATTTCCTTCCTGTCTTAAAACTTTTTATAAATGAATTTATTTAGGTCTTTTGGGTTTGTTAAAGAAAAATTTATTAAATGGTGGCAGAAAAAATATAACAAAGAAAAGACCTGATAATCGCGGAAAATTAGATGATAAATTCAAATCAATATGAGATATTGAAAATAAAAAATCTAATGTTGGTTTTTTTGAAATGGATACCGTAGTTGGAAAAGACCATCAATCTAGTTGTTTGGTATTAGTTGAACAAAATAGTAAAAATTATTTTGCAATTAAATTAGGAGAACATACTGCTAATGAGGTTTTAGAAAAACTTGAAGAATTAGTTAAAATTAATGGTTTGGTTGGAAAAATTAAAGGAATAATAACTGATAGAGGAAAAGAATTTAGTAAGTTTGAAGAAATAGAAAATATTACTGGTTCTAATATTTATTTTTGTGATCCGGGTTCACCAAAACAAAAACCATTAATTGAAAGAATGAACCGTGAATTTAGAAAACGGTATATTAAGGGAACGGATTTTAATAATGTTACTCAACAAGAAATAGATTGAGTAGTTAATGTTATGAATGAAAAATTAAGGCCTTGTTTGAATTGAAGAACATCTAAAGAAGTATTTTTAAATAATTTTAGATAATTTTATTTTAAAAATTTAATAAATTATTTTTCAGTGTGCTTAAATATGCTTAAAATAGACTAAAATTACAAATATTTTATTTTTTTTAAAAAAATAGTTGCATTTATTTTAAATGATGTTATTATCATACTAACAAGAGACAGAATTTGCTGCTTGAATTTACATAATACATTTCAATGGGTAAAAATTATCATTGTGCAGACAACATTATTATTGAAAGTTTTCATTCATTACTTAAAAAAGGAACAATCCATAATAAAAATTATAAATCTCATAATGAATATATTAATGATGTTAAAAAATGAAATAAATGATATTCAAACCAAAAAGAAAAAGATATAATAAATGAAAGTTTGTAAACCTTTTTATTAATACTTACTAAACGGGGTGCAGTCTAAAAGTAAATCATGTTTAATAACTTTAGTTGAAAGAACATCAAGATTTACTTTAGCAATATTAGTTGAAAATAGAACTACTAAAGTTATTAACGAAAATATTAGCCATTATTTATCAATTATTCCAAATAATCTTGTTAAGACTATAACATTTGATCGTGGTAAAGAATTTGCTAATTGACAACAACTTGAAAAAAATTTAAATGTGAAAATTTATTTTGCTAATGCATATTCACCCTGACAAAGAGGTACTAATGAAAATACTAATGGTTTAATTAGAGAAAAATTTCCTAAAAAATTTAATTTTTCAAATACTACTAAAAATGCAGTTCATAAATTTATATTGTCTTTAAACCAAAGACCAAGAAAAATACTAAATTATCTTTCGCCAATCGAATATTTGGTTAGAAAAATAATTTAGTTGCACTTAACTTTACAATTTGGCATTTTTAATTATATTTTATAGAAATATTCTTAATAAGAAAAACCGGTATCGCAAGAAGTCTAATTTTACAATTCGGGATTTTATAACTTTTTATAGGGTTAAATTAAACACAAAAATAAAATATATTTTTAAAAGAATATTTAAAAATATATTTGATAATTTAGCCCTAAAATTATGTAATAATGGTAAAATAAAAGGAGATAGAAATGGAGAGAATTATTTATGGGTGATAATTATAGTTCAGAGTCAATTAAAATTTTAGAGGGGTTAGAAGCAGTTCAAAAACGACCAGGGATGTATATTGGGGCAACAAATGTCAGAGGTTTACATCATTTAGTTTGAGAAATTGTTGATAACTCAATTGATGAAGTTTTAGCTAACTTTGCTAATAAAATTAAAATTATCATTAATAAAGATGAATCAATTACCGTTGTTGATAATGGGCGGGGAATTCCAATTGAAATTCACCCAAAAACAAATGTTTCAACAGTTGAAACTGTTTTTACCATTTTACATGCAGGGGGAAAATTTGATTCAAATACCTATAAAATTTCCGGAGGATTACATGGGGTTGGAGCTAGTGTTGTTAATGCATTAAGCAAGTATTTAAAAATCGAAGTTAAAAAAAATAATAAAGAATATGTGATGGAATTTCATAATGGGGGACAAATTTTAACGCCAATTAAAGAGATTGGACCAACTTCTGAAACAGGAATAACAGTTACTTTTTTACCAGATGAAAAGATTTTTACTGAAACAACAATTTTTAGTTTTTCAACAATTCAAAATCGCATTAAACAATTAGCTTTTTTAAATAAAGGGTTAGAAATATCATTAGTTGATTTACGAGAAGAAGATGAGGAAAAATCTGTTGTTTATCAATTTAATAATGGAATTAAAGATTATGTTTGAGAATTAAATAAAACAATTGGAATGCCCATAAACGATGTTTTTTATGTTGAAGGAATTGAGGATAATATTATGGTTGAATGTGGAATTCAGTATAATGATAATTATTTGGAAAATATTTTTTCTTTTTGTAATAATATTAATACTCATGAAGGTGGAACCCATGAAGAAGGAATTAAATTAGCGATTGTTCATGAGTTAAATAACTATTTTAAGAATATTAATAAGAATAATAAGGGGAATGAAGATAAATTTACTTGAGATGATATTAAGGAAGGAATGACAACAATAATTTCAATTCGTCATCCTGATCCCCAATATGAAGGACAAACTAAAACAAAATTAGGAAATAGTGAAGTTAAAAAAATTGTTTCCAATATCGTTGGAAAGGGATTAAGTAGTTATTTATTAGAGAATCCAGAAGATGCAAAAAAAATTATTGAAAAGATAAGTTTATCCCTAAAAGCGAGAATTGCTGCACAACGGGCAAAAGAAACAACACGACGTAAAACTGTAATGGATAGTTTTTCATTACCAGGCAAGTTAGCTGATTGTGAAACAAAGGATTCTAAAATTGCTGAGCTTTATATTGTTGAGGGGGATTCTGCTGGTGGAAGTGCTAAATCGGGCCGAAATCGAAGATTTCAAGCAATCTTACCCTTACGAGGGAAGATTTTAAATGTTGAAAAAACTAAACAATTAAAAGTATTTGAAAACAATGAAATTAACTCAATTATTACCGCTTTAGGAGCTGGAATTAAAGATAATTTTAATGATAAAAAATTACGTTATCAAAAAGTAATTATTATGACGGATGCCGATGTTGATGGGTCCCATATTCGAATTTTATTATTAACTTTTTTTTATCGCTATATGAAAGATTTAATTGAAAATGGCAATATTTATATTGCTCAACCACCACTATATAAAATCCAAAATGGTAATAATATTCGTTATGTAAGTGATAATGAATTAGATCTTTATAAAGAAGAATTATTAAACAAAAATATTAAAAATTATACAATTCAACGCTATAAAGGATTAGGAGAAATGAATCCAGAACAGTTATGAGAAACAACAATGGATCCAGAACGACGATTACTATTGAAAGTATCCGTTAATAATGCGTTTGAAGCAAATTTAATTTGTAGTGAATTAATGGGTGAAAATGTTGAACCACGAAAAAAATTTATTCGTGAAAATGCAAAATATGTTAAAAATTTAGATGTTTAAAAGGAGGTATTGGTCAATGAAATCAGAAAATGATGGCTATGATTATAATGGTAAAATTCGTGATATTGATATTGCCGATGAAATGAAAAATGGCTTTTTAGATTATGCAATGTCAGTTATTGTTTCACGAGCAATTCCTGATGTTCGTGATGGTTTAAAACCGGTTCATCGGCGTATTATTTATGCAATGTGAGATTTAAATATGACTTACGATAAACAACATAAGAAATCAGCGCGAATTGTTGGGGAAGTAATTGGAAAATATCATCCCCATGGTGATACAGCCGTTTATGAAGCGATGGTCCGAATGGCCCAAGATTTTTCTTATCGTTATCCGTTAATTGATGGACGTGGAAATTTTGGATCAATGGATGGTGATGCTCCAGCGGCAATGCGATATACAGAAGCAAAAATGAGTAAAATTGCTGGTGAATTAATTAAAGACATTGAAAAAGAAACAACAATTTTTAATGATAATTATGATGGTAGTGAAAGTGAACCAAGTTTTTTACCAGGTTATTTTCCTAATTTACTAGTTAATGGAGCTAGTGGAATTGCCGTTGGAATGGCAACTAATATTCCACCTCATAATTTAAATGAAGTAATTGATGGGGTTATTGCGGTAACAAAAAACCCTGAAATAACAACCATTGAATTAATGAAAATTATTAAAGGTCCTGATTTTCCAACTGGGGCATTAATTACCGCTGGTAATGGTTTAATCAAGGCTTATGAGACAGGCAATGGAACAATTACAATTCGTTCAAAAATTGATATTGAAGAAATCAATAATAAAAGACGAATCATTGTTTTTGAAATTCCTTATCAAATTAATAAAGCAAAATTATTGGAACGAATTGCTAAATTAATTAGCGATAAAATTATTAATGGAATTAGTGATCTACGGGACGAATCAAACATGGAGGGGGTGCGCATTGTTTTAGAATTAAAACGTGATGCACAAGAAAATGTTATTTTAAATAAGTTATATAAATTAACGCCCTTACAAACTAACTTTTCATTAAATATTTTGGCATTGTATAAAAACCAACCAAAAGTAATGGGATTAAAACAAATTTTAAAATATTTTATTGAGCATCAAATTGATATTATTATTAAGCGTAGTCAATTTGAACTAAAAAAAAGTCGTAGTCGTTTAATAATCTTAGAAGGGTTAAAAATTGCCCTTGATCATATTGATGAAGTAATTGCAATTATTAAAAAATCGCAAACAACACAAATTGCCAGTGAGGTTTTAATTAATAAATTTAATTTAGTAACCGAGCAAGCTAGTGCAATCTTAGAAATGCGTTTACAACTCTTAACAGGATTAGAAATTGAAAAAATTAATCATGAAATTAGTGATATTAAGATTGCAATTACGAAGTTAGAAGAAATTATTAATAATAGTGAAAAGCAAATTGCCATTATGATTACGAAGTTAGAAGAAATTAAGAAAAAATATGGTGATAAACGGCGAAGCCAAATTATTAAGGAAGAATTAATCGAGATTGATCCAGAAAAATTAATTCGACGAGAAGATATTTTAATTATGTTAACACAAAATGGTTATGTTAAGCGAGTTGCTGATGATACGTTTAAATTACAAAATCGTGGTGGTAAAGGGATTATTGGTTTAGCTAATATGGAAGATAGTTTGAAAAAAATTATTAGTGCTAATAGTATTGATTCACTATTAATTTTTTCCAATTTTGGAAAAGTTTATAAATTACGAGCGTATCAAATTGAAACATATTCGCGGCATGCCCGGGGGTTACCAATTATTAATTTAATTGCGATTGATAAAACAGAAAGTATTCAAACAATTATTGCAATTGATGAAACAATTTCAACCGAAGATAATTTATTCTTTGTAACGAAAAAAGGTTTGATTAAAAAAACAAAAATAAGTGAATTTAATCAAATTAGACAAACAGGAAAAGTTGCAATTGAATTAAAAGATAAAGATGAGTTAGTAAGTGTTATTATTACAAAAGGACAAGATGATGTAATTATTGGAAATAATATTGGAAAAGTAATTCATTTTAATGAAGAAAAAATTAGACCAATGAGTCGTCAAACAATTGGGGTCAAAGGAATTGCTAATGATGATGTTGGTGAAACAATTGGGTTAAATTCAGGACGGTCTGCCAAATATGTTTTATCAATAACTGCAAATGGTTATGCAAAGAAAACATTAATTAAAGATTATCGTTTAACAGGACGAAATACTAAGGGTGTTAAGTCAATGAAATTAACAGATAAAACAGGATATTTAAAATTTGTTCAGACTGTTAGTGGGGAAGAAGACGTTTTAGTTGGAACAAAAAAAGGAAATATCATTCGCGTTTCGTTGGAACAAATCCCCTTATTTGGTCGAACAACGTTAGGTGTTAAGATTATGCGATTAGAACAAAATGATAAATTAGAAGTTATTGAAATTTTAAAAAAGAAAATTAACATTGAAGGAGAAAGATAGAAAATGTTAGATCAAAAAAGAATTGTTGAAAATCTTGACGAAGTAATCAAAAAATTAAGTCGCCGAAATGATGATTTTTCATATCTGCAAGATGTTAAAAAATTATCAGAACAACGTCGTGACCTAATTGTTAAATCAGAAAAATTAAAGGAAAAACGAAATATTGAGTCAAAAAAAGTTGGAACGCTAGTTGCAGAAAAGAAAGATCAAGAGGCGACAAAAATTAAGGAATTAATTATTACGTTTAAGCAAGAAATGGAAACAATTGATGAACAATTAAAAGTAGTGGAAGAAAAAATTAAAGCCATTTTAGAAATTACGCCGAATATTCCAGATGATTCAGTTCCAACGGGAAAAGATGAAAATGATAATCTAGAAGTTCGGAAATGAGGAGAAATTTCTACTCCTAAAAAAATCAAAGAACATTGAGAAATATCTACTGCATTAGATTTGATTGATTTTGAGCGAGGAACAAAATTATCAGGTTCACGTTTTGTGGTATATAAGGGGATGGGGGCTAAATTAGAACGTGCTTTAATGAATTTTATGTTAGATGAACACGCTAAGCGAGGATATGACGAAATTGAACCACCAATTTTAGTTCAACCACAAATTATGTACGGAACAGGAAACTTACCAAAATTTAAGGAAGATTTATATTATATTGAAAAAGATAATTTATATTTAATCCCAACAGCAGAAGTACCAATTACTAACTTATATCGGGAAGAGATTTTAGCAAAAAACCAATTACCAATTTATCATACGGCTTATACCCCGTGTTTTCGCCAAGAAGCTGGTTCAGCTGGCCGCGATACAAAAGGAATTATTCGTTTACACCAGTTTAAAAAAGTTGAAATGGTTAAGTTTACAAGAGAAGAAGATTCATTTGATGAATTAGAAAAAATGGTGGTGGATGCAGAAAATATTCTCCAATTATTAGAAATTCCATACCGGGTAATCTTATTATCTTCTGGTGACATGGGATTTTCTTCAACGAAAACATATGATTTAGAAGTATGGATGCCTGGGCAAAATAAATATCGGGAAATTTCATCATGTTCAAATTGTCTTGATTTCCAAGCACGCCGAATGAAGTTACGCTATCGCGATGATAATAATGAAATAAAATTTGTTCATACTTTAAATGGATCAGGGCTAGCAGTCGACCGCTTAATTGCAGCAATTTTAGAAAATTATCAAAATGAAGTTGGAACTATTAGAATACCAAAAAAATTGCAAATTTATTTGCAAGGAGAAACTGTTATTGCTTAAAATGTTTCACGTGAAACATTTTAATAAAAAGAACACTTTAATTTTGTAGAAAACTCTTGATATTTAATATTTATAAAGTAGACTTTTTGCGATACTAACAAAAATAAAAAAATTACAAATTAAAAAAATTAAATTAAACTTTAAAATAATCATTTTTAAAAATTTTAATTGCTTTTTAATCATAAATAACAAGGTATCGCAAGAAGTCTAATATATCTAAAATTAGGTATATTTTTAGTGAAGGAGGTAAATAATTGATGGAAAAAATACTTGCAGAATTAATAAATAGTTTAACAAATGATCAATTTTTAGAATTTTATGAAAAAGTTAAAAAAGAAGCAGAATTAATCAAAAAAACAAAAACGCTTAAATGAAATTGATCAAAAATTTAGAGATAAAGGTATTAAATGTCCTAATTGCAAATCTTATTATTGTGTTAAAAATGGCCATAATCCCGAAGGAAAACAAAAATATTTATGCAAAAAATGTCGGGCTAGTTTTGATGCTTTTCGTCATCATTTTACTTATTGAAGTCATTTAAATTATGAACAATGAAATTTATTAATTCAAATTTCATTGTTAAGACAATCTAGTAAAGTAATTTCCCGTTTTATTAAAACTAGACTACACCCTGTTTAGTAAGTGTTAATAAAAAGGTTTACAAACTTTCATTTATTATATATTTTTCTTTTTGGTTTGAATATCATTTATTTCATTTTTTAACATCATTAATATATTCATTATGAGATTTATAATTTTTATTATGGATTGTTCCTTTTTTAAGTAATGAATGAAAACTTTCAATAATAATGTTGTCTGCACAATGATAATTTTTACCCATTGAAATTATAATTTTGTTATCTAAACATTTACTATTATAATCTTTAGATGTATATTGATATCCGTGATCTGAATGAATTATTGTTTTATTTAGATCTTTTTTTATTTTTTTAATTTTATTAATTGCAGCATTTAAATTATCAATTACAAGTTTGTTATTATTAAATTTTTATCATTTTACATCAATAATTTCTTTAGTATATCCATCAAGTATTGTTGATTGATAATGTTTTTTACCATTTCAAATTAAATAAGTTACATCAGTAAATAAAATTGAAAATCTTTCTTTAATATCATTAAAATTACGATTTACTAAATCAGGATATTTAATTATATTTTTATTTCTATTTTGTTTTATTAATATTTTTCTACGCATACGCTTTACATATTCAGCTTGAATATTATTTTCTTTCATAATTCGTAATACTTTCTTAGCATTATAAACAATGCCATAATCTTCTTTTAAATATTTGGTAATTCGACGATAACCAAATTGTTTTAAATTTTCTTCATAGACTTTTACAATATTCTTTAATGGTTCACTATCCTTACCAGTACTTGAATAATTTTTATATTTATCTCAATAACTACGCTTTAAATCTGTTATATCAAGTAATAAATTTAGTGGATATTTATTAAGGTTTTCTTTGATAAAAAATACAATTTTTCTTTTATTTAATTGTAAAAGTCATGAAGCTTTTTTAGTAATTCATACCTAACTTTGTAATAGTTTAAATCTCTTTTTTCAAATGATTCTTTTGGACCTTTATTGGTGTTTAAAATTCCTTTCTTAAAATTTTCATACCATGAAGCAACAGTTTTTTTATTAATTGCATATTTTTTTGCAATAAAACTTATACTATTATTTTTAACCTCTTGTCCTATCTTTTTTCGAAAATCTGCTGTATATTTATTAAATTTTTGTTCTTTTCTTGCCATATAAAAATGCACCTCCTTTAAAAGTTTAGCAAAGACTTTTTTTCTTTACTTACTTTTTTGGGTGCAGTCTAATATATTCAAAAATATTTTTAAATAGTATTCAAGCTTCAGAACTAATTTCATTGTTTAAATAGGATAATAGTGCTGTAATAGGGATATTGGGGCTAATTTCATTAATTAAATCAATAAAAGAGTTATTATTTTCGTTTAAAAACTCTTGGATTATAGTTATAATATTCATAGGATAGTTTTCTTTCTAATTTTTTTCAAACTTAATTATACTGAAAACTTTCTTTTTTATTTTCCCCAACTTTGGCAACGCAATCAGTTTTCGACAAAATTAAAGAAATTATAACAAAAAATCATAAATCATATAAAATATATATAAGGAGTAAATCACAATGAAAAAAATATTATCAATTTTAGGAACAATATCTCTATCTACTGTACTATTAACCAATATTGTTTCTTGTCAGCAACCAAACACAAATAATAAGAAAATTAAATTACAACAACCACCAAATAATAGTAATTTAAAGTTAATTGATAATCATGAATCTGAAGATTTAAATAATAATAAAACATATATTGGAATTGCTGGAAGTAATAAAAATGGTTTTTATTACTTCCAGCAATTCCAATATATGTTTTATTATTATTTAAATCTTCAGATTCATGATTATCAATTAACTTTAAATTATCTTCATTAAATTTTACTTGTTCTAAATTTTTAACGCCCTGTTCTATTTTTTGTAACATTCCTTGAATAGCAGTACTCCTACCATCATATTTTTCAAAATATGTATACATAAAATTTGTTAAATCTTTTAAAAAAAATTTTTTATCAAGATTATAAAATCTATCTAACTCGTATTGCTTAACATAGTTATCTCAATTCTGATATAACTCTAAAAATTGCTTACTTGGTTTATCAAACACAATTCCAGAGACATAACTATCTTTTAAAAAGTCTAGATATCAATTTTCATTATAAGTTAATGATTTTGAGGTTTTTAAAGTTGGATTAACAAAATAATTGGCATCACTTCAATTTTCAAAAAAACTGCTGCGTAAAAACATTGTATTAATAAAATCTTCTTCATTAATTTTAAAATTACTACTTCGCTTTTGTCGATTAATATTTTTAATAGGTGTCTCACTCGCTTTTAACGGCTTTAAAGCCGTTAAACCATAAAAAGGGATAATTATAGCAATGAAAATTATTATAATTGCTCACAAGCCCTATTAATGACTTTCTCATTTTATTAACCTCCTAACTATATAATGTTTTTGAAATAATAAATCCAACAATATAAATTCCCGAAACAGTTTGCATAACTTCATGCGAAAATAAAATGGCCAACTTACCAATTGCTTTTAACAATCAATCATTAGAACTATATAAATTCATAATAATATTTGTAGCTCCTGATAACTGATTAATAAGGACCGTAATAAATCCAGTACCAAATATAGCGATTGCCACTACCAATAACACTAATTTAATCATTATCTAATACCTCTCTTAATTTTTGCTTGCGCTCTAATATTTTGTCTTTTAACTTCTTTTTTTGCCTGTTGTTTGTTGCTATTTTGATAAGCCTTTTTACCTGCGCCCATCCCTTTTCTAACAGTTGATGAATATACTTTTGATACACCACTTTTAACTGTTGAACCTAAATTGTTATAATTAGTTGCTGTTCCATTAACAGCATAAATTGATAATTCAATAATCATTGTAAAAATCAAAATATAAAAAAGCGAAACATTAGTTAATGGTAATTTTATCGCCATAATCAAATCAAAAATATCCATAAAACAACCAATCACAAATGAAAAAACATTACTTCACGGATCACCACTAACTTGTTCGACTAAAAAATTAATCATCTTATTTTTTTCCTTTCTGATATTTTGGTTTTTTTGTTTGGTTGTAAATTTTCTTTTAAAATATCAATATCAAATAAAGCTAAGCGTTGCTTATTAGTTAATTTAGCAATATCAGTTCAAAAATATTCTTTTTTATTAACAACTTCATCATTTTTTAAATCACGGACTGCACAGTTTCAGATAACTGAGAATTTTAATTAAAAAATGCTTTCATTTCATATTGAAGTGGTGGCATTTTTAAATTTAAAATTTTTCTTTTTTCATTATAATGAATTATATAATTATCTACAATATTTTTTACTTCTAAAATATTTTTACAGTGTGATAATTCTGAGTTCTCGGTTTTAAGAATTGAAAATTGATTTTCAATCGGTGAATTATCTAAACAATTGCCTCTTCTTGACACACTTATATTTATACCGTGTTTTTTTAATAATTTTTCATAAGCTTTTGAAGTGAAATGAATACCTTGATCAGAATTAATAGTTAATTCACCTTTGATTATTTTTCTTTTAATAATTGCTTCTTTGATACAATTATTTACTCAATTTACTGTTGGAGTTGTTGTTAAAGAATAATTTATTATTAAATTACTAAATAAATCCTTGATTGCAAATAAATATACTCATTCTGTGATTGTTTTAACATACGTAATATCAATTGATCACTTTTGATTAGTTTTTTCAGCTTTAAAATTACGTTTTAATAGATATTTATGTCGAATATGTTCATTTGTCATTTTTAAGAAATGATTAATTTTTTTTCTTGTTTTAATTCTTACACTAGAAATTCTATTAGCTAATTTCATATAACGATAAACTGTTGAATTCGACACATTAATTTTTTTCTCTTCCAAAGATAATTTAATTTGTCTGTGTCCTTTAATACTATTTTCTCTATGAATTGCTTTAATTATTTCATATATTGAATAATCAATATTTGGTTGATATTCATCACAATTTTTTGAATATTTATTTCAAGTATCATATGAAATTCTTAATTCTTTTAAATATCATGATAAAGTAATTTTTGAAACTTGCAATTCTGATTTAATAAAAGCAATTTGTTTTCTAATGTTTGTTTTTGTTTTTATCTTTGGAAGAGCTTCAAGCTTTTTTAAAACTTCATTCTCAGCTTTTATTCTTTCATTTTCTTTTTTTAATAAATATTTTTCACGTTCTAAGGGTTTTTTAAACTTATTTAATTCAAAATCTTTTCGTTTTTTTCGTTCTTTTAGAATTTCTTTATTTTGTTGAAATTGATGTAAATATATAGCAAAAATTTCGCAAAATTATTTAATTGATAATGTTTGTAATGTATATTGATTATTTCAAGGATGATTTGGTTTTGGTTTATGTGCTTTAGATTTGGGAACTTTGTTTTCAATATTTTTAATAGGAACCGGAATGTATTCTAATAAATTATATATTTGATTGTTATATTTTAAATATAATGTTTCATCAAATGCTTTAATTACTGTAATTTTTGTTTTTGAATTAAAGACTTTTAACTTTTTATTATTATAAGCCATATATTTTTTATTGTTATAACTAATTGATGAACCATTGTCTGTTTGTCGCGTTGAAGTGATTGATAAAAATAAATTAATTTTGTCATTATTAGGAGCGTCAACAAAGACAGAATTGTTATAATCAATAGGAATGGCAAATTGTTTATTGAATTTGGTTATAAATTCTTTTAAGAATGTATTTGCTTTTTCAATAGTGGTTACTCCTGCGAGAATTAATTAATTTTTCAAGCGATCTTGTAGAGTGCTTCATAAACGTTCAATTCGCCCCTTTGCTTGGGGAATTGAAGTAGTTATGATTTCGACACCTAATTCATCACAGCATCGGCTGAATTGAGTAAAGGTGTCTTTTTCTTCGGTTTTATCACTACTTTTTTGGTATGTAAAGATTGTTCGTTTATCGGTATAAAATGTCATGGGAATTCCATAATTTCGTAAAATTTGATGTAAAACATTATAATAACCTTGTAATGTTTCTTGATAAGAAAAATATAATCCAACAACCGTATTTGTTGTATCATCAATTGCGCCATGTAAAAATCATTTTGGACCATTTGGTCCTAATCAATGATGTTCACTGGCATCAGCTTGTAATAGTTCGCCGAAACATTTTCGACGTTCTCTTAAAGGGTGGGTTTTATCTTTTTTCTTTATTTTTTGCTTTCGAGGTGTTTTAATTTGATTTAAGGACATTAATTTGTATAAAACTGAATATGAAATATTTATTCCTTCATTTTCGATTAATTTTTCTTTGAAATGAGTAAAATTAAAACCAATATATTTAGTTTTATACAAATTTATAATCTTTTCACAAATTTGTGGATTTGTTTTATTGTGAGCTATCCTTCCACGAGAATGGTGAGCAAATGATTGACTATTTTGTGGATCATAAAGTTTTATAAGTTGTTCAATGCGACGAATTGATAAGTGTAAAATATTTGCAGCTCTTTGATTTGATATTTTATTGTTAATAATTTTTTCAATTTTTTTGTATTTATGTTGTTCTTTCATTGTTAGTTTTCTTTCCATTGTTATCACCATTTTTAATTTTAAATGGTTGCGAAATTTTTGATAGATAACTATTACGAAATTATCGCAAGATAAGGACACAAAATAAAGAAAGGATAGACAAATTAAAATTATATGCTATAATATTTATGTCATTACAATAGTTACATTTGAAACTGGTCAGGACCGGAAGGCAGCAGCCATAAAAATAAGGACTATGTGTAATGACATTTTTTATGATAAGGGTGAATTTATGAAAGATACTACATTAATTTTTAATAAATTATATAAGTTATCACAACGAGCATACAAAAAAAAACATGTTCCAATTTCTGCATTAGTTGTTGATCAAAAGGGAAAAATTATTGCCATTGGATATAATAAAACAACAAAAAACTCTGTAACGACACATGCTGAGATTTATGCTTTAAATCAAGCATGTCACAAGAAACGAACAAATAAAATTAGCGATTGTTCAATATGAGTTACCGTTGAACCATGTATGATGTGTTTAGGAGCAATAATTAATTCAAGAATTAAAGTTATTAACTATTATTTGTCAAATGAAAAGTATGGTTTTTTAAAGTCTAACCATACTTTTGATGTGTCAAAATTAAAAGTTCATCATGTCAGAAAACATAATGAGAATGTTGTTTTAAAAGATTTAATGAAAAAATTTTTTGAACAATTAAGATAGAATATTTGAAATTAAAAGAGTAAAATAAAATTACTATAACTTCAATAATATTTAACGGGGGCATAAAAATGGATTATATTTCTTTATATCGTAAATATCGACCAAATAATTTTGATAAAATTGTTGAACAAGTTGAAATTAAAAAAGCTTTGAAAAATGCAATTATTAATAATACATTTTCGCATGCTTATTTATTTTCAGGACCACGGGGAACAGGAAAGACTTCAATTGCAAAAATATTTGCAAAAGCAATAAATTGTACTAATTTAGATAATGGGAATCCATGTAATAAATGTCATAGTTGTAATGAAATAAATCGTGGAAGTGCCGTTGATGTATTTGAGATTGACGCAGCATCAAACAATGGGGTTGATGAAATTAGAGAAATTAGAAATAATGTGCAGTTACTTCCTACTATGGCAAAATATAAAGTTTATATTATTGATGAAATTCATATGTTAACTAATTCAGCTTTTAATGCTTTATTAAAAACATTAGAGGAACCACCACAACATGTTGTCTTTATTTTAGCAACGACAAAAAGCCATAAGATTCCAGCAACAATTATTTCTCGTTGCCAACAGTATAACTTCCGTAAAATATCAAAAATTGAATTAGAAAATAATATTATTAATATTTTACAAAAAGAAGAAATTAAATATGATTTAATTGCGATTAAAGAAATTGCCCTATTAGCGGATGGAAGTGCCCGGGATTCGTTAAGTATTTTAGAACAAGTGATTATGTTTTCTGATCGGAATATTACGTTGGAAAGTGTTAACATTATTTTTGCAACAGTTTCAAAAACAATTAAGTTAAAATTGTTAAAAGATATTTTAGAATATAAAACAACTGAAGTTTTATTAGCGAGTAAAAAAATTTATGAGGCCGGTTCTGATTTTGAAATTTTAACATTAAGTTTATTAGATATGTTAAAAGAGATTTTTGAGTATAAACAAACCGGGAATATTATTTTTTTAAATTTATTAACTGAAGATCAAGCAAACGTTTTTGCAAAGCAGTTAAGTTCAAAAGAATTAATTATGTTACTTGACTTGTTTACAGAAGTATCAAGTAAAATGCGAAATAGTAAAAATCAAGAAATGTATTTTGAATTAGTTCTTTTAAAAGCTTTAGCTGTTTTTGAGAATAGCTCGAAAAACTTAACGGATTTAAAATTAAGTGAGATAATGATTTCTGACAATAAAAATCAAAAGAGTATTGATGATAATATAATAGAACAAATTTCCGAAAATAAAGAAATAACAGAAAATAATTCTGATAAAAAGGAAGTAGAATTTCAGAAAGAAATTCCTTTTGTGGATAAAACCTTAGATGAGAATAAGATATTAGTTCACCAAGAAGAAAAAAAAATACCGAATAATCAACCATTATTTCATAATTTTTTATTATTTGATGATGATAAACAAGTTATTAGTTCTAGCAATGAAACAAAACCATTTGAAGATAAAGCAATAAAAGATTCGAGTGATTCACAATTGCATTTTAATAAAACAATTGCCCAAGAGACATTGATACCAAGCGAAGCAGAGCAAATTTCACATGACAAAGAATTAGCAGGAATAACTGATTTGCATAAGTATCGCGATGATATGAAAAATAAGATTAACATTTATGAAATTTCAAATATTAATTATTCTAATAGTCAAGTTTTTAATATTTTAATTAAAGCTAATAAAGAAGAGCGTGAAAAATTTGAAAATAAATTTATGGAATTAATTAATGAAAAAGGGAAAGTAGTTCAATTAGATAAACTAATTATTTTTTATGATGTTAAATATGTTGCAGCGTCAGAGCAAGAATTAATTATTGTAACTAATACAAAACCAGAAGCGAATTGAATTAGTAATGAAATGTGTGATCGAGAATTTCGTAACAAGATTTTTCAATTTTTTGATTTTGATTTTGTTATTATTGCTTTAAGTGAAAGCGAATGAAATAATATTCGTAATGATTATGTTAAAATTAGACAAGCAAATAAATTACCACAACCAGTATTAATCGATGTGAAAGAATTTTACAGCAATTTATTAGTGAAACAAATTGATAATTATGAAAAACATAAAGAATTACTTGAAACAGGAAAACAAATTTTTGATAATATTAAAATAGTTGAATAATTTATGGGAGATTTAAAATGAACTATGAAGAATTAATTACGGAATTAAAAACTATTTTAGGACTTGGGAAAAAGATTGTGGAAAGAATTTTTAATAAATTAATTATTAAACCAGCATTATTAGATTCATTAGAAAATGTTTTTAATAGACTTCTTGCGATACTAACGAAAATAAAAAAATTACAAATTAAAAAAATAAATTAAACTTTAAAATAATCATTTTTAAAAATTTTAATTGCTTTTTAAGCATAAATAATCAGGTATCGCAAGAAGTCTAATGAAATAAAAAATAATTATCATCAATGTTCAATATGTTCAACATTAATTCAAAATAATATTTATTTGTTTTGTTCAAATGATTTGCGTGATCAAACAAAACTTTGAGTCGTATAAAAAATTATAGGGTAAGTTATATAATTTAAGAAATTAGAACGTTTTAAGCATTCCACTTACAATGTTATTTTAAACCAAACTATTTTATTGTCAATATTTTCTTTAATTTTGTCGAAAACTCTTGATATTTATAAAATATACCTAAAATTAAGTATATTTTATAATTGCTGAATTATACTTGTAAGTGCAAGTAAATAAAATTGCAAAAAATCTCATATAAAAATTTTATGATGCTAAGTTTATTTTAGAAAAAATAAAGCAAGGAGTTTTTATATGGGATATAAACATCTTGGCATAGATGAAAGAATTTATATTGAGAATCAATTGAAGTTTAAAATAAAAATTAGTGAAATAGCTAAAAATATTAATCGAAGTATTAGTACTATTATTCGAGAAGTTAATAGAAATAAAGATAATAATCATTATTTTTCATTAATTGCACAAAATAAAGGAGAAAATAGAAAACAATCACATATTTATTTTCATAAGTTTAAAAATAGAGAATTAGTAAAATATGTACAACAAAAATTATTATTAGATTGATCACCCGAACAAATTTATGGCAGAATTAAAAATTTTCATAAAGAATGAATTATTAGTTTTAAAACAATTTACAATTGAATTTATTCTGGATTACTTGAAAAAGTTACTAATAAAAATTTAAGAAGAAAAGGTAAGAAACGAAAATATCAAGAAAATCGGGGTAAATTTAATGGTAAATCAATTAAAGAACGAAATGCTAATGTTAATAATCGCGTAACTCTTGGTCATTGAGAAGGTGATACCGTAGTATCATCACGAGGTAAAAGTAAATCATGTTTAATAACTTTAGTTGAAAGAACATCAAGATTTACTTTAGCAATATTAGTTGAAAATAGAACTACTAAAGTTATTAACGAAAATATTAGCCATTATTTATCAATTCTTCCAAATAATCTTGTTAAGACTATAACATTTGATCGTGGTAAAGAATTTGCTAATTGACAACAACTTGAAAAAAATTTAAATGTGAAAATTTATTTTGCTAATGCATATTCACCCTGACAAAGAGGTACTAATGAAAATACTAATGGTTTAATTAGAGAAAAATTTCCTAAAAAATTTAATTTTTCAAATACTACTAAAAATGCAGTTCATAAATTTATATTGTCTTTAAACCAAAGACCAAGAAAAATACTAAATTATCTTTCGCCAATCGAATATTTGGTTAGAAAAATAATTTAGTTGCACTTAACTTTACAATTTGACAAATATAAAGAGAGGTAAATAATTGATGGAAAAAATACTTGCAGAATTAATAAATAGTTTAACAAATGATCAATTTTTAGAATTTTATGAAAAAGTTAAAAAAGAAGCAGAATTAATCAAAAAACAAAAACGCTTAAATGAAATTGATCAAAAATTTAGAGAGAAAGGTATTAAATGTACTAATTGCAAATCTTATCATTGTGTTAAAAATGGCCATAATCCCGAAGGAAAACAAAAATATTTATGCAAAAAATGTCGGGCTAGTTTTGATGCTTTTCGTCATCATTTTACTTATTGAAGTTGGATAGGTTACAATAAGTTGGACCATATTTATGTGGACTTTCAAATAAAATATAATTATGAAGAAAGTAGGAATATAAAAAATGGGAAGAAATTCATACACCGATGAATTTAAAAAACAAATTGTTTTACTTTATCAAAATGGTAAAACCATTCTTGAAATTTTTAAGGAATATGGGATGTCAAAATCAGTCGTATATCAGTGAATTGAAAAATTAAATAATTCTGGATCTTTTAAAGCAAAAGATAACCGCACTGTTGAAGAAAATGAACTGATTGCCTTGCGGAAAGAATTAATCCAATTACGAATGGAAAACGACATTTTAAAGCAAGCGGCACTGATAATCGGCAAAAAATAGAAATTATTAACAATAATAAAGAAAAATATTCCGTGCGAAAAATGGGTCAAATATTAAAGATAGCAAAATCAACATATTACTATCAAATTAATAAATACGCTACGGTTGATGTTAATAATTATGAACAAGAAGTTATCAGTGCATTTAATGATAGTCGCAAAATTTATGGGGCTCGTAAAATTAAAGCTATTTTAACCAGAAAAGATATTATCTTATCGCGAAGAAAAATTCGCCAAATTATGATTAAAAATCAGTTAGTATCTAAATACACCAAATTAAAATATCATAATCATAAGTTAATGGTTAATAACGACGAAATTAGCAACGTTTTAAACCATGAATTTAATAATAAACAACCAAATGAAGTTGTTGTTAGTGATTTAACATATGTTCAAGTTGGTGCTAAATGACATTATATTTGTTTATTAATTGACTTGTTTAATCGTGAAATAATTGGCTATAGTGCCGGGACAAACAAAACAGCCCAACTAGAACAAAAAGCCTTTTATTCAATTACAAGACCATTAAATCAAATTACGTTATTTCATACTGACCGGGGTAATGAATTTAAAAATAAAATCATTGATAATATCTTAAATACTTTTAACATCAAACGATCATTAAGCAATAAAGGCTGTCCATACGATAATGCTGTGGATGAAACAACAACTTACAAAAGTTTTAAAACGGAATTTATCAAGGGACAAAAATTTATAAATTTAACCCAATTAAAATACAAATTATTTGACTTTGTGCATTGATATAACAATATTCGAATTCACGGTAGTTTAAATTATTTAACACCTGTTGAATTTAGAAAACAACAGTCCATATAAAAAGTATCCTAAAAAGGGTTGCCAATCCACCTCTTTAACTAAAAATATACCTAATTTTAAATATATTTTATAAATATCAAGAGTTTTCTACAAAATTAAAACAATAACTATTTTTTATTATATTTATTTGAGTATAATAAAAATGATTGGTAGCGTGGTGTTTTAATGGGATTAAAAATTAATAATTTAAAATATAAACGGTATAAAAAAGTTATTTTTGCAGATTTAAACTTTGATGTTAATAGTCAAGAAGTTTTAGGAACTAGTTTTGAAGATAAGTTTTTACAGTTATATTTTTTAAAACTTTTATTAGGGAGGAAAAAACCTCGTAGTGGAAAAATTTATTTAAACAATCGGAATATTACGGCTTTATTACCAAAAGAACGAAAAATTGGTTATGTTTCACCAGGAGCATTAAGATTATCTTTTTTACCAACAAAATTACGTTTAGCTTATCATATTTTAAAAACACCAAAGTTTTTACATGATAGTTCATTAAAATATAATAAAAATAAATATTTTTATAAAAAATTAGTTTTTATTGGTAATGATTTAAATAAACAAGAGTTAATCTTAAAAATAGATAAAATTATTAATGAATATTTCAATAATTCAATTCGAATTAAAGAAGAATGAATTGAAACCTATTTAACCCAAATTAGTGAATTTCATAAAAAAGAAATTAATAAAATTTTAGACGATGATAAAGATTCGATTCTAATTCAAAGTTTACATACTTATACTTATAAACGCGAAGAGATTCGAGTATACGAAGGTTATTTAGCCTTTTTACAAGCTTTATGAGATAAAATTTATTATATTTCTGATTTAGATTATTTGTGTGATTGTTATGAAATTGCTAAAAAAAGAAAACTAAAAGACAAAAGTTTTTTCTTTATTGGTGCTAAGTTGGTTTGTGAGAAGTATTTAAAAATTTTACATACGGAAATCACTTATGAACGTTATTTATTAATTAAAGCGCGTAAAGCGTTAAAAAAATATCGTTTTAATGTTGTTAATACGGTTATGAAAGATACCAAACGTAAAAGTATTATTAAAGGGATTTTAAATAAAAGTAATTCATCAAATATTATTACTTGATCAAAATTGTCAAAAAACCAATGATTTAATTATAATCAAAATCAAGAACAATTAATTGCCAATTTATTACCAGATGAGGCAACAATTGTAAAAGGGAAAGTTTTAGAATTTTTTCATAAATATCATTTGGAATTATTAGGTAATACATTAAAACCGCGAGAAAAAGATAATTCAATTGCTATTGCTGAGGCAATTGAAAAAGTTGTGACAGTTTATAATCAAGCTTTTGAAGAAGTTAAAAAATTAATGAGTGATTTAGATATTAAAATGAATTGATTTAAACTTACCAAAAATTTGAGTAGTTTTGACCATACTAAAATTAGGTTAATCAATGCTATTTTAAGTAATAAAGAATTAATTGTTTTACATAATACGTTTGATAATTTAACACATAATGAAGCAAATGAATTAAATGACATTTTATTGAATTTGAAAAATTATAATCCCCAATTAACTTTTTTAGTTTTGACAAAAAATGTTGAGAATATTAAAAATTATGTTACACAGTTATTAATTTTTGATAAAGATAATAATTATAAATTAATGTCAAAAGATCATGCTGAATATTCACCAGATACTATTGAGTTATATCAAGCAATGTATAATAGTTCGGAAAATGTTTTTGCAATGAAATATGTGGCAGCCGAAAATACTTTAGCAAATGAGAAAATTAAAATTAAACTACCAAAAGGAACTAAATTAATTGACAAAAAGAAATATTGATTAGCAATTAATCCAAATTTAATTACATTTAAAAGAACAAAAAACTTTAATAAGGATTTACATTTGGCATATAAAGGACATGTTAAAACAATTAAAAAAATTGCTAAATCAATTGTTTGTTTTTTTAAAATTAATGATGATATTGTTTTTAAAAAGTTAGTGACAGAAAAAGAATTAAATTTAAAAAGAATAACAACGATATATTTTGAAAAGCAAGCATTATTAGTTTATGATAAAGTTAATAGTAATTTAGTTGCTAATATTTAAGTGAGGAAAACAAATGCAAGATTTAAAAGGAACGATTTTACAAAAAATTAAAGAGTATCAAACAATTATTTGTTTACGTCATGTTTCACCAGATGGTGATGCATATGGTTCAGCATTTGGATTAGCACAGTTTATTAAAGATAATTTTCCAAATAAAAAAGTATTAGTTGATGGTGAACCAAGTTATTTTTTAGCTTTTTTAGCGACACCTAATCTTGTCCAACAAGAAGATTACCAAGGGGCATTAGTAATTGTGACTGATACAGCGAATATCGAACAAATTGATAGTAAATATTGGCAAAAAGCTGAAGAAGTAATTAAAATTGATCATCACCCTAATATGATCCCTTTTGGTGAATTACAATGAATTGATGAGACAAAAATTGCAGCATCAGAAATGATTGCTGAATTAGTTTTAACATCAAGTTTAACAGTAACCCCCCAAGCAGCAAGGTTAATTTTTACGGGTATCGTAACTGATTCAAATCGTTTTATGTATAGTAAAACTTGTCAAAAAACTTTTATGTTAGCGGGGCAATTAGTTGCCACCGGATTTGATTTACAATCAGTTTATCAAAACTTATATGAAGATTCATGGGTTAATGTTCGTTTTAAAAATTATTTGTTATCACAAGTAGTTGTTTATGATGATCAAATTAGTTATGTTAAGATAACAGACGAAATGTTAAAAGAACATGCGATGAATTATGAAACTGTTAAGCCATGAGTTAATATTATGAGTAATATTAAAGAATTTAAAATTTGAATGTGAGCAATTGAAAATAAAGTGGAAGGTTATATTAATCTTAGCATTCGTAGTAATGCTTATATTATTAATGGTGTTGCAGAAAAATATTATGGTGGCGGTCATCAATTAGCAAGTGGGGCAAAAATTTACCAATGAGCAGATTTGGAAAAAGTTTTAAAGGATTTAAGTTCTGTTATTAAAAATAATATTAAATATATGGAGGGTTAATAATGTATTTTTTAAATAGTAATGCCCAAATGGGGTGGGTCGAAGTAATTACTGGCTGTATGTTTGCGGGGAAGACAGAGGAATTTATTCGTCGGTTAGTTCGCTTGAGTTATGCTAAATTTGAAATTCAAGTTTTTAAACCAACAATTGATAATCGTTATAGCGAAAATCAAGTTGTGAGTCATAGTAAAAAAGCTGTTGAAGCAACATCAGTTAAGAATTCCGATGAATTATTAGTTAAACTTAAATCGACGGCAAATGTTGTTGGGATTGATGAAGTCCAATTTTTTGATAATAATATTGTTAAAGTTGCTGATTCTTTAGCCGACAAAGGGATGATTGTTATTGTTAATGGTTTAGATAAAGATTTCCGGGGCGAACCTTTTCTTAATGTTGAACAATTAATGACCCGTGCCGAAGAGGTTAAAAAATTACATGCCATTTGTGTTAAATGTGGAAATTTAGCAAACCGGACACAACGATTAATTAATGGTAAGCCAGCTAATTATTATGACCCAATTGTCCTAATTGGGGAAAAAGATAAATATGAAGCTCGTTGTCGTCATTGTCATGAAGTAACATATTAACTTAAGGAGGTTAAATGTTAACAAAAGCAGAATTAAATGCAGAAGCGTATTTTATTATTAATAGTAAACCAAAAACAGTGAAAAAAGTTAAAGCTTATTTTATTGAAAATTTACCAATTAATTTCTTTAATTTTGTCGAAAACTCTTGATAAAGTCAAAAACCCTTATAAAATATAGATATTTGCAAGAAATACATTTTATAAAAAACCCAATAAAATCAAGGTTTTATTAAAATATCAAGAGTTTTCGACAAAATTAAAAGAATTTTATGAAAAAGTTAAAAAAGAAGCAGAATTAATCAAAAAACAAAAACGCTTAAATAAAATTGATCAAAAATTTAGAGATAAAGGTATTAAATGTCCTAATTGCAAATCTTATCATTAGACTGCACCCAAAAAAGTAAGTAAAGAAAAAAAGTCTTTGCTAAACTTTAAAGGAGGTGCATTTTTATATGGCAAGAAAAGGACAAAAATTTAATAAATATACAGCAGATTTTCGAAAAATGATAGGACAAGAGGTTAAAAATAATAGTATAAGTTTTATTGCAAAAAAATATGCAATTAATAAAAAAACTGTTGCTTCATGGTATGAAAATTTTAAGAAAGGGATTTTAAACACCAATAAAGGTCCAAAAGAATCATTTGAAAAAAGAGATTTAAACTATTACAAAGTTAGGTATGAATTACTAAAAAAGCTTCATGACTTTTACAATTAAATAAAAGAAAAATTGTATTTTTTATCAAAGAAAACCTTAATAAATATCCACTAAATTTATTACTTGATATAACAGATTTAAAGCGTAGTTATTGAGATAAATATAAAAATTATTCAAGTAATGGTAAGGATAGTGAACCATTAAAGAATATTGTAAAAGTCTATGAAGAAAATTTAAAACAATTTGGTTATCGTCGAATTACCAAATATTTAAAAGAAGATTATGGCATTGTTTATAATGCTAAGAAAGTATTACGAATTATGAAAGAAAATAATATTCAAGCTGAATATGTAAAGCGTATGCGTAGAAAAATATTAATAAAACAAAATAGAAATAAGCTGAATTATACTTGTAAGTGCAAGTAAATAAAATTGCAAAAAATCTCATATAAAAGTTTTATGATGCTAAGTTTATTTTAGAAAAAATAAAGCAAGGAGTTTTTATATGGGATATAAACATCTTGGCATAGATGAAAGAATTTATATTGAGAATCAATTGAAGTTTAAAATAAAAATTAGTGAAATAGCTAAAAATATTAATCGAAGTATTAGTACTATTATTCGAGAAGTTAATAGAAATAAAGATAATAATCATTATTTTTCATTAATTGCACAAAATAAAGCAGAAAATAGAAAACAATCACATATTTATTTTCATAAGTTTAAAAATAGAGAATTAGTAAAATATGTACAACAAAAATTATTATTAGGTTGATCACCCGAACAAATTTATGGCAGAATTAAAAATTTTCATAAAGAATGAATTATTAGTTTTAAAACAATTTACAATTGAATTTATTCTGGATTACTTGAAAAAGTTACTAATAAAAATTTAAGAAGAAAAGGTAAGAAACGAAAATATCAAGAAAATCGGGGTAAATTTAATGGTAAATCAATTAAAGAACGAAATGCTAATGTTAATAATCGCGTAACTCTTGGTCATTGAGAAGGTGATACCGTAGTATCATCACGAGGTAAAAGTAAATCATGTTTAATAACTTTAGTTGAAAGAACATCAAGATTTACTTTAGCAATATTAGTTGAAAATAGAACTACTAAAGTTATTAACGAAAATATTAGCCATTATTTATCAATTCTGCCAAATAATCTTGTTAAGACTATAACATTTGATCGTGGTAAAGAATTTGCTAATTGACAACAACTTGAAAAAAATTTAAATGTGAAAATTTATTTTGCTAATGCATATTCACCCTGACAAAGAGGTACTAATGAAAATACTAATGGTTTAATTAGAGAAAAATTTCCTAAAAAATTTAATTTTTCAAATACTACTAAAAATGCAGTTCATAAATTTATATTGTCTTTAAACCAAAGACCAAGAAAAATACTAAATTATCTTTCGCCAATCGAATATTTGGTTAGAAAAATAATTTAGTTGCACTTAACTTTACAATTTGGCATAAAAATATAATTAAATATCCTGATTTAGTAAATCGTAATTTTAATGATATTAAAGAAAGATTTTCAATTTTATTTACTGATGTAACTTATTTAATTTGAAATGGTAAAAAACATTATCAATCAACAATAATTGATGGATATACTAAAGAAATTATTGATGTAAAATGATCAAAATTTAATAATAACAAACTTGTAATTGATAATTTAAATGCTGCAATTAATAAAATTAAAAAAATAAAAAAAGATCTAAATAAAACAATAATTCATTCAGATCACGGATATCAATATACATCTAAAGATTATAATAGTAAATGTTTAGATAACAAAATTATAATTTCAATGGGTAAAAATTATCATTGTGCAGACAACATTATTATTGAAAGTTTTCATTCATTACTTAAAAAAGGAACAATCCATAATAAAAATTATAAATCTCATAATGAATATATTAATGATGTTAAAAAATGAAATAAATGATATTCAAACCAAAAAGAAAAAGATATAATAAATGAAAGTTTGTAAACCTTTTTATTAATACTTACTAAACGGGGTGCAGTCTAATATAATTATAAACTATTTTCTTTAAAAGAGTTTTAGTATTTGATAATGTAGAAGCGGTGAATATTGGTAAGTTATATTGTTTAAATTCTGGATTATTCATCTTTTTAAATATTCATCTTCAAGTAATTTGTTCATTTTTTACTTGAATATTTTTAATTTCTGTTATTTCTTGAAAGGGATTAATCCCATTAGCTGTCAATTGTTTTAATAACATTACTTTGTAAATCGTTTTTTCATTAAATATTTTTGGTTTTGAACGAAACATTACTTTAATAATTCGAGCAATATAACTTTCAATGCGACAACCAATATTTTCTTGATATTCTCATTTTTGAATTGCTCCATAGTATGTTCTTAAATAATTAGATATTTCTTGTAACTTTCCTTTCGCTTCTTCGGTTTTAACAAGCTGATAAGCTCATTCAAGGTATTTTGTAACCTTGTTTCAGTTTAATTTTAGAATTGCTTTTCTAATTTTATTAAATAAATAACGTTTATAATATCGTGGACCACGGAGACAATCTTTAATTTTTTTAATAACATGGAAACGATCAATGATAAATTCAACATTGATGTGTTTTTAAACCGTTGAAATATATTGTGCACCATCACCAAGCACAATAATTTTAGTTGTCTCGGGTGATTCATAATTTAAGTTAATAAATTCTTTAATTCCTTGTCAGTATTTTTTAGAGTTAATTTTTTTAACTTCATTAGTCATTGTTACTAGAAATTTGACATTATGCATTGTTTTTCGTATTGTTTTAGGATCTTTATAACCAGTATGAAAGACGGTTAAACGGATTCTTTTCTTAATTTTTAATCGTTTTTTGATTTGATAACTAATGGCGTTGCGATATGCTTCATCGGTTTCAATATAAATAACCCCATCATGTTTTAGTTTTGTATCTGGTTCATCTAGCATTAGTTCTAACAAATGTTTAATATCAAACCGTTTAATAAGGTTAAAAATTGTTTTTTTGTTATGTTAGCATTCCGATACATATTACAAATATCTTGATAACTAAAATTTATACCTAATTTGCTGATTATTTCTAACGAAAAATCATAATCAAGTCGCTGATAACTTTCAATCCCTAATTGAATATCAAGTAAAAAGATCGTTTTTGGTTTTTTTGCCACTTGAAATTCTGGTTTTAAGATATATTTTCGTCGTTTAAAAGTAACTTCACCATTACGAAAAACCAAAGTTCGTTGATAAAATCCTTTTGGAATATAACGTGCTTTGCGTCAGTCCTTATTAAAAATATAGTTATCAATATATTCAAAAATATTTTTAAATAGTATTCAAGCTTCAGAACTAATTTCATTGTTTAAATAGGATAATAGTGCTGTAATAGGGATATTGGGGCTAATTTCATTAATTAAATCAATAAAAGAGTTATTATTTTCGTTTAAAAACTCTTGGATTATAGTTATAATATTCATAGGATAGTTTTCTTTCTAATTTTTTTCAAACTTAATTATACTGAAAACTTTCTTTTTTATTTTCCCCAACTTTGGCAACGCAATCAAATATTATTTTAAATATTATTTTAATTGCTATTTTTTATTAATTAATATATTATTTATATGATGTCTTAATATTTTATATCATAAGGAGGTGTTAGTATGAAAAGAACGTGACAGCCAAGTAAAATTAAACACAAAAGAACACATGGATTTCGAGCAAGAATGGAATCAGCGACAGGACGTAAAGTTTTAAGTAAAAGAAGAGCGAAAGGAAGAAAAGTATTATCGGCATAATTTGCTGGTAAAATACTTTATTTTTCTATTTGTGTCGAAATGTGAAAAAAAATTTATTGTTAAAAAAAATTATGAATTTCAGAAAATAATAAGTAATCGTTCTTTTATTAAAACTAACATTTATTTTATTTATTTTAAAAAAAATGATCTTAATTATCATCGGTTTGGAGTATCTGTTGGTAAAAAATTAGGGAATGCCGTTGTTAGAAATAAAGTAAAAAGACAAATTCGAAGTATGTTAACTTTTGATTTTGCTACAACAGAAGGTTATGATCAAATCATCATTGTTAGAAAATCATATTTTAGTAATAGTTATTTAGTTAATAAAGAGGTTTTATTAAAGCAAATCAAAATGTAAAAAGGAGGCGTAATAGTGAATTATCGTGATTATATTTTCTCAGACGGGAAAAGAACACGAAAACCTTGATATTCAATTGCCTGAAAATGAACAAAATTAGCTTTGTATCTTTTTTTAATTATATCAATGTTATGAGGTTGTGGACAGATGATGATTCCAAAGTATGGAACAGCGCAAATTTTAGATGTTTCTGGTCAAAGAGTATATAAACCAGGAGTTTTCTTTGAAATTATTTTAGAATACGCTAATGTCGGAAAAGAACACTTTTTTCATTTTGAAAATGGACAATTATATGAATATCCATATTTAGCAATTAGAACATGATCTGATGCTTTTGTTAAAACATCATCACCGTTTTATGGATGTTTCCTGTTTCCTGTTGCCTGAATTTTAGTTAATTTAATTTATGGTTTTGGTGGCTTAGACAATGGAGTTGGAATTATTGGAGCGCTATTCTTAACTTCATTAATTGTCCGTTTAATTACTTTAATGTTTAGTTGAAAAGTCCAACGAAATCAAGACAAAATGCAGTTAATGCAAATTAAACAAGCAGAAATTCAAGCGAAATATAAGGGTTCGAAAGATCCTGCTGCAAAACAAAAACAACAAATGGAAATGATGCAACTATACCGGAAAGAAGGAGTTTCACCGTTATCAACAATTGGTTCTTCCTTTTTATCAATTCCGTTTTTAATTGCGATGTATACTGTTGTTAGAGCGACACGAGAGTTAAAAATGGCAACAATTGGGGAAATTTCTTTAATTGAAAAGCCATGAGATATGATTACAAGTGGAAATTATGTTTATTTAGCTTTATTATTTGTATATTTACCAATTCAAATTCTATCAATGATTTTACCAACTATTTTAAACCTTCGAAAAACAAGAGTTATTACAAAAGAGCAGAAAAAAGCTCGTAAACGTCAATTAATTATGCAAGGAGTAATGAATGTTTTCTTCTTTGTAGTTACAATTTCAATTGCGTCGGGGGTTGCTATTTACTGAATTTTTTCAGCCTTTATTCAAATTTTACAAACATTAGGATTTCATTTTTTACGAGTTAAAAAACGAAGCAAAAAAAATAAAAATACCGATTCCTTGGGACAAAAAATTAAACATTTATTTGTCCGCAAACCACATTTTAAAACAACTAATAATTCGCCAGAAGCGTTCGAAATTACAAAAACAAAACAAGTAAAAACAAATAATCCGGATAAGGTTTCTTATAATCCGGTTAAATCAAAATCTAAAAAATCTAAATTCTCTTTACATAATAATAAAAAAGATAAGAATTAATGATTTTCGTAAAAAAATTTAAGTCGTACAAAAAATTTAGAGAATTTTTAAATAATGCCAAATTGTAAAGTTAAGTGCAACTAAATTATTTTTCTAACCAAATATTCGATTGGCGAAAGATAATTTAGTATTTTTCTTGGTCTTTGGTTTAAAGACAATATAAATTTATGAACTGCATTTTTAGTAGTATTTGAAAAATTAAATTTTTTAGGAAATTTTTCTCTAATTAAACCATTAGTATTTTCATTAGTACCTCTTTGTCAGGGTGAATATGCATTAGCAAAATAAATTTTCACATTTAAATTTTTTTCAAGTTGTTGTCAATTAGCAAATTCTTTACCACGATCAAATGTTATAGTCTTAACAAGATTATTTGGAAGAATTGATAAATAATGGCTAATATTTTCGTTAATAACTTTAGTAGTTCTATTTTAAACTAATATTGCTAAAGTAAATCTTGATGTTCTTTCAACTAAAGTTATTAAACATGATTTACTTTTACCTCGTGATGATACTACGGTATCACCTTCTCAATGACCAAGAGTTACGCGATTATTAACATTAGCATTTCGTTATTTAATTGATTTACCATTAAATTTACCCCGATTTTCTTGATATTTTCGTTTCTTACCTTTTCTTCTTAAATTTTTATTAGTAACTTTTTCAAGTAATCCAGAATAAATTCAATTGTAAATTGTTTTAAAACTAATAATTCATTCTTTATGAAAATTTTTAATTCTTCCATAAATTTGTTCGGGTGATCAACCTAATAATAATTTTTGTTGTACATATTTTACTAATTCTCTATTTTTAAACTTATTAAAATAAATATGTGATTGTTTTCTATTTTCTCCTTTATTTTGTGCAATTAATGAAAAATAATGATTATTATCTTTATTTCTATTAACTTCTCGAATAATAGTACTAATACTTCGATTAAGATTTTTAGCTATTTCACTAATTTTTATTTTAAACTTCAATTGATTCTCAATATAAATTCTTTCATCTATGCCAAGATGTTTATATCCCATATAAAAACTCCTTGCTTTATTTTTTCTAAAATAAACTTAGCATCATAAAATTTTTATATGAGATTTTTTGCAATTTTATTTACTTGCACTTACAAGTATAATTCAGCGATTTAAATAAATTCTTTTTATCATATTAACCTCGCTTTTTTATATTTTTTTATTTGTTTTTAATTTGATTATTTAACTTTAAATCTGCCATAATTAAATTTCCTCCAAATTCATATCCATAATAAAAATTATAAATCTCATAATGAATATATTAATGATGTTAAAAAATGAAATAAATGATATTCAAACCAAAAAGAAAAATATATAATAAATGAAAGTTTGTAAACCTTTTTATTAATACTTACTAAACAGGGTGCAGTCTATTGTAAACCTTTTTATTAATACTTACTAAACGGGGTGCAGTCTATTTTAGGTTATTAATTATTAATAAAAAGGTTAGATGGGAGTGCAAAAATGGATGTAAAAAGTAAAAAGAAGTTTAAATTTAAATTACCAACAGCGTTCCCAATTTTATTGGGAATTACGTTGCTAATTATTATAATTTCCTGGATTCCAGGAATAACGCAAACATGAACAGATGCGGATGGAAAAGTTCTTGGAGGACCTGCCGGAATTTTTGACTTATTTTTAGCCCCAATGCAAGGGTTTAAAGATAAAGTTGATGTTATTGTCTTTATTTTAGTCCTAGGAGGATTCTTAGGAATTGTTATTCAATTGAAAGCATTAGATGCGGGAATTGGCCGTTTAGTTTCTAAAATGAAAGGCCGTGAAATCTGAATTATTCCAATTGTAATGTTTTTATTTTCCGTTGGAGGAACAACTTATGGGATGGGTGAAGAAACAATTTCCTTATATCCAGTTATTATTCCGGTGTTATTAGCTGCTGGTTTTGATGTTTTAACCGCAGTAATGGCAATTTTATTTGGAGCAGGAATTGGATGTATTGGGTCAACCTTAAATCCATTTGTAATTCAATTTGCTGTCGATTCATCTGGTGTTCCTAATTTAACATCAACAACAGGAATCATTTGAAGAGCTATTTTATGAGTATTATTAACTGCGGGAGGAATTTCTTTTGTTGTTTGATATGCCTTACGTGTGCGTCGTACTCCAGGGAAATCACCATTATTTGATAAAAAAGATTTTTATGAAGCAGAATTTGCGATTATTGATGATTTACCAGAATATAATGGTAAACGAAAAGCGATTATGGCAATCTTTATGCTAAGTTTTATTTTTATGATTTTTTCCTTAATTGGATGAGATAAATTTGGAATTCCAGTCTTTGTTAATTTTACCGAGTTAGTTAGCAAACATGCTCCGTTTATTGCGCATTTCTTTGCACCATTAGGACAATGATCATTTATGGAAATTTCCGCTTTCTTCTTCATTGCATCAATTATTATTGCATTAATTAATTGAAAAGGTGAAGAAAACTATGTTAATAGTTTTATTAATGGTTCAGCTGATATTCTATCAGTTTGTTTAGTTATTGCCTTTGCTGCGGGAATTGGTTTTATTATGACTAATACGGGAATGCAAACCAAATTAATTAGTGGCTTATCAGTCCCAATGTCAAAATTAGGAAAAACCGGTTTTATTATGGTAGCCTTTTTTTTCTTCTTAATTATTTCATTTGTTATTCCATCGAGTTCTGGTTTTGCACAAACTGTTTTCCCAATTTTAGGACCAGTTGCTAATAGCGTTGCCGTTGGATTAACATCGGGAACAATCACAGCCTTTTCATTTGCGAATGGAATTATTAATTTAATTTCACCAACAAGTGCAATTTTAATGGCCGCCTTATCAATTTCAAAAGTTTCTTATGGTAGCTTTATGAAAGCATCATGACCATTAACTGTTGGAATTGTTGTGGCAGCCATCATCTTATTAGGAATATCGGTACCTTGTTACCAATTTCTGATCCGGCCGTTGCTCCTTTAAGTGAAACAATCAATCCATTAAATTTAAATTAAGTCGTCCTGTACGATGAACCGGCAAAAAACAATTCTTGTGAGATTGTTTTTTTTATTTTTTAAGCGTTGTGTAGATACAAACGACAAATTTATATCTTGTTAAATTAATAATAAAATATTTTTTTAATAAATTGCTTTAATTTTGTTTTAATTTTGTCAAAAACTCTTGATATTTTAATAAAACCTTGATTTTATTGGGTTTTTTATAAAATGTATTTCTTGCAAATCTCTATATTTTATAAGGGTTTTTGACTTTATCAATATTTATAAAATATACCTAATTTTAGGTATATTTTTAATATAAAGAGAGGTAAATAATTGATGGAAAAAATACTTGCAGAATTAATAAATAGTTTAACAGATGATCAATTTTTATAATTTGTATCATGTACGATGAAGTAGACTGCACCCCGTTTAGTAAGTATTAATAAAAAGGTTTACAAACTTTTATTTATTATATATTTTTCTTTTTGGTTTGAATATCATTTATTTCATTTTTTAACATCATTAATATATTCATTATGAGATTTATAATTTTTATTATGGATTGTTCCTTTTTTAAGTAATGAATGAAAACTTTCAATAATAATGTTGTCTGCACAATGATAATTTTTACCCATTGAAATTATAATTTTGTTATCTAAACATTTACTATTATAATCTTTAGATGTATATTGATATCCGTGATCTGAATGAATTATTGTTTTATTTAGCTCTTTTTTTATTTTTTTAATTTTATTAATTGCAGCATTTAAATTATCAATTACAAGTTTGTTATTATTAAATTTTGATCATTTTACATCAATAATTTCTTTAGTATATCCATCAATTATTGTTGATTGATAATGTTTTTTACCATTTAAAATTAAATAAGTTACATCAGTAAATAAAATTGAAAATCTTTCTTTAATATCATTAAAATTACGATTTACTAAATCAGGATATTTAATTATATTTTTATTTCTATTTTGTTTTATTAATATTTTTCTACGCATACGCTTTACATATTCAGCTTGAATATTATTTTCTTTCATAATTCGTAATACTTTCTTAGCATTATAAACAATGCCATAATCTTCTTTTAAATATTTGGTAATTCGACGATAACCAAATTGTTTTAAATTTTCTTCATAGACTTTTACAATATTTTTTAATGATTCGCTATCCTTACCATTACTTGAATAATTTTTATATTTATCTCAATAACTACGCTTTAAATTTGTTACATCAAGTAATAAATTTAGTGGATATTTATTAAGGTTTTCTTTGATAAAAAATACAATTTTTCTTTTATTTAATTGTAAAAGTCATGAAGCTTTTTTAGTAATTCATACCTAACTTTGTAATAGTTTAAATCTCTTTTTTCAAATGATTCTTTTGGACCTTTATTGGTGTTTAAAATTCCTTTCTTAAAATTTTAATACCATGAAGCAACAGTTTTTTTATTAATTGCATATTTTTTTGCAATAAAACTTATACTATTATTTTTAACCTCTTGTCCTATCCTTTTTCGAAAATCTGCTGTATATTTATTAAATTTTTGTCCTTTTCTTGCCATATAAAAATGCACCTCCTTTAAAAGTTTAGCAAAGACTTTTTTCTTTACTTACTTTTTTGGGTCTATTGCTAGTTGGGATGTTTTGTTTGTCCCGGCACTATAGCCAATTATTTCACGATTAAACAAGTCAATTAATAAACAAATATAATGTCATTTAGCACCAACTTGAACATATGTTAAATCACTAACAACAACTTCATTTGGTTGTTTATTATTAAATTCACGGTTTAAAACGTTGCTAATTTCGTCGTTATTAACCATTGACTTATGATTACGATATTTTAATTTGGTGTATTTAGATACTAACTGATTTTTAATCATAATTTGGCGAATTTTTCTTCGCGATAAGATAATATCTTTTCTGGTTAAAATAGCTTTAATTTTACGAGCTCCATAAATTTTGCGACTAGCATTAAATGCACTGATAACTTCTTGTTCATAATTATTAACATCAACCGTAGCGTATTTATTAATTTGATAGTAATATGTTGATTTTGCTATCTTTAATATTTGACCCATTTTTCGCACGGAATATTTTTCTTTATTATTGTTAATAATTTCTATTTTTTGCCGATTATCAGTGCCGCTTGCTTTAAAATGTCGTTTTCCATTCGTAATTGGATTAATTCTTTCCGCAAGGCAATCAAGTTCATTTTCTTCAACAGTGCGGTTATCTTTTGCTTTAAAAGATCCAGAATTATTTAATTTTTCAATTCACTTATATACGGCTGATTTTGACATCCCATATTCCTTAAAAATTTCAAGAATGGTTTTACCATTTTGATAAAGTAAAACAATTTGTTTTTTAAATTCATCGGTGTATGAATTTCTTCCCATTTTTATATTCCTACTTTCTTCATAATTATATTTTATTTGAAAGTTCACATAAATATGGTCCAACTTATTGTAACCTATCCAGATTATCATAGTATCGCAAGAAGTCTAATCAGGTATCGCAAGAAGTCTAATAATTTTTTGGTAGCGTGTAAAATGTTGGGGAAAAGTTTTCAGCATTAAGTTCTAATAATAATTAGAAACTATTTTCTTTAAAAGAGTTTTAGTATTTGATAATGTAGAAGCGGTGAATATTGGTAAGTTATATTGTTTAACTTCTGGATTATTCATCTTTTTAAATATTCATCTTCAAGTAATTTGTTCATTTTTTTACTTGAAGATTTTTAATTTCTGTTAGTTCTTGAAAGGGATTAATCCCATTAGCTGTCAATTGTTTTAATAACATTACTTTGTAAATCGTTTTTTAATTAAATATTTTTGGTTTTGAACGAAACATTACTTTAATAATTCGAGCAATATAACTTTCAATGCGACAACCAATATTTTCTTGATATTCTCATTTTTGAATTGCTCCATAGTATGTTCTTAAATAATTAGATATTTCTTGTAACTTTCCTTTCGCTTCTTCGGTTTTAACAAGCTGATAAGCTCATTCAAGGTATTTTGTAACCTTGTTTCAGTTTAATTTTAGAATTGCTTTTCTAATTTTATTAAATAAATAACGTTTATAATATCGTGGACCACGGAGACAATCTTTAATTTTTTTAATAACATGGAAACGATCAATGATAAATTCAACATTGATGTGTTTTTCAACCGTTGAAATATATTGTGCACCATCACCAAGCACAATAATTTTAGCTGTCTCGGATGATTCATAATTTAAGTTAATAAATTCTTTAATTCCTTGTCAGTATTTTTTAGAGTTAATTTTTTTAACTTCATTAGTCATTGTTACTAGAAATTTGACATTATACATTGTTTTTCGTATTGTTTTAGGATCTTTATAACCAGTATGAAAGACGGTTAAACGGATTCTTTTCTTAATTTTTAATCGTTTTTTAATTTGATAACTAATGGCATTGCGATATGCTTCATCGGTTTCAATATAAATAACCCCATCATGTTTTAGTTTTGTATCTGGTTCATCTAGCATTAGTTCTAACAAATGTTTAATATCAAACCGTTTAATAAGGTTAAAAATTGTTTTTTTGTTATGTTAGCATTCCGATACATATTACAAATATCTTGATAACTAAAATTTATGCCTAATTTGCTGATTATTTCTAACGAAAAATCATAATCAAGTCGCTGATAACTTTCAATCCCTAATTGAATATCAAGTAAAAAGACCGTTTTTGGTTTTTTTGCCACTTGAAATTCTGGTTTTAAGATATATTTTCGTCGTTTAAAAGTAACTTCACCATTACGAAAAACCAAAGTTCGTTGATAAAATCCTTTTGGAATATAACGTGCTTTGCGTCAGTCCTTATTAAAAATATAGTTATCAATATATTCAAAAATATTTTTAAATAGTATTCAAGCTTCAGAACTAATTTCATTGTTTAAATAGGATAATAGTGCTGTAATAGGGATATTAGGGCTAATTTCATTAATTAAATCAATAAAAGAGTTATTATTTTCGTTTAAAAACTCTTGGATTCTATTTATAATATTCATAGGATAGTTTTCTTTCTAATTTTTTTCAAAATTAATTATACTGAAAACTTTCTTTTTTATTTTCCCCAACTTTGGCAACGCAATCTAATTTTTTTGGATTATTATTTTCGTTGTCAATATCTAGCAAAAATTTCGCAAAATTATTTAATTGATAATGTTTGTAATGTATATTGATTATTTCAAGGATGATTTGGTTTTGGTTTATGTGCTTTAGATTTGGGAACTTTGTTTTCAATATTTTTAATAGGAACCGGAATGTATTCTAATAAATTATATATTTGATTGTTATATTTTAAATATAATGTTTCATCAAATGCTTTAATTACTGTAATTTTTGTTTTTGAATTAAAGACTTTTAACTTTTTATTATTATAAGCCATATATTTTTTATTGTTATAACTAATTGATGAACTATTGTCTGTTTGTCGCGTTGAAGTGATTGATAAAATAAATTAATTTTGTCATTATTAGGAGCGTCAACAAAGACAGAATTGTTATAATCAATAGGAATGGCAAATTGTTTATTGAATTTGGTTATAAATTCTTTTAAGAATGTATTTGCTTCTTCAATAGTGGTTACTCCTGCGAGAATTAATTCATTTTTCAAGCGATCTTGTAGAGTGCCTCATAAACGTTCAATTCGTCCCTTTGCTTGGGGAATTGAAGTAGTTATGATTTCGACACCTAATTCATCACAGCATTTGCTGAATTGAGTAAAGGTGTCTTTTTCTTCGGTTTTATCACTACTTTTTTGGTATGTAAAGATTGTTCGTTTATCGGTATAAAATGTCATGGGAATTCCATAATTTCGTAAAATTTGATGTAAAACATTATAATAACCTTGTAATGTTTCTTGATAAGCAAAATATAATCCAACAACCGTATTTGTTGTATCATCAATTGCGCCATGTAAAAATCATTTTGGACCATTTGGTCCTAATCAATGATGTTCACTGGCATCATCTTGTAATAGTTCGCCGAAACATTTTCGACGTTCTCTTAAAGGGTGGGTTTTATCTTTTTTCTTTATTTTTTGCTTTCGAGGTGTTTTAATTTGATTTAAGGACATTAATTTGTATAAAACTGAATATGAAATGTTTATTCCTTCATTTTCGATTAATTTTTCTTTGAAATGAGTAAAATTAAAGCCAATATATTTAGTTTTATATAAATTTATAATCTTTTCACAAATTTGTGGATTTGTTTTATTATGAGCTATCCTTCCACGAGAATGGTGAGCAAATGATTGACTATTTTGTGGATCATAAAGTTTTATAAGTTGTTTAGACTGCACCCTGTTTAGTAAGTATTAATAAAAAGGTTTACAAACTTTCATTTATTATATCTTTTTCTTTTTGGTTTGAATATCATTTATTTCATTTTTTAACATCATTAATATATTCATTATGAGATTTATAATTTTTATTATGGATTGTTCCTTTTTTAAGTAATGAATGAAAACTTTCAATAATAATGTTGTCTGCACAATGATAATTTTTACCCATTGAAATTATAATTTTGTTATCTAAACATTTACTATTATAATCTTTAGATGTATATTGATATCCATGATCTGAATGAATTATTGTTTTATTTAGATCTTTTTTTATTTTTTTAATTTTATTAATTGCAGCATTTAAATTATCAATTACAAGTTTGTTATTATTAAATTTTGATCATTTTACATCAATAATTTCTTTAGTATATCCATCAATTATTGTTGATTGATAATGTTTTTTACCATTTCAAATTAAATAAGTTACATCAGTAAATAAAATTGAAAATCTTTCTTTAATATCATTAAAATTACGATTTACTAAATCAGGATATTTAATTATATTTTTATTTCTATTTTGTTTTATTAATATTTTTCTACGCATACGCTTTACATATTCAGCTTGAATATTATTTTCTTTCATAATTCGTAATACTTTCTTAGCATTATAAACAATGCCATAATCTTCTTTTAAATATTTGGTAATTCGACGATAACCAAATTGTTTTAAATTTTCTTCATAGACTTTTACAATATTCTTTAACGGTTCACTATCCTTACCATTACTTGAATAATTTTTATATTTATCTCAATAACTACGCTTTAAATTTGTTATATCAAGTAATAAATTTAGTGGATATTTATTAATGTTTTCTTTGATAAAAAATACAATTTTTCTTTTATTTAATTGTAAAAGTCATGAAGCTTTTTTAGTAATTCATACCTAACTTTGTAATAGTTTAAATCTCTTTTTCCTCTTTTTTCTTTTGGACCTTTATTGGTGTTTAAAATTCCTTTCTTAAAATTTTCATACCATGAAGCAACAGTTTTTTTATTAATTGCATATTTTTTTGCAATAAAACTTATACTATTATTTTTAACCTCTTGTCCTATCCTTTTTCGAAAATCTGCTGTATATTTATTAAATTTTTGTCCTTTTCTTGCCATATAAAAATGCACCTCCTTTAAAAGTTTAGCAAAGACTTTTTTTCTTTACTTACTTTTTTGGGTGCAGTCTAGTTCAATGCGACGAATTGATAAGTGTAAAATATTTGCAGCTCTTTGCTTTGATATTTTATTGTTAATAATTTTTTCAATTGTTTTGTATTTATGTTGTTCTTTCATTGTTAGTTTTCTTTCCATTGTTATCACCATTTTTAATTTTAAATGGTTGCGAAATTTTTGCTAGATAACTATTACGAAATTATCACAAGATAAGGACAGGATTATTATTTTCGTTTGCAATTTTGTAATTTTATGCTATAGTTAAAATGGTTAAAAAAAGACAAATTTATCTTTTTCTTAGTTATTTTTATTTTAATAGATAAATATTTGGTCGTATAAATAAAAGTAGGGTAAGTATGAAAAAACATCAATTAATTATTATAAAAAGCACTATGAATTCACTATAATTTATTAAAATTTTTAAACTATCCTATTTTTATTTATATGACCAAATATTTATTTAAATAAGACATCACCCATCTAATAATTTATATGATGGCATAAATTATAAACAGCATATAATAGGATTCTTGCGATACTAACAAAAATAAAAAAATTTACAAATAAAAAAAATTAAATTAAACTTTAAAATAAGCATTTTTAAAAATTTTAATTGCTTTTTAAGCATAAATAATCAGGTATCGCAAGAAGTCTAATGTTCGTCCTTAAACAAAAACATCAGTAAATCAACTTTGTTAAAGAATTTATTAAGTTAATGACAACTAATTTAACTTTACCAGATGGGGAAACAACTGATAATTTATTTCTTTGTAACTAAATTTTTAGAAGATATTCAAAAAGGGAAGCGAAATCTTGCCGTTTCATTGGAATGAGTTGAAGATTATATTAAATAATTTTTATTTAAAATTAAAGAACTTAAAAAATTGTTAGCGAAAGGAGGAAAAGAAGGTGACAACAGATATTCATTGATTTCCTGGTCATATGGCAAAAGCAATTAAACAAATTGTCGAACAAAGTAAATTGATTGATTTGTTGATTGAAATTATTGATAGTCGTATTCCGTTTTCCTCGTCAAATCCGTTAGTTGATAACTTACGTGGTTCAAAACCAAAGTTAGTTATTTTAAATAAAAAAGATTTAGCAGATCCAGTTGCGATTAAGTCATGACTTAATTATTATCAGCAACAGCAAATTGCCGTTTTACCGTTAGATAGTAAACATGCTAATATTACAAAATTAATTATTGAAAAAATTAATTTTGTTTGTGCCCCAAAAATGGAACGCAATAAAAAACGGGGAATTAAAAATCCTAAAGTAAAAGTATTAGTAATCGGGATTCCAAATGTTGGGAAATCTACTTTTATTAATGCCTTAGTGAAACGAAATTCCGCCCGGGTTGGAAATAAACCGGGGGTAACAAAAGGACAACAATGATTAAAATTAAATCAGCAAATTGATTTAGTTGATACCCCAGGGATTTTATGACCAAAAATTGAAGATTCACAAGTAGCTTTAAATTTAGCTTTTACACGTTCAATTAAAGAAGACATTTTGCCAAAAGAAGAAATTTGTTTAGCAGCAATTAAATGAATGCAGCAACATTATTTTTCCTTATTGGCAAAAGAATATCATTTGACAACAAGGGATAATTTTGTAATAACAGATGAAAGCGACCTTTTTCAATTATTATTAATAATGCAACAAAACCGCTTTCATAAAGTTGATGAGGACAATGTCAATAACATTGTTACTGACTTTCTCAACAAGTTATGAAATAACAAATTTGGGTTAATGTCGTTTGAATTTCCCTCAGCAAGCGGAACAACACCTGATTAATAAATTTGAACAAGAGGTTTTAAAACGATATCCGAAGCCAGTTGTTATGGCAGGAACTGATGAAGCGGGCCAGGGTTGTTTGGCGGGAGGGACCATTAGTTGTTAGTGCATTAATTTTGCCATCGGAATATATTAATGCTGAAATTAAGGATAGTAAAAAGTTAACAGCATTACAATGTGCGAAGTTATCTGCTGAAATTATAACTATTGCAATTAGTTATACAATTGAAATTATTTCCGTTGAAATGGTTGAAAAATTAAATCCAAAGCAAGCAAAGTATTATTGGAATGCAACAAGCAATTGACAAGTTAACAGTTAAACCAGATTTAATTTTAACTGATGATGAAAAGTTATCTGCTGCTTATCTCCATCATGCAATTATTAGACTTCTTGCGATACTATGATAATCATTGCAAATTAATTCATAAAGAAAAAAATACAAATAGGAATTTATACCTCTTATTAATTTAATTCTTATAGTTTTTATAAGCGATGCATTATTTTGGCACAACAAAAAATGATTTTATTATTTAAAGTTAATTTTCATTCAACTTCTGTCAATATCTAGCAAAAATTTCGCAAAATTATTTAATTGATAATGTTTGTAATGTATATTGATTATTTCAAGGATGATTTGGTTTTGGTTTATGTGCTTTAGATTTGGGAACTTTGTTTTCAATATTTTTAATAGGAACCGGAATGTATTCTAATAAATTATATATTTGATTGTTATATTTTAAATATAATGTTTCATCAAATGCTTTAATTACTATAATTTTTGTTTTTGAATTAAAGACTTTTAACTTTTTATTATTATAAGCCATATATTTTTTATTGTTATAACTAATTGATGAACTATTGTCTGTTTGTCGTGTTGAAGTGATTGATAAAATAAATTAATTTTGTCATTATTAGGAGCGTCAACAAAGACAGAATTGTTATAATCAATAGGAATGGCAAATTGTTTATTGAATTTGGTTATAAATTCTTTTAAGAATGTATTTGCTTCTTCAATAGTGGTTACTCCTGCGAGAATTAATTCATTTTTCAAGCGATCTTGTAGAGTGCCTCATAAACGTTCAATTCGTCCCTTTGCTTGGGGGAATTGAAGTAGTTATGATTTCGACACCTAATTCATCACAGCATCGGCTGAATTGAGTAAAGGTGTCTTTTTCTTCGGTTTTATCACTACTTTTTTGGTATGTAAAGATTGTTCGTTTATCGGTATAAAATGTCATGGGAATTCCATAATTTCGTAAAATTTGATGTAAAACATTATAATAACCTTGTAATGTTTCTTGACAAGCAAAATATAATCCAACAACCGTATTTGTTGTATCATCAATTGCGCCATGTAAAAATCATTTTGGACCATTTGGTCCTAATTAATGATGTTCACTGGCATCAGCTTGTAATAGTTCGCCGAAACATTTTCGGCGTTCTCTTAAAGGGTGGGTTTTATCTTTTTTCTTTATTTTTTGCTTTCGAGGTGTTTTAATTTGATTTAAGGACATTAATTTGTATAAAACTGAATATGAAATGTTTATTCCTTCATTTTCGATTAATTTTTCTTTGAAATGAGTAAAATTAAAGCCAATATATTTAGTTTTATATAAATTTATAATCTTTTCACAAATTTGTGGATTTGTTTTATTGTGAGCTATCCTTCCACGAGAATGGTGAGCAAATGATTGACTATTTTGTGGATCATAAAGTTTTATAAGTTGTTCAATGCGACGAATTGATAAGTGTAAAATATTTGCAGCTCTTTGCTTTGATATTTTATTGTTAATAATTTTTTCAATTGTTTTGTATTTATGTTGTTCTTTCATTGTTAGTTTTCTTTCCATTGTTATCACCATTTTTAATTTTAAATGGTTGCGAAATTTTTGCTAGATAACTATTACGAAATTATCACAAGATAAGGACAATTTTCATTCAACTTCTTGTCTTATTTATAATAACAATTGAAAATTATAGATTGAAGCAATTAAATTAAATCTTAAAGCAAATCTTTTTCTACGATTGCGATATTTTTCAGTAATAATTTTAAATTTTTTAAGGATAGAAAAACATTTTCAATAACGATTCTCATTTGTGAAATTAGTTTATTATGCTGTTTTTATTCGTTATTTAAAGGTTTTTTCTTTGTTTTTTTATGCGGAATCAAAACATTCCGATGCATTTTTGGTCGTATAAAAAAATAAGGGTTTTGAAAAAAATAAGAAATTGAATAAGAATAATAAACCATTTACTAAAATAGTTTTTTTATTTATAAAACCATAATTATAGATTAATTTAATTGAAACAGAGAAAATGCACAGTTTCTTTTAACTGAGATATATAAATAAAAATTTTTCTAGATTATTATTAATATATAAAGTTAGGAGAAACATTGCAATGCTAAAAAAATATTTAATAATTTTAGTTAAATAAAAAATAGGATGATAATTTAATGAAAGAATTTAAGACTAATTTAGGTAAGTTAATAAATAATGATGCTTTATCTTTTGTCAAAACATTAGAAAATGATAGCGTTGATTTAATATTAACTGATCCACCTTATTTATATGATTTACCAACAAGAAAAAAAGAACAAATAAATTATAGCGAAATATCAAAAAGTATAAATAAATATATTAACGCTATATATGATAATAATTCACATAATTCATTTGATATAAATACTTATTTAGATAAATTTTATAGAATTTCAAAAAATAAATTTATGTTAATTTGAATGAATAGAAGACAAATAAAAAATTACTTAGATTGAATTTATAAAAATAATATGAATTTTGATTTTTATTTTTGAGAAAAAACAAATCCAATGCCAACTAATAATTTTATTTTTAAAGATAAAGAATATTGCATGATTATTTATTCTAAAAAATATCCAACACCAACTATAGACTGCACCCTGTTTAGTAAGTATTAATAAAAAGGTTTACAAACTTTCATTTATTATATCTTTTTCTTTTTGGTTTGAATATCATTTATTTCATTTTTTAACATCATTAATATATTCATTATGAGATTTATAATTTTTATTATGGATTGTTCCTTTTTTAAGTAATGAATGAAAACTTTCAATAATAATGTTGTCTGCACAATGATAATTTTTACCCATTGAAATTATAATTTTGTTATCTAAACATTTACTATTATAATCTTTAGATGTATATTGATATCCGTGATATGAATGAATTATTGTTTTATTTAGATCTTTTTTTATTTTTTTAATTTTATTAATTGCAGCATTTAAATTATCAATTACAAGTTTGTTATTATTAAATTTTGATCATTTTACATCAATAATTTCTTTAGTATATCCATCAATTATTGTTGATTGATAATGTTTTTTACCATTTCAAATTAAATAAGTTACATCAGTAAATAAAATTGAAAATCTTTCTTTAATATCATTAAAATTACGATTTACTAAATCAGGATATTTAATTATATTTTTATTTCTATTTTGTTTTATTAATATTTTTCTACGCATACGCTTTACATATTCAGCTTGAATATTATTTTCTTTCATAATTCGTAATACTTTCTTAGCATTATAAACAATGCCATAATCTTCTTTTAAATATTTGGTAATTCGACGATAACCAAATTGTTTTAAATTTTCTTCATAGACTTTTACAATATTCTTTAATGGTTCACTATCCTTACCATTACTTGAATAATTTTTATATTTATCTCAATAACTACGCTTTAAATCTGTTATATCAAGTAATAAATTTAGTGGATATTTATTAAGGTTTTCTTTGATAAAAAATACAATTTTTCTTTTATTTAATTGTAAAAATCATGAAGCTTTTTTAGTAATTCATACCTAACTTTGTAATAGTTTAAATCTCTTTTTTCAAATGATTCTTTTGGACCTTTATTGGTGTTTAAAATTCCTTTCTTAAAATTTTCATACCATGAAGCAACACTTTTTTTATTAATTGCATATTTTTTTGCAATAAAACTTATACTATTATTTTTAACCTCTTGTCCTATCCTTTTTCGAAAATCTGCTGTATATTTATTAAATTTTTGTCCTTTTCTTGCCATATAAAAATGCACCTCCTTTAAAGTTAGCAAAGACTTTTTTTCTTTACTTACTTTTTTGGGTGCACCCTTGGTGATGATATCTTTGTTTAATTGTTAACCTAATTAATTCCTTTAATTTTGTCGAAAACTCTTGATAAAGTCAAAAACCCTTATAAAATATAGAGATTTGCAAGAAATACATTTTATTAAAAACCCAATAAAATCAAGGTTTTATTAAAATACCAAGAGTTTTATACAAAATTAAAGATTAATTTTAAATTTTACCCACTATGCATTAAAATAAAATAACCATAAAGATTATTTTTCACAATTAATTTATAAACAAGATAATTCGGGCTATTAATAATATCAATTAAATTACGGTATTTGTAATAATACTGTGGATAGTTTTCCTGTTCTAATAGGAATAATATTAACCCATCACTATTATTTACTGGTTTAAAAGTAACCATTTAACTTCAGTCCTTTTTCAAGTATTGTGGTTCTAAGGTTGTCATATCGTCAACTAAACGAAAATGTTTTTTTAGAGCAAGATAATTTTGCCCTAAATCCACGGCTTGTAAATCACAACGAAATTCATAACCTGGAAATTGTTTGGTAATTTCAAGACACGTTTCATAATCTAGCACTTGACTTGGAATTACTTCTGTTCCATTACTAACTACCGCAAAATAATGTTTTCCACCCCGTGCATCAAGCATTGAAATAACATTATCTAACCCCGCTTGGTAAATTAAAATATTAATCGTATATATTTTAACCGATGGATTAATTACTTTAATAGTTTTAACAATTGTCATTGGAATCCGGACACCAGTATAACTACCTGGTCCAGACGTTAAATAAAAATTATTAATATCTTGCAGTTTTAATTGATGTTCACTTAATAACTGCATAATGGTTGGTAAAGTTGTTTCAGTATGACGACGAGAATTGTTATGGTGGACTTGGCCAATAATTTTCTCGTCTTGTTCTAAAATTAAAATTAATAAATCAGTACTAGTATCAATAAATAGATTTAACATCTTATCCCTCTTTTCCTAATGCTGCTGTTAAATCCGGATTATTATTTTTAATGTTAAAATGGCGTTCTTGGTCGTTTCCTATCTTAATGGTAATTTTAATTATCTCATACTTTGAACTTATTCGGTTACTAATTAACGCTGGTCATTCAATAATATTAATCCGATCGGAAAAATAGTCAAAATACATTTTCCATTCTTCTTGCGGTTCTAACCCGGCTAAGCGATAACAATCCATATGATTAACACCAATGTCGTCCTTTGTTGTATATTGCTGCATAATCAAAAAAGTTGGTGAAGTAACTGGTTCAGTTACTCCTAAAAATTGTAATAAATATTTAGTAAAAGTCGTCTTGCCAGCAGCTAATGGGCCTTCTAATAATAAACATAAATTAGGATGTAAAAATGGTGCAATTTTTTCAGCTAAAAGTTTTGTTCCTATCTCATCTTTAACAATTATTTTCATTAATAACCCACTCTCTTTTATTATTATATCTAAGAATTAATTATTGTGCTAGATTTTCTTTAATTTTGTAGAAAATCTTTAATTTTTTAGAAAACTCTTGATAAAATAAAAAAATCATCAATATGACAATTTGAAAACGAATTTGGTGGAAGATTATTATTGTTCTTTAACTTTTTTAGATGTTAAAATATAATACCGTTGCTTGTTGGTTTGGTGTTAAACTTTTGTGTTGGTATTTTCAATTTTCAGAGATTTAAATAATTTTGAATGTTAGTGAAACCTAAACCATGATAATAGACTTCTTACGATACTAACAAAAATAAAAAAATTAAATTAAACTTTAAAATAATAATTTTTAAAAATTTTAATTGCTTTTTAAGCATAAATAATAAGGTATCGCAAGAAGTCTAATGAATTAAAGATTCTTTAAGACTTGCTTGTAATTTACTAATTTTATTTAATTTTCGATAACTGGCATCAGGATTTGTCCTAGTTTTAGTGGCATATAAAGTAGAACTTGTTTGTTTTGCTACTAATAAATATAATGGTTGCATATCAGAAATAATAATGGAATTTTTGTTAATTAATTTTGTATTCATATTTTCAATAATTCACTGTTTTTGTAATCGTTTGATATTAGTGGATTGAACAAAAATATTATTATTAGTATCAACCGCCATTTGAATACAACATTTACTGTTAGTGGAAAATGGATCAAGATGAGTTTTTCGTTTATCAAATTTATCTTTAAAATTACCTTTATGGATTTCTTTAATAAATGTTTCATCAATTTTTATTTGGCCATTTAATTTTTTAAATTTTAATTGAGTATTTTATAATTGTTTTGATTGCATTAATTTTTGACGATTATATCAAGCTATTTTGGGTATTGTTTTAATAAAACGGGAAATTACTTTACTAGATTGTCCTAACAATGAAATTTGAATTAATAAATTTCATTGTTCATAATTTAAATGACTTCAATAAGTAAAATGATGACGAAAAGCATCAAAACTAGCCCGACATTTTTTGCATAAATATTTTTGTTTTCCTTCGGGATTATGGCCATTTTTAACACAATGATAAGATTTGCAATTAGGGCATTTAATACCTTTATCTCTAAATTTTTGATCAATTTCATTTAAGCGTTTTTGTTTTTTGATTAATTCTGCTTCTTTTTTAACTTTTTCATAAAATTCTAAAAATTTATCATCTGTTTTCTTTAATTTTGTCGAAAAATTTTGATAAAGTCAAAAACCCAATAAAATAAAGGTTTTATTGGGTTTTTGACTTTATCAAAATTTTTCGACAAAATTAAAGAAAACAGATGATAAATTTTTAGAATTTTATGAAAAAGTTAAAAAAGACAAATTTATCTTTTTCTTAGTTAGTTTTATTTTAATAGATAAATGTTTATTTAAATAAGACATCATCAACCGAATAATCTATGCCCTCGTAAAAATTAACATTCGTTAGTTTTTTTATTAATTATAATTCAATTAAAACTTTAATTCCTGGCCCCATTGTTGTTGTTACAGCAATATTTTTAATATATGCTCCTTTAACAGCAGCAGGTTTGACCTTACGAATTATTTCATAAATTACATCGTAATTAGCTTTTAAATCTTCTGCTTTGAATGATGCTTTTCCAATAATTGAATGAATGTTTCCATTCTTATCAACACGGTATTCAACTTTCCCTTTTTTAACATCACCAATTGCTTTGGTAACATCTGGCGTAACTGTTCCAGTTTTAGGGTTTGGCATTAGCCCTTTTGGTCCTAATAACTTCCCAATTTTTCCTAGTTCAGCCATAATATCTGGTGTTGCAATAATAACATCAAAATCAAATCAATTTTCTTTTTGAATTTTTTCAATTAAATCTTTACCTCCAACAAAGTCAGCACCAGCTGCCTTTGCATCACCTTCTTTATTGTTTGTTAAAACTAAGATTCGTTGTGTTTTTCCAGTTCTTTTTGGTAACACAACTGCCCCCCGAATTTGTTGGTCAGCATGACGAGGATCAACATTTAAGTTAAAAGCGACTTCAACTGTTGAATCAAATTTTGTTGTTGCAGTTTGTTTTGCTAATTCAATCGCTTCTACAATTGGGTATACCTTATTTTTATCAACTAACTCAGCAACTTTGTTATATTTTTTTCCAAATTTTGCCATCCTTAGTTTTTCTCCTTCTTACTTGGCATACCTTCAACAACAATTCCCATATTACGAGCAGTTCCTTCAATAATATGCATTGCTGCTTCAACATCATTTGCATTCAAATCAACAATTTTATATTCCGCAATTTTGCGAACTTCATCTGCTGAAATTGTTGCTACTTTTTCATCTTTTGCTTTTGCTGATCCTTTTTGGATTTTAGCTGCTTTTTTTAATAAAATCGCTGCTGGGGTTGTTTTTAATTCAAATTTAAATGTTTTGTCATCAAAAGCAGTAATAACAAAGGGAACAACATCACCCATACGGTCTTTTGTTGCATCGTTAAATTGTGTACAAAACTGCGGCATGTTAATTCCTAATGAAGCTAACTCTGGCCCTGGTTTTGCTTGTCCTGCGTTAAATTCTAATTTTTCAATTCTTGTAATTCTTGCCACGAGCAATTCCTCCTTTTATTCAAATTCTCGCTGTGGTTCAAACGTAATGTTACCATTACTACCACATTTAAACATATTCTAAAACTTATAATAAATGCCTTGTTAATTATAACAATAAACAGCAAAAAAACAACTTTATTCTTTAATTTTGTCGAAAACTGATTGCGTTGCCAAAGTTGGGGAAAATAAAAAAGAAAGTTTTCAATATAATTAAGTTTGAAAAAAATTAGAAAGAAAACTATCCTATGAATATTATAAATAGAATCCAAGATTTTTTAAACGAAAATAATAACTCTTTTATTGATTTAATTAATTAAATTAGCCCCAATATCCCTATTACAGCACTATTATCCTATTTAAACAATGAAATTAGTTCTGAAGCTTGAATACTATTTAAAAATATTTTTGAATATATTGATAACTATATTTTTAATAAGGATTGACGCAAAGCACGTTATATTCCAAAAGGATTTTATCAACGAACTTTGGTTTTTCGTAATGGTGAAGTTACTTTTAAACGAGGAAAATATATCTTAAAACCAGAATTTCAAGGGGCAAAAAAACCAAAAACGGTCTTTTTACTTGATATTCAATTAGGGATTGAAAGTTATCAGCGACTTGATTATGATTTTTCGTTAGAAATAATCAGCAAATTAGGCATAAATTTTAGTTATCAAGATATTTGTAATATGTATCGGAATGCTAACATAACAAAAAAACAATTTTTAACCTTATTAAACGGTTTGATATTAAACATTTGTTAGAACTAATGCTAGATGAACCAGATACAAAACTAAAACATGATGGGGTTATTTATATTGAAACCGATGAAGCATATCGCAACGCCATTAGTTATCAAATCAAAAAACGATTAAAAATTAAGAAAAGAATCCGTTTAACCGTCTTTCATACTGGTTATAAAGATCCTAAAACAATACGAAAAACAATGCATAATGTCAAATTTCTAGTAACAATGACTAATGAAGTTAAAAAAATTAACTCTAAAAAATACTGACAAGGAATTAAAGAATTTATTAACTTAAATTATGAATCACCCGAGACAGCTAAAATTATTGTGCTTGGTTGATGGTGCACAATATATTTCAACGGTTGAAAAACACATCAATGTTGAATTTATCATTGATCGTTTCCATGTTATTAAAAAAATTAAAGATTGTCTCCGTGGTCCACGATATTATAAACGTTATTTATTTAATAAAATTAGAAAAGCAATTCTAAAATTAAACTGAAACAAGGTTACAAAATACCTTGAATGAGCTTATCAGCTTGTTAAAACCGAAGAAGCGAAAGGAAAGTTACAAGAAATATCTAATTATTTAAGAACATACTATGGAGCAATTCAAAAATGAGAATATCAAGAAAATATTGGTTGTCGCATTGAAAGTTATATTGCTCGAATTATTAAAGTAATGTTTCGTTCAAAACCAAAAATATTTAATGAAAAAACGATTTACAAAGTAATGTTATTAAAACAATTGACAGCTAATGGGATTAATCCCTTTCAAGAACTAACAGAAATTAAAAATCTTCAAGTAAAAAATGAACAAATTACTTGAAGATGAATATTTAAAAAGATGAATAATCCAGAAGTTAAACAATATAACTTACCAATATTCACCGCTTCTACATTATCAAATACTAAAACTCTTTTAAAGAAAATAGTTTCTAATTATTATTAGAACTTAATGCTAAAAACTTTTCCCCAACATTTTACACGCTACCTCGAAACTCTTGATAAAATAAAAAAAATCATCAATATGACAATTTGAAAACGAATTTGATGGAAGATTATTATTGTTCTTTAACTTTTTTAGATGTTAAAATATAATACCGTTGCTTGTTGGTTTGGTGTTAAATCTTTGTGTTGGTATTTTCATTTTCAGAGATTTAAATAATTTTGAATGTTAGTAAAACCTAAACCATGATAATGAATTAAGGCTTCTTTAAGACTTGCTTGTAATTTACTAATTTTATTTAATTTTCGATAACTGGCATCAGGATTTGTCCTAGTTTTAGTGGCATATAAAGTAGAACTTGTTTGTTTTGCTACTAATAAATATAATGGTTGCATATCAGAAATAATAATTAGGATTCTTGCGATACCGGCTTTTCTTATTAAGAATATTTCTATAAAATAGGCTTCTTGCGATATTAACAAAAATAAAAAAAATTACAAATAAAAAAATTAAATTAAACTTTAAAATAAGCATTTTTAAAAATTTTAATTGCTTTTTAAGAATAAATAATCAGGTATAGCAATAATTCTATTTAAAGAATCAAAAATACCACTTTTAAAAGCTAGCAAAGTAATAGTTGATACAGGTTATCAAGGTTTGCAAAAAATGCATCGGAATGTTTTGATTCCGCATAAAAAAACAAAGCAAAAACCTTTAAATAACGAACAAAAACAGCATAATAAACTAATTTCACAAATGAGAATCGTTATTGAAAATGTTTTTGCTATCCTTAAAAAAATTAAAATTATTACTGAAAAATATCGCAATCGTAGAAAAAGATTTGCTTTAAGATTTAATTTAATTGCTTTTTAAGCATAAATAATAAGATATTGCAAGAAGTCTAATAAAATCATTTTTTGTTGTGCCAAAATAATGCATCTCTTATAAAGACTATAAGAATTAAATTAATAAGAGGTATAAATTCCTATTTGTATTTTTTCTTTATGAATTAATTTGCAATGATTATCATAGTATCGCAAGAAGACTACTATTAAAATTAACTAAAACAAGGAAGCGGAAATGCTTAGAGCTAATTAAAAAAATATTGCCGTTTCACTATTTCAAATATTTATTGTTAAAAACAAAAAAATACCACTTACATAAAAGTGGTATTGCTTTTACATTAATTAATTTCTAATTTTTATATTTTTACCCTACTTTTATTTATACGACCGATTTTTTAAAAATTACTATCTTTTAAAATGACATAATCAACTTTTTTAATGGCCGAAAGGTCTTTTCCTCCAGCATAGGAAATTGATGATTGTAAATCTTCGGTCATTTCGCGTAATGTTTCAAAAATGCTACCGCGAATTTCAATCAATTCTTTTTTTCCTTCAACATAACGTTTTTCACCTTTATTATATTCACTTGCTGATCCAAAATATTCTTTATATTTAATGCCATTATTTTCAACTTGTTTTCCTGGCGATTCTTGATGAGCAGCAAATAAGCTTCCGATCATACACATCGTCGCTCCCATTCGGATTGATTTGGCAATATCACCATTAACTCGTAATCCACCATCCGCAATAATTGGTTTTGAACTACCTTTACTGCATCATTTAACGGTCGATAATTGTCATCCACCATTCCCAAAGCCAGTTTTTAATTTTGTAATACATACTTTTCCAGGCCCAATTCCAACTTTTGTTGCATCAGCGCCTCATTGTTCTAAATCACGAACTGCTTTTGGGGTTCCAACATTACCAGCAATAATAAATGTTTTGTGCCCTAAATGGTGACGAATATGTTCAATCATTTTCTTAACACTAAAGGCGTGACCATGGGCAATATCAATTGTAATATAGTCAGAAATTAAATCTTCTTTTTGCAATATTTCAATTAAGGCATAATCATCTGGTTTAACACCAATGGAAATTGATGTAATTAAATTTTTACTTTTCATATGTTTAATAAATTTAATTTGATTAACATTAAAACGATGCATAATATAAAAATAATTTTTTTCAGCTAGTTTTTCACATAATTCTTCATTAACTACCGTTGCCATATTAGAAGGTACGACAGGTAAATTAAAGGTATGTTTTCCTAATTTAACGATTGTATCACATTCTTTTCGGGAATCAACAACACATAATTCTGGAATCAATTGAATGTCTTCATAATCAAATGCTTTCATTATTTTAATTTCACCTCACTTATTAAATGTACCATAAAATAAGTTGAAAAAACGGAGTTTTTCGGCTTTAATTTTGTCGAAAACTCTTGATAAAATAAAAAAAATAATCAATATGACAATTTGAAAACGAATTTGGTGGAAGATTATTATTGTTCTTTAGCTTTTTTAGATGTTAAAATATAATATCCTTGCTTGTTGGTTTGGTGTTAAACCTTTGTGTTGGTATTTTCATTTTCAGAGATTTAAATAATTTTGAATGTTAGTAAAACCTAAACCATGATAATGAATTAAGGCTTCTTTAAGGATTGCATGTAATTTACTAATTTTATTTAATTTTCGATAACTGGCATCAGGATTTGTCCTAGTTTTAGTGGCATATAAAGTAGAACTTGTTTGTTTTGCTACTAATAAATATAATGGTTGCATATCAGAAATAATAATGGAATTTTTGTTAATTAATTTTGTATTCATATTTTCAATAATTCACTGTTTTTGTAATCGTTTGGTATTAGTGGATTGAACAAAAATATTATTATTAGTATCAACTGCCATTTGAATACAACATTTAGTGTTAGTGGAAAATGGATCAAGATGAGTTTTTCGTTTATCAAATTTATCTTTAAAATTGCCTTTATGGATTTCTTTAATAAATGTTTCATCGATTTGTGTTTGGCCATTTAATTTTTTAAGTTTTAATTGAGTATTTTCTAATTGTTTTGATTGCATTAATTTTTGACGATTATATCAAGCTGTTTTGGGTGTTGTTTTAATAAATCGGGAAATTACTTTACTAGATTGTCCTAGCAATGAAATTTATTAATTCAAATTTCATTGTTCATAATTTAAATGACTTCAATAAGTAAAATGATGACGAAAAGCATCAAAACTAGCCCGACATTTTTTTGCATAAATATTTTTGTTTTCCTTCGGGATTATGGCCATTTTTAACACAATGATAAGATTTGCAATTAGGACATTTAATACCTTTATCTATAAATTTTTGATCAATTTCATTTAAGCGTTTTTGTTTTTTGATTAATTCTGCTTCTTTTTTAACTTTTTCATAAAATTCTAAAAATTGATCATTTGTTAAACTATTTATTAATTCTGCAAGTATTTTTTCCATCAATTATTTGCCTCTCTTTATATTAAAAATATACCTAATTTTAGATATATTTTATAAATATCAAGATTTTTCGACAAAATTAAAGTTTTTCGGTTGAAAAAGAATGAAAGAAATATATTGTATTAAACTGAAAAAAGCATATAATTTATTTATGTAATTGTAGAAAGGAATAGTGATTATATAAATGATGACAAGAAATTTTGGATTTACGAGATTTTGAATTGTGTTGTCAAGTATCGTTGGTATTGTGGGGATGACAGCAGCAACGGGAACTTACTTTTATTATTTAGATCAATATAACAATGGAACTTTTCCTGGTGATCTAAATGTGGCAAGTAGTTGATTAATGAATTCATATGCTGATTTAACAAGTTACAAAGTGGTAATTTTATTAGTCGTTATGTTTTCGTTCTTTACCACAATCATCTGTAATATTGGTTTAATTCGTTATGCGATTGGGAGTACTGATGCTGAATTATGTGCTAACAAATGAAGTTTAGCGGTTTTATCATTATCACTTGGTGGATTTTTTGCACCTTTTGCATTAACATGATTACCAGATACTGATGTTAAAGCGACAAAAAATGCTCGTATTGTTATTGTCCGTTATTTAGGAACTGCTTGATTAGTCTCAGCTCTTGCTAGCATTGTTGCTGTAATGACTTTTTACAACAAAGCAACAAATAAAGTGTGAGTTGATGATGCAAAACACAATTTTGCCATTATGATGGGAGTTTTAGTTGTTGTTAGTGTTTTAAGTTTAATTTTTGTACCGGTTTTTTATAGCACTAAAGTCATAGCTAATATGATGGCCGAAACTTCTTATGGAAAATGATTACGTTTTGTTTCAACTATTTATACTGTTTTAGTAACAATAATGTTAATTATTCAAATTATTACGGCATTATTAAAATTGATTGAAGCATTTGGACGTATGTTCCAAAAAGGACAAGATGGTTTATCAATTTTTGCCAATATTTTACACTTTACTTCAACTTTAATTGGAACAATCTTTATGGTTTATCTAATTACCAAAGTAATCAAAGGACTATGACGACGTGAAAACGGTTACATGATTAATATTCCCCAATATAAGGGATCTGATCATATGCAACGCCAACATTAATTAAGATTAAAAAATGGATTTACAAGCATAAAATCCATTTTTTAAATCTATTATGCGTTATAATATTTTAAAAAAAATTAATTAATTAATAATATTTTAATTGACAAAAATTATTGTTTTATATAAAATTAAAAAGGTTTCAACACAATAAACGAATTGTGTAATCGGGTGTTAGCTCAGTAGGTAGAGCATCTGGCTTTTAACCAGTGGGTCAAAGGTTCAAGTCCGTTACACTCGACCATGATTTCTGCTGGCTTAGCTCAATAGGTAGAGCAACTGACTTGTAATCAGTAGGTTGGGAGTTCGATTCTTCTAGCCAGCACCATTTTTTGGAGGGGTAGTGAAGTGGCCAAACACATCTGACTGTAACTCAGCTCCTTCGGGTTCGGGGGTTCGAATCCCTCCCCCTCCACCATATTTATTGTGTATTTTGGGCTATAGCCAAGCGGTAAGGCAAAGGACTTTGACTCCTTCATGCGCTGGTTCAAATCCAGCTAGCCCAGCCATTGTCTCCTGTTAGCTCAGTAGGTAGAGCATCTGGCTTTTAACCAGTGGGTCAAAGGTTCAAGTCCTTTACAGGAGACCATTTATAAAAAAGATATATGCCCGAGTGGCGAAATAGGTAGACGCAACGGACTTAAAATCCGTCGGTTTTACAACTGTACCGGTTCAAGTCCGGTCTCGGGTACCATTTATGTACCACTTATTAAAAAAGAATTGATATCAAACAAAGACAATGGTATATATATTTATTGTGGTTAATGATAAAATTTAAAAATGCGGGTGTAGTTTAATGGTAGAACTTCAGCCTTCCAAGCTGACTGTGAGGGTTCGATTCCCTTCACCCGCTCCATGATATTAATTGTTAGTTTAACAATTTTTTATGTTAAAATAAGAGAAAAGAGAAGTTAATAATTCTTATGAAAATCATTAAAAAGGATAATAAAAAAGAATCTACTAATAATTGAGAACATTTACCACCAGAAATGCAAAATAATTTAGCATTTCATGCTTCACGAACAGGATTTTGAAAAAGCTTTTTATTTTTAATTATTGAAGCAATAGGGCCATTTTTATTATTTTTTTTCTTAACTTCCCCAGATTTAAATTTTACCTATCATTTTGATGTTGGCGTCGGGATTGGTTTTGGCTTAGCAATTATTGTTAGCGTCTTTTTATTGACTGACCTTGACTTTGTTTTACATTGTCATCAAGCGGACCAGTTTACTTATACAATTGCTTTATTTTGAGCTTTATATGGGATTTATTTGACAGGGTATTGATGAGGATGAGATAAAATTCTCTATCGTTGTTTAGTTTCCTTTCTTTTTTTACTAATTGCGATTTTTTTTGGAACCTTTATATCCGTATGAATGCGCAATTTACGTGCGCATTTCCAAATGAAAAAAGCGCAAAAGCATTCTTTGGCCCCTGCTGATCAAAAGGATAATAAGGCATTACAAGATCCACCATGCCCGACAAAAGAACCTTAATTATTTTTTTGTAAATTAGTTCATTTTCCTTCAATAATGTCCAAAAAAATCTTTTGGTTTGTTTGTTCATACATATAATTAGCTCAATAAATTCAAAGAATATTTTGATAATACATTCACATTGCTACTTTTTCTTGTTGGCTAGGTGTTAAATTAAAAAGACTAAATCAAGCAGTTTGGTCTGCTTTTGTTGTTAATGTTTCAGAAGCGAATGAAGCAATATCAAAAAATTTGTCATTCAACATTGTATACTCAAAATCAATTAAGTACAAATTATGATATAAAAAGACTAAGTTACCACTATTCAAATCATTATGGCATAAGACAAGTTCTGATGGTTTTAATTTTGCATAAATTATTTTATCTTCATAAGGGGCTAAATTAACTAATTGTTTTTGTACCGCTGTTTTGAAGGTTGTTAAAAATTGTTGGGGATTAAAAGTTTTAATTTTTGAATTTGGCTTAATTTCAATGGCTCATAATTGTTGAATTATTGTGGCAACTTGTGATAGGATTTGCTTTGTTATTTTAACGGCACTAAGTGGTTGTAAGGTTGGGTAGTAGGGGGTTACTAAAAAGAAATGCTCATTATCATAACCATAGTCAACAATTGGCAAAGTTAAATTAGTATTTTTAATTTGTTCTAAAACACAAATTTCATTTTGATGGTCAATGAATAAGTTAGTGAAAGGATTACTGTAACGGATAAAAAGATTATCAACACTTTGATAATTTTGATTAGTAATACCTAAATTCAGTTTTGTTTTAATTCGGTATTTCATGATATCGCTGCCTTTCATTTCAGTATTTTATTAATTTTATTATACAATAGACTTCTTGTGATACCTTATTATTTATGCTTAAAAAGCAATTAAAATTTTTAAAAATGATTATTTTAAAGTTTAATTTAATTTTTTTATTTGTAATTTTTTTATTTTTGTTAGTATCGCAAGAAGTCTACTGTTTTTGTAATCGTTTGGTATTAGTGGATTGAACAAAAATATTATTATTAGTATCAACTGCCATTTGAATACAACATTTAGTGTTAGTGGAAAATGGATCAAGATGAGTTTTTCATTTATCAAATTTATCTTTAAAATTACCTTTATGGATTTCTTTAATAAATGTTTCATCGATTTGTGTTTGGCCATTTAATTTTTTAAGTTTTAATTGAGTATTTTCTAATTGTTTTGATTGCATTAATTTTTGACGATTATATCAAGCTGTTTTGGGTGATGTTTTAATAAAACGGGAAATTACTTTACTAGATTGTCCTAACAATTAAATTTGAATTAATAAATTTCATTAGACTTCTTGCGATACCGGTTTTTCTTATTAAGAATATTTCTATAAAATATAATTAAAAATAAAAAATATAAATTAGGCGGGTATAAAAATATGAAAAATGATAACTTTAAATTTCTTAATGATAAAGAATTATTACGATTAACAGGAATAAAACAAAATACTTTTAATAAAATGTTAGATATTTTAAAAGAAGCCGAGTTAAAAAAAATTTAAAAAAGGCGGAAAAGTTAATAAATTATCATTAGAAAATAGTTTATTAATGACTTTATCATATTGAAGAAAATACCGCACTTATTTTCATCTTGGCAAAAGTTTTGGCATTAGTGAGAGTAATTGTTATCGTAATATCAAATGAATTGAAAACACTTTAATTAAACATCCTGACTTTCAACAACTTGCTGGGCAAAAAACATTAATAAATAAACACTTTAATGATAAAACAATTATTATTGATGCAACCGAAACAGCAATCCAACGCCCAAAAAAAGACAAAAAAATACTATTCCGGAAAAAAGAAAAAGCATACTATCAAAACACAAATAATCATCGAAAAAGAAAGCAAAACTATTATTGCAAAAAATTTTGCTTATGGTAAAACCGATGATTTTCGTTTATTTAAAGAATCAAAAATACCACTTTTAAAAGTTTAGCAAAGACTTTTTTTCTTTACTTACTTTTTTGGGTGCAGTCTAGACTATAACATTTGATCGTGGTAAAGAATTTGCTAATTGACAACAACTTGAAAAAAATTTAAATGTGAAAATTTATTTTGCTAATGCATATTCACCCTGACAAAGAGGTACTAATGAAAATACTAATGGTTTAATTAGATAAAAATTTCCTAAAAAATTTAATTTTTCAAATACTACTAAAAATGCAGTTCATAAATTTATATTGTCTTTAAACCAAAGACCAAGAAAAATACTAAATTATCTTTCGCCAATCGAATATTTGGTTAGAAAAATAATTTAGTTGCACTTAACTTTACAATTTGGCTTTTATAAAAAAATATTAATATTTTTGCCAAAAACACTTGCAAAAAAAATGAGAATTTTATATACTTATAAAGGTGTCAGTTGGTAATAAATTATTACTTACTTAAATCAAAAACAATACTAAAAATATGAAAAAAAGTCAAAAAAGTTATTGACAATAATCGCATAATTTTGTATAATCCAGAAGGTGTTTTGATGACACAACAAAGATCTTTGAAAACTAAACATAACAACAAAAGATAATCATTTATTCAATGAATATCCGTCATTAAAGCTAGGAACAAAAACAATATTTTTTTAATGAGAGTTTGATCCTGGCTCAGGATGAACGCTGGCGGCATGCCTAATACATGCAAGTCGAACGGGGTGCTTGCACCCAGTGGCGAACGGGTGAGTAACACGTATCTAATCTACCCATTAGCGGGGGATAACAGTTGGAAACGACTGCTAATACCGCATACGACATTTTCTGGCATCAGAAAATGTTAAAAGGTCCGTTTGGACCACTAATGGATGAGGATGCGGCGTATTAGTTAGTTGGTAGGGTAATGGCCTACCAAGACAATGATACGTAGCCGAACTGAGAGGTTGATCGGCCACATCGGGACTGAGACACGGCCCGAACTCCTACGGGAGGCAGCAGTAGGGAATTTTTCACAATGGGCGAAAGCCTGATGGAGCAATGCCGCGTGACTGAAGACGGTCTTCGGATTGTAAAGGTCTGTTGTAAGGGAAGAACAGTAAGTATAGGAAATGATACTTATTTGACGGTACCTTACCAGAAAGCCACGGCTAACTATGTGCCAGCAGCCGCGGTAATACATAGGTGGCAAGCGTTATCCGGATTTATTGGGCGTAAAGCGTGCGCAGACGGTTTAACAAGTTTGGGGTCAAATTCTGGAGCTCAACTCCAGTTCGCCTTGAAAACTGTTAAACTAGAGTGTAGGAGAGGTCAATGGAATTCCATGTGTAGCGGTGAAATGCGTAGATATATGGAGGAACACCAGTGGCAAAGGCGGTCGACTGGCCTATCACTGACGTTTAGGCACGAAAGCGTAGGGAGCAAATAGGATTAGATACCCTAGTAGTCTACGCCGTAAACGATGAGTACTAAGTGTCGGACTAAGTTCGGTGCTGCAGCTAACGCATTAAGTACTCCGCCTGAGTAGTATGCTCGCAAGAGTGAAACTCAAAGGAATTGACGGGGACCCGCACAAGCGGTGGAGCATGTGGTTTAATTCGAAGCAACGCGAAGAACCTTACCAAGGCTTGACATCCAGTGCAAAGCTGTAGAAATACAGTGGAGGTTAACATTGAGACAGGTGGTGCATGGTTGTCGTCAGCTCGTGCCGTGAGGTGTTTGGTTAAGTCCAGTAACGAGCGCAACCCTTACCGTTAGTTACTCCATTAATTTGAGATACTCTAACGGGACTGCTAGTGTAAGCTAGAGGAAGGTGGGGATGACGTCAAATCAGCATGCCCCTTATGTCTTGGGCTACACACGTGCTACAATGGTCGGTACAAACAGTTGCGATCTCGCAAGAGGGAGCTAATCTGAAAAAGTCGATCTCAGTTCGGATTGAGGGCTGCAACTCGCCCTCATGAAGTCGGAATCGCTAGTAATCGTGAATCAGCAATGTCGCGGTGAATACGTTCTCGGGTCTTGTACACACCGCCCGTCACACCATGAGAGTTGATAATGCCAGAAGTCGGTATTCTAACCGCAAGGAAGAAGCCGCCCAAGGTAGGATTGATGATTAGGGTGAAGTCGTAACAAGGTATCCGTACGAGAACGTGCGGATGGATCACCTCCTTTCTATGGAGTTAATACTTTATAGTAATTAATTAGTTTTATTAGCTTTAATGACCGTTATGTTTAGTTTTCAGAGATTATTTCTCTGACAATAACAAAAAATGTTATTGCAAATTGTTCTTTGAAAACTGGATAATAGACATCTTGTTATTTTAATCACATGATTAAAATAACAATAATTCAAAATTTCTGTTATTTTTTAAAAATAACTAAAATTTCACAGTTATATTTGTAAATGATTCTCAAAAAAACTGATTTAAAATCAGGTCAAATAATTTATAAAACTTTGAAGTTACAAAGGGCGTATGGTGAATGCCTTGGGAATAGGAGACGATGAAGGACGTGACTACCTGCGATAAGGTTCGGGGAGCTGGAAGTAAGCTTTGATCCGGATATGTCCGAATGGGGAAACCCGGTGAGATTAATCTCTCATCATCCTATAATGAATAAATAGTTATAGTGAAGGTATACCTAGGGAATTGAAACATCTTAATACCTAGAGGAAAAGAAAGCGAATGCGATTCTCTTAGTAGCGGCGAGCGAACGGGGAACAGCCCAAACCAGATTTATCTGGGGTTGTAGGACCATGTTAGTAGAGTTACAAAACTTGTTTATAGTAGAAATGGTTGGGAAACCATGCCACAGAGGGTGATAGTCCCGTATACGAAATAGACAAGACTCGAAATGGAATCCTGAGTACGGCGAGACACGTGAAATCTTGTCGGAATCAACGCGGACCACCGCGTAAGGCTAAATACTACCTATTCACCGATAGTGAACCATTGTACCGTGAGGGAAAGGTGAAAAGCACCCCGGGAGGGGAGTGAAATAGTACCTGAAACCATATGCCTACAAGAAGTCGGAGCCCGTTAATGGGTGACGGCGTGCCTTTTGTAGAATGAGCCGGCGAGTTATTATAGCATGCAAGGTTAAGTAGAAAATACGGAGCCGTAGTGAAAGCGAGCCTTAATAGGGCGTTTAGTATGTTGTAATAGACCCGAAACCAGGTGATCTAGCCATGAGCAGGTTGAAGTTGAGATAAAACTTAATGGAGGACCGAACCGACGTTCGTTGAAAAGACCGCGGATGACTTGTGGCTAGGGGTGAAATTCCAATCGAACCTGGAGATAGCTGGTTCTCCCCGATATAGCTTTAGGGCTAGCGTCGAGGTTAGCAAGTTGGAGGTAGAGCACTAAATGTATGATGGCCCCACCTAGGGGTACTGAATGCAATTAAACTCCGAATGCCAATTTTGTATACTCGGCAGTCAGTACATGGGTGATAAGGTCCATGCACGTAAGGGAAACAGCCCAGATCATCAGTTAAGGTCCCAAAATTTATGCTAAGTGTGTAAGGATGTGAAGTCGCTTAGACAGCTAGGAGGTTGGCTTAGAAGCAGCTACCCTTTAAAGAGTGCGTAACAGCTCACTAGTCGAGTAACTTTGCGCCGTAAATGTACCGGGGCTAAGCATAATACCGAAGCTATGGGTTTTGTATATTTATATACAGGGCGGTAGGGGAGCGTTCTAACAGGGATGAAGGTAGACCGTGAGGACTGCTGGACTGGTTAGAAGTGAGAATGCCGGCATGAGTAACGTTTGAGGGTGAGAATCCCTCATGCCGTTTGACCAAGGTTTCCTGGGCAAGGTTCGTCCACCCAGGGTTAGTCAGGACCTAAGGCGAGGCCGAAAGGCGTAGTCGATGGACAACAGGTTGATATTCCTGTACCACCATATAGAGCGATGGAGTGACGGAGAAGGATAGTATATCCCGGTTATTGGATTCCGGGTTAAGCACAAAGAGGGTAAGGTTGGCAAATCCGCCTTGCATAACCTTGAAGTGTTATGGGGAGCGAACGGTTCGCCTAGTAGCGAAGTATATGACTCCATGCTTCCAAGAAAAGCTTCTAGCACTATTTATATGGTGCCTGTACCTAGAACGAACACACGTGGTCAAGGAGAGAATCCTAAGGCAAGCGAGATAACTGTAGCTAAGGAACTCTGCAAAATAACCCCGTAAGTTAGCGAGAAGGGGTGCTCATATTACTATGAGCCGCAGTGAAGAGGAAGGGGCAACTGTTTAGCAAAAACACAGCTCTCTGCAAAGTCGTAAGACGACGTATAGGGGGTGACGCCTGCCCAGTGCTGGAAGGTTAAGGGGATTAAGTTAGCATTAGCGAAGCTTTGAACCGAAGCCCCAGTGAACGGCGGCCGTAACTATAACGGTCCTAAGGTAGCGAAATTCCTTGTCAGGTAAGTTCTGACCCGCACGAAAGGCGTAATGATCCCTTCGCTGTCTCGGCTGCAGACTCGGTGAAATTTTAGTACCTGTGAAGATGCAGGTTACCCGCAATTAGACGGAAAGACCCCATGGAGCTTTACTATAGCTTGATATTGGGTTTTGATATAGCATGTATAGGAGATAGGTGGGAGACTTTGAAGCAGTAACGCTAGTTATTGTGGAGTCATCCTTGGAATACCACCCTTGTTATGTCGGAATCCTAACCTAGATCTGTAAGCCAGATCAGAGACAGTGTCAGGTGGGTAGTTTGACTGGGGCGGTCGCCTCCTAAAATGTAACGGAGGCGCCCAAAGGTACCCTCAATATGGTTGGAAATCATACATAGAGCGCAAAGGTAAAAGGGTGCTTGACTGTGAGACTTACAAGTCGAACAGGAGCGAAAGCTGGGCTTAGTGATCCGGCGGTCCCGTGTGGAAGGGCCGTCGCTCAACGGATAAAAGTTACCCTGGGGATAACAGGCTGATCTCCCCCAAGAGTTCACATCGACGGGGAGGTTTGGCACCTCGATGTCGGCTCATCGCATCCTGGAGCTGAAGTTGGTTCCAAGGGTTGGGCTGTTCGCCCATTAAAGCGGTACGCGAGCTGGGTTCAGAACGTCGTGAGACAGTTTGGTCCCTATCTGTTGTGGGCGTAGGAAATTTGAAGAGATCTGTCCCTAGTACGAGAGGACCGGGATGGACACACCTCTGGTGCTCCAGTTGTCACGCCAGTGGCACAGCTGGGTAGCTATGTGTGGAAATGATAATCGCTGAAAGCATCTAAGCGAGAAGCATACTTTAAGATGAGATTTCCCATCCTTTATGGAGTAAGACCCCTTGAAGACGACAAGGTTGATAGGTTGGGTGTGTAAGCACGGTGACGTGTTCAGCTAACCAATACTAATAGGTCGAGGACTTCAAAAAAAGCGAGAGCTTATTTACAAATTTTAGACAGTTTATTATCTAGTTTTGAGCGGATAATTTCCCTCAGATAAATCTGGTGCTTATGGCATAGTGGACACACCCGTTCCCATTCCGAACACGGCAGTTAAGCACTATTACGCCGACGATAGTCGCAAGGTGAAAATAGGGCAGTGCCAGGTTAAAAAAAGGTTTCGACCTTTTTTTAATTTATACTTTGTCACATTTACATGATGGATGGAGTGCGTAAAATATTCGGTTGGTGGGTATTTTCCAAAAACTAAGAAAAAGATAAAAATAAAATTCTGTGCACAGTTTCAGATAACTGAGAATTTTAATTAAAAAATGCTTTCATTTCATATTGAAGTGGTGGCATTTTTAAATTTAAAATTTTTCTTTTTTCATTATAATGAATTATATAATTATCTACAATATTTTTTACTTCTAAAATATTTTTACAGTGTGATAATTCTGAGTTCTCGGTTTTAAGAATTGAAAATTGATTTTCAATCGGTGAATTATCTAAACAATTGCCTCTTCTTGACATACTTATATTTATACCGTGTTTTTTAATAATTTTTCATAAGCTTTTGAAGTGAAATGAATACCTTGATCAGAATTAATAGTTAATTCACCTTTGATTATTTTTCTTTTAATAATTGCTTCTTTGATACAATTATTTACTCAATTTACTGTTGGGGTTGTTGTTAAAGAATAATTTACTATTAAATTACTAAATAAATCCTTGATTGCAAATAAATATATTCATTCTGTGATTGTTTTAACATACGTAATATCAATTGATCACTTTTGATTAGTTTTTTCAGCTTTAAAATTACGTTTTAATAGATATTTATGTCGAATATGTTCATTTGTCATTTTTAAGAAATGATTAATTTTTTTCTTGTTTTAATTCTTACACTATAAATTCTATTAGCTAATTTCATATAACGATAAAATGTTGAATTCGACACATTAATTTTTTGCTCTTCCAAAGATAATTTAATTTGTCTGTGTCCTTTAATACTATTTTCTCTATGAATTGCTTTAATTATTTCATATATTGAATAATCAATATTTGGTTGATATTCATCACAATTTTTTGAATATTTATTTCAAGTATCATATGAAATTCTTAATTCTTTTAAATATCATGATAAAGTAATTTTTGATATTGCAATTCTGATTTAATAAAAGCAATTTGTTTTCTAATGTTTGTTTTTGTTTTTATCTTTGGAAGAGCTTCAAGCTTTTTTAAAACCTCATTCTCAGCTTTTATTCTTTCATTTTCTTTTTTTAATAAATAGTTTTCACGTTCTAAGGGTTTTTTAAACTTATTTAATTCAAAATCTTTTCGCTTTTTTCGTTCTTTTAGAATTTCTTTATTTTGTTGAAATTGATTTACTCATTTTGAAATAGTTGCTAAACTAATATGATATTCTTTTGCTATTTCACTATAAGATTTATTGTTAATTGAATATTCATTAACAATTTTTTCTTTAAATTCAAAAGAATGATCTTTAGACCCTTTTATTTTACCTTTAGCCATATAAAAATGTTTCTCCTAACTTTATATATTGCTGAATTATACTTGTAAGTGCAAGTAAATAAAATTGCAAAAAATCTCATATAAAAATTTTATGATGCTAAGTTTATTTTATGTATTATGTAAATTCAAGCAGCAAATTCTGTCTCTTGTTAGTATGATAATAACATCATTTAAAATAAATGCAACTATTTTTTTAAAAAAATTAAAATATTTGTAAATTTAGTCTATTTTAAGCATATTTAAGCACACTGAAAAATAATTTATTAAATTTTTAAAATAAACTTATCTAAAATTATTTAAAAATACTTCTTTAGATGTTCTTCAATTCAAACAAGGCCTTAATTTTTCATTCATAACATTAACTACTCAATCTATTTCTTGTTGAGTAACATTATTAAAATCCGTTCCCTTAATATACCGTTTTCTAAATTCACGGTTCATTCTTTCAATTAATGGTTTTTGTTTTGGTGAACCCGGATCACAAAAATAAATATTAGAACCAGTAATATTTTCTATTTCTTCAAACTTACTAAATTCTTTTCCTCTATCAGTTATTATTCCTTTAATTTTTCCAACCAAACCATTAATTTTAACTAATTCTTCAAGTTTTTCTAAAACCTCATTAGCAGTATGTTCTCCTAATTTAATTGCAAAATAATTTTTACTATTTTGTTCAACTAATACCAAACAACTAGATTGATGGTCTTTTCCAACTACGGTATCCATTTCAAAAAAACCAACATTAGATTTTTTATTTTCAATATCTCATATTGATTTGAATTTATCATCTAATTTTCCGCGATTATCAGGTCTTTTCTTTGTTATATTTCTTCTGCCACCATTTAATAAATTTTTCTTTAACAAACCCAAAAGACCTAAATAAATTCATTTATAAAAAGTTTTAAGACAGGAAGGAAATTTGACACCAAACTTTATTAAAAATCGATGAATAATTTCCGCTGGCGAATCACCAAAAATATTAAATCGTAAATTTAAAAATTTTTGCTGCTCTTCTGTAAATGTAGGTAGTTTTTTAATAGACCTTTTTCGCTTTTGTTTATAATCTTTTTGTGCTTCAACTGGCATATAATCTTCTACCTTTTTAAATCGCTTTATTTCTCTTTTAACAGTATTAATTCCACGATTCATTTGCCGTGCTATTTCTGATAAATTAATTGAATCATTTTTCTTTTTACAAATATCAGAAAATAATAAATCTTTAAATAAATTTCGTTCATCAAATTTTACATGTGTATATTTTTGCATTTTTCTGTCTCCAATTCTTTTTAAAATATTTATAACATTAAATTAAAAATTATTGACAATTATTTTTATAAGTATATAATCTAAGTGATAAACAGTAAGTAAATTCTGTCTCTTAAAGCTGTTTATAAAAAATAAAGTAATTAAGTTTACTGCAATGTTTCTTTTAACTGAGATATATAAATAAAAATTTTTCTAGATTATTATTAATATATAAATTTAGGAGAAACATTGCGGTAATTAAGTTTACTTTTTTTTATTTTGATGTAAAATGTAAATGATAAAAAAAGAACCGCGATGGTTCTTTGTTATATTTTCAGATATAGTTTACTCTTTTATTTAATCATATTTATTAAATAATAGCAATTTTAGTATGGAAAAAGGAGTAAAAATGAAAGAATTTAATCCAAAAACAGCAAGTTTACGAACATTTTATCGTAAAATAGAGCAGTTTTGACGTGATAAATCACCTAATATCCCCTATACTTTAAATGATTTAACCAATAAATTAAATCTTTCTCGCCATTGAAGACAAGAAATTTATCGGAGCGAAAAGATAGTTCCTTTACTTGAAAAACAAGTTGATAAAATAGAAAGTGAACTTATTAAACAAATGGTTAAAACGCCAGAAGGTACTAGGTTATATTGACAGCGTGCATTTAATTATAAATATTCACTACAAGAAAAAGAACTTGAAAAATAATTAAACTTAAATAATCAACAACCAATAATTGTTAATTTACAAACGGATATTAGAGATATTAAAAAAGAAACTGAAAATAATGCTTAATCATTTTACTTATTTGTTAGAAACGCCTTATTGGTTATTACAAAATAGTAATATTGGTAATAAATATCCATTTGTTAAGAAATATGAATTAGTTAATGAAATTAATCAAATTGGAACACGATATAGTGGTAAGACTATATCAAATATTAAAATGTTTGGTGAATTATTAAAAATTAGTTTATTAATTAAAGAACCAATTTGTATAATTGCTAGTATGTATTGGAGTAAAGATTTAAAAGATAGTGTATTTCAAAATATATGAAATATGTTAGATGAAAATAATATACCTTATAGTATTAATTTATCAAATTTTACTTTTACTTTATCAAATGGTAGCAAAATATATTGTAAAGGTTTACATTCACCAAGTCGAAAAGAAAAATTAAAAGCCTTTGCTGATTTGAATAAGTATAAATTAGTAATTGATTGAAGAGAAGAATGTGACCAATTTCAACAAAAAGATTTAAGTGATTTAGAGTTTGCTATTCGTGGTTATCAAAATAAAATAACAATTAATACGTGTAATCCTGAAAGTTTAAAAAGATATATTGTTGGTTATTGTAATGAATTATTATCTTTTAATGAAGAAATAATGCGTAGTAAATATGAACAAATTAAATATATTGAAAAATGAAATATGAAAATTATTATTCATTATTCTAGTTGAAGACTTAATTATAAATTACCACAAGATAAAGTTAATGAACAATTAAGATTAGAACAATTAGATATTGAAAGAGCAAGAGTATGGAGTTGAGGATTGCCCGGTAATACTAGTGGTTCAATTTTTGCAAGATATATTGATATTATGCAAGCAACAGATATTATTCAACCAACGAAATTATTAGGTGGTGTTGATATTGCTAACGCGACCAGTCCTAAGGGACATACTACTGCCGCTAGTTTTTGACTATATAATTCATTTGATAAAAAAGCTTATAAATCTTCTGAGTATACGCATTCAAATGCTACACAGCAATTTAAAACAGAATTAGAACAAGTAAAAGATATTTTAGAGTTTTATAATAATCAATTAAATCAATACTTTAATTTAATACAGCAGGGTATTAGTATAAATGTTGATGATAGTGCATATTCAACATTACAAAGTTTAAATAGAGAAAAATATAATTATACTTTTGGGCAATATATGACATTTAAACCAGCACAAAAACAGAAATTTAAAATAAGACATCGGATTGAAGCATTTACAATGTTAATAAATACAAACCAATTAAAATGATTATGAGAAAAATGTCCTGTCAGTAAAACCCAATATGAATTAATTCAATGAGAAGATAAACCAGATGCCAGAGAAGAACGAATGTTAGACTTATATGATGATACATTTGATAGTGATTTTTATGCTTTACATTTTGAATTAATACCAATGGTTAAACATAATAGTTCAGCAGATTATAAATTATGACAACAAAGGGAGTGAATAACTTAATGAAAAAAGATATTTATGTAATCCATGATGAACGTGTAATAAATGCAAAAAGACCTTATATGTCTGTTTGTGGACAAGTTAAAAAAAGACTTTGTCAAGAATTAAAAAAAGATAATATCGCAATATGTAAATTAAATTTATATAACGAATATATTAAAAAATATCAAAAAGTTAAAGTATGTGTTCAAGTTTTAGCAAATGAGCCAAATTTATTAACAGTAAATATTATTAATTATGCACTTATCTTAAAATTAAAGGAGCAAAATAACCATGAATAATACTTTCCCTAGTTTACCAAACTTAAGTGATATTAATAGTGTTTTAAAATTTTATAATTATGATTGAACAATTAATTTAGCAAATATTATTGCTCGTCATCAAATGCGATTAATAAATGGTAAAGATATTTTATTTAAGTCTCATCGTAAAGATATTTTAGAAAAATTAAATTGATGATATGAAAATTATAAAATAAAAGAAAAGTTAGATAAAAACGAATTAACAGCAAGTTTAATGGGTAAAACTATTTTTGGTTTATTAGAAACTAGTGATGGCAATATTGATTTATGAATTAACCCTTTTAACTTTACATCTCGTGTAAGTAAAATAAATGAAATTGAACAAGGGGCTGATATTTGATTAAATTATCATCAATCAGACAGTGGATTTATTTTAAATTTAATTTGTACCAAAGATAAAATAGTTATTAAAGGTTGACCAAAAAATAACGAGGTAGTTGTTGGACAAAGTAAAACACAAATTAAAGATGATGTTAGACCTTTTTTAGTTCAAGAATTTAAAAATAAATTAGGTATAGTACCTTTTTGAGAAATGATTAATGAACCTAATCCGTTGTTCTTATCAACTTCAACTACATTAAATCCATGACCTACAATGGCAAATTGTTATAAATTACAATTTGATTTAGAAGATAGTTTTAATATTAAATCAAAAGAACGATGAGCTAATCGTACGCACTGATATGGGGTATTAGATGATGGTTTAATGAATGCTTACAATATGGGAAATAAAAAAGCATTACAAGATGTATTTGATGATATTTTCATTCAATCAGGTCAAACGGCAGCAGATGGGACATCATCACAATCTTTACAAGTAGTACAAGGTGCACCAACCTTAGAAACATATACTGAAGATCAAAAATCAATTATTGAACAAGTATATTTAGCATGTCATTTTTCTAGTCCTTTTGGTGATAAATCAGATAATGACCAGAATAAAACACAGTCATTATTAACTAAAACAAAAGACTTAGAAAAACAAGCATATTTACAAGCATATCGTAAGCAATATTATACTAAGATGTTTGATACTGTTTTAAAATATTATGGTTTATGAGATGGTATTGGTGAACGGCCTTATGGTTTTGATTTTATTAGTGCTAGTTTAGTTGACCAAATGCGACAAAATGAATTAATTACTGCTATATTAGATAATGGCACAATGGAACCAATAAGAGCTATAACTGAATATGACAATATTGATGAATTAGAAGCAACAAAATATTTTGAGAAAGTAGAAGAATGACAAAATAAAATGCAAGCCAAAGAAATTGAACATAATAATAAATTACTAGAATATGATGAAACTGGTAATAATCAAAATACCTTGCAAGGTAGAACAGAAATAAAGGAGAATTAAAAAATGAGTAGAATTAACTCAGGAGTTATCGAAGAACTAAGAAGACAAGCCCACGATACTTTAATAGATATCAGAGAAAATATAAAAGATAATAGACATTGAATGGTATTTCCTTTTAATGTTTATAGTTCATATATTCCTGATACTGAAACAGGTTGAAAACCTAATAACGCAAAGCCTAGTGATTATGGTAGTTATTCAAGAATATTTGATAATATGGAAAGTACGATTGCTCAATGACAAGATAGTTTAAAAATAGTCCAAAAATATAAAGGTGAAGAAATTAAGATATTAACAATTGATGATTTTAGTAAACAATCAATTAATTCAACTATATGAGCAAATAATGAAACACCTTTCGCTATAAAATTAAAAGATGAAAATAATAATGTTTATTGAAAATTAATTGATGGTGAAAACATTTATGATATTAATAGAATGTTAGCATACTTAAAGCAATATAAATTAAGTTATTTTATTAATAATGATAATAAAGCTGATAATTTTTATACAAAAGAAGTTAAGGTTGGTAAATATTGAGATGCTTATATGATTGATGATAGAAGTTCAATTCAATTTGGAGAAGCTAAATTTGAACAAGTATTTACTCAGCAATCAACTGAAAGACAATATACTTTATTAATTTTAGATGAAGATGCAAGTAAATTAAATATTAATGATTATTATAATTTTTATACGGTTTTTAATGACCATGGTTTAAATATTGGTGGGGGTAATATAAATATTGCGCCCCAAGATAGACAATGATTATATCCATCAAATGTTATTAATTATTATTCACCATGAGATGGTAGTTTTTTATGACAAGAAATTACCTTTTCAAGTATTAATGACAAAATTAGTAATAGTGGTTTATCAGTACGACAATTTATTCAAACATCAGCACCTGGGGAAGGTTATTGTTTTCCTAAAATAACTTATAATGAGAAAACAAATACATCAACTATTGAATTAGATGATATGTTATTAAAAGACCCCGGTGTTAGAGCAATGGCCGTTAAATTTTATGGTAATCCGATCTTTTTTGATATGCCTGTAATTGGGAGACCAATTATTAAAGGTCAATTTAATCCAAAAGTAATGAATTCACGAGATTTATTAATGTATAACATGTATCCGTGTCCGCCTGATAAAGTAAATACTTATGCATCACCAGAAGTAAGTTGATATAACATTCAAGGGATTCAACCAACAATGATAACCGGTTATGAAAACTGAAAAAAAGATATGGAAAGTAGATATGATTTTTGAAAGCAAAAAAATAGTGAGGGTATTGTTATAACTGACCAAGAAAGTTCGACAGCAACTAATCCCGCTGTTGGAACAACTATTAATGAAGAAAATAAGGACTCTAAATTTTATTGGTCTAAAAATTGAAAAATAACACCACCAAGTCAAATAAAAGTAAATAGTGGTGACGTTAATAATATTATTAGTACCCAAGCATCATCATATTTTAGAAGAAAAGATGAATTTGGTAATACTGTTGGTAGTGTTCAAATTGAATACAATAAAATGGGTTCATGTAATGTTTGAGATATTTTAAATATGAATAATTTTATTAATCGCCAAATAACAGTATTACCTTTAAACTATACACAAAAATTAGTGTTTAATCCTTTTACAATACCGGGTGGTGTTGGTAAATTCTTAAACTTTATTTCATTTGGTATTCCATGAGGCTGAGTTATTAATCAAGATGAAAAAACTTGACCTAATTTTCAATGATTAAATGGATTTATGAGTGCTAATATTTATAGTTTTTATAATGATGCTTTTTGGTCTGAAAACTCAAAAGGTAAATGTTATTTACCTTTTGAAATATTTAGAGAACAAGGCAATGATAAAGTTGGTGCTATTTTTGGAGCAAATGCTACTAGTTTCGGGTTTACTACTTTATTAACTGATAAATTAGTAGGTACTGTTTTAACTAAGGATGGTAAACCAACAAATAATATAGTTTATTCAACATATAATCTAAAACAATTAAACGAAAAAACTAACCGAATTTATTTAATTAATGAACTTACAACAGCAGTAGATGCTCAAACACCAGTTAGTTATAGTGAAGAAGATAATGATTGTGAATTCTTACAAACACCAGATGGGACAAATTGTAGTTATATTATTGATATGTTTTCAATACAATCATTATATAAAGGTAATTTTGAAATTATCTTTTATGCTGATAACCCATATACAAATAATGAAGAAGATTATTTAAGATTATCAGTATGGAGTTTTCGTGGAAAAACAAAAAGTGTATTAAATAATTATTTACGCGATATGACAACTAATTATAAAACTAGTTTCTTATTACCACATGACTATGAAATACCAACATTTAATTACCCACAATATGTCTTGCCACCAGTTCCATATAACTATAAAACTTATACCAAAGATATCTGAGGTGCTAATACAGCAAAACCATTAAAAACTAAAATTACAGCACCACCACAATGCAAAAAAACAGGCAGTCGTTTAGTTAATTTATTTTCTGATGAATTTAATTATGGTTATTATGAAACTGAAATTGATTTAAAACAAATTGACCCAACAATTCAAAGTATTAGTAAATTCCAAGATGTTTATAAAACCATTGAAATAACTAATCTTAATAATTTACAAGTTGAATGTGGGTCACCTGATATCGAAAATTTTATTCCTAATAGAAATGTTAATATATTTGGTGGTGCCAATGATTGTAGCAATAATTTATTTTCATTAGCAAATATAACCTTACAACAAGAGGGTTTATCACAAACAGATAAAGTTAATTTTGATAATACAATAACTTTATATACTAAAAATATAAAAATAAATGATACTGAAACAAAATATGCTACTGGTCTTGCTAATGGAATACCAAGTGAAAATTATCTTAATGTATATAATACATTGGATAACATTTTCGGTGTAAGATTTTTTTTACAAATAACAAAATTAGTTTTTACTGATAAAGATAAAATTAAAGAAACATATTTACAAGCATATTATACTAATAATGTAAAATTAAAAATTAGATTTACAAAAGTACTATTACCTATTTTGCAAAGTTTTTATGTTGATTTTTATGCAAAACCAAAATATTGGGGAAATATCAAAGATATAACAATATATATTTCTAACCCAAATTTCTTGGGAATTAAAAATAAAAGTATTAACCCAGTTAAAATTACAATTAAACCAAGATAAAAATAGAAAAAAAGATATTTATATCTCTTTTTTGTTATTAATCTTTAATTTTGTCGAAAACTCTTGATAAAGTCAAAAACCCTTATAAAATATAGATATTTGCAAGAAATACATTTTATCAAAAACCTAATAAAATCAGGGTTTTGTTAAAATATCAAGAGTTTTCGACAAAATTAAAGTTATTAATTAACTTTTACATTACCATTTTCATTTAAAATTAAATTAGGCTCTGTCGTATCTAAATTTCAACGATAAACTGATTTAAAATAATTATCATTTTTATTTTTTCAATAGTGAAAATAAGACTCTTTTCCTTCAAAATTATTTTTTTTACTATGTATTCCAAAATAACCATTAACTCTATACATTAAACTATAATCATCTTTATAACCTCTAATAATTATTGTATCGTATGTATTATTATTAAATTTAGTTAAATACCAACTATCATTTTTATCGCCACGCCATACTACATAATAATATTTGTTATCAACCGTATTAAATGGTTTTTCTTGTGGTGTTATTCATTCTAAATTGTTTTTAATATTTTCATCTTTTGTATCTATTTTATTTTCTTCTTTTAACTTTGCTAATTCATCTTCACTATATTGTGGTGTATTACAAGCAATTAAACTTGTTGTACTTGTTCCTATTAATGATATTACACCTATGATACTTAATATTTTTTTCATATTTTTAATTCCTTTGTATTTTTATAAAGTTTGTTAATTTAATTAAAAAAGGAAATAACTTTTATATTATTTCCATAAATATAATAATTTTATTTATTATATTCTATTTATTATTTCATAAGCAACACCACCAGAAATCGCTCCAACAATTGCTCCAATTACTGAACCAACAGCAGAACAAACGGGTGCCCCGGGGCCACATAAAAGACCAATAGTTACCCCCGTTAAAGCACCTGTTCCAGCACCAATAACTTTAGGTCCGTGCATTTTAAAAGCAGCTCTTAAATCATCAGTTAAGTTTGCTCCTTCTTTTTCTGCTTGTATTAAATCGTTTTTGAATTTTAGAAGTTGTTCTTTTTCTCACTCTCTCTTAACTTGTTGATTATAATTATGTTGTTGTTGTTCAATTCTTTGTTTTTCATAATAACTATTTCATTCTTGAATTCTTTGTTGTGCTCTAAAATTTGCTTCTCTAATACCTTTTTGTCATAAACAATTTCTCTCACTTTGAGTAATATTGTCATATTCTCAAGTGCCGTTTTTATTATAACGTACGGTGCGATTAAAATCTATCGGATTATAAAAACACTCTGCCGGACTATATTGTTGTTGTCAATATTGAGGTTGAGTGTCTCTTTTAACTCGATTTAATTTACTATTTTCTTTTTGATATGGACTAGCGGCAATTGTTGTTGGTACAGCAGTTCCAACAATAGTTAATACACTTAATAAACTAAGTAATTTTTTCATACTTGTTTTTCTCCGTTTCTTAATCTTGAAACTTTTTATCAAGATCTATTCCCAGTATATATATATATATATATATATACAAGCAAAATTAGTAATTATTTTAAAAACTTTTATCTTGTTAAAAAGCTATTAATACACGTTTTAAGGGGTAAATTAGCAATGAAATATATTAAGTTTATTTATTTTTACATAAAGTGTTGTATTAGTAAAATAATAGTATATAATGAAGGCATAGGTTTAATCTTTTTCCGTAAAAAAGAGTTACGCTGACTTGTTAATCGGACAAGGATAAAAAAAGAGGAGTTTATAAAATGGCACTTATAAAAGAACAATTAATCGAACAAGGTTTAAGTGAAGAAATTGCAGAAAATATCTTAAATCAGTTTAATAATGAAGCAAAGCAAATTAGAGAAAGTGTGCAAAAACGCGAAGATGTTATATCAAAAGAAGACTTTATTAAATTATCTAATGAATTAGATGAATTAAAAGCCTTTAAAGATGTTCCATCTACTAAAATTGAAGATATTAAAACTAATTTAGAAAAAGTTAGTGGTAGTTCTTTATTTGAAAAAATGCAAACTTTAAAAGAATTAAAACCTGATTTGTTTGTCGAAGAACAACCATCAGTTTCACCAACTAATTTAATTAAAGATATGATTGAAAATTCGGTTGAAAATAAAAATGATGAAATTGAAACTATTAAAGAAAAAGGAGCATATACTCCAGAAGAAATTAAGAAATTAACTGATTATACACTTAAAAAACTTAGATAATAAGGGAGTGAATATTATGGCAACAATTAATTTGCCACAAGTACCTTTTACATTACAAGGTAATACAACAGGTCAAAAAGCCTATGTTGATATGGTTAACGCTATGTTAAGAGGACCATTAATGAATGAGCATGCAAGTATTATGCAATATGCAACTGCAACTGCTGAACAAGTTGCTTGATTACCTAATTCAGGACAAGCATTATATAATTTAACTCATCGTGTGGTATGACAAGATGATTATTCATTACCAAATGGTGGGGCAACTCAAACAATGGGATTAACAAGAATTCCGGTGCCTATTAATAAAAGATTTAATTTAAAATTAATGAATGAAGCATTTGACTTAGCAATGATAGAACAAAATATTAAAAATGGTGTTATTGCTGATGCTATTGCTAGTGTTGTACAGAATAAATTTGTTAATTTAGAATGTGAATTAATTCAGGCTATTTATGATTATTGTTTAGCAGATGGTCAATATTAAGTAATTCCATTTCGTAGTTATACAGCCGATAGTGCCGATGAAGCAAATAAAGCATTCTTTACATTAAATGAAACTTTGATTGAATTAACAAATCAAATTAGTAGTTTATATTTTGGATTGCCAACCGATAAAATGTTTATGGTTTTAGGACGAAGATCCTATTTAGGATTAACACCTGCTTATTTAAAAGTAATTGGTTAACAAGCTCAATTAAAAGCAATGGTTAACGGTGAATTATATGAAAATACCGCAATGGGTATTCCGGTATCAAAAAGTTTTCATTTAGAAAAAACATATACAAAAGGACAAGTTAACCGAGATAAAGGTTATAATTTTACTAATATAAATGGTTTACTTATTAATAAACAAGTATGAGCATATCCAATTAATATGGATACTATTCAACAAGTTTTAGATAATGATACTGCTAACCCTAAATGAATTGGTAAAGTACAATATGCAACACCAACAATTTTATATCCAAAAACATGTAAGATTATTTTAGAAAAACAACCAACACAAGAAGAAATTGATACTGCTAAAAGTAATTTAAATAAAACATTTAGAGTGCCGGTTGATTATGAAATTTCTACACCAATAAATACAACAAAATCTAATGTAATTTTAACACCAGATGTTGCTAAAATAGATATTAGTAAAATAAATAAATTAGATAAACCAATCATTAATTTACCAGATCCCAAAGATGTTAGTGATGGATGATTAAAACCACAATTTAAAGACGTTGTTTTAAAAGCAGTTAAAACTGTAGATAGTTCTTTAACTGAAAATGATTTTGATTATTCTATTAATCCTAAAGGTGAAGACTGACCAATTGATATTACAAATGATAAAATTGTTGAAGTTTTAATTGAAGGTAAAAACAAAGCAACTGGTAAAACAAAGTCAATTGAAGTAGTAATTAAAAATTCTTAATAAACAATGAATTTATTAATATTACGAATTTTAACTTTATTAACAGAAAATTTAGGAAATAAACCTTTAATAAATAAGTTTGTTAATTTAATTAATAAGGTTAATAAGTTTGCTTCATATTATGCTAATCCTTTTCAAAAGATTACAAATAAAATTGAAGATATTTATCAATGATTAAATCCATTTACTTATTTAAATTTAATTAAAAAAGGTCATAAAAAAGAAATTCAACAAATATTAAGTAAATTAGAAAAAGATAACAATATTAAAAATAGAGAACAATTTAAAAAAGAAAATTATCTAAACACTAATTGACAACCTTTAAATAGTAGTTGGCTTAATAGTGGTATGTTTAATATAACAAATAAGTTAACTTTAACAGGTAATTTAACTATTTTAATATATACAAAAACAGCAAAACACCCGAAGTTTTATGGTCCATATGTTTATCCTAGTGTTCCAGTTGAAATTTGAAAATTATTAAGTAATGCTGTGTCTAATGCAGGAACTTTATTTTGGCGTTATTGATTAAGAAAATGATTACCTAGTCATTTAAGAGATTATATTAAAAAAAGATTACCAAAAGAATTAAAAGAAAAATACCCAAAAGGAAATATTAAATTAACATTACCACATATTCAAAAATTACAACAAATTAAAACGTTTATTAATAATTTAAAGATTGGACACTTTAATTTCAATTTTGCTGGTGAAATTAATAATAAAAAATGGTATCGAGAGCGAAAAAGCGATGTTAAAAATATTAAGAATTTATATAAAACACCAGTTAAAAGTATGTTTTATAAAACTAATCAAACTATTAAAAAAATTAAAAAAGTACAAAGAAAAGTTAATAGTTATAAACTATCTAATTTAAGAAATAAATATCGTAATCAATTAAGGGGTGTATTATATGGAAAGTAATTTAAATAATTTGTTATTTATAACAGTTGAAGATGTTAAAAAAAGTAAACTTTGACAACCTATTAATGATCGTAAGCAATCTGCTTATAATGATAATTTAATTTATAATGCTATCTTAAAAACTAGTTTATGAATGGATAGATTATCAGGTGGGACAATTTCAGATAAGATTAATAAAAAAGATTTATTTCCATGAGTAAAAAAAGATAATACAGGTTTAATTGAATATGATAAATGATTAAGTTATATTCAATCTGCTTGTTTATTAGCAGTTATGAATTGATATTTACCAAAAGGAGTTAATGATTTAACTGGTAGTGCTTCATTTTCACAAGGTGGTGTGGCATATTCACAAACAAATGACCCCGAAGCAAATGAAAATATTACTCGTGATGTTAAAAATGCTTTAAAATTAGCTGGTGAAATAATTGATATTATATCTAGTAAAACGGTTGATAGACCATATAATTATCATTTAGGGAATTATGCTCATCCTTGAGAAGAAGAATATAAATATATTACGAAAAAAACATTTTATGACAGTTTATTATTTTATTTAAAAGAACGCGTTCAAACTGATAACACTATTAATATTACTCATCCAACAATTATCGATTATAGTAAAATTGATTATAATGAATATATTAAACTTGTTGTTCCGTTTGATAATGATACGATTTATTATGATAATGGGGTTTGAAAAACAAATATTTCAGATTGAGAAATTGTTGACACTAGTGATTTAGATAATACAAGGTTTGATTATGAAATACAAAATTGAGATAAAGAAAATTATAAATACAATATTTGAATTAAAACAAGTAATCAAAATCATTATTATTTATCAACATACAAAAATTTTAGGGGAAAAATAACTGTTGGATCATTTGAATTAGAAAACGTTTTTTCTCATCGTGTAGAATTAGAAGGTGATGGAATTATTGCTATACGTACTGGTGGGACAGATGGAACACTTTCTGATTTACACATTGAAAGAAAAAAAGTAAGTTAGAAAGGGGTTTAATTAATGAAGCAAGATAAAACAACTTGATTAAAGGGTGCATTACCTTGAAATTGATTTAAAAAAGATCCTATTCCAACTTATAATTGAACTCATAAAGATATTAGAGAATGAGAAAGAAAATATAAAATTAGGAGTTGAGTAGTTAGTTTTTATACTTTAATATTTTTAGCATTAAATTGTTGATTGGAATATGGAATGATTGATGCAATTAAAGGAAAAATTGATTGATATAATTATGGTCAATATTGAGGCAATGGGATTGCCATTTTATTAACACCTTTATTTACCCATGGAATTCAAGGTATATTTGTTGCTAGTAGTAAACCCAAAGTAGATATGAAAATTGATATTCCACGATTAAAAGTTTCTAAAATGGGATTATTATTTACAACTTTACCTTTGATTACTTTAATTATTTCTTTAATTATTATTGGAATTGATAAATCAAAATGAAAAAAAGACCATTTAAGACATTGTTTAGATTGTCGGATTAATCCGCGCGTTATTCAACCAAGAATAGCAAAACAATGAAATAATTTAGATGGTATAACAGAAGAAATATTTAAAAATATACAAAACGAAAATATTAAAAAACAAAAACAAGAAGAAAATAACAAAAAATTAAATATAAATAATAATTATGAAACTAATAATTAAATTTTATTAAAATAGACTATATATAGGGGTGGTAGATATTTTTGGGTGGTTATATAGCTTAATTTATAAATTATTTTGTTCTGAAAGAATGGATGGCCACTGTTTAAGTAAGGATAAGAAAGGAAGCAAAAAAATGAATGAAACATTAATGATTGCTTTACTTGTGTTAGCTGGCGCTGGTGGAATGGGTAGTATTGGCATTCTTGGATTATCTGCTAAAAAAATTAAAAAATATAAAGCAGAACTTAGAGAATTAAGAACTGCTGTTATTGCCCACGAAAAACATTTACGAGGACCTGATTATGCAACAGAATTAGCCCTTAAAACAGGTCAAATTAAAAATGTTAAAAAACAAGTTAAAGTAAACGACAAAAAACAAGCACAAAAAGATGCTATTAGACAACTAACAAATAGTATTTAAAAAAATAACCAATTAAGGTTATTTTTTATTTTTCTTTGTTGTGACTTATATAAAAATTAATAAGATATTCTATTCGTTGTGAATAAGTATCAAAGTTAGATAATTTATTTCAAACTTTTTCTTCATTTTTATTTAAGTAAATATTAACATTTCGAATTTTACAAGAATAATATTTTCCTGTTTTTTGATTATATGATTCTTTCATAATATTAAACCTCATAATTAGCAATAATAATTGCATCTCGTAAATGATTACTTATCTTATCATTATTATATTTTCAACCTTTACCATATTGATAAATTAAATTACTATCTTTATCAAATTCTCATATACAACTATCATTATATTTACTTAAATTTTCCATATTTTTAACAATTGATTTAGTATGTTTTGGTGATACTCAATTAATATTGTGCACTTTTTTTGTATTGTATTTAACTGTTCCAATTACTTTTAATAAATCATCCCTATCTTTACTTGCATTAGCAGATGTATATAAACAATCTTCAATATTAATAATTGCATCTGGTCTTAATACATCTAAAATAATATCGGGTTGTGTAATTCAATCATAATGTGTATATTCGGATTTATCAATTAATTTATTATCTTTAAAAGTAACGATAGCAGTAGTACCAGTCCCTGATGGGTCAATACCTATTTTTATCAAGTTGCTCATTCTTCATCATTATTATTAACTGTTGGTACTACATTAGAGATATCTTCTTCTTTAACTACATTATTGTTTGTATCCGCTATTTCTATATAAGATGAGGTATTTTATATTGTTTGATAAGGGTTCATCGCTCATATGCCCCTTATTTTTGGCGACAGTAATATCATTAAAAGGTATATAATCAAAATTACCATCTTCTTTAATTTCTTTTTCATCTAAATCAATGTCAGTAATATCTACACCTAATTCTTGGGCTAATTTACGATATAATTTTGCTTCAACCATTTCTTTTGGTCATTTATTTCAAGGCGAATATTCACTATTTCCACTTGGACTACTATTTTTTAAACGGTCAATATCGGCTTTTCTTAATAAAATTCCTTTTGTTTCACCAGTTAAACGATTAATTCCAAAAGCATAAGCACCAATAATATTTTCATATTGACTGGTATTTGTCATAAAATCTATTTCATGTAATTTTGGTTTTTGTAAATCGGTATCTCATACAAATTTTTCACTTTTATAAATAATTCCTCGTTTTAACATTCAATTTTCTTGTTCCATTCTTTTTTGAAACACACTACTATCAATAATAGTTGTTAATTTATTTTTAAATGGAATAATATTAAAATCTTTGCCAAAAATTAAACCTTTATTACTTAAATTAATAATTCCTAAGGCTGTAATTTTTCCATTATCAGCATTACCCACTAAATTCATATAACTTTGATTATTTTTTAATTTTAGTTCTTGTAAAGAAATTAAATTTTCTTGTAAATATTTAGCATTAACATTTAATTCATATGCTTTAACTGCTGTTGCTACTAATTCTTTTATTCCCATTTGATTATTCATAATTATTTCTCTCCTTTATTTATTTTGAATTTAATTCCATTAACACCAATAGTATTAATGTTTTTATTACTATCTCATTGTTTTTTAATTTCGTTTTTAACAATTTGTTCATCAACAATTAAATAATTTTTAATTAAATTAATAAGTTCTAATTTATCAGCATTTTGTAAAAAATCATCATTAACACCCAAAATATCAATATCTTTAATTAATATTTTTTCTTTCCGAAATTTACTAGTAGTTTTTTCTAAATCTTGTTCTATTTTTGCTACATCTTCCATAACACGAACTTGTTCATCTTCAATTTGGTCCATGTCTAACCCCATATCAGGCGTTAAGTTATTAGCATATTCAACCCTATTTTCTTGTTCTTGTTTTTTAGTTTGAATAAACTGTTGTTGTTTTAAGTATTGAACTTGTATTAGGCTATTTTTAATTTCAATTTTATTATTTTGAAGTACTTTTTCTAAATTAATAATATTAACTCTAATTCGATTTAATTCATCTTTAAAATCTTTTATTAATTCTAATGGTTCTCTAAAAACAAAATCAATTTTACTAATAGCACTGGGTATATCTTTTAAATGTATATCTTGATAACCATTTAATGCATAATGATTAAGATGACGATAGATAAACTCTGCTAATTCTTTACCGTGATTATCAATTCAATTTTTAATCGGTAATGCTTTTAAACTTAATTCTTTAAAATCATTACCTTTTAAATAAAATGGATAGGTAATATTTTTAATTTGATTATTTAACTTTAAATCTGCCATAATTAAATTTCCTCCAAATTCATATCCATAATTAAATTATCAATATATTCGTAAGCAGTCTCTTCTGAACAACATTCTTCTAATGCGATATTAAATAAATCTTCTTCGCTATAAACATAACCACTTTCATCTTTTCACATATTATTCATAATTTATCACTTCGTAGTCTGCTTCTTCATCTTCTAAATAATCATCTATTAAACCTTTAACCTCATCAATTTCATATCATTTTAAATTTAAATCAAAATCTTTTGGCAATGAAATATTACCTACATGTCGCTCTTCATTACCAAATTTAAGATATAAATTTAATTCTCAACTCATATCATAGTCACTATCAATTTGTGCATAAATAATATCTTTATTACTAATTTTTAATGCGTTATTATTAATTCATTTTTCATTTAAGTAATCACTAATACAATATGACATTTTCTTATTCCTCCTAATTATTTTTATTGTTTAATGCTCAATGTTCATCAGTCATATCTTCAAATGAAACTGGATAACTTTTAAGCATTAATTCATTCAATTTATTTTCTTTATTGCATTCTTTATGAAAACAATAACCTCAATATCTTTGTTTAAGACAAATTTTATTTAACTTTTTCATATAAACCTTCTAAATTATTTGTTTTATTTTTTTCTCAATTTGTAATATTTTTCAACCATCTGATGCTAAATCTAAAATATCGTTAATTTTGTAATGTTGCATATAAGAAGCAATAACATCTCATTTATCTTCAAATAAATTTAAGTACATTTTTGCTCATTCTAAACACTGTAAATCATAATGATTTTTATGATGAGAAATACGACAATTAACAGGTTGACAATTCACTCAATCAAATGATGTTGTTATTTCACTTCAAGTTTTATTAATATACAAACTTTTATATTCCATTATATTTCCTCCTATTTTTAATTCGCTGGCACTCACTCCCAAGTGAAAGTGCCAAAGCGAGAATTAGTTATATAAGTATTTATCTATTTATTTACTACGCCATCCGCTTCACTGGGGGTTAGCGGTGGCGATAATATATTTAATATTTGTTTATTATTAGATAATAGACAGTTGTTTTTATGAGGTAAAGCCAGAGAATTCTCTCTCTTCATCCGCACTATTTCAAGTCAAAACGTTCAGTTTTTAAAATAAATTCACTTGCACCTTGAAGAGCCTGGTGCTGGCGTTGTGGTTTGTAGAACCGCTGCCATCCTCGATGGGACAATGTCTATCGCAAATTTATTTATAAAGTGTCCATCTCTATTTTTATTGTCGTTCGATGTTGACCTTGCACTTATCACGACTATCGCTTAGTTTAAATATAACCAGCGCCGATTTACATTTTTCCTCATACACTATTTCAGTACTTGCCTCGGCTGGCTGTGGGAATGAGCTTAAACTCATGTTCTTATGGAAGCACTTAGTTATTTAAAATAACCGTCCCACACTGCATTAAGTTGTTTTATAAAATCAAAGTTTAAAAGAACCAGTTTCTCAATCAAAGATAATTTTTGAATTTTCTAATTTTTTATAAAACCGCGTTTGTTTTTTATCTTTTGTACGATTTAATAAATCTTTATGTTTTTTACAAGTTCATAAAACTTTATTTGATAAAAATTCTTCGGTAATTAATGATATTGCTTTATAGAAATTATCAACATCACAGATTGTTTGTTGCGTATTAATTTCCATTACTTACTCCTTCCTTTAATATTAAGTTTTTTTATTTATTAGCCAAATTAATTAACTAAAACAGAGAAAGGACAACACCTTAAAATTGGAGAAAAAAAGGTACACTTTGTAAAAATTTCTAAGATATTTAATAAATGTGTAATACAACTTTTTCGTTAACTTAAAGTTGCGATAAAAAGTTTCTATTTTAAGAATTTAAGATGCTGCCCTTTCTCTGAATTAATTAATAATTATGGGTTTACAAATAAAAAAACAACCCTTTTTATTTAACAAGAGTTGTTTTTTGCCGCTTCATCGTACATGATACATTAGAAAAAATAAAGCAAGGAGTTTTTATATGGGATATAAACATCTTGGCATAGATTAAAGAATTTATATTGAGAATCAATTGAAGTTTAAAATAAAAATTAGTGAAATAGCTAAAAATCTTAATCGAAGTATTAGTACTATTATTCGAGAAGTTAATAGAAATAAAGATAATAATCATTATTTTTCATTAATTGCACAAAATAAAGCAGAAAATAGAAAACAATCACATATTTATTTTCATAAGTTTAAAAATAGAGAATTAGTAAAATATGTACAACAAAAATTATTATTAGGTTGATCACCCGAACAAATTTATGGCAGAATTAAAAATTTTCATAAAGAATGAATTATTAGTTTTAAAACAATTTACAATTGAATTTATTCTGGATTACTTGAAAAAGTTACTAATAAAAATTTAAGAAGAAAAGGTAAGAAACGAAAATATCAAGAAAATCGGGGTAAATTTAATGGTAAATCAATTAAAGAACGAAATGCTAATGTTAATAATCGCGTAACTCTTGGTCATTGAGAAGGTGATACCGTAGTATCATCACGAGGTAAAAGTAAATCATGTTTAATAACTTTAGTTGAAAGAACATCAAGATTTACTTTAGCAATATTAGTTGAAAATAGAACTACTAAAGTTATTAACGAAAATATTAGCCATTATTTATCAATTCTTCCAAATAATCTTGTTAAGACTATAACATTTGATCGTGGTAAAGAATTTGCTAATTGACAACAACTTGAAAAAAATTTAAATGTGAAAATTTATTTTGCTAATGCATATTCACCCTGACAAAGAGGTACTAATTAAAATACTAATGGTTTAATTAGAGAAAAATTTCCTAAAAAATTTAATTTTTCAAATACTACTAAAAATGCAGTTCATAAATTTATATTGTCTTTAAACCAAAGACCAAGAAAAATACTAAATTATCTTTCGCCAATCGAATATTTGGTTAGAAAAATAATTTAGTTGCACTTAACTTTACAATTTGGCCTTTATTATTGTTAATAATTTCTATTTTTTGCCGATTATCAGTGCCGCTTGCTTTAAAATGTCGTTTTCCATTCGTAATTGGATTAATTCTTTCCGCAAGGCAATCAGTTCATTTTCTTCAACAGTGCGGTTATCTTTTGCTTTAAAAGATCCAGAATTATTAAATTTTTCAATTCACTGATATACGGATGATTTTGACATCCCATATTCCTTAAAAATTTCAAGAATGATTTTACCATTTTGATAAAGTAAAACAATTTGTTTTTTAAATTCAATGTCCTTATCTTGTGATAATTTCGTAATAGTTATCTAGCAAAAATTTCGCAACCATTTTTAATTTGAAATGGTGATAACATTGGAAAGAAAACTAACAATGAAAGAACAACATAAATACAAAACAATTGAAAAAATTATTAACAATAAAATATCAAAGCAAAGAGCTGCAAATATTTTACACTTATCAATTCGTCGCATTGAACAACTTATAAAACTTTATGATCCACAAAATAGTCAATCATTTGCTCACCATTCTCGTGGAAGGATAGCTCACAATAAAACAAATCCACAAATTTGTGAAAAGATTATAAATTTATATAAAACTAAATATATTGGCTTTAATTTTACTCATTTCAAAGAAAAATTAATCGAAAATGAAGAAATAAAAATTTAATATTTAGTTTTATACAAATTAATGTCCTTAAATCAAATTAAAACACCTCGAAAGCAAAAAATAAAGAAAAAAGATAAAACCCACCCTTTAAGAGAACGTCGAAAATGTTTCGGCGAACTATTACAAGCTGATGCCAGTGAACATCATTGATTAGGACCAAATGGTCCAAAATGATTTTTACATGGCGCAATTGATGATACAACAAATACGGTTGTTGGATTATATTTTGCTTATCAAGAAACATTACAAGGTTATTATAATGTTTTACATCAAATTTTACGAAATTATGGAATTCCCATGACATTTTATACCGATAAACGAACAATCTTTACATACCAAAAAAGTAGTGATAAAACCGAAGAAAAAGACACCTTTACTCAATTCAGCCGATGCTGTGATGAATTAAGTGTCGAAATCATAACTACTTAAATTCCCCAAGCAAAGGGACGAATTGAACGTTTATGAGGCACTCTACAAGATCGCTTGAAAAATGAATTAATTCTCGCAGGAGTAACCACTATTGAAGAAGCAAATACATTCTTAAAATAATTTATAACCAAATTCAATAAACAATTTGCCATTCCTATTGATTATAACATTTCTGTCTTTGTTGATGCTCCTAATAATGACAAAATTAATTTATTTTTATTAATCACTTCAACGCGACAAACAGACAATGGTTCATCAATTAGTTATAACAATAAAAAATATATGGCTTATAATAATAAAAAGTTAAAAGTCTTTAATTCAAAAACAAAAATTACAGTAATTAAAGCATTTGATGAAACATTATATTTAAAATATAACAATCAAATATATAATTTATTAGAATACATTCCGGTTCCTATTAAAAATATTGAAAACAAAGTTCCCAAATCTAAAGCACATAAACCAAAACCAAATCATCCTTGAAATAATCAATATACATTACAAACATTATCAATTAAATAATTTTGCGAAATTTTTGCTAGATATTGACATTTGTTTTTTAAATTCATACACCGATGAATTTCTTCCCATTTTTATATTCCTACTTTCTTCATAATTATATTTTATTTGAAAGTCCACATAAATATGGTCCAACTTATTGTAACCTATCCAATGATTATCATAGTATCGCAAGAAGTCTATTGTGTTATTTCTCCTTTTTTAAATTTGGATTTTAACGCAATATTTTTATTTGTTTAACTGTCTCATTTAATTTTACAATTCAGTAATTAATTATTTTTTTGGTTGTCGTTCGACAATAACATTAATGACGGGTAAACAACTATAACGAACTTGTGCTTGGTCAAACATTTGTTTCGCTGCTTGATTATCCTCGCTATCCTCATATTTGTCATCATCATAAATAACTTCTTTAATCCCCGCTTGAATAATAATCTTGGTACATTCAGTGCAAGGAAACAAAGTTGTATAAATTCGACAATTCTCTAAGTTTGTTCGCGCACTTAAAATGGCGTTTAACTCTGCATGGGCAACATACGGATATTTTGTTTCTAAATACGTTCCTCCTTCGCGTGCTCACGGAAAATCATCATCATTCAAACCACGCGGTAAGCCATTATAGCCTGTGGCAATAATTTGATCAATTTGGTTAACAACACAACTCCCAACTTGCGTATGGGGGTCTTTACTGCGCATTGCACAAACATGAGCAACACTTAAGAAAAAATCATCCCATGATAAATAATCATCCCGTTTTTTGACTGTTAACGCTGTCATAAATTACCTAATCCGCCCAAGGCAAAAAGATTATCAAAACGAGTCTGACTATTTAATAAAAAGATTGGTCAATCCGGTTTGGGATAAAGATAATAATTATTTAACATGTCTTCAATGGCACTCCGACTCATTAAGCCCGCACGTCAATAGCTTACTAAGGCATCAATTACTTCCCCATTATATGGTGGCACATAACGTATTCATAATAAGGCAATGACACTAACTGTTATCATTGTGACAATAATAAAGACTGGATATAACATTGTTCAATTCACACGATGTGAACGGTTAAATTCTAAGCCATAACCAATAGCACTCCCAACAAAAAAGCCAACAAAATTAATTAAATAATATGAATAACCTAAAAAAATTGGCATTATTAACAGCCATAACATAATAATTAAAGTTCGTTGATTGGCAATTAAAACCCCTAAATCTTCTTTCCCATAATTATAACTAAACAAACTTCCTCATAGAATTGCTAATAAAATTGTTGAACCACCAAAAATTAAATTGGGTAACATGGCTCCTAAAAATAAGCCCGCTAATGGGATCCCTAACAATAAAATTACCGATAATCGTCAACGCCCTAATAAGGCTTCCACATAATGTGCAACGGTAAAAATCATAAATAAATTTAAAACTATTAATAATGAATTACTTGAAAATAAGACATATGTTCATAATCGTCATCATTGGTTATTTCAAATTAATAAATCCCGGGTAATTCCCCCATAAACCAGTTGCGTTTCTTTTTCATTTAATCCTTGCGTATTAAAAATCTGCTCTCCAAAAAAGATACCAGCAATTGGAATCACTAATAATAAGGCAATTAAAACTCATGTCACGCCAAGATTATTGACACTTAACGTATCACTTAATTGCTTTAAATTTTTCGTTAATTTACTATTTGGGTCTTTAATGACACCTAAAATTTCTTCTGTTGTCATCTCCGCCATTGAAGACTCGGTTTCACTATTTTTTTCTAACATGGTAATGTTCGGATAATAATTTTTTAACCGATCAAGATAATTATTTTGATTAACAAATAAGGTTACATCACCACTATCATCTTTGTAAATTTGCGAACGATTTTCAATTAGAATAATTGATAAAATAGTAAGTTTTTCGCGTTGAAATTTCTTATTTAAAAAAGTCTTTAACGTTTGCACAATTTCATCATTAATGATTTCATCATTAATGATGAAATCATTAAATTCACCACTAAAATTATCAATAATTTTAATAATCTGAAATTCTTTACTATCAACTTTATATAAATAAGCATTATTATTATTTCGTGGTTTACTTTTATAAACACTGTATTTTTCTTGTTTTAAAAAATAATCAACTAGAGATAACTTATCTTTATCAAAACTCATTGTTTTCTATCCTTTCGCACGTAGTATTGCTAATCTTTGTTCAAATTCTTGTGGTAATGTTGCTGTTATTGTCAGAAATTGTTTCGTAATTGGATGAACAAATGTTAATTGATAAGCATGCAGATATTGGCCAAAACTTTCTTTTTTATCAGCACTTATCCCATATAACGGATCACCCACAATTGGATGATTAATGTATTTTAGATGGACGCGAATTTGATGCGTTCGTCCCGTTTCTAATTCACACTCTATATAAGTATAATCATTAAACCGTTCAATTACAAGAATATTAGTCACTGCTTTTTTAGAATTTTTTGCGGTTACGGTCATTTTTTTGCGGTTATTTGGATCGCGACCAATCGGGGCATCTATTTTAGCCCGCTTTTCGGTAATTTGACCATGGACAAGCGCTAAATACCGGCGTTGTAACTGTTTTGTTTGAATTTGTTCTTGCAACTGTTGATGAACAACATCATTTTTAGCAATAACTAAGACCCCCGTTGTTTGCCTATCAATTCGATGGACAATACCCGGACGTTGTTCACCACTAACTGTTGACCAATCAACATCATGTGCTAATAAAGCACTCACTAAGGTATCATTTTGATGCCCTGGCGCAGGATGAACAACTAAATTGTTTGGTTTATCAATCACCATTAAATATTCATTCTCATATAAAATTGTTAACAACATTGCCATTGGGGTTAAGACACTGACCTTTGGTTCGGGTAATTCAATAATAATTTTATCGCCAATTTTACCAAGCGAATTTGCTCGCACCACTTGGTCATTAACTTGCACTTGTCCGGCGGTGATTAATTCTTGCATTTTTGTGCGAGAAAAAGGAGTTGGTTGCGTCTTAAAATAATCAGTTAAAATTTTATCAATACGATTTGTTGTCGAAGCAGTAAAAGTAATTTTAGCCATTTGACTCAACATTTTCCTCGTGATTGCTACGACGGCGTTCAAGATAAAATTGAATAATTTCAATTATAATGGCAATAATTAGGACAATAACCCCTGCTGTTACTCAAGTATCAGCTAAATTAAAAACACTATACGGTGGAAATCAAATTCATGCCAGAAAGTCAACAACGCCCCCTTGGTTTCACATTCGGTCAATTAAATTATCAAAGCCGCCCGTTGTAATCATGATTAAACTAACAACTGCCGGTTTACTATTAACATACAGAAAAATTCCAAACGCGATCAAGGTAATAACGACAGCACCAATAATTACAACCGGAAGATTATTCGCATTTACCCCAAAGGCAATCCCTGTATTAACTATAAATTTAAAGTTAATAAAGCCATCCAAAAATTTAACTTCTGGCGCATCAGGACTATGCAATAATAAATGAAAAGCTAATTGTTTAGTAATACTATCTAAAATTAATAAGCCAATAAAAAGTGGCAAACAAACTTGCAGTTTATATTTTCAAATATAATTCCGATTTTTAAAATGATCTTGAGCATCATATCAGAATTGTTTTGTTCGTTCTTTCATTCATTTTTAACTCCTTTGTTTCTTTTATATATTAGACTTCTTGCGATACATAATTATTTATGCTTAAAAAGCAATTAAAATTTTTAAAAATGATTATTTTAAAGTTTAATTTAATTTTTTTATTTTTGTTAGTATCGCAAAAAGTCTATTATATTATCGCACATTTTTTGTCGATAAAACATTAAAACAACGATCACATATTTCATTATTTTGAGCGTTTAAATGATTATAAATCATTCAACAACGTTGGCATTTTGCCCCTGATTTTTCTTGCACTTTTAAATAACTTGTTCCATATTCAGTTAAATGATGATGATCAGTTGTAAAAATAATCTCACTAACAATAAAAATTTGATATAAATCCTTAATTTTTGCTAAGTCAGCATATGGTTCTTTTAAAGCAATCGTAACTTGGCACTCTAAGGATTTTTTAATTTCTTTTTGTTCACGACGACATTCTAATTCTTTATTAACATCATCGCGTAATTTTAATACTTGTTCTCATTTTGTGATTAATGCTTGATCAATTGTGGTTGGTAAAACAAAATTCTCTTCGCAATGCACCGAACTTTGTTGGTGGGGATATTTAATAAACTGGTGACTCTCTTCTACCGTATGCGGAATAATTGGTTTTAAAGCATCAACTAAAATACGATATAAATAATATAAGGTTGTTTGAACAACACGCCGACGAGGAGCCGCCATTTGCTCAATATATAAAATATCTTTGGTAAAATCTAAATAAAATTTTGATAAAGTTGTAATCACAAAATTATTAATTAACATATAAACATTATTAAAATTAAATTCCTCATAACTTTTATTAACTTTTTGTTGAAATTCATGGGCTAAATGTAACATATAATAATCAACTTCCGCTAATTGCGGTTGACAATCAGTTGCTGAATTAAAATCAGTTAAATTCGCTAATAAAAACCGCAAAGTATTACGAATTTTACGATAAGCTTCGGCAATTTGTTTTAAAATATCCGGACCAATTTTAACATCATCGCGATAATCAACCGATGCAACTCACATTCGTAAAATATCGGCCCCATACTGGTCAGTAATCGCTAAGGGCGAAATTACATTCCCTAATGATTTACTCATTTTACGCCCCTTTTCATCATTAGCAAAACCATGCGCTAAAACTATTTGATATGGCGCATGCCCTGTGGCAACAACCGAAGTAATTAATGAAGAATTAAATCAACCACGGAATTGATCAATTCCCTCTAAATAAATACTAACAGGATGCGGCAACTGGTAAGATTTTGTGACTGCTAAATTACTAACCCCACTATCAAATCAAACATCCATAATATCTTGCTCTTTGCGTCAATTACGCTTTTGATACGATGATGGTAAAAATTGATCCGCTGTTCATTCAAATCAAATATCGGTTGTTTTTACTTTGGCAAATAAATTAATAACATGTTCAATTAATTCGGGGCTAAATTGCGGTTGATTATTTTCATCATAAAAGGCAATAATTGGAACGCCCCATAATCTTTGCCGCGAAATACATCAATCTTGCCGGTTTTCAATCATTGTTGCCATTCGCTTCGCTGCTCATTCTGGATTTCATTGTACTTGTTTAATTTTCGCTAATAAGGATGGTTTTATTTTTTCAATTGAAACAAATCATTGTGCTGTTGCCCGATAAATAACTGGTTTCTTTGTTCGTCAATCAATTGGTGAACGGTGCTTAATAAATTTTAATTTTAATAATGCGCCCCCTTGTTCTAAGCGTTGGCCAATCATTTTATTGGCATCTTCATAATACACTCCGGTTAAAGTATCATCGCCGACTTCGGCGGTATATTTCCCGGCATCATCTAAAGGAGCGAAAATTGGGACATTATTTACTTTCGCAATCAAGTAATCATCTTCACCAAAACCAGAAGCCGTATGAACAATTCCCGTCCCCGCTTCAATCGTAACATGATGGCCAAGAACAACGGGGCTATCACGATCATATAAAGGGTGTTTTGTAATAATTTTCGCTAAGTTAACCCCAACAACTTCTTGAATAATTTTAACTTTTTCTCAGTTAAAAATAGATTGTAACTGTTCTAATAACGCTTTGGCAAATAAATACTTTTCACCATTAACTACAACTTCAACATAAACAATTTCTTCCCCCACTGCTAACATTTGATTCATTGGAATTGTTCATGGGGTTGTTGTTCAAATAATAAATTTTGTGCCTGGTTTAATTATTTTATTCCCTGTCGTTACCGGAAAGGTAATATAAATTGATGGGGAAGTTAATTCGTCATATTCAATTTCGGCTTCCGCTAAGGCCGACTCACTCGATGGTGATCAATAAATTGGTTTTAATTGACGATAAACTAATTTTTTTTGGACCATTGTTTGAAATAACCGGAATTGTTCTAGTTCATAGGCTAAATCTAACGTAACATATTTCTGCTGAAAATCACTAAATAACCCTAACCGACTAAATTGCTTAATTTGGTTATCAATTTGGTCAAGGGCATATTTTCGACAAATTTGACGAAAGCGAACGGGCGGAGTTTTTTTACGATTGACCCCGCTTTTAACAACAGCAGTTTCAATTGGTAAACCATGGGTATCTCACCCACAAATTCAAGGACTATAGTATCCTTTTTGGTTATAATAGCGAACAATAAAATCCTTTAAAATTTTATTTAAGGCATGGCCAACATGCAAATCACCATTTGCATAGGGAGGGCCATCATGTAAAATAAAAGGTGGTTGGGTCGCATTATGTTGATAACGACCAGCAACAACATTTTTTCGTAATCATTCTAACTGGATTTTTGGTTCTTTCTCCGCTAAGTTAGCTTTCATTTCAAATAAGGTATTGGGAGTTAATAAGGTATCTTTATAATTCATCAGCGTTTTTTCCTTTCGGTCATAAAAAAGTAAGACTATAAGGGTGCTTGGCGCGCGGGTACCATCTTACTTTATAAATATTGCAATAATATTTACCTTTTTTTTGTTAATTTCTAATTGTAAAAAAAGAAATAATTATTTGTCGGCTATGATTAGCTCGCATCAACTTAATTTCGTTGGAATAGTCGCATCAAATAATCGTGGTTTATTTTCTTATAGTAAGTATTACACTATTTATTTAATTTTGTCGAAAACTCTTGATGTTTAATATTTATATTTTATAAAATATAAATATTAAACATCAAGAGTTTTCGACAAAATTAAAGCAAAACTTCAAACTTTTTTAAACAATCATAATTATAATAAATAAGTATCCTTTCTAAAATATATTGCATCGTGTAGATACAAGTTCCAAATTTGTATCTCTTGTTATATTGATAATAACATCTTTTAAAAGGAATGCAACTATTTTTTTCAAAAAAATAAAATATTTGTAATTTTAGTCTATTTTAAGCATATTTAAGCACACTGAAAAATAATTTATTAAATTTTTCAAATAAACTTATCTAAAATTATTTAAAAATACTTCTTTTGATGTTTTTCAATTCAAAATAGGTCTTAATTTTTCATTTATAACATCAACTACTCAATCTATTTCTTGTTTCGTAACATTATTAAAATCAGTTTTCTTAGGAAATTATTCTCTAGGTTCAGAATTCATATACTCAATTAATGGTTTTTGTTGTGGTTTACCAGGGTCACAAAAATAAATATTAGAACCAGTAATCTTTTTTATTTCTTCAAACTTACTAAATTCTTTTCCTCTATCTGTTATTATCCCTTTAATTTTTTCAACTAAACCATTAATTATAACTATATGTTCAAGTTTTTTAAAACTTCACTTGAATTATTTTTTTCTAATTTCATTGCAAAATAATTTTTACTTGATTGTTCTACTAAAACTAAACAACTAGATTGATGGTCTTTTTTAACTACCGCATCTATTTCAAATCAACCAACGTTAGATTGCTTATTTTCAATAGACTTCTTGCGATACTAACAAAAATAAAAAAATTACAAATAAAAAAAATTAAATTAAACTTTAAAATAAGCATTTTTAAAAATTTTAATTGCTTTTTAAGCATAAATAATCAGGTATCGCAAGAAGTCTAATATCTCATATTGACTTAAATTTCTCATCTAATTTTCCACGATTATCAGTTTTTTCTTTTCTTTTGTATTTTTTACCGTGGTGTCGTAAATTTTGTTTATTTAATCCTAATAAATTTAAATAAATTCATTTATATAAAGTTTTTTTACATGCTGGAAATTTAATACCAAACTTTTTTTTAAATTTTCTAATAATTTGTGAGGGTATATCGTGATATTTATTAAATCTTACATTAGGATTATTGCGATACCGGGTTTTCTTATTAATAATATTTATATAAAATATAATTAAAAATAAAAAATATAAATTAGGAGGGTATAAAAAATAGACTGCACCTCCTTTAAAAGTTTAGTAAAGACTTTTTTTCTTTACTTACTTTTTTGGGTGCAGTCTACTTTTTTTTAGCAATATTAGTTGAAAATAGAACTACTAAAGTTATTAACGAAAATATTAGCCATTATTTATCAATTCTGCCAAATAATCTTGTTAAGACTATAACATTTGATCGTGGTAAAGAATTTGCTAATTGACAACAACTTGAAAAAAATTTAAATGTGAAAATTTATTTTGCTAATGCATATTCACCCTGACAAAGAGGTACTAATGAAAATACTAATGGTTTAATTAGAGAAAAATTTCCTAAAAAATTTAATTTTTCAAATACTACTAAAAATGCAGTTCATAAATTTATATTGTCTTTAAACCAAAGACCAAGAAAAATACTAAATTATCTTTCGCCAATCGAATATTTGGTTAGAAAAATAATTTAGTTGCACTTAACTTTACAATTTGGCAAATAAAAAAATTAAATTAAACTTTAAAATAATTATTTTTAAAAATTTTAATTGCTTTTTAAGCATAAATAACAAGGTATCGCAAGAAGTCTATTTTATAAATATCAAGATTTTTCGACAAAATTAAAGACTTTTCCTGCGTTAGAATCCCGAATGAATGATAAAATTATACAAGAAGTTATCATTGTTGTTGGTGCTACTTTTGAAGGAGAAGTAACAGTTCAATACTTAAAAACATTTTTACAACCTTTTGTGATAAAAATATCACGTTTAGCACAAGGAATCCCAATTGGTGATTTCTTAAATTACATTGACGAGGTAACTTTAAAACAAGCACTAGAAGGTCGTAAAGATGTTTAAGAATAGGGAGTGTAATGATGATATTTATAACATTGGAAGGAATTGATGGTTCTGGAAAAACAACAATTTCAAAATTATTAAAAGAAAAATTACGGTCAGAAGGATACCAAGTTGTTTTAACACGCGAGCCGGGAGGCAATGAAATTGCTGAGCAAATTAGAAATGTTATTTTAAGTAAACATAACTTAGGAATGGATCCTTGGACAGAAGCTTTACTATATATAGCTGCGCGAAGACAACATGTTGTAGAAGATATTTTACCAACTTTAAAAGAAGGAGCAATTGTCATTTGTGATCGCTTTATGGATTCAATTTCAGCCTATCAAGGATATGCGCGGGGATTAGGAATTCGCACATTAGATGAAGTTCAATCAATTGTTTTAGGCACAACAAAACCCGATTTAACACTTTTTTTTGATATTGAACCAACAATGGCAAATGAAAGAATGAAGGTTAGAAATGAAGGTGAAATGAATCGCCTTGATTTAGAAAAGAATTCGTTTCATGAGAAAGTATATGAGGGGTACCAAGTTTTAATTAGTGAAAATGCTGACCGGATTAAAGTTGTTGATGCTCGTAAAACGGTGAATGAAGTATTAGAACAAGTATATTATTATGTTCAGGAGATTATTCAAAAAATAAAGGACAAAGCAAATGGATAATTTATTTACAAAAAATGATGATGAAAAATTTACCTTATTTAAAAATTTAATTTTAAAAAACAATTTATCAAATCAACTTTTAATTTCTTGCAATAATAAGGTTAAATTAGCAACATTTGCAACAGAAATTATTAAATTTTTATTATGTTCAGAAAAAAAAGGTCAGGATTGTCAATGCGATATTTGTCAACGCGTTAATAATCAAACTTATTATGATTTAAAAATTAAAGGTGATTTTGAAACAACAATCAAAAAAGAATCAATTCAAGAAATTATTCAAACTTTTAATTATTCAGCTTTAGAAGAAACGGGCATTAAAGTATATGTTATTAAAGGGGTTGATTTATTAACCTTAGAAGCAGCGAATTCCTTATTAAAATTTTTAGAAGAACCTAGTCAAAATACTTATGCTTTTTTGTTAACAACTAATAAGACAAAAGTAATTGAGACGATTAAATCCCGCTGTTTAAATATAATTTTAGAGAATAGTAGTAATTCCGAAGAAGTTGATGATTTTAAAAATAATTTTATTCAAACTTTTTTTAAAAATTTTGAAAATAATGCGGCAAATAACTTTATTCATCTTCGCCAGTTAAATAGTTATGATAATACTGAATGTCGCGAATATTTTTTAGCAATTGCTAATGTTCTCAAAAAGAAAGAATGAAATAAATATCAAATTACTGATCAAACTTTAATTGAAAAATTAAATCGTAAAAATAGTAAGTTAATTGAGATTTGCTATGCTACGGCTAATTTATTATTGGAGAATTTAAATAAGGAATTAATTTTGGAAAAAGGATTGATTGATTGATATAACGAGGTGTAAAACGGAAATTTTAAATGTTTTATTAGATTATGATGGGATTAAAATTAAACAACGAACTGATATGTTTAATTTTTTCTTGGATAATGTTTTATTAGTTCGTTTTGTAATCTTAAATACGCGAGTAAAAAATATTTTAGATATTGGTACTAATAATGCTGTAATTCTGTTAATTTTATCAACTTTAACATTAACAAAAATTACGGGGGTTGAATTGCAAAAAGAGGCGGTACAATTAGCGAAAGAAAATGTTTTATTAAACCTGAATTGTAAATATATTCTTTAATTTTGTCGAAAACTCTTGATAAAATAAAAAAAATCATCAATATAACAATTTGAAAACGAATTTGATGGAAGATTGGATAGGTTACAATAAGTTGGACCATATTTATGTAGACTGCACCCAAAAAAGTAAGTAAAGAAAAAAAGTCTTTGCTAAACTTTAGACTGCACCCCGTTTAGTAAGTATTAATAAAAAGGTTTACAAACTTTCATTTATTATATCTTTTTCTTTTTGGTTTGAATATCATTTATTTCATTTTTTAACATCATTAATATATTTATTGTATTATGTAAATTCAAGCAGCAAATTCTGTCTCTTGTTAGAATGATGATAACATCTTTTAAAAGAAATGCAACTATTTTTTTGTCCTTATCTTGTGATAATTTCGTAATAGTTATCTAGCAAAAATTTCGCAACCATTTAAAATTAAAAATGGTGATAACAATGGAAAGAAAACTAACAATGAAAGAACAACATAAATACAAAACAATTGAAAAAATTATTAACAATAAAATATCAAAGCAAAGAGCTGCAAATATTTTACACTTATCAATTCGTCGCATTGAACAACTTATAAAACTTTATGATCCACAAAATAGTCAATCATTTGCTCACCATTCTCGTGGAAGGATAGCTCACAATAAAACAAATCCACAAATTTGTGAAAAGATTATAAATTTATATAAAACTAAATATATTGGCTTTAATTTTACTCATTTCAAAGAAAAATTAATCGAAAATGAAGGAATAAACATTTCATATTCAGTTTTATACAAATTAATGTACTTAAATCAAATTAAAACACCTCGAAAGCAAAAAATAAAGAAAAAAGATAAAACCCACCCTTTAAGAGAACGTCGAAAATGTTTCGGCGAACTATTACAAGCTGATGCCAGTGAACATCATTGATTTGGACCATTTGGTCCAAAATGATTTTTACATGGCGCAATTGATGATACAACAAATACGGTTGTTGGATTATATTTTGCTTATCAAGAAACATTACAAGGTTATTATAATGTTTTACATCAAATTTTACGAAATTATGGAATTCCCATGACATTTTATACCGATAAACGAACAATCTTTACATACCAAAAAAGTAGTGATAAAACCGAAGAAAAAGACACCTTTACTCAATTCAGCCGATGCTGTGATGAATTAGGTGTCGAAATCATAACTACTTCAATTCCCCCAAGCAAAGGGACGAATTGAACGTTTATGAGGCACTCTACAAGATCGCTTGAAAAATGAATTAATTCTCGCAGGAGTAACCACTATTGAAGAAGCAAATACATTCTTAAAAGAATTTATAACCAAGTTCAATAAACAATTTGCCATTCCTATTGATTATAACAATTCTGTCTTTGTTGACGCTCCTAATAATGACAAAATTAATTTATAGATTGCGTTGCCAAAGTTGGGGAAAATAAAAAAGAAAGTTTTCAGTATAATTAAGTTTGAAAAAAATTAAAAAGAAAACTATCCTATGAATATTATAACTAGAATCCAAGAGTTTTTAAACGAAAATAATAACTCTTTTATTGATTTAATTAATGAAATTAGCCCCAATATCCCTATTACAGCACTATTATCCTATTTAAACAATGAAATTAGTTCTGAAGCTTGAATACTATTTAAAAATATTTTTGAATATATTGATAACTATATTTTTAATAAGAACTGACGCAAAGCACGTTATATTCCAAAAGGATTTTATCAACGAACTTTGGTTTTTCGTAATGGTGAAGTTACTTTTAAACGACGAAAATATATCTTAAAACCAGAATTTCAAGTGGCAAAAAAACCAAAAACGGTCTTTTTACTTGTAGGGCTTGAAAGTTATCAGCGACTTGATTATGATTTTTCGTTAGAAATAATCAGCAAATTAGGCATAAATTTTAGTTATCAAGATATTTGTAATATGTATCGGAATGCTAACATAACAAAAAAAACAATTTTTAACTTTATTAAACGGTTTGATATTAAACATTTGTTAGAACTAATGCTAGATGAACCAGATACAAAAATAAAACATGATGGGGTTATTTATATTGAAACCGATGAAGCATATCGCAATGCCATTAGTTATCAAATCAAAAAACGATTAAAAATTAAGAAAAGAATCCGTTTAACCGTCTTTCATACTGGTTATAAAGATCCTAAAACAATACGAAAAACAATGCATAATGTCAAATTTCTAGTAACAATGACTAATGAAGTTAAAAAAATTAACTCTAAAAAATACTGACAAGGAATTAAAGAATTTATTAACTTTACAATTTGGCAATTAAATAAAATAAAAATTGTATTTTTTATCAAAGAAAACATTAATAAATATCCACTAAATTTATTACTTGATGTAACAAATTTAAAGCGTAGTTATTGAGATAAATATAAAAATTATTCAAGTAATGGTAAGGATAGTGAACCATTAAAAAATATTGTAAAAGTCTATGAAGAAAATTTGAAACAATTTGGTTATCGTCGAATTACCAAATATTTAAAAGAAGATTATGGCATTGTTTATAATGCTAAGAAAGTATTACGAATTATGAAAGAAAATAATATTCAAGCTGAATATGTAAAGCGTATGCGTAGAAAAATATTAATAAAACAAAATAGAAATAAAAATATAATTAAATATCCTGATTTAGTAAATCGTAATTTTAATGATATTAAAGAAAGATTTTCAATTTTATTTACTGATGTAACTTATTTAATTTGAAATGGTAAAAAACATTATCAATCAACAATAATTGATGGGATATACTAAAGAAATTATTGATGTAAAATGATCAAAATTTAATAATAACAAACTTGTAATTGATAATTTAAATGCTGCAATTAATAAAATTAAAAAAATAAAAAAAGAGCTAAATAAAACAATAATTCATTCAGATCACGGATATCAATATACATCTAAAGATTATAATAGTAAATGTTTAGATAACAAAATTATAATTTCAATGGGTAAAAATTATCATTGTGCAGACAACATTATTATTGAAAGTTTTCATTCATTACTTAAAAAAGGAACAATCCATAATAAAAATTATAAATCTCATAATGAATATATTAATGATGTTAAAAAATGAAATAAATGATATTCAAACCAAAAAGAAAAATATATAATAAATAAAAGTTTGTAAACCTTTTTATTAATACTTACTAAACGGGGTGCAGTCTATTTAATTGTAAAAGTCATGAAGCTTTTTTAGTAATTCATACCTAACTTTGTAATAGTTTAAATCTCTTTTTTTAAATGATTCTTTTGGACCTTTATTGGTGTTTAAAATTCCTTTCTTAAAATTTTCATACCATGAAGCAACAGTTTTTTTATTAATTGCATATTTTTTTGCAATAAAACTTATACTATTATTTTTAACCTCTTGTCCTATCCTTTTTCGAAAATCTGCTGTATATTTATTAAATTTTTGTCCTTTTCTTGCCATATAAAAATGCACCTCCTTTAAAAGTTTAGCAAAGACTTTTTTTCTTTACTTACTTTTTTGGGTGCAGTCTAAAATAAAAGAAAAATTGTATTTTTTATCAAAGAAAACATTAATAAATATCCACTAAATTTATTACTTGATGTAACAAATTTAAAGCGTAGTTATTGAGATAAATATAAAAATTATTCAAGTAATGGTAAGGATAGCGAATCATTAAAGAATATTGTAAAAGTCTATGAAGAAAATTTGAAACAATTTGGTTATCGTCGAATTACCAAATATTTAAAAGAAGATTATGGCATTGTTTATAATGCTAAGAAAGTATTACGAATTATGAAAGAAAATAATATTCAAGCTGAATATGTAAAGCGTATGCGTAGAAAAATATTAATAAAACAAAATAGAAATAAAAATATAATTAAATATCCTGATTTAGTAAATCGTAATTTTAATGATATTAAAGAAAGATTTTCAATTTTATTTACTGATGTAACTTATTTAATTTGAAATGGTAAAAAACATTATCAATCAACAATAATTGATGGATATACTAAAGAAATTATTGATGTAAAATGATCAAAATTTAATAATAACAAACTTGTAATTGATAATTTAAATGCTGCAATTAATAAAATTAAAAAAATAAAAAAAGAGCTAAATAAAACAATAATTCATTCAGATCACGGATATCAATATACATCTAAAGATTATAATAGTAAATGTTTAGATAACAAAATTATAATTTCAATGGGTAAAAATTATCATTGTGCAGACAACATTATTATTGAAAGTTTTCATTCATTACTTAAAAAAGGAACAATCCATAATAAAAATTATAAATCTCATAATGAATATATTAATGATGTTAAAAAATGAAATAAATGATATTCAAACCAAAAAGAAAAAGATATAATAAATAAAAGTTTGTAAACCTTTTTATTAACACTTACTAAACAGGGTGCAGTCTACATCAAACGATCATTAAGCAATAAAGGCTGTCCATACGATAATGCTGTGGCTGAAACAACTTACAAAAGTTTTAAAACGGAATTTATCAAGGGACAAAAATTTATAAATTTAACCCAATTAAAATACAAATTATTTGACTTTGTGCATTGATATAACAATATTCGAATTCACGGTAGTTTAAATTATTTAACACCTGTTGAATTTAGAAAACAACAATCCATATAAAAAGTGTCCTAAAAAGGGTTGCCAATCCATATTTTTCTACAAAATTAAAGGACAAAATTAAAGGACTTTTATCATAAAAATGTTATAGTTAAAGAATGAAGGTGATAAAATGAGACAAACAAAACAAGCAAAAGATATTATTGATAATCTTCGCCCTTACATTAATCAAGATGGCGGCGATATTGAATTTGTAGAAGTTAAAGATGATGTTGTTTATGTTCGTTTAGCAGGAGCATGTATTGGCTGTGGTTTAATTGATTCAACAATTAAAAATGGCGTAGAACAAATTGTCAAACAAGAAATGCCTGATATTAAAGCTGTTGAAGTTATTATGTAACTTCTTTTTTTGTATTGTAAAATATTACTTAAAAAAATAATGAAGCATAGAATCTCATCCTAAAGTTTATTAAGTTTATCAACACGAAGATTATGACGTCCAGCATCAAATGCAGTATTTAAAAACATTTCAACAATTCAAATCGCATTTTGATTGGCAATAATTCTAGCCCCCAACGCTAAAACATTAGCATTATTGTGTTCGCGAGCTAATTTTGCTAACACTGTTTCATTACATAATGCTGCTCGAATATCTTTTATTTTATTTGCTGCAATTGAAATTCCAATGCCTGTTCCACAAATTACAATTCCAATACTATCTTGCTCTTGGATTACTCTTTCCCCAACAGCTTGACCAATATCAGGATAGTCAACTGCCATCACGCTATCTGTTCCCAAGTTAATAATTTGATGTTTTTGTTCGGTTAAATATTTAACAATTGCGTTTTTCATTTCAGTTCCCGTATGGTCGTTCCCAATTACAATTTTCATTTTTTAGTACTCCTTTATTTCTAAGTTAACTATAACATATTGCCTTCTTAAATAAAAAAGCAAAAATTATTTTAGTGCACAGTTTCAGATAACTGAGAATTTTAATTAAAAAATGCCACCACTTCAATATGAAATGAAAGCATTTTTTAATTTAAAATTTTTCTTTTTTCATTATAATGAATTATATAATTATCTACAATATTTTTTACTTCTAAAATATTTTTACAGTGTGATAATTCTGAGTTCTCGGTTTTAAGAATTGAAAATTGATTTTCAATCGGTGAATTAACTAAACAATTGCCTCTTCTTGACATACTTATATTTATACCGTGTTTTTTTAATAATTTTTCATAAGCTTTTGAAGTGAAATGAATACCTTGATCAGAATTAATAGTTAATTCACCTTTGATTATTTTTCTTTTAATAATTGCTTCTTTGATACAATTATTTACTCAATTTACTGTTGGAGTTGTTGTTAAAGAATAATTTACTATTAAATTACTAAATAAATCCTTGATTGCAAATAAATATATTCATTCTGTGATTGTTTTAACATACGTAATATCAATTGATCACTTTTGATTAGTTTTTTCAGCTTTAAAATTACGTTTTAATAGATATTTATGTCGAATATGTTAATTTGTCATTTTTAAGAAATGATTAATTTTTTTTCTTGTTTTAATTCTTACACTAGAAATTCTATTAGCTAATTTCATATAACGATAAACTGTTGAATTCGACACATTAATTTTTTGCTCTTCCAAAGATAATTTAATTTGTCTGTGTCCTTTAATACTATTTTCTCTATGAATTGCTTTAATTATTTCATATATTGAATAATCAATATTTGGTTGATATTCATCACAATTTTTTGAATATTTATTTCAAGTATCATATGAAATTCTTAATTCTTTTAAATATCATGATAAAGTAATTTTTGAAACTTGCAATTCTGATTTAATAAAAGCAATTTGTTTTCTAATGTTTGTTTTTGTTTTTATCTTTGGAAGAGCTTCAAGCTTTTTTAAAACCTCATTCTCAGCTTTTATTCTTTCATTTTCTTTTTTTAATAAATAGTTTTCACGTTCTAAGGGTTTTTTAAACTTATTTAATTCAAAATCTTTTCGCTTTTTTCGTTCTTTTAGAATTTCTTTATTTTGTTGAAATTGATGTCAATATCTAGCAAAAATTTCGCAAAATTATTTAATTGATAATGTTTGTGATGTATATTGATTATTTCAAGGATGATTTGGTTTTGGTTTATGTGCTTTAGATTTGGGAACTTTGTTTTCAATATTTTTAATAGGAACCAGAATGTATTCTAATAAATTATATATTTGATTGTTATATTTTAAATATAATGTTTCATCAAATGCTTTAATTACTGTAATTTTTGTTTTTGAATTAAAGACTTTTAACTTTTTATTATTATAAGCTAGACTGCACCCCGTTTAGTAAGTATTAATAAAAAGGTTTACAAACTTTCATTTATTATATCTTTTTCTTTTTGGTTTGAATATCATTTATTTCATTTTTTAACATCATTAATATATTCATTATGAGATTTATAATTTTTATTATGGATTGTTCCTTTTTTAAGTAATGAATGAAAACTTTCAATAATAATGTTGTCTGCACAATGATAATTTTTACCCATTGAAATTATAATTTTGTTATCTAAACATTTACTATTATAATCTTTAGATGTATATTGATATCCGTGATTTGAATGAATTATTGTTTTATTTAGCTCTTTTTTTATTTTTTTAATTTTATTAATTGCAGCATTTAAATTATCAATTACAAGTTTGTTATTATTAAATTTTGATCATTTTACATCAATAATTTCTTTAGTATATCCATCAATTATTGTTGATTGATAATGTTTTTTACCATTTCAAATTAAATAAGTTACATCAGTAAATAAAATTGAAAATCTTTCTTTAATATCATTAAAATTACGATTTACTAAATCAGGATATTTAATTATATTTTTATTTCTATTTTGTTTTATTAATATTTTTCTACGCATACGCTTTACATATTCAGCTTGAATATTATTTTCTTTCATAATTCGTAATACTTTCTTAGCATTATAAACAATGCCATAATCTTCTTTTAAATATTTGGTAATTCGACGATAACCAAATTGTTTTAAATTTTCTTCATAGACTTTTACAATATTTTTTAATGATTCGCTATCCTTACCATTACTTGAATAATTTTTATATTTATCTCAATAACTACGCTTTAAATTTGTAGACTGCACCCAAAAAAGTAAGTAAAGAAAAAAAGTCTTTGCTAAACTTTTAAAGGAGGTGCATTTTTATATGGCAAGAAAAGGACAAAAATTTAATAAATATACAGCAGATTTTCGAAAAAGGATAGGACAAGAGGTTAAAAATAATAGTATAAGTTTTATTGCAAAAAAATATGCAATTAATAAAAAAACTGTTGCTTCATGGTATGAAAATTTTAAGAAAGGAATTTTAAACACCAATAAAGGTCCAAAAGAATCATTTAAAAAAAGAGATTTAAACTATTACAAAGTTAGGTATGAATTACTAAAAAAGCTTCATGACTTTTACAATTAAATAAAAGAAAAATTGTATTTTTTATCAAAGAAAACCTTAATAAATATCCACTAAATTTATTACTTGATGTAACAAATTTAAAGCGTAGTTATTGAGATAAATATAAAAATTATTCAAGTAATGGTAAGGATAGCGAATCATTAAAAAATATTGTAAAAGTCTATGAAGAAAATTTAAAACAATTTGGTTATCGTCGAATTACCAAATATTTAAAAGAAGATTATGGCATTGTTTATAATGCTAAGAAAGTATTACGAATTATGAAAGAAAATAATATTCAAGCTGAATATGTAAAGCGTATGCGTAGAAAAATATTAATAAAACAAAATAGAAATAAAAATATAATTAAATATCCTGATTTAGTAAATCGTAATTTTAATGATATTAAAGAAAGATTTTCAATTTTATTTACTGATGTAACTTATTTAATTTGAAATGGTAAAAAACATTATCAATCAACAATAATTGATGGGATATACTAAAGAAATTATTGATGTAAAATGATCAAAATTTAATAATAACAAACTTGTAATTGATAATTTAAATGCTGCAATTAATAAAATTAAAAAAATAAAAAAAGAGCTAAATAAAACAATAATTCATTCAGATCACGGATATCAATATACATCTAAAGATTATAATAGTAAATGTTTAGATAACAAAATTATAATTTCAATGGGTAAAAATTATCATTGTGCAGACAACATTATTATTGAAAGTTTTCATTCATTACTTAAAAAAGGAACAATCCATAATAAAAATTATAAATCTCATAATGAATATATTAATGATGTTAAAAAATGAAATAAATGATATTCAAACCAAAAAGAAAAAGATATAATAAATGAAAGTTTGTAAACCTTTTTATTAATACTTACTAAACGGGGTGCAGTCTAAAGAAATCTTGATGTTCTTTCAACTAAATTTATTAAACATGATTTACTTTTACCTCGTGATGATACTACGGTATCACCTTCTCAATGACCAAGAGTTACGCGATTATTAACATTAGCATTTCGTTCTTTAATTGATTTACCATTAAATTTACCCCGATTTTCTTGATATTTTCGTTTCTTACCTTTTCTTCTTAAATTTTTATTAGTAACTTTTTCAAGTAATCAAGAATAAATTCAATTGTAAATTGTTTTAAAACTAATAATTCATTCTTTATGAAAATTTTTAATTCTGCCATAAATTTGTTCGGGTGATCAACCTAATAATAATTTTTGTTGTACATATTTTACTAATTCTCTATTTTTAAACTTATGAAAATAAATATGTGATTGTTTTCTATTTTCTGCTTTATTTTGTGCAATTAATGAAAAATAATGATTATTATCTTTATTTCTATTAACTTCTCGAATAATAGTACTAATACTTCGATTAAGATTTTTAGCTATTTCACTAATTTTTATTTTAAACTTCAATTGATTCTCAATATAAATTCTTTCATCTATGCCAAGATGTTTATATCCCATATAAAAACTCCTTGCTTTATTTTTTCTAAAATAAACTTAGCGTCATAAAATTTTTATATGAGATTTTTTGCAATTTTATTTACTTGCACTTACAAGTATAATTCAGCATTTGTAATTTTTTTATTTTTGTTAGTATCGCAAGAAGTCTAATAAAGAAAAATATTCCGTGCGAAAAATGGGTCAAATATTAAAGATAGCAAAATCAACATATTACTATCAAATTAATAAATACGCTACGGTTGATGTTAATAATTATGAACAAGAAGTTATCAGTCCATTTAATGATAGTCGCAAAATTTATGGAGCTCGTAAAATTAAAGCTATTTTAACCAGAAAAGATATTATCTTATCGCGAAGAAAAATTCGCCAAATTATGATTAAAAATCAGTTAGTATCTAAATACAACAAATTAAAATATCGTAATCATAAGTCAATGGTTAATAACAACGAAATTAGCAACGTTTTAAACCGTGAATTTAATAATAAACAACCAAATGAAGTTGTTGTTAGTGATTTAACATATGTTCAAGTTGGGTGCTAAATGACATTATATTTGTTTATTAATTGACTTGTTTAATCGTGAAATAATTGGCTATAGTGCCGGGACAAACAAAACAGCCCAACTAGGACAAAAAGCCTTTTATTCAATTACAAGACCATTAAATCAAATTACGTTATTTCATACTGACCGGGGTAATGAATTTAAAAATAAAATCATTGATAATATCTTAAATACTTTTAACATCAAACGATCATTAAGCAATAAAGGCTGTCCATACGATAATGCTGTGGCTGAAACAACTTACAAAAGTTTTAAAACGGAATTTATCAAGGGACAAAAATTTATAAATTTAACCCAATTAAAATACAAATTATTTGACTTTGTGCATTGATATAACAATATTCGAATTCACGGTCGTTTAAATTATTTAACACCTGTTGAATTTAGAAAACAACAATCCATATAAAAAGTGTCCTAAAAAGGGTTGCCAATCCAATCATTTTTTGTTGTGCCAAAATAATGTATGACTATAAGAATTAAATTAATAAGAGGTATAAATTCCTATTTGTATTTTTTCTTTATGAATTAATTTGCGATGATTATTATAGTATCGCAAGAAGCCTATTAAATAAATTTATTAGTTAAAATTTAATAAATTATTTTTGGCGTGCTTAAATATAATTAAAATAAGATGAAATTACAAAAATTTATTAAAAATATTTTATTATTAATTTAACAAAATATAAATTTGCCGTTTGTATCTACACAAAGCCTAATTAAAAATTAATAATATTTTTTATGATAACGTAATTAATTCTGGTGACTCTAATATTTCTTTTAATCTTGTTAAAAAGATTCCCGCTTCCGCAGCGTCAATAATTCGTTGATCGATTGTTAAAGAAAGATTCATTATCGAGCGAATTACTAACTTATCACCTTTAATAACAACTGGTTTACGAACAATGCGACCAATACCAATTACAGCTGAATTAGGGTAAAAGATTGTCGGTGTTGCATTAACTGCCCCAACCATTCCATAGTTTGCAATCGTAATAGTGCTTCCTTGTAATTCATAATCATACAATTCACCTTGACGTAAACGTTCAATTGTTTCTTGAATATTAATTGCAATTTGTTTTAAACTCATTTGTTCAGCAAATTTAATAACTGGAATTACTAATCCTTCGCTAGTTTCTGTTGCTAAACCAATATGTTGAGAATTTTTAATTACAATTTGATTTGTTTTTGAATCATAATATGAATTTAATTTTGAATATTCACTTAAAGATAAAGAAACGGCTTTTACCAAGAAACTCATTGTTGAAAAACGAACACCATGATCAGCATTAGCATTTTTTAATTTTCGTTGTTGGTCAATTATTGCTGACATATCAATGTCAGCAATAATTGTTAATGGTGGAACATGTGCTTGTGACATAATCATTGATTGAATTGCCGGATATCTTGCTGATTTAATTTCTTCTCTTGTTTCTAATCCTTGTGGTTCAACTTTACTATTCGTATTAATAATATTTAAATTATTGTTTAACGGTTGCACTAAATTTCCATGCGCATTCGAAGTTACACTTTCTTTTGCATTAAATTTTTTAACTTGTAAATTATGTGCTCCCTCGTTATTTCCATTGCCTTGTTGAATATTTTGTTTATTATTGGTTCTGAACTCTTTTAGCATTTCTTTCAACATTGGATCTGGTTCATTCATTGTTTTTAACATTTGTTGCATTAACATATATTGCATCATTTTATCAAAATTTGTACCATTAGCATTATCACTATTATTGCTATTGTTATTACTATTATTTACTTGTCGTAAACTTTGAATTTCTCGAAATAATTAATTTTGCCGATTGTTTTGCTCTTGATTAGCTAAACGCTCTTTTAAAATTGCCAACTCAATCATAACATTATTATCATTTATTCCTGATTGGAATGATAATGGATTTGGTTCACGATTATCTTTACCCTTATTTTCCACTGGTTTGAATTGTTTTGATAATTGTTGTTGTTCATTTGCTGAACCTTCTTGAATTGCATCATTCATTCCTTCGTTTTGTTCTGAATTATGACTATCATATTCATTATTTAACATTTCATATTGTGACTCAACTTCTTCAAAAGAAGGACGACGATAATTATTAATTCCCCCTAAAACTGAATCAACTTCAACATTTCCTTTTGCAATTTGTTCCATTCTTTTCTTAATTAACTCTCGTTGATTTCTTGTTTTTAAAATTTTTTCTCGTTGACCATTATCATTTAATTTTTCATATAAACGATCACGATAAGATTTTAACGGCGAAAAATTTCCTGTTTTTTTGTTTTTGCTTGTTTTTCCTCATTTGGATTAATTGTATAACCATCTGCCGAAATATAAATTTCATCAGATGGTTCCTTTTCACCTGCTTGAAGAATATTAGCGTTATCGCTAGAACTAGGGCTAGAACCACTATAATCACTTTGCATTTCTGGTGATATGTTTCTTTTAATTAAATCATTCATTCTTCCTTGTACAATATTACGTAAAATTTTAGGACGGCCATATTCATCTAAAAAGTCCCTGGAACTTTTTGAACTATTCGCTTCTAATGATAACTCATGAAAATCATTATTATTATGCAATTGCTCACGACGTTGATTTACAAGATTACGAAAACTAGCATTTTGATTTTGCCCACCCAAAAATCCTGCGGCATTAACTGGTGCTTCGTCTTGTTGTTTTGTGGTATTAACTAAATATTTAGCATATTCTTTTGCTTTATTTTCTTCTACTAATTTTGTTTGACCAATTGGAACAGCATTAGTAACAATGCTTTGTGGCGAAAGTGACGGTGATTGATTTAAACTATTAGTTTGTGCTTCAAAACTACTGTCTTGAAACATATTATTATTTAAATTAGGAATATTAACCATTGTTGCTTTTACCTCCCTTTTTTTACCCTGGTCCATTGGGTTATTAACTGTATCAATTGAAGGTATTTTCCCCTGATTATTAATAATATAATTATCATCAATGTTCAAATTTTTAAATGACAAGTTTCGGGTTTTCTTAGGACCAAATGATAGTCCTGTTTCATCTCAACGTTTCTTATCTTGTCCTCTTGTTGTAATGGGTTGTTCAAAAGTTTGCTCTTGTTGTAATACATTATTTTGTTGTTCAAAATAAATTGATTGATTTTGGTCCGGATTTGGTGAAAGGTAAGGATCATTATTAATAACAGTTCCTTCGGGTAAAAATTTTTGCCCATTATTTTGATTAAAATTTGGGGTCATTATTTGATTATCAAATGGTTGTTCATTAATTAATGTAGCTCTTGATTGAACTGCCATTTCATTATTATTAAATGGCAGTTGGTTTAATAACGATGGAGTAAAAGTTGGATGTAATGTATCTTCATTTGCAACACTAATTCCTGAATAATCATCTTCTTCAATGTCTTTTCATTTTGTTCCAAATTGACCATTTTTTGTTGTTGAAAACTTTATCCCTTTCTTATTTAAACGCGTAAATTCATTACTCGCAAGACGCTTAAAATAATACTTTTCAATTTCATCTTCAGTTGTTAACAAATAAGCAATAATAGCATTACTTTTAATTTTACTGCCTTCTTTAATTGGTTTAACAACAATTCCATTCATTGGGGCTGTAATGATTGATTGGCCGTTTTCACTTTCAATTAAAGCAATTTCTTAACTTGATTTGACCTCTTCATTTTGATATAGGAATTTCTTTAAAATTACTTTTTTTTCTAATGTTAATACTCTAATTTTTTCCATTGTTTATGATTACCCCATTCAAAAAAACTTAATTTGTTTTATTAAATTTAGTTTAGCCACTCTTATACCCATTTTATTACAAAATGATTATATCATATTTTCGCATCTTTTGGGCATCAAAGTTATTTAATTTTGTCGAAAACTCTTGATATTGGATTGGCAACCCTTTTTAGGACACTTTTTATATGGACTGTTGTTTTCTAAATTCAACAGGTGTTAAATAATTTAAACGACCGTGAATTCGAATATTGTTATATCAATGCACAAAGTCAAATAATTTGTATTTTAATTGGGTTAAATTTATAAATTTTTGCCCCTTGATAAATTCCGTTTTAAAACTTTTGTAAGTTGTTTCAGCCACAGCATTATCGTATGGACAGCCTTTATTGCTTAATGATCGTTTGATGTTAAAAGTATTTAAGATATTATCAATGATTTTATTTTTAAATTCATTACCCCGGTCAGTAATTTGATTTAATGGTCTTGTAATTGAATAAAAGGCTTTTTGTCCTAGTTGGGCTGTTTTGTTTGTCCTGGCACTATAGCCAATTATTTCACGATTAAACAAGTCAATTAATAAACAAATATAATGTCATTTAGCACCCAACTTGAACATATGTTAAATCACTAACAACAACTTCATTTGGTTGTTTATTATTAAATTCACGGTTTAAAACGTTGCTAATTTCGTCGTTATTAACCATTGACTTATGATTACGATATTTTAATTTAGTGTATTTAAATACTAACTGATTTTTAATCATAATTTGGAGAATTTTTCTTCGCGATAAGATAATATCTTTTCTGGTTAAAATAGCTTTAATTTTACGAGCTCCATAAATTTTGCGACTATCATTAAATGGACTGATAACTTCTTGTTCATAATTATTAACATCAACCGTAGCGTATTTATTAATTTGATAGTAATATGTTGATTTTGCTATCTTTAATATTTGACCCATTTTTCGCACGGAATATTTTTCTTTATTATTGTTAATAATTTCTATTTTTTGCCGATTATCAGTGCCGCTTGCTTTAAAATTTCGTTTTCCATTCGTAATTGAATTAATTCTTTCCGCAAGGCAATCAGTTCGTTTTCTTCAACAGTGCGGTTATCTTTTGCTTTAAAAGATCCAGAATTATTTAATTTTTCAATTCACTGATATACGGATGATTTTTTGTAGACTGCACCCAAAAAAGTAAGTAAAGAAAAAAAGTCTTTGCTAAACTTTTAAAGGAGGTGCATTTTTATATGGCAAGAAAAGAACAAAAATTTAATAAATATACAGCAGATTTTCGAAAAAGGATAGGACAAGAGGTTAAAAATAATAGTATAATTTTTATTGCAAAAAAATATGCAATTAATAAAAAAACTGTTGCTTCATGGTATGAAAATTTTAAGAAAGGGATTTTAAACACCAATAAAGGTCCAAAAGAATCATTTGAAAAAAGAGATTTAAACTATTACAAAGTTAGGTATGAATTACTAAAAAAGCTTCATGACTTTTACAATTAAATAAAAGAAAAATTGTATTTTTTATCAAAGAAAACATTAATAAATATCCACTAAATTTATTACTTGATATAACATATTTAAAGCGTAGTTATTGAGATAAATATAAAAATTATTCAAGTAATGGTAAGGATAGCGAATCATTAAAAAATATTGTAAAAGTCTATGAAGAAAATTTGAAACAATTTGGTTATCGTCGAATTACCAAATATTTAAAAGAAGATTATGGCATTGTTTATAATGCTAAGAAAGTATTACGAATTATGAAAGAAAATAATATTCAAGCTGAATATGTAAAGCGTATGCGTAGAAAAATATTAATAAAACAAAATAGAAATAAAAATATAATTAAATATCCTGATTTAGTAAATAGTAATTTTAATGATATTAAAGAAAGATTTTCAATTTTATTTACTGATGTAACTTATTTAATTTGAAATGGTAAAAAACATTATCAATCAACAATAATTGATGGATATACTAAAGAAATTATTGATGTAAAATGATCAAAATTTAATAATAACAAACTTGTAATTGATAATTTAAATGCTGCAATTAATAAAATTAAAAAAATAAAAAAAGATCTAAATAAAACAATAATTCATTCAGATCACGGATATCAATATACATCTAAAGATTATAATAGTAAATGTTTAGATAACAAAATTATAATTTCAATGGGTAAAAATTATCATTGTGCAGACAACATTATTATTGAAAGTTTTCATTCATTACTTAAAAAAGGAACAACCCATAATAAAAATTATAAATCTCATAATGAATATATTAATGATGTTAAAAAATGAAATAAATGATATTCAAACCAAAAAGAAAAAGATATAATAAATGAAAGTTTGTAAACCTTTTTATTAATACTTACTAAACGGGGTGCAGTCTACCTTTTTCCTTATTAATTTAATTCTTATAGCCTTTATAAGAGATGCATTATTTTGGCACAACAAAAAATTATTTTATTATTTAAAGTTAATTTTCAATCAACTTCTTGTGTTATTTATAATAACAATTGAAAATTATAGATTAGACTTCTTGCGGCATCTTATTATTTATGCTTAAAAAGCAATTAAAATTTTTAAAAATGCTTATTTTAAAGTTTAATTTAATTTTTTTATTTGTAATTTTTTTATTTTTGTTAATATCGCAAAAAGTATATTATAAGGAGATAATTTTATCAGCTACAGAACTAAGCATTAGTTTAGGTGTCATGCTAGGGTTTTTAGTCTTAGCCACTCTGTTAATCCTCCTTGATATCCGGATTTTCCGCTGCGATAATTAAAAAAATGGGGAAAGAACCGAAAAATATATTGACAAAATTAAATTATTTTGTCATGATATATTCGTTGTAAAAATTCGAAAAAAAGAATGTTTAATCAGAAAAGAGGAATAAGCAAATGCGTGAAGGAATAATTTTACGTTGTGAAAAATGCAAGGAAGAAAACTACATTGCAAAACGTGATAAAAAGAAACAACAAGAAAAATTAGAAGTTAACAAATATTGTTCAAAATGTAATCAACATATTTTACATAAAGAAAAAAAATAACTCGTTGAATTCATTGCAATGAGTTATTTTTTTAATTAAGAGATTCTAATTTTAAAAACAAATAATTTCCGGTCGTATGTATTATTTAAGGGTTTTAATTAATATCTTAGAAATTGTGGAATAATATACCACTTACTTAGCTATATTGTATTACTTCTAATTTTATTGTCAATATACTTTAATTTTGTCGAAAACTCTGATATTTATAAAATATATCTAAAATTAGGTATATTTTATAATATAAAGAGAGGTAAATAATTGATGGAAAAAAATACTTGCAGAATTAATAAATAGTTTAACAGATGATCAATTTTTAGAATTTTATGAAAAAGTTAAAAAAGAAGCAGAATTAATCAAAAAACAAAAACGCTTAAATGAAATTGATCAAAAATTTAGAGATAAAGGTATTAAATGCCCTAATTGCAAATCTTATCATTGTGTTAAAAATGGCCATAATCCCGAAGGAAAACAAAAATATTTATGCAAAAAATGTCGGGCTAGTTTTGATGCTTTTCGTCATCATTTTACTTATTGAAGTCATTTAAATTATGAACAATAAAATTTATTAATTCAAATTTCATTGCTAGGACAATCTAGTAAAGTAATTTCCCGTTTTATTAGACTTCTTGCGATATTAACAAAAATAAAAAAATTACAAATAAAAAAATTAAATTAAACTTTAAAATAATCATTTTTAAAAATTTTAATTGCTTGGATTGGCAACCCTTTTTAGGACACTTTTTATATGGACTGTTGTTTTCTAAATTCAACAGGTGTTAAATAATTTAAACTACCGTGAATTCGAATATTGTTATATCAATGCACAAAATCAAATAATTTATATTTTAATTGTGTTAATTGGGTTAAATTTATAAATTTTTGCCCCTTGATAAATTCTGTTTTAAAACTTTTGTAAGTTGTTTCAGCCACAGCATTATCGTATGGACAGCCTTTATTGCTTAATGATCGTTTGATGTTAAAAGTATTTAAGATATTATCAATGATTTTATTTTTAAATTCATTACCCCGGTCAGTAATTTGATTTAATGGTCTTGTAATTGAATAAAAGGCTTCTTGTCCTAGTTGGGCTGTTTTGTTTGTCCCGGCACTATAGCCAATTATTTCACGATTAAACAAGTCAATTAATAAACAAATATAATGTCATTTAGCACCCAACTTGAACATATGTTAAATCACTAACAACAACTTCATTTGGTTGTTTATTATTAAATTCATGGTTTAAAACGTTGCTAATTTCGTTGTTATTAACCATTGACTTATGATTACGATATTTTAATTTGTTGTATTTAGATACTAACTGATTTTTAATCATAATTTGGCGAATTTTTCTTCGCGATAAGATAATATCTTTTCTGGTTAAAATAGCTTTAATTTTACGAGCTCCATAAATTTTGCGACTATCATTAAATGGACTGATAACTTCTTGTTCATAATTATTAACATCAACCGTAGCGTATTTATTAATTTGATAGTAATATGTTGATTTTGCTATCTTTAATATTTGACCCATTTTTCGCACGAAATATTTTTCTTTATTATTGTTAATAATTTCTATTTTTTGCCGATTATCAGTTCCGCTTGCTTTAAAATGTCGTTTTCCATTCGTAATTGGATTAATTCTTTCCACAAGGCAATCAGTTCATTTTCTTCAACAGTGTGGTTATCTTTTGCTTTAAAAGATCCAGAATTATTAAATTTTTCAATTCACTGATATACGGATGATTTTGACATCCCATATTCCTTAAAAATTTCAAGAATGGTTTTACCATTTTGATAAAGTAAAACAATTTGTTTTTTAAATTCATACACCGATGAATTTCTTCCCATTTTTATATTCCTACTTTCTTCATAATTATATTTTATTTGAAAGTCCACATAAATATGGTCCAACTTATTGTAACCTATCCAGTTTTTTAAGCATAAATAATCAGGTATCGCAAGAAGTCTATTAAAGAAATCCATAAAGGTAATTTTAAAAATAAATTTAATAAACGAAAAACTCATCTTGATCCATTTTCCACTAACACTAAATGTTGTATTCAAATGGCGGTTAATACTAATAATAATATTTTTGTTCAATCCACTAATACCAAACGATTACAAAAACAGTGAATTATTGAAAATATAATAATGCCAAATTGTAAAGTTAAGTGCAACTAAATTATTTTTCTAACCAAATATTCGATTGGCGAAAGATAATTTAGTATTTTTCTTGGTCTTTGGTTTAAAGACAATATAAATTTATGAACTGCATTTTTAGTAGTATTTGAAAAATTAAATTTTTTAGGAAATTTTTCTCTAATTAAACCATTAGTATTTTCATTAGTACCTCTTTGTCAGGGTGAATATGCATTAGCAAAATAAATTTTCACATTTAAATTTTTTTCAAGTTGTTGTCAATTAGCAAATTCTTTACCACGATCAAATGTTATAGTCTTAACAAGATTATTTGGCAGAATTGATAAATAATGGCTAATATTTTCGTTAATAACTTTAGTAGTTCTATTTTCAACTAATATTGCTAAAAAGTAGACTGCACCCAAAAAAGTAAGTAAAGAAAAAAAGTCTTTGCTAACTTTAAAGGAGGTGCATTTTTATATGGCAAGAAAAGGACAAAAATTTAATAAATATACAGCAGATTTTCGAAAAATGATAGGACAATAGGTTAAAAATAATAGTATAAGTTTTATTGCAAAAAAATATGCAATTAATAAAAAAACTGTTGCTTCATGGTATGAAAATTTTAAGAAAGGAATTTTAAACACCAATAAAGGTCCAAAAGAATCATTTGAAAAAAGAGATTTAAACTATTACAAAGTTAGGTATGAATTACTAAAAAAGCTTCATGACTTTTACAATTAAATAAAAGAAAAATTGTATTTTTTATCAAAGAAAACCTTAATAAATATCCACTAAATTTATTACTTGATATAACAGATTTAAAGCGTAGTTATTGAGATAAATATAAAAATTATTCAAGTAATGGTAAGGATAGTGAACCATTAAAAAATATTGTAAAAGTCTATGAAGAAAATTTGAAACAATTTGGTTATCGTCGAATTACCAAATATTTAAAAGAAGATTATGGCATTGTTTATAATGCTAAGAAAGTATTACGAATTATGAAAGAAAATAATATTCAAGCTGAATATGTAAAGCGTATGCGTAGAAAAATATTAATAAAACAAAATAGAAATAAAAATATAATTAAATATCCTGATTTAGTAAATCGTAATTTTAATGATATTAAAGAAAGATTTTCAATTTTATTTACTGATGTAACTTATTTAATTTGAAATGGTAAAAAACATTATCAATCAACAATAATTGATGGGATATACTAAAGAAATTATTGATGTAAAATGATCAAAATTTAATAATAACAAACTTGTAATTGATAATTTAAATGCTGCAATTAATAAAATTAAAAAAATAAAAAAAGAGCTAAATAAAACAATAATTCATTCAGATCACGGATATCAATATACATCTAAAGATTATAATAGTAAATGTTTAGATAACAAAATTATAATTTCAATGGGTAAAAATTATCATTGTGCAGACAACATTATTATTGAAAGTTTTCATTCATTACTTAAAAAAGGAACAATCCATAATAAAAATTATAAATCTCATAATGAATATATTAATGATGTTAAAAAATGAAATAAATGATATTCAAACCAAAAAGAAAAAGATATAATAAATGAAAGTTTGTAAACCTTTTTATTAATACTTACTAAACGGGGTGCAGTCTAATATGCAATTAATAAAAAAACTGTTGCTTCATGGTATGAAAATTTTAAGAAAGGGATTTTAAACACCAATAAAGTTCCAAAAGAATCATTTAAAAAAAGAGATTTAAACTATTACAAAGTTAGGTATGAATTACTAAAAAAGCTTCATGACTTTTACAATTAAATAAAAGAAAAATTGTATTTTTTATAAAAGAAAACCTTAATAAATATCCACTAAATTTATTACTTGATGTAACAGATTTAAAGCGTAGTTATTGAGATAAATATAAAAATTATTCAAGTACTGGTAAGGATAGCGAATCATTAAAGAATATTGTAAAAGTCTATGAAGAAAATTTAAAACAATTTGGTTATCGTCGAATTACCAAATATTTAAAAGAAGATTATGGCATTGTTTATAACGCTAAGAAAGTATTACGAATTATGAAAGAAAATAATATTCAAGCTGAATATGTAAAGCGTATGCGTAGAAAAATATTAATAAAACAAAATAGAAATAAAAATATAATTAAATATCCTGATTTAGTAAATCGTAATTTTAATGATATTAAAGAAAGATTTTCAATTTTATTTACTGATGTAACTTATTTAATTTGAAATGGTAAAAAACATTATCAATCAACAATAATTGATGGATATACTAAAGAAATTATTGATGTAAAATGATCAAAATTTAATAATAACAAACTTGTAATTGATAATTTAAATGCTGCAATTAATAAAATTAAAAAAATAAAAAAAGATCTAAATAAAACAATAATTCATTCAGATCACGGATATCAATATACATCTAAAGATTATAATAGTAAATGTTTAGATAACAAAATTATAATTTCAATGGGTAAAAATTATCATTGTGCAGACAACATTATTATTGAAAGTTTTCATTCATTACTTAAAAAAGGAACAATCCATAATAAAAATTATAAATCTCATAATGAATATATTAATGATGTTAAAAAATGAAATAAATGATATTCAAACCAAAAAGAAAAAGATATAATAAATAAAAGTTTGTAAACCTTTTTATTAATACTTACTAAACGGGGTGCAGTCTATTTAAATACACTAAATTAAAATATCGTAATCATAAGTCAATGGTTAATAACGACGAAATTAGCAACGTTTTAAACCGTGAATTTAATAATAAACAACCAAATGAAGTTGTTGTTAGTGATTTAACATATGTTCAAGTTGGGTGCTAAATGACATTATATTTGTTTATTAATTGAATTTTTTAATCGTGAAATAATTGGCTATAGTGCCAGGACAAACAAAACAGCCCAACTAGGACAAAAAGCCTTTTATTCAATTACAAGACCATTAAATCAAATTACTGACCGGGGTAATGAATTTAAAAATAAAATCATTGATAATATCTTAAATACTTTTAACATCAAACGATCATTAAGCAATAAAGGCTGTCCATACGATAATGCTGTGGCTGAAACAACTTACAAAAGTTTTAAAACGGAATTTATCAAGGGACAAAAATTTATAAATTTAACCCAATTAAAATACAAATTATTTGACTTTGTGCATTGATATAACAATATTCGAATTCACGGTAGTTTAAATTATTTAACACCTGTTGAATTTAGAAAACAACAATCCATATAAAAAGTGTCCTAAAAAGGGTTGCCAATCCAAGCATTTTTTGTTGTGCCAAAATAATGTATGACTATAAGAATTAAATTAATAAGAGGTATAAATTCCTATTTGTATTTTTTCTTTATGAATTAATTTGCGATGATTATTATAGTATCGCAAGAAGCCTATTAAATAAATTTATTAGTTAAAATTTAATAAATTATTTTTGGCGTGCTTAAATATAATTAAAATAAGATGAAATTACAAAAATTTATTAAAAATATTTTATTATTAATTTAACAAAATATAAATTTGCCGTTTGTATCTACACAAAGCCTAATTAAAAATTAATAATATTTTTTATGATAACGTAATTAATTCTGGTGACTCTAATATTTCTTTTAATCTTGTTAAAAAGATTCCCGCTTCCGCAGCGTCAATAATTCGTTGATCGATTGTTAAAGAAAGATTCATTATCGAGCGAATTACTAACTTATCACCTTTAATAACAACTGGTTTACGAACAATGCGACCAATACCAATTACAGCTGAATTAGGGTAAAAGATTGTCGGTGTTGCATTAACTGCCCCAACCATTCCATAGTTTGCAATCGTAATAGTGCTTCCTTGTAATTCATAATCATACAATTCACCTTGACGTAAACGTTCAATTGTTTCTTGAATATTAATTGCAATTTGTTTTAAACTCATTTGTTCAGCAAATTTAATAACTGGAATTACTAATCCTTCGCTAGTTTCTGTTGCTAAACCAATATGTTGAGAATTTTTAATTACAATTTGATTTGTTTTTGAATCATAATATGAATTTAATTTTGAATATTCACTTAAAGATAAAGAAACGGCTTTTACCAAGAAACTCATTGTTGAAAAACGAACACCATGATCAGCATTAGCATTTTTTAATTTTCGTTGTTGGTCAATTATTGCTGACATATCAATGTCAGCAATAATTGTTAATGGTGGAACATGTGCTTGTGACATAATCATTGATTGAATTGCCGGATATCTTGCTGATTTAATTTCTTCTCTTGTTTCTAATCCTTGTGGTTCAACTTTACTATTCGTATTAATAATATTTAAATTATTGTTTAACGGTTGCACTAAATTTCCATGCGCATTCGAAGTTACACTTTCTTTTGCATTAAATTTTTTAACTTGTAAATTATGTGCTCCCTCGTTATTTCCATTGCCTTGTTGAATATTTTGTTTATTATTGGTTCTGAACTCTTTTAGCATTTCTTTCAACATTGTATCTGGTTCATTCATTGTTTTTAACATTTGTTGCATTAACATATATTGCATCATTTTATCAAAATTTGTACCATTAGCATTATCACTATTATTGCTATTGTTATTACTATTATTTACTTGTCGTAAACTTTGAATTTCTCGAAATAATTCATTTTGCCGATTGTTTTGCTCTTGATTAGCTAAACGCTCTTTTAAAATTGCCAACTCAATCATAACATTATTATCATTTATTCCTGATTGGAATGATAATGGATTTGGTTCACGATTATCTTTACCCTTATTTTCCAATGGTTTGAATTGTTTTGATAATTGTTGTTGTTCATTTGCTGAACCTTCTTGAATTGCATCATTCATTCCTTCGTTTTGTTCTGAATTATGACTATCATATTCATTATTTAACATTTCATATTGTGACTCAACTTCTTCAAAAGAAGGACGACGATAATTATTAATTCCCCCTAAAACTGAATCAACTTCAACATTTCCTTTTGCAATTTGTTCCATTCTTTTCTTAATTAACTCTCGTTGATTTCTTGTTTTTAAAATTTTTTCTCGTTGACCATTATCATTTAATTTTTCATATAAACGATCACGATAAGATTTTAACGGCGAAAAATTTCCTGTTTTTTTTGTTTTTGCTTGTTTTTCCTCATTTGGATCAATTGTATAACCATCTGCCAAAATATAAATTTCATCAGATGGTTCCTTTTCACCTGCTTGAAGAATATTAGCGTTATCGCTAGAACTAGGGCTAGAACCACTATAACCACTTTGCATTTCTGGTGATATGTTTCTTTTAATTAAATCATTCATTCTTCCTTGTACAATATTACGTAAAATTTTAGGACGGCCATATTCATCTAAAAAGTCCCTGGAACTTTTTGAACTATTCGCTTCTAATGATAACTCATGAAAATCATTATTATTATGCAATTGCTCACGACGTTGATTTACAAGATTACGAAAACTAGCATTTTGATTTTGCCCACCCAAAAATCCTGCGGCATTAACTGGTGCTTCGTCTTGTTGTTTTGTGGTATTAACTAAATATTTATCATATTCTTTTGCTTTATTTTCTTCTACTAATTTTGTTTGACCAATTGGAACAGCATTAGTAACAATGCTTTGTGGCGAAAGTGACGGTGATTGATTTAAACTATTAGTTTGTGCTTCAAAACTACTGTCTTGAAACATATTATTATTTAAATTAGGAATATTAACCATTGTTGCTTTTACCTCCCTTTTTTTACCCTGGTCCATTGGGTTATTAACTGTATCAATTGAAGGTATTTTCCCCTGATTATTAATAATATAATTATCATCAATGTTCAAATTTTTAAATGACAAGTTTCGGGTTTTCTTAGGACCAAATGATAGTCCTGTTTCATCTCAACGTTTCTTATCTTGTCCTCTTGTTGTAATGGGTTGTTCAAAAGTTTGCTCTTGTTGTAATACATTATTTTGTTGTTCAAAATAAATTGATTGATTTTGGTCCGGATTTGGTGAAAGGTAAGGATCATTATTAATAACAGTTCCTTCGGGTAAAAATTTTTGCCCATTATTTTGATTAAAATTTGGGGTCATTATTTGATTATCAAATGGTTGTTCATTAATTAATGTAGCTCTTGATTGAACTGCCATTTCATTATTATTAAATGGCAGTTGGTTTAATAACGATGGAGTAAAAGTTGGATGTAATGTATCTTCATTTGCAACACTAATTCCTGAATAATCATCTTCTTCAATGTCTTTTCATTTTGTTCCAAATTGACCATTTTTTGTTGTTGAAAACTTTATCCCTTTCTTATTTAAACGCGTAAATTCATTACTCGCAAGACGCTTAAAATAATACTTTTCAATTTCATCTTCAGTTGTTAACAAATAAGCAATAATAGCATTACTTTTAATTTTACTGCCTTCTTTAATTGGTTTAACAACAATTCCATTCATTGGGGCTGTAATGATTGATTGGCCGTTTTCACTTTCAATTAAAGCAATTTCTTCACTTGATTTGACCTCTTCATTTTGATATAGGAATTTCTTTAAAATTACTTTTTTTTCTAATGTTAATACTCTAATTTTTTCCATTGTTTATGATTACCCCATTCAAAAAAACTTAATTTGTTTTATTAAATTTAGTTTAGCCACTCTTATACCCATTTTATTACAAAATGATTATATCATATTTTCGCATCTTTTGGGCATCAAAGTTATTTAATTTTGTCGAAAACTCTTGATATTGGATTGGCAACCCTTTTTAGGACACTTTTTATATGGATTGTTGTTTTCTAAATTCAACAGGTGTTAAATAATTTAAACTACCGTGAATTCGAATATTGTTATATCAATGCACAAAGTCAAATAATTTGTATTTTAATTGGGTTAAATTTATAAATTTTTGTCCCTTGATAAATTCCGTTTTAAAACTTTTGTAAGTTGTTTCAGCCACAGCATTATCGTATGGACAGCCTTTATTGCTTAATGATCGTTTGATGTTAAAAGTATTTAAGATATTATCAATGATTTTATTTTTAAATTCATTACCCCGGTCAGTATGAAATAACGTAATTTGATTTAATGGTCTTGTAATTGAATAAAAGGCTTTTTGTCCTAGTTGGGCTGTTTTGTTTGTCCCGGCACTATAGCCAATTATTTCACGATTAAAAAATTCAATTAATAAACAAATATAATGTCATTTAGCACCCAACTTGAACATATGTTAAATCACTAACAACAACTTCATTTGGTTGTTTATTATTAAATTCACGGTTTAAAACGTTGCTAATTTCGTCGTTATTAACCATTGACTTATGATTACGATATTTTAATTTAGTGTATTTAAATACTAACTGATTTTTAATCATAATTTGGCGAATTTTTCTTCGCGATAAGATAATATCTTTTCTGGTTAAAATAGCTTTAATTTTACGAGCTCCATAAATTTTGCGACTATCATTAAATGGACTGATAACTTCTTGTTCATAATTATTAACATCAACCGTAGCGTATTTATTAATTTGATAGTAATATGTTGATTTTGCTATCTTTAATATTTGACCCATTTTTCGCACGGAATATTTTTCTTTATTATTGTTAATAATTTCTATTTTTTGCCGATTATCAGTGCCGCTTGCTTTAAAATTTCGTTTTCCATTCGTAATTGAATTAATTCTTTCCGCAAGGCAATCAGTTCATTTTCTTCAACAGTGCGGTTATCTTTTGTTTTAAAAGATCCATAATTATTAAATTTTTCAATTCACTGATATACGGATGATTTTTGTAGACTGCACCCAAAAAAGTAAGTAAAGAAAAAAAGTCTTTGCTAAACTTTTAAAGGAGGTGCATTTTTATATGGCAAGAAAAGAACAAAAATTTAATAAATATACAGCAGATTTTCGAAAAAGGATAGGACAAGAGGTTAAAAATAATAGTATAAGTTTTATTGCAAAAAAATATGCAATTAATAAAAAAACTGTTGCTTCATGGTATGAAAATTTTAAGAAAGGAATTTTAAACACCAATAAAGGTCCAAAAGAATCATTTGAAAAAAGAGATTTAAACTATTACAAAGTTAGGTATGAATTACTAAAAAAGCTTCATGACTTTTACAATTAAATAAAAGAAAAATTGTATTTTTTATCAAAGAAAACCTTAATAAATATCCACTAAATTTATTACTTGATATAACAGATTTAAAGCGTAGTTATTGAGATAAATATAAAAATTATTCAAGTAATGGTAAGGATAGCGAATCATTAAAAAATATTGTAAAAGTCTATGAAGAAAATTTAAAACAATTTGGTTATCGTCGAATTACCAAATATTTAAAAGAAGATTATGGCATTGTTTATAATGCTAAGAAAGTATTACGAATTATGAAAGAAAATAATATTCAAGCTGAATATGTAAAGCGTATGCGTAGAAAAATATTAATAAAACAAAATAGAAATAAAAATATAATTAAATATCCTGATTTAGTAAATCGTAATTTTAATGATATTAAAGAAAGATTTTCAATTTTATTTACTGATGTAACTTATTTAATTTGAAATGGTAAAAAACATTATTAATCAACAATAATTGATGGATATACTAAAGAAATTATTGATGTAAAATGATCAAAATTTAATAATAACAAACTTGTAATTGATAATTTAAATGCTGCAATTAATAAAATTAAAAAAATAAAAAAAGATCTAAATAAAACAATAATTCATTCAGATCACGGATATCAATATACATCTAAAGATTATAATAGTAAATGTTTAGATAACAAAATTATAATTTCAATGGGTAAAAATTATCATTGTGCAGACAACATTATTATTGAAAGTTTTCATTCATTACTTAAAAAAGGAACAATCCATAATAAAAATTATAAATCTCATAATGAATATATTAATGATGTTAAAAAATGAAATAAATGATATTCAAACCAAAAAGAAAAAGATATAATAAATTAAAGTTTGTAAACCTTTTTATTAATACTTACTAAACGGGGTGCAGTCTATTTTTTCTTTATGAATTAATTTGCAATGATTATCTTAGTATCGCAAGAAGTCTAATATTTTTTTGTTATAATTTTATTAACGGTATGAACTAAATTCTTAAATGTATGTGGTTTCCACATTTTTTAAAAAAGACTTGCATTATTAACTATTATCCAATAAAATAAATGAGCATGTATATTTTGTGGGAACATCTTTTGTGGTCTATCTTTGATACAATGATAGGCGTTGTAAATGTTTACACAAAAAATATGAACAAATTAGGAGGAAAAGTAATGGCTCAAACTAAAATGAGAATTAAATTAAAAGGTTTTGATCACCGTGTGGTTGATCAATCAATTAAAAAAATCATTGAAGCAGCTCACGCCGCAGGAGTACAGGTAAAAGGACCAATTCCTTTACCAACTGAACGTAATATTATCACTATTTTACGAGCAACTCATAAATACAAAGATTCAAGAGAACAATTTGAAATGAGAACGCATAAAAGAATTATTGATATTATTAATCCTGATGGTCCAAAGGTAATTGATACTCTAAAAAGGGTTCAACTACCAAGTGGTGTGGAAATTGAAATGAAATAAATAACCATTCTTAAATTTAATTTAGAGACAAGATATACATGACGTATTTTCAAGGAGGAAAGAAATGAAAGGAATCTTAGGACGCAAAATTGGTATGACACAAATTTTTGCTACCGACGGTAGATTAATACCAGTTACAATAGTTGAAATACAACCTAATGTTGTTTTGCAAGTGTTAACAAAAGAAAAAAATGGTTACCAAGCACTTCAATTAGCTGTCGAAGATAAAAGAGTTAACTTGGTTTCAAAACCAGACCAAGGGCAATTCAAAAAAGCGAACACAACACCTAAGCGATTCGTTAAAGAAATCAGAAACATGGATGGTTATCATTCTGGCGATATTATTAAAGTTGATATCTTTACTGCTGGGGAATTCGTTGATGTTACAGGAACTTCAAAAGGGAAAGGATTTACCGGTTCGATTAAAAGACATAACTATTCACGGGGACCAATGGGCCATGGGTCAGGTTACCACCGTGGGGTTGGATCAATGGGGCCAATTGCACCAAATCGAATTTTAAAATCTAAAAAAATGCCTGGACATATGGGAACCGAAAAAGTAACAATTCAAAATTTAGAAGTTATTGCAATTGATACTGAAAAAAATGCTTTATTAGTAAAAGGCTCAATTCCAGGTCCTAAAAAACAATTTGTAGTTATTAAAGAAACAATTAAAGGTTTAACACCTAATGCACCAACAGAATTAATTAAAAGAACTGTTGATGCAAAAAAATCAAAACCCACAACAAAAGAAGAAAAACCAGTTGAAGGAGTTGTTGATTCAAGCGTTGAAACAACACAAGCAGCAGTTACTGATGCACCAGCATCAAAAACAGAATAGTTTTGTAGAAAGGAATTTTAAGTAAAATGAAATTACAAGTACTTGATGAGAAGGGAACTAGCGTTAAAGAAATTAGTATAAATGATGCCATTTGAGGGATTGCTCCACATCAACAAGCAATGTTTGATGCTGTGGTTGCGCAACAATCCGCAATGCGTCAAGGCACACACAAAACTAAGACAAGAACGGAAGTATCTGGTGGGGGAAGAAAACCTTGAAGACAAAAAGGAACTGGTCGTGCTCGCCAAGGTTCAATTAGAGCACCGCAATGAAAAGGCGGAGGGATTGTTTTTGGTCCAACTCCGGAAAAAAATTACTTAAAACATGTTAATAAAAAAGTAAGAAAATTGGCAATTAAATCAGCATTATCATTGAAAGTTCAAGATAAAAATATGATGATAATTGATCAATTTGGAATTGACAAGCCGTCAACAAAAGCAATGGTTGAAGTCTTAAATAATTTAAAAGTTAATAATGAAAAATTATTAATTATTACGACTGAAGGTGATGAAATTAACTTTAAATCATCACGTAATATTGAGAAAGTAAATATAATTACATCAACTGGAATTAATATTTATGATTTATTAAATGCAAACAAATTATTAGTAACAAAAGAAGCAATAAAAGCAATTGAGGAGGTGTACGGATAATGCATATTACAAATATTATTAAAAAATCAATTTTGTCAGAGAAAACATATCGTAATATGAATAATGGTGTATATACTTTTGAAGTTGCACGGACAGCGAACAAAGTTCAAATTAAAAAATCTTTTGAAAAATTATTTGAAGTAAAAGTTGAAAAAGTTAATGTTATTAATTATGACCCAAAAGAAAAGAAAATGGGAAAATTTGTTGGAAAGACAACATACACAAAACGTGCAGTTATTAAATTAAAACCAGGAGAGAAATTAGATTTATTAGGAGAAGATAAATAATTCCAGGATTACACTATCTGGGACTGTTTATTGGCGCAACAGGAGGATAAATAAAAATGCCAATTAAGAGTTTTAAACCAGTTACACCGAGTCGTCGTAATATGACGACATTAGATTATTCCGTGCTAACAACTGACCGCCCGGAAAAAACATTAATTGAAACTCGGAAAAAACATGTTGGTCGTAATAACCAAGGGGTTATTACGACAAGACATAAAGGTGGCGGCCATAAAGTTAAATATCGTATTATTGACTTTAAACGTAATAAGGGTGATATTATTGGAAAAATTGCAACCATTGAATATGATCCAAATCGTAACGCATTTATTAGTTTAGTTAATTATGTTGATGGTGAAAAAAGATATATTTTAGCACCAAAAACAATTAAAGTTGGAATGCAAATTATTAACAGTGATAAAGCTGATATTAAAGTTGGAAACTGTATGAAATTGAAAAACATTCCAGAAGGGACAGTTCTACATAATTTAGAATTACGCCCAGGTAAAGGTGGCCAATTAGCACGTTCAGCGGGGTCATCAGTGCAATTACTAGGGAAAGATGAAGATGGCAAATATGTCACAATTCGTTTAACATCTGGTGAAGTTCGTAAGGTCTTAGCTGAATGTAGTGCCACAATTGGTGAAGTTGGAAACGAAGATTATGCCTTAATAAATTGAGGAAAAGCCGGACGAAACCGTTGACGAGGAATTCGCCCAACTGTTCGAGGATCAGTTATGAACCCTAATGATCACCCACATGGAGGGGGAGAAGGTAAAGCTCCAGTTGGGCGAAAAGCGCCAATGACTCCATGAGGAAAAAAAGCATTAGGAGTGAAAACTCGTAATAAGAAAAAAGCTTCAACTAAACTAATCGTTAGAAGGCGTACTAAATAATCTTGATAATTAGGGTCAAATCAGACAAACAATAGTTGAAAGTAAAAATCAAAATTAGAGAGATTATATATAGGAGGTAAAAAAATGTCACGAAGTCTTAAAAAAGGGCCATTTGTTGATAAACATTTACAGAAAAAAGTTGAAGTATTAAATGCTACGAATAAAAAAGAAGTTGTTAAAACCTGATCAAGAAGAAGCGTTATCTATCCTGATTTTATTGGTCATACTTTTGCTGTCCACAATGGAAAAGAACATATTCCAGTTTATGTTACCGAAGATATGGTTGGTCATAAAATGGGAGAATTCTCACCAACAAGAAAATTTGGTGGACATGGCGATGATAAGAAAAAGAAAAAATAATAAAATTCAGAAAGTGAGTATTATATAAATGGATGTAAGAGCAAACTTAAGAAGTATTCGAATATCGCCACGAAAAGTAAGATTAATAACCGATTTAATTCGGAATAAAAAAGTGGGAGAGGCAATAGTTATTCTTAACAACACAAACAAAAAATCATCAGTACCAGTACAGAAATTAGTTAAATCAGCGGTAGCTAATGCTGTTAATAATAATGGTCTGGATGCTGATCGCTTATTTATTAAAGAAATCTTCGTTAATGAAGGACCAACATTAAAACGTTTCCGTCCGCGCGCACATGGACGAGCATATGAGATATTGAAGAGAACAAGTCACATCACCGTTACGGTTAGTGATGGACAACAATAAGAAAGGAAGATAACAAGAGATGGGTCAAAAAGTTAGTCCAACAGGATTACGAGTTGGAGTTATTAAAACATGAGATTCAAGATGATACGCCGAAAAGCAAGAATATGTTAAATGATTGCATCAAGATATCAAGATTAGAAAAGCTCTAATGAAAGAATTAAAAGGAGCAAGTGTTTCTAAAATTGAAATTGAGCGCACAAAAAAAGAAATTGTTATCTTTATCAGAACTGCTCGTGTTGGTGTTGTCTTAGGACAAGAAGAAAAAAACATCGCTAAATTAGTAAAATTAGTACATGTTACAATTGGCGATCGTAAAATGGAAATAAAAATTAATGTTGTTGAAATTAAAAACCCCGATACTGATGCCCAATTAGTCGCAAATACAATTGCGGAACAAATTGTTAATCGTGCATCATTTAGAAGTGTGCAAAAGATAGCCATTAAAAAGGCAATGAAAGCTGGAGCACAAGGAATTAAAACTTCAGTATCAGGACGTTTAGGAGGGGTCGATATGGCGCGAACAGAGGGATATACCGAAGGAACAGTGCCATTGGCAACTTTACGTAGTGATATTGATTATGTATTAGTAGAAGCTTTAACAACCTATGGTCAAATCGGAGTTAAAGTTTGAATTTGTAAAGGAGAAATCTTGAGCAAAGAATTAGTATCCACTAGTGATGAAAAACCAAAGTTTGAAAGAAGAGATTTTAATCGTTCAAACAATAATAGTCGTAATCAAGGACCAAAATCACATCCTGCTGCTAAGGAGGCAAAATAATGTTATTACCAAAAAGAACAAAGTATCGTCGTCCGCATCGTATTAAGTACGAAGGAAAAGCAAAAGGAAATACGAAAGTAGATTTTGGAGAATTTGGATTAAAATCACTAGAGGGAGCTTGAATTACCAACCGTCAAATTGAAGCGGCACGGATTGCTATGACTCGTTATATGAAACGTTGAGGGAAAGTATGAATTAGAATTTTCCCCCATATGGCAAAAACAAAAAAACCATTAGAAGTACGGATGGGTTCAGGAAAAGGTTCACCTGAAGAATGAGTAGCAATAGTTAAAACGGAAACAGTAATGTTTGAAGTAGCAGGAGTTTCGGAAGAAATTGCCCGTGAAGCATTACGATTAGCAATGCATAAATTACCAGTGAAATGTAAGATTGTTAAAAAAGGAGAAGACTAAGATGAATGATTTAAATAAAAAATCAGTTGAAGAGTTGAAAAAACTTGAAGAAGAGTCACGAGCTGAATTATTTGCGTTAAGATTTCAATCAGCAATGGGGAATTTAGAAAAACCCCATCGCATTGGAGAATTAAAAAAACAAATTGCTTGAATTTTAACAATCTTATCTACTCGTAAAAATGCTGGTGAAAATACTGAAATTAATATCAAAATTAATTTAAGTGAAACATATGCGAAAATTGAAAAAGAATCACAAGCTTTTGCGAAACAACACAAAGAAAAAAATGAACAAATGATGGCTGAACAACAAGCTGCTGATGGACAAATGCCAAATTTAATGGACTTACCATTAACAGACGCAATGGATCTAACAGCGTCAGCAGCAGTCGACGAATCAAGTCCGAAGAGAGAGCAACCAGCTCCTGTAGTGGACAAGAAACCAGCAGTATTTTTAACTGCTGCTGAGAAAAAAGCTATTGTGGAGAAAAAACCAGTAACAGCAAAAGCAGAACCATCAGTGCCAAAAAAAGTTCTAGAACTTAAAAAATACGCTGATAAAGCAGAAATTGAAGTACTCCATGATGAAAAAAAAGCAGAGTCAACAAAGACTGTTAAAAAAGCAACCGAACTTAATGCAAAAGAAAAATTAGCAGCAATCAAAAGTTCAGTTGTTGGAATGGACACTGCCAAAGGGCGTGGGTCAAATGTTAAAATTGATTTAGATTTAAAAACAAAAGATCCAAATGTCAAAGAATATACATACGGAGAAAATCGAAAAGAAAATCGTGATAAAATTTTAACCGCTGGTAAAACAACAAAAAAAGCCGTTGACAAAACAGCTAAGAAAGGTATAGGAAAAAAATAATGGAAAGAAATAGTCGTAAAGTCCTACAAGGACGTGTTATTTCAGACAAAACTGAAAAAACAATTAATGTTTTAGTTGAGACATACAAAAATCACCCGTTATATAAAAAACGTGTTAAATATTCAAAAAAATATTTAGCCCACGATGAACAAAACCAAGCACATATTGGAGATAAAGTAAGCATTATGGAAACGCGCCCTTTATCAAAAACTAAACACTTTCGTTTAATCGAAGTTGTCGAAAAAGCAATTGGTTAAGAAGAAGAGGATAATAAAAAATGATCCAACAAGAATCAAGATTAAAAGTTGCTGATAACTCTGGTGCAAAAGAAGTGTTAGTAATTAAAAATTTGGGTGGTTCATGACGAAAGTTTACTAATATTGGGGATATTGTTGTATGTACAATTAAAAAAGCAACCCCTGGCGGAATTGTCAAAAAAGGACAAGTTGTTAAAGCGGTCATTGTTCGCACTAAACGCGGATTAAAACGAAACGATGGAACACAAATTCAATTTTCAGAAAATGCCGTAGTATTAATTAAAGATGATAAAAACCCACGAGGAACACGAATTTTTGGGCCAATTGCCCGTGAAGTTAAGGATGCTGGTTTTGCAAAAATTGCTTCCCTAGCACCAGAAGTATTATAGAGAGGCTACGAGATGAATAAAGTTAAATTTAAAAAAGGTGACTTAGTAAAAGTCGTAGCTGGAAAACATAAGGGGACAGAAGGTCCAATCATTCGTGTCTTACGCGAAAAAAATCGTGTGATAATTGAAGGAATTACAAATGTTAAACATGTAAAACCTTCTCAAAATAATACTGAAGGAGGAATTCAACAAGTTCCGGCCTCAGTTCATATTTCAAATGTTGCATTAATTGATCCAAAAAACAAAAAAGAAATTACGAAAATCAGTTATCAAATTGCTGATAACGGAAAAAAAGTTCGAATTGCTCGGAAATCAAAAGCACATTTAGCGTAAAGAAAGGAATAATGTTTAAATAATGACTGTTAATTTAGAAAAAAAATATAAAAATACCATTGTTAAAGAATTATTCAAAGAGCAAGGTTTTCAATCAATTATGCAAGTTCCTGTTGTTCAAAAAATTGTTGTTAACACGGGAGCTGGTGATGCAACACAAAATAGTAAAGTAATCGAAGATATTACTAATGAATTAGCATTAATAACTGGATTACATCCAGTTATTACAAAAGCAAAAGGTTCAATTGCTTCTTTCAAATTACGTGAAGGAATGCCAATTGGCGCAAAAGTTACCTTACGTGGGAAAAAAATGTATCAGTTTTTAGATAAACTAATTAACATTGCCTTGCCACGGATAAGAGATTTCCGAGGACTTAATAATAACGCTTTTGATGGGCGTGGGAATTATACCTTAGGAATTAAAGAACAAATCATTTTCCCTGAAATTGACTATGATAAAGTTAAAAGAGTACGGGGAATGGATATTACAATTGTCACAAGTGCCACTAATAATGCCGATGCTCTCGCATTATTAGGTAAAATGGGAATGCCATTTAAAAAATAGGAGGAAAGAAGATATGGCCAAAAAATCATTAAAAATTAAACAACAATGCCATCCAAAATTCAAGGTAAGAGGTTATACTCGTTGTGGAAAATGTGGACGTCCTCATGCTGTGATACGTAAATTCGATTTATGTCGTGTATGCTTTAAAGAATTAGCATATAATGGACAAATTCCTGGAGTTAGAAAAGCTTCATGATAGAAAGAAAAACTAATTAATTATGATGATTGATACAATCGCTGATATGTTAACAAGAATTCGCAATGCCAATCAACGTTTACACAAAAGTGTAAAAATGCCGTCAAGTAAAATGAAAGTAAGAATTGCTGAGATTTTGAAAAAAGAAGGCTATGTCGAAGAATTTAAAGTATCAGGAGATATTAAAAAAGACTTAACGTTAACTTTAAAATATAAAGGAAAAATAAAAGTTATTTCAGGATTAAAACGAATCTCAAAACCAGGATTAAGAGTTTATGTAACCGTTGAAAAAGTACCTAAAGTTTTAAATGAGATGGGAATTGCAATTATTTCAACTAACCAAGGAATTATGACAGACAAAGCAGCAAAACAAGCTCACTTAGGTGGGGAAGTTATTGCTTATGTTTGATAGAATATTTAAAGGAGAGCAAGAAAATGTCTCGAATTGGTAATAGAGAGTTAAAAATTCCAGGTGGTGTTGAAGTAAAAATTCAATCAAATAATGTTATCGTTAAAGGCACAAAAGGGCAATTAGAGCAAGCAATTCCAAGTGTTATTACAGTTAAAACAGGAGAAGGCGTTGTGACAACAACCAGAGCAAATGATGTGAAACATAGTAAGCAATTACATGGCACAATTAATTCTTTAATTCAAGGAATGTTAGAAGGTGTCAGCAAAGGTTTCAAAAAAGAATTAGAAATTAACGGAGTTGGATATCGGGCAGCATTGGCTGGCGATAAACTAACGTTAAGTTTAGGATATTCACATCCAATTGAATATAAAATTCCAGCCGGAATTACCATTACTCTTCCAAAACCAACACAAATTGTTGTTGAAGGAATTTCAAAACAATTAATTGGGGAAGTAGCAGTAAACATCAGAAATTATCGTAAACCAGAGCCTTATAAAGGTAAAGGAGTTAAATACAAAAACGAACACATTATCCGTAAAGAAGGAAAATCTGCTGGTAAATAGCAGAAGAAAGGAATCACAACAATGGCAAATTTACAAAGTCAAAGTCGTAGTGCGAAACGAAAAAGAAGACATTTTCGTGTTCGTGCCAAAATTAATGGTACAACCGCAATTCCTCGTTTAAATGTTTTTAAATCGAATGGTCATTTCTACGCCCAATTAATTGATGATGTAAAGCAAAAAACAATTGTTGCGGCCTCAACATTAAAAATGGCCGGTTTAAAATCAACAAGCAATATCGCTGCAGCGGAAAAAGTTGGAACCGAAATTGCGAAAAAAGCACTTGAAAAAAAAGTTACAACCGTAGTATTTGATCGTGGTGGATATTTATACCATGGAAAAGTAAAAGCATTTGCAGAAGCTGCCCGTGAAGCAGGATTGAAATTTTAAAAGGAGCAATAAGGAAATATGACAGAAAATAAAACAGATTTAAAATCAAAGTCAGGAAGTCCAGTCGATAAACCACCGGTAAAAGGAAATTTTGCATGCAATAATCCTCGTCAAGGAAACCAACGCTTTGAACGTAATAATGATCGTCGTGGTGATGATAATATGTTTGAAGAGAAAGTTGTTACAATTCGTCGTGTTACTAAAGTAACAAAGGGAGGACGTCACTTCCGTTTTGCAGCAGTTGTGGTAATTGGTGATAAAAAAGGTCGTGTTGGTTTTGGCACTGGGAAAGCAAACGAAGTTCCTGATGCAATTAAAAAGGCAATTAAAGAGGCAAAGAAACAGTTAGTTAAAGTTCCTCTAGTTGGAACAACTGTTCCCCATGAAGTTATTGGTCATTTTGGTGCTGGCAAAGTGCTAATTAAACCAGCACGCAAAGGGACAGGGGTTATTGCTGGTGGGCCAGCACGGGCTGTAATTGAATTAGCGGGATTAACAGATGTTTATACAAAATCTTTAGGATCAAATACCACAATTAATATGATTCGTGCAACGTTAGATGGTTTACGTAATTTACGAACAATTGACCAAATTGCAAAATTACGTGGTAAGTCACTAAAAGAATTACAAGGATAAGAGGACAAAACAATGAAATTAAACGAGTTACATTATACCGCTGGAGCGCGTCATAGTAAAAAACGCTTAGGACGCGGAACTTCATCAGGATTAGGAAAAACATCGGGAAAAGGACATAAAGGGCAAAATGCTCGTACTGGTGGCGGTGTTCGCCCCGGTTTTGAAGGGGGACAAATCCCTATCTTCCATCGTTTACCAAAAGTTGGTTTTACTAACTTAACAACTAAAACATATGTATTGTTAAACTTAAGTGATTTAGAAAAATTAGGCTTAAATGAAATTAACCATCAAACATTAGTTGCCAAAAAAGTGCTAAAAAACGAAAAACAATTAATTAAAATCTTAGGTAATGGTACAATATCTAAGATTGTTAATATTAAAGTTAACAAAGTTTCACAAACTGCAAAAACAGCAATTGAAAAAGCTGGAGGAAAAGTGGAGGTAATATAGTGAAAACTAAAGCGAAAAAGAGAAAAGCATCTTGCCATAATAGCAAGGTTAATATTATTAAATCTTCAAATTTCTTTGTTAAAAATAAAGATTTGATTAAACGAATTTGTTTTACTTTATTGATTTTAGTCTTAATTCGTTTAGGAAGTTATTTAACAGTGCCAGGGGTCAGAATTTCACCTGATTTTCAAGATTTATCAAACAATGATCAATTCTTTAGTTTGATTTCGATGTTAGGGGGAGGAACCCTTGGGAAGTTTTCAATTTTAGCTTTAGGAGTATCACCTTATATTACTGCTTCAATTATTGTACAGTTATTATCAACCGATGTAATTCCGCCCTTATCACGTTGAACCAAAAGTGGTGAACGTGGTCGAAAAAAATTAGATCGTTTAACAAAATGATTAACAATTCCGTTTGCAATTATGCAAGGGATTGCTACAATTTTTACAATGGCAAACCAAGGAATTATTTCACCAAAATGAGATTCATCGGACTTTGGAACAGGAAGCCCCATTTTTTATTACATTTTAATTCCAACAGCATTAATTGCTGGAACAATGTTAATGCTTTGATCAGCTGATCAAATGACAATTAGAGGAATTGGCAATGGGGTTTCATTAATTATTTTTGCTGGAATCGTAGCACAATTACCAAATAATTTACAAACAACTTTTAAATTCTGAATTTCAGGACAAGAAGATATTAATTTATTATTTGATGGAATTTTAAAATTCTTGGTTTATGGGGTTATGTTCTTATTAGTTGTCTTATTTGTAGTAATGTTAAATGAATCAGAACGTAAATTACCAATTCAGCAAACAGGAAGTGGTTTAGCATCTGGGGATGAAGAGAGTCGCCCGTTCTTACCATTAAAAATTAATTCCGCTGGAGTTATTCCCGTAATTTTTGCCTCGGCGTTAATCTCAGCACCAATTACAGTGGCGCAGATTATTGGAATAAGTAATCCAAACAATGGTTTTGTCCAGTTTACAAATAATTATTTATCATTTGGGACATGACCAGGAATTATTATTTATGCTGTTTTAACAATTTTATTTACATTCTTGTATTCACAAGTTCAAATGAATCCAGAAAAAATTGCTGAGAACTTCCAAAAATCCGGAACCTTTATTCCAGGAGTTCGACCAGGGAAAGAAACCGAAAAATACATTAAGGGGACAATTAACCGTTTAAGTATTTTAGGGTCAATCTTCTTAGCAGCAATCGCGATTTTACCGTATGTTATTAGTAAATTAACGGCCTTACCAAGTGCGTTAGCAATTGGAGGAACAGGGTTAATTATTATGGTGTCAGTAGCTTTAGAGACAATGCGTCAAGTTAAAGGACGAATTACGCAACAAGCATTTATTGATAAAAAATCGCAACAATTATCATATGATACTAATAATTCATATTTATGATAGAAAGCCAGAGGAAAATTGATGCGAAATTTTATTTTGTTAGGAGCTCCCGGGAGTGGGAAAGGAACCCAATCAGACCATTTGATTAAAGCATTTGGTTTTACCCACATTTCAACAGGAGATATTATTCGGGATAATATTGCGCAGAAAACCCTCTTGGGAATTTTGTGTCAGCAATATTCGGAACAAGGGAAATTAGTTCCCGATGACATTATGATTCAAATGGTTGAAAATAATTTACAAACAGTAACCGGGGATTTAATTTGAGATGGTTTTCCGCGGACAATTGCCCAGGCGGAAAAATTAGATCAATTATTACACAAGTTAAATAGTAAGGTTGATCATACCTTATATTTTGAAATTGATGAGACAAAATTAGTGGAGCGAATTACGGGCCGTTTAACTTGTCCGACTTGTGGACGAACATATCATAAAACGGCGGTGCCACCAAAAGTAGCTGGCGTTTGTGATGATGATCAAACCCCATTAGTCCAACGCAAAGATGATAGCGAAGAGAAAATTAAAATTCGATTATCGGCATATCATGCTGATACAGCCCCGTTAATTGAATACTATTTACATCAGCAAGTATTAACCGTTATTGATGCTGATATGGAGGGACCTGCTGTTTGAGGCCAGATTATGGCAGTTTTAAAATAACGAAGATTGGAGGTAATAGATAAAATGGCCAAAACTGATTTAATTGAAGTACAAGGATTAATTTTAGAAGTATTACCAAATACGAAGTTTAAGGTGCAATTAGAAAATGGCGCAACTATTTTAGCACACGTTTCGGGTAAAATGCGAATGAATTACATTCGCATTTTACCCGGGGACACAATAGTTGTTGAAATGTCACCTTATGATTTAGAACGTGGGCGGATTGTTTTTAGACATAAATAAAAACAATCTATTAATTAAGAAATAAAATAACAAAAAATGTTGGTAAAGGAGAATACACGATGAAAGTAAGATCATCAGTTAAAAAAATCTGCGACAAATGTCGTGTAATTAGAAGAAAAGGGCGTGTACTGATAATTTGTCTACAGCCAAAACATAAACAACGACAAGGTTAAGAAATGGAGGAACAGAACATGGCACGTATTGGCGGAGTAGATATTCCAAATGATAAGCGCGTGGTAATTGCGTTGACATATATTTATGGAATTGGAAAACAACAATCACAACGAATTTTAAAAGAAGCAAAAATATCAGAAGATACTCGTGTTACAAATTTATCAGAAGATGAATTAACAACTATTAGGAATGAAATTACCAAATTAAAAACCGAAGGAGACTTACGACGTGAAGTTGCCTTAAATATTAAACGATTAATGGAAATTGGTAGTTATCGTGGGATGCGTCATCGTAAAAATTTGCCAGCACGCGGACAATCGTCAAAGCAAAATGCGCGAACAGTTAAGGGACCACGAAAAACAGTTGCTAATAAGAAAAAATAGTAGATAAGGAGAAGAATTATGGATGTTAGAAAAAAAACGAATAAGAAAAAAGTTAAAAAGAATGTCCTAAAAGGGATTGCACATATTCATTCAACTTTTAATAATACCATTGTTATCTTATCTGATGAAGCAGGAAATGTTATTTCTTGATCATCAGCTGGGGCAATGGGCTTTAAAGGGAGCAAGAAATCAACTCCTTATGCTTCCCAAATGGTTGCTGAAGCAGCCGGTAAAGCAAGTCAAGAACACGGCATGAGTAGTGTTCAAGTTGAAGTAAAAGGACCAGGACCAGGCCGTGATGCTGCCGTACGTAGTATTCAAGCAATTGGATTAGAAATAACTTCAATTAAAGATGTAACACCAATTCCTCATAATGGGGCACGTCCGCCAAAAAAACCAAGAGGATAGGAGAAAAATTAGGCTATGAAACAATTTATTAGACCAGAATTTAAATTACAGGCAGAAGATAAAGCAAATAATTACGGAAAATTTTTAGTTGAACCGTTAGAACGAGGATTTGGTGTGACGTTAGGAAATGCGTTACGACGCACATTGTTATCAGCAACACCAGGAGCCGCTGTTTTTGCTATTCGAATTAAAGGTGCCTCGCATGAATTTACTGCTATTCCCGGTGTTGTTGAACATGTTACAAAAATAATTTTAAATATTAAAAACTTAGTATTAAAAATTAATCAAGATATTATTCCTGATGGTGAATCAGTAATCTTAAAGGCTGTTTCGATCAAAGAAGGCGAAATTTACGCTAAAGATTTAGTTGTGCCAACAGGGGTAGAAGTTATTAACGGTGATTTATTATTAGCAACTATTGCTAAGGATGGAGAGTTAGAATTAGAACTGCATGCGCGTAATTCCCGCGGTTATAAATCATTTACGGATAATAAAAAAGAGAAAAAATATGCGGACTTAATTGTGATTGATTCAAATTATTGTCCAATTCAACGTGTTGCATATAGTGTTGAACCAACTAAAGTTGGAAAAAACGCTGATTTAGAAAAATTAGAATTAGAAATTCAAACAGATAGTTCAATTACGCCGGTTAATGCCGTGGCAATGGCCGCAAAAGTTATTACTGAGCATTTAGAATTCTTTGTTAACTTAAACGAAGCAATTAAAGTAACACAAATTATTTCATCTGAAGTAGAGGCGGAAGAAGATGAATTATGTCGTAGTATTGATGAGTTAGAGTTTACGCAACGTTCACAAAATTGCTTAAAAAGAGCAAAAATTGATACCTTACGCGATTTAGTTTCCAAATCAGAAGATGAAATTCAAGATATTAGAAATTTAGGAAAAAAATCATTAACAGAAATTAAAGAAAAAGTGGTCCAATTAGGTTTACACTTTCGACGTGATTAAGAAAGGTGAAAGAGGATGTCATACCAACAAAAAAGAGGAAAAAATACGGCGTGAAGAAATGGATTAATGCGTAATTTAGCAACCGATCTAATTATTAATGAACGCTTAGAAGTAACAGAAACACGAGCTAAAGAGTTACGTCGACATGTTGATAAATTAGTAACCTTAGGGAAACGGCAAGATTTACACTCTCGTCGTCGTGCTGCTAGTTTTTTACGTGATATTGATGCGAATGAAAAAGAAACCGCTTTACAAAAATTATTTAATGCCATTGCCAAAAAATATAAAACACGGAATGGTGGTTATACCCGCATTTTAAAATTAGATAATCGCAAAGGAGATAATGCTCCAATGGTGATTATTGAATTAGTCTAACTCAAAAAATAACGGTAACAACCGTTATTTTTTATTTGATAAAATAAAAATTGAAAGGAAGTTAACGATGATTACAATTAAAACTGACCAGGAAATAAGTTATATGCGTAAAGCATGTGCAACATTGAAACAAATTAATCAGGAATTAAGAGCGATGATTAAACCAGGGATGACGGGGGCAATGCTAACCCAACGTGCGGAAGAAATTATTTTAGCAAATGATTGTCAATCTAATTTTAAGGGGTTGTATGGTTTTCCTGCGGCGATTTGTGTGTCTTTAAACGAAGTGTTAGTGCATGGAATTCCGAATAATAAGCCATTTGTGGCAGGGGATCTTGTTTCCGTTGATGCAGGTTGTTCGTATCAAGGTTATCATAGCGATGGTGCTTTTACCGTCATTGTTGGTCAACCGCGTAGTGCTGAACATCAGAAGTTATTAACCGTAACTGAAACAGCCTTGACAAAAGCGATTGCAATTTTAAAACCAGGGGTTCGGATCGGGGATATTGGGGCGACAATTCAAACCTATGTTGAAGGAGATGTTTTTTTCTTACCAACCGAATTTACCGGTCATGGGATTGGCCTAGCCTTACATGAAGAGCCAATGATTCCCAATGTGGGAACAGCGGGGACGGGTATGCGTTTACAAGCCAGAATGACAATTTGTATTGAACCAATGGTTCAAATTGGGACAAAAGATATTAAAATGTTAGCTGATAATTGAACCCCAGTTTCATCGATTGGATTATGTAGTGCGCATTTTGAACACACGATTTTAATTACCCCAACTGGTTCGGAAGTTCTAACTTAAGCGGATTTTAAAACCAAATAATTTCTTAATTTTCAATTTATCTTTAATTTTGTCGAAAACTCTTGATAAAATAAAAAAATCATCAAGAGTTTTCGACAAAATTAAAGATAAATTGAAAATTAAGAAATTATTGTGTATGATAAAACAATAGGGTTTGATATCCAAAATGGAAGGAGATATTATGCGATTTAAACAAAGAAATTGAATTTGAAAAATTAATATTTTTGGAAAACATATTAAAGATGGAAAGAGAAAAGGGAATCCGTTTGATTATGCCAGCATTAAAAAAACGCAACGAGCATTAATCAAACAACAACGGTTAGAAGCCAAAGCAAATAAAAATAATAATTATAATTTTAAAAAACCACACTTTTCTTTGTGTGTGCAATGTTTCTTTTAACTGAGATATATAAATAAAAATTTTTCTAGATTATTATTAATATATAAAGTTAGGAGAAACATTTTTATATGGCTAAAGGTAAAATAAAAGGGTCTAAAGATCATTCTTTTGAATTTAAAGAAAAAATTGTTAATGAATACTCAATTAACAATAAATCTTATAGTGAAATAGCAAAAGAATATCATATTAGTTTAGCAACTATTTCAAAATGAGTAAATCAATTTCAACAAAATAAAGAAATTCTAAAAGAACGAAAAAAGCGAAAAGATTTTGAATTAAATAAGTTTAAAAACCCCTTAGAACGTGAAAACTATTTATTAAAAAAAGAAAATGAAAGAATAAAAGCTGAGAATGAAGTTTTAAAAAAGCTTGAAGCTCTTCCAAAGATAAAAACAAAAACAAACATTAGAAAACAAATTGCTTTTATTAAATCAGAATTGCAAGTTTCAAAAATTACTTTATCATGATATTTAAAAGAATTAAGAATTTCATATGATACTTGAAATAAATATTCAAAAAATTGTGATGAATATCAACCAAATATTGATTATTCAATATATGAAATAATTAAAGCAATTCATAGAGAAAATAGTATTAAAGGACACAGACAAATTAAATTATCTTTGGAAGAGCAAAAAATTAATGTGTCGAATTCAACAGTTTATCGTTATATGAAATTAGCTAATAGAATTTCTAGTGTAAGAATTAAAACAAGAAAAAAAATTAATCATTTCTTAAAAATGACAAATGAACATATTCGACATAAATATCTATTAAAACGTAATTTTAAAGCTGAAAAAACTAATCAAAAGTGATCAATTGATATTACGTATGTTAAAACAATCACAGAATGAGTATATTTATTTGCAATCAAGGATTTATTTAGTAATTTAATAGTAAATTATTCTTTAACAACAACTCCAACAGTAAATTGAGTAAATAATTGTATCAAAGAAGCAATTATTAAAAGAAAAATAATCAAAGGTGAATTAACTATTAATTCTGATCAAGGTATTCATTTCACTTCAAAAGCTTATGAAAAATTATTAAAAAAACACGGTATAAATATAAGTATGTCAAGAAGAGGCAATTGTTTAGATAATTCACCGATTGAAAATTGATTTTCAATTCTTAAAACCGAGAACTCAGAATTATCACACTGTAAAAATATTTTAGAAGTAAAAAATATTGTAGATAATTATATAATTCATTATAATGAAAAAAGAAAAATTTTAAATTTAAAAATGCCACCACTTCAATATGAAATGAAAGCATTTTTTAATTAAAATTCTCAGTTATCTGAAACTGTGCACTAGACTGCACCCCGTTTAGTAAGTATTAATAAAAAGGTTTACAAACTTTTATTTATTATATCTTTTTCTTTTTGGTTTGAATATCATTTATTTCATTTTTTAACATCATTAATATATTCATTATGAGATTTATAATTTTTATTATGGATTGTTCCTTTTTTAAGTAATGAATGAAAACTTTCAATAATAATGTTGTCTGCACAATGATAATTTTTACCCATTGAAATTATAATTTTGTTATCTAAACATTTACTATTATAATCTTTAGATGTATATTGATATCCGTGATCTGAATGAATTATTGTTTTATTTAGATCTTTTTTTATTTTTTTAATTTTATTAATTGCAGCATTTAAATTATCAATTACAAGTTTGTTATTATTAAATTTTGATCATTTTACATCAATAATTTCTTTAGTATATCCATCAATTATTGTTGATTGATAATGTTTTTTACCATTTCAAATTAAATAAGTTACATCAGTAAATAAAATTGAAAATCTTTCTTTAATATCATTAAAATTACGATTTACTAAATCAGGATATTTAATGATATTTTTATTTCTATTTTGTTTTATTAATATTTTTCTACGCATACGCTTTACATATTCAGCTTGAATATTATTTTCTTTCATAATTCGTAATACTTTCTTAGCGTTATAAACAATGCCATAATCTTCTTTTAAATATTTGGTAATTCGACGATAACCAAATTGTTTTAAATTTTCTTCATAGACTTTTACAATATTCTTTAATGATTCGCTATCCTTACCAGTACTTGAATAATTTTTATATTTATCTCAATAACTACGCTTTAAATCTGTTACATCAAGTAATAAATTTAGTGGATATTTATTAAGGTTTTCTTTGATAAAAAATACAATTTTTCTTTTATTTAATTGTAAAAGTCATGAAGCTTTTTTAGTAATTCATACCTAACTTTGTAATAGTTTAAATCTCTTTTTTTAAATGATTCTTTTGGACCTTTATTGGTGTTTAAAATCCCTTTCTTAAAATTTTCATACCATGAAGCAACAGTTTTTTTATTAATTGCATATTTTTTTGCAATAAAACTTATACTATTATTTTTAACCTCTTGTCCTATCCTTTTTCGAAAATCTGCTGTATATTTATTAAATTTTTGTTCTTTTCTTGCCATATAAAAATGCACCTCCTTTAAAAGTTTAGCAAAGACTTTTTTTCTTTACTTACTTTTTTGGGTGCAGTCTACACTTTTCTTTGTGTGGTTTTTTAAATTGCGAAAATTGCGGGGTAATCTATTATAATTTTATTATATTCTGAATTGTAAATATATTTGGGACACTTTATCTTTAATTTTGCTTTCTTTTTCGAGGATTATTTGTGTTTTGATAGTATGCTTTTTCTTTTTTTCGGAATAGTATTTTTTTTGTCTTTTTTTGGGCGTTGGATGGCTGTTTCGGTTGCATCAATAATAATTGTTTTATCATTAAAATATTTATTTATTAATGTTTTTTGCCCAGCAAGTTGTTGAAAGTCAGGGTGTTTAATTAAAGTGTTTTCAATTCATTTGATATTACGATAACAATTACTCTCACTAATGCCAAAACTTTTGCCAAGATGAAAATAAGTGCGGTATTCTCTTTAATATGATAAATTCATTAATAAATGATTTTCTAATGATAATTTATTAGCTTTTCCGCCTTTTTTAAATTTTTTTAACTCGGCTTTTTTTAAAATATCTAACATTTTATTAAAAGTATTTTGTTTTATTCCTGTTAATCGTAATAATTCTTTATCATTAAGAAATTTAAAGTTATCATTTTTCATAGTGGATTGGCAACCCTTTTTAGGACATTTTTTATATGGACTGTTGTTTTCTAAATTCAACGGGTGTTAAATAATTTAAACTACCGTGAATTCGAATATTGTTATATCAATCCACAAAGTCAAATAATTTGTATTTTAATTGGGTTAAATTTATAAATTTTTGCCCCTTGATAAATTCCGTTTTAAAACTTTTGTAAGTTGTTTCAGCCACAGCATTATCGTATGGACAGCCTTTATTGCTTAATGATCGTTTGATGTTAAAAGTATTTAAGATATTATCAATGATTTTATTTTTAAATTCATTACCCCGGTCAGTATGAAATAACGTAATTTGATTTAATTGTCTTGTAATTGAATAAAAGGCTTTTTGTCCTAGTTGGGCTGTTTTGTTTGTCCCGGCACTATAGCCAATTATTTCACGATTAAACAAGTCAATTAATAAACAAATATAATGTCATTTAGCACCCAACTTGAACATATGTTAAATCACTAACAACAACTTCATTTGGTTGTTTATTATTAAATTCATGGTTTAAAACGTTGCTAATTTCGTTGTTATTAACCATTGACTTATGATTACGATATTTTAATTTGTTGTATTTAGATACTAACTGATTTTTAATCATAATTTGGCGAATTTTTCTTCGCGATAAGATAATATCTTTTCTGGTTAAAATAGCTTTAATTTTACGAGATCCATAAATTTTGCGACTATCATTAAATGGACTGATAACTTCTTGTTCATAATTATTAACATCAACCGTAGCGTATTTATTAATTTGATAGTAATATGTTGATTTTGCTATCTTTAATATTTGACCCATTTTTCGCACGAAATATTTTTCTTTATTATTGTTAATAATTTCTATTTTTTGCCGATTATCAGTTCCGCTTGCTTTAAAATGTCGTTTTCCATTCGTAATTGGATTAATTCTTTCCACAAGGCAATCAGTTCATTTTCTTCAACAGTGTGGTTATCTTTTGCTTTAAAAGATCCAGAATTATTAAATTTTTCAATTCACTGATATACGGATGATTTTGACATCCCATATTCCTTAAAAATTTCAAGAATGGTTTTACCATTTTGATAAAGTAAAACAATTTGTTTTTTAAATTCATACACCGATGAATTTCTTCCCATTTTTATATTCCTACTTTCTTCATAATTATATTTTATTTGAAAGTCCACATAAATATGGTCCAACTTATTGTAACCTATCCAGTTTTTTAAGCATAAATAATCAGGTATCGCAAGAAGTCTATTAAAGAAATCCATAAAGGTAATTTTAAAAATAAATTTAATAAACGAAAAACTCATCTTGATCCATTTTCCACTAACACTAAATGTTGTATTCAAATGGCGGTTAATACTAATAATAATATTTTTGTTCAATCCACTAATACCAAACGATTACAAAAACAGTGAATTATTGAAAATATAATAATGCCAAATTGTAAAGTTAAGTGCAACTAAATTATTTTTCTAACCAAATATTCGATTGGCGAAAGATAATTTAGTATTTTTCTTGGTCTTTGGTTTAAAGACAATATAAATTTATGAACTGCATTTTTAGTAGTATTTGAAAAATTAAATTTTTTAGGAAATTTTTCTCTAATTAAACCATTAGTATTTTCATTAGTACCTCTTTGTCAGGGTGAATATGCATTAGCAAAATAAATTTTCACATTTAAATTTTTTTCAAGTTGTTGTCAATTAGCAAATTCTTTACCACGATCAAATGTTATAGTCTTAACAAGATTATTTGGCAGAATTGATAAATAATGGCTAATATTTTCGTTAATAACTTTAGTAGTTATATTTTCAACTAATATTGCTAAAAAAAGTAGACTGCACCCAAAAAAGTAAGTAAAGAAAAAAAGTCTTTGCTAACTTTAAAGGAGGTGCATTTTTATATGGCAAGAAAAGGACAAAAATTTAATAAATATACAGCAGATTTTCGAAAAATGATAGGACAAGAGGTTAAAAATAATAGTATAAGTTTTATTGCAAAAAAATATGCAATTAATAAAAAAACTGTTGCTTCATGGTATGAAAATTTTAAGAAAGGAATTTTAAACACCAATAAAGGTCAAAAAGAATCATTTGAAAAAAGAGATTTAAACTATTACAAAGTTAGGTATGAATTACTAAAAAAGCTTCATGACTTTTACAATTAAATAAAAGAAAAATTGTATTTTTTATCAAAGAAAACCTTAATAAATATCCACTAAATTTATTACTTGATATAACAGATTTAAAGCGTAGTTATTGAGATAAATATAAAAATTATTCAAGTAATGGTAAGGATAGTGAACCATTAAAAAATATTGTAAAAGTCTATGAAGAAAATTTGAAACAATTTGGTTATCGTCGAATTACCAAATATTTAAAAGAAGATTATGGCATTGTTTATAATGCTAAGAAAGTATTACGAATTATGAAAGAAAATAATATTCAAGCTGAATATGTAAAGCGTATGCGTAGAAAAATATTAATAAAACAAAATAGAAATAAAAATATCATTAAATATCCTGATTTAGTAAATCGTAATTTTAATGATATTAAAGAAAGATTTTCAATTTTATTTACTGATGTAACTTATTTAATTTGAAATGGTAAAAAACATTATCAATCAACAATAATTGATGGATATACTAAAGAAATTATTGATGTAAAATGATCAAAATTTAATAATAACAAACTTGTAATTGATAATTTAAATGCTGCAATTAATAAAATTAAAAAAATAAAAAAAGATCTAAATAAAACAATAATTCATTCAGATCACGGATATCAATATACATCTAAAGATTATAATAGTAAATGTTTAGATAACAAAATTATAATTTCAATGGGTAAAAATTATCATTGTGCAGACAACATTATTATTGAAAGTTTTCATTCATTACTTAAAAAAGGAACAACCCATAATAAAAATTATAAATCTCATAATGAATATATTAATGATGTTAAAAAATGAAATAAATGATATTCAAACCAAAAAGAAAAAGATATAATAAATGAAAGTTTGTAAACCTTTTTATTAATACTTACTAAACGGGGTGCAGTCTACCTTTTTCCTTATTAATTTAATTCTTATAGCCTTTATAAGAGATGCATTATTTTGGCACAACAAAAAATGATTTTATTATTTAAAGTTAATTTTCAATCAACTTCTTGTGTTATTTATAATAACAATTGAAAATTATAGATTAGACTTCTTGCGGCATCTTATTATTTATGCTTAAAAAGCAATTAAAATTTTTAAAAATGCTTATTTTAAAGTTTAATTTAATTTTTTTATTTGTAATTTTTTTATTTTTGTTAATATCGCAAAAAGTATATTATAAGGAGATAATTTTATCAGCGACAGAACTAAGCATTAGTTTAGGTGTCATGCTAGGGTTTTTAGTCTTAGCCACTCTGTTAATCCTCCTTGATATCCGGATTTTCCGCTGCGATAATTAAAAAAATGGGGAAAGAACCGAAAAATATATTGACAAAATTAAATTATTTTGTCATGATATATTCGTTGTAAAAATTCGAAAAAAAGAATGTTTAATCAGAAAAGAGGAATAAGCAAATGCGTGAAGGAATAATTTTACGTTGTGAAAAATGCAAGGAAGAAAACTACATTGCAAAACGTGATAAAAAGAAACAACAAGAAAAATTAGAAGTTAACAAATATTGTTCAAAATGTAATCAACATATTTTACATAAAGAAAAAAAATAACTCGTTGAATTCATTGCAATGAGTTATTTTTTTAATTAAGAGATTCTAATTTTAAAAACAAATAATTTCCGGTCGTATGTATTATTTAAGGGTTTTAATTAATATCTTAGAAATTGTGGAATAATATACCACTTACTTAGCTATATTGTATTACTTCTAATTTTATTGTCAATATACTTTAATTTTGTCGAAAACTCTTGATATTTATAAAATATATCTAAAATTAGGTATATTTTTAATATAAAGAGAGGTAAATAATTGATGGAAAAAAATACTTGCAGAATTAATAAATAGTTTAACAGATGATCAATTTTTAGAATTTTATGAAAAAGTTAAAAAAGAAGCAGAATTAATCAAAAAACAAAAACGCTTAAATGAAATTGATCAAAAATTTAGAGATAAAGGTATTAAATGCCCTAATTGCAAATCTTATCATTGTGTTAAAAATGGCCATAATCCCGAAGGAAAACAAAAATATTTATGCAAAAAATGTCGGGCTAGTTTTGATGCTTTTCGTCATCATTTTACTTATTGAAGTCATTTAAATTATGAACAATAAAATTTATTAATTCAAATTTCATTGCTAGGACAATCTAGTAAAGTAATTTCCCGTTTTATTAGACTTCTTGCGATACTAACAAAAATAAAAAAATTACAAATAAAAAAATTAAATTAAACTTTAAAATAATCATTTTTAAAAATTTTAATTGCTTGGATTGGCAACCCTTTTTAGGACATTTTTTATATGGACTGTTGTTTTCTAAATTCAACGGGTGTTAAATAATTTAAACTACCGTGAATTCGAATATTGTTATATCAATCCACAAAGTCAAATAATTTGTATTTTAATTGGGTTAAATTTATAAATTTTTGCCCCTTGATAAATTCCGTTTTAAAACTTTTGTAAGTTGTTTCAGCCACAGCATTATCGTATGGACAGCCTTTATTGCTTAATGATCGTTTGATGTTAAAAGTATTTAAGATATTATCAATGATTTTATTTTTAAATTCATTACCCCGGTCAGTATGAAATAACGTAATTTGATTTAATTGTCTTGTAATTGAATAAAAGGCTTTTTGTCCTAGTTGGGCTGTTTTGTTTGTCCCGGCACTATAGCCAATTATTTCACGATTAAACAAGTCAATTAATAAACAAATATAATGTCATTTAGCACCAACTTGAACATATGTTAAATCACTAACAACAACTTCATTTGGTTGTTTATTATTAAATTCACGGTTTAAAACGTTGCTAATTTCGTCGTTATTAACCATTGACTTATGATTACGATATTTTAATTTGGTGTATTTAGATACTAACTGATTTTTAATCATAATTTGGCGAATTTTTCTTCGCGATAAGATAATATCTTTTCTGGTTAAAATAGCTTTAATTTTACGAGCTCCATAAATTTTGCGACTATCATTAAATGGACTGATAACTTCTTGTTCATAATTATTAACATCAACCGTAGCGTATTTATTAATTTGATAGTAATATGTTGATTTTGCTATCTTTAATATTTGACCCATTTTTCGCACGGAATATTTTTATTTATTATTGTTAATAATTTCTATTTTTTGCCGATTATCAGTGCCGCTTGATTTAAAATGTCGTTTTCCATTCGTAATTGGATTAATTCTTTCCGCAAGGCAATCAAGTTCATTTTCTTCAACAGTGCGGTTATCTTTTGCTTTAAAAGATCCAGAATTATTTAATTTTTCAATTCACTGATATACGGCTGATTTTGACATCCCATATTCCTTAAAAATTTCAAGAATGGTTTTACCATTTTGATAAAGTAAAACAATTTGTTTTTTAAATTCATACACCGATGAATTTCTTCCCATTTTTATATTCCTACTTTCTTCATAATTATATTTTATTTGAAAGTCCACATAAATATGGTCCAACTTATTGTAACCTATCCACCATCTTAAAATCACCATAAAAATAATCAACAATATAATTAAAAACTTTAATTTTGTATAACTCATTATACATTAAATGATGATTTAACTATTTTACCCTGTTAATATCTAGCAAAAATTTCGCAAAATTATTTAATTGATAATGTTTGTGATGTATATTGATTATTTCAAGGATGATTTGGTTTTGGTTTATGTGCTTTAGATTTGGGAACTTTGTTTTCAATATTTTTAATAGGAACCAGAATGTATTCGATGAATTATACTTGCACTTAACTTTACAATTTGGCATTGTTAATAATTTTTTCAATTGTTTTGTATTTATGTTGTTCTTTCATTGTTATTTTTCTTTCCGTTGTTATCACCATTTTTAATTTTAAATAATTTTGCGAAATTTTTGTTAGATAACTATTACGAAATTATCACAAGATAAGGACAATTTAACTATTTTACCCTTGTATATATATATATATATATATATAATGTGATCAATTAATAAAATAGTAGAAAAAGAGGGTTGGTATAAATGAAAAGATTATTAAGTATTATTGGAGTAATCTCATTATTAGGAACAAGTACAACAAGTTTAATTGCTTGTAATAAAAATAATTTAGATGATGAAATAAGTATTATTAAAGAAAAAGAGAATAAATTTTATATTAAAAACTTTAATAATAATTATGAATACACTATAAGATTTGAATTATACAGAGATAACAAATATTATTTTCGTAAAGAAACTATACCAATAAATTATAATGGTAGCATATATAAATATAAAGAACAATATATAGGAGGCGGACAAATTCATTCAATTACTATTAAATTTTATCAAGATAATAATAGTAAAAAATGGTACATAATAAGCAACAATAATGAAAATATTTGAGATGATTTTATTTTAAATAATATTTTATTAGTGAAAGTAGGGAAATAATATGAAAAAAATTTTAAGTATTTTAGGTAGTTTAGTTATTACGGGAACAAGCACATTAGGAATAGTAAGCTGTAAAATTGATAATGTAGATGATTGTGAACGAAAAGATATTGGTAATTGAAAACAAATGTGTCCAAAAGACCAGCCATTTAAAAAAGTTGATAATAAATATTATGCTACAATTTGAAGAACAAAAAAAGAAAATAAATGAAAAATTAGTTTATTTAATTTTATAAATAGTTCAGTTACAAATATTCAAAAAGATGGTAAATATATTCTTCAATATAGTATTAAACAAGGATATAATTCAGGGTTAATGTTGGTTGAAGAAACAGAACAATGAAGAACTGTATTAATTAAAAGATGAGAAGATGATTCAAAACAACAAGAATTATTTAAATCTTTATATAAATGAGATGATAATACACCTACTCCATCTTTACCTAAAATAGATGAAAATGGTAATATAATTGCTTAATTAAAAATAGGGTTTTACCCCTATTTTTTTAAAATTAAAATATGCCATTGGACTTGTTTCATTAGACTTCTTGCGATACTAAGATAATCATTGCAAATTAATTCATAAAGAAAAAATACAAATAGGAATTTATACCTCTTATTAATTTAATTCTTATAGTCTTTATAAGAGATGCATTATTTTGACACAACAAAAAATGATTTTATTATTTAAAGTTAATTTTCATTCAACTTCTTGTCTTATTTATAATAACAATTGAAAATTATAGATTGAAGCAATTAAATTAAATCTTAAAGCAAAGCTTTTTCTACGATTGCGATATTTTTAAGTAATAATTTTAAATTTTTTAAGGATAGCAAAAACATTTAAATAACGAACAAAAACAGCATAATAAACTAATTTCACAAATGAGAATCGTTATTGAAAATGTTTTTGCTTTGTTTTTTTATGCGGAATCAAAACATTCCGATGCATTTTTTGCAAGCCTTGATAACATGTATCAACTATTACTTTGGTAGCTTTTAAAAGCGGTATTTTTGATTCTTTAAATAAACGAAAATCATCGGTTTTACCACAAGCAAAATTTGTTGCAATAATAGTTTTGTTTTCTTTTTCGAGGATTATTTGTGTTTTGATAGTATGCTTTTTCTTTTTTCCGGAATAGTATTTTTTTGTCTTTTTTTGGGCGTTGGATGGCTGTTTCGGTTGCATCAATAATAATTGTTTTATCATTAAAATATTTATTTATTAATGTTTTTTGCCCAGCAAGTTGTTGAAAGTCAGGATGTTTAATTAAAGTGTTTTCAATTCATTTGATATTACGATAATAATTACTCTCACTAATGCCAAAACTTTTGCCAAGATGAAAATAAGTGCGGTATTCTCTTCAATATGATAAAGTCATTAATAAACGATTTTCTAATGATAATTTATTAGCTTTTCCGCCTTTTTTAAATTTTTTTAACTCGGCTTCTTTTAAAATATCTAACATTTTATTAAAAGTATTTTGTTTTATTCCTGTTAATCGTAATAATTCTTTATCATTAAGAAATTTAAAGTTATCCTTTTTCATAGTTTTATACCCGCCTAATTTATATTTTTTATTTTTAATTATATTTTATAGAAATATTCTTAATAAGAAAAACCGGTATCGCAAGAAGTCTAATATATGTCCTTATCTTGTGATAATTTCGTAATAGTTATCTAGCAAAAATTTCGCAACCATTTAAAATTAAAAATGGTGATAACAATGAAAAGAAAACTAACAATGAAAGAACAACATAAATACAAAACAATTGAAAAAATTATTAACAATAAAATATCAAAGCAAAGAGCTGCAAATATTTTACACTTATCAATTCGTCGCATTGAACAACTTATAAAAATTTATGATCCACAAAATAGTCAATCATTTGCTCACCATTCTCGTGGAAGGATAGCTCACAATAAAACAAATCCACAAATTTGTGAAAAGATTATAAATTTATATAAAACTAAATATATTGGCTTTAATTTTACTCATTTCAAAGAAAAATTAATCGAAAATGAAGGAATAAACATTTCATATTCAGTTTTATACAAATTAATGTCCTTAAATCAAATTAAAACACCTCGAAAGAAAAAAATAAAGAAAAAAGATAAAACCCAGCCCTTTAAGAGAACGTCGAAAATGTTTCGGCGAACTATTACAAGCTGATGCCAGTGAACATCATTGATTTGGACCATTTGGTCCAAAATGATTTTTACATGGCGCAATTGATGATACAACAAATACGGTTGTTGGATTATATTTTGCTTATCAAGAAACATTACAAGGTTATTATAATGTTTTACATCAAATTTTACGAAATTATGGAATTCCCATGACATTTTATACCGATAAACGAACAATCTTTACATACCAAAAAAGTAGTGATAAAACCGAAGAAAAAGACACCTTTACTCAATTCAGCCGATGCTGTGATGAATTAGGTGTCGAAATCATAACTACTTCAATTCCCCAAGCAAAAGGACGAATTGAACGTTTATGAGGCACTCTACAAGATCGCTTGAAAAATGAATTAATTCTCGCAGAAGTAACCACTATTGAAGAAGCAAATACATTCTTAAAAGAATTTATAACCAAATTCAATAAACAATTTGCCATTTCTATTGATTATAACAATTCTGTCTTTGTTGACGCTCCTAATAATGACAAAATTAATTTATTTTTATCAATCACTTCAACGCGACAAACAGACAATAGTTCATCAATTAGTTATAACAATAAAAAATATATGGCTTATAATAATAAAAAGTTAAAAGTCTTTAATTCAAAAACAAAAATTACAGTAATTAAAGCACTTGATGAAACATTATATTTAAAATATAACAATCAAATATATAATTTATTAGAATACATTCTGGTTCCTATTAAAAATATTGAAAACAAAGTTCCCAAATCTAAAGCACATAAACCAAAACCAAATCATCCTTGAAATAATCAATATACATCACAAACATTATCAATTAAATAATTTTGCGAAATTTTTGCTAGATATTGACAGACTTAAATTATTTTTTCTAAATTTGTCTTAAATTAGATATTTTATATCTTTGATAAGAAGCAAACAGTGATCTATTTAAAATCTTATAAAATAAAGGCTATTTTTTGTTCCATTTCTATTCCATTTCTATTCCAATTTTGTTCCAAATTCAAAAAAATCTAAAAAAGTTATTTAAATATGACGTCTTGTACGATGAAGCGGCAAAAAACATTCTTTGTGAGATTGTTTTTTTTATAATTACTGAATTGTAAAATTAAATAGGATAGTTAAACAAATAAAAATATTGTGTTAAAATCCAAATTTAAAAAAGAAGAAATAACACATTAGACTTCTTGCGATACCTTGTTATTTATGCTTAAAAAGCAATTAAAATTTTTAAAAATGATTATTTTAAAGTTTATGAAATGTTTCTTTTAACTGATATATATAAATAAAAATTTTTCTAGATTATTATTAATATATGCTGAATTATACTTGTAAGTGCAAGTAAATAAAATTGCAAAAAATATCATATAAAAATTTTATGATGCTAAGTTTATTTTAGAAAAAATAAAGCAAGGGGTTTTTATATGGGATATAAACATCTTGGCATAGATGAAAGAATTTATATTGAGAATCAATTGAAGTTTAAAATAAAAATTAGTGAAATAGCTAAAAATCTTAATCGAAGTATTAGTACTATTATTCGAGAAGTTAATAGAAATAAAAATAATGATTATTATTTTTCATTAATTGCACAAAATAAAGCAGAAAATAGAAAACAATCACATATTTATTTTCATAAGTTTAAAAATAGAGAATTAGTAAAATATGTACAACAAAAATTATTATTAGGTTGATCACCTGAACAAATTTATGGCAGAATTAAAAATTTTCATAAAGAATGAATTATTAGTTTTAAAACAATTTACAATTGAATTTATTCTGGATTACTTGAAAAAGTTACTAATAAAAATTTAAGAAGAAAAGGTAAGAAACGAAAATATCAAGAAAATCGGGGTAAATTTAATGGTAAATTAATTAAAGAACGAAATGCTAATGTTAATAATCGCGTAACTCTTGGTCGTTGAGAAGGTGATACCGTAGTATCATCACGAGGTAAAAGTAAATCATGTTTAATAACTTTAGTTGAAAGAACATCAAGATTTACTTTAGCAATATTAGTTGAAAATAGAACTACTAAAGTTATTAACGAAAATATTAGCCATTATTTATCAATTCTTCCAAATAATCTTGTTAAGACTATAACATTTGATCGGGGTAAAGAATTTGCTAATTGACAACAACTTGAAAAAAATTTAAATGTGAAAATTTATTTTGCTAATGCATATTCACCCTGACAAAGAGGTACTAATGAAAATACTAATGGTTTAATTAGAGAAAAATTTCCTAAAAAATTTAATTTTTCAAATACTACTAAAAATGCAGTTCATAAATTTATATTGTCTTTAAACCAAAGACCAAGAAAAATACTAAATTATCTTTCGCCAATCGAATATTTGGTTAGAAAAATAATTTAGTTGCACTTAACTTTACAATTTGGCATATAAAGTTAGGAGAAACATTTTTATATGGCTAAAGGTAAAATAAAAGGGTCTAAAGATCATTCTTTTGAATTTAAAGAAAAAATTGTTAATGAATACTCAATTAACAATAAATCTTATAGTGAAATAGCAAAAGAATATCATATTAGTTTAGCAACTATTTCAAAATGAGTAAATCAATTTCAACAAAATAAAGAAATTCTAAAAGAACGAAAAAAGCGAAAAGATTTTGAATTAAATAAGTTTAAAAACCCCTTAGAACGTGAAAACTATTTATTAAAAAAAGAAAATGAAAGAATAAAAGCTGAGAATGAAGTTTTAAAAAAGCTTGAAGCTCTTCCAAAGATAAAAACAAAAACAAACATTAGAAAACAAATTGCTTTTATTAAATCAGAATTGCAAGTTTCAAAAATTACTTTATCATGATATTTAAAAGAATTAAGAATTTCATATGATACTTGAAATAAATATTCAAAAAATTGTGATGAATATCAACCAAATATTGATTATTCAATATATGAAATAATTAAAGCAATTCATAGAGAAAATAGTATTAAAGGACACAGACAAATTAAATTATCTTTGGAAGAGCAAAAAATTAATGTGTCGAATTCAACAGTTTATCGTTATATGAAATTAGCTAATAGAATTTCTAGTGTAAGAATTAAAACAAGAAAAAAAATTAATCATTTCTTAAAAATGACAAATGAACATATTCGACATAAATATCTATTAAAACGTAATTTTAAAGCTGAAAAAACTAATCAAAAGTGATCAATTGATATTACGTATGTTAAAACAATCACAGAATGAGTATATTTATTTGCAATCAAGGATTTATTTAGTAATTTAATAGTAAATTATTCTTTAACAACAACTCCAACAGTAAATTGAGTAAATAATTGTATCAAAGAAGCAATTATTAAAAGAAAAATAATCAAAGGTGAATTAACTATTAATTCTGATCAAGGTATTCATTTCACTTCAAAAGCTTATGAAAAATTATTAAAAAAACACGGTATAAATATAAGTATGTCAAGAAGAGGCAATTGTTTAGATAATTCACCGATTGAAAATTGATTTTCAATTCTTAAAACCGAGAACTCAGAATTATCACACTGTAAAAATATTTTAGAAGTAAAAAATATTGTAGATAATTATATAATTCATTATAATGAAAAAAGAAAAATTTTAAATTTAAAAATGCCACCACTTCAATATGAAATGAAAGCATTTTTTAATTAAAATTCTCAGTTATCTGAAACTGTGCATTATTTTAAAGTTTAATTTAATTTTTTTATTTGTAATTTTTTTATTTTTGTTAGTATCGCAAGAAGTTTATTATATATTTTTCTTTTTGGTTTGAATATCATTTATTTCATTTTTTAACATCATTAATATATTCATTATGAGATTTATAATTTTTATTATGGATTGTTCCTTTTTTAAGTAATGAATGAAAACTTTCAATAATAATGTTGTCTGCACAATGATAATTTTTACCCATTGAAATTATAATTTTGTTATCTAAACATTTACTATTATAATCTTTAGATGTATATTGATATCCGTGATCTGAATGAATTATTGTTTTATTTAGATCTTTTTTTATTTTTTTAATTTTATTAATTGCAGCATTTAAATTATCAATTACAAGTTTGTTATTATTAAATTTTGATCATTTTACATCAATAATTTCTTTAGTATATCCATCAATTATTGTTGATTGATAATGTTTTTTACCATTTCAAATTAAATAAGTTACATCAGTAAATAAAATTGAAAATCTTTCTTTAATATCATTAAAATTACGATTTACTAAATCAGGATATTTAATTATATTTTTATTTCTATTTTGTTTTATTAATATTTTTCTACGCATACGCTTTACATATTCAGCTTGAATATTATTTTCTTTCATAATTCGTAATACTTTCTTAGCATTATAAACAATGCCATAATCTTCTTTTAAATATTTGGTAATTCGACGATAACCAAATTGTTTTAAATTTTCTTCATAGACTTTTACAATATTTTTTAATGGTTCACTATCCTTACCATTACTTGAATAATTTTTATATTTATCTCAATAACTACGCTTTAAATTTGTTACATCAAGTAATAAATTTAGTGGATATTTATTAAGGTTTTCTTTGATAAAAAATACAATTTTTCTTTTATTTAATTGTAAAAGTCATGAAGCTTTTTTAGTAATTCATACCTAACTTTGTAATAGTTTAAATCTCTTTTTTCAAATGATTCTTTTGGACCTTTATTGGTGTTTAAAATTCCTTTCTTAAAATTTTCATACCATGAAGCAACAGTTTTTTTATTAATTGCATATTTTTTTGCAATAAAACTTATACTATTATTTTTAACCTCTTGTCCTATCCTTTTTCGAAAATCTGCTGTATATTTATTAAATTTTTGTCCTTTTCTTGCCATATAAAAATGCACCTCCTTTAAAGTTTAGCAAAGACTTTTTTTCTTTACTTACTTTTTTGTGTGCAGTCTAGTGCAGTCTAATGATAAGATTTGCAATTAGGGCATTTAATACCTTTATCTCTAAATTTTTGATCAATTTTATTTAAGCGTTTTTGTTTTTTGATTAATTCTGCTTCTTTTTTAACTTTTTCATAAAATTCTTTTAATTTTGTCGAAAACTCTTGATATTTTAATAAAACCTTGATTTTATTGGGTTTTTGATAAAATGTATTTATTGCAAATATCTATATTTTATAAGGGTTTTTGACTTTATCAAGAGTTTTCGACAAAATTAAAATAATAATTTAACTATTTTATTAAAAATTATGCGATATTAATTAAAACCCCAAAATAATTTATGCGACCTACTTTTCATTAATACTTACTAAAATGGGTACAGTCTTTTACATTTCTTTTTTAAACTTAATTTTAACTACAAAATTAAAGCGCTAATTTTTCTTTTACATCTTTCCGATAAATAAAGTAATATAAGAACGGTAAGAAAATTCCACCACTTAAGAAATTACCAATTAAAGATGGTAATTGCACATTATAAGCAAATATCCCAAATTCTGATCAACCACCACTTGTTCCAAAAATTTTTAAAAATAGTTGTAAAAATCATAAATATGAATTAGCAACAACATGTGAAAAACCTGAAATTGCAAAAGCCATAATAATTAAATTTACCACAAATAATTTTGCAATTGATGATTTAGTTGTATGTGCAGCATAAATTGAACCTGCAACTAAGAAGTTACATAAAATTGCACTTCCAAAGTTTTCTCATCATGCATGTTTTAACTTTCCATCAATTAAATTAATCGTATTATAATAAAAATCAGTTATTGAATCAGGTGTATGATTTAAAAAACCACCTCAGGCTGTTAAACCTGCCATAATTAAACACCCAATGAAATTTCCATTTAAGACAATAAATAAATTACTAACAAATCTACCAACATTTAATTGTTTTTTAATAACAACAATTAATGCTAACGAATTTGAGGTAAACATTTCTCCCCCTAGAAAAACAATCATTGTAATTGCAACGGTAAAGACAAGACCAAATACTAAACTTTTTAGTCCAATTGGAATATTATTTCAATCCCCTTTTGTTGCGGTAATCGCCGCAATATAACCAAATCCGATAAATAATCCCGCTGCAAGTCCCATTAAAAATGTTTTATAAAATGGACCGTTACCCTTTTTTAAAGCATACTTATAAATATTTACAAAACTATCTTCATTACTATAACTATCGGAATTATCTATTTTCTCTTTTTTTTTAATTTCGTCACTCATTTTTTTATCCTCTATTTCACATTCTATTTATCTATAAATAATACGTTATTATTCTATCATAAAAAATAAAAACCTAGATATAATCTAGGTTCAAAATGATTAAGGCGTCCTGTACGATGAACCGGCAAAAAAAATTCTTTGTGAGATTGTTTTTTTATTTCCTGAATTGTAAAATTAATGGGACAGTTAAACAAATAAAAATATTGTGTTAAAATCCAAATTTAAAAAGGCGGAAAAGCTAATAAATTATCATTATAAAATCGTTTATTAATGACTTTATCATATTGAAGAGAATACCGCACTTATTTTCATCTTGCCAAAACTTTTGGCATTAGTGAGAGTAATTGTTATCGTAATATCAAATGAATTGAAAACACTTTAATTAAACACCCTGACTTTCAACAACTTGCTGGGCAAAAAACATTAATAAATAAATATTTTAATGAGCTGAATTATACTTGCACTTACAAGTATAATTCAGCAAATTAGAAACAAATATTAATATTAAAATAGAAAATATTAATGAAAGTGGATATTCTATTTTTAATAATTTAGAAGAATATAAATATCCATTTAGTAAAAATGATGATGGTTACCATTTTAAAACTAAAATTATTTTTTATAATGAAGGTGTTAAGTTAAAAATGAAAATTAATTATGAATTGTATTTAAAAGGAAAATTAGAATTTCCTTTTAATACCAAATATAATGCTCATTTTTTAATAGAAACTATTCCTGTTGTTTATATTAATTTAAAAGGCATTGTGTAGATACAAGCTCCAAATTTGTATCTCTTGTTAAATTGATAATAACATTATTTAAAATAAATGCAACTATTTTTTAAAAAAAATAAATTATTTATAAATTGTTATTATTTTGAACATATTTTGACACACTAAAAAATAATTTATTAAATTTAATTAATAAAAATTTACTTAATATTTTGTAAAAATATTTCTTTTGCACTTACTCAGTTTAAACACGGTCGAAGTTTATCATTTATAACATCAACTACTCAATCTATTTTTTGTTGACTAACATTATTAAAATCAGTTCCTTTTTTAAATCAATGTCTAAATTCACCATTCATATATTCAATTAATGGTTTTTGTTGTGGTGAAGCAGGGTCACAAAAATAAACTTGTGTTTCAGCAAATATTTCCATTTCTCTTCATTTACTAAATTCTTTCCCACGGTCTGTTATTATTCCTTTCATTTTACCCATTAAATTATTACTTACAATCATATCTTTAAATTTTGTTAAAACCTCATTAGCGGTATGATTTTTTAATTTCATTACAAAGTAATTTTTACTTGATTGTTCTACTAAAACTAAACAACTAGATTGATGGTCTTTTCCAACTACGGTATCCATTTCAAATCAGCCAACATTAGATTGCTTATTTTCAATATCTAATATTGATTTAAAATTATTTAATTTACCACGATTATCATATTCCCCCTTTTTCTTATATTTTTTACCATGATGGCGTAAATTTTGTTTATTTAAACCGAATAATTTTAAGTCAATTCATTTATAAAAAGTTTTAACACAAGCAGGAAATTTAACACCAAACTTTATAAAATATCGATGAATAATTTGTGCTGGTGAATTATGAAGAATATTAAATCGTAAATTTAGTCATTCTTTTTGTTCTTCTGTGAATTTGGGGGGCTTTTTAATAGATTTTTTTCGTTTTTTTAAATAATCATTATGTGCTTTACCAACATCATAATCTTCTATATTTTTAAATCTATTAATTTCTCTTTTAACAGTATTAATATCTCTTCCCGTTTGCCTTGATATTTCAGATAAATTAATCGTTCCATTTTTCTTTTTGCAACTATCAGATAACAATAAATCCTTAATAAATCTTCGTTCGTCAAATTTTACATGTGTATAATCTTGCATATATTTGTACATCCATTTCTTTTGTTTAAATTCATTTATACACGAATTTTTAAAAAAAGGTATTGACAAATAATTTTAAAGATATATTATTATAATGTAACAAGTATCGAATTTGTATCTCTTTATGCTTGTATACTAAAATAAAAAGTAAATTACTTTACTTTTTTTTATTTTGATGTAAAATATAAATAATAAAAAAGAACCGCGATGGTTCTTTGTTACATTTTATAGTTATTAATTACTCTTTTATTTAATCATATTCATTAAATAATAGCAATTTTAGTATGCAAAAAGGAGTAAAAATGAAAGAATTTAATCCAAAAACAGCAAGTTTACGAACATTTTATCGTAAAATAGAGCAGTTTTGACGTGATAAATCACCTAATATCCCCTATACTTTGAATGATTTAACCAATAAATTAAATCTTTCTCGCAAGTGAAGATATGATAGTTACGCGAGCGAGAAGATAGTTCCTTTACTTGAAAAACAAGTTGATAAAATAGAAAGTGAGCTTATTAAACAAATGGTTAAAACGCCAGAAGGTACTAGGTTATATTGACAGCGTGCATTTAATTATAAATATTCACTGCAAGAAAAAGAACTTGAAAAAGAATTAAACTTAAATAATCAACAACCAATAATTGTTAATTTACAAACGGATATTAGAGATATTAAAAAAGAAACTGAAAATAATGCTTAATCATTTTACTTATTTATTAGAAACGCCTTATTGGTTATTACAAAATAGTAATATTGGTAATAAATATCCATTTGTTAAGAAATATGAATTAGTTAATGAAATTAATCAAATTGGAACACGATATAGCGGTAAGACTATATCAAATATTAAAATGTTTGGTGAATTATTAAAAATTAGTTTATTAATTAAAGAACCAATTTGTATAATTGCTAGTATGTATTGGAGTAAAGATTTAAAAGATAGTGTCTTTCAAAATATATGAAATATGTTAGATGAAAATAATATACCTTATAGTATTAATTTATCAAATTTTACTTTTACTTTATCAAATGATAGCAAAATATATTGTAAAGGTTTACATTCACCAAGTCGAAAAGAAAAATTAAAAGCCTTTGCTGATTTGAATAAGTATAAATTAGTAATTGATTGAAGAGAAGAATGTGACCAATTTCAACAAAAAGATTTAAGTGATTTAGAGTTTGCTATTCGTGGTTATCAAAATAAAATAACAATTAATACGTGTAATCCTGAAAGTTTAAAAAGATATATTGTTGGTTATTGTAATGAATTATTATCTTTTAATGAAGAAATAATGCGTAGTAAATATGAACAAATTAAATATATTGAAAAATGAAATATGAAAATTATTATTCATTATTCTAGTTGAAGACTTAATTATAAATTACCACAAGATAAAGTTAATGAACAATTAAGATTAGAACAATTAGATATTGAAAGAGCAAGAGTATGGAGTTGAGGATTGCCCGGTAATACTAGTGGTTCAATTTTTGCAAGATATATTGATATTATGCAAGCAACAGATATTATTCAACCAACGAAATTATTAGGTGGTGTTGATATTGCTAACGCGACCAGTCCTAAGGGACATACTACTGCCGCTAGTTTTTGACTATATAATTCATTTGATAAAAAAGCTTATAAATCTTCTGAGTATACGCATTCAAATGCTACACAGCAATTTAAAACAGAATTAGAACAAGTAAAAGATATTTTAGAGTTTTATAATAATCAATTAAATCAATACTTTAATTTAATACAGCAGGGTATTAGTATAAATGTTGATGATAGTGCATATTCAACATTACAAAGTTTAAATAGAGAAAAATATAATTATACTTTTGGGCAATATATGACATTTAAACCAGCACAAAAACAGAAATTTAAAATAAGACATCGGATTGAAGCATTTACAATGTTAATAAATACAAACCAATTAAAATGATTATGAGAAAAATGTCCTGTCAGTAAAACCCAATATGAATTAATTCAATGAGAAGATAAACCAGATGCCAGAGAAGAACGAATGTTAGACTTATATGATGATACATTTGATAGTGATTTTTATGCTTTACATTTTGAATTAATACCAATGGTTAAACATAATAATTCAGCAGATTATAAATTATGACAACAAAGGGAGTGAATAACTTAATGAAAAAAGATATTTATGTAATCCATGATGAACGTGTAATAAATGCAAAAATACCTTATATGTCTGTTTGTGGACAAGTTAAAAAAAGACTTTGTCAAGAATTAAAAAAAGATAATATCGCAATATGTAAATTAAATTTATATAACGAATATATTAAAAAATATCAAAAAGTTAAAGTATGTGTTCAAGTTTTAGCAAATGAGCCAAATTTATTAACAGTAAATATTATTAATTATGCACTTATCTTAAAATTAAAGGAGCAAAATAACCATGAATAATACTTTCCCTAGTTTACCAAACTTAAGTGATATTAATAGTGTTTTAAAATTTTATAATTATGATTGAACAATTAATTTAGCAAATATTATTGCTCGTCATCAAATGCGATTAATAAATGGTAAAGATATTTTATTTAAGTCTCATCGTAAAGACATTTTAGAAAAATTAAATTGATGATATGAAAATTATAAAATAAAAGAAAAGTTAGATAAAAACGAATTAACAGCAAGTTTAATGGGTAAAACTATTTTTGGTTTATTAGAAACTAGTGATGGTAATATTGATTTATGAATTAATCCTTTTAACTTTACATCACGTGTAAGTAAAATAAATGAAATTGAACAAGGGGCCGACATTTGATTAAATTATCATCAATCAGACAGTGGTTTTATTTTAAATTTAATTTGTACCAAAGATAAAATAGTTATTAAAGGTTGACCAAAAAATAATGAGGTAGTTGTTGGACAAAGTAAAACACAAATTAAAGATGATGTTAGACCTATTTTAGTTCAAGAATTTAAAAATAAATTAGGTATAGTACCTTTTTGAGAAATGATTAATGAACCTAATCCGTTGTTCTTATCAACTTCAACTACATTAAATCCATGACCTACAATGGCAAATTGTTATAAATTACAATTTGATTTAGAAGATAGTTTTAATATTAAATCAAAAGAACGATGAGCTAATCGTACGCACTGATATGGGGTATTAGATGATGGTTTAATGAATGCTTACAATATGGGAAATAAAAAAGCATTACAAGATGTATTTGATGATATTTTCATTCAATCAGGTCAAACGGCAGCAGATGGGACATCATCACAATCTTTACAAGTAGTACAAGGTGCACCAACATTAGAAACATATACCGAAGATCAAAAATCAATTATTGAGCAAGTATATTTAGCATGTCATTTTTCTAGTCCATTTGGTGATAAATCAGATAATGACCAGAATAAAACACAGTCATTATTAACTAAAACAAAAGACTTAGAAAAACAAGCATATTTACAAGCATATCGTAAGCAATATTATACTAAGATGTTTGATACTGTTTTAAAATATTATGGTTTATGAGATGGTATTGGTGAACGACCTTATGGTTTTGATTTTATTAGTGCTAGTTTAGTTGACCAAATGCGACAAAATGAATTAATTACTGCTAGATTAGATAATGGCACAATGGAACCAATAAGAGCTATAACTGAATATGACAATATTGATGAATTAGAAGCAACAAAATATTTTGAGAAAGTAGAAGCATGACAAAATAAAATGCAAGCCAAAGAAATTGAACATAATAATAAATTACTAGAATATGATGAAACTGGTAATAATCAAAATACCTTGCAAGGTAGAACAGAAATAAAGGAGAATTAAAAAATGAGTAGAATTAACCCAGGAGTTATCGAAGAACTAAGAAGACAAGCCCACGATACTTTAATAGATATAAGAGAAAATATAAAAGATAATAGACATTGAATGGTATTTCCTTTTAATGTTTATAGTTCATATATTCCTGATACTGAAACAGGTTGAAAACCCAATAACGCAAAGCCTAGTGATTATGGTAGTTATTCAAGAATATTTGATAATATGGAAAGTACGATTGCTCAATGACAAGATAGTTTAAAAATAGTTCAAAAACATAAAGGTGAAGAAATTAATATCTTAACAATTGATGATTTTAGTAAACAATCAATTAATTCAACTATATGAGCCAATAACGAAACACCTTTCGCGATAAAATTAAAAGATGAAAATAATAATGTTTATTGAAAATTAATTGATGGGGAAAATATTTATGATATTAATAGAATGTTAGAATACTTAAAGCAATATAAATTAAGTTATTTTATTAATAATGATAATAAAGCTGATAATTTTTATACAAAAGAAGTTAAAGTTGGTAAACATTGAGATGCTTATATGATTGATGATAGAAGTTCGATTCAATTTGGTGAAGCTAAATTTGAACAAGTATTTACTCAGCAATCAACTGAAAGACAATATACTTTATTAATTTTAGATGAAGATGCAGATAAATTAAATATTAATGATTATTATAACTTTTATACGGTTTTTAATGACCATGGATTAAATATTGGTGGTGGCAATATAAATATTGCTCCCCAAGATAGACAATGATTATATCCATCAAATGTTATTAATTATTATTCACCATGAGATGGTAGTTTTTTATGACAAGAAATTACCTTTTCAAGTATTAATGACAAAATTAGTAATAGTGGTTTATCAGTACGACAATTTATTCAAACATCAGCACCTGGGGAAGGTTATTGTTTTCCTAAAATAACTTATGATGAGAAAACAAATAAAGGTATTGTTGAATTAGATGATATGTTATTAAAAGACCCCGGTGTTAGAGCAATGGCAGTTAAATTTTATGGTAATCCGATCTTTTTTGATATGCCCGTTATTGGCCGGCCAATTATTAAAGGTCAATTTAATCCAAAAGTAATGAATTCACGAGATTTATTAATGTATAACATGTATCCGTGTCCGCCTGATAAAGTAAATACTTATGCATCACCAGAAGTAAGTTGATATAACATTCAAGGGATTCAACCAACAATGATAACCGGTTATGAAAATTGAAAAAAAGATATGGAAAGTAGATATGACTTTTGAAAACAAAAAAATAGTGAAGGTATTGTTATAACAGATAATGCAAGTTCAACAGCAACTAATCCCGTTGTTGGAACAACTATTAATGAAGAAAATAATGACTCTAAATTTTATTGGTCTAAAAATTGAAAAATAACGCCACCAAGTCAAATAGAGGTAAAGGGTGGTAAGGTTGATAATATTATTAGTACCCAAGCATCATCATATTTTAGAAGAAAAGATGAATTTGGTAATACTGTTGGTAGTGTTCAAATTGAATATAATAAAATGGGTGCATGTAATGTTTGAGATATTTTAAATATGAATAATTTTATTAACCGTCAAATAACAATATTACCTTTAAACTATACACAAAAGTTAGTTTTTAATCCTTTTACGATACCAGGCGGAGTTGGTAAATTCTTAAACTTTATTTCGTTTGGTATTCCTTGGGGCTGAGTTATTAATCAAGATGAAAAAACTTGACCTAATTTTCAATGACTTAATGGCTTTATGAGTGCTAATATTTATAGTTTTTATAATGATGCTTTTTGGTCTGAAAACTCAAAAGGTAAATGCTATTTACCATTTGAAATATTTAGAGAACAAGGTAATGATAAAGTTGGTGCTATTTTTGGAGCAAATGCCACTAGCTTCGGGTTTACCACTTTATTAACTGATAAATTAGTAAGTACTGTTTTAACTAAGGATGGTAAACCAACAAATAATATAGTTTATTCAACATATAATCTAAAACAATTAAACGAAAAAACTAACCGAGTTTATTTAATTAATGAACTTACAACAGTAGTAGATGCTCAAACACCAGTTAGTTATAGTGAAGAAGATAATGATTGTGAATTCTTACAAACACCAGATGGGACAAATTGTAGTTATATTATTGATATGTTTTCAATACAAGCATTATATAAAGGTAATTTTGAAATTATCTTTTATGCTGATAACCCATATACCAATAATGAAGAAGATTATTTACGTTTATCAGTATGGAGTTTCAGAGGTAAAACAAAAAGTACCTTAAATAATTATTTACGCGATATGACAACTAATTATAAAACTAGTTTCTTATTACCACATGATTATGAAATACCAACATTTAATTACCCTGAATATGTATTACCACCAGTTCCATATAAATATCAACCTTATACAAAAGATATTTGAGATGCTAATACAATTCAACCATTAAAAACTAAAATTATAGCATCAATGCAATGCAAATATAAAAATAATCCGGGTTATTATAATAATTTATTTTATGACGAATTTAATTATGGTTATTATGAAGTAGAAATTGATTTAAAACAAATTGACCCAACAATTCAAAGTATAGATAAATTTATTAGTTCTTATAAAACAATAGAAATAAGTAATCTTAATAATTTACAAGTTGAATGTAGAAAACCATATATAAATAATTTTATTCCCAATAGAAATGTTATTTTATCTGCTGGTAAAAATAGTTGTAATATTGATTTTGGTTCATTATCTAAAATAACTTTAAAAAAAGAAGGCTTATCACAAACTGATAATGTTAATTTTGAAAATACAATAACTTTATATACTGATGAAATAAAAGCAAATGATATTAAAAAATTTGCTACTGCTTATACTAATGGTTTACCTAATGGAAATTATGAAAATAGTTATAAAACTGAGAAAAATAATGGACATATTGAATTTTTACTTCAAATAACAAAATTATCTAATAATGATAACAGTAAAATTACAGAAACATATTTACAAGCATATTATAATAATGATGTAAAACTAAAAATTAGATTTACAAAAATGTTATTTCCTAAGTTAGTTATTGTTTGAAGTTATTTTGGTAATGATAAAGATATAACAATAGATGTTAATAATTGAGGCACATTAGGCATTAAAAACAATACTAGTAATCCCATTAAAATTATATTTAAACCAAGGTAAAAAAATAAAAAGAGATTAAAATAGACTGCACCTCAAAAATTTAGAAAAATCTTTTTTTATTTTACTTACTTTTTGAGGTGCAGTCTAATCTCTTCTTTAATTCTTACTTAACTTTTAAATTACCATCTTCATCAATAACTAAGTCGGGTTCTTGTATATTTAATGAATTTCAACGATAAACAAATTTAAAATAACTACCATTATCTTTTTCTCAATAAAGTTCAAAAGTTCAAACAATATGTAATGTTTGTTCTGAACTAAATCTATATGGGCTACTCTTTCATAAATCAGCGTTTTTAAAATTATCAATTTTTTTAAAATCAAATGTATAGTTTTTAAATTTAATAATTCTTCAATCGTTATTTTTATTACCACGTCATACTACATAATACCATTTATTATCAACTTCATTAAATGGTTTTTCTTGTGGTGCTATTCATTCTAAATTGTCTCTAATAGCTTGGTCTTTTGTATCTATTTGATTTTCTTTTTGTTCTTTTAATTTTTCTTCACTATATTGTGGTGTATTACAAGCAACTAAACTTGTTGTACTTGTTCCTATTAAAGTGATTGATCATAAAATATTTAGTATTTTTTTCATATTTATCCTTTCTTTTTTATATAATTTTATTTGTTAATTTAATTAAAAATGAAAATAATATAGATTATTTTCATCTATAAATATTTTAAAAAATATTTATATCAATTTAATTATACTGATGATTTTATAAATTTTCCTAATTCAATCAATGAAAAACCAAAAGCTTTTGTAGATTTATAACCTTGTTCTATTATTAAAGAAACATTTTTTATTTCTTCACCTAAATCTTCAATATTTTGTCCTAAATCTTCAATATTTTGATTAGATATTTGATTATTATATTTTTGAATATTGATTACTTTATATCCTATTTTTTTTAATCTATTACCTAAAACATATCAATTCAATTCATTTGTTAATCATGGTTTTACAATCATTCTATAATCTTTTAATCCCGGTAATACGTCTGGATAATATTTAAGTTTCTCATCTATTGTTAATTTTATACCTATAGTATTAATGTTTTGACCAATAATATTAATATTTTCATTTATTTTAGATATATTAACACTATCAGTAGTTAAATTTTCATTTTGATATAAATAAATAATTTCACCTAATTTTTCTAAAATTTCTCCTTGAGAAATAGAACCATTACCTAAATCTTCTACATTTATTAAACTTTTAATTAAACCATTAGTTATTTGTTTTACTAATTCTCCAAATGCTTTCATTTTTATTCCAAAAGTTTTTACATTTTGTCCTAAATTTTGAATACTTTGTTTTAGATTATTTTTATTTATAGTAATATTTTTAATATTTTTTGATAAATCTTCTTTAAGATAATTTCCTAATTCTTGTAATTTTAGCGTTAAATAACGTTCAAGTAATATCATTAATTGACATTCTTCAATAACTTTTTCACCCATATCTTTTACTTTTTCAGATAGGTTATTTTTGATATCTATTAAATTATTTAATTTTTGTGAATTAATACCTCTTTTTATAATATTTAATTTATTGTTCCCTTTTTGATAAGGGCTAGCGGCAATTGTTGTTGGTACAGCACTTCCACCAATAGTTAATATACTTAATAAACTAAGTAATTTTTTCACACTTGTTTTTCTCCATTTCTTAATCTTGAAACTTTTTATCAAGATCTATCCTCATTGTATATATATATATATATATATACAATCAAAATTAGTAATTAGTTTAAAAACTTTTATCTTGTTAAAAAGCTATTATTAAGCGTTTTAAGGGGTAAATTAGCAATTAAATATATTAAGTTTAGTATTTTATGTATAAAAATTATTGTATTAGTAAAATAATAGTATATAATGAAGGCATAGGTTTAATCTTTTTCCGTAAAAAAGAGTTACGCTGACTTGTTAATCGGACAAGGATAAAAAAAGAGGAGTTTATAAAATGGCACTTATAAAAGAACAATTAATCGAACAAGGTTTAAGTGAAGAAATTGCAGAAAATATCTTAAATCAGTTTAATAATGAAGCAAAGCAAATTAGAGAAAGTGTGCAAAAACGCGAAGATGTTATATCAAAAGAAGACTTTATTAAATTATCTAATGAATTAGATGAATTAAAAGCCTTTAAAGATGTTCCATCTACTAAAATTGAAGATATTAAAACTAATTTAGAAAAAGTTAGTGGTAGTTCTTTATTTGAAAAAATGCAAACTTTAAAAGAATTAAAACCTGATTTGTTTGTCGAAGAACAACCATCAGTTTCACCAACTAATTTAATTAAAGATATGATTGAAAATTCGGTTGAAAATAAAAATGATGAAATTGAAACTATTAAAGAAAAAGGAGCATATACTCCAGAAGAAATTAAGAAATTAACTGATTATACACTTAAAAACCTTAGATAATAAGGGAGTGAATATTATGGCAACAATTAATTTGCCGCAAGTACATTTTACATTACAAGGTAATACAACAGGTCAAAAAGCCTATGTTGATATGGTTAACGCTATGCTAAGAGGACCATTAATGAATGAGCATGCAAGTATTATGCAATATGCAACTGCAACTGCTGAACAAGTTGCTTGATTACCTAATGCAGGACAAGCATTATATAATTTAACTCATCGTGTGGTATGACAAGATGATTATTCATTACCAAATGGTGGGGCAACTCAAACAATGGGATTAACAAGAATTCCGGTGCCTATTAATAAAAGATTTAATTTAAAATTAATGAATGAAGCATTTGACTTAGCAATGATAGAACAAAATATTAAAAATGGTGTTATTGCTGATGCTATTGCTAGTGTTGTACAGAATAAATTTGTTAATTTAGAATGTGAATTAATTCAGGCTATTTATGATTATTGTTTAGCAGATGGTCAATATGAAGTAATTCCATTTCGTGGTTATACAGCAGATAATGCTGATGATGCAAATAAAGCATTCTTTACATTAAATGAAACTTTGATTGAATTAACAAATCAAATTAGTAATTTATATTTTGGTTTACCAACCGATAAAATGTTTATGGTTTTAGGACGAAGATCCTATTTAGGATTAACACCTGCTTATTTAAAAGTAATTGGTTCACAAGCTCAATTAAAAGCAATGGTTAACGGTGAATTATATGAAAATACCGCAATGGGTATTCCGGTATCAAAAAGTTTTCATTTAGAAAAAACATATACAAAAGGACAAGTTAACCGAGATAAAGGTTATAATTTTACTAATATAAATGGTTTACTTATTAATAAACAAGTATGAGCATATCCAATTAATATGGATACTATTCAACAAGTTTTAGATAATGATACTGCTAACCCTAAATGAATTGGTAAAGTACAATATGCAACACCAACAATTTTATATCCAAAAACATGTAAGATTATTTTAGAAAAAGAACCAACACAAGAAGAAATAAATACTGCTAAAAGTAATTTAAATAAAACATTTAGAGTGCCGGTTGATTATGAAATTTCTACACCAATAAATACAACAAAATCTAATGTAATTTTAACACCAGATGTTGCTAAAATAGATATTAGTAAAATAAATAAATTAGATAAACCAATCATTAATTTACCAGATCCCAAAGATGTTAGTGATGGATGATTAAAACCACAATTTAAAGACGTTGTTTTAAAAGCAGTTAAAACTGTAGATAGTTCTTTAACTGAAAATGATTTTGATTATTCTATTAATCCTAAAGGTGAAGACTGACCAATTGATATTACAAATGATAAAATTGTTGAAGTTTTAATTGAAGGTAAAAACAAAGCAACTGGTAAAACAAAGTCAATTGAAGTAGTAATTAAAAATTCTTAATAAACAATGAATTTATTAATATTACGAATTTTAACTTTATTAACAGAAAATTTAGGAAATAAACCTTTAATAAATAAGTTTGTTAATTTAATTAATAAGGTTAATAAGTTTGCTTCATATTATGCTAATCCTTTTCAAAAGATTACAAATAAAATTGAAGATATTTATCAATGATTAAATCCATTTACTTATTTAAATTTAATTAAAAAAGGTCATAAAAAAGAAATTCAACAAATATTAAGTAAATTAGAAAAAGATAACAATATTAAAAATAGAGAACAATTTAAAAAAGAAAATTATCTAAACACTAATTGACAACCTTTAAATAGTAGTTGGCTTAATAGTGGTATGTTTAATATAACAAATAAGTTAACTTTAACAGGTAATTTAACTATTTTAATATATACAAAAACAGCAAAACACCCGAAGTTTTATGGTCCATATGTTTATCCTAGTGTTCCAGTTGAAATTTGAAAATTATTAAGTAATGCTGTATCTAATGCAGGAACTTTATTTTGGCGTTATTGATTAAGAAAATGATTACCTAGTCATTTAAGAGATTATATTAAAAAACGATTACCAAAAGAATTAAAAGAAAAATACCCAAAAGGAAATATCAAATTAACATTACCACATATTCAAAAATTACAACAAATTAAAAGGTTTATTAATAATTTAAAGATTGGACACTTTAATTTCAATTTTGCTGGTGAAATTAATAATAAAAAATGATATCGAGAGCGAAAAAGTGATGTTAAAAATATTAATAATTTATATAAAACACCAGTTAAAAGTATGTTTTATAAAACTAATCAAACTATTAAAAAAATTAAAAAAGTACAAAGAAAAGTTAATGGTTATAAACTATCTAATTTAAGAAATAAATATCGAAATCAATTAAGGGGTGTATTATATGGAAAGTAATTTAAGTAATTTGTTATTTATAACAGTTGAAGATGTTAAAGAAAGTAAACTTTGACAACCTATTAATGACCGTAAGCAATCTGCTTATAATGATAATTTAATTTATAATGCTATTTTAAAAACTAGTTTATGAATGGATAGATTATCAGGTGGGACAATTTCAGATAAAATAAATAAAAAAGATTTATTTCCCTGAGTTAAAAAAGATAATACTGGTTTAATTGAATATGATAAATGATTAAGTTATATTCAATCTGCTTGTTTATTAGCAGTTATGAATTGATATTTGCCAAAAGGAGTTAATGATTTAACTGGTAGTGCTTCATTTTCACAAGGTGGAGTTGCTTATTCACAAACTAATGACCCTGAAGCAAATGAAAATATTACTCGTGATGTTAAAAATGCTTTAAAATTAGCTGGTGAAATAATTGATATTATATCTAGTAAAACAGTTACGAGACCATATAATTATCATTTAGGGAATTATGCTCATCCTTGAGAAGAAGAATATAAATATATTACGAAAAAAACATTTTATGACAGTTTATTATTTTATTTAAAAGAACGCGTTCAAACTGATAACACTATTAATATTACTCATCCAACAATTATCGATTATAGTAAAATTGATTATAATGAATATATTAAACTTGTTGTTCCGTTTGATAATGATACGATTTATTATGATAATGGGGTTTGAAAAACAAATATTTCAGATTGAGAAATTGTTGATACCAGTGATTTAGATAATACAAGGTTTGATTATGAAATACAAAATTGAAACAAAGAAAATTATAAATACAATATTTGAATTAAAACAAGTAATCAAAATCATTATTATTTATCAACATACAAAAATTTTGAGGGAAAAATAACTGTTGGTTCATTTGAATTAGGAAACGTTTTTTCTCATCGTGTAGAATTAGAAGGTGATGGAATTATTGCTATACGTACTGGTGGGACAGATGGAACACTTTCTGATTTACACATTGAAAGAAAAAAAGTAAGTTAGAAAGGGGTTTAATTAATGAAGCAAGATAAAACAACTTGATTAAAGGGTGCATTACCTTGAAATTGATTTAAAAAAGATCCTATTCCAACTTATAATTGAACTCATAAAGATATTAGAGAATGAGAAAGAAAATATAAAATTAGGAGTTGAGTAGTTAGTTTTTATACTTTAATATTTTTAGCATTAAATTGTTGATTGGAATATGGAATGATTGATGCAATTAAAGGAAAAATTGATTGATATAATTATGGTCAATATTGAGGCAATGGTATTGCCATTTTATTAACACCTTTATTTACACATGGAATTCAGGGTATATTTGTTGCTAGTAGTAAACCAAAAGTAGATATGAAAATTGATATTCCACGATTAAAATTATCTAAAATGGGATTATTATTTACAATTTTACCTTTAATTACTTTAATAATTTCTTTAATTATTATTTTAATTGATAAATTAAAATGAAAAAAAGACCATTTAAGACATTGTTTAGATTGTCGGATTAATCCGCGTGTTATTCAACCAAGAATAGCAAAACAATGAAATAATTTAGATGGTATAACAGAAGAAATATTTAAAAATATACAAAACGAAAATATTAAAAAACAAAAACAAGAAGAAAATAACAAAAAATTAAATATAAATAATAATTATGAAACTAATAATTAAATTTTATTAAAATAGACTATATATAGGGGTGGTAGATATTTTGGGTGGTTATATAGCTTAATTTATAAATTATTTTGTTCTGAAAGAATGGATGGCCACTGTTTGAGTAAGGATAAGAAAGGAAACAAAAACATGAATGAAACATTAATGATTGCTTTACTTGTGTTAGCTGGTGCTGGTGGAATGGGTAGTCTTGGTATTCTTGGATTATCTGCTAAAAAAATTAAAAAATATAAAGCAGAACTTAGAGAATTGAGAACGGCTGTTATTGCCCACGAAAAACATTTACGAGGACCTGATTATGCAACAGAATTAGCCCTTAAAACAGGTCAAATTAAAAATGTTAAAAAACAAGTTAAAGTAAACGACAAAAAACAAGCACAAAAAGATGCTATTAGACAACTAACAAATAGTATTTAAAAAAATAACCAATTAAGGTTATTTTTTATTTTTCTTTGTTGTGACTTATATAAAAATTAATAAGATATTCTATTCGTTGTGAATAAGTATCAAAGTTAGATAATTTATTTCAAACTTTTTCTTCATTTTCATTTAAGTAAATATTAACATTTCGAATTTTACAAGAATAATATTTTCCTGTTTTTTGATTATATGATTCTTTCATAATATTAAACCTCATAATTAGCAATAATAATGGCATCTCGTAAATGATTACTTATCTTATCATTATTATATTTTCAACCTTTACCATATTGATAAATTAAATTACTATCTTTATCAAATTCTCATATACAACTATCATTATATTTACTTAAATTTTCCATATTTTTAACAATTGATTTAGTATGTTTTGGTGATACTCAATTAATATTGTGCACTTTTTTTGTATTGTATTTAACTGTTCCAATTACTTTTAATAAATCATCCCTATCTTTACTTGCATTAGCAGATGTATATAAACAATCTTCAATATTAACAATTGCATCTGGTCTTAATACATCTAAAATAATATCGGGTTGTGTAATTCAATCATAATGTGTATATTCGGATTTATCAATTAATTTATTATCTTTAAAAGTAACGATAGCAGTAGTACCAGTCCCTGATGGGTCAATACCTATTTTTATCAAGTTGCTCATTCTTCATCATTATTATTAACTGTTGGTACTACATTAGAAATATCTTCTTCTTTAACTACATTATTGTTTGTATCCGCTATTTCTATATAAGATGAGGTATTTATATTGTTTGATAAGGGTTCATCGCTCATCTGCCCCTTATTTTTGGCGACAGTAATATCATTAAAAGGTATATAATCAAAATTACCATCTTCTTTTATTTCTTTTTCATATAAATCAATGTCAGTAATATCTACACCTAATTCTTGGGCTAATTTACGATATAATTTTGCTTCAACCATTTCTTTTGGTCATTTATTTCAAGGCGAATATTCACTATTTCCACTTGGACTACTATTTTTTAAACGGTCAATATCGGCTTTTATTAATAAAATTCCTTTTGTTTCACCAGTTAAACGATTAATTCCAAAAGCATAAGCACCAATAATATTTTCATATTGACTGGTATTTGTCATAAAATCTATTTCATGTAATTTTGGTTTTTGTAAATCGGTATCTCATACAAATTTTTCACTTTTATAAATAATTCCTCGTTTTAACATTCAATTTTCTTGTTCCATTCTTTTTTGAAACACACTACTATCAATAATAGTTGTTAATTTATTTTTAAATGGAATAATATTAAAATCTTTGCCAAAAATTAAACCTTTATTACTTAAATTAATAATTCCTAAGGCTGTAATTTTTCCATTATCAGCATTACCCACTAAATTAATATAACTTTGATTATTTTTTAATTTTAGTTCTTGTAAAGAAATTAAATTTTCTTGTAAATATTTAGCATTAACATTTAATTCATATGCTTTAATTGCTGTTGCTACTAATTCTTTTATTCCCATTTGATTATTCATAATTATTTCTCTCCTTTATTTATTTTGAATTTAATTCCATTAACACCAATAGTATTAATGTTTTTATTACTATCTCATTGTTTTTTAATTTCGTTTTTAACAATTTGTTCATCAACAATTAAATAATTTTTAATTAAATTAATAAGTTCTAATTTATCAGCATTTTGTAAAAAATCATCATTAACACCCAAAATATCAATATCTTTAATTAATATTTTTTCTTTCCGAAATTTACTAGTAGTTTTTTCTAAATCTTGTTCTATTTTTGCTACATCTTCCATAACACGAACTTGTTCATCTTCAATTTGGTCCATGTCTAACCCCATATCAGGCGTTAAGTTATTAGCATATTCAACCCTATTTTCTTGTTCTTGTTTTTTAGTTTGAATAAACTGTTGTTGTTTTAAGTATTGAACTTGTATTAGGCTATTTTTAATTTCAATTTTATTATTTTGAAGTACTTTTTCTAAATTAATAATATTAACTCTAATTCGATTTAATTCATCTTTAAAATTTTTTATTAATTCTAATGGTTCTCTAAAAACAAAATCAATTTTACTAATAGCACTGGGTATATCTTTTAAATGTATATCTTGATAACCATTTAATGCATAATGATTAAGATGACGATAGATAAACTCTGCTAATTCTTTACCGTGATTATCAATTCAATTTTTAATCGGTAATGCTTTTAAACTTAATTCTTTAAAATCATTACCTTTTAAATAAAATGGATAGGTAATATTTTTAATTTGATTATTTAACTTTAAATCTGCCATAATTAAATTTCCTCCAAATTCATATCCATAATTAAATTATCAATATATTCGTAAGCAGTCTCTTCTGAACAACATTCTTCTAATGCGATATTAAATAAATCTTCTTCGCTATAAACATAACCACTTTCATCTTTTCACATATTATTCATAATTTATCACTTCGTAGTCTGCTTCTTCATCTTCTAAATAATCATCTATTAAACCTTTAACCTCATCAATTTCATATCATTTTAAATTTAAATCAAAATCTTTTGGCAACGAAATATTACCTACATGTCGCTCTTCATTACCAAATTTAAGATATAAATTTAATTCTCAACTCATATCATAGTCACTATCAATTTGTGCATAAATAATATCTTTATTACTAATTTTTAATGCGTTATTATTAATTCATTTTTCATTTAAGTAATCACTAATACAATATGACATTTTCTTATTCCTCCTAATTATTTTTATTGTTTAATGCTAAATGTTCATCCGTAATATCTTCTTGCGATACTGAATAACTTTTAAGCATTAATTCATTCAATTTATTTTCTTTACTGCATTCTTTATGAAAACAATAACCTCAATATCTTTGTTTAAGACAAATTTTATTTAAATTTTTCATATAAAAATCCTAAATTATTTGATTGATTTTTTTCTCAATTTGTAATATTTTTCAACCATCTGATGCTAAATCTAAAATATCGTTAATTTTGTAATGTTGCATATAAGAAGCAATAACGTCTCATTTATCTTCAAATAAATTTAAGTACATTTTTGCTCATTCTAAACACTGTAAATCATAATGATTTTTATGATGAGAAATACGACAATTAACAGGTTGACAATTCACTCAATCAAATAATGTTGTTATTTCATTTCAAGTTTTATTAATATACAAACTTTTATATTCCATTATATTTCCTCCTATTTTTAATTTGCTGGCACTCACTCCCAAGTGAAAGTGCCAAAGCGAGAATTAGTTATATAAGTATTTATCTATTTATTTACTACGCCATCCGCTTCACTGGGGGTGAGCGGTGGCGATAATATATTTAATATTTGTTTATTATTAGATAATAGACAGTTGTTTTTATGAGGTAAAGCCAGAGAATTCTCTCTCTTCATCCGCACCATTTCAGGTCAAAACGTTCAGTTTTTAAAATAAATTCACTTGCACCTTGAAGAGCCAAGTGCTGGCTTTGTGGTTTGTAGAACCACTGCCATCCTCGATGGGACAATATATATCGCAAATTTATTTATAAAGTGGCCATCTCTATTTTTATTGTCGTTCGATGTTGACCTTGCACTTATCACGACTATCGCTTAGTTTAAATATAACCAGCGCCGATTTACATATTTCCTCATACACTATTTCAGTACTTGCCTCGGCTGGCTGTGGAAATGAGCTTAAACTCATGTTCTTATGGAAGCACTTAGTTATTTAAAATAACCGTCCCACACTGCATTAAGTTGTTTTATAAAATCAAAGTTTAAAATAACCAGTTTCTCAATCAAAGATAATTTTTGAATTTTCTATTTTTTGATAAAATCGCTTTTGTTTCTTATCTTTTGTACGATTTAATAAATCTTTGTGTTTATCACAAGTTCATAAAACTTTATTTGATAAAAATTCTTCGGTAATGAATGATATTGATTTATAGCAATTATCAACATCACAGATTGTTTGTTGCGTATTAATTTCCATTACTTACTCCTTTCTTTGATATTAAGTTTTTTTATTTATTAGCCAAATTAATTAACTAAAACAGAGAAAGGACAACACCTTAAATTAGGAGAAAAAAAAGGTACACTTTGTAATGATTTATAAGATATTTAATAAATGTGTAAACAACTTTAAGTTAACGAAAAAGTTGCGATAAAAAGTTTCTATTTTAAGAATTTAAGATGCTGCCCTTTCTCTGAATTAATTAATAATTATGGGTTTACAAATAAAAAAACAACCCTTTTTATTTAACAAGAGTTGTTTTTTGGAGGTTCATCGTACATGATACCAATTGAATATTCATTAACAATTTTTTCTTTAAATTCAAAAGAATGATCTTTAGACCCTTTTATTTTACCTTTAGCCATATAAAAATGTTTCTCCTAACTTTATATATAAATAATAATCTAGAAAAATTTTTATTTATATATCTCAGTTAAAAGAAACATTGCATTAAAGTTTTAATTTGTTGTTTATTTATGGTCCGGGTGAAGGGACTTGAACCCCCACGAGTTTACCCCGCCAGATCCTAAGTCTGGTGCGTCTGCCAGTTCCGCCACACCCGGGTACTCGGTTTTAAAAAATGGTCTCCTGTAAACGGACTTGAACCTTTGACCCACTGGTTAAAAACCAGATGTTCTATCTACTGATGAGCTAACAGGAGACAACAGTCAATGGTGCTGGCTAGAAGAATCGAACTCCCAATCTACTGATTACAAGTAAGATGCTCTACCTATTGAGCTAAGCCAGCTCATTAATATAAAAAAATGGTCGGGTGTAACGGACTTGAACCGCTGACCACCTGCTTGTAAGGCAGGCGCTCTACCGACTGAGCTAACACCCGAAAATGGTGACCTGTACGGGATTTGAACCCGTGAATGCATGCGTGAAAGGCATGTGTGTTAACCGCTTCACCAACAGGCCGTTAAATATTAAAAATTGTCAAAAAAAATAATGGCGCCTAGTGCAGGACTCGAACCTGCGACCGATCGGTTAACAGCCGAGTGCTCTACCGACTGAGCTAACTAGGCATGGCATTTCTTTTTAACCTTACTCATTATATACTAAAAATTAAAAAACAAGCAACTATTTTTCTTTAATTTTGTCGAAAAATCTTGATAAAATAAAAAAATTATCAATATGATATGCACAGTTTCAGATAACTGAGAATTTTAATTAAAAAATGCTTTCATTTCATATTGAAGTGGTGGCATTTTTTAATTAAAATTCTCAGTTATCTGAAACTGTGCAATTGAAAGTTTTCATTCATTACTTAAAAAAGGAACAATCCATAATAAAAATTATAAATCTCATAATGAATATATTAATGATGTTAAAAAATGAAATAAATGATATTCAAACCAAAAAGAAAAAGATATAATAAATAAAAGTTTGTAAACCTTTTTATTAATACTTACTAAACAGGGTGCAGTCTATTCATTCTTAAGTATTCTTTTTATTTTTTATTTAAAATTACTGGAATGATTAATGGATTACGACGTTTATAACGATAGATAAACGGCGATAATGATTGTTTAATAGCATTTTTAAGAGTTCCAAAAGTTGGTTTCTGTGTTTTTAAAACTTCATTAACTGCTTCAGTTGTTAAACGAATTGATTCATTAATAATATTTCCAGATTCTTTTACATAAAAACTTCCTCTTGAAATAATTCGTGGGGGAGTTAATAATTGGTTATTTTGCGAATCAATTGAAATAATAACGGCAATTAAGCCATCTTTTGATAAAATCTCACGATCACGAACAACAGCAGTTGTTTGACCTGATAAATCTTTTCCATCAACATAAACCGCTTCAGCTTCAATTCGTTTGCCAATTACCCCAGTTCCATTTAATAATTCAATTTGATCACCATTAGCACAAATAAAAACATTATCTTTTGGAACATTAACACTCATTGCTGTTTCACCATGTTGGCGTAACATACGATAATCACCATGCATTGGCATAAAGTATTTTGGTTTTAAAAGGGTAAATAATAATTTTTGTTCTTCTTGTGAAGCGTGACCAGAAGTATGAATTTTATTTAAAGGACTATTTTCTTGGACGATAGCACCAGCACGAACTAGTTTATTAATAATTCGTTCAACATCAGCTTGATTGCCTGGAATTGGCGATGATGAAAAAATAACCGTATCACCAGGAATAATTGAAATATGTTGATGTTGATTATTTGCAATTCGTGATAAGGCGGCCATTGGTTCACCTTGACTTCCGGTACAAATAATTAATATTTCGTTATCCTTATAGTTTTTAGCATCATTAGCTTTAATAAATGCTTTATCAGAAATTTTTAAATGTCCCATTTGGCGAATAATTTTAATAATACGGTCTAAACTACGACCAAAAACTAGAATTTTTCGCCCATATTTATTAGCAATTTCAACAATATGTTGAATACGGTGAACATTTGAAGCAAAAGTTGAAATTAAAATTCTTCCTTTCGCTTTAACAAATAATTCTCCAATGTTTTTAATAATTTTCATTTCAGTTTGAGTATATCCTTCAACTTCAGCATTTGTGCTATCAGCCATTAATAACATTACGCCTTCTTGTCCCATATTTGCCATTCTTTCAATATCAGCACGATGTCCTAAGGGTGTTCAGTCAAATTTATAATCTCCAGTTGAAACAACTTTTCCATTTGGAGTCATTACTGAAATTCCAAATGCATCAGGAATACTATGGTTAACAGCAAAAAAGTTAATTTTAAAGTTTTTTGTTTTAATAACACTCATATTATCAACTTCTTTGACAATTGTAGTTTGTTCTAATTTCGCTTCTTTTAAGCGATCACGAATTAAAGCGGCAGCTAATCTGGGTGCATAAATAATTGGAACAGTTACTTCTCTTAATAAATAAGGAATTCCACCAATATGGTCTTCATGCCCATGCGTAATAAATAACGCTTTTATTTTTCGTTGATTTTCTTTTAAATAATTATAATTCGGAATAACAGCATCAACACCAAGCATTGTTGAACTAGGAAACTTAACACCAGCATCAAGAATAATTAATTCTTCATCATGTTCAATACAATATGTATTTTTTCCAACTTCTTCTAATCCTCCAAGAGCAAAAACTTTTGTTGGGATTTTATTTTTCATAACATTTTGCGTTGGTTGTTTTGTTATCATACTATTCGGTTTTGTCACTGTTGTTTTATTTTTACTTATTTCTTTCTTTTCTTCATTCATTGAAATTATCACCTCATAATTCTAAAAATTAACGCATAGCTTTTTCTTTATTAAATTGATTATTATTACAAAGAAAAAAATTAATTTACTAGTATCCAAAAAATTATAACATAAAGTTAATAAGATTACTTTAATTTTGCTTTAATTTTGTCGAAAACGATTGCGTTGCCAAAGTTGGGGAAAATAAAAAAGAAAGTTTTCAGTGCCAAATTGTAAAGTTAAGTGCAACTAAATTATTTTTCTAACCAAATATTCGATTGGCGAAAGATAATTTAGTATTTTTCTTGGTCTTTGGTTTAAATACAATATAAATTTATGAACTGCATTTTTAGTAGTATTTGAAAAATTAAATTTTTTAGGAAATTTTTCTCTAATTAAACCATTAGTATTTTCATTAGTACCTCTTTGTCAGGGTGAATATGCATTAGAAAAATAAATTTTCACATTTAAATTTTTTTCAAGTTGTTGTCAATTAGCAAATTCTTTACCACGATCAAATGTTATAGTCTTAACAAGATTATTTGGAAGAATTGATAAATAATGGCTAATATTTTCGTTAATAACTTTAGTAGTTCTATTTTCAACTAATATTGCTAAAGTAAATCTTGATGTTCTTTCAACTAAAGTTATTAAACATGATTTACTTTTACCTCGTGATGATACTACGGTATCACCTTCTCAATGACCAAGAGTTACGCGATTATTAACATTAGCATTTCGTTCTTTAATTGATTTACCATTAAATTTACCCCGATTTTCTTGATATTTTCGTTTCTTACCTTTTCTTCTTAAATTTTTATTAGTAACTTTTTCAAGTAATCCAGAATAAATTCAATTGTAAATTGTTTTAAAACTAATAATTCATTCTTTATGAAAATTTTTAATTCTGCCATAAATTTGTTCGGGTGATCAACCTAATAATAATTTTTGTTGTACATATTTTACTAATTCTCTATTTTTAAACTTATGAAAATAAATATGTGATTGTTTTCTATTTTCTGCTTTATTTTGTGCAATTAATGAAAAATAATGATTATTATCTTTATTTCTATTAACTTCTCGAATAATAGTACTAATACTTCGATTAAGATTTTTAGCTATTTCACTAATTTTTATTTTAAACTTCAATTGATTCTCAATATAAATTCTTTCATCTATGCCAAGATGTTTATATCCCATATAAAAACTCCTTGCTTTATTTTTTCTAAAATAAACTTAGCATCATAAAATTTTTATATGAGATTTTTTGCAATTTTATTTACTTGCACTTACAAGTATAATTCAGCAAACTTTAAAATAATCATTTTTAAAAATTTTAATTGCTTTTTAAGCATAAATAATAAGGTATCGCAAGAAGTTTATTATTGAATAAATTATTCCGCTAATAAATTAAGCGGAATAATTTATTCTTTTACTTTTTAATTTCAATATCATTTGCAATCTTATTGACAGTATTAATAACAATATCTTTACCATACTTTTTAACTAACAACCACAAAATTAAATATTGCTTTGTTTGCATAATTTCAACTCCTTATTTAAAATATTAATAAAATCAATTTTTTAAAAATGTAAACACCAAAAGTACAAAATGTATGTGGTTTCTACAATTCAGGTCTATATAAACTTATTGGATTTATATCAATTTAGTTTGTTACTAACAAATATCTTATAATATTTTTTCAATCGCTGTTAATAAATATTCTTTTAATGTTGTTTGTGTCTCGTAAGTATTTTGTAAAGTATTAGCAAAATTATGTGCGGCAATTGCCCCATGGTTATCAATCCCCGTTTTATAAGCTCGTTGTAATATTTGAATAATTTGATCAAATAAAGTATTTTTGCTTTTATCTTCAATAGTATTATGTAAAAAATCAACTAAGTCTTGTTTAACCCATTTAGTTGTTTCAATCCCTGTTCATGATGGGTGATTAAGGGAAGTTTGATCAGTATTAATTCAACAATTATTGGTTTGATATGTCAAATCTCACATTTCATTTCGAGCATCATAACCACATTCTTGCGAATAAATATTTTTTAAAGCATCATAAGTTGAAGTGCCAATTTGTTTTAGAGCACTTGTTACAACATAATTTTCCCCATAAATTTTTGATTGTTCAGTATCAACACCAACAACTTTAGCATTAACTTTATGAACTTTAATTTGATTAATTGTATCTTGCACTTGTGCCCCAGCAACAGGAAAAATAATACGAGCCCCCCGAGACAATAATTCATCACTAATAATTTTCCCGTCGCCAGCCTGAAATGATTGTGAAAATCATGATTCATTTTGTTTTAAAACTTTTTGAACTTTAGTAACTGGTTGCAAAGTTGTTATTGACGGATTAATATTTTGAACTTGCTCTAATAATTTGCCTTTTAAATTATTTCATTTATTGTTTAATGGTGCATCAATAATCATATTAAATAAATCAACCCCAATTAAAAAACCTCACATATAATTTGAAACAGCAACAGGATTGTCCATTCCACCATAAGTACCTATTTTTAATTGACCATTATATTCTTGCTGATGAGCATTTAAATAAATATTTGTTGCTAAACTAGCAAAAAAACCAGAAGCTTCAGATTGATAAGTAATTCCAATAATGTTTTTTGCTAAAGGAGCTTTTTGATACATATTAAGATGGATATTTTTCCTACTACCATCAATATAAATAATATTATCAACTAAAACTGAAGCTCACCCCAAAGTGTTACCATGATTAAAGCCTGGTAAAACTAAGGTCTTGGCCCCCGCAATTGAAGAAGTAATATAAGCACGTTTATAATCACCAGGTGTTTGACTAACTGATTCAAAATAACTTGCTCGTCAATCTGAAGTTTTTCATTGTAATCCTAAAATCCCGTTATTTTTTTGGGCAACAACATATTTACTTGCCCCTTGTCATGCCGATTGATTAAAAGCAAGGTCAGTAATAGTCCCACCATCAGTAATAACTCAAATACTACTATCAAAATAATATTTTTTTGTACAAGCAATAAGACTACTAGCTGAAGTCCCCGCAATATTTATAATCATTAAACTTTGTAAAATTCTTTTCATTAAATTTGCTCCTTTTTAACTTAATGTTCCTAAAAACAAAAAAATCAACCTGGTATCTTCAATTAAAATGAATGGTTAATGTTTAAAAAGCAAAAGCATTAATCTATAGTGTCTTTTTCCAATGGTAAGACGTAGAAACACTAGACCATATTACTAGTATATACAACTATATCATTTATTTTTATACTTACATCATAATCTATTTTTTAGAAAAAGCAAATAAAATAAAAAAAATCTCACCCGTATTTTTTTTAGGATATCCATGAAGTATAAGATAATATAATACAAAGTATGGTCATATTTATAGGGATAAACTTGTGCTGTTTATTATTAATTCCTGAATTGTAAATATATTCTTTAATTTTATCAATAGTTTTCGACAAAATTAAAGATTAATTATTATAAAAAGCGCTATGATTCTAGACTGCACCCAAAAAAGTAAGTAAAGAAAAAAAGTCTTTGCTAAAGTTTTAAAGGAGGTGCATTTTTATATGGCAAGAAAAGGACAAAAATTTAATAAATATACAGCAGATTTTCGAAAAAGGATAGGACAAGAGGTTAAAAATAATAGTATAAGTTTTATTGCAAAAAAATATGCAATTAATAAAAAAACTGTTGCTTCATGGTATTAAAATTTTAAGAAAGGGATTTTAAACACCAATAAAGGTCCAAAAGAATCATTTGAAAAAAGAGATTTAAACTATTACAAAGTTAGGTATGAATTATTAAAAAAGCTTCATGACTTTTACAATTAAATAAGATAAAAATTGTATTTTTTATCAAAGAAAACATTAATAAATATCCACTAAATTTATTACTTGATATAACAGATTTAAAGCGTAGTTATTGAGATAAATATAAAAATTATTCAAGTAATGGTAAGGATAGTGAACCATTAAAGAATATTGTAAAAGTCTATGAAGAAAATTTGAAACAATTTGGTTATCGTCGAATTACCAAATATTTAAAAGAAGATTATGGCATTGTTTATAATGCTAAGAAAGTATTACGAATTATGAAAGAAAATAATATTCAAGCTGAATATGTAAAGCGTATGCGTAGAAAAATATTAATAAAACAAAATAGAAATAAAAATATAATTAAATATCCTGATTTAGTAAATCGTAATTTTAATGATATTAAAGAAAGATTTTCAATTTTATTTACTGATGTAACTTATTTAATTTGAAATGGTAAAAAACATTATCAATCAACAATAATTGATGGATATACTAAAGAAATTATTGATGTAAAATGATCAAAATTTAATAATAACAAACTTGTAATTGATAATTTAAATGCTGCAATTAATAAAATTAAAAAAATAAAAAAAGAGCTAAATAAAACAATAATTCATTCAGATCACGGATATCAATATACATCTAAAGATTATAATAGTAAATGTTTAGATAACAAAATTATAATTTCAATGGGTAAAAATTATCATTGTGCAGACAACATTATTATTGAAAGTTTTCATTCATTACTTAAAAAAGGAACAATCCATAATAAAAATTATAAATCTCATAATGAATATATTAATGATGTTAAAAAATGAAATAAATGATATTCAAACCAAAAAGAAAAAGATATAATAAATGAAAGTTTGTAAACCTTTTTATTAACACTTACTAAACAGGGTGCAGTCTAATTATACTGAAAAAAAAGCACCATGGTGCTTTTAACAACTTAATTTCTTACAAAGAACATTTTGTAAGAAATTACTTGCCTTAAATTCGGTTAAATGTAAAATTATTTCTCCCAAATTTTTTATTTTTTTCTTTTCAAGTTTTATTACCTTGTGAACTGAAGTCTCTCTTACCATTAGATTGCTTACTTTTATTGCTACGTTGTGAATTATCATATTTAAAATTACTATTCTTTTGTTTAAAACTCGTTTGTTTATGATTAGCATCAAATTTTTTTGTTCCTTGTGGTTTTGGTTTTAAATAATATTCTGAAATATTTAATAATTCAATTCTCTTCTTCTGATATTCACCTAAGTGCTGCATTTCTTTCAATTCATTACAATTTGAAACAATTGAGATTGCTACTCCAGTTGCACCAGCTCGTGCTGTTCGTCCAATACGGTGAATATAACTTTCTCGTTCAGTTGGAATATCATAATTAATAACATAATCGATATTCTCAATATCAATTCCTCGCGCAGCAACATCAGTTGCAACCATTACCGTTGCTTTACCATCACGGAATAAACGCATTGCTTGTGTTCGTTCATAACGACTTTTATCACCATTAATAACACAGCAACTAATACCATTGCTTGTTAACATATCCGCAATTTTATTCGTAAAAGCTTTTGTGTTAGAAAAAATAATACTGCGTTTTGGTTGTAAATGTTGATATAAAGCAATTAAAACATCTTTCTTATGATAATTAATTGCATTAACATATTGTTGTGTTATATTATTTTGTTCAATGCTATTTTTTGTAACAACAATTTCAACTGGATTATTTTGATAAGTATTAGCAATTTCTAATACTTGTTTTGGCATTGTTGCAGAAAACAATAATGTTTGATATTTTTCTGGGGCATTTTCAAACACTTTATCAAGATCATTTTTAAAACCCATTTTTAACATTTCATCAGCTTCATCAAGGACAATTGTTTTAATTTTATCTAAGCGTAATGTCTTACGATTAATATGATCAGCAATTCGCCCTGGTGTTCCAACAATAATATTGCTTTTTCGTAAAGCATAAATTTGGCTTTGGATATGCGAACCACCACAAATTAATGTTGCATTTACTCCTTCTAAATAAGTTGCAAATCTACGTACTTGACCAATAATTTGGGTTGCTAGTTCATGTGTTGGACATAAGATAATTGTTTGTGACCGTTTTAAGTTTGTATCTAAGTTTTGCAAGATTGGTAAAATAAATGCTACCGTTTTACCAGTTCCGGTATGACTTTTACCAATAATATCTTGATTATTTAGGGCAACTGGAATCGCTTTTTCTTGGATTTCAGTTAGATTAGTATAACCCATTTTAGCAATCATTCGCTGTAATGATGGGTATAAATTTAATGTATTAAAATTCATTTAATCTCCTTTTATTTTCATATCATAGTTTAGTTGTTTTTTTAACATTACAGCTGTTGAATTTACATATTTATATTATTTTAGATAACAGAATAAATTAAAGTTTAACAACTTAATAAGTGTATCTCAAAATGACAAAAAAATAAAGTATTTTTATTTTAATTTTGTAGAAAAATCTTGATATTTTAATATTTTAATAAAACCTTGATTTTATTGGGTTTTATTAAAATGGACTTTTTACAAATTTCTATATTTTATAAGGGTTTTTGACTTTATCAAGATTTTTCGACAAAATTAAAATCTTTTTATGCTAAATTCTTAAATGTATATTGTACCTTACATTTTATATAACCTGAGTTGTAAAATTAAATGGGACAGTTAAACAAATAAAAATATTGTGTTAAAATCCAAATTTAAAAAAGGAGAAATAATAGTAGACTGTAGACCCTTTTATTTTATCTTTAGCCATATAAAAATGTTTCTCCTAACTTTATATATTAATAATAATCTAAAAAAATTTTTATTTATATATCTCAGTTAAAAGAAACATTGCAGTATTACTCCATAACATTTTTAAAATCACGGTTCAAATGGTAATTCAAAACCAAACCAACTATTAATTAAATCGTGCACTGCTTCTAAATTAAAATATAATATTACAATAGTTATAATTGCTAAAATTAAAAAGACTAACATCACAATCAATACTATTACTCAAACAGGTAATTTTCGTTTGCTTGTTTCTTCTTCATATTGAAATGGCATTTTAGTGGAATCCATTTTGCTCAAAACATTACTATTGTTATTAAAAACATTCGATGGAGCAAAATCAGGAGCAGAACTAAAACTTGGCGCAGCATTAAAATATGGCGTTGGACCAAAATTTGAAGTTTCTTGTCCAAAATCTGAATTTGATCCAAAAGTATTTCCACCACCAAAATTATCATCAAAATCACCATTAAGTGGTTGTTGTTGCATTAAATCAGGATTCATAAAAGAAAAATGACGACCATTATCTTGCATTTGGTGTTTTCCAGATTCTTGACCAGGAGCATATTGTTGCATTTCTTGTTGTTCTACTTCTGGTCCAACCACTGATGGATAAGTTAACATCCCAGGATATTTTGACATTTGTGGATAACCCATCATCATTGGGAATTGGGGCATCATTGAACACGGAAACATTTGTGGATAACCCATCATCATTGGCATCACAAATGGTTGATAAATAATTGGTTGATAAATTGGTTTATTATGTTGCGGTTTCATTGATGTGCTATTAATTCCTAATTTTTGTGAAATATAAGAAGAATTAAACGCCGGATTAGCTTCAGTTTGAAAATCATTTGTATTATTGGGAACTTTAATCGAGTCAGTTAATGGAGTTACTGCTGGATTTTTGTTTTCAAAATTATTATTTTCGAATTCATTTGAATTGCCAAACGAATTAAAATTATTTTCGTTCCCTCCATTAAAATTTGGTTCATTATTGTTCATGTGATACCTCCATCTAACTCAATATGCCCTCTGTCCAATTTGTTTATAAATTAACTATATCATATATTTGGTTAAAATTAAACTATTTTTTTAATTTTGTCGAAAACTCTTGATATTTTAATAAAACCTTTATTTTATTGGGTTTTTAATAAAATGTATTTATTGCAAATTTCTATATTTTATAAGGTTTTTTGACTTTATCAAGAGTTTTCTACAAAATTAAAGTAATTAACTAAATAATTAATAATTTCAAGATAAATTTTATTTAATGTTTGGATTGGCAACCCTTTTTAGGACACTTTTTATATGGACTGTTGTTTTCTAAATTCAACAGGTGTTAAATAATTTAAACTACCGTTAATTCGAATATTGTTATATCAATGCACAAAGTCAAATAATTTGTATTTTAATTGGGTTAAATTTATAAATTTTTGCCCCTTGATAAATTCCGTTTTAAAACTTTTGTAAGTTGTTTCAGCTACAGCATTATCAGAAGGACAGCCTTTATTGCTTAATGATCGTTTGATGTTAAAAGTATTTAAGATATTATCAATGATTTTATTTTTAAATTCATTACCCCGGTCAGTATGAAATAACGTAATTTGATTTAATGGTCTTGTAATTGAATAAAAGACTTTTTTTCTTTACTTACTTTTTTGGGTGCAGGATTGCTTTGCCAAAGTTGGGGAAAATAAAAAAGAAAGTTTTCAGTATAATTCAGCGTTTGAAAAAAATTAGAAAGAAAACCATCCTATGAATATTATAACTAGAATCCAAGAGTTTTTAAACGAAAATAATAACTCTTTTATTGATTTAATTAATGAAAGAGTTATTATTTTCGTTTAAAAACTCTTGGATTCTAGTTATAATATTCATAGGATGGTTTTCTTTCTAATTTTTTTCAAACGCTGAATTATACTTGTAAGTGCAAGTAAATAAAATTGCAAAAAATCTCATATAAAAGTTTTATGATGCTAAGTTTATTTTAGAAAAAATAAAGCAAGGAGTTTTTATATGGGATATAAACATCTTGGCATAGATGAAAGAATTTATATTGAGAATCAATTGAAGTTTAAAATAAAAATTAGTGAAATAGCTAAAAATATTAATCGAAGTATTAGTACTATTATTCGAGAAGTTAATAGAAATAAAGATAATAATCATTATTTTTCATTAATTGCACAAAATAAAGCAGAAAATAGAAAACAATCACATATTTATTTTCATAAGTTTAAAAATAGAGAATTAGTAAAATATGTACAACAAAAATTATTATTAGGTTGATCACCCGAACAAATTTATGGCAGAATTAAAAATTTTCATAAAGAATGAATTATTAGTTTTAAAACAATTTACAATTGAATTTATTCTGGATTACTTGAAAAAGTTACTAATAAAAATTTAAGAAGAAAAGGTAAGAAACGAAAATATCAAGAAAATCGGGGTAAATTTAATGGTAAATCAATTAAAGAACGAAATGCTAATGTTAATAATCGCGTAACTCTTGGTCATTGAGAAGGTGATACCGTAGTATCATCACGAGGTAAAAGTAAATCATGTTTAATAACTTTAGTTGAAAGAACATCAAGATTTACTTTAGCAATATTAGTTGAAAATAGAACTACTAAAGTTATTAACGAAAATATTAGCCATTATTTATCAATTCTGCCAAATAATCTTGTTAAGACTATAACATTTGATCGTGGTAAAGAATTTGCTAATTGACAACAACTTGAAAAAAATTTAAATGTGAAAATTTATTTTGCTAATGCATATTCACCCTGACAAAGAGGTACTAATGAAAATACTAATGGTTTAATTAGAGAAAAATTTCCTAAAAAATTTAATTTTTCAAATACTACTAAAAATGCAGTTCATAAATTTATATTGTCTTTAAACCAAAGACCAAGAAAAATACTAAATTATCTTTCGCCAATCGAATATTTGGTTAGAAAAATAATTTAGTTGCACTTAACTTTACAATTTGGCAAACTTAATTATACTGAAAACTTTCTTTTTTATTTTCCCCAACTTTGGCAACGCAATCAGTTTTCGACAAAATTAAAGCAAAAATGTAAAAAAATGGTAGAATTAGTAAAGTAAATAGTAAAAAGAATGTCAATATCTAGCAAAAATTTAGCAAAATTATTTAATTGATAATGTTTGTAATGTATATTTATTATTTCAAGGATGATTTGGTTTTGGTTTATATGCTTTATATTTGGGAACTTTGTTTTCAATATTTTTAATAGGAACCGGAATGTATTCTAATAAATTATATATTTGATTGTTTTATTTTAAATATAACGTTTCATCAAATGCTTTAATTACTGTAATTTTTGTTTTTGAATTAAAGACTTTTAACTTTTTATTATTATAAGCCATATATTTTTTATTGTTATAACTAATTGATGAACTATTGTCTGTTTGTCGCGTTGAAGTGATTGATAAAAATAAATTAATTTTGTCATTATTTCTCGCGTCAACAAAGACAGAATTGTTATAATCAATAGGAATGGCAAATTGTTTATTGAATTTGGTTATAAATTCTTTTAAGAATGTATTTGCTTCTTCAATAGTGGTTACTCCTGCGAGAATTAATTCATTTTTCAAGCGATCTTGTAGAGTGCCTCATAAACGTTCAATTCGTCCCTTTGCTTGGGGGAATTGAAGTAGTTATGATTTCGACACCTAATTCATCACAGCATCGGCTGAATTGAGTAAAGGTGTCTTTTTCTTCGGTTTTATCACTACTTTTTTGGTATGTAAAGATTGTTCGTTTATCGGTATAAAATGTCATGGGAATTCCATAATTTCGTAAAATTTGATGTAAAACATTATAATAACCTTGTAATGTTTCTTGATAAGCAAAATATAATCCAACAACCGTATTTGTTGTATCATCAATTGCGCCATGTAAAAATCATTTTGGACCATTTGGTCCTAATCAATGATGTTCACTGGCATCAGCTTGTAATAGTTCGCCGAAACATTTTCGACGTGCTCTTAAAGGGTGGGTTTTATCTTTTTTCTTTATTTTTTGCTTTCGAGGTGTTTTAATTTGATTTAAGGACATTAATTTTTATAAAACTGAATATGAAATGTTTATTCCTTCATTTTCGATTAATTTTTCTTTGAAATGAGTAAAATTAAAGCCAATATATTTAGTTTTATATAAATTTATAATCTTTTCACAAATTTGTGGATTTGTTTTATTGTGAGCTATCCTTCCACGAGAATGGTGAGCAAATGATTGACTATTTTGTGGATCATAAAGTTTTATAAGTTGTTCAATGCGACGAATTGATAAGTGTAAAATATTTGCAGCTCTTTGCTTTGATATTTTATTGTTAATAATTTTTTCAATTGTTTTGTATTTATGTTGTTCTTTCATTGTTAGTTTTCTTTCCATTGTTATCACCATTTTTAATTTTAAATGGTTGCGAAATTTTTGCTAGATAACTATTACGAAATTATCACAAGATAAGGACAAAAATTAAAGGAGAATATTGACTTATTTTGCTGTTTTATGTAATATTATATATGGATTGTATTTTTTGATACACTCGGATATGTGAAGCAGAAAGGAGAGAGTTTAATGCCAACAATTAATCAATTAGTTCGTAAACCACGAAAAGAAAAAGTGTGGAAAACAAAAGCACCCGCTTTAAATCGGGGGTTAAATTCTTTACAAAAAAAACAAACTAATGAAAACGCACCACAAAAAAGAGGGGTATGTACACGGGTAGCAACAATGACACCGAAAAAACCTAACTCAGCGTTACGAAAATATGCTCGTGTTCGTTTAACAAACGGAATGGAAGTAACAGCGTATATTCCTGGTGAAGGACATAACTTACAAGAACATAGTGTTGTCTTAATTCGCGGGGGAAGGATTAAAGACTTACCAGGGGTTCGTTACCATATTATTCGTGGAACATTAGATACCGCTGGAGTTAATAAACGCCAACAAGGACGTTCACTATACGGAACAAAAAGACCAAAAGCTGCAAAAGCTTAAGTAAACAGAAGAGAGGATTACTATGCGTAAACGTCAAGCAGAAAAGAGAGATGTTTTATCAGATCCAATTTATAATTCAAAATTGGTAACTCGTGCGATTAATAAAATTATGATCAACGGAAAAAGAGGAGTTGCACAAACAATTTTATATGGTGCATTTGATATTGTTAAAGAAAAAACAAAAACTGAACCATTAGAAGTGTTTAACAAAGCAATTGAAAATATTACTCCGCATTTAGAATTAAAAGTTCGTCGAATTGGGGGAGCTAATTATCAAGTCCCAATTGAAGTAAATGATGATCGTAAAGTTACCTTAGGGTTACGTTGATTAATTAATTATGCAAGATTACGAAATGAAAAGAGTATGATTGATCGCTTAGCAAATGAAATTATTGATGCTTCAAACGGAATCGGGGGAGCAGTTAAGAAAAAAGATGATACACACAAAATGGCGGAAGCTAATAAGGCTTTTGCACATTATCGTTGATAAAAAATAGAAAGGAAAAGAGAGATGGCAAGAGAATATTCTTTAGAAAATACGAGGAATATTGGAATTATGGCGCATATTGATGCTGGAAAAACAACAACAACTGAGCGTATTTTATTCCATACTGGTAAAATCCATAAAGTTGGAGAAACACATGATGGAGCTAGCCAAATGGATTGAATGGCCCAAGAACAAGAACGTGGAATTACAATTACTTCTGCGGCAACAACAGCGTTTTGAAAAAATATGCGTTTAAATATTATTGATACTCCAGGACACGTTGATTTTACCGTTGAAGTGGAAAGATCATTACGTGTTTTAGATGGAGCCGTTGCGGTGCTTGATGGACAATCAGGGGTTGAACCACAAACAGAAACAGTTTGACGCCAAGCAACAACTTATGGGGTACCAAGAATCGTTTTTGCTAATAAAATGGATAAAATTGGAGCTGATTTTTTGTATTCAGTAAAAACAATTCATGATCGTTTACAAGCAAATGCTCATCCAGTCCAAATTCCAATTGGAGCGGAAGATCAATTTAGCGGAATTATTGATATTGTTGAACGAAAAGCTTATCGTTATGATGGAACAGCAAACGAAGAAGCACAAGAAATTCCAATTCCAGATGATTTAAAAGATTTAGTTGAAGAATACCGCATGAAATTAATTGAAGCAGCGGTTAACTTTGATGAAGAATTAGTGTTAAAATATTTAGACGGAAATGAAATTACAATTCCAGAAATTAAAAGTGCAATTCGTGCTGCAACATTAACAGGTGATTTCTTCCCCGTTTTTTGTGGAAGTGCTTTTAAAAATAAAGGAGTTAAATTAATGTTGGATGGGGTAATTGATTATTTACCTTCCCCACTTGATATTCCATCAATTAAAGGAGTACTAGAAGACGGAACGGAAGTAGAACGTCATGTTGATGATAGTGAACCATTTTCAGCCTTAGCCTTTAAAATTATGACTGATCCCTTTGTTGGAAAATTAACATTCTTCCGAGTTTACTCAGGAGTATTAAAAAAAGGGAGTTCTGTTTTAAACTCAAAAAAAAATAAATCAGAGAGAATTGGTCGTTTATTAAAAATGCATGCTAATAATCGTGAAGAAATTGAAACAGTGTATGCTGGTGATATTGCTGCAGCCGTTGGTTTAAAATTAACAACAACGGGAGATACTCTTTGTGATGAGAAAAACGAAGTAATCTTAGAATCAATGGTATTTCCAGAACCAGTTATTAACTTAGCATTAGAGCCAAAAACAAAAGCTGACCAAGAAAAAATGAGTTTAGCATTACAAAAATTGGTCGAAGAAGATCCAACATTTCGAACATGAACAGATGAGGAAACAGGTCAAACAATTATTGCTGGAATGGGAGAATTACACTTAGATATTTTAGTTGATCGAATGAAACGTGAATTTAAAGTGGAAACCAATGTTGGAGCACCACAAGTTTCATACCGTGAAAAATTTAAAGATAGTGCTGAAGTGGAAGGAAAATACATTAAACAATCAGGAGGACGTGGTCAATATGGACACGTATGAATTAAATTTGAACCAAATCATGATAAAGGATTTGAATTCGTTGATGCTATTGTTGGTGGAAAAATTCCAAAAGAATTCATCGGTTCTGTCAAAAAAGGATTAGAGGAATCAATGCAAACAGGAAAATTAGCAGGATATCCAATGATTGATATTAAAGCAACTTTATTTGATGGGTCATACCATGATGTCGATTCATCACAAATGGCTTATGAGTTTGCAGCTAGTTTATCATTAAAAGAAGCATCGAAAAAATGTAAACCAGTTATTTTAGAACCAATTATGGCTGTTGAAGTTACTGTCCCCGAAGAATACTATGGGGATGTAATGGGGAACTTATCATCACGTCGTGGTCAAATCGAAGGAAATGATCAACGTGGGAATGCCCAAGTTGTTAAGGCAAAAGTTCCATTATCAGAAATGTTTGGATATGCAACTGATTTACGAAGTTTTACACAAGGGCGTGGAACTTATACAATGTTGTTTTCACATTACCAAGAAACACCAAAATCAATTACTGAAGAAATTATTAAAAAAGCTGGAAAATCAGCCGAATAATTGAATAAAAATGGTTTAATCCACCATTAGGAAAAAAGGATTGCAAAGCAAATAAAATTAATTTAAAATGGTTATGACATTTGTCTATTAATTAAAATATAGGAGGAAAAGATTAAAATGGCAAAACAAAAATTTGATAGAAGTTTACCACACGTTAACGTTGGAACAATTGGACACGTTGACCATGGGAAAACTACTTTAACAGCGGCTATTACAACGGTATTAGCCAAAAAAGGATTCGCAGAAGCCCAAAAATATGATAATATTGATAAAGCTCCTGAAGAAAAAGAACGTGGAATTACAATTAATACTTCACACGTTGAGTATCGTACTGAAAAAAGACACTATGCACACATTGACTGTCCAGGGCATGCCGATTATGTTAAAAACATGATTACTGGTGCTGCTCAAATGGATGGGGCTATTTTAGTTGTTGCAGCAACAGACGGACCAATGCCTCAAACAAGAGAACATATCTTATTATCACGCCAAGTTGGGGTTCCAAAAATGGTTGTGTTCTTAAACAAATGCGACATGATGGATGGCGATACTGAAATAATGGATTTAATCGAAATGGAAGTTAGAGATCTATTAAGCGAATATGGCTTTGATGGAGAAAAAACACCAGTTATTAGAGGATCAGCTTTAAAAGCACTTGAAGGTGATGCAAAATGAGAAAAAGAAATCATGAAATTAATGTCTGCAATTGATGAATGAATTCCAGAACCAGAAAGAGATACAGAAAAACCATTCATGATGCCAGTTGAAGATGTTTTCACAATTACAGGACGTGGAACAGTTGCAACAGGACGTGTTGAACGTGGGGTTGTTAAAGTTAATGAAGAAGTTGAAATTATTGGATTAAAAAGTGAAACTAAAAAAGTTGTTGCAACAGGTTTAGAAATGTTTAGAAAATTATTAGATGACGCTAAAGCTGGCGATAATGTTGGGATATTATTACGAGGAGTAGACCGTAATGATGTTGAACGTGGGCAAGTTATTGCAAAACCAGGTTCAGTTAAACCACATACAGAATTTAAAGCACAAGTTTATGTCTTAACAAAAGAAGAAGGAGGACGTCATACGCCATTCTTCGGAAACTACCGTCCACAATTTTATTTCCGTACTACGGATGTTACTGGGTCAATTAAATTACCAAGTGGTGTTGAAATGGTAATGCCAGGGGATAATGTTGAAATGACAGTTGAATTAATTGCATCAGTTGCGATTGAGGAAGGAACAAAATTCTCAATTCGTGAAGGTGGTCGTACCATCGGAGCTGGAACAGTTGTTTCAATTATCAAATAATAACATTTGGAAAAAATAACTCTTTTTGGAGTTATTTTTTTATTAGTGATAATTAATCTTGTTGGATAGGTTCCAATAAGTTGGACCATATTTATGTGGACTTTCAAATAAAATATAATTATGAAGAAAGTAGGAATATAAAAATGGGAAGAAATTCATACACCGATGAATTTAAAAAACAAATTGTTTTACTTTATCAAAATGGTAAAACCATTCTTGAAATTTTTAAGGAATATGGGGTGTCAAAATCAGTCGTATATCAGTGAATTGAAAAATTAAATAATTCTGGATCTTTTAAAGCAAAAGATAACCGCACTGTTGAAGAAAATGAACTTGATTGCCTTGCGGAAAGAATTAATCCAATTACGAATGGAAAACGACATTTTAAAGCAAGCGGCACTGATAATTGGCAAAAAATAGAAATTATTAACAATGATAAAGAAAAATATTCCGTGCGAAAAATGGGTCAAATATTAAAGATAGCAAAATCAACATATTACTATCAAATTAATAAAAACGCTACGGTTGATGTTAATAATTATGAACAAGAAGTTATCAGCGCATTTAATGATAGTCGCAAAATTTATGGAGCTCGTAAAATTAAAGCTATTTTAACCAGAAAAGATATTATCTTATCGCGAAGAAAAATTCGCCAAATTATGATTAAAAATCAGTTAGTATCTAAATACACCAAATTAAAATATTGTAATCATAAGTCAATGGTTAATAACGACGAAATTAGCAACGTTTTAAACCGTGAATTTAATAATAAACAACCAAATGAAGTTGTTGTTAGTGATTTAACATATGTTCAAGTTGGTGCTAAATGACATTATATTTGTTTATTAATTGACTTGTTTAATCGTGAAATAATTGGCTATAGTGCCGGGACAAACAAAACAGCCCAACTAGGACAAAAAGCCTTTTATTCAATTACAAGACCATTAAATCAAATTACGTTATTTCACACTGACCGGGGTAATGAATTTAAAAATAAAATCATTGATAATATCTTAAATACTTTTAACATCAAACGATCATTAAGCAATAAAGGCTGTCCTTCTGATAATGCTGTGGCTGAAACAACTTACAAAAGTTTTAAAACGGAATTTATCAAGGGGCAAAAATTTATAAATTTAACCCAATTAAAATACAAATTATTTGACTTTGTGCATTGATATAACAATATTCGAATTCACGGTAGTTTAAATTATTTAACACCTGTTGAATTTAGAAAACAACAGTCCATATAAAAAGTGTCCTAAAAAGGGTTTCCAACCCAGCTTTTTATCTTTTTTTCTTATATAATAATAAGTAAGTTCTGAAAGGAGTAATAACAATGGGATATAATCCAACGGTTAATAATGCGGAACTTTCCTCAAAAACTACTTTTTGAGGAAAGTTCTTTGTTTACATTTGATTTATTTTAATTTTCCCAATTTTCTTATTTATTTTAACAAGAAATAATTTAATTAGAAATAAATAAAAAATTACTTTAATTTTGTAGAAAACTCTTGATATTTTAATAAAACATTGATTTTATTGGGTTTTATTAAAATGTAATTTTTACAAATTTCTATAAATGTATCATGTACGATGAACCGGCAAAAAACAACTCTTGTTAAATAAAAAGGGTTGTTTTTTTATTTGTAAACCCATAATTATTAATTAATTCAGAGAAAGGGCAGCATCTTAAATTCTTAAAATAGAAACTTTTTATCGCAACTTTAAGTTAACGAAAAAGTTGTATTACACATTTATTAAATATCTTAGAAATTTTTACAAAGTGTACCTTTTTTTCTCCAATTTTAAGGTGTTGTCCTTTCTCTGTTTTAGTTAATTAATTTGGCTAATAAATAAAAAAACTTAATATTAAAGGAAGGAGTAAGTAATGGAAATTAATACGCAACAAACAATCTGTGATGTTGATAATTGCTATAAAGAAATATCATTAATTACCGAAGAATTTTTATCAAATAAAGTTTTATGAACTTGTGAAAAACATAAAGATTTATTAAATCGTACAAAAGATAAAAAACAAACGCGGTTTTATAAAAAATTAGAAAATTCAAAAATTATCTTTGATTGAGAAACTGGTTCTTTTAAACTTTGATTTTATAAAACAACTTAATGCAGTGTGGGACGGTTATTTTAAATAACTAAGTGCTTCCATAAGAACATGAGTTTAAGCTCATTCCCACAGCCAGCCGAGGCAAGTACTGAAATAGTGTATGAGGAAACATGTAAATCGGCGCTGGTTATATTTAAACTAAGCGATAGTCGTGATAAGTGCAAGGTCAACATCGAACGACAATAAAAATAGATTATAAATAAATTTGCGATAGATATTGTCCCATCGAGGATGGCAGCGGTTCTACAAACCACAACGCCAGCACCAGGCTCTTCAAGGTGCAAGTGAATTTATTTTAAAAACTGAACGTTTTGACTTGAAATAGTGCGGATGAAGAGAGAGAATTCTCTGGCTTTACCTCATAAAAACAACTGTCTATTATCTAATAATAAACAAATATTAAATATATTATCGCCACCGCTCACCCCCAGTGAAGCGGATGGCGTAGTAAATAAATAGATAAATACTTATATAACTAATTCTCGCTTTGGCACTTTCACTTGGGAGTGAGTGCCAGCGAATTAAAAATAGGAGGAAATATAATGGAATATAAAAGTTTGTATATTAATAAAACTTGAAGTGAAATAACAACATCATTTGATTGAGTGAATTGTCAACCTGTTAATTGTCGTATTTCTCATCATAAAAATCATTATGATTTACAGTGTTTAGAATGAGCAAAAATGTACTTAAATTTATGTGAAGATAAATGAGATGTTATTGCTTCTTATATGCAACATTACAAAATTAACGATATTTTAGATTTAGCAACAGATGGTTGAAAAATATTACAAATTGATAAAAAAATCAATCAAATAATTTAGGAGGTTTACATGAAAAAGTTAAATAAAATTTGTCTTAAACAAAGATATTGAGGTTTTTGTTTTCATAAAGAATGCAATAAAGAAAATAAATTGAATGAATTAATGCTTAAAAGTTATTCAGTATCGCAAGAAGATATTACGGATGAACATTGAGCATTAAACAATAAAAATAATTAGGAGGAATAAGAAAATGTCATATTGTATTAGTGATTACTTAAATGAAAAATTAATTAATAATAACGCATTAAAAATTAGTAATAAAGATATTATTTATGCACAAATTGATAGTGACTATGATATGAGTTGAGAATTAAATTTATATCTTAAATTTGGTAATGAAGAGCGACATGTAGGTAATATTTCATTGCCAAAAGATTTTGATTTAAATTTAAAATGATATGAAATTGATGAGGTTAAAGGTTTAATAGATGATTATTTAGAAGATGAAGAAGCAGACTACGAAGTGATAAATTATGAATAATATGTGAAAAGATGAAAGTGGTTATGTTTATAGCGAAGAAGATTTATTTAATATCGCATTAGAAGAATGTTGTTCAGAAGAAAGTGCCTATGAATATATTGATAATTTAATTATGGATATGAATTTGGAGGAAATTTAATTATGGCAGATTTAAAGTTAAATAATCAAATTAAAAATATTACCTATCCATTTTATTTAAAAGGTAATGATTTTAAAGAATTAAGTTTAAAAGCATTACCGATTAAAAATTGAATTGATAATCACGGTAAAGAATTAACAGATTTTATCTATCGTCATCTTAATCATTATGCATTAAATGGTTATCAAGATATACATTTAAAAGATATACCCAGTGCTATTAGTAAAATTGATTTTGTTTTTAGAGAACCATTAGAATTAATAAAAGATTTTAAAGATGAAGTAAATCGAATTAGAGTTAATATTATTAATTTAGAAAAAGTACTTCAAAATAATAAAATTGAAATTAAAAATAGCCTAATACAAGTAGACTGTACCCCGTTTAGTAAGTATTAATAAAAAGGTTTACAAACTTTCATTTATTATATATTTTTCTTTTTGGTTTGAATATCATTTATTTCATTTTTTAACATCATTAATATATTCATTATGAGATTTATAATTTTTATTATGGATTGTTCCTTTTTTAAGTAATGAATGAAAACTTTCAATAATAATGTTGTCTGCACAATGATAATTTTTACCCATTGAAATTATAATTTTGTTATCTAAACATTTACTATTATAATCTTTAGATGTATATTGATATCCGTGATCTGAATGAATTATTGTTTTATTTAGATCTTTTTTTATTTTTTTAATTTTATTAATTGCAGCATTTAAATTATCAATTACAAGTTTGTTATTATTAAATTTTGATCATTTTACATCAATAATTTCTTTAGTATATCCATCAAGTATTGTTGATTGATAATGTTTTTTACCATTTCAAATTAAATAAGTTACATCAGTAAATAAAATTGAAAATCTTTCTTTAATATCATTAAAATTACGATTTACTAAATCAGGATATTTAATTATATTTTTATTTCTATTTTGTTTTATTAATATTTTTCTACGCATACGCTTTACATATTCAGCTTGAATATTATTTTCTTTCATAATTCGTAATACTTTCTTAGCATTATAAACAATGCCATAATCTTCTTTTAAATATTTGGTAATTCTATTTTAATTTTGTAGAAAACTCTTGATAAAGTCAAAAAAATCATCAATATGACAATTTGAAAACGAATTTGATGGAAGATTATTATTGTTCTTTAACTTTTTTAGATGTTAAAATATAATATCGTTGCTTGTTGGTTTGGTGTTAAATCTTTGTGTTGGTATTTTCATTTTCAGAGATTTAAATAATTTTGAATGTTAGTAAAACCTAAACCATGATAATGAATTAAGGCTTCTTTAAGACTTGCTTGTAATTTAATAATTTTATTTAATTTTCGATAACTGGCATCAGGATTTGTCCTAGTTTTAGTGGCATATAAAGTAGAATTTGTTTGTTTTGCTACTAATAAATATAATGGTTGCATATCAGAAATAATAATGGAATTTTTGTTAATTAATTTTGTATTCATATTTTCAATAATTCACTGTTTTTGTAATCGTTTGGTATTAGTGGATTGAACAAAAATATTATTATTAGTATCAACTGCCATTTGAATACAACATTTAGTGTTAGTGGAAAATGGATCAAGATGATTTTTTCGTTTATCAAATTTATCTTTAAAATTACCTTTATGGATTTCTTTAATAAATGTTTCATCGATTTGTATTTGGCCATTTAATTTTTTAAATTTTAATTGAGTATTTTCTAATTGTTTTGATTGCATTAATTTTTGGCGATTATATCAAGCTGTTTTGGGTGTTGTTTTAATAAAACGGGAAATTACTTTACTAGATTGTCCTAGCAATGAAATTTGAATTAATAAATTTAATTGTTCATAATTTAAATGACTTCAATAAGTAAAATGATGACGAAAAGCATCAAAACTAGCTCGACATTTTTTGTATAAATATTTTTGTTTTCCTTCGGGATTATGGCCATTTTTAACACAATGATAAGATTTGCAATTAGGGCATTTAATACCTTTATCTCTAAATTTTTGATCAATTTCATTTAAGCGTTTTTGTTTTTTGATTAATTCTGCTTCTTTTTTAACTTTTTCATAAAATTCTAAAAATTGATCATCTGTTAAACTATTTATTAATTCTGCAAGTATTTTTTCCATCAATTATTTACCTCTCTTTATATTAAAAATATACCTAATTTTAGATATATTTTATAAATATCAAGAGTTTTCGACAAAATTAAAGAAATTCTTTAAAAATATCCATATAAAAACCCATAAGTTAAAAAAGCAAAAGCTAAGATAGCAATTATTACTTTATAATATCAAAAATAATCTTTGTATCAAATTCGATAATTTCAACGTTTCATAATCCCTCCGTGATATATTTACATATTATCATAAAATTCTTTTTTATTTTCCCCAACTTTGGCAACGCAATCAATTATAATTATTTTGCGAAGTTTTTCCGTTATAATTTGTAGTAGGTGATTAGGATGAAAGTTATTTTAGTGAAAGATGTTAAAGATAAAGGCAAAGTCAACGACGTGATTGAAGTTTCTGATGGCTATGCTAAAAATTACTTAATTAAAGAGGGATTTGCCATTCCAACAACTCCGACTAATTTGGCGAAGTTAAATGTCGTGTTATCGCAACAAGCAGCTCAAGCAGCAGCGACAAAAGCAACTTTAGAGGAATTAAAAACTGCCTTAGAACAATTAACATTAAATTTTAAATTAAAAGTACATGATAACAAAACATTTGGAAGCGTTTCTTTAACACAAATTGAAGATCGTTTAGCAAAAGAATTTAATTTAAAAGTTGATAAAAAGAAATTTATTGATAATAATAATTTGACAAGTTTTGGTCTGCATTATTTAAAAATTAAATTAGCTCCAAATATTATCGCAACATTAAAAGTAATGATTGAAAAAAAGGAGAGTTAATTGATGGAAACTTTAAATAAAATAGAAATAAATAAAACTGAGATAAATAAAATTAATGTTATTAATGATGCCGAAAAAAATGTTTTAGCAATTATTGCCCATTCAATTAATGCTGCTGAAGAAGTCTTTTCGATTTTAAACGAAGATGATTTTACTGTGATGAATTATAAAGTGATTTTTAAAGCTTTACAAGAACAATTTTTAGCAAAGGTTGCGATTAATGTTACAACATTGAGTAATTATATGTTAAAAAATAATATTTTAAATAAAATTGGCGGAATTGAATTTTTAACGGATTTATTTCAGTCATATACAACGGATGCTAATTTATCAGAGTATTTAGATATTATTATTACAAATACAACATCACGGCGTTTAAAAGCAGTTGTTAATAAGATTAACCGGTACATTGATGCTCATCAACCAATTGATGAAGTTGTTAGTCAGGCCGAAAAAGAAATTTTAGATGTTAAAAAAGAACGGAAAGGCAATTTATTTAAAACATCTTATGATGAAGTGGACAAAGTGTTACACAAAATTGAATTATTGGAAAATTCCGGGGAAATGTTAACAGGAAGTCCAAGTGGTTTTCGTGATTTAGACCGGATGACTTCGGGATTTCAAAAAGGGGATTTTATTATTTTAGCAGCGCGACCATCAATGGGGAAAACTGCTTTAGCATTAAATTTTGCTGTTAAATCAGCTTCTCAATCAAAGAAAGCTGTTGCAATTTTTTCTGTTGAGATGCCAGCGGAACAATTAATTCAAAGAATGTTAGGGAGTTATTCAACGGTAGATTCGGTTAAAGTTCGAACAGGAAAAGGTTTACAAAGTCGGGATTGAGAAAATATTACCAAGGCGGCAGATTTTTTAAAACAGACAAAGTTATTTATTAATGATACGCCTGGTTTAAAAGTTATTGAGTTGCAATCAAAGTTACGAAAATTATGCCGGGAAAATGAAGTTGGCTTAGTTGTGATTGATTACTTACAATTATTAAGCACCGGAACGCATTTTGGTGATTCACGGCAACAAGAAGTTTCCACAATTTCACGACAACTTAAAGCTTTAGCACGTGAGTTAGAAGTACCAATTATTTGTTTATCACAATTATCACGGTTAGTTGAAAAACGAGAAGATAAAAGACCAATTATGTCTGATTTACGTGATTCAGGGGCAATTGAACAAGATGCCGATATTATTATGTTTTTATTTCGAGAAGAATATTATACTGTCCATGATTCAGATAAGTTAGAATTAGCAGGGCCAGAAACTGAAAAAGCACAATTAATTTTATCAAAGCATCGAAATGGACCAACTGGTAACGTTGAATTATTGTTTGTAAAAAAACATGGATCGTTTGCTGATTTTGGTTTGCAAAATACATAAATTTAAGATAATATACTTCTTGCGATATTAACAAAAATAAAAAAAATTACAAATAAAAAAAATTAAATTAAACTTTAAAATAAGCATTTTTAAAAATTTTAATTGCTTTTTAAGCATAAATAATCAGGTATCGCAAGAAGTCTAATATATTACTCAGTGAAAAGAATAATTATTAAATTAGTGTTTTATAAAAGAGGTTTATAATGCGTAAGTTACTATCAATTTTTACAGCATCAGTGTTATGTTTAACATCAGTATCATCGCTTGTTGCATGTAGTGAAACCCCACAAGGGAATCCAGTTTCTGTTTTTATATATAATGGGAATCAAAAATTTAGTCATGCTCCAACAGCAAATAATAAATCAACAAATGGAATAGACGATGCCACTAAGTCAGGAAAAGATGAAACTGATGTTCCTTTTGATTATAGTTTACAAGGAGGCCAAATGGGCTTAGTTAATAATGTCCTTAATCCTTTTTTACATGGAATAAATTTAACAAAAGATAATAGTGTAACAACTGGGAAAGGGACAAAATGAAGTGATGAACAAGTTGCCGCTGGGTTACAAGGGCAAAAAGATAACTTAATTGCCAAGGCGAAAAGTGATACGACAGATCCTCTTGATAGTAGTAAGAAAATTAAACAAAAAGAAATATTATAAGCTTTTTATAATGATTATTCAACTAGTTATGATTCAACTTATGTGCAAGTAGCCTTACTTGCCAATGAAAATCAAACAATTCAGGATTAAACAAATAAAAATTTAGTGACAACAACTGGAAATCCAGAAAAAACAAATGAAAAAGATTGAGTTAAAGAGTATACTTGACCTACTACTAGTAAATAGACTGCACCCAAAAAAGTAAGTAAAGAAAAAAAGTCTTTGCTAAACTTTTAAAGGAGGTGCATTTTTATATGGCAAGAAAAGGACAAAAATTTAATAAATATACAGCAGATTTTCGAAAAAGGATAGGACAAGAGGTTAAAAATAATAGTATAAGTTTTATTGCAAAAAAATATGCAATTAATAAAAAAACTGTTGCTTCATGGTATGAAAATTTTAAGAAAGGAATTTTAAACACCAATAAAGGTCCAAAAGAATCATTTGAAAAAAGAGATTTAAACTATTACAAAGTTAGGTATGAATTACTAAAAAAGCTTCATGACTTTTACAATTAAATAAAAGAAAAATTGTATTTTTTATCAAAGAAAACATTAATAAATATCCACTAAATTTATTACTTGATGTAACAAATTTAAAGCGTAGTTATTGAGATAAATATAAAAATTATTCAAGTAATGGTAAGGATAGCGAATCATTAAAGAATATTGTAAAAGTCTATGAAGAAAATTTGAAACAATTTGGTTATCGTCGAATTACCAAATATTTAAAAGAAGATTATGGCATTGTTTATAATGCTAAGAAAGTATTACGAATTATGAAAGAAAATAATATTCAAGCTGAATATGTAAAGCGTATGCGTAGAAAAATATTAATAAAACAAAATAGAAATAAAAATATAATTAAATATCCTGATTTAGTAAATCGTAATTTTAATGATATTAAAGAAAGATTTTCAATTTTATTTACTGATGTAACTTATTTAATTTGAAATGGTAAAAAACATTATCAATCAACAATACTTGATGGATATACTAAAGAAATTATTGATGTAAAATGATCAAAATTTAATAATAACAAACTTGTAATTGATAATTTAAATGCTGCAATTAATAAAATTAAAAAAATAAAAAAAGATCTAAATAAAACAATAATTCATTCAGATCACGGATATCAATATACATCTAAAGATTATAATAGTAAATGTTTAGATAACAAAATTATAATTTCAATGGGTAAAAATTATCATTGTGCAGACAACATTATTATTGAAATTTTTCATTCATTACTTAAAAAAGGAACAATCCATAATAAAAATTATAAATCTCATAATGAATATATTAATGATGTTAAAAAATGAAATAAATGATATTCAAACCAAAAAGAAAAAGATATAATAAATAAAAGTTTGTAAACCTTTTTATTAATATTTACTAAACGGGGTGCAGTCTAAAAATTTTGTCATTATTAGGAGAGTCAACAAAGACAGAATTGTTATAATCAATAGGAATGGCAAATTGTTTATTGAATTTGGTTATAAATTCTTTTAAGAATGTATTTGCTTCTTCAATAGTGGTTACTCCTGCGAGAATTAATTCATTTTTCAAGCGATCTTGTAGAGTGCTTCATAAACGTTAAATTCGTCCCTTTGCTTGGGGAATTGAAGTAGTTATGATTTCGACACTTAATTCATCACAGCATCGGCTGAATTGAGTAAAGGTGTCTTTTTCTTCGGTTTTATCACTACTTTTTTGGTATGTAAAGATTGTTCGTTTATCGGTATAAAATGTCATGGGAATTCCATAATTTCGTAAAATTTGATGTAAAACATTATAATAACCTTGTAATGTTTCTTGATAAGCAAAATATAATCCAACAACCGTATTTGTTGTATCATCAATTGCGCCATGTAAAAATCATTTTGGACCATTTGGTCCTAATCAATGATGTTCACTGGCATCAGCTTGTAATAGTTCGCCGAAACATTTTCGACGTTCTCTTAAAGGGTGGGTTTTATCTTTTTTCTTTATTTTTTGCTTTCGAGGTGTTTTAATTTGATTTAAGGACATTAATTTGTATAAAACTGAATATGAAATGTTTATTCCTTCATTTTCGATTAATTTTTCTTTGAAATGAGTAAAATTAAAGCCAATATATTTAGTTTTATATAAATTTATAATCTTTTCACAAATTTGTGGATTTGTTTTATTGTGAGCTATCCTTCCACGAGAATGGTGAGCAAATGATTGACTATTTTGTGGATCATAAAGTTTTATAAGTTGTTCAATGCGACGAATTGATAAGTGTAAAATATTTGCATCTCTTTGCTTTGATATTTTATTGTTAATAATTTTTTCAATTGTTTTGTATTTATGTTGTTCTTTCATTGTTATTTTTCTTTCCAATGTTATCACCATTTTTAATTTTAAATGGTTGCGAAATTTTTGCTAGATAACTATTACGAAATTATCACAAGATAAGGACAAACGGGGTGCATTCTTCTTTACACTATTTTATCTATTTGCTATAATTCCTTTGTGTCTTAAAAGACGAAAGGAGATAAAAAATGGCTAATATTAAATCACAAATTAAAAGAGTTAAAACTAATGCAAAAGCTAATTTAGCAAATAAATCTTTTAAATCATCAGTAAAAACAGCAATTAAAAAAGCTGAAATTGCAATTAACGCTCAAGAAACAAACACACCAGAATTAGTTAATACTGCAATTAGTTTAGTTGACAAAGCAGTTACTAAAAGAATTTATCATGCTAATAAAGCCGCTCGTGTTAAAAGTAAATTAATGCTTAAATCACACTAATTTTAAATCCTTTTCAACAAAGACAATAAGTGTATTAAAAATAAAAAAATTCATAATTAGTTATGAATTTTTTTATTTTTAATATTTAATTTTGTCGAAAACTCTTGATGTTTATAAAATATTGTAGAAACCATATACATTTTGTACTTTTGGTATTTACATTTTTAAAAAATTGATTTTATTAATATTTTAAATAAGGAGTTTAAATTATGCAAAAAAAGCAATATTTAATTTTGCGGTCGTTAGTTAAAGAGTACGGTAAAGATATTGTTATTAATACTGTCAATAAAATTGCAAATGATATTGAAATTAAAAAGTAAAAGAATAAATTATTTCGCGTAATTTATTAGCGGATAATTTATTCAATAATGTTTTTAATGGAGCAAAGCGACAACGAGCGGAGCGAGTTTGCAAATTTCAATTTTTTAATTTATGAAAGGAGTTATATCATGCCAGTGTGTGGTTTCTACAGCGAAGATATAGTATAATAATTATGAGTTATAACAGAGCTAGTTGCTATTAACATTTTGTTAATAGAGGAAACTCCACGCTCGCACAGTCTGTGATGATTGTAGTGTTTGTGCTAATTTAATTCATAAAATTAGGCATAAGGGTAACTTATGACGGCTGAAAAAAATCCTACGTTATTATTAAATAATATGGAGTTTTTTCTATAAAAGTGCCACAGAAACGAGTTTTTAAAGAAATTTAAAAAATGGAACGGGTAAACCCCACAAGCGAGAAACCTAAATTTTGGTAAGGGAACTTCTTTTTTTTAAGCAGAAGAAACAAGAGGATCAATTTAATGATTGATAGATAAATAACTAGTATTTTATTTTAAGAAAATAAAAACAGAACGTGGGTTATGATGTTGTAACTTTGTTAATAAAAATAGATATTAATCCTTTAATTTTGTCGAAAAATCTTGATATTTATAAAATATATCTAAAATTAGGTATATTTTTAATATAAAGAGAGGTAAATAATTGATGGAAAAAATACTTGCAGAATTAATAAATAGTTTAACAAATGATCAATTTTTAGAATTTTATAAAAAAGTTAAAAAAGAAGCAGAATTAATTAAAAATCTGAATTATACTTGCACTTACAAGTATAATTCAGCTATTAAATAAATAACGTTTATAATATCGTGGACCACGGAGACAATCTTTAATTTTTTTAATAACATGGAAACGATCAATGATAAATTCAACATTGATGTGTTTTTCAACCGTTGAAATATATTGTGCACCATCACCAAGCACAATAATTTTAGCTGTCTCGGGTGATTCATAATTTAAGTTAATAAATTCTTTAATTCCTTGTCAGTATTTTTTAGAGTTAATTTTTTTAACTTCATTAGTCATTGTTACTAGAAATTTGACATTATGCATTGTTTTTCGTATTGTTTTAGGATCTTTATAACCAGTATGAAAGACGGTTAAACGGATTCTTTTCTTAATTTTTAATCGTTTTTTGATTTGATAACTAATGGCATTGCGATATGCTTCATCGGTTTCAATATAAATAACCCCATCATGTTTTAGTTTTGTATCTGGTTCATCTAGCATTAGTTCTAACAAATGTTTAATATCAAACCGTTTAATAAGGTTAAAAATTGTTTTTTTGTTATGTTAGCATTCCGATACATATTACAAATATCTTGATAACTAAAATTTATGCCTAATTTGCTGATTATTTCTAACGAAAAATCATAATCAAGTCGCTGATAACTTTCAATCCCTAATTGAATATCAAGTAAAAAGACCGTTTTTGGTTTTTTTGCCCCTTGAAATTCTGGTTTTAAGATATATTTTCCTCGTTTAAAAGTAACTTCACCATTACGAAAAACCAAAGTTCGTTGATAAAATCCTTTTGGAATATAACGTGCTTTGCGTCAGTCCTTATTAAAAATATAGTTATCAATATATTCAAAAATATTTTTAAATAGTATTCAAGCTTCAGAACTAATTTCATTGTTTAAATAGGATAATAGTGCTGTAATAGGGATATTGGGGCTAATTTCATTAATTAAATCAATAAAAGAGTTATTATTTTCGTTTAAAAACTCTTGGATTCTAGTTATAATATTCATAGGATAGTTTTCTTTCTAATTTTTTTCAAACTTAATTATACTGAAAAATTTCTTTTTTATTTTCCCCAACTTTGGCAACGCAATCCAATAATTCATTCAGATCACGGATATCAATATATATCTAAAGATTATGATAGTAAATGTTTAGACAACAAAATTATAATTTCAATGGGTAAAAATTATCATTGTGCAGACAACATTATTATTGAAAGTTTTCATTCATTACTTAAAAAAGGAACAATCCATAATAAAAATTATAAATCTCATAATGAATATATTAATGATGTTAAAAAATGAAATAAATGATATTCAAACCAAAAAGAAAAAGATATAATAAATGAAAGTTTGTAAACCTTTTTATTAATACTTACTAAACAGGGTGCAGTCTAATATATTTATGTGGACTTTCAAATAAAATATAATTATGAAGAAAATAGGAATATAAAAATGGGAAGAAATTAATATACCGATGAATTTAAAAAAATTGTTTTACTTTATCAAAATGGTAAAACCATTCTTGAAATTTTTAAGGAATATGGGATGTCAAAATCAGCCGTATATCAGTGAATTGAAAAATTAAATAATTCTGGATCTTTTAAAGCAAAAGATAACCGCACTGTTGAAGAAAATGAACTTGATTGCCTTGCGGAAAGAATTAATCCAATTACGAATGGAAAACGACATTTTAAAGCAAGTGGCACTGATAATTGGTAAAAAATAGAAATTATTAACAATAATAAAGAAAAATATTCCGTGCGAAAAATGGGTCAAATATTAAAGATAGCAAAATCAACATATTACTATCAAATTAATAAATACGCTACGGTTGATTTTAATAATTATGAACAAGAAGTTATCAGTGCATTTAATGCTAGTCGAAAAATTTATGGAGCTCGTAAAATTAAAGCTATTTTAACCAGAAAAGATATTATCTTATCGCGAAGAAAAATTCGCCAAATTATGATTAAAAATTAGTTATTATCTAAATACACCAAATTAAAATATCGTAATCATAAGTCAATGGTTAATAACGACGAAATTAGCAACGTTTTAAACCGTTAATTTAATAATAAACAACCAAATGAAGTTGTTGTTAGTGATTTAACATATGTTCAAGTTGGTGCTAAATGACATTATATTTGTTTATTAATTGACTTGTTTAATCGTGAAATAATTGGCTATAGTGCCGGGACAAACAAAACAGCCCAACTAGGACAAGAAGCCTTTTATTCAATTACAAGACCATTAAATCAAATTACGTTATTTCATACTGACCGGGGTAATGAATTTAAAAATAAAATCATTGATAATATCTTAAATACTTTTAACATCAAACGATCATTAAGCAATAAAGGCTGTCCATACGATAATGCTGTGGCTGAAACAACTTACAAAAGTTTTAAAACGGAATTTATCAAGGGGCAAAAATTTATAAATTTAACCCAATTAACCCAATTAAAATACAAATTATTTGACTTTGTGCATTGATATAACAATATTCGAATTCACGGTAGTTTAAATTATTTAACACCTGTTGAATTTAGAAAACAACAGTCCATATAAAAAGTGTCCTAAAAAGGGTTGCCAATCCAATCGTCAAAAATTAATGCAATCAAAACAATTAAAAAATACTCAATTAAAATTTAAAAAATTAAATGGCCAAATACAAATCGATGAAACATTTATTAAAGAAATCCATAAAGGTAATTTTAAAGATAAATTTGATAAACGAAAAACTCATCTTGATCCATTTTCCACTAACACCAAACGATTACAAAAACAGTGAATTATTGAAAATATGAATACAAAATTAATTAACAAAAATTCCATTATTATTTCTGATATGCAATCATTATATTTATTAGTAGCAAAACAAACAAGTTCTACTTTATATGCCACTAAAACTAGGACAAATCCTGATGCCAGTTATCGAAAATTAAATAAAATTATTAAATTACAAGCAAGTCTTAAAGAAGCCTTAATTCATTATCATGGTTTAGGTTTTACTAACATTCAAAATTATTTAAATCTCTGAAAATGAAAATACCAACACAAAGATTTAACACCAAACCAACAAGCAACGGTATTATATTTTAACATCTAAAAAAGTTAAAGAACAATAATAATCTTCCATCAAATTCGTTTTAAAATTGTTATATTGATGATTTTTTTATTTTGCTGAATTATACTTGTAAGTGCAAGTAAATAAAATTGCAAAAAATCTCATATAAAAATTTTATGATGCTAAGTTTATTTTAGAAAAAATAAAGCAAGGAGTTTTTATATGGGATATAAACATCTTGGCATAGATGAAAGAATTTATATTGAGAATCAATTGAAGTTTAAAATAAAAATTAGTGAAATATCTAAAAATATTAATCGAAGTATTAGTACTATTATTCGAGAAGTTAATAGAAATAAAGATAATAATCATTATTTTTCATTAATTGCACAAAATAAAGCAGAAAATATAAAACAATCACATATTTATTTTCATAAGTTTAAAAATAGAGAATTAGTAAAATATGTACAACAAAAATTATTATTAGGTTGATCACCCGAACAAATTTATGGCAGAATTAAAAATTTTCATAAAGAATGAATTATTAGTTTTAAAACAATTTACAATTGAATTTATTCTGGATTACTTGAAAAAGTTACTAATAAAAATTTAAGAAGAAAAGGTAAGAAACGAAAATATCAAGAAAATCGGGGTAAATTTAATGGTAAATCAATTAAAGAACGAAATGCTAATGTTAATAATCGCGTAACTCTTGATCATTGAGAAGGTGATACCGTAGTATCATCACGAGGTAAAAGTAAATCATGTTTAATAACTTTAGTTGAAAGAACATCAAGATTTACTTTAGCAATATTAGTTGAAAATAGAACTACTAAAGTTATTAACGAAAATATTAGCCATTATTTATCAATTCTTCCAAATAATCTTGTTAAGACTATAACATTTGATCGTGGTAAAGAATTTGCTAATTGACAACAACTTGAAAAAAATTTAAATGTGAAAATTTATTTTGCTAATGCATATTCACCCTGACAAAGAGGTACTAATGAAAATACTAATGGTTTAATTAGAGAAAAATTTCCTAAAAAATTTAATTTTTCAAATACTACTAAAAATGCAGTTCATAAATTTATATTGTCTTTAAACCAAAGACCAAGAAAAATACTAAATTATCTTTCGCCAATCGAATATTTGGTTAGAAAAATAATTTAGTTGCACTTAACTTTACAATTTGGCATTTTATCAAGAGTTTTCTACAAAATTAAAGTAATTTTCTGGTTAAAATTAAGATATAATTAAAACAAGAAAAATAGAAAAGGAAGAAGATGATGATTAGTGTAAACGATTTCCGTCCCGGATTAACGTTTCAATATGAGGACAGCATTTATGTTGTAATTGAAGCACAACATTCAAAATCAGGGCGTGGCCAAGCGCATGTTAAAACAAAAGTTAGAAATTTGCGTAGTAATGCGACAACAAATATTACTTTCACTGGTGGCTATAAAGTTGAGAAAGCAATTATTGATAAAGTTGATATGCAATATTTATATGATGATGGGGCCAATGTTATCTTTATGGATACCCAAACTTATGACCAATTAGAAGTTCCTTCAACTAAGCTAGTTTGAGAAAAGAACTTTTTAAAAGAAGGAGTAATGACTTCCGTTACAAAATATGAGGGTGAAGTTTTAGAAATTATTTTACCAGATAAGGTGGATTTAGTAATTACCGAAGCCGAAGCAGCAGTTAAAGGGAATACGAGTTCAGTAGCCATGAAAAAAGCAGTGTTAGAAACTGGCTTAGAATTACAAGTACCATTGTTTATTAAAGAAAGGGAAGTAATTACCGTTTCAACTAGTGATGGGAAATATTCAGGCCGTGCTTAATCTTCATCAACAAACAAAGGAGAGTGACTAAAAATGAATAATAATTTTAATGAATTAACAGTTGATAATAATCATCGGGGGACAATTGTTGTCAGTTTATTAACAGTTAAAAAAATTATTTTATATGCAATCCACGATATGACACACCAATATTTTGTTGATAAAGTTGAATGTCTAATGTTTGATAATTCATTATTACATATTTATATTAGTGGTAAAGTAATCAAAAAAGAAAATTTAAATGATTTAACCGCTGAAATTAATGAAGCAATTATGAAAGAATTAAGTTATTCTTTACAAATTAAACCAAAGAATATTAGTATTACTTATCATCATTAGTTGTCTTTGCATTAAAAATATAACCTGAATTGTAAATATATTTGGGACACTTTATTGAATATTTTGTATTAAATCCAATGAATTTTTATAATTTGTATTATGTAAATTCAAGCAGCAAATTCTGTCTCTTGTTAGTATGATAATAACATCATTTAAAATAAATGCAACTATTTTTTTAAAAAAATGTCCTTATCTTGTGATAATTTCGTAATAGTTATCTAGCAAAAATTTCGCAACCATTTAAAATTAAAAATGGTGATAACAATGGAAAGAAAAATAACAATGAAAGAACAACATAAATACAAAACAATTGAAAAAATTATTAACAATAAAATATCAAAGCAAAGAGCTGCAAATATTTTACACTTATCAATTCGTCGCATTGAACAACTTATAAAACTTTATGATCCACAAAATAGTCAATCATTTGCTCACCATTCTCGTGGAAGGATAGCTCACAATAAAACAAATCCACAAATTTGTGAAAAGATTATAAATTTATATAAAACTAAATATATTGGCTTTAATTTTACTCATTTCAAAGAAAAATTAATCGAAAATGAAGGAATAAACATTTCATATTCAGTTTTATACAAATTAATGTCCTTAAATCAAATTAAAACACCTCGAAAGCAAAAAATAAAGAAAAAAGATAAAACCCACCCTTTAAGATAACGTCGAAAATGTTTCGGCGAACTATTACAAGCTGATGCCAGTGAACATCATTGATTAGGACCAAATGGTCCAAAATGATTTTTACATGACGCAATTGATGATACAACAAATACGGTTGTTGGATTATATTTTGCTTGTCAAGAAACATTACAAGGTTATTATAATGTTTTACATAAAATTTTACGAAATTATGGAATTCTCATGACATTTTATACCGATAAACGAACAATCTTTACATACCAAAAAAGTAGTGATAAAACCGAAGAAAAAGACACCTTTACTCAATTCAGCCGATGCTGTGATGAATTAGGTGTCGAAATCATAACTACTTCAATTCCCCAAGCAAAGGGACGAATTGAACGTTTATGAGGCACTCTACAAGATCGCTTGAAAAATGAATTAATTCTCGCAGGAGTAACCACTATTGAAGAAGCAAATACATTCTTAAAAGAATTTATAACCAAATTCAATAAACAATTTGCCATTCCTATTGATTATAACAATTCTGTCTTTGTTGACTCTCCTAATAATGACAAAATTAATTTATTTTTATCAATCACTTCAACGCGACAAACAGACAATGGTTCATCAATTAGTTATAAGGCATATATCTTTTTTTTCCCCCCCGTACGATGACTATTTCATTGCTAATTCATCCCTTAAAACACGCGTAATAAGAAGTATTTAACAAGATAAAAGTTTTTAAAATAATCACTAATTTTGCTTATATATATATACTGGGAGTAGGACTTGATAAAAAGTTTCAAGATTAAAAAAGGAGAAAAACAAGTATGAAAAAATTACTTAGTTTATTAAGTGTATTAACAATTAGTGGAACTGCTGTACCAACAACAATTGCTGCTAGTAGTTATCAAAAGCAAGAACAAAATTTAGAAAATTTAAATAGAAATAAAAGAGATTTTTATGCAAAAGAGCAGATTGAATTTTTTAATAATAACTTTTTTTATAAATTTAATGTTAACTATGATAATTATAAAAGTATTCATGATGATAAAAATAATCGATCAGTTAAAGATAATGTAGGTGAAGAAGATAAGGTTATTGTTTCTGATTGAACTAAGTATGCAAAAAATCGAGAAGAATTTAAGCAAAAATTTTCAGGAATTGAATTTATTAATTTTAAAGTTGAATGATACATGTGGGGTGAAACAAAAAATAAAAAACAATTGAAAATTTCAACTTCAAAAATTTACGATAAATATGAGTATGATGTTCTGAGATCTGCAGAAACCGAAATTATAAATGAATCTAAAAGAAGCATTTTTGGAGCTATTCACCATATAAATTCATGATGTTATATATATTTTGATGGTAATAAAATCAGATTTATAAATGTTGCTCATATGGTTGATGAAAAGACAACTACTAGTCCTTGAGTAAAAATTAAATTTGATTCAATTCGCCTTGTCGGTGAAATTGATGTAAATCCCTTATTTTCACTAACAGTAGAAAAAGCAAAACAGTTTTATATTTGGGCTTCTAATAAAGAAAAAGAATTAAAAGATAAAAAAGAAGATCCTAACTATAATAAAAATCATTTATTAAACGAAGAAAATTCTTTTAAAGAAAATTTTAAACTGTGACTTTTACAAATAAGACATGATTATATTCAAGATTTAATAAATATTAATCAAAATAATGAAATAATTAGTCTTAAATCAGAAATAGATGACATAAAATCAAGATTAGATAAATTAGAAAAACCAAAAACATGTTTAGATAATATTTTTGATGCATTTAAAAAAAATACGCTTTCAAACGCTCCTGCTGATGCTTGAAAAAATATAAAAGAAAATATTGATTCTCCTTTAAAAATTATTGTTAAAAAATCAGGGAAAGCGTTTGCTACTGGTTTGTTAACTGGTATTGCCAAAGGTTCTGCGCTTGGTATAATAAGTTGTGTTGCTGATTCTCTCCTTTAAAATATATAGGAATCAATATTTATTTTAAATAACAAAATAAAAAATTTATTAACTATTTTAGGGACAATCGCTTTAACATGAATAAGCACAACAACTTTAGTTGCTTGTAATACGCCACAAGAATATACACGCGAAGAATTAGCAAAATTAAAAGAAGAAAACAAAATTAAAACAAATAACCAAGAAATTAGAGATAACTTAGAATGAATTGCACCACAAGAAAAACCATTTTTTAATCCTGATAATAAATGATATTTTATAACTTTTTATTCAGATGGTTGAAAAATTAAAAAATTATCAAATAATGAAAATGGTAGAAAAATATATTTATTTAAAGACAAAATAGGAATTGAATATACTATGATGAATTGGCCTAATCCTAATAGCGAAGAAAGTGATAATGGTAATCATTTTAAATCAGTTTATCGTTGAAATGGAAAAGAACAAAATTTGCCTAATTTAGATAATGATGAAAATGGTAATATAAAAGTTAAATAAAAATAGAAAAAAGAGATATTATGAACTTGTCTACTTTATTTTAGATGTTCATTAAATCTTTTTTTTGTTTATCTTGGCTTCATTGTTATTTCAACAGGATTATTACTATTATTTTTAATACCTAATACATTTAGATTATTAACATCTATTGTTATATTTTTATCGTTACCAAAAAAAATAGTAAGTAAGTCTTTAAATGTAAACAATAAATAAGGTAATAAAGTTTTTGTAAATCTAATTTTTAATTTCATATCATTAGTATAATATGCTTGTAAATATGTTTCTTTAATTTTAGAATTATCTGGTCTGTCTAATAATGATATTTGTAGTAAAAATTTTATTCTATCACCATTTTTTGAATCATATACATTATAGTTTTTTTGTAATAATCTATTAGTATAACCAATAGCAAATGTTTTAATTTCATTAGTTATATTATCAGTATATAAAATTATTCTATTATCAAAATTAACTTTATCAGTTTGCGAATAACCCTTCTGTTGTAAAGTTATATTTTCCAATGAAAATAAATTATTACTACATTTTTCACTTCCACCAATTATATTAATATCTCTATTAGGTATAAAATTTTCTATATTTGGTTGCCCACATTCAACTTGTAAATTAGCTAGATTATTTATTTCAATAGTTTTATAAGCATCTAGGAATTTACTGATACTTTGAATTGTTGGGTCAATTTTTTTTAAATCAATTTCTACTTCATAATAAGCATAATTAACTTCATTAGAAAATAAGTTAATATATGTACCTGTTCTTTTGCATTGTGCAGTTGCTATAATTTTAGTTAATAATGGTTGCACTGTATTAGCATCTCAGATATCTTTTGTATAAGGTTGATATTTATATGGTACTGGTGGTAATACATATTGTGGGTAATTAAATGTTGGTATTTCATAGTCATGTGGTAATAAGAAACTATTTTTATAATTAGTTGTCATGTCACGTAAATAATTATTTAATGTACTTTTTGTTTTACCACGAAAACTTCATACTGATAAACGTAAATAATCTTCTTCATTATTGGTATATGGGTTATCAGCATAAAAGATAATTTCAAAATTACCTTTATATAAAGCTTGTATTGAAAACATATCAATAATATAACTACAATTTGTCCCATCTGGTGTTTGTAAGAATTCACAATCATTATCTTCTTCACCATCACTAACTGGTGTTTGAGCATCAACTGCTGTTGTAAGTTCATTAATTAAATAAATTCGGTTAGTTTTTTGATTTAATTGTTTTAGATTATATGTTGAATAAACTATATTATTTGTTGGTTTACCATCCTTAGTTAAAACAGTACCTACTAATTTATCAGTTAATAAAGTAGTAAACCCGAAACTAGTGGCATTTGCTCCAAAAATAGCACCAACTTTATCATTGCCTTGTTCTCTAAATATTTCAAATGGTAAATAACCATTACCTTTTGCATTACCACTTCAAAAAGCATCATTATAAAAACTATAAATATTAGCACTCATAAAGCCATTAAGTCATTAAAAATTAGGTCAAGTTTTTTCATCTTGATTAATAACTCAGCCTCATGGAATACCAAATGAAATAAAGTTTAATAATTTACCAACTCCACCTGGTATCGTAAAAGGATTAAAAACTAATTTTTGTGTATAGTTTAAAGGTAATACTGTTATTTGGCGATTAATAAAATTATTCATATTTAAAATATCTCAGACATTACATGAACCCATTTTATTGTATTCAAATTGAACTTGTCCTACAGTATTACCAAATTCATCTTTTCTTCTAAAATAAGATGATGCTTGAGTACTAATAATATTATTAACGTCACCACTATTTACTTTTATTTGACTTGGTGGCGTTATTTTTCAATTTTTAGACCAATAAAATTTAGAGTCATTATTTTCTTCTTTAATTGTTTTTCCAACAGTAGGATTACTTTCTTGGTCAGTTATAACAATACCCTCACTATTTTTTTGCTTTCAAAAATAATATCTACTTTCCATATCTTTTTTTCAGTTTTCATAACCAGTTATCATTGTTGGTTGAATCCCTTGAATGTTATATCAACTTACTTCAGGTGATGCATAAGTATTAACTTTGTCAGGCGGACACATATACATGTTATACATTAATAAATCTCGTGAATTCATTACTTTTGGATTAAATTGACCTTTAATAATTGGTCGACCAATAACTGGCATATCAAAAAAGATCGGATTACCATAAAATTTAACTGCCATTGCTCTAACACCGGGGTCTTTTAATAACATATCATCTAATTCAATAATTCCTTTATTTGTTTTCTCATTATAAGTTATTTTAGGAAAACAATAACCCTCGCCTGGTACTGATGTTTGAATAAATTGTCTAACTGATAAACCACTATTACTAATTTTGTCATTAATACTTGAAAAGGTAATTTCTTGTCATAAAAAACTACCATCATATGGTGAATAATAATTAATAACATTTGATGGATATAATCATTGTCTATCTTGGGGAGAAATATTTATATTACCTCCACCAATATTTAATCCATGGTCATTAAAAACCGTATAAAAGTTATAATAATCATTAATATTTAATTTATCTGCATCTTCATCTAAAATTAATAAAGTATATTGTCTTTCAGTTGATTGCTGAGTAAATACTTGTTCAAATTTAGCTTCACCAAATTGAATCGAACTTCTATCATCAATCATATAAGCATCTCAATGTTTACCAACTTTAACTTCTTTTGTATAAAAATTATCAGATTTATTATCATTATTAATAAAATAACTTAATTTATATTGCTTTAAGTATTCTAACATTCTATTAATATCATAAATATTTTCCCCATCAATTAATTTTCAATAAACATTATTATTTTAATCTTTTAATTTCATCGCGAACGGTGTTTCATTATTTGCTCATATAGTTGAATTAATTGATTGGTTATTAAAATCATCAATCGTTAATATCTTAGTTTCTTCACCTTTATATTTTTGGACTATTTTTAAACTATCTTGTCATTGAGCAATCGTACTTTCCATATTATCAAATATTCTTGAATAACTACCATAATCACTAGGTTTTGCGTTATTGGGTTTTCAACCTGTTTCAGTATCAGGAATATATGAACTATAAACATTAAAAGGAAATACCATTCAATGTCTATTATCTTTTATATTTTCTCTGATATCTATTAAAGTATCGTGGGCTTGTCTTCTTAGTTCTTCGATAACTCCTGAGTTAATTCTACTCATTTTTTAATTCTCCTTTATTTCTGTTCTATCTTGTAAGGCATTTTGATTATTACCAGTTTCATCATATTCTAGTAATTTATTATTATGTTCGATTTCTTTAGCTTGCATTTTATCTTGTCATGCTTCTACTTTCTCAAAATATTTTGTTGCTTCTAATTCATCAATATTGTCATATTCAGTTATAGCTCTTATTGGCTCCATTGTGCCATTATCTAATCTAGCAGTAATTAATTCATTTTGTCGCATTTGGTCAACTAAACTAGCACTAATAAAATCAAAACCATAAGGCCGTTCACCAATACCATTTCATAAACCATAATATTTTAAAACAGTATCAAACATCTTAGTATAATATTGCTTACGATATGCTTGTAAATATGCTTGTTTTTCTAAGTCTTTTGTTTTAGTTAATAATGACTGTGTTTTATTCTGGTCATTATCTGATTTATCACCAAAAGGACTAGAAAAATGACATGCTAAATATACTTGCTCAATAATTGATTTTTGATCTTCGGTATATGTTTCTAATGTTGGTGCACCTTGTACTACTTGTAAAGATTGAGATGATGTCCCATCTGCTGCCGTTTGACCTGATTGAATGAAAATATCATCAAATACATCTTGTAATGCTTTTTTATTTCCCATATTGTAAGCATTCATTAAACCATCATCTAATACCCCATATCAGTGCGTACGATTAGCTCATCGTTCTTTTGATTTAATATTAAAACTATCTTCTAAATCAAATTGTAATTTATAACAATTTGCCATTGTGGGTCATGGATTTAATGTAGTTGAAGTTGATAAGAACAATGGATTAGGTTCATTTATCATTTCTCAAAAAGGGACTATACCTAATTTATTTTTAAATTCTTGGATTAAAACAGGTCTAACATCATCTTTAATTTGTGTTTTACTTTGTCCAACAACTACCTCATTATTTTTTGGTCAACCTTTAATAACTATTTTATCTTTGGTACAAATTAAATTTAAAATAAATCCACTGTCTGATTGATGATAATTTAATCAAATATCAGCCCCTTGTTCAATTTCATTTATTTTACTTACACGAGATGTAAAGTTAAAAGGGTTAATTCATAAATCAATATTGCCATCACTAGTCTCTAATAAACCGAAAATAGTTTTACCCATTAAACTTGCTGTTAATTCATTTTTATCTAATTTTTCTTTTATTTTATAAGCTGAATTATACTTGCACCTACAATTATAATTCAGCAAATTTTAAAACACTATTAATATCACTTAAGTTTGGTAAACTAGGGAAAGTATTATTCATGGTTATTTTGCTCCTTTAATTTTAAGATAAGTGCATAATTAATAATATTTACTGTTAATAAATTTGGCTCATTTGCTAAAACTTGAACACATACTTTAACTTTTTGATATTTTTTAATATATTCGTTATATAAATTTAATTTACATATTGCGATATTATTGCACAGTTTCAGATAACTGAGAATTTTAATTAAAAAATGCTTTCATTTCATATTGAAGTGGTGGCATTTTTAAATTTAAAATTTTTCTTTTTTCATTATAAGGCGTCGTGTACGATGAACCTCCAAAAAACAACTCTTGTTAAATAAAAAGGGTTGTTTTTTTATTTGTAAACCCATAATTATTAATTAATTCAGAGAAAGGGCAGCATCTTAAATTCTTAAAATAGAAACTTTTTATCGCAACTTTAAGTTAACGAAAAAGTTGTATTACACATTTATTAAATATCTTAGAAATTTTTACAAAGTGTACCTTTTTTTCTCCAATTTTAAGGTGTTGTCCTTTCTCTGTTTTAGTTAATTAATTTGGCTAATAAATGAAAAAAATTAATATTAAAGGAAGGAGTAAGTAATGGAAATTAATACGCAACAAACAATCTGTGATGTTGATAATTGCTATAAATCAATATCATTCATTACCGAAGAATTTTTATCAAATAAAGTTTTATGAACTTTTTAAAAACATAAAGATTTATTAAATCGTACAAAAGATAAAAAACAAACGCGGTTTTATAAAAAATTATAAAATTCAAAAATTATCTTTGATTGAGAAACTGGTTCTTTTAAACTTTGATTTTATAAAACAACTTAATGCAGTGTGGGACGGTTATTTTAAATAACTAAGTGCTTCCATAAGAACATGAGTTTAAGCTCATTCCCACAGCCAGCCGAGGCAAGTACTGAAATAGTGTATGAGGAAATATGTAAATCGGCGCTGGTTATATTTAAACTAAGCGATAGTCGTGATAAGTGCAAGGTCAACATCGAACGACAATAAAAATAGAGATGGCCACTTTATAAATAAATTTGCGATATATATTGTCCCATAGAGGATGGCAGCGGTTCTACAAACCACAAAGCCAGCACCAGGCTCTTCAAGGTGCAAGTGAATTTATTTTAAAAACTGAACGTTTTGACTTGAAATAGTGCGGATGAAGAGAGATAATTCTCTGGCTTTACCTCATAAAAACAACTGTCTATTATCTAATAATAAACAAATATTAAATATATTATCGCCACCGCTCACCCCCAGTGAAGCGGATGGCGTAGTAAATAAATAGATAAATACTTATATAACTAATTCTCGCTTTGGCACTTTCACTTGGGAGTGAGTGCCAGCAAATTAAAAATAGGAGGAAATATAATGGAATATAAAAGTTTGTATATTAATAAAACTTGAAATGAAATAACAACATTATTTGATTGAGTGAATTGTCAACCTGTTAATTGTCGTATTTCTCATCATAAAAATCATTATGATTTGCAATGTTTAGAATGGGCAAAAATGTATTTAAATTTATTTGAAGATAAATGAGATGTTATTGCTTCTTATATGCAACATTACAAAATTAACGATATTTTAGATTTAGCAACAGATGGTTGAAAAATATTACAAATTGAGAAAAAAACAATCAAATAATTTAGGAGGTTTACATGAAAAAGTTAAATAAAATTTGTCTTAAACAAAGATATTGAGGTTATTGTTTTCATAAAGAATGCAATAAAGAAAATAAATTGAATGAATTAATGCTTAAAAGTCATTCAGTATCGCAAGAAGATATTACTGATGAACATTGAGCATTAAACAATAAAAATAATTAGGAGGAATAAGAAAATGTCATATTGTATTAGTGATTACTTAAATGAAAAATGAATTAATAATAACGCATTAAAAATTAGTAATAAAGATATTATTTATGCACAAATTGATAGTGACTATGATATGAGTTGAGAATTAAATTTATATCTTAAATTTGGTAATGAAGAGCGACATGTGTGTAATATTTCATTGCCAAAAGATTTTGATTTAAATTTAAAATTATATGAAATTGATGAGGTTAAAAGTTTAATAGATGATTATTTAGAAGATGAAGAAGCAGACTACGAAGTGATAAATTATGAATAATATGTGAAAAGATGAAAGTGGTTATGTTTATAGCGAAGAAGATTTATTTAATATCGCATTAGAAGAATGTTATTCAGAAGAGACTGCTTACGAATATATTGATAATTTAATAAGTGAAATGGATTTGGAGGAAATTTAATTATGGCAGATTTAAAGTTAAATAATCAAATTAAAAATATTACCTATCCATTTTATTTAAAAGATAATGATTTTAAAGAATTAAGTTTAAAAGCATTACCGATTAAAAATTGAATTGATAATCACGGTAAAGAATTAGCGGAGTTTATCTATCGTCATCTTAATCATTATGCATTAAATGGTTATCAAGATATACATTTAAAAGATATACCCAGTGCTATTAGTAAAATTGATTTTGTTTTTAGAGAACCATTAGAATTAATAAAAGATTTTAAAGATGAAGTAAATCGAATTAGAGTTAATATTATTAATTTAGAAAAAGTACTTCAAAATAATAAAATTGAAATTAAAAATAGCCTAATACAAGTTCAATACTTAAAACAACAACAGTTTATTCAAACTAAAAAACAAGAACAAGAAAATAGGGTTGAATATGCTAATAACTTAACGCCTGATATGGGGTTAGACATGGACCAAATTGAAGATGAACAAGTTCGTGTTATGGAAGATGTAGCAAAAATAGAACAAGATTTAGAAAAAACTACTAGTAAATTTCGGAAAGAAAAAATATTAATTAAAGATATTGATATTTTGGGTGTTAATGATGATTTTTTACAAAATGCTGATAAATTAGAACTTATTAATTTAATTAAAAATTATTTAATTGTTGATGAACAAATTGTTAAAAACGAAATTAAAAAACAATGAGATAGTAATAAAAAAATTAATACTATTGGTGTTAATGGAATTAAATTCAAAATAAATAAAGGAGAGAAATAATTATGAATAATCAAATGGGAATAAAATAATTAGTAGCAACAGCAGTTAAAGCATATGAATTAAATGTTAATGCTAAATATTTACAAGAAAATTTAATTGCTTTACAAGAACTAAAATTAAAAAATAATCAAAGTTATATGAATTTAGTGGGTAATGCTGATAATGGAAAAATTACAGCCTTAGGAATTATTAATTTAAGTAATAAAGGTTTAATTTTTGGCAAAGATTTTAATATTATTCCATTTAAAAATAAATTAACAACTATTATTGATAGTAGTGTGTTTCAAAAAAGAATGGAACAAGAAAATTGAATGTTAAAACGAGGAATTATTTATAAAAGTGAAAAATTTGTATGAGATACCGATTTAAAAAAACCAAAATTACATGAAATAGATTTTATGACAAATACCAGTCAATATGAAAATATTATTGGTGCTTATGCTTTTGGAATTAATCGTTTAACTGGTGAAACAAAAGGAATTTTATTAAGAAAATCAGATATTGACCGTTTAAAAAATAGTAGTCCAAGTGGAAATAGTGAATATTCGCCTTGAAATAAATGACCAAAAGAAATGGTTGAAGCAAAATTATATCGTAAATTAGCCCAAGAATTAGGTGTAGATATTACTGACATTGATTTAGATGAAAAATAAATTAAAGAAGATGGTAATTTTGATTATATACCTTTTAATGATATTACTGTCGCCAAAAATAATGGGCAGATGAGCGATGAACCCTTATCAAACAATATAAATACCTCATTTTATATAGAAATAGCGGATACAAAAAATAATGTAGTTAAAGAAGAAGATATTTCTAATGTAGTACCAACAGTTAATAATAATGATGAAGAATGAGCAACTTGATAAAAATAGGTATTGACCCATCAGGGACTGGTACTACTGCTATCGTTACTTTTAAAGATAATAAATTAATTGATAAATCCGAATATACACATTATGATTGAATTACACAACCCGATATTATTTTAGATGTATTAAGACCAGATGCAATTATTAATATTGAAGATTGTTTATATACATCTGCTAACGCAAGTAAAGATAGGGATGATTTATTAAAAGTAATTGGAACAGTTAAATACAATACAAAAAAAGTACACAATATTAATTGAGTATCACCAAAACACACTAAATCAATTGTTAAAAATATGGAAAATTTAAGTAAATATAATGATAGTTGTATATGAGAATTTGATAAAGATAGTAATTTAATTTATCAATATGGTAAAGGTTGAAAATATAATAATGATAAAATAAGTAATCATTTACGAGATGCAATTATTATTGCTAATTATGAGGTTTAATATTATGAAAAAATCATATAATCAAAAAACAGGAAAATATTATTCTTGTAAAATTCGAAATGTTAATATTTACTTAAATAAAAATGAAGAAAAAATTTGAAATAAATTATCTAACTTTGATACTTATTCACAACGAATAGAATATCTTATTAATTTTTATATAAGTCACAACAAAGAAAAATAAAAAAATAACCAATTAAGGTTGCACAGTTTCAGATAACTGAGAATTTTAATTAAAAAATGCTTTCATTTCATATTGAAGTGGTGGCATTTTTAAATTTAAAATTTTTCTTTTTTCATTATAATGAATTATATAATTATCTACAATATTTTTTACTTCTAAAATATTTTTACAGTGTGATAATTCTGAGTTCTCGGTTTTAAGAATTGAAAATCAATTTTCAATCGGTGAATTATCTAAACAATTGCCTCTTCTTGACATACTTATATTTATACCGTGTTTTTTTAATAATTTTTCATAAGCTTTTGAAGTGAAATGAATACCTTGATCAGAATTAATAGTTAATTCACCTTTGATTATTTTTCTTTTAATAATTGCTTCTTTGATACAATTATTTACTCAATTTACTGTTGGAGTTGTTGTTAAAGAATAATTTACTATTAAATTACTAAATAAATCCTTGATTGCAAATAAATATACTCATTCTGTGATTGTTTTAACATACGTAATATCAATTGATCACTTTTGATTAGTTTTTTCAGCTTTAAAATTACGTTTTAATAGATATTTATGTCGAATATGTTCATTTGTCATTTTTAAGAAATGATTAATTTTTTTTCTTGTTTTAATTCTTACACTAGAAATTCTATTAGCTAATTTCATATAACGATAAACTGTTGAATTCGACACATTAATTTTTTGCTCTTCCAAAGATAATTTAATTTGTCTGTGTCCTTTAATACTATTTTCTCTATGAATTGCTTTAATTATTTCATATATTGAATAATCAATATTTGGTTGATATTCATCACAATTTTTTGAATATTTATTTCAAGTATCATATGAAATTCTTAATTCTTTTAAATATCATGATAAAGTAATTTTTGAAACTTGCAATTATGATTTAATAAAAGCAATTTGTTTTCTAATGTTTGTTTTTGTTTTTATCTTTGGAAGAGCAACAAGCTTTTTTAAAACTTCATTCTCAGCTTTTATTCTTTCATTTTCTTTTTTTAATAAATAGTTTTCACGTTCTAAGGGTTTTTTAAACTTATTTAATTCAAAATATTTTCGCTTTTTTCGTTCTTTTAGAATTTCTTTATTTTGTTGAAATTGATTTACTCATTTTGAAATAGTTGCTAAACTAATATGATATTCTTTTGCTATTTCACTATAAGATTTATTGTTAATTGAATATTCATTAACAATTTTTTCTTTAAATTCAAAAGAATGATCTTTAGATCCTTTTATTTTACCTTTAGCCATATAAAAATGTTTCTCCTAACTTTATATATTAATAATAATCTAGAAAAATTTTTATTTATATATCTCAGTTAAAAGAAACATTGCATAACCAATTAAGGTTATTTTTTTAAATACTATTTGTTAGTTGTCTAATAGCATCTTTTTGTGCTTGTTTTTTGTCGTTTACTTTAACTTGTTTTTTAACATTTTTAATTTGACCTGTTTTAAGGGCTAATTCTGTTGCATAATCAAGGTCCTCGTAAATGTTTTTCGTGGGCAATAACAGCCGTTCTTAATTCTCTAAGTTATGCTTTATATTTTTTAATTTTTTTAGCAGATAATCCAAGAATACCAAGACTACCCATTCCACCAGCACCAGCTAACACAAGTAAAGCAATCATTAATGTTTCATTCATGTTTTTGTTTCCTTTCTTATCCTTACTCAAACAGTAGCCATCCATTCTTTCAGAACAAAATAATTTATAAATTAAGCTATATAACCACCCAAAATATCTACCACCCCTATATATAGTCTATTTTAATAAAATTTACTTATTAGTTTCATAATTATTATTTATATTTAATTTTTTGTTATTTTCTTCTTGTTTTTGTTTTTTAATATTTTCGTTTTGTATATTTTTAAATATTTCTTCTGTTATACCATCTAAATTATTTCATTGTTTTGCTATTCTTGGTTGAATAACGCGCGGATTAATCCGACAATCTAAGCAATATCTTAAATCGTCTTTTTTTCATTTTGATTTATCAATTGCCAAATTGTAAAGTTAAGTGCAAGTATAATTCAGCTTTTAATTTTATTAATTGCAGCATTTAAATTATCAATTACAAGTTTGTTATTATTAAATTTTGATCATTTTACATCAATAATTTCTTTAGTATATCCATCAATTATTGTTGATTGATAATGTTTTTTACCATTTCAAATTAAATAAGTTACATCAGTAAATAAAATTGAAAATATTTCTTTAATATCATTAAAATTACGATTTACTAAATCAGGATATTTAATGATATTTTTATTTCTATTTTGTTTTATTAATATTTTTCTACGCATACGCTTTACATATTCAGCTTGAATATTATTTTCTTTCATAATTCGTAATACTTTCTTAGCATTATAAACAATGCCATAATCTTCTTTTAAATATTTGGTAATTCGATGATAACCAAATTGTTTTAAATTTTCTTCATAGACTTTTACAATATTTTTTAATGGTTCACTATCCTTACCATTACTTGAATAATTTTTATATTTATCTCAATAACTACGCTTTAAATCTGTTATATCAAGTAATAAATTTAGTGGATATTTATTAAGGTTTTCTTTGATAAAAAATACAATTTTTCTTTTATTTAATTGTAAAAGTCATGAAGCTTTTTTAGTAATTCATACCTAACTTTGTAATAGTTTAAATCTCTTTTTTCAAATGATTCTTTTGGACCTTTATTGGTGTTTAAAATTCCTTTCTTAAAATTTTAATACCATGAAGCAACAGTTTTTTTATTAATTGCATATTTTTTTGCAATAAAACTTATACTATTATTTTTAACCTCTTGTCCTATCCTTTTTCGAAAATCTGCTGTATATTTATTAAATTTTTGTCCTTTTCTTGCCATATAAAAATGCACCTCCTTTAAAAGTTTAGCAAAGATTTTTTTTCTTTACTTACTTTTTGGGGTGCAGTCTACTTTCTAATATTCTTCAGCTTTGGCAGCAATTCCAGCCGTAATAATATCTTTCGGATTTTTTAATCCTGTTCCAGCCGGAATTAAGTGCCCTAACATAATGTTTTCTTTTATGCCTTCTAAACTATCAACTTTACCTTTAATGATTGCTTTAACCAAAACACGGGTTGTATCTTGGAAGGACGCTGATGATAAGAATGACTCTGATTCTAATGGCGCTTTCTTAATTCCAAAGATAACATGTTTCGCTGTTGGTGGTTTTTTCATTGAGCGAACAGCATTAACTGTTTCATTACGATAACGTTTAATTGTTACAATTTCGCCTGGTAACAATTCAGTATCTCCTGCATCAATAATTTTAACTTTATTCAACATTTGTTTAATAATAATTTCAATATATTTATCTGAAATTTCAATTCCTTGTAAACGATAAACTCGTTGTACCTCTTTTAAAATATAATTATGAACATCTTCAATTTTGGCAACTTCCAATAATTCTTTAATATTAATTGAACCTTCAGTTAATTTTTGACCACGAACAACTTTATCCCCTACTTTAACTCTTAAAACAGCATTATATTGGGTTTTATATTTTCGTTCATCACTATCTGATTTAACATAAATGGTATGAATCCCACTCTCATCACGAATATCACTAATTTCCCCATCAATTTCGGAAATTTCCGAAATTGATCCTTTCGGAGTAGTAACGTCTAATAATTCTTTAATCCGTGGTAACCCTTGGGTAATATCAGCACCACCAGCAACACCACCGGTATGGAATGTCCGCATTGTTAACTGCGTTCCGGGTTCACCAATTGATTGGGCCGCAATTGTTCCAACAGCTTCACCAATTTCAACTTCCATCCCCGTTGCCAGGTTTTTCCCATAACAACGTTGACAAATTCCTTTTTCAGCTTCACAAGTTAATACTGAACGAATAATAACTTCTTTAATATCACTATTAACAATTTTGCGACTATCTTCTTCTGTTAATAATGTATTAGCTAGAATAACTTCGCGATTCTTTAGTTTAATATCTTTTAAATTATAACGACCAACTAGGCGGTCAAATAACGGCACAATGATATTAGCGTGTTTTTGTTCAATAATATCTGAAACAACAAAACCACGACGAGAATTACAATCTTTCATTGTAATAATAATTTCTTGCGAAACGTCAACTAACCGTCTTGTTAAATATCCCGAGTCGGCTGTTTTTAACGCCACATCGGCCATCCCTTTTCGCGCTCCATGGGTTGAAATAAAAAATTCAGACACGGTTAAACCTTCCCGGAAGGAAGATTTAATTGGCAATTCAATAATATCTCCTTTTGGATTATTCATTAATCCCCGCATCCCAACTAACTGCGTAAAGTTTGACACATTTCCCCGTGCTCCTGAATCAGCCATCATAAAGATTGGATTTTTAGGGTCTTCGCGTAAAACATGTTCTAATTCAGCTTGAATATTATCTTTTACTTTTGATCAAACACTAATAATTCGATGTTGTTTTTCCCGACTTGTTAACATTCCTATTTTAAAGTAATTATTAATTTCTTTTACTTTTTGGTCAGCTGCTTTAAATTCTTCTTGTTTTTTATCATAAACTTTAACATCGCCCGCTGAAACAGTTACCCCTGATTTTCCGGAATATTTAAATCCTAGGTTTTTCATGTTGTCTAACATTTCAGCTGTTTTATTAGCACCATATATTTTAAAATAACGATCAATAATATTTGATAAATCTTTTTTCTTAAACGGTGGCTTTACCGTTCATGTCGCTAAGTATTCAATTAAATTAACATTATCCTTAATTAATGAACACGCTGGTAAAGCTGTTAAATTTTCGACATTTGGCTCATTTAAATAAGGGAATTCCTCTTTAAAAATTTGGTTAAAAATAATTTTGCCTGGTGTCGTAATAATATAATCATTCATTTGCTCAGGAGCAAACTTTTTATGCGTAAAACCAGCAACCGGAATAGCAACTAAGGCGTGGAGAGCAACAGCTCCGGTTTCACAAGCAATCACTGCTTCATTTAAATCTTTAAAGATTGTTCCTTCACCTAATTGTCCTTTTTCTTCGTATGTTAAATAGTAGTTCCCTAACACCATATCTTGGGTTGGAGTAACAATTGGTTTTCCATCTTTTGGCCCTAAAATGTTACGACTTCCCAACATTAAACTACGAGCTTCGCCAACTGCTTCATCGGTAATTGGCACATGGACCGCCATTTGGTCACCATCAAAATCGGCATTAAAAGCGGTTGTTACTAAGGGATGCAATCGAATTGCTTTTCCTTTAACTAGTTTTGGCTCAAATGCTTGAATTCCTAATCGGTGTAAAGTTGGCGCACGGTTTAATAAGACCGGACGTGTTTTAATAACATCTTCTAAAATTTCTCACATTTTATCATCTTGATTTAAAATTAATTTTTCAGCAACTTTAATATTTGCTGCTAAACCATCTTTCACTAATTTGCTAATAACAAATGGTTTAAACAAAGTAATTGCCATATCCCGTGGTAAACCACATTGATACATTTTTAAATCTGGACCAATCGCAATAACCGAACGTCCTGAATAATCAACCCGTTTCCCTAACAAGTTTTGACGGAAACGACCTTGTTTCCCTTTTAAAATACTTGTCAATGATTTTAGGGGGCGTTTATCTTTCCCAGTTACAGGGCGAGCTTTTCGTTCATTATCTAATAATGCATCAACAGCTTCTTGTAACATCCTTTTTTCATTATTAACAATGACACTTGGGGCTCCCATTATTTTAACTTTTTTTAATCGTTCATTTCGAATAATAATTCGACGATATAAATCATTAATTTCTGAAGTGGTAAAACGACCCCCATCTAATTGAATAATTGGGCGAATGTCCGGTGGAATTACTGGCACCGCACGAAGAATCATTCACTCTGGGCGTGACCCTGATTTTTTTAATGAATCTAAAACTTCTAATCGTTTCATTAATTTATTTTGGTCTAATTGTGTTTTTTTGTCTTTTAAATCTTGTTTAATTTTTTCAATTTCATCATCAATATTTAAGTTTTTCAATAATACTTCAATCGCCTCGGCCCCAATACCAAAACGGGCCCTCGTATGGCGATTAATAAATTGGGAACATTCATCCATTGAAAATGGTAACGAAGTATTTTTTAAATCTTCAATCATTGTTTCACCAGCTTCATAAGCAATTGTATCTGGTTCTAATGTATCTAAAATTTCTCGTAATGTTTTTGTTAAACGTTGACGAGTTGCAGCTGAAGTTTTAGCATTTCCTAAATCTAAAACCATTTTTTGTTTTAATGATTTTGCATCACCAATATCTAAAACAATATACGAAACAAAATAAACAACTTCTTCAAGTTCTTTTGTTTTCACATCTAAAATTAAAGCAATTCGACTTGGGGTTGCTTTTAACATTCAAATATGGGTAACTGGTTCTTCTAATTCAATGTGCCCCATGCGTTCACGACGAACAATTGCTTCGGTAATTTCAACCCCACAACGTTCACAAATTTTTCCTTTATTTTTTGATTTTTTGTACTTCCCACAAGCACACTCAAAATTTTTGGTTGGCCCAAAAATTTTTTCATCAAATAATCCATCGCGTTCTGGTTTTAAGGTTTTATAATTAATTGTTTCTGGTTTTTTAACTTCCCCAAATGACCAGCTCCGAATATCGTCAGGGTTTGCCAAACCGATTTTAATCATTCGATTATTTTTTTCATTATTATCAATCATTTTTTCTTCCCCCTTAATCTAATTCGTTTTTATCATATAAATTATCTTGTAAGTCAAAACTATCTTCGATTTTAGTAAAATCATCTAAATTATTACTTTTTTGTGGATCACGATTATTAGTACTTAAAATAAAATTATCAATGTCAAATTCATCTTCAAATTCACCACTATCAGTTAATAAATCTTCATCAACATAATCTGATTCATCATAACTTTTAATATTTTTAATGTTTCCTTTTTCATCAATCATATGAATATTAAATCCTAAACCTTGGATTTCACGTGTTAAAACATTAAATGATTCTGGAATTCCCGGTTCAGGAATCTTTTTATCTTTGATAATTGATTCATAAGCACGCGTTCTTCCTTTAATATCATCCGACTTAATTGTTAAAATTTCCCGCAATGTATGCGCTGCTCCATAAGCTTCTAACGCTCATACTTCCATTTCTCCGAAACGTTGTCCCCCATTTTGAGTTTTTCCTCCTAATGGTTGTTGGGTAATTAATGAATATGGTCCGACATTTCGGGCATGCAATTTATCATCAACCATGTGTGATAATTTCAGCATATACATTACTCCGACTGAAACAGGATTATCAAATTTTTCTCCTGATTGGCCATCAATTAAAACTTCTTTCCCAAAGTTTTTCATTTCCGCTTTGTCCATAATTTCAATTAATTCTTCATTTGTCATGCCATCAAAAACGGGCGTTGAAATTTTTTGTCCTAATTTTTTAGCTGCCATTCCTAAATGAATTTCTAGCACCTGTCCAATATTCATTCGTGATGGTACCCCTAATGGATTTAACATAATATCAATTGGAGTTCCATCTTCTAAATGCGGCATATCTTCTAATGGTAAAATTTTCGAAATAACCCCTTTGTTCCCGTGGCGCCCGGCCATTTTATCTCCCTCTTGGATTTTTCGTTTTTGAACAACATAAATTTTAATAACTTCTAAAACATCCGCTGATAATTCATATTTTTCCCGAGGAAAACGTTTAATTGCTTGAATAATTCCTTCGCCCCCATTTGGTACTCGTAATGAATTATCTTTAACATTTTTTGATTTTTCCCCAAAAATTACTTGTAATAATTTATCTTCTGGTGATAATTGGGTTTGTCCCTTTGGTGTTACTTTCCCAACTAAAATATCCCCTGGTTTAACTTCAGTTCCGATAATAACTAAACCATAATCGTCCAAAAATTTCCGCGCATTCTCTGAAATATTCGGAATTTCATGCGTAATTTCTTCAGGCCCTTGTTTTGTTTGACGACGTTCAATTGTGTATTCTTCAATATGAATTGAAGTGAAAACATCTTCCGATACTAATCGTTCTGAAATAATAATAGCATCTTCATAGTTATACCCATTTCATGTTGTAAAAGCGACAACAACATTTTGTCCTAACGCTAATTCTCCTTTATCAATTGATGGTCCATCCGCTAAAACTTGTCCTTTTTCAACTTTTTGACCGTGTCTTACTAATGGCACATGTGTTAATGATGTTCCTTGATTACTACGAACAAAAGTATCTAAATTATATTTTTTTAAGCCTTCTTTTGTTTTTAAAACAATTTTTGTGGCATCAACAAAATCAACTGTCCCATCATATTGTGAAACAATAGCTAACCCTGAGTCGCGAGCAGCAGCATATTCAACTCCTGTCCCAACATATGGTGAATTTGGAGAAATTAATGGAATTGCTTGACGTTGCATATTGGCTCCCATTAAAGCACGGTTAGCATCATCATTTTCTAAAAATGGAATACAACTTGTGGCAATTGAGACAATTTGTTTTGGTGAAACATCGACATAATCAACATTATTTCGCACGGAAATAATATTCTCCCCTTGGAAACGAGCCACTACTTGTTCATCTAAAATTTGACCCTTATCACTTAAACGAATATTAGCTTGCGCGACAACATAATTTTTTTCCTCATCCGCTGTCAAATAATCATTTTCCATCGTAACTTTACAATCATTAACACGACGGTATGGTGTTTCAATAAAGCCATATGAATTAATTTTGGCATAAGTTGCTAAGTTATTAATTAACCCAATATTTGGTCCCTCTGGTGTTTCAATTGGACAAATACGACCATAATGTGAGTAGTGAACATCCCGCACTTCTAAACCAGCGCGTTCTCTTGAAAGTCCCCCTGGTCCTAATGCTGTTAACCGACGTTTATTTGTTAATTCCGCTAAAGGATTTGTTTGATCCATAAATTGTGATAACTGTGATAAATTGAAAAATTCACCAATAATAGCTGACAATGGTTTATTATTAATAATATTTGATGGCTTCATTTTAAATAAATTTGAAGTTGACATTTTTTCTTTAACATTTTTTTCAATTCTTAATAATCCAATTCGAAATTGATTTTGTAATAATTCACCAATTGTTCGAACACGACGATTTCCTAAGTGGTCAATATCATCAACTTCGCCAATTCCATTCGTTAGATTTAATAAATACGAAAAAGTTGCTAAAACATCTGGCACAGTAACATGTTCCTCCATTGCATTAGGATCAATTCCAATCACATTGGCTACTCGTGAACGAACTTCATTATCAACATAAACTTTAATTTTTTGGATTTTATTAGAACAAATAATTTCATCACTAAATTTAACTTCTTCTAAACAAGCGCCAGCTTTTAAAATTCCTTTTAACTTATTAATAGCTTCTTTATCCATTAAAGTTCCCTCGACAAAAACGACTTTCCCTTGGACATTTTTAATGTCTTCTGCTAATACTTTATTATAAATACGGTTCTCAACAGATAATTTTTGTATTAATTTAAAACGTCCGGCTTTTGTTAAATCATATTTACGTTTATCAAATAATAATCCATATAAATACTTTGTCGCTCCATCCGGAGTTGCTGTTTCACCTGAACGAATTTTTTTATAAATCTCTTGCACAGCAATACTTTGATCATATGAAATGTCCCCTGTGTATGGGTCTAATTCATAAGTATTTTTTACTAATTTATTATCACCAAAAATATCTAGTGCATCTTCTTTAATAATTCCTAACGCTGTTAATAAATTAGCAACTGATACTTTTCTAGATTTATCAATTTTGACATAAAAAACATTTTCAAATTTCTCTTCTTTACCAACTTTAATTTTTTTATGATCTGATTCAAATTCTAATCATGTTCCTCGTGATGGAATTAAATCAACATAATAAACGTTCTCCCCGTTTTTACGATTTAAATCAATTTTATAATATGCTCCTGGTGAACGAACTAATTGTGAAACAACAACTTTTTCTGAACCATTAACAATAAAAGTTCCTTTTCCGGTCATTAATGGAAAATCACCAAAAAAGACTTCGCCTTCTTTTTCGATTGTAATATCAAAAATTAGTTTATCATCTAATCTTTCTTTAATTGTTACGGTACATGTTGCTGTTTCATCACCTGAATGAATATCATAATAAATAACATCAGTTGATTTTTTTAAAATTGTGATCATATGTCCAATACGTTCTTCAATTCATGCTTTAATTAATTCTGGTTCACCTTTAATAATTTCTTTTTCAACTTCTAAATCTTTTGAATTAATTGTTAATTTTAAATTTGAATAAATCGGTTCTTCAAAAATCTTTGATTCATCTTTTGCTTGAGAAATAGTTCGTCGTGGTTCTCTAAATTCTCAATCTAACATCTCTAAAACGATATTCCCTTCATGCTCAACAATCGGAAATACCTCCCCGAACACTTCGCTAATTCCTGTTTTCTTAAATCAATCGTATGTTTCAGTTTGGATTTCAATTAAGTTTGGTAAATCCAAATTCCCACTTACTTTTGTATAATCAATTCTTTTAGCGTAATGCCCAAATTTTTTTTCTTTTAATACCATTAATTATTAACCTCACTTTTCACAATATACGCTTGTTAATTATATATTAGTTTAATGTAAAAGTCAATTCTTTTTACTATTTATGTCCTTATCTTGTGATAATTTCGTAATAGTTATCTAGCAAAAATTTCGCAACCATTTAAAATTAAAAATGGTTGCGAAATTTTTGCTAGATAACTATTACGAAATTATCACAAGATAAGGACATAAATAGTAAAAAGAATTGAAAATCTTTCTTTAATATCATTAAAATTACGATTTATTAAATCAGGATATTTAATTATATTTTTATTTCTATTTTGTTTTATTAATATTTTTCTACGCATACGCTTTACATATTCAGCTTGAATATTATTTTCTTTCATAATTCGCAATACTTTCTTAGCATTATAAACAATGCCATAATCTTCTTTTAAATATTTGGTAATTCGACGATAACCAAATTGTTTTAAATTTTCTTCATAGACTTTTACAATATTTTTTAATGATTCGCTATCCTTACCAGTACTTGAATAATTTTTATATTTATCTCAATAACTACGCTTTAAATCTGTTATATCAAGCAATAAATTTAGTGGATATTTATTAATGTTTTCTTTGATAAAAAATACAATTTTTCTTTTATTTAATTGTAAAAGTCATGAAGCTTTTTTAGTAATTCATACCTAACTTTGTAATAGTTTAAATCTCTTTTTTTAAATGATTCTTTTGGACCTTTATTGGTGTTTAAAATTCCTTTCTTAAAATTTTCATACCATGAAGCAACAGTTTTTTTATTAATTGCATATTTTTTTGCAATAAAAATTATACTATTATTTTTAACCTCTTGTCCTATCCTTTTTCGAAAATCTGCTGTATATTTATTAAATTTTTGTCCTTTTCTTGCCATATAAAAATGCACCTCCTTTAAAGTTTAGCAAAGACTTTTTTTCTTTACTTACTTTTTTGGGTGCAGTCTATTTTGTCAATCTTGAAAACATTGCCATCACCTTTTTAATTATATAACAAAAATAAAAGACTCTAAATTAATCTAGGATTAATTTAGAGTCTAGGATTATTTCTAACTAAATTCAATGGTGGTTCAGGACAGAATCGAACTGCCGACACTTTGAGCTTCAATCAAATGCTCTACCAACTGAGCTACTGAACCACGATTGGCGGTCTTGACGGGAATTGAACCCGCGATCTCCTCTGTGACAGAGAGGCATGATAACCACTTCACTACAAGACCATTGGTTGCGGGGGCAGGACTTGAACCTGCGACCTTTGGGTTATGAGCCCAACGAGCTACCACTGCTCCACCCCACAACTTTAATACTATCATAACTTAACTTTTAATTGCAAGTTTTTTTCTGTAAAATGGCGGAAGATGAGGGATTCGAACCCCCGCGCGGATTTCGCCGCCTGTCGGTTTTCAAGACCGATCCCTTCAACCAGGCTTGGGTAATCTTCCAAAAATGTGTTGAAAGCAATTAAATAATAAATGGTGGACCCTACTGGACTTGAACCAGTGACCATCCGGTTATGAGCCGGATGCTCTAACCAACTGAGCTAAGGGTCCATGGTAGCGAGAAAGAGACTTGAACTCTTGACCTCCCGGTTATGAGCCGAGCGCTCTAACCAACTGAGCTATCCCGCCATATCATGTTTAATTGTTTTATTAATGTTAATGGTGGACCCGAACGGGATCGAACCGTCGACCCCCTGCGTGCAAGGCAGGTGCTCTCCCAGCTGAGCTACGGGCCCAAAAATAGTATAAAAAATGGCCGGAAAGACAGGATTCGAACCTGCGACCCCTCGGTCCCAAACCGAGTGCTCTACCCAAGCTAAGCTACTTTCCGAAAAAAATAACATTTAAATAAATGGCGCGCCCAGAAGGATTCGAACCCTCAACCTTTTGATTCGTAGTCAAACGATCTATCCAATTGATCTATGGGCGCATAGAAATAAAACTATATTTAAATGGAGGCACTAGTCGGATTCGAACCGACGATCGGGGAGTTGCAGTCCCATGCCTTAGCCACCTTGGCTATAGTGCCATAAAATATAAACCCCTAATATATTATCATATTCATAATTCATTTCAAGACAAATTTTTAATTTTGTCCTTATCTTGTGATAATTTCGTAATAGTTATCTAGCAAAAATTTCGCAACCATTTAAAATTAAAAATGGTGATAACAATGGAAAGAAAAATAACAATGAAAGAACAACATAAATACAAAACAATTGAAAAAATTATTAACAATAAAATATCAAAGCAAAGAGCTGCAAATATTTTACACTTATCAATTCGTCGCATTGAACAACTTATAAAACTTTATGATCCACAAAATAGTCAATCATTTGCTCACCATTCTCGTGTAAGGATAGCTCACAATAAAACAAATCCACAAATTTGTGAAAAGATTATAAATTTATATAAAACTAAATATGTTGGCTTTAATTTTACTCATTTCAAAGAAAAATTAATCGAAAATGAAGGAATAAACATTTCATATTCAGTTTTATACAAATTAATGTCCTTAAATCAAATTAAAACACCTCGAAAGCAAAAAATAAAGAAAAAAGATAAAACCCACCCTTTAAGAGAACGTCGAAAATGTTTCGGCGAACTATTACAAGATGATGCCAGTGAACATCATTGATTAGGACCAAATGGTCCAAAATGATTTTTACATGACGCAATTGATGATACAACAAATACGGTTGTTGGATTATATTTTGCTTGTCAAGAAACATTACAAGGTTATTATAATGTTTTACATCAAATTTTACGAAATTATGGAATTACCATGACATTTTATACCGATAAACGAACAATCTTTACATACCAAAAAAGTAGTGATAAAACCGAAGAAAAAGACACCTTTACTCAATTCAGCCGATGCTGTGATGAATTAGGTGTCGAAATCATAACTACTTCAATTCCCCCAAGCAAAGGGACGAATTGAACGTTTATGAGGCACTCTACAAGATCGCTTGAAAAATGAATTAATTCTCGCAGGAGTAACCACTATTGAAGAAGCAAATACATTCTTAAAAGAATTTATAACCAAATTCAATAAACAATTTGCCATTCCTATTGATTATAACAATTCTGTCTTTGTTGACGCTCCTAATAATGACAAAATTAATTTATTTTTATCAATCACTTCAACGCGACAAACAGACAATGGTTCATCAATTAGTTATAACAATAAAAAATATATGGCTTATAATAATAAAAAGTTAAAAGTCTTTAATTCAAAAACAAAAATTACAGTAATTAAAGCATTTGATGAAACATTATATTTAAAATATAACAATCAAATATAGAATTTATTAGAATACATTCCGGTTCCTATTAAAAATATTGAAAACAAAGTTCCCAAATCTAAAGCACATAAACCAAAACCAAATCATCCTTGAAATAATCAATATACATTACAAACATTATCAATTAAATAATTTTGCGAAATTTTTGCTAGATATTGACACTATTTTTTTAAAAAAATTAAAATATTTGTAATTTTAGTCTATTTTAAGCATATTTAAGCACACTGAAAAATAATTTATTAAATTTTTCAAATAAACTTATCTAAAATTATTTAAAAATACTTCTTTAGATGTTCTTCAATTCAAACAAGGCCTTAATTTTTTATTCATAACATTAACTACTCAATCTATTTCTTGTTGAGTAACATTATTAAAATCCGTTCCCTTAATATACCGTTTTCTAAATTCACGGTTCATTCTTTCAATTAATGGTTTTTGTTTTGGTGAACCCGGATCACAAAAATAAATATTAGAACCAGTAATCTTTTCTATTTCTTCAAACTTACTAAATTCTTTTCCTCTATCAGTTATTATTCCTTTAATTTTTCCAACCAAACCATTAATTTTAACTAATTATTCAAGTTTTTCTAAAACCTCATTAGCAGTATGTTCTTATAATTTCATTGCAAAATAATTTTTACTATTTTGTTCAACTAATACCAAACAACTAAATTGATAGTCTTTTCCAACTACGGTATCCATTTCAAAAAAACCAACATTAGATTTTTTATTTTCAATATCTCAAATTGATTTAAATTTATTTAATTTACCACGATTATCAGGTCTTTTCTTTGTTATATTTCTTCTGCCACCATTTAATAAATTTTTCTTTAACAAACCCAAAAGACCTAAATAAATTCATTTATAAAAATTTTTAAGACAGGAAGGAAATTTGACACCAAACTTTATTAAAAATCGATGAATAATTTCCGCTGGTGAATCACCAAAAATATTAAATCGTAAATTTAAAAATTCTTGTTGTTCTTCTGTAAATGTAGGTAGTTTTTTAATAGACCTTTTTCGCTTTTGTTTATAATCTTTTTGTGCTTCAACTGGCATATATAATAGACTGCACCCAAAAAAGTAAGTAAAGAAAAAAAAGTTTAGCAAAGACTTTTTTTTCTTTACTTACTTTTTTGGGTGCAGTCTAGAATATCATATTAGTTTAGCAACTATTTCAAAATGAGTAAATCAATTTCAACAAAATAAAGAAATTCTAAAAGAACGAAAAAAGCGAAAAGATTTTGAATTAAATAAGTTTAAAAAACCCTTAGAACGTGAAAAATATTTATTAAAAAAAGAAAATGAAAGAATAAAAGCTGAGAATGAGGTTTTAAAAAAGCTTGTTGCTCTTCCAAAGATAAAAACAAAAACAAACATTAGAAAACAAATTGCTTTTATTAAATCAGAATTGCAAGTTTCAAAAATTACTTTATCATGATATTTAAAAGAATTAAGAATTTCATATGATACTTGAAATAAATATTCAAAAAATTGTGATGAATATCAACCAAATATTGATTATTCAATATATGAAATAATTAAAGCAATTCATAGAGAAAATAGTATTAAAGGACACAGACAAATTAAATTATCTTTGGAAGAGCAAAAAATTAATGTGTCGAATTCAACAGTTTATCGTTATATGAAATTAGCTAATAGAATTTCTAGTGTAAGAATTAAAACAAGAAAAAAAAATAATCATTTCTTAAAAATGACAAATGAACATATTCGACATAAATATCTATTAAAACGTAATTTTAAAGCTGAAAAAAATAATCAAAAGTGATCAATTGATATTACGTATGTTAAAACAATCACAGAATGAGTATATTTATTTGCAATAAAGGATTTATTTAGTAATTTAATAGTAAATTATTCTTTAACAACAACTCCAACAGTAAATTGAGTAAATAATTGTATCAAAGAAGCAATTATTAAAAGAAAAATAATCAAAGGTGAATTAACTATTAATTCTGATCAAGGTATTCATTTCACTTCAAAAGCTTATGAAAAATTATTAAAAAAACACGGTATAAATATAAGTATGTCAAGAAGAGGCAATTGTTTAGATAATTCACCGATTGAAAATTTATTTTCAATTCTTAAAACCGAGAACTCAGAATTATCACACTGTAAAAATATTTTAGAAGTAAAAAATATTGTAGATAATTATATAATTCATTATAATGAAAAAAGAAAAATTTTAAATTTAAAAATGCCACCACTTCAATATGAAATGAAAGCATTTTTTAATTAAAATTCTCAGTTATCTGAAACTGTGCAGGTATAAATTCCTATTTGTATTTTTTCTTTATGAATTAATTTGCAATGATTATCATAGTATCGCAAGAAGTCTATTATTTAACACAACACCCAAAACAGCTTGATATAATCGTCAAAAATTAATGCAATCAAAACAATTAGAAAATACTCAATTAAAATTTAAAAAATTAAATGGCCAAATACAAATCGATGAAACATTTATTAAAGAAATCCATAAAGGTAATTTTAAAGATAAATTTGATAAACGAAAAACTCATCTTGATCCATTTTCCACTAACACTAAATGTTGTATTCAAATGGCGGTTGATACTAATAATAATATTTTTGTTCAATCCACTAATACCAAACGATTACAAAAACAGTGAATTATTGAAAATATGAATACAAAATTAATTAACAAAAATTCCATTATTATTTCTGATATGCAACCATTATATTTATTAGTAGCAAAACAAACAAGTTCTACTTTATATGCCACTAAAACTAGGACAAATCCTGATGCCAGTTATCGAAAATTAAATAAAATTAGTAAATTACAAGCAAGTCTTAAAGAAGCCTTAATTCATTATCGTGGTTTAGGTTTTACTAACATTCAAAATTATTTAAATCTCTGAAAATGAAAATACCAACACAAAGATTTAACACCAAACCAACAAGCAACGGTATTATATTTTAACATCTAAAAAAGTTAAAGAACAATAATAATATTCCATCAAATTCGTTTTCAAATTGTTATATTGATGATTTTTTTGACTTTATTGACTTTATCAAGAGTTTTCTACAAAATTAAAGGATAAATTTTAAAATTTATCCTTACTTTTTTATTATGTCTTAATTGTTTCTGTGAGCTTTATTTATTGCGCAATTTGACCTTTATGCTTTAATGTTTTTAAAGTTCTTGTTGCAACACGTAATGTTTTAACTTCACCATTAACAACAATCCTTACTTTTTGTAAATTAATATTTCATTTACGACGGGTTGCATTTAAAGCGTGTGATCTTTTATTTCCTGATAAAGCTCTTTTACCAGTAATTTCACATTTTCTTGCCATAATTTCACTCCTTTATATCTACATACTATAAAATAATAACTAATTTTTAAATTAAAAGCAAGTAGAAATGTAATTTTTTATTTAAATTAAAAATGGGATAAAATCCCCATTTTCGATGGATTCGTCCCATTTTAATGTTATCTTGAATTTATTTCATCTTCGATTGCAAGATTTTATTGGTCTTGTTCTGTAATATTTTTTATTTGTTTATTAATTGCAATAATGCTATTTTTTTGTGAATTTGTTAATTTTGGTTTAGGAGGTAATTTTGGGGTCGTAATTTGACTTGGTCCTGCTTGTGGTTCTAAATTTGATAATTCTTGCGGATGAAATTTTGCACGTGGGGATTTTGAAATTGGATTTATCTTTGCTTTAGGAAGATATCATTGAGTATTTTTCTTTGAGTCAGCGATTGCTTGATCAGTATATCAGTATTTATTTCAAAATTATGAAACTTAGTTTCTAAATTTTGGTATGTTCCTTGTGCTGTTGTAATAATTTCTTGTCCATTTGGAATAATTTCCTCATTTTTATGTTGAAAATGGGGTAATACCACTTCAGCATATAATTGCTGAGCAATATTTTTAGTGTCTGATAATTCTTATAAATTTATTGTTTCGGTTAGTTTTTTATCTTTTTTCTTTATTTTGATATATTTGTTTTTTAATTTATCAAAGTCTTTCTTTAATTTTGTAGAAAACTCTTGATGAAGTCAAAAACCCTTATAAAATATAGAAATTTGCAATAAATACATTGGATTGGCAACCCTTTTTAGGACACTTTTTATATGGACTGTTGTTTTATAAATTCAACAGGTGTTAAATAATTTAAACTACCGTGAATTCGAATATTGTTATATCAATGCTCAAAGTCAAATAATTTGTATTTTAATTGGGTTAAATTTATAAATTTTTGCCCCTTGATAAATTCCGTTTTAAAACTTTTGTAAGTTGTTTCAGCCACAGCATTATCGTATGGACAGCCTTTATTGCTTAATGATCGTTTGATGTTAAAAGTATTTAAGATATTATCAATGATTTTATTTTTAAATTCATTACCCCGGTCAGTATGAAATAACGTAATTTGATTTAATGGTCTTGTAATTGAATAAAAGGCTTTTTGTCCTAGTTGGGCTGTTTTGTTTGTCCCGGCACTATAGCCAATTATTTCACGATTAAACAAGTCAATTAATAAACAAATATAATGTCATTTAGCACCAACTTGAACATATGTTAAATCACTAATAACAACTTCATTTGGTTGTTTATTATTAAATTCACGGTTTAAAACGTTGCTAATTTCGTCGTTATTAACCATTGACTTATGATTACGATATTTTAATTTGGTGTATTTAGATACTAACTGATTTTTAATCATAATTTGGCGAACTTTTCTTCGCGATAAGATAATATCTTTTCTGGTTAAAATAGCTTTAATTTTACGAGCTCCATAAATTTTGCGACTAGCATTAAATGCACTGATAAATTCTTGTTCATAATTATTAACATCAACCGTAGCGTATTTATTAATTTGATAGTAATATGTTGATTTTGCTATCTTTAATATTTGACCCATTTTTCGCACGAAATATTTTTCTTTATTATTGTTAATAATTTCTATTTTTTGCCGATTATCAGTGCTGCTTGCTTTAAAATGTCGTTTTCCATTCGTAATTGGATTAATTCTTTCCGCAAGGCAATCAGTTCATTTTCTTCAGCAGTGCGATTATCTTTTGCTTTAAAAGATCCAGAATTATTTAATTTTTCAATTCACTGATATACGGCTGATTTTGACATCCCATATTTCTTAAAAATTTCAAGAATGGTTTTACCATTTTGATAAAGTAAAACAATTTGTTTTTTAAATTCATCGGTGTATGAATTTATTCCCATTTTTATATTCCTACTTTCTTCATAATTATATTTTATTTGAAAGTCCACATAAATATGGTCCAACTTATTGTAACCTATTCACATTTTATCAAAAACCCAATAAAATCCTGATTTTATTAAAGTATCAAGAGTTTTCGACAAAATTAAAAGAATTTTATGAAAAAGTCAAAAAAGAAGCAGAATTAATTAAAAAACAAACGCTTAAATTAAATTAGACTGCACCCTGTTTAGTAAGTATTAATAAAAAGGTTTACAAACTTTCATTTATTATATCTTTTTCTTTTTGGTTTGAATATCATTTATTTCATTTTTTAACATCATTAATATATTCATTATGAGATTTATAATTTTTATTATGGATTGTTCCTTTTTTAAGTAATGAATGAAAACTTTCAATAATAATGTTGTCTGCACAATGATAATTTTTACCCATTGAAATTATAATTTTGTTATCTAAACATTTACTATTATAATCTTTAGATGTATATTGATATCCGTGATCTGAATGAATTATTGTTTTATTTAGATCTTTTTTTATTTGCCAAATTGTAAAGTTAAGTGCAACTAAATTATTTTTCTAACCAAATATTCGATTGGCGAAAGATAATTTAGTATTTTTCTTGGTCTTTGGTTTAAAGACAATATAAATTTATGAACTGCATTTTTAGTAGTATTTGAAAAATTAAATTTTTTAGGAAATTTTTCTCTAATTAAACCATTACTATTTTCATTAGTACCTCTTTGTCAGGGTGAATATGCATTAGCAAAATAAATTTTCACATTTAAATTTTTTTCAAGTTGTTGTCAATTAGCAAATTCTTTACCACGATCAAATGTTATAGTCTTAACAAGATTATTTGGAAGAATTGATAAATAATGGCTAATATTTTCGTTAATAACTTTAGTAGTTCTATTTTCAACTAATATTGCTAAAGTAAATCTTGATGTTCTTTCAACTAAAGTTATTAAACATGATTTACTTTTACCTCGTGATGATACTACGGTATCACCTTCTCAATGACCAAGAGTTACGCGATTATTAACATTAGCATTTCTTTCTTTAATTGATTTACCATTAAATTTACCCCGATTTTCTTGATATTTTCGTTTCTTACCTTTTCTTCTTAAATTTTTATTAGTAACTTTTTCAAGTAATCCAGAATAAATTCAATTGTAAATTGTTTTAAAACTAATAATTCATTCTTTATGAAAATTTTTAATTCTGCCATAAATTTGTTCGGGTGATCAACCTAATAATAATTTTTGTTGTACATATTTTACTAATTCTCTATTTTTAAACTTATGAAAATAAATATGTGATTGTTTTCTATTTTCTGCTTTATTTTGTGCAATTAATGAAAAATAATGATTATTATCTTTATTTATATTAACTTCTCGAATAATAGTACTAATACTTCGATTAAGATTTTTAGCTATTTCACTAATTTTTATTTTAAACTTCAATTGATTCTCAATATAAATTCTTTCATCTATGCCAAGATGTTTATATCCCATATAAAAACTCCTTGCTTTATTTTTTCTAAAATAAACTTAGCATCATAAAATTTTTATATGAGATTTTTTGCAATTTTATTTACTTGCACTTACAAGTATAATTCAGCTATTTTTTTAATTTTATTAATTGCAGCATTTAAATTATCAATTACAATTTTGTTATTATTAAATTTTTATCATTTTACATCAATAATTTCTTTAGTATATCCATCAATTATTGTTGATTGATAATGTTTTTTACCATTTCAAATTAAATAAGTTACATCAGTAAATAAAATTGAAAATCTTTCTTTAATATCATTAAAATTACGATTTACTAAATCAGGATATTTAATTATATTTTTATTTCTATTTTGTTTTATTAATATTTTTCTACGCATACGCTTTACATATTCAGCTTGAATATTATTTTCTTTCATAATTCGTAATACTTTCTTAGCATTATAAACAATGCCATAATCTTCTTTTAAATATTTGATAATTCGACGATAACCAAATTGTTTTAAATTTTCTTCATAGACTTTTACAATATTTTTTAATGATTCACTATCCTTACCATTACTTGAATAATTTTTGGTTGTATGTATTATTTAAGGGTTTTAATTAATACCTTAGAAATTGTGGAATAATATACCACTTACTTATCTAGATTATATTACTTTTAATTTTATTGTCAATATATTTTTCTATTTTTTTAAATTTGGATTGCGGGTAGCGTGTAAAATGTTGGGGAAAAGTTTTCAGCATTAAGTTCTAATAATAATTATAAACTATTTTCTTTAAAAGAGTTTTAGTATTTGATAATGTAGAAGCGGTGAATACTGGTAAGTTATATTGTTTAACTTCTGGATTATTCATCTTTTTAAATATTCATCTTCAAGTAATTTGTTCATTTTTTACTTGAAGATTTTTAATTTCTGTTAGTTCTTGAAAGGGATTAATCCCATTAGCTGTCAATTGTTTTAATAACATTACTTTGTAAATCGTTTTTTCATTAAATATTTTTGGTTTTGAACGAAACATTACTTTAATAATTCGAGCAACATAACTTTCAATGCGACAACCAATATTTTCTTGATATTCTCATTTTTGAATTGCTCCATAGTATGTTCTTAAATAATTAGATATTTCTTGTAACTTTCCTTTCGCTTCTTCGGTTTTAACAAGCTGATAAGCTCATTCAAGGTATTTTGTAACCTTGTTTCAGTTTAATTTTATAATTGCTTTTCTAATTTTATTAAATAAATAACGTTTATAATATCGTGGACCACGGAGACAATCTTTAATTTTTTTAATAACATGGAAACGATCAATGATAAATTCAACATTGATGTGTTTTTCAACCGTTGAAATATATTGTGCACCATCACCAAGCACAATAATTTTAGTTGTCTCGGGTGATTCATAATTTAAGTTAATAAATTCTTTAATTCCTTGTCAGTATTTTTTAGAATTAATTTTTTTAACTTCATTAGTCATTGTTACTAGAAATTTGACATTATGCATTGTTTTTCGTATTATTTTAGGATCTTTATAACCAGTATGAAAGACGATTAAACGGATTCTTTTCTTAATTTTTAATCGTTTTTTGATTTGATAACTAATGGCATTGCGATATGCTTCATCGGTTTCAATATAAATAACCCCATCATGTTTTAGTTTTGTATCTGGTTCATCTAGCATTAGTTCTAACAAATGTTTAATATCAAACCGTTTAATAAGGTTAAAAATTGTTTTTTTGTTATGTTAGCATTCCGATACATATTACAAATATCTTGATAACTAAAATTTATGCCTAATTTGCTGATTATTTCTAACGAAAAATCATAATCAAGTCGCTGATAACTTTCAATCCCTAATTGAATATCAAGTAAAAAGACCGTTTTTGGTTTTTTTGCCACTTGAAATTCTGGTTTTAAGATATATTTTCGTCGTTTAAAAGTAACTTCACCATTACGAAAAACCAAAGTTCGTTGATAAAATCCTTTTGGAATATAACGTGCTTTGCGTCAGTCCTTATTAAAAATATAGTTATCAATATATTCAAAAATATTTTTAAATAGTATTCAAGCTTCAGAACTAATTTCATTTTTTAAATAGGATAATAGTGCTGTAATAGGGATATTGGGGCTAATTTCATTAATTAAATCAATAAAAGAGTTATTATTTTCGTTTAAAAACTCTTGGATTCTAGTTATAATATTCATAGGATAGTTTTATTTCTAATTTTTTTCAAACTTAATTATACTGAAAACTTTCTTTTTTATTTTCCCCAACTTTGGCAACACAATCCAGATTGCGTTGCATTTGAATTTACAATATACAAAATAATAAAAAATTGATATAATTTATCTATCGATGGAATTAATATCTATGAATTTTACCAATTAGAAAGGATATAAAAAATGTTATTTTTAACAGATATAATAAAATCACAGGAAATTTGAAATAAAATTATTTCAATTGGAATGCCTTCAACAATTGTCATTATTTTTATTGTTTTAATATGTTTAATCATAAAATATCTTAAAATTAAACGCATTATTTATACTATTATTTTATTAGGAGTTATTACTTTAATTTGTATCTTGATTTGATATTTTAAAGACAACATTTTAGGAATTGTTTCAGAAATTATTCCAAAATAAACGAAGGAACCCTTTTAAAAGTGGTCGCATAAAAAAGATTGAGGTATAAAAAATATTAATTTATATTAATAGGTGCACAGTTTCAGATAACTGAGAATTTTAATTAAAAAATGCTTTAATTTCATATTGAAGTGGTGGCATTTTTAAATTTAAAATTTTTCTTTTTTTTCATTATAATGAATTATATAATTATCTACAATATTTTTTACTTCTAAAATATTTTTACAGTGTGATAATTCTGAGTTCTCGGTTTTAAGAATTGAAAATAAATTTTCAATCGGTGAATTATCTAAACAATTGCCTCTTCTTGACATACTTATATTTATACCGTGTTTTTTTAATAATTTTTCATAAGCTTTTGAAGTGAAATGAATACCTTGATCAGAATTAATAGTTAATTCACCTTTGATTATTTTTCTTTTAATAATTGCTTCTTTGATACAATTATTTACTCAATTTACTGTTGGAGTTGTTGTTAAAGAATAATTTACTATTAAATTACTAAATAAATCCTTGATTGCAAATAAATATACTCATTCTGTGATTGTTTTAACATACGTAATATCAATTGATCACTTTTGATTATTTTTTTCAGCTTTAAAATTACGTTTTAATAGATATTTATGTCGAATATGTTCATTTGTCATTTTTAAGAAATGATTATTTTTTTTTCTTGTTTTAATTCTTACACTAGAAATTCTATTAGCTAATTTCATATAACGATAAACTGTTGAATTCGACACATTAATTTTTTGCTCTTCCAAAGATAATTTAATTTGTCTGTGTCCTTTAATACTATTTTCTCTATGAATTGCTTTAATTATTTCATATATTGAATAATCAATATTTGGTTGATATTCATCACAATTTTTTGAATATTTATTTCAAGTATCATATGAAATTCTTAATTCTTTTAAATATCATGATAAAGTAATTTTTGAAACTTGCAATTCTGATTTAATAAAAGCAATTTGTTTTCTAATGTTTGTTTTTGTTTTTATCTTTGGAAGAGCAACAAGCTTTTTTAAAACCTCATTCTCAGCTTTTATTCTTTCATTTTCTTTTTTTAATAAATATTTTTCACGTTCTAAGGGTTTTTTAAACTTATTTAATTCAAAATCTTTTCGCTTTTTTCGTTCTTTTAGAATTTCTTTATTTTGTTGAAATTGATTTACTCATTTTGAAATAGTTGCTAAACTAATATGATATTCTTTTGCTATTTCACTATAAGATTTATTGTTAATTGAGTATTCATTAACAATTTTTTCTTTAAATTCAAAAGAATGATCTTTAGACCCTTTTATTTTACCTTTAGCCATATAAAAATGTTTCTCCTAACTTTATATATTAGCCAAATTGTAAAGTTAAGTGCAACTAAATTATTTTTCTAACCAAATATTCGATTGGCGAAAGATAATTTAGTATTTTTCTTGGTCTTTGGTTTAAAGACAATATAAATTTATGAACTGCATTTTTAGTAGTATTTGAAAAATTAAATTTTTTAGGAAATTTTTCTCTAATTAAACCATTAGTATTTTCATTAGTACCTCTTTGTCAGGGTGAATATGCATTAGCAAAATAAATTTTCACATTTAAATTTTTTTCAAGTTGTTGTCAATTAGCAAATTCTTTACCACGATCAAATGTTATAGTCTTAACAAGATTATTTGGAAGAATTGATAAATAATGGCTAATATTTTCGTTAATAACTTTAGTAGTTCTATTTTCAACTAATATTGCTAAAGTAAATCTTGATGTTCTTTCAACTAAAGTTATTAAACATGATTTACTTTTACCTCGTGATGATACTACGGTATCACCTTCTCAATGACCAAGAGTTACGCGATTATTAACATTAGCATTTCGTTCTTTAATTGATTTACCATTAAATTTACCCCGATTTTCTTGATATTTTCGTTTCTTACCTTTTCTTCTTAAATTTTTATTAGTAACTTTTTCAAGTAATCCAGAATAAATTCAATTGTAAATTGTTTTAAAACTAATAATTCATTCTTTATGAAAATTTTTAATTCTGCCATAAATTTGTTCGGGTGATCAACCTAATAATAATTTTTGTTGTACATATTTTACTAATTCTCTATTTTTAAACTTATGAAAATAAATATGTGATTGTTTTCTATTTTCTGCTTTATTTTGTGCAATTAATGAAAAATAATGATTATTATCTTTATTTCTATTAACTTCTCGAATAATAGTACTAATACTTCGATTAAGATTTTTAGCTATTTCACTAATTTTTATTTTAAACTTCAATTGATTCTCAATATAAATTCTTTCATCTATGCCAAGATGTTTATATCCCATATAAAAACTCCTTGCTTTATTTTTTCTAAAATAAACTTAGCATCATAAAATTTTTATATGAGATTTTTTGCAATTTTATTTACTTGCACTTACAAGTATAATTCAGCAATTGTAAAAGTCATGAAGCTTTTTTAGTAATTCATACCTAACTTTGTAATAGTTTAAATCTCTTTTTTCAAATGATTCTTTTGGACCTTTATTGGTGTTTAAAATTCCTTTCTTAAAATTTTCATACCATGAAGCAACAGTTTTTTTATTAATTGCATATTTTTTTGCAATAAAACTTATACTATTATTTTTAACCTCTTGTCCTATCCTTTTTCGAAAATCTGCTGTATATTTATTAAATTTTTGTCCTTTTCTTGCCATATAAAAATGTTTCTCCTTTAAAGTAGACTGCACCCAAAAAAGTAAGTAAAGAAAAAAAGTCTTTGCTAAACTTTAAAGGAGAAACATTTTTATATGGCAAGAAAAGGACAAAAATTTAATAAATATACAGCAGATTTTCGAAAAAGGATAGGACAAGATGGATAGGTTACAATAAGTTGGACCATATTTATGTGGACTTTCAAATAAAATATAATTATGAAGAAAGTAGGAATATAAAAATGGGAATAAATTCATACACCGATGAATTTAAAAAACAAATTGTTTTACTTTATCAAAATGGTAAAACCATTCTTGAAATTTTTAAGGAATATGGGATGTCAAAATCAGCCGTATATCAGTGAATTGAAAAATTAAATAATTCTGGATCTTTTAAAGCAAAAGATAACCGCACTGTTGAAGAAAATGAACTTGATTGCCTTGCGGAAAGAATTAATCCAATTACGAATGGAAAACGACATTTTAAAGCAAGCAGCACTGATAATCGGCAAAAAATAGAAATTATTAACAATAATAAAGAAAAATATTCCGTGCGAAAAATGGGTCAAATATTAAAGATAGAAAAATCAACATATTACTATCAAATTAATAAATACGCTACGGTTGATGTTAATAATTATGAACAAGAATTTATCAGTGCATTTAATGCTAGTCGCAAAATTTATGGAGCTCGTAAAATTAAAGCTATTTTAACCAGAAAAGATATTATCTTATCGCGAAGAAAAATTCGCCAAATTATGATTAAAAATCAGTTAATATCTAAATACACCAAATTAAAATATCGTAATCATAAGTCAATGGTTAATAACGACGAAATTAGCAACGTTTTAAACCGTGAATTTAATAATAAACAACCAAATGAAGTTGTTGTTAGTGATTTAACATATGTTCAAGTTGGTGCTAAATGACATTATATTTGTTTATTAATTGACTTGTTTAATCGTGAAATAATTGGCTATAGTGCCGGGACAAACAAAACAGCCCAACTAGAACAAAAAGCCTTTTATTCAATTACAAGACCATTAAATCAAATTACGTTGTTTCATACTGACCGGGGTAATGAATTTAAAAATAAAATCATTGATAATATCTTAAATACTTTTAACATCAAACGATCATTAAGCAATAAAGGCTGTCCATACGATAATGCTGTGGCTGAAACAACTTACAAAAGTTTTAAAACAGAATTTATCAAGGGGCAAAAATTTATAAATTTAACCCAATTAAAATACAAATTATTTGACTTTGAGCATTGATATAACAATATTCGAATTCACGGTAGTTTAAATTATTTAACACCTGTTGAATTTATAAAACAACAGTCCATATAAAAAGTGTCCTAAAAAGGGTTGCCAATCCATAATCGTAATAATTCTTTATCATTAAGAAATTTAAAGTTATCATTTTTCATAGTTTTATACTCTCCTAATTTATATTTTTTATTTTTAATTATATTTTATAGAAATATTCTTAATAAGAAAAGCCGGTATCGCAAGAAGACGATTAAAAAAGTCTTGTTAACAAAATAAAAGACGATTAAATTTCTTTCCCATAAACAAAGAAAAAACCCTTGTTAAAAGGTTTTTATTGTTTTACTTCAAAATTAAAGAATGAATTAATTAGTAAAAGCAAAATCACGAACACTATAACGAGTTTTACCAGTGAAATCATTGAAATTCTTTTTATAAGTAATAGTAATTGCTTTAAAGTTTTCAAGATCAAATTCAGCATTTAATCTTTCTGCTAAATCATTTCATACTACGCATTGCACTTCTTCACCATTATCTAAAACTCAAAATTCACATAAATCTCTTGTTTGTCCATCTTTACTAGTAACTGTTTTTAATTGTGGTTGTTTTGATGCTAGTAAGAATTTTACATCATTAATAAACTGTTCATCTTTTTTATTAAATTTGTTGTGTTGTGGTCTGTTATTATACATCCTTGCCGCCCTCCTTTCTTATTCAAATGAATACTTAAATCATACTTTAAATTTTAACTGAAAAAAAAGAAAGATTTATTAGATTGTCATATGAACAACAATATTATATCACTAAAATATTTTTTAAAAACGATTATTTTCTTTTAGTCTAGACTGCACCCCGTTTAGTAAGTATTAATAAAAAGGTTTACAAACTTTTATTTATTATATCTTTTTCTTTTTGGTTTGAATATCATTTATTTCATTTTTTAACATCATTAATATATTCATTATGAGATTTATAATTTTTATTATGGATTGTTCCTTTTTTAAGTAATGAATGAAAACTTTCAATAATAATGTTGTCTGCACAATGATAATTTTTACCCATTGAAATTATAATTTTGTTATCTAAACATTTACTATTATAATCTTTAGATGTATATTGATATCCGTGATCTGAATGAATTATTGTTTTATTTAGATCTTTTTTTATTTTTTTAATTTTATTAATTGCAGCATTTAAATTATCAATTACAAGTTTGTTATTATTAAATTTTGATCATTTTACATCAATAATTTCTTTAGTATATCCATCAATTATTGATGATTGATAATGTTTTTTACCATTTCAAATTAAATAAGTTACATCAGTAAATAAAATTGAAAATCTTTCTTTAATATCATTAAAATTACGATTTACTAAATCAGGATATTTAATTATATTTTTATTTCTATTTTGTTTTATTAATATTTTTCTACGCATACGCTTTACATATTCAGCTTGAATATTATTTTCTTTCATAATTCGTAATACTTTCTTAGCATTATAAACAATGCCATAATCTTCTTTTAAATATTTGGTAATTCGACGATAACCAAATTGTTTCAAATTTTCTTCATAGACTTTTACAATATTTTTTAATGGTTCACTATCCTTACCATTACTTGAATAATTTTTATATTTATCTCAATAACTACGCTTTAAATCTGTTATATCAAGTAATAAATTTAGTGGATATTTATTAATGTTTTCTTTGATAAAAAATACAATTTTTCTTTTATTTAATTGTAAAAGTCATGAAGCTTTTTTAGTAATTCATACCTAACTTTGTAATAGTTTAAATCTCTTTTTTCAAATGATTCTTTTGGACCTTTATTGGTGTTTAAAATTTCTTTTTTAAAATTTTCATACCATGAAGCAACAGTTTTTTTATTAATTGCATATTTTTTTGCAATAAAACTTATACTATTATTTTTAACCTCTTGTCCTATCCTTTTTCGAAAATCTGCTGTATATTTATTAAATTTTTGTCCTTTTCTTGCCATATAAAAATGTTTCTCCTTTAAAGTTTAGCAAAGACTTTTTTTCTTTACTTACTTTTTTGGGTGCAGTCTATAACAATGGAAAGAAAACTAACAATGAAAGAACAACATGAATACAAAACAATTGAAAAAATTATTAACAATAAAATATCAAAGCAAAGAGCTGCAAATATTTTACACTTATCAATTCGTCGCATTGAACAACTTATAAAACTTTATGATCCACAAAATAGTCAATCATTTGCTCACCATTCTCGTGGAAGGATAGCTCACAATAAAACAAATCCACAAATTTGCTTTAATTTTGTCGAAAACTCTTGATATTTTAACAAAACCTTGATTTTATTGGGTTTTTAATAAAATGGACTTTTTACAAATTTCTATATTTTATAAGGGTTTTCTTTAATTTTGTCGAAAAATCTTGATATTTATAAAATATATCTAAAATTAGGTATATTTTATAAATATCAAGATTTTTCGACAAAATTAAAGAAATAAAATGCCATCTTTCTTGTTTTCTTGGTATAATATACTTATGATTATTAGAAAAATGGAGAAAACTATGGCATTAAAATCTTGACTAAAATTTAGTATTATTTGATTTTTAGCAGGAATTGTAATTATTATTGCCGGGGCCGTTGTACCAACCTTAAATCAACAAGTACCGGCGCTAAAACAAGAAATTATTAATTCATTAAGTGTTAAAGATTTTATTCCCAATCCGTTAAAATCTTTGAAGGGCAATAGTGCTTATAATATTTTAAATTTTTTATTATCATATGGATCGTTTAAAGCAATTTTTATTTTAAATGGTTTTGCTCTTTTTAAATTTTGAGTAATTGATTTATATATTTTGGTCCCAATTTTTACCTTATTTGCTGTTGGAACAGCAATTTTTGTTGCTGTGTTATTAACAAATGCGACAACTGCCCATTGAAAATGAAATATTCGTTTATTAGTTGGAAAATGAATAACAACAATTGGCAGTTTTATTTTATATATTTCTTTATTTTTAGGATTATTTTTAATTGCAATTGCAGATGGGTTTTCTTTTGTCCAAGAGCAAGAAAGTCGTTGATATAATTTACCAGAGGGGCAAGGGTTAGTAACATGAATGAACAATGTCCAATTTCAACCGAATGTTTTTTCTATTTTAGGTTTAATGATTAATCAAGAAGGGTTAGGACAATTTTTTGCCCAAGCACCAGGCGTAATACACGCCGGGACTGAACTAGTTATTTTTGTGATGCCACTTGCTGTTGCTAGTGTTGTGATTGGTTTATCAATTCGCATTGCAATTGAATTGCTATTACCATCATCATCTGGTCATCGCGGTGGCTTTGATGCTAACTTTATCCAATGATTAGGATATATTAATATTTCTTCGCGTCGTGAGTTACGCCAACGATTAGAAAGTAACATTGGCATGATTGTCTTAATGATTGGTTTTGTTGTGATTATGATTTTTCCCGCTTTTACATCAACAACAAGATATGTAGCAGCAAATTGAATTATTTTAATTGTTGCAATTGTGTTAATGGTCGTTAGTTTTATTCCGTTGTATTTTATGTTATTTTGTTTAGCACATATGCAAGAATTTTCATATAATTTATTAATTTTTGTTCAAATGCTAACATGATTAGTAGTTGGTTTACTTTGACAAATTTTAATGTGAACAGTATTTAAACAACACTTTCAATATCCAGCGGTAGTCTCAGTCATTACCACGTTCTTTTTTGTTAATATTTTATTAGGTTCGTTTTATTTATTGGTGCGTGGATATCGAAAATAAGCTTTGAATAAGAACTTCTTTGAAATAAACTTTAATTTTGTCGAAAAATCTTGATAAAGTCAAAAAACCTTATAAAATATAGAAATTTGTAAAAAGTCCATTTTAGCTATAGACTGCACCCCAAAAAGTAAGTAAAGAAAAAAAGTCTTTGCTAAACTTTAAAGGAGGTGAATTTTTATATGGCAAGAAAAGGACAAAAATTTAATAAATATACAGCAGATTTTCGAAAAAGGATAGGACAAGAGGTTAAAAATAATAGTATAAGTTTTATTGCAAAAAAATATGCAATTAATAAAAAAACTGTTGCTTCATGGTATGAAAATTTTAAGAAAGGAATTTTAAACACCAATAAAGGTCCAAAAGAATCATTTGAAAAAAGAGATTTAAACTATTACAAAGTTAGGTATGAATTACTAAAAAAGCTTCATGACTTTTACAATTAAATAAAAGAAAAATTGTATTTTTTATCAAAGAAAACTAGACTGCACCCCGTTTAGTAAGTATTAATAAAAAGGTTTACAAACTTTCATTTATTATATCTTTTTCTTTTTGGTTTGAATATCATTTATTTCATTTTTTAACATCATTAATATATTCATTATGAGATTTATAATTTTTATTATGGATTGTTCCTTTTTTAAGTAATGAATGAAAACTTTCAATAATAATGTTGTCTGCACAATGATAATTTTTACCCATTGAAATTATAATTTTGTTATCTAAACATTTACTATTATAATCTTTAGATGTATATTGATATCCGTGATCTGAATGAATTATTGTTTTATTTAGATCTTTTTTTATTTTTTTAATTTTATTAATTGCAGCATTTAAATTATCAATTACAAGTTTGTTATTATTAAATTTTGATCATTTTACATCAATAATTTCTTTAGTATATCCATCAATTATTGATGATTGATAATGTTTTTTACCATTTCAAATTAAATAAGTTACATCAGTAAATAAAATTGAAAATCTTTCTTTAATATCATTAAAATTACGATTTACTAAATCAGGATATTTAATTATATTTTTATTTCTATTTTGTTTTATTAATATTTTTCTACGCATACGCTTTACATATTCAGCTTGAATATTATTTTCTTTCATAATTCGTAATACTTTCTTAGCATTATAAACAATGCCATAATCTTCTTTTAAATATTTGGTAATTCGACGATAACCAAATTGTTTCAAATTTTCTTCATAGACTTTTACAATATTCTTTAATGGTTCACTATCCTTACCATTACTTGAATAATTTTTATATTTATCTCAATAACTACGCTTTAAATTTGTTACATCAAGTAATAAATTTAGTGGATATTTATTAATGTTTTCTTTGATAAAAAATACAATTTTTATTTTATTTAATTGCCAAATTGTAAAGTTAAGTGCAACTAAATTATTTTTCTAACCAAATATTAGATTGGCGAAAGATAATTTAGTATTTTTCTTGGTCTTTGGTTTAAAGACAATATAAATTTATGAACTGCATTTTTAGTAGTATTTGAAAAATTAAATTTTTTAGGAAATTTTTCTCTAATTAAACCATTAGTATTTTCATTAGTACCTCTTTGTCAGGGTGAATATGCATTAGCAAAATAAATTTTCACATTTAAATTTTTTTCAAGTTGTTGTCAATTAGCAAATTCTTTACCACGATCAAATTTTATAGTCTTAACAAGATTATTTGGAAGAATTGATAAATAATGGCTAATATTTTCGTTAATAACTTTAGTAGTTCTATTTTCAACTAATATTGCTAAAGTAAATCTTGATGTTCTTTCAACTAAAGTTATTAAACATGATTTACTTTTACCTCGTGATGATACTATGGTATCACCTTCTCAATGACCAAGAGTTACGCGATTATTAACATTAGCATTTCGTTCTTTAATTGATTTACCATTAAATTTACCCTGATTTTCTTGATATTTTCGTTTCTTACCTTTTCTTCTTAAATTTTTATTAGTAACTTTTTCAAGTAATCAAGAATAAATTCAATTGTAAATTGTTTTAAAACTAATAATTCATTCTTTATGAAAATTTTTAATTCTGCCATAAATTTGTTCGGGTGATCAACCTAATAATAATTTTTGTTGTACATATTTTACTAATTCTCTATTTTTAAACTTATGAAAATAAATATGTGATTGTTTTCTATTTTCTGCTTTATTTTGTGCAATTAATGAAAAATAATGATTATTATCTTTATTTCTATTAACTTCTCGAATAATAGTACTAATACTTCGATTAAGATTTTTAGCTATTTCACTAATTTTTATTTTAAACTTCAATTGATTCTCAATATAAATTCTTTCATCTATGCCAAGATGTTTATATCCCATATAAAAACTCCTTGCTTTATTTTTTCTAAAATAAACTTAGCATCATAAAATTTTTATATGAGATTTTTTGCAATTTTATTTACTTGCACTTACAAGTATAATTCAGCAATTAATGGATAATTAGCTATTATTTTTATTTTTTTAATAGACTTCTTGCGATACTAACAAAAACAAATATAATTACAAATTAAAAAAGTTAAATTAAACTTTAAAATAAGTATTTTTAAAAATTTTAATTGCTTTTTAAGCATAAATAACAAGGTATCGCAAGAAGTCTATTATATCAAGTAATAATAACAAATAATTATGATATAAATTTTGATAATATTGTTCAGAAAACTCAAACAACGACATCATCTTATCTGCTAAAATAACTTTATCTTTATTGGCAAATGGATTATATTCAGTTATTCCATTTATTTCTCAAATAAAGTCGTTGGGGTCAAGTTTTTTAACTTTGTTAATCAAATCAATATCCCCTTTCCCGTCAATAATAATTGTAGTTTCACGGAATTTAACTCTTAACTCTTTTACTATTTGTAATAGCGTTGTTGTTTTACCGCTCCCAGTTGTCCCTATAAGAAGTGTGTGTTGGTTTAAATTAGATTTTATTAAACCAATATCATTGTTTAATTTAACTAGGTTATTTTGTGGAATTTGGTTAAATTCTCGTGCTATTTTCTTTTCTTTTTTCTTTTGTTCGTAAGTAAATATATCAAAGTGTCTCCATTTTTGATAACCAATAAAACCAGTAAAAATAAATATAATTATTGCCACAATAATTGTTGAAATTTTTAAGGAGATATCTTTTGCAAAAGCTTTTGCAAAATTGTTTCCAGTAACTTCTTTTAGTTTTATTACGGCATAAGCAAGGGCAACAATTATGTTAATTAAAGTAATAAAAAAGATGAAAGCTAAAATAATTGAAAAAGATAGCAAAACTATTTTTTCAAATTTATTAAGTTTTTTAAATCATTGTTTTATTTTATTTATAAATTTAGTTCCTAACTAAAAGCTTCTTGTTCAATTTCATTTGCAAAAATATTTAACAACATTCGCTTATTAGTACCAATGGAAAATAAACATGTTCCAGTTGGTGAACTAGCAATTGTTGATTTTTGATATTCATTTAACCTACCACTCGCTGAAATTAAATTATCATAATCTTGTAAATCACTTTTTGTTGCTAACAACATCATATTTATCACCCCCATTTATTTCTTTATCTAATTTCTTTTTCTTTTTAATATCACTAATGCCCTCGCAAAAACCACTTATACACCCTAAAATAAACAATATTTTCCTTAATAACCATAGTGTTGGTTTTCAAAAAATAAACGCCAGAATAATAACGGCAAAAAATATTGTTCAGTTCGTATTTATTTTCCGCCTTTTCGTTTGGCTTCTTCTTCGGCTTCATCCTTTTTCATTTGAGCGATGTCTTTTGCGGTTTTTTCAGCAAACGCTTTCGCTTTTTTCTTGCGGATTGGTTCTAAAATATAAGGAGTAACCACAAACTTTTTAAATAATCAACCAAGCAGTAGTAATCCTGATAAAGAACCAATAACAATACCAATAATTGCTCATCCCGTTAATCCTTTTTTGTTATTGTTTGGTGGGTTGCTGTTTCCAATTTGTAATGTGAAACTATTTGAGTTTTCTGAACCATATTTAACAACAATATTAACTTTGTCGTTTGGTTTAAATTCACTTTTGTTTATTTCAAACCCCACCTTGTTTACATCATAATTGCTTGTATTTACCCCATCAATTTTTATGTCATTTGCACTTGGAATTTCAGTTTTTAACTGCTCAATAACTTGCTCTTTTGTCAATGATTCTTTGGAAGCAAGTTTATCATTAGCTTTAAATCAAGCAGCAGTAGCGTCGGCAAATTGACTATCATTTGCTTGTTTAATTCATGATTTGCTTTCTTCAAATAATTTGTTTAGTTGTATAGCACTATACTCACGAATGCCATCGTGTCCATTTGCTTTCGCTCATAGTTCAAATTGTTTACCATTATCTGTATCAAAATAGTTTGTGATTGTTTGTTTTGGTGCAATTTGTAAATATATGTTGTTTGTGTGACCTAAGTTGTCATAAAGTTCAACAACATATTTACCATCCTTTGTTGCTAACTGAGAACCACCAAGTTTAATCCCACTTGTTGGGTTAATCGCGTTTGATTGTGATGTTTTATTTCATTGCTCATCACAACCATACACCACCCCTGTTACAACACGTTTTACCATAGTGATTTTACTTTCACTATTTGCATAGTAGAATGTATTAACTGGGTTTGTGATACTGTTTTTATCAATTTGGCCAACATAATCACCATCAACTTGTGTTGATGGTGATGTTGGTTTTAAATCAATTTTTAAATCAACCACTGTTGCGGGTACAACATTGTATTTAACAACAACGGAACCTTGATAACTTTTGCTGTCTTTTTTAGCAGTTAAAGTTGTCGAATGCATATCTTTTTTCTCAATTACAATTTGGGAAAAATCAACTTGACGAGAATTTTTCTGTGTAATTGCAGAGATAATAGTTCCGTTGTTGTTGTCTAAGATACTGCCTAAGTTATTCTCATCACTAAATTTAATCACATCACTTAAATTTTCTTGTTTACTTGGTGTTGGCGGATCAATTTTAGCCTGCATAGAGACCGTAATTTCAATAATATATTGTTTACCATCCAAAGTAAAAAATACTTGTAAATTATGGTCTTTTTCGCTAGTCTCGGGTTTAACATTGATATTTCATTGTTTATTTGTTTGACTTTGTTGAACATTATCAAATAAAACTTTATCAATGTTTGGGTTAGCAATATCAATATTTAATTCCCCATCAACAGTAAGTAAGTCAGGGAGAGTTCAAGTTTGCGTTTTGGTTCTATCAACTAGATTAAACTTACTTTGTTCCTTTATTCAAGATAAAGCAGTTTGCAAAATACTAAAATTAAAAAAAACAGAACCAAGGTAGACATTATCTTCACTATCAATCGCAAGGGAAGTAACACTACTTATACCATCACTTTTAGTTGAGTTTTTATCACCGTGTTTCAACACATAGACAAAGCCACCTGACCCACTTAGGACATAGTAAATATTGTCTTTACTATCAATTTTAAGAGTTCTAATTTTTTGACTTATACCATTAATTTTTGTTGGGGTGTCTGACCCCACAGACAATTTAAAAGTGCCATTGGTATCATTATCAACAAAATAAATATTGTCTTTTGTATCAACAACAATATTATTTACTGAATTAGGTATTATATCAATTTTACTTGCTGTTGGGTCACCGTGTTTCAATAAATATGTTCCCTCCATATTAGCTTTAATAAAGTAAAGATTGTCTTTTGTATCAACAGCTAGCGAATACATATCATAACTTATACCATCAATTTTGGTTGGAGTGTCTGACCCAACGGTTAATTTATATAAGCCCTTATTTGTAGCAATGTAAATATTGTCTTTTGTATCAACAGCTAGCGATTGAATATTATCTTTAATTCCATTTATTGGAGTTGGGGTTGTTCTTCCATGTTTCAACACAAATAACTTATCACGGGTAACAAAATAAATATTGTCTTTACTATCTAGTGCAGGATAAAAAATACTCTTCCCAATTCCACTAATTTTCTTTAATTGTAAATAATCACTATTTGAGTTAGATGTCAATGTACTAATATCGCGTTTTGTTTGTTCTAGTGTTGTATTGGCAAGCAATGGCGTCGGAACGATCGTTGCTAACATTGATATAGTTAATAAACTTAATAATTTTATCATTTTTGTTTATTTCCTTTCTTTTATTAAATGTTTTTGTTGTTTCAAATTTCGTAGGTGTGTTGGGCTAACTCAGTGAATTTTTCCTCCGTTAACAAGTCATTCCCGCGAATTAATTAGTTTGGTTTTGAAACGGTCGGGCGACTTTCTTGTTCGTTCAAATTCAACATAAATTTCACTATAATCACTTTTTGTGATAATTAAATCAGAATAAGCATTCAAATTGCCGTTTTCCATTTTGAGTTCGCGTTCAGTTTGATATGAAATTATATCGTTTTGTGCAACAAGTTATTTGATTAACATATCTTGGTGATCGAGTTCATAACAGTTTATTTTAATACTTTTTTTATGTTCACGACCAGCAAACGTATTTCCTTTATGACTTAATAAATAAATATTCCGATGGGTATGCTTATCAATTTTTATCAATCCTTTTTTATGTAATGTTTTTAAAAGTTCTTCGGTTGCTCGTTTCTTCTTATTAACCAACAAAGCAATTTGTTCTGTGTTTAAATATCCCCAACGATTTATCATAATTAATATTTTTTCTTGTTCTCCCATTATTACGCCAACTCCTTACTAATCATTTTTATTTGTATTTAATTTCTCCTTCTAAGTTAATTAATAATGTTGATTTACAAAAATCAATTACCTCTATCATATTTAATTGTTTAGGTTTCAATTTCCCTGTTTTATTTAAACTCATAAACTTATTTTTATACCAGTATAGTAAATTTTGATATTTTTCATTATTAAAATAATATTCTCTTATTTTATACTCTTTAAAAAATTCAAAAACTATATCATACCAACTTAAATTTATATTATATGGCATAAATTCTTTTAATTCTCACTGCAAACAACATTCTAAAAGCAAAAAGAAATCTGTTTTAATAGGACTAAATTTACTTTTTTCAGCATAAAATTTATGAAAAGAATTAACATAATTTCTTCTTTTTTTCATTTCAATAAATCATTTTTGAAAAGATAAATTAAAATAATTACGTCCTAAGTTTAAAAATGGTTGCATTGCACTATTATTTTTGTTCATATTTAAACAAAAATCATACATCCCAAATTCCTTTCGCAATGCCGTTAAACTTAAATTAGGAGTATATTTATATAATTCATATGGAATAATTCTCATTAATTAATCTCCTTATTCGTATAGGGTGGGGTTTTTTCTTTTTTTGGTTCTCTTTTTTCTTTTAAGGGCTTGAACAAAAAGAAAAAACTACCTCTGCGGAACACAACATTAAGCAAATATATTACATGTTTTTAAAAACATCAATTATGCATAAATTAATTATATAATGTTTTTTAATTTTGTCGAAAACTCTTGATAAAATAGAAAAAATCATCAATATGACAATTTGAAAACGAATTTGGTGGAAGATTATTATTGTCAATATCTAGCAAAAATTTCGAAAAATTATTTAATTGATAATGTTTGTAATGTATATTGATTATTTCAAGGATGATTTGGTTTTGGTTTATGTGCTTTAGATTTGGGAACTTTGTTTTCAATATTTTTAATAGGAACCGGAATGTATTCTAATAAATTCTATATTTGATTGTTATATTTTAAATATAATGTTTCATCAAATGCTTTAATTACTGTAATTTTTGTTTTTGAATTAAAGACTTTTAACTTTTTATTATTATAAGCCATATATTTTTTATTGTTATAACTAATTGATGAACCATTGTCTGTTTGTCGCGTTGAAGTGATTGATAAAAATAAATTAATTTTGTCATTATTAGGAGCGTCAACAAAGATAGAATTGTTATAATCAATAGGAATGGCAAATTGTTTATTGAATTTGGTTATAAATTCTTTTAAGAATGTATTTGCTTCTTCAATAGTGGTTACTCCTGCGAGAATTAATTAATTTTTCAAGCGATCTTGTAGAGTGCTTCATAAACGTTCAATTCGCCCCTTTGCTTGGGGAATTGAAGTAGTTATGATTTCGACACTTAATTCATCACAGCATCGTCTGAATTGAGTAAAGGTGTCTTTTTCTTCGGTTTTATCACTACTTTTTTGGTATGTAAAGATTGTTCGTTTATCGGTATAAAATGTCATGGGAATTCCATAATTTCGTAAAATTTGATGTAAAACATTATAATAACCTTGTAATGTTTATTGATAAGAAAAATATAATCCAACAACCGTATTTGTTGTATCATCAATTGCGCCATGTAAAAATCATTTTGGACCATTTGGTCCTAATCAATGATGTTCACTGGCATCAGCTTGTAATAGTTCGCCGAAACATTTTAGATGTTCTCTTAAAGGGTGGGTTTTATCTTTTTTCTTTATTTTTTTGCTTTCGAGGTGTTTTAATTTGATTTAAGGACATTAATTTGTATAAAACTGAATATGAAATGTTTATTCCTTCATTTTCGATTAATTTTTCTTTGAAATGAGTAAAATTAAAGCCAATATATTTAGTTTTATATAAATTTATAATCTTTTCACAAATTTGTGGATTTGTTTTATTGTGAGCTATCCTTCCACGAGAATGGTGAGCAAATGATTGACTATTTTGTGGATCATAAAGTTTTATAAGTTGTTCAATGCGACGAATTGATAAGTGTAAAATATTTGCAGCTCTTTGCTTTGATATTTTATTGTTAATAATTTTTTCAATTGTTTTGTATTTATGTTGTTCTTTCATTGTTAGTTTTCTTTCCATTGTTATCACCATTTTTAATTTTAAATGGTTGCGAAATTTTTGCTAGATAACTATTACGAAATTATCACAAGATAAGGACATATGGAAGATTATTATTGTTCTTTAACTTTTTTAGATGTTAAAATATAATACCGTTGCTTGTTGGTTTGGTGTTAAATCTTTGTGTTGGTATTTTCATTTTCAGAGATTTAAATAATTTTGAATGTTAGTAAAACCTAAACCATGATAATGAATTAAGGCTTCTTTAAGACTTGCTTGTAATTTACTAATTTTATTTAATTTTCGATAACTGGCATCAGGATTTGTCCTAGTTTTAGTGGCATATAAAGTAGAACTTGTTTGTTTTGCTACTAATAAATATAATGGTTGCATATCAGAAATAATAATGGAATTTTTGTTAATTAATTTTGTATTCATATTTTCAATAATTCACTGTTTTTGTAATCGTTTGGTATTAGTGGATTGAACAAAAATATTATTATTAGTATCAACCGCCATTTGAATACAACATTTAGTGTTATTGTAAAATGGATCAAGATGAGTTTTTCGTTTATCAAATTTATCTTTAAAATTACCTTTATGGATTTCTTTAATAAATGTTTCATCGATTTGTATTTGGCCATTTAATTTTTTAAATTTTAATTGAGTATTTTCTAATTGTTTTGATGATTGCGTTGCCAAAGTTGGGGAAAATAAAAAAGAAAGTTTTCAGTATAATTAAGTTTGAAAAAAATTAGAAAGAAAACTATCCTATGAATATTATAACTAGAATCCAAGAGTTTTTAAACGAAAATAATAACTCTTTTATTGATTTAATTAATGAAATTATCCCCAATATCCCTATTACAGCACTTATTAAACAATGAAATTAGTTCTGAAGCTTGAATACTATTTAAAAATATTTTTGAATATATTGATAACTATATTTTTAATAAGGACTGACGCAAAGCACGTTATATTACAAAAGGATTTTATCAACGAACTTTGGTTTTTCGTAATGGTGAAGTTACTTTTAAACGACGAAAATATATCTTAAAACCAGAATTTCAAGGGGCAAAAAAACCAAAAACAGTCTTTTTACTTGATGTTCAATTAGGGATTGAAAGTTATCAGCGACTTGATTATGATTTTTCGTTAGAAATAATCAGCAAATTAGGCATAAATTTTAGTTATCAAGATATTTGTAATATGTATCGGAATGCTAACATAACAAAAAAAAACAATTTTTAACCTTATTAAACGGTTTGATATTAAACATTTGTTAGAACTAATGCTATATGAACCAGATACAAAACTAAAACATGATGGGGTTATTTATATTGAAACCGATGAAGCATATCGCAATGCCATTAGTTATCAAATCAAAAAACGATTAAAAATTAAGAAAAGAATCCGTTTAACCGTCTTTCATACTGGTTATAAAGATCCTAAAACAATACGAAAAACAATGCATAATGTCAAATTTCTAGTAACAATGACTAATGAAGTTAAAAAAATTAACTCTAAAAAATACTGACAAGGAATTAAAGAATTTATTAACTTAAATTATTAATCACCCGAGACAGCTAAAATTATTGTGCTTGGTGATGGTGCACAATATATTTCAACGGTTGAAAAACACATCAATGTTGAATTTATCATTGATCGTTTCCATGTTATTAAAAAAATTAAAGATTGTCTCCGTGGTCCACGATATTATAAACGTTATTTATTTAATAAAATTAGAAAAGCAATTCTAAAATTAAACTGAAACAAGGTTACAAAATACCTTGAATGAGCTTATCAGCTTGTTAAAACCGAAGAAGCGAAAGGAAAGTTACAAGAAATATCTAATTATTTAAGAACATACTATGGAGCAATTCAAAAATGAGAATATCAAGAAAATATTGGTTGTCGCATTGAAAGTTATATTGCTCGAATTATTAAAGTAATGTTTCGTTCAAAACCAAAAATATTTAATGAAAAAACGATTTACAAAGTAATGTTATTAAAACAATTGACAGCTAATGGGATTAATCCCTTTCAAGAACTAACAGAAATTAAAAATCTTCAAGTAAAAAATGAACAAATTACTTGAAGATGAATATTTAAAAAGATGAATAATCCAGAAGTTAAACAATATAACTTACCAATATTCACCGCTTATACATTATCAAATACTAAAACTCTTTTAAAGAAAATAGTTTATAATTATTATTAGAACTTAATGCTTAAAACTTTTCCCCAACATTTTACACGCTACCTGTTTTGATTGCATTAATTTTTGACGATTATATCAAGCTGTTTTGGGTGCAGTCTAGTGCAGTCTCAGTCTACAGTCTATTTTTTATGTCGTGCCTTTTTATATTTATCCGTTTAAAGTGAAATAACTTTGTTTTGCGAAGAAAAAATGAGCGAAGCGAGTTTTTTGGGGGTAGCGTGTAAAAATGAAAGAATTTAATCCAAAAACAGCAAGTTTACGAACATTTTATCGTAAAATAGAGCAGTTTTGACGTGATAAATCAACTAATATCCCCTATACTTTGAATGATTTAACCAATAAATTAAATCTTTCTCGCCATTGAAGACAAGAAATTTATCGGAGCGATAAAATAGTTGCTTTACTTGAAAAACAAGTTGATAAAATAGAAAGTGAACTTATTAAACAAATGGTTAAAACGTCAGAAGGTACTAGGTTATATTGACAGCGTGCATTTAATTATAAATATTCACTACAAGAAAAAGAACTTGAAAAAGAATTAAACTTAAATAATCAACAACCAATAATTGTTAATTTACAAACGGATATTAGAGATATTAAAAAAGAAACTGAAAATAATGCTTAATCATTTTACTTATTTATTAGCCAAATTGTAAAGTTAAGTGCAACTAAATTATTTTTCTAACCAAATATTCGATTGGCGAAAGATAATTTAGTTGCACTTAACTTTACAATTTGGCATTATTAGATAATAGACAGTTGTTTTTTATTGTTTACGCCAGAGAATTCTCTCTCTTCATCCGCACTATTTCAAGTCAAAACGTTCAGTTTTTAAAATAAATTCACTTGCACCTTGAAGAGCCAAGTGCTGGCTTTGTGGTTTTTAAACCGCTGCCATCCTCGATGGGACAATATCTATCGCAAATTTATTTATAAAGTGGCCATCTCTATCTTTATTGTCGTTTGATGTTGATCTTGCACTTATCACGACTATCGCTTAGTTCTAATAAACCAGCGCCGATTTACATATTTCCTCATACACTATTTCAGTACTTGCCTCGGCTGGCTGTGGGAATGAGATTAAACTCATGTTCTTATGGAAGCACTTAGTTATTTAAAATAACCGTCCCACACTGCATTAAGTTGTTTTATAAAATCAAAGTTTAAAATAACCAGTTTCTCAATCAAAGATAATTTTTGAATTTTCTATTTTTTGATAAAATCGCTTTTGTTTCTTATCTTTTGTACGATTTAATAAATCTTTGTGTTTATCACAAGTTCATAAAACTTTATTTGATAAAAATTCTTCGGTAATGAATGATATTGATTTATAGCAATTATCAACATCACATATTGTTTGTTGCGTATTAATTTCCATTACTTAATCCTTTCTTTGATATTAAGTTTTTTTATTTATTAGCCAAATTAATTAACTAAAACAGAGAAAGGACAACACCTTAAATTAGGATAAAAAAACAGGTACACTTTGTAAAGATTTCTAAGATATTTAATAAATGTGTAATACAACTTTTTTCGTTAACTTAAAGTTGTGATAAAAAGTTTCTATTTTAAGAATTTAAGATGCTGCCCTTTCTCTGAATTAATTAATAATTATGGGTTTACAAATAAAAAAAACAACCCTTTTTATTTAACAAGAGTTGTTTTTTGGAGGTTCATCGTACACGATGCCATATCAAGAGTTTTCTACAAAATTAAAGAAAATATTGAATTATCTTGGATTTTATTATACAATAATTCGTAGACAACACAGAGAAGCAGCAGAATTGCATAGTAATGTTCTTAGTTTTTTATTAATTACTATTTAATGTTAAAGTAACCCTAGCTGTTAGGATGAATCAAAAAACTTCCTTTATTAGAGCAATTCAATGAATCTTTTTGTATGTCATAATGATATATAGGAGGTTTTTTTAATGGCACGTTATCGTGGAAGTATATTTAAAAAAGCAAGAAGATACGGTTTTAGTATCTTAGAAAACGACAAAGAGTTTTCAAAAGGGAAGAAAAGAACAACGGCTCCTGGTCAACATGGACAACGTCGTACAAAATTATCAAACTATGGGTTTCAATTACATGAAAAACAAAAAGTTTGTTATATGTATGGATTAACAGAACGTCAATTCCGTAATACTTACAGTAAATCAAAAAAAATGAAAGGAATTACCGGAACAAACTTCTTAATTATGTTAGAATCACGCTTAGATAACATTGTTCACCGTATGGGTCTATCGCAAACAAGAGCCGGAGCTCGTCAATTAGTTAACCATGCTCATATTCTTGTTAATTGTAAAAAAGTTGATATTCCATCATACAATTGTAAACCAGGTGATGTTATTAGTGTTAAAGAAAGTTCACAAAAAAATGTTAAAATTTTAGAAAGTTTAGATAGTCAAGTTAGCACATTAGAATTTGTTAAATTTGATAAAACTAAAATGACTGGAACATATGTTCGTTCCCCTCTTCGTGAAGAACTAAATAGTAATATTAATGAAGCTTTAATTGTTGAATGATACAACCGTTTAGTATAAAAAACATCTCATTTGAGATGTTTTTTATTTTTTGTATATTGTAAATTCAAATGACACACTTTATGAAAAATAATGCACAGTTTTAGATAACTGAGAATTTTAATTAAAAAATGCTACCACTTCATTATGAAATGAAAGCATTTTTTAATTAAAATTCTCAGTTATCTAAAACTGTGCATTATTTTTTTAACATTATTTTTTATATATAATTTTAAGATATGTTTATCAAAAATATTTAATTTAATATATTTATATTGTTTGTTTAATTTAATATATTTATATTGTTTGTTTAATTTAATATATTTATATTGTTTGTTTAATTTAATATATTTATATTGTTTGTTTAATTTAATATATTTATATTGTTTGTTTAATTTAATATATTTATATTGTTTGTTTAATTTAATATATTTATATTGTTTGTTTAATTTAATATATTTATATTGTTTGTTTAATTTAATATATTTATATTGTTTGTTTATGATAGAGATTGAAATAAATATATTATTAATACTTTTTTACTTACTTTTACTCTAATTTATTTATTAACAAATATATTAATTTTGTTATTAACTAATTATTTATGAGAGAGAGTGAGAGAAATATTAATATTTTATTTTTTATCTCTTTATCTCTCTGTCTTTTAAATAAATATATTAAATATATAGTAAAAATAAATTTTGGCACATTTAAAATATGAAAAATAGTAAAAATTGGCACACTGAAAAATACTATTAAGTTTTCAAAGATCGTATATTAAATATTAATTTTTTAATAAATAATTAAGTGTGCCAATAGAAATTAATATAAATGGAACAGAGAAAAGACAACACCTTAAATTAGGAGAAAAAACAGGTACATTTTTTATAAATACTTCTAAGATATTTAATAAATGTTCAAACAACTTAAAGAGGACATCAAAAAGTTGCTATAAAGTTTTTTATTTTGCTGAATTATACTTGTAAGTGCAAGTAAATAAAATTGCAAAAAATCTCATATAAAAATTTTATGATGCTAAGTTTATTTTAGAAAAAATAAAGCAAGGAGTTTTTATGTGGAATATAAACATCTTGGCATAGATGAAAGAATTTATATTGAGAATCAATTGAAGTTTAAAATAAAAATTAGTGAAATAGCTAAAAATCTTAATCGAAGTATTAGTACTATTATTCGAGAAGTTAATAGAAATAAAGATAATAATCATTATTTTTCATTAATTGCACAAAATAAAGCAGAAAATAGAAAACAATCACATATTTATTTTCATAAGTTTAAAAATAGAGAATTAGTAAAATATGTACAACAAAAATTATTATTAGGTTGATCACCCGAACAAATTTATGGCAGAATTAAAAATTTTCATAAAGAATGAATTATTAGTTTTAAAACAATTTACAATTGAATTTATTCTGGATTACTTGAAAAAGTTACTAATAAAAATTTAAGAAGAAAAGGTAAGAAACGAAAATATCAAGAAAATCGGGGTAAATTTAATGGTAAATCAATTAAAGAACGAAATGCTAATGTTAATAATCGCGTAACTCTTGGTCATTGAGAAGGTGATACCGTAGTATCATCACAAGGTAAAAGTAAATCATGTTTAATAACTTTAGTTGAAAGAACATCAAGATTTACTTTAGCAATATTAGTTGAAAATAGAACTACTAAAGTTATTAACGAAAATATTATCCATTATTTATCAATTATTCCAAATAATCTTGTTAAGACTATAACATTTGATCGTGGTAAAGAATTTGCTAATTGACAACAACTTGAAAAAAATTTAAATGTGAAAATTTATTTTGTTAATGCATATTCACCCTGACAAAGAGGTACTAATTAAAATACTAATGGTTTAATTAGATAAAAATTTCCTAAAAAATTTAATTTTTCAAATACTACTAAAAATGCAGTTCATAAATTTATATTGTCTTTAAACCAAAGACCAAGAAAAATACTAAATTATCTTTCGCCAATCGAATATTTGGTTAGAAAAATAATTTAGTTGCACTTAACTTTACAATTTGGCTTTTATAAATAAGATGCCGTCTTTTCTCTGTTTCAATTAAATTAATCTATAATTATGGTTTTATAAATAAATAAACCATTTACTAAAATGGTTTATTATTCTTATTCAATTTCTAAGTTTTTTCAAAACCCTTCTTTTTTCCATGCGACCGATTTTTATTTTATCAAGAGTTTTCTACAAAATTAAAGAAATTTTACTTTGTTATATTTTAAAAATAATTTATAATTAAGTAAGGTGATAATATGCAAACAAAATTAAAAAATTTATTATACTTAAATACAAAAAGAATTGCAGCAATGGCAATTGTTGTTGCTTTGTATGTGTTATTGTCATGACTAAGTAAAGTATTAAATTTAGCAGTTTTTCCAGTTGTGCCATTTTTAAAAATTGAATTAACTGATTTTTTAATGTTATTAGCTGTTCGTTTGTTTGGTATTATTTATGCTTCTTTTTTAACAATTAGTGTGAGTTGATTACGAATGATTTATTTGGGGGATAGTACAATTGATACATTTGCTCTAATGTTAGCAGATTTAATCTTTTTATTTATTTTTTGATTAGGAGATATCTTTGTTCGCGGGGGGATTAATCGTTTGATTAAAAATGGTGCTTCAAAGAAAATTGATTATTTAATTACAACAATTAATGTTACTATCGCAACAATTGTGGTGTCATTTTTAATGACTTTATTTAATTTATTATTTATTTATGATATGTATGCTCATTTCTTGCATTTTCCAAGTGAGACAGTGCAATGATTTAAAAGTATTTTAGTTCCAGTAGTTATTCCTTTTAATTTATTGAAATTTAGTTTTAATAGTGTTGTTTTTATTGCAATTTATCGGGCAGTAATCCATCTTCAAAACCAATTTGTTATTACAAGATCAACAAAAAAAACAAAAGAAGAATTACATGATTACAATATTACTGATGAAATTTATTTTTAAAAAAGCAAACTTATTTTCTTGAAAATAGAATTTAATTTGTGTTATTATTCTTATGGTATGCCCACGTAGCTCAGTAGGAGAGAGCATGCGCCTTCTAAGCGTAGGGTCGGGAGTTCGAATCTCTCCGTGGGTGCCATTTTTTAAATTGTAATTAAGTTATAAAATATTATTTAAGTCTTTAAATAAGATTTTATTTTCCTGAATTGTAAAATTAAAATTAAATGGGACAGTTAAACAAATAAAAATATTGTGTTAAAATCCAAATTTAAAAAAGGAGAAATAACACAACGTATCAAAAAAACAATTGAAAAATTAATTTCAATTCAACAATATCAAAATTTTAATTATTAGACTTCTTGCGATACCGGCTTTTCTTATTAAGAATATTTATATAAAATATAATTAAAAATAAAAAATATAAATTAGGCGGGTATAAAACTATGAAAAATGATAACTTTAAATTTCTTAATGATAAAGAATTATTACGATTAAAAGGAATAAAAAAAATACTTTTAATAAAATGTTAGATATTTTAAAAGAAGCCGAGTTAAAAAAATTAAAAAAGGCGGAAAAGCTAATAAATTATCATTAGAAAATCGTTTATTAATGACTTTATCATATTGAAGAGAATACCGCACTTATTTTCATCTTGGCAAAATTTTTGGCATTAGTGAGATTAATTGTTATCGTAATATCAAATGAATTAAAAACACTTTAATTAAACACCCTGACTTTCAACAACTTGCTGGGCAAAAAACATTAATAAATAAATATTTTAATGATAAAACAATTATTATTGATGCAACCGAAACAGCAATCCAACGCCCAAAAAAAGACAAAAAAAATACTATTCCGGAAAAAAGAAAAAGCATACTATCAAAACACAAATAATCATCGAAAAAGAAAGCAAAACTATTATTGCAACAAATTTTGCTTGTGGTAAAACCGATGATTTTTGTTTATTTAAAGAAGCAAAAATACCGCTTTTAAAAGCTAGCAAAGTAATAGTTGATACAGGTTATCAAGGCTTGCAAAAAATGCATCGGAATGTTTTGATTCCGCATAAAAAAACAAAGCAAAAACCTTTAAATAACTAACAAAAACAGCATAATAAACTAATTTCACAAATGAGAATCGTTATTGAAAATGTTTTTGCTATCCTTAAAAAATTTAAAATTATTACTGAAAAATATCGCAATCGTAGAAAAAGATTTGCTTTAAGATTTAATTTAATTGCTTCAATCTATAATTTTCAATTGTTATTATAAATAAGACAAGAAGTTGAATGAAAATTAACTTTAAATAATAAAATCATTTTTTGTTGTGTCAAAATAAAGCATCGATTATAAAGACTATAAGAATTAAATTAATAAGAGGTATAAATTCCTTTTGCAATGTTTCTTTTAACTGAGATATATAAATAAAAATTTTTCTAGATTATTATTAATATATAAAGTTAGGAGAAACATTGCAAATGAAAGTTTGTAAACCTTTTTATTAATACTTACTAAACAGGGTGCAGTCTAGTTTTGCCGCTTCATCGTACATGATACAAAATGAAAAATTATACTGTAATTATTGTTGCGGCAGGAAGATCATCCCGGTTTAATCAAAAGGATAACAAGTTATTATATCAAATTAATCATGATAAAACGATTATTGAACAAACATTAATGTTATTTTTAAGTGACCCATTTTGTACTGAAATTATTGTGGGAGTTAGTGAGGAAATTCTGTTTTTTTTATTGCAAAAGAATTACCAAACAAAAAAATTACAATTTGTGATGGGTGGTAAGGAACGGGTTGATACAATTTATCAATGTTTAATTAATCATAAAATTACTAATGATACAATAATGATTCATGATGGCGTTCGCTGTTTTACTAGTTTAGCTTTTATCAATAAGTTAAATCAAACTTTTAATCACGAAAATTATGAAGTTCTAATTCCAATAGTTCCAATTACTGAAACGTTTAAAAAAGTTAAAAATAATTTGGTTGAAAAAACATTACCACGAGAAGAATATTTTATAATTCAAACACCACAAATTTTTAAAACCCAGTTATTATCTGTCGTTTATCACGAGTATTTTCAAACGAAAAATACGATAACAATTTATGATGACAGTTATTTGGTTGAGTTATTTTCACCAAAAACAAAAATTCATACAATTTATGGTGAAAAACAAAACATTAAAATAACTTATCCGGATGATTTAAAATTATTAAAATTAGTGAAATAACTCTTACAATTATCGTTAATATACGGTATAATTAATGGCGAGTTAATAATGCTTGAATGAATAGGCTTCTTGCGATACTAACAAAAATAAAAAAATTACAAATAAAAAAAATTAAATTAAACTTTAAAATAAGTATTTTTAAAAATTTTAATTGCTTTTTAAGCATAAATAATAAGATACCGCAAGAAGTCTAATAATTATTAGCTCCTTGTCCGCATAGGACCTAGACCAAAAGAAGGAAAAAATAAAGTGCGTAAATATGAAGTTATGTATATATTAAATTCTGAAGCAACTAATTTAGATGAGTTAGAAAATAAATTACATCAAATTTTAGAAGCTAATGGAGGAAAAATTGAAGAACACGGTAAATGAGGAATTAAGGACTTATCATATCCTATTAAAAAGAAAAAAAAGGGATATTATGAAGTATTAATTGTTAATACAACATCAGAGAACATTGATGAATTTGTTCGAATTAGTCATATTGAACAAGATGTTTTACGAATCTTAGTAATTAATACCGAAAAAGAAAAAGGTTATATTCAATCAACTGTTTATGCAAAAACAGAAGTTAAGAATGATAAACCAGACAGTGATCGTAAACCAGGAAATAAAAGACCAGATTACAAACGTCATGAACAACGTTCAAAGGGTGAAGATCCAAAAGCACATAAACCAACTGAAACAAAAGAATAAGAGGAGTGAACAAAAGTTATGTTGAATCGAGTTTCATTAGTAGGAAGGCTAACACGTGATTTAGAATTAAAAAATTCTGTTAATAATAAACCATTTGTTGCTTTTACATTAGCAGTAAATAATAATTTTAACAATCAAACCTCATTTATTCCATGCTTTGCTTGGAATAAAACAGCTGAAAATATGTCCCGTTATTTAAAAAAAGGATCATTAATCGCTTTGGATGGACGTTTGCAAACTAGAACGGATAATACTAGTGGCCAAATGATAACAATTGTGCAAGTAATCACTGATATTGTTTCATTCTTAGATTCAAGAGGAACTACAATTGGTACTGACGGTGAGGGAGCGCCAATGCCAAATACTAATGATTTTAATAGCACAACTTTTGATCAACAATTGCAACCACAAGATGATAGTAATAATAATAGTATTAGTTTTGATGGTGATGATGCAATTTTATGAGATTAAAAGGAAAGGAAAACAAGAATGAATCCAAAATTTAAACGTTTTAAAAAACAATGTTATTTTACTAAAAATAAAATAAAATATATTGACTATAAAGATATTGAGTTATTAAAAAAATTCATTTCTGGTAATGGTCAAATTTTACCAAAACGACTTACAGGAACAACAGCTAAAAATCAAAGAATGTTAGCAACAGCAATTAAAAGAGCTCGTCAAATGGCGTTATTACCATTTGTTATTGATTAAAAAAATACTTACTTTCTTTAATTTTGTCGAAAACTCTTGATATTTATAAAATATACCTAATTTTAGGTATATTTTATAAATATCAAGAGTTTTCGACAAAATTAAAGATATCTATTGACATTATATATATATATATATATATATATAATGTCAATAGATATTGATAAAATTTTCAAGATTAAGAAAAGGAGAAAAACAAGTATGAAAAAATTATTCAGTTTATTAAGTGTATTAACTATTGGTGGAACTGCTGTACCAACAACAGTTGCTGTCAGTTCTTATAAAAAAGAAGAACAAAAAAGTAGTAACGTATTTTAAAAATGAAAAAATGATATAAATTTTTATAGCATGATGAATTAAAATTAAAATTATCATCAGATGCTGCTTTTAAAATTATTTATCAATTTGAACCAGATAGCAAAGCATATTTTTTAAATCAAACTATGGTATTAATATCTAATTTACCAAAATCAGATCATAGTGGTTCTGGCGGTTATATAAGTAAAGAAGATATAAAAATAATGGCAAATTTCATTTGAGAACATTTTTCTCAATTTCATGAAATTTGAAAAAATTTAAAACAAGAACAATAAATTATTATTAAAACAAATACTATTGGATATTGAGATAGTGAAAATCAAAATAATAGTATTTATATTAATTAAAGAAAGAAGATTAAATAAATATGAAAAAATTAATAAGTATTTTAGGAGCATTTACTATTACAAGTAGTGCTATACCTACTGTAATTGCCGCTGCACCATATCAATCAGAAGAAACAATATTAAAACGCAATAAAAGATGAGGCGAAGTTCAATGAATTCAAATTGCACAAGAATGACGCAATGCTGAGTTAGCATATCAAAGAGCGGGTGAAAATTTTCAAAGAAATCAAAATCACAAAGCTTTTAGTAAAGCTGAACAACGTTTTTTAGAAGCTCAACGATTATTTAATAATTCAAAAAATAAATGACAACAAGGATTAACACAATGAGCAAATCAAATAGCTCAAGAACGTAGTCAACAATGATGAAATAACAATAATAGTTCACAAGCTCATAATAATGAAAGACAGTGAGTGCATAATAAAATAAATAACTTAAATAATAAATTAGGTATATCAGTAAATTTAAATAAGGTTGATCAATTATTACAACAAAAATGAAATAAAAGAAATAAGCGAGAAATACAAAATTGTGGACCGTCTACTGGTGTTGTTGCTGCAGGTTTTGGTATAGGTGGAATTTTTAATCCTTTTTTTGCTGCTATGAGTGCAATTTTAGGTTTAGTTTCTGCTATGTGCTTTTTGGATCTTTTTTAATAATATTTATAGAAATAAATAACTGATTTATTTCTATTTTTTAATTAATAAGAGTATATATGAAAAAAATATTAAGTTTTTTAGGAACAATCACTTTAATTGGAACAATTACAACAAGCTTGGTTGCTTGTGATAAAACACAAGAATATACATCCGAAGAATTAGCAGAATTAAAAGAAAAGAATAAAATAGATACAACAAATCAAGAAATCAAAGACAATTTAGAATGAATAGCACCAAAAGAAAAACCATTTAATGAAATTGGAAATAATAAATATTATTTTATTGTATGAAAAGGTTTAAAATCAGATAAATGAACATTAAAAAAATATAAAGATGTTGGCTTAGCCAAAGATAATACTCTAATAGATACATCATATAATAATGCAAAACTTCATAGAGTGAGTCATGATTTACAAACTATTGCAGAAAGAGAATACAGTAGCTGATGTACGCCTTTCGGTTTTAATTATAAAGATGATGGAACTCATTTTAAATCAGTTTATCGTTGAAATTTATATACACAAAAACCCGATTTAGTTTTAGATGATAAAGGAAATATAAAAGTTAAGGATGAATAAAAAATAGGGATAAAACCCTATTTTTGAAATGTTTCTTTTAACTGAGATATATAAATAAAAATTTTTCTAGATTATTATTAATATATAAAGTTAGGAGAAACATTTTTATATGGCTAAAGGTAAAATAAAAGGGTCTAAAGATCATTCTTTTGAATTTAAAGAAAAAATTGTTAATGAATATTCAATTAACAATAAATCTTATAGTGAAATAGCAAAAGGAATAGACTGCACCCCGTTTAGTAAGTATTAATAAAAAGGTTTACAAACTTTTATTCATTATATCTTTTTCTTTTTGATTTGAATATCATTTATTTCATTTTTTAACATCATTAATATATTCATTATGAGATTTATAATTTTTATTATGGATTGTTCCTTTTTTAAGTAATGAATGAAAACTTTCAATAATAATGTTGTCTGCACAATGATAATTTTTACCCATTGAAATTATAATTTTGTTATCTAAACATTTTAGACTGCACCCAAAAAAGTAAGTAAAGAAAAAAAGTCTTTGCTAAACTTTTAAAGGAGGTGCATTTTTATATGGCAAGAAAAGGACAAAAATTTAATAAATATACAGCAGATTTTCGAAAAAGGATAGGACAAGAAGTTAAAAATAATAGTATAAGTTTTATTGCAAAAAAATATGCAATTAATAAAAAAACTGTTGCTTCATGGTATGAAAATTTTAAGAAAAGAATTTTAAACACCAATAAAGGTCCAAAAGAATCATTTGAAAAAAGAGATTTAAACTATTACAAAGTTAGGTATGAATTACTAAAAAAGCTTCATGACTTTTACAATTAAATAAGAGAAAAATTGTATTTTTTATCAAAGAAAACCTTAATAAATATCCACTAAATTTATTACTTGATATAACAGATTTAAAGCGTAGTTATTGAGATAAATATAAAAATTATTCAAGTAATGGTAAGGATAGTGAACCATTAAAGAATATTGTAAAAGTCTATGAAGAAAATTTAAAACAATTTGGTTATCGTCGAATTACCAAATATTTAAAAGAAGATTATGGCATTGTTTATAATGCTAAGAAAGTATTACGAATTATGAAAGAAAATAATATTCAAGCTGAATATGTAAAGCGTATGCGTAGAAAAATATTGATAAAACAAAATAGAAATAAAAATATCATTAAAATTACGATTTACTAAATCAGGATATTTAATTATATTTTTATTTGCTGAATTATACTTGTAAGTGCAAGTAAATAAAATTGCAAAAAATCTCATATAAAAATTTTATGATGCTAAGTTTATTTTAGAAAAAATAAAGCAAGGATTTTTTATATGGGATATAAACATCTTGGCATAGATGAAAGAATTTATATTGAGAATCAATTGAAGTTTAAAATAAAAATTAGTGAAATAGCTAAAAATCTTAATCGAAGTATTAGTACTATTATTCGAGAAGTTAATAGAAATAAAGATAATAATCATTATTTTTCATTAATTGCACAAAATAAAGCATAAAATAGAAAACAATCACATATTTATTTTCATAAGTTTAAAAATAGAGAATTAGTAAAATATGTACAACAAAAATTATTATTAGGTTGATCACCCGAACAAATTTATGGCAGAATTAAAAATTTTCATAAAGAATGAATTATTAGTTTTAAAACAATTTACAATTGAATTTATTCTGGATTACTTGAAAAAGTTACTAATAAAAATTTAAGAAGAAAAGGTAAGAAACGAAAATATCAAGAAAATCGGGGTAAATTTAATGGTAAATCAATTAAAGAACGAAATGCTAATGTTAATAATCGCGTAACTCTTGGTCATTGAGAAGGTGATACCGTAGTATCATCACGAGGTAAAAGTAAATCATGTTTAATAACTTTAGTTGAAAGAACATCAAGATTTACTTTAGCAATATTAGTTGAAAATAGAACTACTAAAGTTATTAACGAAAATATTAGCCATTATTTATCAATTCTTCCAAATAATCTTGTTAAGACTATAACATTTGATCGTGGTAAAGAATTTGCTAATTGACAACAACTTGAAAAAAATTTAAATGTGAAAATTTATTTTGCTAATGCATATTCACCCTGACAAAGAGGTACTAATGAAAATACTAATGGTTTAATTAGAGAAAAATTTCCTAAAAAATTTAATTTTTCAAATACTACTAAAAATGCAGTTCATAAATTTATATTGTCTTTAAACCAAAGACCAAGAAAAATACTAAATTATCTTTCGCCAATCGAATATTTGGTTAGAAAAATAATTTAGTTGCACTTAACTTTACAATTTGGCAAAAATAAAAAATATAAATTAGGAAGGTATAAAACTATGAAAAAGGATAACTTTAAATTTCTTAATGATAAAGAATTATTACGATTAACAGGAATAAAAAAAATACTTTTAATAAAATGTTAGATATTTTAAAAGAAACCGAGTTAAAAAAATTTAAAAAAGGCGGAAAAGCTAATAAATTATCATTAGAAAATCGTTTATTAATGACTTTATCATATTGAAGAGAATACCGCACTTATTTTCATCTTGGCAAAAGTTTTGGCATTAGTGTTTTAATTTTGTCGAAAACTCTTGATAAAATAAAAAAAATCATCAATATGACAATTTGAAAACGAATTTGGTGGAAGATTATTATTGTTCTTTAACTTTTTTAGATGTTAAAATATAATACCGTTGCTTGTTGGTTTGGTGTTAAACCTTTGTGTTAGTATTTTCATTTTCAGAGATTTAAATAATTTTGAATGTTAGTAAAACCTAAACCATGATAATGAACCAAGGCTTCTTTAAGACTTGCTTGTAATTTACTAATTTTATTTAATTTTCGATAACTGGCATCAGGATTTGTCCTAGTTTTAGTGGCATATAAAGTAGAACTTGTTTGTTTTGCTACTAATAAATATAATGGTTGCATATCAGAAATAATAATGGAATTTTTGTTAATTAATTTTGTATTCATATTTTCAATAATTCACTGTTTTTGTAATCGTTTGGTATTAGTAAATATTATTATTAGTATCAACCGCCATTTGAATACAACATTTAGTGTTAGTGGAAAATGGATCAAGATGAGTTTTTCGTTTATCAAATTTATATTTAAAATTACCTTTATGGATTTCTTTAATAAATGTTTCATCACTTTTATTTGGCCATTTAATTTTTTAAATTTTAATTGAGTATTTTCTAATTGTTTTGATTGCATTAATTTTTGACGATTATATCAAGCTGTTTTGGGTGTTGTTTTAATAAAACGGAAAATTACTTTACTAGATTGTCCTAACAATGAAATTTGAATTAATAAATTTCATTGTTCATAATTTAAATGACTTCAATAAGTAAAATGATGACGAAAAGCATCAAAACTAGCCCGACATTTTTTGCATAAATATTTTTATTTTCCTTCGGGATTATGGCCATTTTTAACACAATGATAAGATTTGCAATTAGGGTATTTAATACCTTTATCTCTAAATTTTTGATCAATTTCATTTAAGCGTTTTTGTTTTTTGATTAATTCTGCTTCTTTTTTAACTTTTTCATAAAATTCTAAAAATTGATCATTTGTTAAACTATTTATTAATTCTGCAAGTGTTTTTTCCATCAATTATTTACCTCTCTTTATATTAAAAATATACCTAATTTTAGATATATTTTATAAATATCAAGAGTTTTCGACAAAATTAAAGTAAAAATTAAAGAAAACTCTTGATAAAATAGATTAAAATTATGTTATATAGGAGAAAAGTGATTATGACAGATATTAAATTAATTGCTGTTGATTTGGACGGAACAGCTTTGAATTCAACTGGTGAAATGTCTCCGCGTACTTTGCGGATTTTAAAAGAATTGATTAGCAAAGATATTAAGTTAGTAATTGCTACTGGCCGACCATTATATCAAAGTAAAGATATTGCAGAAAAATTAGGATTAATTGATGATAATGATTTTACAGTTAGTTTAAATGGTTCAGTTGTAACAAATAATGCAACAAAAGAACTTTTATTTTGTGATTTTTTGAATCAACAATTATTACGAGAAATTTATTTGGATGTTATTAACTTTGATTTAGAAACCTTAATTATGTTTGATGCTGATCATTCGTCGTTTAATAAGATGTTATTGCATTGTAAAGGGTTCAAAGATAAAATAACCAAAAATTATTTAGCAACTTTTGCTGAAGCTAAAGATGAAGTAACGGCTTGTCTATATTCTACTAATTTTGATATTAATGTTAATAAGATTTATATTAGTAGCTATACTTCTGATGTGAATCGTTTTGTAGCGAAATGAAAAGGAAAGATTGAAATTTCACAAGAAATTCGTGGTGATCGCTCGTCGTTAGAAATTACTAGTCGCCAAATTAATAAAGCAACGGGAATTGCCAAGATTTGTGAAAAATATCAATTAACAACCAAGAATGTTTTAGCGTTTGGAAATGAACATAATGATGTGGCGATGTTACAGTGATCGGGCATTGGCGTAGCAATGGAAAATGCTCCGACCGATGTTAAAGCAATTGCTGATTTAGTGACCGATGATAATGACCATGATGGAATTGCGAAGGTAATTGAAAAATTATTTTAAATTAGGATAGTAATTCAGCAGTTTAGAAATCACATACATTTTGTACTTTTGGTATTTACATTTTTAAAAAATTTATTTTATTAGACTTCTTGCAATACCTTATTATTTATGCTTAAAAAGCAATTAAATTAAATCTTAAAGCAAATCTTTTTCTACGATTGCGATATTTTTCAGTAATAATTTTAAATTTTTTAAGGATAGCAAAAAAATTTTCAATAACGATTCTCATTTGTGAAATTATTTTATTATGCTGTTTTTGTTCGTTATTTAAAGTTTTTTGCTTTGTTTTTTTATGCGGAATCAAAACATTCCGATGCATTTTTTGCAAGCCTTGATAACCTGTATCAACTATTACTTTGCTAGCTTTTAAAAGCGGTATTTTTGCTTCTTTAAATAAACAAAAATCATCGGTTTTACCACAAGCAAAATTTGTTGCAATAATAGTTTTGCTTTCTTTTTCGAGGATTATTTGTGTTTTGATAGTATGCTTTTTCTTTTTTCCGAAATAGTATTTTTTTTGTTTTTTTGGGCGTTGGATGGCTGTTTCGGTTGCATCAATAATAATTGTTTTATCATTAAAATATTTATTTATTAATGTTTTTTTGCCCAGCAAGTTATTGAAAGTCAGGGTGTTTAATTAAAGTGTTTTCAATTCATTTGATATTACGATAACAATTACTCTCACTAATGCCAAAACTTTTGCCAAGATGAAAATAAGTGCGGTATTCTCTTCAATATGATAAAGTCATTAATAAACGATTTTCTAATGATAATTTATTATCTTTTCCGCCTTTTTTAAATTTTTTTAACTCGGTTTCTTTTAAAATATCTAACATTTTATTAAAAGTATTTTTTTTATTCCTGTTAATCGTAATAATTCTTTATCATTAAGAAATTTAAAGTTATCCTTTTTCATAGTTTTATACCTTCCTAATTTATATTTTTTATTTTTGCCAAATTGTAAAGTTAAGTGCAACTAAATTATTTTTCTAACCAAATATTCGATTGGCGAAAGATAATTTAGTATTTTTCTTGGTCTTTGGTTTAAAGACAATATAAATTTATGAACTGCATTTTTAGTAGTATTTGAAAAATTAAATTTTTTAGGAAATTTTTCTCTAATTAAACCATTAGTATTTTCATTAGTACCTCTTTGTCAGGGTGAATATGCATTAGCAAAATAAATTTTCACATTTAAATTTTTTTCAAGTTGTTGTCAATTAGCAAATTCTTTACCACGATCAAATGTTATAGTCTTAACAAGATTATTTGGAAGAATTGATAAATAATGGCTAATATTTTAGTTAATAACTTTAGTAGTTCTATTTTCAACTAATATTGCTAAAGTAAATCTTGATGTTCTTTCAACTAAAGTTATTAAACATGATTTACTTTTACCTCGTGATGATACTACGGTATCACCTTCTCAATGACCAAGAGTTACGCGATTATTAACATTAGCATTTCGTTCTTTAATTGATTTACCATTAAATTTACCCCGATTTTCTTGATATTTTCGTTTCTTACCTTTTCTTCTTAAATTTTTATTAGTAACTTTTTCAAGTAATCCAGAATAAATTCAATTGTAAATTGTTTTAAAACTAATAATTCATTCTTTATGAAAATTTTTAATTCTGCCATAAATTTGTTCGGGTGATCAACCTAATAATAATTTTTGTTGTACATATTTTACTAATTCTCTATTTTTAAACTTATGAAAATAAATATGTGATTGTTTTCTATTTTCTGCTTTATTTTGTGCAATTAATGAAAAATAATGATTATTATCTTTATTTCTATTAACTTCTCGAATAATAGTACTAATACTTCGATTAAGATTTTTAGCTATTTCACTAATTTTTATTTTAAACTTCAATTGATTCTCAATATAAATTCTTTCATCTATGCCAAGATGTTTATATCCCATATAAAAAATCCTTGCTTTATTTTTTCTAAAATAAACTTAGCATCATAAAATTTTTATATGAGATTTTTTGCAATTTTATTTACTTGCACTTACAAGTATAATTCAGCTTTTTAATTATATTTTATAGAAATATTCTTAATAATAAAAGCCGGTATCGCAAGAAGTCTAATAAAGATTTTAATAACATTATTAGTACCCAAGCATCATCATATTTTAGAAAAAAAGATGAATTTGGTAATACAGTTGGTCAAGTTCAATTTGAATACAATAAAATGAATGCACGTAATGTTTGAGATATTTTAAATATGAATAATTTTATTAATCGCCAAGTTACTGTTTTACCTTTAAACTATACTCAAAAATTAGTTTTTAATCCTTTTACAATTCCTGTCCTTGGTAAATTCTTAAACTATATTTCATTTGGTATTCCATGAGATTGAATTGGTAATTTTGGATAGGTTACAATAAGTTGGACCATATTTATGTGGACTTTCAAATAAATATGGTCCAACTTATTGTAACCTATTCAGATTATCATAGTATCGCAAGAACTATAATATTGAATTTAAAAGGAGAACGGATTGCTGCTAGTGAAATGCGTAAAAATTTAGCATTTTATTTTAAAGGGAAGCCAGAAGCGACCAATTATAAAATTCGGGAAACACAAATAAATACAATATTTAAGTTAAAAACGCTTGTTAATGAATATATTGCCTATTATAATAGTAATATTAGGTTTGCTAAATAATAAAAAGGAGAATTAAAATGGAGAAACGTAATTTTACAGAACAAGAGCAAATTAGACGTGATAAATTAGAAAAGCTAGTTAAGGATGGACATAATCCCTTTATAATTGCAAAGTTTGAACGAACACATACTAGTAACGACCTTAATGAACAATTTAGTCATTTATCAAAAGAGGAATTATCTACAAATAACGAGAAGACAACAATTAAAATTGCTGGGCGCATTAAAACATTCCGTGAAGCAGGAAAAGCTAGTTTTGCAACATTACAAGATCAAAATGGAATTTTTCAAATTTATGTGCGAAATGATGAAGTCGGTAATGAAAAATATCAAGAATTTATTAATTTTGATTTAGGAGATATTATCGGAGTTACTGGGATAATGATGAAAACAAATACGAGAGAATTAACAGTTCGAGTTAAAAAATTTGTTTTATTAGCAAAAGCATTACGATCATTACCAGATAAATATCATGGGATGACTGATATTGAAGAAAAATATCGACGTCGTTATGTTGATTTAATTACATCAACAGAAACAAAGGATATTTTTATTAAACGTAGTAAGATAATTGCTTTAATGCGAGTTTTTTTTAATCAAAAAGGATATTTAGAAGTTGAAACACCAGTTTTACAACCAATTCATGGGGGAGCAGCAGCGAAACCATTTGTGACTCATTATAATACTTTAGATATGAATTTTTATTTGCGTGTAGCAACAGAGTTACCACTAAAACGATTAATTGTTGGTGGGTTTGAAGGGGTTTATGAAATAGGGTGTCTATTTAGAAACGAAGGAATGGATACTCTTCATAATCCAGAATTTACAACTGTTGAAATTTATGTTGCGTATCAAGATATGAATTTTATGATGCAATTAACAGAAGATACTATTTGTCATATTGCAAAAAATATCTTAAATAAAGATGAAACAGAATACGATGGCGTAAAGATTTCATTTAAGCAACCATGAAAGCGTTGACATATGGTTGATGCAATTAAAGAATATGCGGGAGTTGATTTTTGAAAACCAATGACTTTTGCAGAGGCAAAAAAAATTGCCAAAGATAAGAAAGTTCCAATTGAAAAATTTCATAATACTGTTGGTCATATTATTAATTTATTTTTTGAAGAATTTGTGGAAGATAAATTAATTCAACCAACCTTTATTTATGGTCATCCCGTTGAAGTTTCACCCTTAGCAAAAACAAATGCTGAAGATACAAGATTTACTGATCGATTTGAATTATTTATTAAAGGACGAGAACATGCAAATGCTTATTCCGAATTAAATAATCCTGTTGAGCAATATGATCGTTTTGTTAGTCAATTAGTAGAACGTGATAATGGTAATGATGAAGCACAAGAATTAGATATTGATTTTGTTGAAGCATTAGAATATGGGATGCCACCAACTGGGGGTTTAGGAATTGGAATTGATCGGTTAGTTATGTTATTAACAAGACAAGATTCTATTAAAGATGTATTATTATTCCCTCATATGCGGCCAAGAGGAAAATAGGTGATTGTATGTATGGCATTTGGTATTGAAATTGGCTCAGTTATAACGTTACGAGAAACAGTCTCGAAGCGATTAGTTTAATCAAACGCGAATTAGTTCGTCGTTTTATTATTCAATTTAATTTATTAAAAGTTGACACGCCTTTAATTACTAGTTAAGAAAAAGGTTTGAATAATGATTTTCGGATGACAGAACGACCAATTGATTGTAATATTTCGCCAACTAAATTAGTCGGTGAAATATTACAATCACATAATAAATGACGTCGAAATGCAATTAAACAATATGAATTGTTAAAAAACGAAGGAATTCTAACAACAGCAATGGTTTTACGCCGTGATATCAAACAATCAAATAGCCAAGCAGTAACTTTTAATGAGATTGGATTTGATTTATTATTAGATGAAAAAGAAATTACCTTAGAAAAAATTAAAGAAACAATTGATAAAGCAACCAATAGACTTCTTGCTATATTAACAAAAATAAAAAAATTACAAATAAAAAAAATTAAATTAAACTTTAAAATAAGCATTTTTAAAAATTTTAATTGCTTTTTAAGCATAAACAATCAGGTATCGCAAGAAGTCTAATATTATTAGTGAAGTGGAAGATCTTTTGTTATTAAAATTTCCGCAATTAAATAAAAAATTTAAGAAGAAATTAAATTGAACAAGTCAAATGGAATTGCAAAAAGCAATGCGGTTGTTAAGTTACCAAGAACGCTTGAATCGTTATACGAGAGAAAATGGCGCGACAATTCTATATGGTTTAAAAAATATTATTACTAATAATATAATCGAAATTAGTGAATCACAAGATGTTTTTAACTGAGAATTATATGCGAAAATTTTTGTTTATGATTTTTTTTGGAAAAAGCTATTTGTATTGGCTATTGTGCTGCGAGTGTTTTTAAAAAATCAATTAGCAATAACAAAAGAAACAATTAAATTAAAAACAGAATATGATGCAAAAGTGGCAACAAATGAAGTCCCAGTTACCCTTTCTTTTGGTCTTTATAAGTCACAACTGGATTTATTTTTATTAGAAAAACAACATATTGGGGAAGTTATTGCTTCGATTTGAAGTTAAAATTTTTTAGAATATGTTAAGAAAAATGGAATCGAAATATTATAAATGAAAAATTATACTGTAATTATTGTTGCGGCAGGAAGATCATCCCGGTTTAATCAAAAGGATAACAAGTTATTATATCAAATTAATCATGATAAAACGATTATTGAACAAACATTAATGTTATTTTTAAGTGACCCATTTTGTACTGAAATTATTGTGGGAGTTAGTGAGGAAATTCTGTTTTTTTTATTACAAAAGAATTACCAAACAAAAAAATTACAATTTGTGATGGGTGGTAAGGAACGGGTTGATACAATTTATCAATGTTTAATTAATCATAAAATTACTAATGATACAATAATGATTCATGATGGCGTTCGCTGTTTTACTAGTTTAGCTTTTATCAATAAGTTAAATCAAACTTTTCATCACGAAAATTATGAAGTTCTAATTCCAATAGTTCCAATTACTGAAACGTTTAAAAAAGTTAAAAATAATTTGGTTGAAAAAACATTACCACGAGAAGAATATTTTATAATTCAAACACCACAAATTTTTAAAACCCAGTTATTATCTGTCGTTTATCACGAGTATTTTCAAACGAAAAATACGATAACAATTTATGATGACAGTTATTTGGTTGAGTTATTTTCACCAAAAACAAAAATTCATACAATTTATGGTGAAAAACAAAACATTAAAATAACTTATCCGGATGATTTAAAATTATTAAAATTAGTGAAATAACTCTTACAATTATCGTTAATATACGGTATAATTAATGGCGAGTTAATAATGCTTGAATGAATAGGCTTCTTGCGATACTAACAAAAATAAAAAAATTACAAATAAAAAAAATTAAATTAAACTTTAAAATAAGCATTTTTAAAAATTTTAATTGCTTTTTAAGCATAAATAATAAGATGCCGCAAGAAGTCTAATAATTATTAGCTCCTTGTCCGCATAGGACCTAGACCAAAAGAAGGAAAAAATAAAGTGCGTAAATATGAAGTTATGTATATATTAAATTCTGAAGCAACTAATTTAGATGAGTTAGAAAATAAATTACATCAAATTTTAGAAGCTAATGGAGGAAAAATTGAAGAACACGGTAAATGAGGAATTAAGGACTTATCATATCCTATTAAAAAGAAAAAAAAGGGATATTATGAAGTATTAATTGTTAATACAACATCAGAGAACATTGATGAATTTGTTCGAATTAGTCATATTGAACAAGATGTTTTACGAATCTTAGTAATTAATACCGAAAAAGAAAAAGGTTATATTCAATCAACTGTTTATGCAAAAACAGAAGTTAAGAATGATAAACCAGACAGTGATCGTAAACCAGGAAATAAAAGACCAGATTACAAACGTCATGAACAACGTTCAAAGGGTGAAGAGCCAAAAGCACATAAACCAACTGAAACAAAAGAATAAGAGGAGTGAACAAAAGTTATGTTGAATCGAGTTTCATTAGTAGGAAGACTAACACGTGATTTAGAATTAAAAAATTCTGTTAATAATAAACCATTTGTTGCTTTTACATTAGCAGTAAATAATAATTTTAACAATCAAACCTCATTTATTCCATGCTTTGCTTGGAATAAAACAGCTGAAAATATGTCCCGTTATTTAAAAAAAGGATCATTAATCGCTTTGGATGGACGTTTGCAAACTAGAACGGATAATACTAGTGGCCAAATGATAACAATTGTGCAAGTAATCGCTGATATTGTTTCATTCTTAGATTCAAGAGGAACTACAATTGGTACTGACGGTGAGGGAGCGCCAATGCCAAATACTAATGATTTTAATAGCACAACTTTTGATCAACAATTGCAACCACAAGATGATAGTAATAATAATAGTATTAGTTTTGATGGTGATGATGCAATTTTATGAGATTAAAAGGAAAGGAAAACAAGAATGAATCCAAAATTTAAACGTTTTAAAAAAATGTTATTTTACTAAAAACGGTCGCATGGAAAAAAGAAGGGTTTTGAAAAAACTTAGAAATTGAATAAGAATAATAAACCATTTTAGTAAATGGTTTATTTATTTATAAAACCATAATTATAGATTAATTTAATTGAAACAGAGAAAAGACAGCATCTTATTTATAAAATAAAAAACTTTATAGCAACTTTTTGATGTCCTCTTTAAGTTGTTTGAACATTTATTAAATATCTTAGAAGTATTTATAAAAAATGTACCTGTTTTTTCTCCTAATTTAAGGTGTTGTATTTTCTCTGTTCCATTTATATTAATTTCTATTGGCACACTTAATTATTTATTAAAAAATTAATATTTAATATACGATCTTTGAAAACTTAATAGTATTTTTCAGTGTGCCAATTTTTACTATTTTTCATATTTTAAATGTGCCAAAATTTATTTTTACTATATATTTAATATATTTATTTAAAAGACAGAGAGATAAAGAAATAAAAAATAAAATATTAATATTTCTCTCACTCTCTCTCATAAATAATTATTTAATAACAAAATTAATATATTTGTTAATAAATATATTAGAGTAAAAGTAAGTAAAAAAGTATTAATAATATATTTATTTCAATCTCTATCATAAACAAACAATATAAATATATTAAATTAAATATTTTTGATAAATATATCTTAAAATTATATATAAAAAATAATGTTAAAAAAATATGCACAGTTTCAGATAACTGAGAATTTTAATTAAAAAATGCTACCACTTCAATATGAAATGAAAGCATTTTTTAATTAAAATTCTCAGTTATCTGAAACTGTGCAGTGCAGTCTATTGTAGACTGCACCCAAAAAAGTAAGTAAAGAAAAAAAGTCTTTGCTAAACTTTAAAGGAGGTGCATTTTTATATGGCAAGAAAAGGACAAAAATTTAATAAATATACAGCAGATTTTCGAAAAATGATAGGACAAGAGGTTAAAAATAATAGTATAAGTTTTATTGCAAAAAAATATGCAATTAATAAAAAAACTGTTGCTTCATGGTATGAAAATTTTAAGAAAGGAATTTTAAACACCAATAAAGGTCCAAAAGAATCATTTGAAAAAAGAGATTTAAACTATTACAAAGTTAGGTATGAATTACTAAAAAAGCTTCATGACTTTTACAATTAAATAAAAGAAAAATTGTATTTTTTATCAAAGAAAACCTTAATAAATATCCACTAAATTTATTACTTGATGTAACAGATTTAAAGCGTAGTTATTGAGATAAATATAAAAATTATTCAAGTAATGGTAAGGATAGCGAATCATTAAAGAATATTGTAAAAGTCTATGAAGAAAATTTGAAACAATTTGGTTATCGTCGAATTACCAAATATTTAAAAGAAGATTATGGCATTGTTTATAATGCTAAGAAAGTATTACGAATTATGAAAGAAAATAATATTCAAGCTGAATATGTAAAGCGTATGCGTAGAAAAATATTAATAAAACAAAATAGAAATAAAAATATAATTAAATATCCTGATTTAGTAAATCGTAATTTTAATGATATTAAAGAAAGATTTTCAATTTTATTTACTGATGTAACTTATTTAATTTGAAATGGTAAAAAACATTATCAATCAACAATAATTGATGGATATACTAAAGAAATTATTGATGTAAAATGATCAAAATTTAATAATAACAAACTTGTAATTGATAATTTAAATGCTGCAATTAATAAAATTAAAAAAATAAAAAAAGATCTAAATAAAACAATAATTCATTCAGATCACGGATATCAATATACATCTAAAGATTATAATAGTAAATGTTTAGATAACAAAATTATAATTTCAATGGGTAAAAATTATCATTGTGCAGACAACATTATTATTGAAAGTTTTCATTCATTACTTAAAAAAGGAACAATCCATAATAAAAATTATAAATCTCATAATGAATATATTAATGATGTTAAAAAATGAAATAAATGATATTCAAACCAAAAAGAAAAAGATATAATAAATGAAAGTTTGTAAACCTTTTTATTAATACTTACTAAACGGGGTGCAGTCTATTGTAAACCTTTTTATTAATACTTACTAAACAGGGTGCAGTCTAGATTTTTTTATTATGGCATTGTTCACAAATCCCATGTCCTTCAATTTTAAAATGAACTGGTTCTCAATTAATATTTGTCATTACCTCTTTTAAATTAAATAATTTAATTTCTTGTAAAATATTGTTATTTTTAATATGGACAACATTTTTACAAATATCACAAACCATATGAAAGGATGGGTTCTCTGCTAAATCATATCAAATTTGCTTTCCATCAAAAGAATTAGTAAAAACAATATGCTCACTAATTAATAAATCAATTGTATTATAAACTGACATTAAATTAACATTTTTAAATTCTTTCTCTAATAATTCAACAATTTCGGTTAAATTCAAATGTTGTTTCTCAGTTAAAATTTTAATAATTGCTAACCTAATTTCAGTAATTCGATAATTTTTACTTTTTAATAACTTTACAATATCGTCATATGATAATGCCATTGGTGCCAGCTCCTTTATTTTTTAATTTCATTAATAATATCAACTAAGTCTGCTACTATTTTAATATCCATCAATTTATCATCGTGAATTTGAATACCACATTTTTTCTCCGCTTCAATGACTAAGTCCATTAAGTCTAATGAATCTAATCCTAATGATTTAAACTTCGTATTTAAGTCAATTGGTTTTGAAATCCCCTGTTCTTTTAAAACTTTTTTAATTTCATCTAACACATTCATTTAAAGTTCCTCGCATTCTCTTGTTATAATTAATATAAATTATAACAAGTTTAAGGACAAAATAATAGCACCCAATGGTCCCCAACCTTTATAAAGTAATTTTTCATGCCCGATATAATTGTTGCTGGTTATGATAATGATAAATGATAATTACTTTTGAATAATCAATTTGCTCATTATTGTAATAAAAACTAAGATAACTTGTTGGATTATCAAAAAAAGCATTTGTGGATTTAGACTACACCCTGTTTAGTAAGTATTAATAAAAAGGTTTACAAACTTTCATTTATTATATCTTTTTCTTTTTGGTTTGAATATCATTTATTTCATTTTTTAACATCATTAATATATTCATTATGAGATTTATAATTTTTATTATGGATTGTTCCTTTTTTAAGTAATGAATGAAAACTTTCAATAATAATGTTGTCTGCACAATGATAATTTTTACCCATTGAAATTATAATTTTGTTATCTAAACATTTACTATTATAATCTTTAGATGTATATTGATATCCGTGATCTGAATGAATTATTGTTTTATTTAGATCTTTTTTTATTTGCTGAATTATACTTGTAAGTGCAAGTAAATAAAATTGCAAAAAATCTCATATAAAAATTTTATGATGCTAAGTTTATTTTAGAAAAAATAAAGCAAGGGGTTTTTATATGGGATATAAACATCTTGTCATAGATGAAAGAATTTATATTGAGAATCAATTGAAGTTTAAAATAAAAATTAGTGAAATAGCTAAAAATCTTAATCGAAGTATTAGTACTATTATTCAAGAAGTTAATAGAAATAAAGATAATAATCATTATTTTTCATTAATTGCACAAAATAAAGCAGAAAATAGAAAACAATCACATATTTATTTTCATAAGTTTAAAAATAGAGAATTAGTAAAATATGTACAACAAAAATTATTATTAGGTTGATCACCCGAACAAATTTATGGCAGAATTAAAAATTTTCATAAAGAATGAATTATTAGTTTTAAAACAATTTACAATTGAATTTATTCTGGATTACTTGAAAAAGTTACTAATAAAAATTTAAGAAGAAAAGGTAAGAAACGAAAATATCAAGAAAATCGGGGTAAATTTAATGGTAAATCAATTAAAGAACGAAATGCTAATGTTAATAATCGCGTAACTCTTGGTCATTGCCGTAGTATCATCACGAGGTAAAAGTAAATCATGTTTAATAACTTTAGTTGAAAGAACATCAAGATTTACTTTAGCAATATTAGTTGAAAATAGAACTACTAAAGTTATTAACTAAAATATTAGCCATTATTTATCAATTCTTCCAAATAATCTTGTTAAGACTATAACATTTGATCGTGGTAAAGAATTTGCTAATTGACAACAACTTGAAAAAAATTTAAATGTTAAAATTTATTTTGCTAATGCATATTCACCCTGACAAAGAGGTACTAATGAAAATACTAATGGTTTAATTAGAGAAAAATTTCCTAAAAAATTTAATTTTTCAAATACTACTAAAAATGCAGTTCATAAATTTATATTGTCTTTAAACCAAAGACCAAGAAAAATACTAAATTATCTTTCGCCAATCGAATATTTGGTTAGAAAAATAATTTAGTTGCACTTAACTTTACAATTTGGCATTGTAAAAGTCATGAAGCTTTTTTAGTAATTCATACCTAACTTTGTAATAGTTTAAATCTCTTTTTTTCAAATGATTTTTTTGGACCTTTATTGGTGTTTAAAATTCCTTTCTTAAAATTTTCATACCATGAAGCAACAGTTTTTTTATTAATTGCATATTTTTTTGCAATAAAACTTATACTATTATTTTTAACTTCTTGTCCTATCCTTTTTCGAAAATCTGCTGTATATTTATTAAATTTTTGTCCTTTTCTTGCCATATAAAAATGCACCTCCTTTAAAGTTTAGCAAAGACTTTTTTTCTTTACTTACTTTTTTGGGTGCAGTCTATTCATCGTACGTGATACATTTTGCCGATTATCAGTGCCGCTTGCTTTAAAATGTCGTTTTCCATTCGTAATTGGATTAATTCTTTCCGCAAGGCAATCAGTTCATTTTCTTCAACAGTGCGGTTATCTTTTGCTTTAAAAGATCCAGAATTATTTAATTTTTCAATTCACTGATATACGGTTGATTTTGACATCCCATATTCCTTAAAAATTTCAAGAATTGTTTTACCATTTTGATAAAGTAAAACAATTTGTTTTTTAAATTCATCGGTGTATGAATTTCTTCCCATTTTTATATTCCTACTTTCTTCATAATTATATTTTATTTGAAAGTACACATAAATATGGTCCAACTTATTGTAACCTATCCAAAATTACCAATTCAATCTCATGGAATATCAAATGAAATATAGTTTAATAATTTACCAAGGACAGGAATTGTAAAAGGATTAAAAACTAATTTTTGAGTATAGTTTAAAGGTAAAACAGTAACTTGACGATTAATAAAATTATTCATATTTAAAATATCTCAAACATTACGTGCATTCATTTTATTGTATTCAAATTGAACTTGACCAACTGTATTACCAAATTCATCTTTTTTTCTAAAATATGATGATGCTTGGGTACTAATAATGTTATTAAAATCTTTATTAGACTTCTTGCGATACCGGATTTTATTTTTAATTATATTTTATAGAAATATTCTTAATAAGAAAAGCCGGTATCGCAAGAAGTCTAATGTAGAAAGAAACACATCTAATTCTGCTATTAAAATTACAATTAATCCAAGATAAAAAAATATAGGAACCATTAAGCTCCCATATGTTCTCTTCAATCAATAACTTCACCAGTATTTTTGTTTATTGTTGGTTTTTCAGGTTCATTATTGCCATTTCAGCGATAAATTACTTGATTTACATAAAGACCCCCACCAACTGCTATGTAATTATCTTCTGTTACACCAGCAAAAGATATTTTTTCTTTATCAATAGCAAATATATTTTCATTCTTATATTTAGAAAAATAAATAATAACATATCATTTATTAATTTTTTTATTAAATTCATTTTTATATTCATTTTTATTAACTAGGGATCATTTACTATTTTTTGGTGGTTTTGTTAATATTGGTGTTGGTTGTTCTTTCTCATCATAATAATATTTATATTTATTTTTATCATTTTGACAACTAACTAAACTAGTTGTACTTGTTCCCATTAAAATGATTGTTCCTAAAAAACTTAATATTTTTTTCATATTTATCCCTTCTTTTTATATAATTTTGTTTGTTAATTTAATTAAAAATGAAAATAAACAAATTTTATTTTCATTTATTTATAGTTTAATAAATTTTTTTAATTTACTTATTACTATTAAATTAATTATTTCTAATATCAATATTAATTTGTGACACATAAGAATTTTGTTTTTTTCAATATTTTCTATTGTTTTATTTATACTTTTTAAAAATTGATCTTGATCTAATGAAGTCTATTTTACAGGAATTTTTTTAAATTCATGTTTATAATTTTCTAATTCTGTTTTAAATTTATTAATTTCAGCCTTTTTTCACTAAGTTCATGTTTAAAATAATTTTTTCTCCTATTTATTTCTGCAAGAAGTGTGGCTGTTTGTGTATATGCGGCTTGCCACTCATGTGCACTTACTTTTCAATTATGTGAACAACTTTGACAATTTTTACAAACTACTCTATTGTTTCCGATTGATATTGGATTATCTATTTCATCACTATCAGTTTTCATATTTATCGGGATAAGGACTAGTAGCAATTGTTGTTGGTACAGCAGTTCCACCAATAGTTAATACACTTAATAAACTAAGTAATTTTTTCATACTTGTTTTTCTCCTTTTCTTAATCTTGAAACTTTTATCAAGATCTATTGACATTATATATATATAAGCAAAATTATGAATTATTTAATAAATTTATCTTTAAAAATAGGTCTTATTACACATTTTAAGGGCTAAATTAGAAATGAAATATAATAATATTAATAATTTTGTTGTTGCTGTGTTTATTGTTTGTAATTGTTTAGTGGTAGCGTGTAAAATGTAAATTATTCTAACTCTAATAGATCAGCAACAACAAAGTTCCCAATTAAATAATTCGATACGGTTCCATACTTATCAGAAACAACTAATTTAACACCAATGGTTTGTTCAATTGGTAAAATTGGTAAGTTTTCAAAAAGATTATCATTACTCTTAACAACGGGACGGTCATCAACAAAATGCTTTGTTCACTTTTCTGAATCTCATACAGTGAAAGCTAATGTAATTTTTGCATTGGCACTAATATCTTGGTCAATTTTTTCATTTCAAATTTTTTGCAATTCAACATTATAATTGGTTTTTACTTTGTCTAAATAAGCATTAAGTAAAACATGATAAAAGATTCCTTGTTCAAATTTTGTGTCTTCATTATAATTTGAACTTTTTATATTTAAACTTCATGCATGTGCATCTTTAAATCAATTTGCAGCTTTTTCAGTACGAAGTTGATCAACATATAATCACCGTTTTTTATCATATAAATCCGTTCTTTCATTAACTTCACCATCAAAATATTTGACTAAAACATCTAAATCACGAACTGTTTTATTTTGACTTTTTTGGGATAAATATCAATTATATTTGTCAACATCAGTAGGTCAAGGGCTATGAATCAAATCACGCGATGATAATAAACTTTTTTGAATATATGCTAAACTTTTTTTAGGTAATTTTTCTTTATTATTGATTTTTTCTAACCGGACAAAAATTTGTTTCATTTGTTCATAATCATCTTTTCGTTCAACATTAATACTCATAATATTTTCAACAGGGATAAAATTTGGTTTTAACCATTCATCAAGATTATAAGCAAATAATGTTTTAATTTTACTATTTGGGGTAATTTCACCCAAAACAGCTTTATTAATAACTTTTTTAGTATTTTCTGAAATTTTATTATCTGGAATATAAGGTAAATCAGGGATTGGATTACATCCAGCAACTCAAGTTACCGGAGTAGCTAATATTATAATTGCAGCAAAGACACTGAACAATTTTTTCATTCCTATTTATCTCCTTTACCAAGAATTTCACGTATGGTATCATATAATTGCTTTAATTTTGTCAAAAACTCTTGATAAAGTCAAAAAACCTTATAAAATATAGAGATTTGCAAGAAATACATTTTATTAAAAACCCAATAAAATAAAGGTTTTATTAAAATATCAATATTTTTCTACAAAATTAAATCATAATCGCATATAATAATATATTATTTTTAACAAAAAAACAATACTAAGTTATCTTTTTTGTCCTTATCTTGTGATAATTTCGTAATAGTTATCTAGCAAAAATTTCGCAACCATTTAAAATTAAAAATGGTGATAACAATGGAAAGAAAACTAACAATGAAATAACAACATAAATACAAAACAATTGAAAAAATTATTAACAATAAAATATCAAAGCAAAGAGCTGCAAATATTTTACACTTATCAATTCGTCGCATTGAACAAATTATAAAACTTTATGATCCACAAAATAGTCAATCATTTGCTCACCATTCTCGTGGAAGGATAGCTCACAATAAAACAAATCCACAAATTTGTGAAAAGATTATAAATTTATATAAAACTAAATATATTGGCTTTAATTTTACTCATTTCAAAGAAAAATTAATCGAAAATGAAGGAATAAACATTTCATATTCAGTTTTATACAAATTAATGTCCTTAAATCAAATTAAAACACCTCGAAAGCAAAAAATAAAGAAAAAAGATAAAACCCACCCTTTAAGAGAACGTCGAAAATGTTTCGGCGAACTATTACAAGCTGATGCTAGTGAACATCATTGATTAGGAAAATGGTTCAAAATGATTTTTACATGGCGCAATTGATGATACAACAAATACGGTTGTTGGATTATATTTTGCTTATCAAGAAACATTACAAGGTTATTATAATGTTTTACATCAAATTTTACGAAATTATGGAATTCCCATTACATTTTATACCGATAAACGAACAATCTTTACATACCAAAAAAATAGTGATAAAACCGAAGAAAAAGACACCTTTACTCAATTCAGACGATGCTGTGATGAATTAGGTGTCGAAATCATAACTTCTTCAAAAGGGACGAATTGAACGTTTATGAGGCACTCTACAAGATCGCTTGAAAAATTAATTAATTCTCGCAGGAGTAACCACTATTGAAGAAGCAAATACATTCTTAAAAGAATTTATAACCAAATTCAATAAACAATTTGCCATTCTTATTGATTATAACAATTCTGTCTTTGTTGACGCTCCTAATAATGACAAAATTAATTTATTTTTATCAATTACTTCAACGCGACAAACAGACAATGGTTCATCAATTAGTTATAACAATAAAAAATATATGGCTTATAATAATAAAAAGTTAAAAGTCTTTAATTCAAAAACAAAAATTACAGTAATTAAAGCATTTGATGAAACATTATATTTTAAATATAACAATCAAATATATAATTTATTAGAATACATTCCGGTTCCTATTAAAAATATTGAAAACAAAGTTCCCAAATCTAAAGCACATAAACCAAAACCAAATCATCCTTGAAATAATCAATATACATTACAAACATCATCAATTAAATAATTTTGCGAAATTTTTGCTAGATATTGACATACTAAGTTATCTTTTTTCTCAAATTGGGTGAACTTCATTAACTTTCATCATTATACTTCTTGCGATACTAACAAAAATAAAAAAATTACAAATAAAAAAAATTAAATTAAACTTTAAAATAATTATTTTTAAAAATTTTAATTGCTTTTTAAGCATAAATAATCAGGTATCGCAAGAAGTCTATTGTAGTTTTAATAATTTTTGTATAAACCACATACATTTTGTATTTTTGGTATTTACATTTTTAAAATATTAATAAAATCAATTTTTTAAAAATGTAAATACCAAAAATACAAAATGTATGTGGTTTATACACAATTGGCATACATCCTTCAAAATAAATTTCTTTTTCAAAATCATGTAAAGTTACTGTCTCCGCAGTAATTAATGGTTGAACTCATAAGTCAAACTCATCTTTTGTCATTGGACAATTAATATAATCTTTACTATCGCCTTGGTCATAACGTGACTTATAATATACCTTCGTAAAATAAATACTTTCTTTGGTAATAATTGGGGCAGCAGCAGCATAAAAATAAAAATATTCTTGCCCTAATAATTCTTGCATTGTAGCCTGCAATTTTGGAGTTGTTAATGGACTAGAAGCAAATAAGGTAATGGCATTCGGATCAATTGTTGTTACTTCTTGGTCAATTAAAGTTACATTTGAATTATTTGTTAACCATGTTGTAATATAGACTAAAAATTGGTGGCGATCAACAGCTAATGATCCTCCCGCTGAAACACGACTTGTATATGCTGCCTTAATAATTAAGGAATCAAAGGCTAACATTTCATGTTTCAACAAGCCAACTCCATTCGTTAAACTATAACTGCGCAAGAAATTAGAACAAACTAACTCATCAAATGAATCTTGTTTTTGCACCGGATTCTTAATTAACCGTTTACTCTCATATAAGTTAACTTTAAAACCTCTTTGTGATAATTGATACGCTGTTTCTGTTCCTACCAATCCGGCCCCAATAATATTAATTGTTAGAGTTTTCATTAGTTATTTTCTCTTTTAACTGTTGATATTGCTCTAAATACTGGGCATATTTTTCTTGCTCAATCTTAATCTTTTCCGCGCTAGCTTTTGCTAAAAAGTTTTGATTTTCCAAAATGTTTTTACTTCGTTTTATTTCTTGCTCTAGCCGATTTAATTTGATTGTTATTTTTTCTTGTTCAGTGGTTTCATCAATAATATCATTTGCTACAACTTCTAAAATAACATTGGATAATGGAATTGTTAAATATTTTTGATGCTCATCTTTTTGTTCCAAAACACCAATAATTTTACTATTTACCATTTTTAAAATAAATTCATTAATTAAAGTAATTAATGCTGTATTAATTTTATTTTTGCTACTTGTTTGATCAACTCAAATTTCAATTTCCTGTTGTTTTTTAACTTGATAATCACTACGCACTTCTCGTATAGCAGCAACAATTTCGGTCACTACATTTAAATAATCAACATCATAATTAAAATTAGTTGTTGGATAATTTTCTAACATAATTGATTGTTTTAAATTTAGTTTCTGATAAATCTCTTCTGTTACAAATGGAATAAAAGGATGCAACATAATTAAAATTTGTTTTAGCACATAAAATAATGTTTGTAACGATGCCATTTGAATGGTGACATTATCGATTTGCAAATTAACTTTTGTTAATTCAATATATCATGAACAAAACTTATTTCACACAAAAACATACAAATCTTTACCGACTAACACAAACTCATATTTCTCCATATTAGTTTGAACTTTTACAATTGTTTTTGTTAATTCCGTTAAAATTCATTGATCAATCGCATTCGCTTGATGTGCTAATAATTTATTAATCTCTTGGTCAAAATTAGCTAATGGCTTGAAATTACTTGGTAAATTCATTTCAACATATCGAGCAGCATTTCATAATTTATTAATAAAATTTCATGCCCTTTTTACCTTCTCTAAAGAAAAACGTAAGTCTTGACCGGGCGCACTATTTGTAACTAAAAAATAACGTAAGGTATCAGCCCCATATTCTTTAATAACATCCATTGGGTCAATCCCATTTCCTAAGGATTTACTCATTTTACGTCCTTCTTCATCCCGAATTAATCCATGAATTAAAACATCATTAAACGGTTTTTTATTGGTAAATTCTAATGATTCAAACATCATTCTCGAAACCCAAAAGAAAATAATATCATAACCAGTAACTAAAACAATGGTTGGAAAATAACGTTGAAATAATGTTTCATCTCAAGTTCATCCTAAAGTTGTCATTGGTCATAATGCCGACGAAAATCAAGTGTCTAAGACATCTTCATCTTGCACTCAATTTTTACTATTATCTGGTGCTGTTAAACCAACATGAATCTTCATTAAATCATCTTTATGATATCAAGCAGGAATTTGGTGCCCTCATCATAATTGACGTGAAATACATCAGTCTTGCACATTTTCCATTCAATTAATTAATGTTGTATTAAAACGAGACGGGTAAAACTTAATTTGGTCATTTGTTGCTTGAAATTTAATAATTTTTTCAGCAAAATAAGGCATTTTAACAAATCATTGATCGGATAAATATGGTTCAACAATAACCCCACTTCGTTCTGAAAAACCGACTTGATGAAAATGATCTTTAATTTCAACGACTAATTTCTGTTTATTTAAATCATTAACTAAATTCTGACGAGCGGTAAAACGATCTTGGTTATTATATTCCCCAGCTAGTTCATTCATTGTCCCATCTAAATTAATACAAATTGGCATTGCTAAATGATGACGCAAAGCAATTTCAAAATCATTAGCATCATGGGCTGGTGTACATTTCATTGCCCCCGTCCCAAAATCTTGATCAACATAATCATCACAAATAACAGGAATTAATTCACCATTCGCTGGATTTACGACTTTCTTATTTCAATATTGTCGATAGCACTTATCATTTGGATTAACGACAACACATTGATCAGCAAACATTGTTTCTGGACGAGTTGTTGCAATTGTTATAAAATCGCTTGTACTATTTTCTAAAAAATATTTAAAATAATACATTTTTCCTTGTTGCTTTTGATAAATAACTTCAATATTTGATAAAGCAGTTTTTTGCATTGGGTCTCATGAAATAATTCGTTTGCCACGATAAATTAATCCTTTTTGATATAAATCAATAAATACTTTTTGCACTGCTGCTGATAAATTTTCATTTAAAGTAAATTGTTCGCGAGAATAATCCAATGCTAATCCTAACTTAGCTCATTGTTCTCGAATAACTTCGGCATATTCTTCTTTTCATGCTCAAACTTGTTCAATAAACTTTTCACGCCCTAAATCATGACGTAACATCTTTTTTGTTACGCGTAAGCACTCTTCAACTTTTGTTTGGGTAGCAATTCCGGCATGATCCATTCCTGGTAAATATAATGTATCAAATCCCATTAATTTTTTATAACGAATAATTAAATCTTGTAATGTTGTATCCCAAGCATGTCCTAAATGTAGTTTTCCAGTTACGTTTGGGGGTGGGATGACAATACTAAAACTTGGTTGTTTACTTTTCACATCCGCTGTAAAATAACCCACTGTTTTCCAAAATTGATACTTTCCTTTTTCGACCAAGTCATGATTATATTTCTTTGTTAATTCTTTTTCCATACGCTATCCTTTCTAAATAAAAACTCCTATTATTTAAACAAAATAATAGGAGCAATTATTATGCAATAATTACGGTACCATCCTTCTTTAATAAGTATTACTTACTACCTTAATTAAAATATCAAGTTAAAATATTTAGCAACCTTCATTAAAACAATAGATTAATTTCACACCGCCAATTAACTCTCTGAACTATGTTATTAATTACTCCTCTAATATTTATGGTTTTATTATAATTCTTTTTTAATTAATTGCAACTATTTCTTTAATTTTGTTGAAAACTCTTGATATGGCATCGTGTACGATGAACCTCCAAAAAACAATTCTTGTTAAATAAAAGGGGTTGTTTTTTTATTTGTAAACCCATAATTATTAATTAATTCAGAGAAAGGGCAGCATCTTAAATTCTTAAAATATAAACTTTTTATCACAACTTTAAGTTAACGAAAAAAGTTGTATTACACATTTATTAAATATCTTATAAATCTTTACAAAGTGTACCTGTTTTTTTCTCCTAATTTAAGGTGTTGTCCTTTCTCTGTTTTAGTTAATTAATTTGGCTAATAAATAAAAAAACTTAATGTCAAAGAAAGGAGTAAGTAATGGAAATTAATACGCAACGAACAATATGTGATGTTGATAATTGCTATAAATCAATATCATTCATTACCGAATAATTTTTATCAAATAAAGTTTTATGAACTTGTGATAAACACAAAGATTTATTAAATCGTACAAAAGATAAGAAACAAAAGCGATTTTATCAAAAAATAGAAAATTCAAAAATTATCTTTGATTGAGAAACTGGTTATTTTAAACTTTGATTTTATAAAACAACTTAATGCAGTGTGGGACGGTTATTTTAAATAACTAAGTGCTTCCATAAGAACATGAGTTTAATCTAATTTCCACAGCCAGCCGAGGCAAGTACTGAAATAGTGTATGAGGAAATATGTAAATCGGCGCTGGTTATATTTAAACTAAGCGATAGTCGTGATAAGTGCAAGGTCAACATCAAACGACAATAAAAATAGAGATGGCCACTTTATAAATAAATTTGCGATATATATTGTCCCATCGAGGATGGCAGCGGTTTAAAAACCACAAAGCCAGCATTAGGATCTTCAAGGTGCAAGTGAATTTATTTTAAAAACTGAACGTTTTGACCTGAAATAGTGCGGATGAAGAGAGAGAATTCTCTGGCGTAAACAATAAAAAACAACTGTCTATTATCTAATAATAAATAAATATTAAATATATTATCGCCACCGCTCACCCCCAGTGAAGCGGATGGCGTAGTAAATAAATAGATAAATACTTATATAACTAATTATCGCTTTGGCACTCACTCCCAAGTGAAAGTGCCAGCGAATTAAAAATAGGAGGAAATATAATGACAGAATATAAAAGTTTGTATATTAATAAAACTTGAAATGAAATAACAACATTATTTGATTGAGTGAATTGTCAACCTGTTAATTGTCGTATTTCTCATCATAAAAATCATTATGATTTGCAATGTTTAGAATGGGCAAAAATGTATTTAAATTTATTTGAAGATAAATGAGACGTTATTGCTTCTTATATGCAACATTACAAAATTAACGATATTTTAGATTTAGCATCAGATGGTTGAAAAATATTACAAATTGAGAAAAAAATCAATCAAATAATTTAGGAGGTTTATATGAAAAAGTTAAATAAAATTTGTCTTAAACAAAGATATTGAGGTTATTGTTTTCATAAAGAATGCAATAAAGAAAATAAATTGAATGAATTAATGCTTAAAAGTTATTCAGTATCACAAGAAGATATTACTGATGAACATTGAGCATTAAACAATAAAAATAATTAGGAGGAATAAGAAAATGTCATATTGTATTAGTGATTACTTAAATGAAAAATGAATTAATAATAACGCATTAAAAATTAGTAATAAAGATATTATTTATGCACAAATTGATAGTGACTATGATATGAGTTGAGAATTAAATTTATATCTTAAATTTGGTAATGAAGAGCGACATGTAGGTAATATTTCATTGCCAAAAGATTTTGATTTAAATTTAAAATGATATGAAATTGATGAGGTTAAAAGTTTAATAGATGATTATTTAGAAGATGAAGAAGCAGACTACGAAGTGATAAATTATGAATAATATGTGAAAAGATGAAAGTGGTTATGTTTATAGCGAAGAAGATTTATTTAATATCGCATTAGAAGAATGTTATTCAGAAGAGACTGCTTACGAATATATTGATAATTTAATAAGTGAAATGGATTTGGAGGAAATTTAATTATGGTAGATTTAAAGTTGAATAATCAAATTAAAAATATTACCTATCCATTTTATTTAAAAGGTAATGATTTTAAATAATTAAGTTTAAAAGCATTACCAATTAAAAATTGAATTGATAATCATGGTCAAGAATTAGCAGAGTTTATCTATCGTCATCTTAATCATTATGCATTAAATGGTTATCAAGATATACATTTAAAAGATATACCCAGTGCTATTAGTAAAATTTATTTTGTTTTTAGAGAACCATTAGAATTAATAAAAGATTTTAAAGATGAAGTAAATCGAATTAGAGTTAATATTATTAATTTATAAAAAGTACTTCAAAATAATAAAATTGAAATTAAAAATAGCCTAATACAAGTTCAATACTTAAAACAACAACAGTTTATTCAAACTAAAAAACAAGAACAAGAAAATAGGGTTGAATATGCTAATAACTTAACGCCTGATATGGGGTTAGACATGGACCAAATTGAAGATGAACAAGTTCGTGTTATGGAAGATGTAGCAAAAATAGAACAAGATTTATAAAAAACTACTAGTAAATTTCGGAAATAAAAAATATTAATTAAAGATATTGATATTTTGAGTGTTAATGATGATTTTTTACAAAATGCTGATAAATTAGAACTTATTAATTTAATTAAAAATTATTTAATTGTTGATGAACAAATTGTTAAAAACGAAATTAAAAAACAATGAGATAGTAATAAAAACATTAATACTATTGGTGTTAATGGAATTAAATTCAAAATAAATAAAGGAGAGAAATAATTATGAATAATCAAATGGGAATAAAATAATTAGTAGAAACAGCAATTAAAGCATATGAATTAAATGTTAATGCTAAATATTTACAAGAAAATTTAATTGCTTTACAAGAACTAAAATTAAAAAATAATCAAAGTTATATGAATTTAGTGGGTAATGCTGATAATGGAAAAATTACAGCCTTAGGAATTATTAATTTAAGTAATAAAGGTTTAATTTTTGGCAAAGATTTTAATATTATTCCATTTAAAAATAAATTAACAACTATTATTGATAGTAGTGTGTTTCAAAAAAGAATGGAACAAGAAAATTGAATGTTAAAACGAGGAATTATTTATAAAAGTGAAAAATTTGTATGAGATACTGATTTACAAAAAACCAAATTACATGAAATAGATTTTATGACAAATACCAGTCAATATGAAAATATTATTGGTGCTTATGCTTTTGGAATTAATCGATTAACTGGTGAAACAAAAGGAATTTTATTAAGAAAAGCCGATATTGACCGTTTAAAAAATAGTAGTCCAAGTGGAAATAGTGAATATTCGCCTTGAAATAAATGACCAAAAGAAATGGTTGAAGCAAAATTATATCGTAAATTAGCCCAAGAATTAGGTGTAGATATTACTGACATTGATTTAGATGAAAAAGAAATAAAAGAAGATGGTAATTTTGATTATATACCTTTTAATGATATTACTGTCGCCAAAAATAAGGGGCAGATGAGCGATAAACCCTTATCAAATAATATAAATACCCTATCTTATGAAGAAATAGCGGACACTAATGATAATGTAGTTAAAGAAGAAGATATTTCTAATGTAGTACCAACAGTTAATAATAATGATGAAGAATGAGCAAGATGGGAATAAAAATAGGTATTGACTCATCAGGAACTGGTACTACGGCTATTGTTGCTTTTAAAGATAATATGTTATTAGATAAACAAGAATTTATAAACAAAGATTGAAAAGAACACTCTAAATTTATTATAAATTATTTGAAAAATGAAAAACCATTTGAGGAAATATTATCAAATAATAATAAACTAAAATATTTAATTTTTATAGAAAATTGTTTATATACAAATGCCAATGGCTCAAAAGATAGAGATAATTTATTAAGACTATTGGATTCATTATAAACACAAGGATATATTGCTATTGTTTCACCAAAATAGACTGCACCCCGTTTAGTAAGTATTAATAAAAAGGTTTACAAACTTTCATTTATTATATCTTTTTCTTTTTGGTTTGAATATCATTTATTTCATTTTTTAACATCATTAATATATTCATTATGAGATTTATAATTTTTATTATGGATTGTTCCTTTTTTAAGTAATGAATGAAAACTTTCAATAATAATGTTGTCTGCACAATGATAATTTTTACCCATTGAAATTATAATTTTGTTATCTAAACATTTACTATTATAATCTTTAGATGTATATTGATATCCGTGATCTGAATGAATTATTGTTTTATTTAGATCTTTTTTTATTTTTTTAATTTTATTAATTGCAGCATTTAAATTATCAATTACAAGTTTGTTATTATTAAATTTTGATCATTTTACATCAATAATTTCTTTAGTATATCCATCAATTATTGTTGATTGATAATGTTTTTTACCATTTCAAATTAAATAAGTTACATCAGTAAATAAAATTAAAAATCTTTCTTTAATATCATTAAAATTACGATTTACTAAATCAGGATATTTAATTATATTTTTATTTCTATTTTGTTTTATTAATATTTTTCTACGCATACGCTTTACATATTCAGCTTGAATATTATTTTCTTTCATAATTCGTAATACTTTCTTAGCATTATAAACAATGCCATAATCTTCTTTTAAATATTTGGTAATTCGACGATAACCAAATTGTTTTAAATTTTCTTCATAGACTTTTACAATATTTTTTAATGGTTCACTATCCTTACCATTACTTGAATAATTTTTATATTTATCTCAATAACTACGCTTTAAATCTGTTATATCAAGTAATAAATTTAGTGGATATTTATTAAGGTTTTCTTTGATAAAAAATACAATTTTTCTTTTATTTAATTGTAAAAGTCATGAAGCTTTTTTAATAATTCATACCTAACTTTGTAATAGTTTAAATCTCTTTTTTCAAATGATTCTTTTGGACCTTTATTGGTGTTTAAAATCCCTTTCTTAAAATTTTCATACCATGAAGCAACAGTTTTTTTATTAATTGCATATTTTTTTGCAATAAAACTTATACTATTATTTTTAACCTCTTGTCCTATCATTTTTCGAAAATCTGCTGTATATTTATTAAATTTTTGTCCTTTTCTTGCCATATAAAAATGCACCTCCTTTAAAGTTTAGCAAAGACTTTTTTTCTTTACTTACTTTTTTGGGTGCAGTCTATATTTTACTAATTCTCTATTTTTAAACTTATGAAAATAAATATGTGATTGTTTTCTATTTTCTGCTTTATTTTGTGCAATTAATGAAAAATAATGATTATTATCTTTATTTCTATTAACTTCTCGAATAATAGTACTAATACTTCGATTAAGATTTTTAGCTATTTCACTAATTTTTATTTTAAACTTCAATTGATTCTCAATATAAATTCTTTCATCTATGCCAAGATGTTTATATCTCATATAAAAACTCCTTGCTTTATTTTTTCTAAAATAAACTTAGCATCATAAAATTTTTATATGAGATTTTTTGCAATTTTATTTACTTGCACTTACAAGTATAATTCAGCAAATATAATTAAATATCCTGATTTAGTAAATCGTAATTTTAATGATATTAAAGAAAGATTTTCAATTTTATTTACTGATGTAACTTATTTAATTTGAAATGGTAAAAAACATTATCAATCAACAATAATTGATGGATATACTAAAGAAATTATTGATGTAAAATGATCAAAATTTAATAATAACAAACTTGTAATTGATAATTTAAATGCTGCAATTAATAAAATTAAAAAAATAAAAAAAGATCTAAATAAAACAATAATTCATTCAGATCACGGATATCAATATACATCTAAAGATTATAATAGTAAATGTTTAGATAACAAAATTATAATTTCAATGGGTAAAAATTATCATTGTGCAGACAACATTATTATTGAAAGTTTTCATTCATTACTTAAAAAAGGAACAATCCATAATAAAAATTATAAATCTCATAATGAATATATTAATGATGTTAAAAAATTAAATAAATGATATTCAAACCAAAAAGAAAAAGATATAATAAATAAAAGTTTGTAAACCTTTTTATTAATACTTACTAAACGGGGTGCAGTCTAATATGTACAACAAAAATTATTATTAGGTTGATCACCCGAACAAATTTATGGCAGAATTAAAAATTTTCATAAAGAATGAATTATTAGTTTTAAAACAATTTACAATTGAATTTATTCTGGATTACTTGAAAAAGTTACTAATAAAAATTTAAGAAGAAAAGGTAAGAAACGAAAATATCAAGAAAATCGGGGTAAATTTAATGGTAAATCAATTAAAGAACGAAATGCTAATGTTAATAATAGCGTAACTCTTGGTCATTGAGAAGGTGATACCGTAGTATCATCACGAGGTAAAAGTAAATCATGTTTAATAACTTTAGTTGAAAGAACATCAAGATTTACTTTAGCAATATTAGTTGAAAATAGAACTACTAAAGTTATTAACGAAAATATTAGCCATTATTTATCAATTCTTCCAAATAATCTTGTTAAGACTATAACATTTGATTGTGGTAAAGAATTTGCTAATTGACAACAACTTGAAAAAAATTTAAATGTGAAAATTTATTTTGCTAATGCATATTCACCCTGACAAAGAGGTACTAATGAAAATACTAATGGTTTAATTAGAGAAAAATTTCCTAAAAAATTTAATTTTTCAAATACTACTAAAAATGCAGTTCATAAATTTATATTGTCTTTAAACCAAAGACCAAGAAAAATACTAAATTATCTTTCGCCAATCGAATATTTGGTTAGAAAAATAATTTAGTTGCACTTAACTTTACAATTTGGCATTTTTATTTCTATTTTGTTTTATTAATATTTTTCTACGCATACGATTTACATATTCAGCTTGAATATTATTTTCTTTCATAATTCGTAATACTTTCTTAGCATTATAAACAATGCCATAATCTTCTTTTAAATATTTGGTAATTCGACGATAACCAAATTGTTTTAAATTTTCTTCATAGACTTTTACAATATTTTTTAATGATTCGCTATCCTTACCATTACTTGAATAATTTTTATATTTATCTCAATAACTACGCTTTAAATCTGTTATATCAAGTAATAAATTTAGTGGATATTTATTAATGTTTTCTTTGATAAAAAATACAATTTTTCTTTTATTTAATTGTAAAAGTCATGAAGCTTTTTTAATAATTCATACCTAACTTTGTAATAGTTTAAATCTCTTTTTTCAAATGATTCTTTTGGACCTTTATTGGTGCTTAAAATTCCTTTCTTAAAATTTTCATACCATGAAGCAACAGTTTTTTTATTAATTGCATATTTTTTTGCAATAAAACTTATACTATTATTTTTAACCTCTTGTCCTATCATTTTTCGAAAATCTGCTGTATATTTATTAAATTTTTGTCCTTTTCTTGCCATATAAAAACGCACCTCCTTTAAAGTTTAGCAAAGACTTTTTTTCTTTACTTACTTTTTGGGGTGCAGTCTAATATTTATTTGAAAGTCCACATAAATATGGTCCAACTTATTGTAACCTATCCACCCATTTAATTTTACAATTCAGGAAAAATAAAAAAAACAATCTCACAATAATTTTTTTACCGGTTCATCGTACAGGACGCCATTTAATAAAAAATTGCTATATATTAGCAATTAATCATCTAATTTTAATACCGCCATAAAAGCTTCTTGTGGCACTTCAACTGACCCAATTGCTTTCATCCGTTTTTTTCCTTCTTTTTGTTTTTCTAATAATTTCTTTTTCCGGGTAATATCTCCACCATAACATTTTGCTAAAACATTTTTTCGCATTGCTTTAATATCTTCTCGGGCAATCACCTTATGATTAATTGATGCTTGAATTGGGACTTCAAAATTTTGGCGTGGAATAATTTCTTTTAATTTAGCACATATTGCTTTCCCGCGCCCGTAAGCAAAATCACGGTGAACAATAATTGATAAAGCATCAATAATTTCATTGTTTAATAAAATATCCATTTTAACTAATTTATTTGGACGATAACCAATAAAATCATAATCTAATGATGCATAACCTTTACTAATTGATTTTAACCGATCAAAAAAATCAAAGACAATTTCATTTAATGGCATTTCATAAGTTAAAATTCGACGGGTATCATCAATATATTCTAAGTTAACATATGTTCCCCGCTTATTTTGACATAATTTCATTAAAGCGCCGATATGTTGTTCGGGGGTTATAATTGTTGCTTTAACAAAAGGTTCTTCAATCCGGTCAATTTTTTGCACGGCGGGTAATTTACTTGGATTATCAATACTATTCATTTCTTTATTTGTTAAATAAACATGGTAAATTACCGAGGGAGCTGTTGCAATTAATTCTAAGTTATATTCCCGTTCTAATCGTTCTTGAATTACATCCATGTGTAGTAATCCTAAAAAACCACAGCGAAAACCAAAACATAAGGCTTGTGATGTTTCGGGTTCATAAACAAGGGACGCATCGGATAATTTAATTTTTTCTAACGCTTCTTTTAAGTCCTTATAATTAGTTGAATCAATTGGATATAAACCACAAAAAACCATTGGATTCATTTTTTTATAACCTGGTAATGGATGCTGTGCTGGTTTTGCAACACTTATAATCGTATCTCCCACCCGAACATCGCGAACCATTTTAATGCTTGCTGCTAATCAACCAACTTCGCCGGCTACCAACTGGTCTTTTTTTACTTCTTTTGGCGTTTTAACGCCTAATTCCGTGACTTCATAAATAGCCCCTGTATTCATTAATTTAATTTTTTCACCAACGTGAACAGTTCCTTGCTTAACACGAATTAAAACCATTACTCCACGATATTTATCATAATGTGAATCAAAAATTAAAGCTTGTAACGGATTATTATCATCAGCATCTAATGGCGCCGGAATTTCTTTCACAATTGTCTCTAAGACTTGTTCAATATTTAAACCAGTCTTGGCACTAATTAAAGGAGCATTTGTTGCTGGAATCCCAATTAAATTTTCAATCTCTTCCTTAATTCGTTCTGGATCAGCTGATGGTAAATCAATTTTATTAATAACCGGAATAATTGTTAAATTATTATCAATTGCTAAATAAACATTAGCTAATGTTTGCGCTTCGATTCCTTGTACCGCATCAACAACTAAAATGGCTCCCTCACAAGCTGCTAAACTACGCGACACTTCATAAGTAAAATCAACATGCCCGGGAGTATCAATTAAATGAAAAATATACTCTTGTTGATCTTGCGCATGATATTTTAACTGGATTGAATTTAATTTAATCGTAATACCGCGCTCACGTTCTAAGTCCATTGAATCTAATAATTGTTCTTGCATTTCACGTTTTTCAACTGTTCCTGTTAACTCTAAAATCCGGTCTGCTAACGTTGACTTTCCATGATCAATATGGGCAATAATTGAAAAATTACGAATTAATTTTTTATCCATATTAAAATTAAGACCCTTTCTATTTAAAAAGTTACTTATTTATTCCTATTAATTATACATAATTTTAACAAAATAACTTGAAACTTTAATTTTGTCGAAAACTCTTTATATTAAAAATATACCTAATTTTAGATATATTTTATAAATATTAAGAGTTTTCGACAAAATTAAAGAAAATTTCTATATTTTATAGGGGTTTTTGACTTTATCAAGAGTTTTCTACAAAATTAAAAAATAAGTAAAGTTTTTACGCGATTTATAAAAACAAGAAAAAATACCCTTAATTTATTAGACTTCTTGCGATACCTTGTTATTTATGATTAAAAAGCAATTAAAATTTTTAAAAATGATTATTTTAAAGTTTAATTTAATTTTTTTTATTTGCTGAATTATACTTGCACTTACAAGTATAATTCAGCAAATAAAAAAAGAAAATGAAAGAATAAAAGCTGAGAATGAGGTTTTAAAAAAAGCTTGAAGCTCTTCCAAAGATAAAAACAAAAACAAACATTAGAAAACAAATTGCTTTTATTAAATCAGAATTGCAAGTTTCAAAAATTACTTTATCATGATATTTAAAAGAATTAAGAATTTCATATGATACTTGAAATAAATATTCAAAAAATTGTGATGAATATCAACCAAATATTGATTATTCAATATATGAAATAATTAAAGCAATTCATAGAGAAAATAGTATTAAAGGACACAGACAAATTAAATTATCTTTGGAAGAGCAAAAAATTAATGTGTCGAATTCAACAGTTTATCGTTATATTAAATTAGCTAATAGAATTTCTAGTGTAAGAATTAAAACAAGAAAAAAAATTAATCATTTCTTAAAAATGACAAATGAACATATTCGACATAAATATCTATTAAAACGTAATTTTAAAGCTGAAAAAACTAATCAAAAGTGATCAATTGATATTACGTATGTTAAAACAATCACAGAATGAGTATATTTATTTGCAATCAAGGATTTATTTAGTAATTTAATAGTAAATTATTCTTTAACAACAACTCCAACAGTAAATTGAGTAAATAATTGTATCAAAGAAGCAATTATTAAAAGAAAAATAATCAAAGGTGAATTAACTATTAATTCTGATCAAGGTATTCATTTCACTTCAAAAGCTTATGAAAAATTATTAAAAAAACACGGTATAAATATAAGTATGTCAAGAAGAGGCAATTGTTTAGATAATTCACCGATTGAAAATCAATTTTCAATTCTTAAAACCGAGAACTCAGAATTATCACACTGTAAAAATATTTTAGAAGTAAAAAATATTGTAGATAATTATATAATTCATTATAATGAAAAAAGAAAAAATTTAAATTTAAAAATGCCACCACTTCAATATGAAATGAAAGCATTTTTTAATTAAAATTCTCAGTTATCTGAAACTGTCCACTTTTAATAAAATGTTAGATATTTTAAAAGAAGCCGAGTTAAAAAAATTCTTTAATTTTGTAGAAAAATCTTGATAAAGTCAAAAAACCCTTATAAAATAGACTTCTTGCGGTATCTTATTATTTATGCTTAAAAAGCAATTAAAATTTTTAAAAATGCTTATTTTAAAGTTTAATTTAATTTTTTTATTTGTAATTTTTTTTATTTTTGTTAGTATCGCAAGAAGTCTAATATAGATATTTGATTTAATTCTGTCGAAAACTCTTGATAAAGTCAAAAAAATCATCAATATGACAATTTGAAAACGAATTTGGTGGAAGATTATTATTGTTCTTTAACTTTTTTAGATGTTAAAATATAATACCGTTGCTTGTTGGTTTGGTGTTAAACCTTTGTGTTGGTATTTTCATTTTCAGAGATTTAAATAATTTTGAATGTTAGTGAACCCTAAATCATGATAATGAATTAAGGCTTCTTTAAGACTTGCTTGTAATTTACTAATTTTATTTAATTTTCGATAACTGGCATCAGGATTTGTCCTAGTTTTAGTGGCATATAAAGTAGAACTTGTTTGTTTTGCTACTAATAAATATAATGGTTGCATATCAGAAATAATAATGGAATTTTTGTTAATTAATTTTGTATTCATATTTTCAATAATTCACTGTTTTTGTAATCGTTTGGTATTAGTGGATTGAACAAAAATATTATTATTAGTATCAACTGCCATTTGAATACAACATTTAGTGTTAGTGGAAAATGGATCAAGATGAATTTTTTTATGAATTAATTTGCAATGATTATCATAGTATCGCAAGAAGTCTATTGATGATTTTTTTGACTTTATCAAGAGTTTTCGACAAAATTAAAGTAAAGTGTTGCATTTGGTTTACAATATACATGATAAAATAAAACTAGAAAGGAAAGATAATTATGGCAAATAAAGTATTAGTAATTTATGGAACCGTTAGCCCAAATAAGAAATCATATTCAAAGGCTTTAGCAGCCCGTTTTATTAAATATTATCAAGTTGACAACCCAAAAGATGAAATTATTCATTTAGATCTAAATGAGGCCCCAATGGCTGTTAAAACAATTACACGAGATAACTTTGGAACTTTTTTTAATACAGAGGATGCTGATTTTTATATTAACCAATTAAAAGAAGTCCAAAAAGTTATTGTTGTATGTCCAATGAATAATTTTAATGTTTCAGGCTTAATGAAAAATTATTTAGATCATGTGTTAGTTGCTGATAAAACATTTTCTTATAAATATTCCAAAAAATGGGGTGCAATTGGGTTATTACCCCATTTAAAAGTTCAAATTTTAACAACCCAAGGGGCACTTTTTGGATGATACTCTTGAGGAAATCACACTGAATATTTAAAAGGAACATGAGAATTTGTTGGCGCAAGTGTTAATCAACCAATTCTTGTGGCAGGAACAAAAGTGGCCCCAACAAGCTTTCTAACACCAGATGAATTAATTGACCAATATGATGAAGAAATTCAAAAAGTTGTTAAAACTTTTTAATAAGTCGTTGTGTAGATACAAACGGCAAATTTATATCTTGTTAAATTAATAATAAAATATTTTTAATAAATTGCAACTTTAATTTTGCCGAAAAATCTTGATATTTTAATATTTTAACAAAACCCTGATTTTATTTGGTTTTTAATAAAATGTATTTCTTGCAAATATCTATATTTTATAAGGGTTTTTGACTTTATCAAGATTTTTCTACAAAATTAAAGAATTGCAACCATTTTTTCAAAAAAAATATTTTTTTGTTATCTAATTTCATTTTAAGTACATTTAAGCACACTGAAAAATAATTTATTAAATTTTTAAAATAAACTTATCTAAAATTATTTAAAAATACTTCTTTAGATGTTCTTCAATTCAAACAAGGCCTTAATTTTTCATTCATAACATTAACTACTCAATCTATTTCTTGTTGAGTAACATTATTAAAATCCGTTCCCTTAATATACCGTTTTCTAAATTCACGGTTCATTCTTTCAATTAATGGTTTTTGTTTTGGTGAACCCGGATCACAAAAATAAATATTAGAACCAGTAATATTTTCTATTTCTTCAAACTTACTAAATTCTTTTCCTCTATCAGTTATTATTCCTTTAATTTTTCCAACCAAACCATTAATTTTAACTAATTCTTCAAGTTTTTCTAAAACCTCATTAGCAGTATGTTCTCCTAATTTAATTGCAAAATAATTTTTACTATTTTGTTCAACTAATACCAAACAACTAGATTGATGGTCTTTTCCAACTACGGTATCCATTTCAAAAAAACCAACATTAGATTTTTTATTTTCAATATCTCATATTGATTTGAATTTATCATCTAATTTTCCGCGATTATCAGGTCTTTTCTTTGTTATATTTCTTCTGCCACCATTTAATAAATTTTTATTTAACAAACCCAAAAGACCTAAATAAATTCATTTATAAAAAGTTTTAAGACAGGAAGGAAATTTGACACCAAACTTTATTAAAAATCGATGAATAATTTCCGCTGGCGAATCACCAAAAATATTAAATCGTAAATTTAAAAATTCTTGCTGCTCTTATGTAAATGTAGGTAGTTTTTTAATAGACCTTTTTCGCTTTTGTTTATAATCTTTTTGTGCTTCAACTGGCATATAATAGACTGCACCCTGTTTAGTAAGTGTTAATAAAAAGGTTTACAAACTTTCATTTATTATATCTTTTTCTTTTTGGTTTGAATATCATTTATTTCATTTTTTAACATCATTAATATATTCATTATGAGATTTATAATTTTTATTATGGATTGTTCCTTTTTTAAGTAATGAATGAAAACTTTCAATAATAATGTTGTCTGCACAATGATAATTTTTACCCATTGAAATTATAATTTTGTTATCTAAACATTTACTATTATAATCTTTAGATGTATATTGATATCCGTGATCTGAATGAATTATTGTTTTATTTAGATCTTTTTTTATTTTTTTAATTTTATTAATTACAGCATTTAAATTATCAATTACAAGTTTGTTATTATTAAATTTTGATCATTTTACATCAATAATTTCTTTAGTATATCCATCAATTATTGTTGATTGATAATGTTTTTTACCATTTCAAATTAAATAAGTTACATCAGTAAATAAAATTGAAAATCTTTCTTTAATATCATTAAAATTACGATTTACTAAATCAGGATATTTAATTATATTTTTATTTCTATTTTGTTTTATTAATATTTTTCTACGCATACGCTTTACATATTCAGCTTGAATATTATTTTCTTTCATAATTCGTAATACTTTCTTAGCATTATAAACAATGCCATAATCTTCTTTTAAATATTTGGTAATTCGACGATAACCAAATTGTTTCAAATTTTCTTCATAGACTTTTACAATATTTTTTAATGGTTCACTATCCTTACCATTACTTGAATAATTTTTATATTTATCTCAATAACTACGCTTTAAATCTGTTATATCAAGTAATAAATTTAGTGGATATTTATTAAGGTTTTCTTTGATAAAAAATACAATTTTTCTTTTATTTAATTGTAAAAGTCATGAAGCTTTTTTAATAATTCATACCTAACTTTGTAATAGTTTAAATCTCTTTTTTCAAATGATTCTTTTGGACCTTTATTGGTGTTTAAAATCCCTTTCTTAAAATTTTCATACCATGAAGCAACAGTTTTTTTATTAATTGCATATTTTTTTGCAATAAAACTTATACTATTATTTTTAACCTCTTGTCCTATCATTTTTCGAAAATCTGCTGTATATTTATTAAATTTTTGTCCTTTTCTTGCCATATAAAAATGCACCTCCTTTAAAAGTTTAGCAAAGACTTTTTTTCTTTACTTACTTTTTTGGGTGCAGCCTATAATCTTCTACCTTTTTAAATCGCTTTATTTCTCTTTTAACAGTATTAATTCCACGATTCATTTGCCGTGCTATTTCTGATAAATTAATTGAATCATTTTTCTTTTTACAAATATCAGAAAATAATAAATCTTTAAATAAATTTCGTTCATCAAATTTTACATGTGTATATTTTTGCATTTTTCTGTCTCCAATTCTTTTTAAAATATTTATAACATTAAATTAAAAATTATTGACAATTATTTTTATAAGTATATAATCTAAGTGATAAACAGTAAGTAAATTCTGTCTCTTAAAGATGTTTATAAAAAATAAAGTAATTAAGTTTACTGCAATGTTTCTTTTAACTGAGATATATAAATAAAAATTTTTCTAGATTATTATTAATATATAAAATTAGGAGAAACATTGCGGTAATTAAGTTTACTTTTTTTTATTTTGATGTAAAATATAAATGATAAAAAAAGAACCGCGATGGTTCTTTGTTATATTTTCAGATATAGTTTACTCTTTTATTTAATCATATTCATTAAATAATAGCAATTTTAGTATGCAAAAAGGAGTAAAAATGAAAGAATTTAATCCAAAAACAGCAAGTTTACGAACATTTTATCGTAAAATAGAGCAGTTTTGACGTGATAAATCACCTAATATCCCCTATACTTTGAATGATTTAACCAATAAATTAAATCTTTCTCGCCATTGAAGACAAGAAATTTATCGGAGCGAAAAGATAGTTGCTTTACTTGAAAAACAAGTTGATAAAATAGAAAGTGAACTTATTAAACAAATGGTTAAAACGCCAGAAGGTACTAGGTTATATTGACAGCGTGCATTTAATTATAAATATTCACTGCAAGAAAAAGAACTTGAAAAAGAATTAAACTTAAATAATCAACAACCAATAATTGTTAATTTACAAACGGATATTAGAGATATTAAAAAAGAAAGTGATAATAATGCTTAATCATTTTACTTATTTGTTAGAAACGCCTTATTGGTTATTACAAAATAGTAATATTGGTAATAAATATCCATTTGTTAAGAAATATGAATTAGTTAATGAAATTAATCAAATTGGGACACGATATAGCGGTAAGACTATATCAAATATTAAAATGTTTGGTGAATTATTAAAAATTAGTTTATTAATTAAAGAGCCAATTTGTATAATTGCTAGTATGTATTGGAGTAAAGATTTAAAAGATAGTGTATTTCAAAATATATGAAATATGTTAGATGAAAATAATATTCCTTATACTATTAATTTATCAAATTTTACTTTTACTTTATCAAATGGTAGCAAAATATATTGTAAAGGTTTACATTCACCAAGTCGAAAAGAAAAATTAAAAGCCTTTGCTGATTTGAATAAGTATAAATTAGTAATTGATTGAAGAGAAGAATGTGACCAATTTCAACAAAAAGATTTAAGTGATTTAGAGTTTGCTATTCGTGGTTATCAAAATAAAATAACAATTAATACGTGTAATCCTGAAAGTTTAAAAAGATATATTGTTGGTTATTGTAATGAATTATTAGCTTTTAATGAAGAAATAATGCGTAGTAAATATGAACAAATTAAATATATTGAAAAATGAAATATGAAAATTATTATTCATTATTCTAGTTGAAGACTTAATTATAAATTACCACAAGATAAAGTTAATGAACAATTAAGATTAGAACAATTAGATATTGAAAGAGCAAGAGTGTGGAGTTGAGGATTGCCCGGTAATACTAGTGGTTCAATCTTTGCGAGATATATTGATATTATGCAAGCAATAGATATTATTCAACCAACGAAATTATTAGGTGGTGTTGATATTGCTAATGCTACTAGTCCAAAAGGACATACAACAGCAGCTAGTTTTTGATTATATAATTCATTTGATAAAAAAGCATATAAAGTCGCAGAATATACTCATTCAAATGCTACACAGCAATTTAAAACAGAATTAGAACAAGTAAAAGATATTTTAGAGTTTTATAACAATCAATTAAATCAATATTTTAATTTAATACAACAAGGTATATCAATAAATGTTGATGATAGTGCATATTCAACATTACAAAGTTTAAATAGAGAAAAATATAATTATACTTTTGGGAAATATATGACATTTAAACCAGCACAAAAACATAAATTTAAAATAAGACATCGGATTGAAGCATTTACAATGTTAATAAATACAAACCAATTAAAATGATTATGAGAAAAATGTCCTGTCAGTAAAACCCAATATGAATTAATTCAATGAGAAGATAAACCAGATGCCAGAGAAGAACGAATGTTAGACTTATATGATGATACATTTGATAGTGATTTTTATGCTTTACATTTTGAATTAATACCAATGGTTAAACATAATAATTCAGCAGATTATAAATTATGACAACAAAGGGAGTGAATAACTTAATGAAAAAAGATATTTATGTAATCCATGATGAACGTGTAATAAATGCAAAAAGACCTTATATGTCTGTTTGTGGACAAGTTAAAAAAGACTTTGTCAAGAATTAAAAAAAGATAATATCGCAATATGTAAATTAAATTTATATAACGAATATATTAAAAAATATCAAAAAGTTAAAGTATGTGTTCAAGTTTTAGCAAATGAGCCAAATTTATTAACAGTAAATATTATTAATTATGCACTTATCTTAAAATTAAAGGAGCAAAATAACCATGAATAATACTTTCCCTAGTTTACCAAACTTAAGTGATATTAATAGTGTTTTAAAATTTTATAATTATGATTGAACAATTAATTTAGCAAATATTATTGCTCGTCATCAAATGCGATTAATAAATGGTAAAGATATTTTATTTAAGTCTCATCGTAAAGACATTTTAGAAAAATTAAATTGATGATATGAAACTTATAAAATAAAAGAAAAATTAGATAAAAATGAATTAACAGCAAGTTTAATGGGTAAAACTATTTTCGGTTTATTAGAGACTAGTGATGGCAATATTGATTTATGAATTAATCCTTTTAACTTTACATCACGTGTAAGTAAAATAAATGAAATTGAACAAGGGGCCGACATTTGATTAAATTATCATCAATCAGATAGTGGTTTTATTTTAAATTTAATTTGTACCAAAGATAAAATAGTTATTAAAGGTTGACCAAAAAATAACGAGGTAGTTGTTGGACAAAGTAAAACACAAATTAAAGATGATGTTAGACCTATTTTAGTTCAAGAATTTAAAAATAAATTAGGTATAGTACCTTTTTGAGAAATGATTAATGAACCTAATCCGTTGTTCTTATCAACTTCAACTACATTAAATCCATGACCTACAATGGCAAATTGTTATAAATTACAATTTGATTTAGAAGATAGTTTTAATATTAAATCAAAAGAACGATGAGCTAATCGTACGCACTGATATGGGGTATTAGATGATGGTTTAATGAATGCTTACAATATGGGAAATAAAAAAGCATTACAAGATGTATTTGATGATATTTTCATTCAATCAGGTCAAACGGCAGCAGATGGGACATCATCACAATCTTTACAAGTAGTACAAGGTGCACCAACATTAGAAACATATACCGAAGATCAAAAATCAATTATTTAACAAGTATATTTAGCATGTCATTTTTCTAGTCCTTTTGGTGATAAATCAGATAATGACCATAATAAAACACAGTCATTATTAACTAAAACAAAAGACTTAGAAAAACAAGCATATTTACAAGCATATCGTAAGCAATATTATACTAAGATGTTTGATACTGTTTTAAAATATTATGGTTTATGAGATGGTATTGGTGAACGGCCTTATGGTTTTGATTTTATTAGTGCTAGTTTAGTTGACCAAATGCGACAAAATGAATTAATTACTGATAGATTAGATAATGGCACAATGGAACCAATAAGAGCTATAACTGAATATGACAATATTGATGAATTAGAAGCAACAAAATATTTTGAGAAAGTAGAAGAATGACAAGATAAAATGCAAGCCAAAGAAATCGAACATAATAATAAATTACTAGAATATGATGAAACTGGTAATAATCAAAACGCCTTACAAGGTAGAACGGAAATAAAGGAGAATTAAAAAATGAGTAGAATTAACCCAGGAGTTATCGAAGAACTAAGAAGACAAGCCCACGATACTTTAATAGATATAAGAGAAAATATAAAAGATAATAGACATTGAATGGTATTTCCTTTTAATGTTTATAGTTCATATATTCCTGATACTGAAACAGGTTGAAAAACTAATAACGCAAAGCCTAGTGATTATGGTAGATATTCAAGAATATTTGATAATATGGAAAGTACGATTGCACAATGACAAGATAGTTTAAAAATAGTTCAAAAACATAAAGGTGAAGAAATTAAGATATTAACAATTGATGATTTTAGTAAACAATAAATTAATTCAACTATATGAGCCAATAATGAAACACCTTTCGCGATAAAATTAAAAGATGAAAATAATAATGTTTATTGAAAATTAATTGATGGTGAAAACATTTATGATATTAATAGAATGTTAGCATACTTAAAGCAATATAAATTAAGTTATTTTATTAATAATGATAATAAAGCCGATAATTTTTATACAAAAGATGTTAAGGTTGGTAAATATTGAGATGCTTATATGATTGATGATAGAAGTTCAATTCAATTTGGAGAAGATAAATTTGAACAAGTATTTACCCAACAATCAACTGAAAGACAATATACTTTATTAATTTTAGATGAAGATGCAAGTAAATTAAATATTAATGATTATTATAATTTTTATACGGTTTTTAATGACCATGGATTAAATATTGGTGGAGGTAATATAAATATTGCTCCCCAAGATAGACAATGATTATATCCATCAAATGTTATTAATTATTATTCACCATGAGATGGTAGTTTTTTATGACAAGAAATTACCTTTTCAAGTATTAATGACAAAATTAGTAATAGTGGTTTATCAGTACGACAATTTATTCAAACATCAGCACCTGGGGAAGGATACTGCTTTCCTAAAATAACTTATAATGAGAAAACAAATACATCAACTATTGAATTAGATGATATGTTATTAAAAGACCCCGGTGTTAGAGCAATGGCAGTTAAATTTTATGGTAATCCGATCTTTTTTGATATGCCTGTTATTGGCCGGCCAATTATTAAAGGTCAATTTAATCCAAAAGTAATGAATTCACGAGATTTATTAATGTATAACATGTATCCGTGTCCGCCTGACAAAGTTAATACTTATGCATCACCTGAAGTAAGTTGATATAACATTCAAGGGATTCAACCAACAATGATAACTGGTTATGAAAACTGAAAAAAAGATATGGAAAGTAGATATGATTTTTGAAAGCAAAAAAATAGTGAGGGTATTGTTATAACTGACCAAGAAAGTTCGACAGCTACCAATCCTACTGTTGGAAAAACAATTAAAGAAGAAAATAATGACTCTAAATTTTATTGGTCTAAAAATTGAAAAATAATGCCACCAAGTCAAATAAAAGTAAATAGTGGTGACGTTAATAATATTATTAGTACCCAAGCATCATCATATTTTAGAAGAAAAGATGAATTTGGTAATACTGTTGGTAGTGTTCAAATTGAATACAATAAAATGGGTTCATGTAATGTTTGAGATATTTTAAATATGAATAATTTTATTAATCGCCAAATTACTGTCTTACCTTTAAACTATACTCAAAAGTTAGTTTTTAATCCTTTTACGATACCAGGCGGAGTTGGTAAATTCTTAAACTTTATTTCGTTTGGTATTCCTTGGGGCTGAGTTATTAATCAAGATGAAAAAACTTGACCTAATTTTCAATGACTTAATGGCTTTATGAGTGCTAATATTTATAGTTTTTATAATGATGCTTTTTGGTCTGAAAACTCAAAAGGTAAATGTTATTTACCTTTTGAAATATTTAGAGAACAAGGCAATGATAAAGTTGGTGCTATTTTTGGAGCAAATGCCACTAGCTTCGGATTTACTACTTTATTAACTGATAAAATACAAGGTACTGTTTTAACTAAGGGTGGTAAACCAACAAATAATATAGTTTATTCAACATATAATCTAAAACAATTAAATCAAAAAACTAACCGAATTTATTTAATTAATGAACTTACAACAGCAGTAGATGCTCAAACACCAGTTAGTGACGGTGAAGAAGATAATGATTGTGAATTCTTACAAACACCTGATGGGACAAATTGTAGTTATATAATTGATATGTTTTCAATCCAAGCATTATATAAAGGTAATTTTGAAATTATCTTTTATGCTGATAATCCTTATACCAATAATGAAGAAGATTATTTAAGATTATCAGTATGAAGTTTTCGTGGTAAAACAAAAAGTACATTAAATAATTATTTACGTGACATGACAACTAATTATAAAACTAGTTTCTTATTACCACATGATTATGAAATCCCAACATTTAATTACCCACAATATGTATTACCACCAGTGTCATATAGCTATAAAACTTATACAAAAGATATTATTCCTGCCAATGCAAAATTACCTATTAATTTTAGTTTTACAGCACAACCCCAATGTAAAACTGGATTAAGTAATTGGGTTGATTTATTTGATTATAAACTTGAATATAGTGGGTATTATGAAACTGAAATTGATTTAAAACAAATTGACCCAACAATTCAAAGTATCAGTAAATTCCAAGATGCTTATAAAACAATAGAAATAAGTAATCTTAATAATTTTTATATTATCAATAACGCGACTAAAATAGCGAATTATGGTTATAGTAATATAGAATTATTTGTAGGAAGAGGGCAGTGTAATATTAGTGTCGGTGAAATATTTGAATTTAATTTTGTAGAAGGTGGAAGCAAACAAGAAACAAATGCTAATTTTCCTCAAAATAAAATTATTAAAACAAATGAAATTTCAACAGAAATTAAAACATTTGTTATAAGTAAAGCAGATAAATTAAGGGATGTTTCTTTTTCAGAATATAAAACTAAATATCAAGACCAAATAATATCATTTTTAATACAAGTATCAGATACAAATTTAAAACCCATTAATAATGTTCAAAATGTATATTTACAAGCATATTATACTAATAATTTAAAATTAAAAATTAGATTTACAAAAGTTATATGGCCAAGGTTTATGGGGGCTGTTGGTTATCCCAGTTGAGGACATAATACTAATTTAACTTTTTGAAATAATTCTGATAATTTAAATTTTACTAATGAAAGCAATAATACAGTTAATATTATAATTAAGCCAAATTAAAAAAGTGCAATTAGCACTTTTTACTCATCAATTATTTCGCCATTTGTAATATTTATATTGGGTATAAATGGTGTTTTTGTTTCATTTGACCATCAATAAACTTTCCAATTAGGTTCTAACATTAATTTACTTAAATCTGTATTTTTATCAACAATACGCCCTTTTCAACTATTATTTGGATTTAAAACATTATTTAAAATTAATAAATATGTTTTTTTATCATAATCATTAATAAAAAAATCTTGTCTTACAGTTATTGATTTTCATTCTTTATAATCACTATTTTTTTCAGTATATTTTGTATTACAAGCAACTAAACTTGTTGTACTTGTTCCTATTAAAGTGATTGTTCCTAAAATAATTAATATTTTTTTCAAGTATATCCAATTTATTTTTTATATTAATTTAATTGTGATAAAGATTTTATAAATTTTCCCAATTCAACTAATGATAATCCAAAAGACTTTGTAGATTTATAACCTTGTTCTAATATTAACGAAACATTTTTTAGTTCTTCACCTAAATCTTCAATATTTTGTCCTAAATCTTCAATATTTTGATTAGATATTTTATTATTACTTATTTGAATATTTTGTATTTTAGTTCCTATTTCTTTTAAGTTATTCCCCAAAACATATCCATTCAATTCATTTGTTAATCATGGTTTTACAATCATTCTATAATCTTTTAATCCTGGTAATACGTCTGGATAATATTTAAGTTTTTCATTCATTGTTAATTTTATACCTATAGTATTAATATTTTTACCAATAATATTAATATTTTCTTTTATACTATCAGTAGTTAAAATTTCATTTTTATATAAATCAATAATTTCACCTAATTTTTCTAAAATTTCTCCTTGAGAAATAGAACCATTACCTAAATCTTCTACATTTATTAAACTTTTAATTAAACCATTAGTTATTTGTTTTACCAATTTTCCAACTGCTTTCAATTTTATTCCAAAAGTTTTTACATTTTGTCCTAAATTTTGAATACTTTGTTTTAGATTATTTTTATTTATAGTAATATTTTTAATATTTTTCGATAAATCTTCTTTAAGATAATTTCCTAATTCTTGTAATTTTAGCGTTAAATCACGCTCAAGTAATATCATTAATTGACATTCTTTAATTACTTTTTCACCCATATCTTTTACTTTTTCAGATAGGTTATTTTTGATATCTATTAAATTATTTAATTTTTGTGAATTAGTATCTCTTTTTATAATATTTAATTTATTATTTTCTTCTTGATAAGAACTAGCGGCTATTGTTGTTGGTACAGCAGTTCCACTAATTGTTAACACACTTAATAAGCTAAGTAATTTTTTCATACTTGTTTTTCTCCTTTTCTTAATCTTGAAACTTTTTTATCAAGATCTATCCTCATTGTATATATATATATATATATATACAAGCAAAATTGGTAATTATTTTAAAGGCTTTTATCTTGTTAAAAAGCTATTATTACGCGTTTTAAGACCTAAAATAGTAATAAAATATATTAAGTTTAGTATTTTATGTATAAAAAGTATTGTATTAGTAAAATAATAGTATATAATGAAGGCATAGGTTTAATCTTTTTCCGTAAAAAAGAGTTACGCTGACTTGTTAATCGGACAAGGATAAAAAAAGAGGAGTTTATAAAATGGCACTTACAAAAGAACAATTAATCGAACAAGGTTTAAGTGAAGAGATTGCAGAAAATATCTTAAATCAGTTTAATAATGAAGCAAAACAAATTAGAGAAAGTGTGCAAAAACGCGAAGATGTTATATCAAAAGAAGACTTTATTAAATTATCTAATGAATTAGATGAATTAAAAGCCTTTAAAGATGTTCCATCTACTAAAATTGAAGATATTAAAACTAATTTAGATAAAGTTAGTGGTAGTTCTTTATCTGAAAAAATGCAAACTTTAAAAGAATTAAAACCTGATTTGTTTATACAAGAACAACCATCAGTTTCACCAACTAATTTAATTAAAGATATGATTGAAAATTCGGTTGAAAATAAAAATGATGAAATTGAAACTATTAAAGAAAAAGGAACATATACTCCAGAAGAAATTAAGAAATTAACTGATTATACACTTAAAAACCTTAGATAATAAGGGAGTGAAATATTATGGCAACAATTAATTTGCCGCAAGTACATTTTACATTACAAGGTAATACAACAGGTCAAAAAGCCTATGTTGATATGGTTAACGCTATGCTAAGAGGACCATTAATGAATGAGCATGCAAGTATTATGCAATATGCAACTGCAACTGCTGAACAAGTTGCTTGATTACCTAATGCAGGACAAGCGTTATATAATTTAACTCATCGTGTGGTATGACAAGATGATTATGCATTTCCAAATGGTGGGGCAACTCAAACTATGGGATTAACAAGAATTCCGGTGCCTATTAATAAAAGATTTAATTTAAAATTAATGAATGAGGCTTTTGATTTAGCATTAATAGAACAAAATATTAAAAATGGTGTTATTGCTAACGCTATTGCTAGTATTGTACAGAATAAATTTGTTAATTTAGAATGTGAATTAATTCAGGGGATTTATGATTATTGTTTAGCAGATGGTCAATATGAAGTAATTCCATTTCGTGGTTATACAGCCGATAGTGCCGATGAAGCAAATAAAGCATTCTTTACATTAAATGAAACTTTGATTGAATTAACAAATCAAATTAGTAATTTATATTTTGGTTTACCAACCGATAAAATGTTTATGGTTTTAGGACGAAGAGCCTATTTAGGATTAACACCTGCTTATTTAAAAGTAATTGGTTCACAAGCTCAATTAAAAGCAATGGTTAACGGTGAATTATATGAAAATACCGCAATGGGTATTCCGGTATCAAAAAGTTTTCATTTAGAAAAAACATATACAAAAGGACAAGTTAACCGAGATAAAGGTTATAATTTTACTAATATAAATGGTTTACTTATTAATAAACAAGTATGAGCATATCCAATTAATATGGATACTATTCAACAAGTTTTAGATAATTATACTGCTAACCCTAAATGAATTGGTAAATTACAATATGCAACACCAACAATTTTATATCCAAAAACATGTAAGATTATTTTAGAAAAACAACCAACACAAGAAGAAATTGATACTGCTAAAAGTAATTTAAATAAAACATTTAGAGTGCCGGTTGATTATGAAATTTCTACACCAATAAATACAACAAAATCTAATGTAATTTTAACACCAGACGTTGCTAAAATAGATATTAGTAAAATAAATAAATTAGATAAACCAATCATTAATTTACCAGATCCCAAAGATGTTAGTGATGGATGATTAAAACCACAATTTAAAGATGTTGTTTTAAAAGCAGTTAAAACTGTAGATAGTTCTTTAACTGAAAATGATTTTGATTATTCTATTAATCCTAAAGGTGAAGACTGACCAATTGATATTACAAATGATAAAATTGTTGAAGTTTTAATTGAAGGTAAAAACAAAGCAACTGGTAAAACAAAGTCAATTGAAGTAGTAATTAAAAATTCTTAATAAACAATGAATTTATTAATATTACGAATTTTAACTTTATTAACAGAAAATTTAGGAAATAAACCTTTAATAAATAAGTTTGTTAATTTAATTAATAAGGTTAATAAGTTTGCTTCATATTATGCTAATCCTTTTCAAAAGATTACGAATAAAATTGAAGATATTTATCAGTGATTAGATCCTTATACTTATTTAAATTTAATTAAAAAAGGTCATAAAAAAGAAATACAGCAAATATTAAATAAATTAGAAAAAGATAACAATATTAAAAATAGAGAACAATTTAAAAAAGAAAATTATCTAAACACTAATTGACAACCTTTAAATAGTAGTTGACTTGATAGTGGTATGTTTAATATAACAAATAAATTAACTTTAACAGGCAATTTAACTATTTTAATATATACAAAAACAGCAAAACACCCGAAGTTTTATGGTCCATATGTTTATCCTAGTGTTCCATTTGAAATTTGAAAATTATTAAGTAATGCTGTATCTAATGCTGGAACTTTATTTTGGCGTTATTGATTAAGAAAATGATTACCTAGTCATTTTCTTAATCAATAACGCCAAAATAAAGTTCCAGCATTAGATACAGCATTACTTAATAATTGGTTGTATGTATTATTTAAGGGTTTTAATTAATACCTTAGAAATTATGGAATAATATACCACTTACTTATTTAGATTATATTACTTTTAATTTTATTGTCAATATATTTTTATATTTTTTTAAATTTTTCCACGACAAAAATACATGTTTATTAAAGTTATTTAATTTATTAGATAAAATTAATAAAAATATAAGTTTGATTGTAAACTATTATTTACAAAATTATTAACTGAATAATTAATTCTATTTTCTTCTAATGGTTCATTAGTATTAAATAAATTAATTTTATTTTTAAAATTTATCATACTAGTATTTAATTTATTTTTAAGAGTTTTTTCATTATAAGTTGCTTTTTTAACCGAAACACCTTTACAGTAATGTGATATATCACCCTCAATATGACAACCAATATTATTTCATAATGTTTGATTTCTTACGCCTTCTTCATTATTTTTAATTAATCTAATTGTATCTTTTAAGAATTTCATTTTTGATTCTTTTATAAAAGAAGCGCTGTTTTCTAAACATTCTAATAATTCTTCATATTTAGCATTAAAAAAATAATCAACTGCTTTATGATATGTTTCTTTATTTTTCTTGTTTTTACTTTGATAAGGATATAATTTTTTAAATCTACTTGCAAGATGAAATTTATCTATCGTGTAATGTACTTTATTTTTAGGGAAATATTCTTGAATAAATTTTGCAATATTTTTAATTAAAGGTGCACCATCACCCAATACCATAAATTCAATATTGTCATTAATATCATAATAACTTGTAATTAATGTAAGTAATTTACTAACAAAATTAGTTAATTTACTATTTTTTTTAATATATTCTGGAATATTATCTAGTTCTATAACACCTAATTTATTTGCAATTACAGGTCTTTTTTTAGTTGATTTTGCTTTATCAAATCCAGTATGAACAGTTGAAAATATACTATGTTTTTTTATTTTTTCTTTTAATTTTTTCTTTTCATTTCACATTTTTAAATAAGTTCCATCAATTTGAATATATAAAGTATGAGGTACCTTTATTTTTTTATCAGTTTTATTAATATAATATTCTTTATCAGTTTTTGCATTTTTCATAATATTTGAAATTGTTTTTATACAAATTTTTACATGTTCCATAGTATCTAAAATATCTTGATATGTTTTTTTATTGCCAATAAATGATAATATTTTTTCTTTAATAGTATTATCTATTCTTTGTCATTTTTCAATTCCTAAAAGCTTATCCAAAGGAAAAATATATTCTTCTTTGCCTGTTTCTGGATTAATTTTATAATATTTTCTTCTTTTAAAAGTTATTTTCCCATTTAAAATAGTTAATGTTCTTGGTTTTATTTCTTTTACTTTATAATCTTTAAATTCTTTTAAAGTTTCATCATTTTTATAATTTTTAAAAATTCATTCATCACAATCTTCTAAATTTTGTTGAATAATTTCAATACTTTGTTTATCAAAAAAATTAATAGAATTGTTAAAAAAATTATCATCAATATTTATCATTTATTTTGCCCTCTTTTCTTTTATAAAGTTAATATTGTTCACACACTAACTCTATTTTAAATATTTGTCAAATTTATTTTTAATAAAAAAAACAAGATTAATAATAATCTTGTAAAGGGGGTGGGTAATTAATATTATTAACTATCTTAATTTTTATTAAAACAAACAGCTATGGTTATCTCCCTATGCATGAGAAATAAAATAAATAGAAGTTAAAAAATAAATAATATTAATTATTTTAATAAGTAATGCAAAAAATATAATAATTACTCCAATTTTCCTACATTTCTAAAATAGTTCTAAAAGTGCTTGTATATATATAATGTCAATAGATCTTTAAAAATTTTTAAGATTGTAGATTGGAAATACACACATATGAAAAAACTTTTAGGATTATTAGGAACAATTATGATAACTGGAAATGCAATACCATCAGTTATTGCAACAGCACCTAACTGAAAACATAATATTAAAAAAAGACAAAATAACGAAAATACCCCAACTACTCCAAAAACGCAAGATGAGCAACAATCTCAATTTTCAATAACTTCAGATAGTAAAGTTGACATTATTGAAAAAGAAATTACTTTAAATGAAAATTATTCTCATAATATTCAAAAAATATTACAAGAACTTATTAAAAATAATCAACTTGATCCGTTAAGAATGATAAATAATGAAGGAATTGTTAGAACAGATTATTTTGAAACACAAGATAAAAGAAATGAACGAGAAAACAATATTAAAATTATTGAAAAATTAGATGAAATTTTAGAATTAAAAAAATTTGATGCAAATAAAATAAGAATTTTAGTTTTAACTTTAAAAAATAAAGAAAATAATAAAATAAAATTAATAATTAATTTAGATAATTTATATTTACAAGGATTTATTAATGAAAATAATGAATATTTTTATTTTGATGATGAACTTTTAGAAAAAATAAAACAAAATAATAAAGAAGAAATCATAAAACTTAATGATTTAAGAGATAAATTAAATAATTTAAAAGATAATAAACTTTTATTTAATGAAGAAAAAGTAAAAGAATATTTGCAGAAAAAAAATAAAATTATTCCACTTAAAGAAAAAGAAAAAAATAATAAAAAATTAAATTATAATAACGAACTAAATTATTTAAATAAAAAAATTATTATTTTATGTGGTGAAAGTTTAAAAACCGAGGAAATAAAAACTAAAACGTTAAATACAAAAGTAACGGAAAAATATAATTGTCAAAAAATTAATTTAAATTATACAGGAGCATATTCAGAAAATGGATTAGATGTTGTAATAAAAGAAAAAGGCAAACCAAATAGGGCAAAAGATATTATTATTTCAAGAGATACTTTAAATAATGCAATTGCAAATTTAGCAAAATTTAATAATGATAAAAATCAAAATCAAACAACAAAAGATGATTTAGTAAGAATGATTTTTATTACAAGTGAAGCAATGAGATTTGGTTCTTATCTTAAATACTTTAATTATGAAAAAGATAGTAAACAAGTTGAATTTAAAAATATTCAAGAAAATATTCAAAATATTATTAATTCTAAAAATGATGATAAAATTCAATGAAAAGACTATTCTGAACAATTAATAGGCGGGTGAATAACGTCAAGTAAATATTTAGAAGAAAAACGAAAAAAAATTTTTGAACAATTAAATAACCATATTATTGTTTTATTTTTTATAAGTGAAAATAATAAAGATTTAAACGAAATATTTAAAAAATCATCAATACAAAGTCAAAATTGAGAAAATGTTAAACCTAAAATTGAGACTATAATTAAAAATTCTAAAAATGAAGAATACATAAAATTATCAGATGTAATTTTAAAATATATTGAAAATTTATTTTTACAAAATGAAAACGAAATTAAATTTTTAAAAACATGAGATAAAAAAATTATTCCTAGTGTAATAAATTTTATAAATACAAATAATAATTATAATTTAATAAGATCAGTAATTGTAGAGGGCAATTTAGATTTGCTTAAATTAATAATTACAAAAAAACCAGAACTTATTAATATAAATAATAATGAATTAACATTTTTGCAAGTTTCAATAGCCAACAATAAAATTGACATAATAAAATTATTACTAGCCAATGGTATTAATGTTAATGAAAAAGGTAAATATAATTCATCAGCTTTATACACTGCAACATTTTATGGTGATATTGATATAGTAAAATTATTACTTTCTCATGGTGCTGATGTCAATGCAAGAAATAACAATGGTTTAACTCTTTTACATGTTGCAATAGATAGAGAATATTTAATCATTGTTAAATTATCGCTTGATAATGGCGCCGATGTTAATGCAAAAAATTATAATTTTGATTTAACACCATTAATTAGTGCATTAAGTAGTAATAATGTAGATATTTTTAATGAATTAGTTACAAATCAAAATAGTAAAGATAAAATTAATATTAATGAATCAAATAAAAAGATGAGTAATTTTACACCGTTACATTTTGCAGTACAAAAAAATCAAATTAATTTTATTAAATTATTACTTTCTTATGGCGCTAATGTCAAAGCAACAGATAAAGATGGTAATATACCTTTACATATTGCAGCACAAAATGGTAATCTTGATGCTGTAAAATTATTACTAGATAACGGTGCTAATCCAAATTATCAAAATAATAATGGAGATGACCCTTTAGATTTTGCAAAAAAAATGAAAAAAACAGAAATAATAAATCTTTTAAAAAACTTTAATTAATTAAATAAAAAAATAAGTATTTGTAAAAATATGCTATTAAAAGATAAAAAACAAGAAAAATTAAAGAAAGATTTAATAGATTTTCAAAATCAACTGCAAAAACTTTTAGAATTAAAAACAAATGACAAAGAAAAAGTTACAATCAATGTACAAAATAAAAAAATGAATTAGGTTTTGGTGGGTTTAAAAGTGGCTTTTTAAATCAATCTCCTAAATTTGGCAATAATAGTAATTCAAATGTTTCTTTTGGCGATCGCCAATGACCTAGTGTCGCACTAGGTCAAAATCCTAATCAAAGACAACAAAATACTATGTATGATGTTCCGGCGGATGGTAGTTGTTTATTTTGATCAGTAGCAACCGCTTATTTATTACCAGTTATAGATAATGATGAAGAATTTAGAGCAAGATTTATTCAATTATTTAATGAATCATGATTAGATAAGCTGCCACATATTCAAAAATTATTACAAAATTATAATTTAGAAAATAATTATAATAATCAATCATGATATCAAGATGAAACTGCCCAAAGATTAGTACAAACTTTATTTCGTAATCGCGTTGTTGATTATATGAGATCGCGTTTAGATACATTTACAACTCGTGATAGTGAATTAACATTTAGAGATCTTATTAGAATCGAAAGAAATGATGCTAATATTGATAATTATTTACAAGGAATGAGAGAGTTGTCAACATGGGGTGGCACACCAGAAATAGCAGCAATAAGTAATTTTTTAAATTCTAATATTATTGTAAACAACGGTGGTTCTTATCGGCCGGTTAATCAAAACGCAAGTAATAACATACAGATATTTAATGTTGACGGAAACCATTATAATTTTGCTTTGCCAAAAAACCCAAGTCAATCTACTACTGATACCAGTACATCTGTAAATAAAACAATAAATACAAATATTGAAAATTTACAAACAACAACTAAAAAAGCAATAAATAAATATAACGCTCTTTCAAAAGAAGAAAAACAGCAAAAATTAAACGAAATAAATAATCATTTTCAATCATTATCTGAAAATGACAAAAAGATTTTTAAAGATAAACTGAAAACAATTGGAACATCAGCTATTGGTGCTGCAATAATTCCAGCAGGGGCAAAAATAACTGTTAGTGGTTCAGTGAGTGGCGGCGCTATTGGGTCAACGGGCGAATCTATTGAAATGACACCTCTTTTATCATAAGGTTTAACGGCGGCCGAAACTATATCAGCGGCAGAAGGAACTGCAGTTATAGCGACCGAAGGAGCGGTTATTGGAGCAGAAGCTAGTGCTGCCACAGCTTTATCTCTCGAAACTTTAGGTTTATCATTGGTGATTGCGGGCTTAGCAATTGCTATAACAGGGATACTTTGATGAATTAATTCTGATCATACAACAGTTAAACATGAATCGCACAATCAATATAATGAAATTGAAAAATACTATAAATTTTTAGCTCGTGATCAATTAAAATTAGACATTAATATTAATGAATGAAATAAAATTAAACAAATTTATCAAGAAAATTCAAATAATTATCAAAAATTTAAAAATAAAATCAAATCAGAAATTACTAATTTTCACAGAGAAGATCATAGTGGTTGAGGCGGATCAATTACTAATCATGATATTGATTATTTAATCAATATTCTTTACAATCATTTTCAAGAAATAAATAATCATTTTTTATCTAATCCTAACCATGGTTGAAAAATTATTACAAATACTGTTGGTAGTTATTTTATAATTGAAGATGAATAGAAAAATGAAAAAAATATTAAGTATTTTAGGAACAATTAGTTTAATTACTAGCGGAAGTAGTAATTTAATTGCTTGTGATAATAGTAAAGCAGAAAAACCGTCACAAGGAAGTTATTTAAAATTAATATCAAGTGTTTTAGGAGAAGGAGATACTGAAAAATGATACTTTGGTATTTTTAAAAAAAATAATAAATGAAATATTATTAAGTGAAAGGGTAATCAAGAATTTTTTTCATATTATTATGATAAAGTTTATCGTTGAGAAGGTGATGGTGAGCCAAATAACAATATGATTAAAATCAATTAAAAAACAGGCGAAATTATAAAATGAAATTAGTTTTTGTTTGAATTTAAGACACTAATGAAATAGTTAATTAAATTTTTTAATTAACTATTTTTTTGTTTTTATGGAACTGTCCAGAATTCTCTGTATAAAGTTAATTAAATTAAATTCAGTCTGTAATCAAATTTTACTTCTAGAAAATAATTTGATTTTTTATAATTTTTTTGTTCTCTTTTTTATAAGGGGTGCTTAAAAATTATCTAGACATAATTAATTAGATAGCATCGATTTTATTAAGAAATTTAAAATAAATAACATTTAAAAACAAAAAATTGTATTTATTTAAAATAATAAATAACCATATAATATATATTTATTTTATAATTTCGCCTGTTTTTTCATTGATTTTAATCATATTGTTATTTGGCTCACCATCACCTTCTCAACGATAAACTTTATCATAATAATATGAAAAAAATTCTTGATTACCCTTTCACTTAATAATATTTCATTTATTATTTTTTTTAAAAATACCAAAGTATCATTTTTCAGTATCTCCTTCTCCTAAAACACTTGATATTAATTTTAAATAACTTCCTTGTGACGGTTTTTCTGCTTTACTATTATCACAAGCAATTAAATTACTACTTCCGCTAGTAATTAAACTAATTGTTCCTAAAATACTTAATATTTTTTTCATTTTTCTATTCATCTTCAATTATAAAATAACTACCAACAGTATTTGTAATAATTTTTCAACCATGGTTAGGATTAGATAAAAAATGATTATTTATTTCTTGAAAATGATTGTAAAGAATATTGATTAAATAATCAATATCATGATTAGTAATTGATCCGCCTCAACCACTATGATCTTCTCTGTGAAAATTAGTAATTTCTGATTTGATTTTATTTTTAAATTTTTGATAATTATTTGAATTTTCTTGATAAATTTGTTTAATTTTATTTCATTCATTAATATTAATGTCTAATTTTAATTGATCACGAGCTAAAAATTTATAGTATTTTTCAATTTCATTATATTGATTGTGCGATTCATGTTTAACTGTTGTATGATCAGAATTAATTCATCAAAGTATCCCTGTTATAGCAATTGCTAAGCCCGCAATCACCAATGATAAACCTAAAGTTTCGAGAGATAAAGCTGTGGCAGCACTAGCTTCTGCTCCAATAACCGCTCCTTCGGTCGCTATAACTGCAGTTCCTTCTGCCGCTGATATAGTTTCGGCCGCCGTTAAACCTTATGATAAAAGAGGTGTCATTTCAATAGATTCGCCCGTTGACCCAATAGCGCCGCCACTCACTGAACCACTAACAGTTATTTTTGCCCCTGCTGGAATTATTGCAGCACCAATAGCTGATGTTCCAATTGTTTTCAGTTTATCTTTAAAAATCTTTTTGTCATTTTCAGATAATGATTGAAAATGATTATTTATTTCGTTTAATTTTTGCTGTTTTTCTTCTTTTGAAAGAGCGTTATATTTATTTATTGCTTTTTTAGTTGTTGTTTGTAAATTTTCAATATTTGTATTTATTGTTTTATTTACAGATGTACTGGTATCAGTAGTAGATTGACTTGGGTTTTTTGGCAAAGCAAAATTATAATGGTTTCCGTCAACATTAAATATCTGTATGTTATTACTTGCGTTTTGATTAACCGGCCGATAAGAACCACCGTTGTTTACAATAATATTAGAATTTAAAAAATTACTTATTGCTGCTATTTCTGGTGTGCCACCCCATGTTGACAACTCTCTCATTCCTTGTAAATAATTATCAATATTAGCATCATTTCTTTCGATTCTAATAAGATCTCTAAATGTTAATTCACTATCACGAGTTGTAAATGTATCTAAACGCGATCTCATATAATCAACAACGCGATTACGAAATAAAGTTTGTACTAATCTTTGGGCAGTTTCATCTTGATATCATGATTGATTATTATAATTATTTTCTAAATTATAATTTTGTAATAATTTTTGAATATGTGGCAGCTTATCTAATCATGATTCATTAAATAATTGAATAAATCTTGCTCTAAATTCTTCATCATTATCTATAACTGGTAATAAATAAGCGGTTGCTACTGATCAAAATAAACAACTACCATCCGCCGGAACATCATACATAGTATTTTGTTGTCTTTGATTAGGATTTTGACCTAGTGCGACACTAGGTCATTGGCGATCGCCAAAAGAAACATTTGAATTACTATTATTGCCAAATTTAGGAGATTGATTTAAAAAGCCACTTTTAAACCCACCAAAACCTAATTCATTTTTTTATTTTGTACATTGATTGTAACTTTTTCTTTGTCATTTGTTTTTAATTCTAAAAGTTTTTGCAGTTGATTTTGAAAATCTATTAAATCTTTCTTTAATTTTTCTTGTTTTTTATCTTTTAATAGCATATTTTTACAAATACTTATTTTTTTATTTAATTAATTAAAGTTTTTTAAAAGATTTATTATTTCTGTTTTTTTCATTTTTTTTGCAAAATCTAAAGGGTCATCTCCATTATTATTTTGATAATTTGGATTAGCACCGTTATCTAGTAATAATTTTACAGCATCAAGATTACCATTTTGTGCTGCAATATGTAAAGGTATATTACCATCTTTATCTGTTGCTTTGACATTAGCGCCATAAGAAAGTAATAATTTAATAAAATTAATTTGATTTTTTTGTACTGCAAAATGTAACGGTGTAAAATCACTCATCTTTTTATTTGATTCATTAATATTAATTTTATCTTTACTATTTTGATTTGTAACTAATTCATTAAAAATATCTACATTATTACTACTTAATGCACTAATTAATGGTGTTAAATCAAAATTATAATTTTTTGCATTAACATCGGCGCCATGATCAAGCGATAATTTAACAATGATTAAATATTCTCTATCTATTGCAACATGTAAAAGAGTTAAACCATTGTTATTTCTTGCATTGACATCAGCACCATGAGAAAGTAATAATTTTACTATATCAATATCACCATAAAATGTTGCAGTGTATAAAGCTGATGAATTATATTTACCTTTTTCATTAACATTAATACCATTGGCTAGTAATAATTTTATTATGTCAATTTTATTGTTGGCTATTGAAACTTGCAAAAATGTTAATTCATTATTATTTATATTAATAAGTTCTGGTTTTTTTGTAATTATTAATTTAAGCAAATCTAAATTGCCCTCTACAATTACTGATCTTATTAAATTATAATTATTATTTGTATTTATAAAATTTATTACACTAGGAATAATTTTTTTATCTCATGTTTTTAAAAATTTAATTTCGTTTTCATTTTGTAAAAATAAATTTTCAATATATTTTAAAATTACATCTGATAATTTTATGTATTCTTCATTTTTAGAATTTTTAATTATAGTCTCAATTTTAGGTTTAACATTTTCTCAATTTTGACTTTGTATTGATGATTTTTTAAATATTTCGTTTAAATCTTTATTATTTTCACTTATAAAAAATAAAACAATAATATGGTTATTTAATTGTTCAAAAATTTTTTTCGTTTTTCTTCTAAATATTTACTTGACGTTATTCACCCGCCTATTAATTGTTCAGAATAGTCTTTTCATTGAATTTTATCATCATTTTTAGAATTAATAATATTTTGAATATTTTCTTGAATATTTTTAAATTCAACTTGTTTACTATCTTTTTCATAATTAAAGTATTTAAGATAAGAACCAAATCTCATTGCTTCACTTGTAATAAAAATCATTCTTACTAAATCATCTTTTGTTGTTTGATTTTGATTTTTATCATTATTAAATTTTGCTAAATTTGCAATTGCATTATTTAAAGTATCTCTTGAAATAATAATATCTTTTGCCCTATTTGGTTTGCCTTTTTCTTTTATTACAACATCTAATCCATTTTCTGAATATGCTCCTGTATAATTTAAATTAATTTTTTGACAATTATATTTTTCCGTTACTTTTGTATTTAACGTTTTAGTTTTTATTTCCTCGGTTTTTAAACTTTCACCACATAAAATAATAATTTTTTTATTTAAATAATTTAGTTCGTTATTATAATTTAATTTTTTATTATTTTTTTCTTTTTCTTTAAGTGGAATAATTTTATTTTTTTTCTGCAAATATTCTTTTACTTTTTCTTCATTAAATAAAAGTTTATTATCTTTTAAATTATTTAATTTATCTCTTAAATCATTAAGTTTTATGATTTCTTCTTTATTATTTTGTTTTATTTTTTCTAAAAGTTCATCATCAAAATAAAAATATTCATTATTTTCATTAATAAATCCTTGTAAATATAAATTATCTAAATTAATTATTAATTTTATTTTATTATTTTCTTTATTTTTTAAAGTTAAAACTAAAATTCTTATTTTATTTGCATCAAATTTTTTTAATTCTAAAATTTCATCTAATTTTTCAATAATTTTAATATTGTTTTCTCGTTCATTTCTTTTATCTTGTGTTTCAAAATAATCTGTTCTAACAATTCCTTCATTATTTATCATTCTTAACGGATCAAGTTGATTATTTTTAATAAGTTCTTGTAATATTTTTTGAATATTATGAGAATAATTTTCATTTAAAGTAATTTCTTTTTCAATAATGTCAACTTTACTATCTGAAGTTATTGAAAATTGAGATTGTTGCTCATCTTGCGTTTTTGGAGTAGTTGGGGTATTTTCGTTATTTTGTCTTTTTTTAATATTATGTTTTCGGTTAGGTGCTGTTGCAATAACTGATGGTATTGCATTTCCAGTTATCATAATTGTTCCTAATAATCCTAAAAGTTTTTTCATATGTGTGTATTTCCAATCTACAATCTTAAAAATTTTTAAAGATCTATTGACATTATATATATACAAGCACTTTTAGAACTATTTTAGAAATGTAGGAAAATTGGAGTAATTATTATATTTTTTGCATTACTTATTAAAATAATTAATATTATTTATTTTTTAACTTCTATTTATTTTATTTCTCATGCATAGGGAGATAACCATAGCTGTTTGTTTTAATAAAAATTAAGATAGTTAATAATATTAATTACCCACCCCCTTTACAAGATTATTATTAATCTTGTTTTTTTTATTAAAAATAAATTTGACAAATATTTAAAATAGAGTTAGTGTGTGAACAATATTAACTTTATAAAAGAAAAGAGGGCAAAATAAATGATAAATATTGATGATAATTTTTTTAACAATTCTATTAATTTTTTTGATAAACAAAGTATTGAAATTATTCAACAAAATTTAGAAGATTGTGATGAATGAATTTTTAAAAATTATAAAAATGATGAAACTTTAAAAGAATTTAAAGATTATAAAGTAAAAGAAATAAAACCAAGAACATTAACTATTTTAAATGGGAAAATAACTTTTAAAAGAAGAAAATATTATAAAATTAATCCAGAAACAGGCAAAGAAGAATATATTTTTCCTTTGGATAAGCTTTTAGGAATTGAAAAATGACAAAGAATAGATAATACTGTTAAAGAAAAAATATTATCATTTATTGGCAATAAAAAAACATATCAAGATATTTTAGATACTATGGAACATGTAAAAATTTGTATAAAAACAATTTCAAATATTATGAAAAATGCAAAAACTGATAAAGAATATTATATTAATAAAACTGATAAAAAAATAAAGGTACCTCATACTTTATATATTCAAATTGATGGAACTTATTTAAAAATGTGAAATGAAAAGAAAAAATTAAAAGAAAAAATAAAAAAACATAGTATATTTTCAACTGTTCATACTGGATTTGATAAAGCAAAATCAACTAAAAAAAGACCTGTAATTGCAAATAAATTAGGTGTTATAGAACTAGATAATATTCCAGAATATATTAAAAAAAATAGTAAATTAACTAATTTTGTTAGTAAATTACTTACATTAATTACAAGTTATTATGATATTAATGACAATATTGAATTTATGGTATTGGGTGATGGTGCACCTTGAATTAAAAATATTGCAAAATTTATTCAAGAATATTTCCCTAAAAATAAAGTACATTACACGATAGATAAATTTCATCTTGCAAGTAGATTTAAAAAATTATATCCTTATCAAAGTAAAAACAAGAAAAATAAAGAAACATATCATAAAGCAGTTGATTATTTTTTTAATGCTAAATATGAAGAATTATTAGAATGTTTAGAAAACAGCGCTTCTTTTATAAAAGAATCAAAAATGAAATTCTTAAAAGATACAATTAGATTAATTAAAAATAATGAAGAAGGCGTAAGAAATCAAACATTATGAAATAATATTGGTTGTCATATTGAGGGTGATATATCACATTACTGTAAAGGTGTTTCGGTTAAAAAAGCAACTTATAATGAAAAAACTCTTAAAAATAAATTAAATACTAGTATGATAAATTTTAAAAATAAAATTAATTTATTTAATACTAATGAACCATTAGAAGAAAATAGAATTAATTATTCAGTTAATAATTTTGTAAATAATAGTTTACAATCAAACTTATATTTTTATTAATTTTATCTAATAAATTAAATAACTTTAATAAACATGTATTTTTGTCGTGGAAAAATTTAAAAAAATATAAAAATATATTGACAATAAAATTAAAAGTAATATAATCTAAATAAGTAAGTGGTATATTATTCCATAATTTCTAAGGTATTAATTAAAACCCTTAAATAATACATACAACCAATTAAGTAATGCTGTATCTAATGCTGGAACTTTATTTTGGCGTTATTGATTAAGAAAATGACTAGGTAATCATTTTCTTAATCAATAACGCCAAAATAAAGTTCCAGCATTAGATACAGCATTACTTAATAATTTTCAAATTTCAAATGGAACACTAGGATAAACATATGGACAATAAAACTTCGGGTGTTTTGCTGTTTTTGTATATATTAAAATAGTTAAATTGCCTGTTAAAGTTAATTTATTTGTTATATTAAACATACCACTATCAAGTCAACTACTATTTAAAGGTTGTCAATTAGTGTTTAGATAATTTTCTTTTTTAAATTGTTCTCTATTTTTAATATTGTTATCTTTTTCTAATTTATTTAATATTTGCTGTATTTCTTTTTTATGACCTTTTTTAATTAAATTTAAATAAGTATAAGGATCTAATCACTGATAAATATCTTCAATTTTATTCGTAATCTTTTGAAAAGGATTAGCATAATATGAAGCAAACTTATTAACCTTATTAATTAAATTAACAAACTTATTTATTAAAGGTTTATTTCCTAAATTTTCTGTTAATAAAGTTAAAATTCGTAATATTAATAAATTCATTGTTTATTAAGAATTTTTAATTACTACTTCAATTGACTTTGTTTTACCAGTTGCTTTGTTTTTACCTTCAATTAAAACTTCAACAATTTTATCATTTGTAATATCAATTGGTCAGTCTTCACCTTTAGGATTAATAGAATAATCAAAATCATTTTCAGTTAAAGAACTATCTACAGTTTTAACTGCTTTTAAAACAACATCTTTAAATTGTGGTTTTAATCATCCATCACTAACATCTTTGGGATTTGGTAAATTAATGATTGGTTTATCTAATTTATTTATTTTACTAATATCTATTTTAGCAACGTCTGGTGTTAAAATTACATTAGATTTTGTTGTATTTATTGGTGTAGAAATTTCATAATCAACCGGCACTCTAAATGTTTTATTTAAATTACTTTTAGCAGTATCAATTTCTTCTTGTGTTGGTTGTTTTTCTAAAATAATCTTACATGTTTTTGGATATAAAATAGTTGGTGTTGCATATTGTACTTTACCAATTCATTTAGGGTTAGCAGTATCATTATCTAAAACTTGTTGAATAGTATCCATATTAATTGGATATGCTCATACTTGTTTATTAATAAGTAAACCATTTACATTAGTAAAATTATAACCCTTATCTCGGTTAACTTGTCCTTTTGTATATGTTTTTTCTAAATGAAAACTTTTCGATACCGGAATACCCATTGCGGTATTTTCATATAATTCACCATTAACCATTGCTTTTAATTGAGCTTGTGAACCAATTACTTTTAAATAAGCAGGTGTTAATCCTAAATAGGCTCTTCGTCCTAAAACCATAAACATTTTATCGGTTGGTAAACCAAAATATAAATTACTAATTTGATTTGTTAATTCAATCAAAGTTTCATTTAATGTAAAGAATGCTTTATTTGCTTCATCGGCACTATCGGCTGTATAACCACGAAATGGAATTACTTCATATTGACCATCTGCTAAACAATAATCATAAATCCCCTGAATTAATTCACATTCTAAATTAACAAATTTATTCTGTACAATACTAGCAATAGCGTTAGCAATAACACCATTTTTAATATTTTGTTCTATCATTGCTAAGTCAAATGCTTCATTCATTAATTTTAAATTAAATCTTTTATTAATAGGCACCGGAATTCTTGTTAATCCCATAGTTTGAGTTGCCCCACCATTTGGTAATGCATAATCATCTTGTCATACCACACGATGAGTTAAATTATATAATGCTTGTCCTGCATTAGGTAATCAAGCAACTTGTTCAGCAGTTGCAGTTGCATATTGCATAATACTTGCATGCTCATTCATTAATGGTCCTCTTAGCATAGCGTTAACCATATCAACATAGGCTTTTTGACCTGTTGTATTACCTTGTAATGTAAAATGTACTTGCGGCAAATTAATTGTTGCCATAATATTTCACTCCCTTATTATCTAAGGTTTTTAAGTGTATAATCAGTTAATTTCTTAATTTCTTCTGGAGTATATGCTCCTTTTTCTTTAATAGTTTCAATTTCATCATTTTTATTTTCAACCGAATTTTCAATCATTTCTTTAATAAAATTAGTGGGTGAAACTGATGGTTGTTCTTGTATAAACAAATCAGGTTTTAATTCTTTTAAAGTTTGCATTTTTTCAGATAAAGAACTACCACTAACTTTATCTAAATTAGTTTTAATATCTTCAGTTTTAGTAGATTGAACATCTTTAAAGGCTTTTAATTCATCTAATTCATTAGATAATTTAATAAAGTCTTCTTTTGATATAACATCTTCGCGTTTTTGCACACTTTCTCTAATTTGCTTTGCGTTATTATTAAACTGATTTAAGATATTTTCTGCAATTTCTTCACTTAAACCTTGTTCGATTAATTGTTCTTTTGTAAGTGCCATTTTATAAACTCCTCTTTTTTTATCCTTGTCCGATTAACAAGTCAGCGTAACTCTTTTTTACGGAAAAAGATTAAACCTATGCCTTCATTATATACTATTATTTTACTAATACAACACTTTATGTAAAAATAAATAAACTTAATATATTTCATTGCTAATTTACCCCTTAAAACGTGTATTAATAGCTTTTTAACAAGATAAAAGTTTTTAAAATAATTACTAATTTTGCTTGTATATATATATATATATATATATATTGGGAGTAGAACTTGATAAAAAGTTTCAAGATTAAAAAAGGAGAAAAACAAGTATGAAAAAATTACTTAGTTTATTAAGTGTATTAACTATTACCGGAACTGCTGTACCAACAACAATTGCTGCTATTTCTTATAAAAAAGAAGAAACTATCAAAAATGGTGATATTAATTATTTACAAAACAATAATTTAGAAAGTTTAAATAGAAGTAAAAGAGGAATTAATGATGGAAATCAAATTGAATATAATGAACGAAACAATAATATTTATGCTTCATTTAAACCAGATACTTGAGAAGATATAGTTTTTTTATATCAAAATAATAATAAAAGCAGTTTTACAAAAAAATTTATAAATAAAATGTTTGATGGTGTTTGAATGGATAAAAGAATTGAAAATTGGGCTATAGGAAATTTGGGCAGAACAATATATGAAAATTTTTCAACTATTAATAATAAATATATAAGCAGTAGTAGAAGAGAAAGAATAAGAATTATTATTTTATGTAAGTTTACCGGGTGAGAAATTTGAAATCATGATGTAAATATAAGAACTGATGATAGTAATTATTATCCAAATTGACGTCTTGATAATGAACTTGCTAATAATTGAAATAGGGATTTTAATAATAAAACTGATTTAGGAATGATTGATAATGTTAAAGATGAAACAATTTTAAATGCCGTTAAAAAACAAAATCCTAATTTAGATATTTCAGAACTTAATATTTTTAGTAAAACTAATTTTTCTTTTTTAAATAAAGAATTTTCTGTAGAAATTACTGCAAAAGTAAATAGTAAAAAATATCCTACTACAAAAAAAACTAAATTTAGTTTTATCAGCAAAGATTTTTTAATGAATGAATTGCCAAACATTATTGGACAAGAAAATTTAATTGAAAATTGAAATTCAAATTTTAATGAATGAAAACTTGAAATTAACCGTCAAAAAATGCAAGATGTACCTAAATATGGAAACGATGAACGTGGTCAAGCTTTAAAAAGAACTTGAAAAGGAAATCATTTTATTGAACTTAAAAATAAATTATTATCTTTAAATCATATTTTAGAAACAATTGATAATAAATTCAAAATAAATGAATTGTATAAAAATGTTCAAGGATTACAAAAAGATATTAATGATTTAAAGCAAGAAGTCAATAGGTTAAGTCAAGAAATAAATGAAATAAAAACTATTTTAGAAAGTAATAAAAATAACGAAGGATTAGAAATTTGCACAAAAGCTGGCAGTTTTATTTCAGCTACTACATGGTGGATCCCTTTTGTCGGCACTTTAGTTTCAATGGTTTCAGGAGCATCTTCGGCAATTTGTAATATAGTTAATACATAATAAAAATTAAAAATGAAAATAAATTTGAATTTTATTTCCATTTTTAATTAAATTAAGAACAAAATAAAAAGATTTGTAAATATGAAAAAAATATTAAGTCTTTTAGGAACAATCACTTTAATTGGAACAAGTACAACAAGTTTAGTTGCTTGTAATACAGCAGAATATACACCCGAAGAATTAGCAAAAATAAAAGAAGAAAACAAAATAAATACAAAAAATCAAACTATTAGAGATAATTTAGAATGAATAGCACCACAAGAAAAACCATTTAGTGAAATTGATAATAAATGATATTACATAATATATAAGGATAATTCTAATAATATAAAATTATCAAAAAGAATAAATAATAATCCAGATGTTAATATTAAATTACCATGGTCTAATTCATGAATAAAAGTTTATCGTTGAAATTTAGTAGGTATTAAGGAACCTTATTTAATTTTAGATGAAAACGTTAATATAAAAATTAAAGGTGAGTAAAAGGGATTTAGATCTCTTTTTTGTTTTTTTATCTTGGTTTAATTGTGATTTTAATTGGATTATCACTTTTATTTCTAATACCTAAAATATTTGGATTTTCAACATCTAATATAATGTTTTTATCATTACCTCAATATTTAAAATATTCTTGATGTGGGAATTTTTCAATACCAACACATGATAAATTAATAAATAATACTTTTGAAAATCTAATTTTTAATTTTAAATCATTATTATAATATGCCTGTAAATATGTTTCTTTAATTTTATTACTAATTAAATCATTATAATCTTCGTTGGGAAGATTTGTTATTTGAAGCAAAAAATTAATACCACAATTTCTATCATTTATATTGCTATTATAAGTATTTTTATAACCTTTTTCAGATAATCCATTAGTATATGCAGTAGAAGATGTTTTAATATTATTTATTTCTATATTATCTGTATATAAAGTTATTATATTATCAAAATTAATATTATCAGTTTGTGATAAGCCTTCTTTTTTTAAAGTTATTTTAGATAATGAACCAAAATCAATATTACAACTATTGTTTCCAGCAGATAAATTAACATCTCTATCATAAATAAATTTTTCTATATCAGGTTTGAAACAATTAACTTCTAAATTAGATAGATTACTTATTTCTATGGTTTTATAAGCATCTTGAAATTTACTAATACTTTGAATTGTTGGGTCAATTTGTTTTAAATCAATTTCTATTTCATAATAAGCAGAATTAAATTCATTATTAAATAAATTAATTAAATTATTATCATTTACATAACCGCTATTAGTACATTGAATAGGTGCTGTAATTTTAGTTTTTAATGGTTTGATTGTATTAGCATCTCAGATATCTTTGGTATAAGTTTTATAATTATATGGCACTGGTGGTAATACATATTCGGGGTAATTAAAAGTTGGTATTTCATAATCATGCGGTAATAAGAAGCTAGTTTTATAATTAGTTGTCATATCTCGTAAATAATTATTTAATACACTTTTTGTTTTTCCACGAAAACTTCATACTGATAAGCGTAAATAATCTTCTTCATTATTTGTATATGGGTTATCAGCATAAAATATAATTTCAAAATTACCTTTATATAAAGCTTGGATTGAAAACATATCAATTATATAACTACAATTTGTCCCATCTGGTGTTTGTAAGAATTCACAATCATTATCTTCTTCACCGTCACTAACTGGTGTTTGAGCATCTACTGCTGTTGTAAGTTCATTAATTAAATAAATTCGGTTAGTTTTTTGATTTAATTGTTTTAGATTATATGTTGAATAAACTATATTATTTGTTGGTTTACCATCCTTAGTTAAAACAGTACCTACTAATTTATCAGTTAATAAAGTAGTAAACCCGAAACTAGTGGCATTTGCTCCAAAAATAGCACCAACTTTATCATTACCTTGTTCTCTAAATATTTCAAATGGTAAATAACCATTACCTTTTGCATTACCACTTCAAAAAGCATGTTTATAAAAACTATAAACATTAGCACTCATAAAGCCATTAAGTCATTGAAAATTAGGTCAAGTTTTTTCATCTTGATTAATAACTCAGCCTCATGGAATACCAAATGAAATAAAGTTTAGGAATTTACCAACACCACCCGGTATCGTAAAAGGATTAAACACTAATTTTTGTGTATAGTTTAAAGGTAAGACAGTAACTTGGCGATTAATAAAATTATTCATATTTAAAATATCTCAAACATTACATGCACCCATTTTATTATATTCAAATTGAACTTGTCCTACAGTATTGTCAAATTCATCTTTTCTTCTAAAATATGATGATGATTGGGTACTAATAATATTATTAACGTCACCACTATTTACTTTTACTTTATCTGGTGGAATAATCATTCATTTTTTAGACCAATAAAATTTAGAGTCATTATTTTCTTCTTTAATTGTTTTTCCAACAGTAGGATTAGTAGCTGTCGAACTTTCTTGGTCAGTTATAACAATACCCTCACTATTTTTTTTCTTTCAAAAATCATATCTACTTTCCATATCTTTTTTTCAATCTTCATAACCATTTATCATAGTTGGTTGAATGCCTTGAATGTTATATCAACTTACCTCAGGTGATGCATAAGTATTAACTTTGTCAGGCGGACACGGATACATGTTATACATTAATAAATCTCGTGAATTCATTACTTTTGGATTAAATTGACCTTTAATAATTGGCCGGCCAATAACGGGCATATCAAAAAATATCGGATTACCATAAAATTTAACTGCCATTGCTCTAACACCGGGGTCTTTTAATAACATATCATCTAATTCAATAGTTGATGTATTTGTTTTCTCATTATAAGTTATTTTAGGAAAACAATAACCTTCCCCAGGTGCTGATGTTTGAATAAATTGTCGTACTGATAAACCACTATTACTAATTTTGTCATTAATACTTGAAAAGGTAATTTCTTGTCATAAAAAACTACCATCTCATGGTGAATAATAATTAATAACATTTGATGGATATAATCATTGTCTATCTTGGGGAGCAATATTTATATTACCCCCACCAATATTTAAACCATGGTCATTAAATACAGTATAAAAATTATAATAATCATTAATATTTAATTTACTTGCATCTTCATCTAAAATTAATAAAGTATATTGTCTTTCAGTTGATTGCTGAGTAAATACTTGTTCAAATTTAGCTTCACCAAATTGAATCGAACTTCTATCATCAATCATATAAGCATCTCAATGTTTACCAACTTTAACTTCTTTTGTATAAAAATTATCAGCTTTATTATCATTATTAATAAAATAACTTAATTTATATTGCTTTAAGTATGCTAACATTCTATTAATATCATAAATATTTTCCCCATCAATTAATTTTCAATAAACATTATTATTTTCATCTTTTAATTTTATCGCGAAAGGTGTTTCGTTATTGGCTCATATAGTTGAATTAATTGATTGTTTACTAAAATCATCAATTGTTAAGATATTAATTTCTTCACCTTTATGTTTTTGAACTATTTTTAAACTATCTTGTCATTGAGCAATCGTACTTTCCATATTATCAAATATTCTTGAATAACTACCATAATCACTAGGCTTTGCGTTATTGGGTTTTCAACCTGTTTCAGTATCAGGAATATATGAACTATAAACATTAAAAGGAAATACCATTCAATGTCTATTATCTTTTATATTTTCTCTTATATCTATTAAAGTATCGTGGGCTTGTCTTCTTAGTTCTTCGATAACTCCTGGGTTAATTCTACTCATTTTTTAATTCTCCTTTATTTCTGTTCTACCTTGCAAGGTATTTTGATTATTACCAGTTTCATCATATTCTAGTAATTTATTATTATGTTCAATTTCTTTGGCTTGCATTTTATTTTGTCATGCTTCTACTTTCTCAAAATATTTTGTTGCTTCTAATTCATCAATATTGTCATATTCAGTTATAGCTCTTATTGGTTCCATTGTGCCATTATCTAATCTAGCAGTAATTAATTCATTTTGTCGCATTTGGTCAACTAAACTAGCACTAATAAAATCAAAACCATAAGGTCGTTCACCAATACCATCTCATAAACCATAATATTTTAAAACAGTATCAAACATCTTAGTATAATATTGCTTACGATATGCTTGTAAATATGCTTGTTTTTCTAAGTCTTTTGTTTTAGTTAATAATGACTGTGTTTTATTCTGGTCATTATCTGATTTATCACCAAATGGACTAGAAAAATGACATGCTAAATATACTTGCTCAATAATTGATTTTTGATCTTCGGTATATGTTTCTAATGTTGGTGCACCTTGTACTACTTGTAAAGATTGTGATGATGTCCCATCTGCTGCCGTTTGACCTGATTGAATGAAAATATCATCAAATACATCTTGTAATGCTTTTTTATTTCCCATATTGTAAGCATTCATTAAACCATCATCTAATACCCCATATCAGTGCGTACGATTAGCTCATCGTTCTTTTGATTTAATATTAAAACTATCTTCTAAATCAAATTGTAATTTATAACAATTTGCCATTGTAGGTCATGGATTTAATGTAGTTGAAGTTGATAAGAACAACGGATTAGGTTCATTAATCATTTCTCAAAAAGGTACTATACCTAATTTATTTTTAAATTCTTGAACTAAAATAGGTCTAACATCATCTTTAATTTGTGTTTTACTTTGTCCAACAACTACCTCATTATTTTTTGGTCAACCTTTAATAACTATTTTATCTTTGGTACAAATTAAATTTAAAATAAAACCACTGTCTGATTGATGATAATTTAATCAAATGTCGGCCCCTTGTTCAATTTCATTTATTTTACTTACACGTGATGTAAAGTTAAAAGGATTAATTCATAAATCAATATTACCATCACTAGTTTCTAATAAACCAAAAATAGTTTTACCCATTAAACTTGCTGTTAATTCGTTTTTATCTAACTTTTCTTTTATTTTATAATTTTCATATCATCAATTTAATTTTTCTAAAATGTCTTTACGATGAGACTTAAATAAAATATCTTTACCATTTATTAATCGCATTTGATGACGAGCAATAATATTTGCTAAATTAATTGTTCAATCATAATTATAAAATTTTAAAACACTATTAATATCACTTAAGTTTGGTAAACTAGGGAAAGTATTATTCATGGTTATTTTGCTCCTTTAATTTTAAGATAAGTGCATAATTAATAATATTTACTGTTAATAAATTTGGCTCATTTGCTAAAACTTGAACACATACTTTAACTTTTTGATATTTTTTAATATATTCGTTATATAAATTTAATTTACATATTGCGATATTATCTTTTTTTAATTCTTGACAAAGTCTTTTTTTAACTTGTCCACAAACAGACATATAAGGTATTTTTGCATTTATTACACGTTCATCATGGATTACATAAATATCTTTTTTCATTAAGTTATTCACTCCCTTTGTTGTCATAATTTATAATCTGCTGAATTATTATGTTTAACCATTGGTATTAATTCAAAATGTAAAGCATAAAAATCACTATCAAATGTATCATCATATAAGTCTAACATTCGTTCTTCTCTGGCATCTGGTTTATCTTCTCATTGAATTAATTCATATTGGGTTTTACTGACAGGACATTTTTCTCATAATCATTTTAATTGGTTTGTATTTATTAACATTGTAGATGCTTCAATCCGATGTCTTATTTTAAATTTCTGTTTTTGTGCTGGTTTAAATGTCATATATTGCCCAAAAGTATAATTATATTTTTCTCTATTTAAACTTTGTAATGTTGAATATGCACTATCATCAACATTTATACTAATACCCTGCTGTATTAAATTAAAGTATTGATTTAATTGATTATTATAAAACTCTAAAATATCTTTTACTTGTTCTAATTCTGTTTTAAATTGCTGTGTAGCATTTGAATGCGTATACTCAGAAGATTTATAAGCTTTTTTATCAAATGAATTATATAGTCAAAAACTAGCGGCAGTAGTATGTCCCTTAGGACTGGTCGCGTTAGCAATATCAACACCACCTAATAATTTCGTTGGTTGAATAATATCTGTTGCTTGCATAATATCAATATATCTTGCAAAAATTGAACCACTAGTATTACCGGGCAATCCTCAACTCCATACTCTTGCTCTTTCAATATCTAATTGTTCTAATCTTAATTGTTCATTAACTTTATCTTGTGGTAATTTATAATTAAGTCTTCAACTAGAATAATGAATAATAATTTTCATATTTCATTTTTCAATATATTTAATTTGTTCATATTTACTACGCATTATTTCTTCATTAAAAGATAATAATTCATTACAATAACCAACAATATATCTTTTTAAACTTTCAGGATTACACGTATTAATTGTTATTTTATTTTGATAACCACGAATAGCAAACTCTAAATCACTTAAATCTTTTTGTTGAAATTGGTCACATTCTTCTCTTCAATCAATTACTAATTTATACTTATTCAAATCAGCAAAGGCTTTTAATTTTTCTTTTCGACTTGGTGAATGTAAACCTTTACAATATATTTTGCTATCATTTGATAAAGTAAAAGTAAAATTTGATAAATTAATACTATAAGGTATATTATTTTCATCTAACATATTTCATATATTTTGAAAGACACTATCTTTTAAATCTTTACTCCAATACATACTAGCAATTATACAAATTGGTTCTTTAATTAATAAACTAATTTTTAATAATTCACCAAACATTTTAATATTTGATATAGTCTTACCACTATATCGTGTTCCAATTTGATTAATTTCATTAACTAATTCATATTTCTTAGCAAATGGATATTTATTACCAATAATACTATTTTGTAATAACCAATAAGGCGTTTATAACAAATAAGTAAAATGATTAAGCATTATTATCACTTTCTTTTTTAATATCTCTAATATCCGTTTGTAAATTAACAATTATTGGTTGTTGATTATTTAAGTTTAATTCTTTTTCAAATTCTTTTTCTTGTAGTGAATACTTATGATTAAATGCACGCTGTCAATATAACCTAGTACCTTCTGGCGTTTTAACCATTTGTTTAATAAGTTCACTTTCTATTTTATCAACTTGTTTTTCAAGTAAAGGAACTATCTTTTCGCTCCGATAAATTTCTTGTCTTCAATGGCGAGAAAGATTTAATTTATTGGTTAAATCATTTAAAGTATAGGGGATATTAGGTGATTTATCACGTCAAAACTGCTCTATTTTACGATAAAATGTTCGTAAACTTGCTGTTTTTGGATTAAATTCTTTCATTTTTACTCCTTTTTGCATACTAAAATTGCTATTATTTAATGAATATGATTAAATAAAAGAGTAAACTATATCTGAAAATATAACAAAGAACCATCGCGGTTCTTTTTTTATCATTTATATTTTACATCAAAATAAAAAAAAGTAAACTTAATTACCGCAATGTTTCTCCTAACTTTATATATTAATAATAATCTAGAAAAATTTTTATTTATATATCTCAGTTAAAAGAAACATTGCAGTAAACTTAATTACTTTATTTTTTATAAACAGCTTTAAGAGACAGAATTTACTTACTGTTTATCACTTAGATTATATACTTATAAAAATAATTGTCAATAATTTTTAATTTAATGTTATAAATATTTTAAAAAGAATTGGAGACAGAAAAATGCAAAAATATACACATGTAAAATTTGATGAACGAAATTTATTTAAAGATTTATTATTTTCTGATATTTGTAAAAAGAAAAATGATTCAATTAATTTATCAGAAATAGCACGGCAAATGAATCGTGGAATTAATACTGTTAAAAGAGAAATAAAGCGATTTAAAAAGGTAGAAGATTATATGCCAGTTGAAGCACAAAAAGATTATAAACAAAAGCGAAAAAGGTCTATTAAAAAACTACCTACATTTACAGAAGAGCAGCAAGAATTTTTAAATTTACGATTTAATATTTTTGGTGATTCGCCAGCGGAAATTATTCATCGATTTTTAATAAAGTTTGGTGTCAAATTTCCTTCCTGTCTTAAAACTTTTTATAAATGAATTTATTTAGGTCTTTTGGGTTTGTTAAAGAAAAATTTATTAAATGGTGGCAGAAGAAATATAACAAAGAAAAGACCTGATAATCGCGGAAAATTAGATGATAAATTCAAATCAATATGAGATATTGAAAATAAAAAATCTAATGTTGGTTTTTTTTGAAATGGATACCGTAGTTGGAAAAGACCATCAATCTAGTTGTTTGGTATTAGTTGAACAAAATAGTAAAAATTATTTTGCAATTAAATTAGGAGAACATACTGCTAATGAGGTTTTAGAAAAACTTGAAGAATTAGTTAAAATTAATGGTTTGGTTGGAAAAATTAAAGGAATAATAACTGATAGAGGAAAAGAATTTAGTAAGTTTGAAGAAATAGAAAATATTACTGGTTCTAATATTTATTTTTGTGATCCGGGTTCACCAAAACAAAAACCATTAATTGAAAGAATGAACCGTGAATTTAGAAAACGGTATATTAAGGGAACGGATTTTAATAATGTTACTCAACAAGAAATAGATTGAGTAGTTAATGTTATGAATGAAAAATTAAGGCCTTGTTTGAATTGAAGAACATCTAAAGAAGTATTTTTAAATAATTTTAGATAAGTTTATTTTAAAAATTTAATAAATTATTTTTCAGTGTGCTTAAATATGCTTAAAATAGACTAAATTTACAAATATTTTAATTTTTTTAAAAAAATAGTTGCATTTATTTTAAATGATGTTATTATCATACTAACAAGAGACAGAATTTGCTGCTTGAATTTACATAATACATTTGAATAAACTGTTGTTGTTTTAAGTATTGAACTTGTATTAGGCTATTTTTAATTTCAATTTTATTATTTTGAAGTACTTTTTCTAAATTAATAATATTAACTCTAATTCGATTTACTTCATCTTTAAAATCTTTTATTAATTCTAATGGTTCTCTAAAAACAAAATCAATTTTACTAATAGCACTGGGTATATCTTTTAAATGTATATCTTGATAACCATTTAATCCATAATGATTAAGATGACGATAGATAAACTCTGCTAATTCTTTACCGTGATTATCAATTCAATTTTTAATTGGTAATGCTTTTAAACTTAATTCTTTAAAATCATTACCTTTTAAATAAAATGGATAGGTAATATTTTTAATTTGATTATTCAACTTTAAATCTGCCATAATTAAATTTCCTCCAAATCCATTTCACTTATTAAATTATCAATATATTCGTAAGCACTCTCTTCTGAACAACATTCTTCTAATGCGATATTAAATAAATCTTCTTCGCTATAAACATAACCACTTTCATCTTTTCACATATTATTCATAATTTATCACTTCGTAGTCTGCTTCTTCATCTTCTAAATAATCATCTATTAAACCTTTAACCTCATCAATTTCATATCATTTTAAATTTAAATCAAAATCTTTTGGCAATGAAATATTACCTACATGTCGCTCTTCATTACCAAATTTAAGATATAAATTTAATTCTCAACTCTTATCATAGTCACTATCAATTTGTGCATAAATAATATCTTTATTACTAATTTTTAATGCGTTATTATTAATTCATTTTTCATTTAAGTAATCACTAATACAATATGACATTTTCTTATTCCTCCTAATTATTTTTATTGTTTAATGCTCAATGTTCATCAGTCATATCTTCAAATGAAACTGGATAACTTTTAAGCATTAATTCATTCAATTTATTTTCTTTATTGCATTCTTTATGAAAACAATAATCTCAATATCTTTGTTTAAGACAAATTTTATTTAACTTTTTCATATAAACCTCCTAAATTATTTGATTGATTTTTTTCTCAATTTGTAATATTTTTCAACCATCTGATGCTAAATCTAAAATATCGTTAATTTTGTAATGTTGCATATAAGAAGCAATAACATCTCATTTATCTTCAAATAAATTTAAGTACATTTTTGCTCATTCTAAACACTGTAAATCATAATGATTTTTATTATGAGAAATACGACAATTAACAGGTTGACAATTCACTCAATCAAATGATGTTGTTATTTCATTTCAAGTTTTATTAATATATTTACTTTTATATTCTGTCATTATATTTCCTCCTATTTTTAATTCGCTGGCACTCACTCCCAAGTGAAAGTGCCAAAGCGAGAATTAGTTATATAAGTATTTATCTATTTATTTACTACGCCATCCGCTTCACTGGGGGTGAGCGGTGGCGATAATATATTTAATATTTGTTTATTATTAGATAATAGACAGTTGTTTTTATGAGGTAAAGCCAGAGAATTCTCTCTCTTCATCCGCACCATTTCAAGTCAAAACGTTCAGTTTTTAAAATAAATTCACTTGCACCTTGAAGAGCCTGGTGCTGGCTTTGTGGTTTGTAGAACCGCTGCCATCCTCGATGGGACAATATCTATCGCAAATTTATTTATAAAGTGGCCATCTCTATGTTTATTGTCGTTTGATGTTGACCTTGCACTTATCACGACTATCGCTTAGTTTAAATATAACCAGCGCCGATTTACATTTTTCCTCATACACTATTTCAGTACTTGCCTCGGCTGGCTGTGGGAATGAGCTTAAACTCATGTTCTTATGGAAGCACTTAGTTATTTAAAATAACCGTCCCACACTGCATTAAGTTGTTTTATAAAATCAAAGTTTAAAAGAACCAGTTTCTCAATCAAAGATAATTTTTGAATTTTCTAATTTTTTATAAAACCGCTTTTGTTTTTTATCTTTTGTACGATTTAATAAATCTTTATGTTTTTCACAAGTTCATAAAACTTTATTTGATAAAAATTCTTCGGTAATTAATGATATTGCTTTATAGCAATTATCAACATCACAGATTGTTTGTTGCGTATTAATTTCCATTACTTACTCCTTCCTTTAATATTAAGTTTTTTTATTTATTAGCCAAATTAATTAACTAAAACAGAGAAAGGACAACACCTTAAAATTGGAGAAAAAAAGGTACACTTTGTAAAAATTTCTAAGATATTTAATAAATGTGTAATACAACTTTTTCGTTAACTTAAAGTTGCGATAAAAAGTTTCTATTTTAAGAATTTAAGATGCTGCCCTTTCTCTGAATTAATTAATAATTATGGGTTTACAAATAAAAAAACAACCCTTTTTATTTAACAAGAGTTGTTTTTTGCCGGTTCATCGTACATGATACATTTTAATTATATTTTATAGAAATATTCTTAATAAGAAAAACCGGTATCGCAAGAAGTCTATTATATCTTTTTCTTTTCGGTTTGAATATCATTTATTCTTTAATTTTGTCGAAAACTATTGATATTTATAAAAATATACCTGAAATTAGGTATATTTTTAATATAAAGAGAGGTAAATAATTGATGGAAAAAATACTTGCAGAATTAATGAATAGTTTAACAAATGATCAATTTTTAGAATTTTATGAAAAAGTTAAAAAAGAAGCAGAATTAATCAAAAAACAAAAACGCTTAAATGAAATTGATCAAAAATTTAGAGATAAAGGTATTAAATGCCCTAATTGCAAATCTTATCATTGTGTTAAAAATGGTCATAATCCCGAAGGAAAACAAAAATATTTATGCAAAAAATGTCGGGCTAGTTTTGATGCTTTTCGTCATCATTTTACTTATTGAAGTTGGATTGGCAACCATTTTTAGGACACTTTTTATATGGACTGTTGTTTTCTAAATTCAACAGGTGTTAAATAATTTAAACGACCATGAATTCGAATATTGTTATATCAATGCACAAAGTCAAATAATTTGTATTTTAATTGGGTTAAATTTATAAATTTTTGCCCCTTGATAAATTCCGTTTTAAAACTTTTGTAAGTTGTTTAAGCCACAGCATTATCGTATGGACAGCCTTTATTGCTTAATGATCGTTTGATGTTAAAAGTATTTAAGATATTATCAATGATTTTATTTTTAAATTCATTATCCCGGTCAGTATGAAATAACGTAATTTGATTTAATGGTCTTGTAATTGAATAAAAGGCTTCTTGTCCTAGTTGGGCTGTTTTGTTTGTCCCGGCACTATAGCCAATTATTTCACGATTAAACAAGTCAATTAATAAACAAATATAATTTCATTTAGCACCAATTTGAACATATGTTAAATAACTAACAACAACTTCATTTGGTTGTTTATTATTAAATTCACGGTTTAAAACGTTGCTAATTTCGTCGTTATTAACCATTGACTTATGATTACGATATTTTAATTTGTTGTATTTAGATACTAACTGATTTTTAATCATAATTTGGCGAATTTTTCTTCGCGATAAGATAATATCTTTTCTGGTTAATAGTGGATAGGTTACAATAAGTTCTACTTTATATGCCACTAAAACTAGGACAAATCCTGATGCCAGTTATCGAAAATTAAATAAAATTATTAAATTACAAGCAAGTCTTAAAGAAGCCTTGGTTCATTATCATGGTTTAGGTTTTACTAACATTCAAAATTATTTAAATCTCTGAAAATGAAAATACCAACACAAAGGTTTAACACCAAACCAACAAGCAACGGTATTATATTTTAACATCTAAAAAAGTTAAAGAACAATAATAATCTTCCATCAAATTTGTTTTCAAATTGTCATATTGATTATTTTTTTGACTTTATCAAGAATTTTCTACAAAGGTAGCGTGTAAAATGTTGGGGAAAAGTTTTCAGCATTAAGTTCTAATAATAATTAGAAACTATTTTCTTTAAAAGATTTTTAGTATTGATAATGTAGAAGCGGTGAATATTGGTAAGTTATATTGTTTAACTTCTGGATTATTCATCTTTTTAAATATTCATCTTCAAGTAATTTGTTCATTTTTTACTTGAAGATTTTTAATTTCTGTTAGTTCTTGAAAGGGATTAATCCCATTAGCTTTTAATAACATTACTTTGTAAATCGTTTTTTCATTAAATATTTTTGGTTTTGAACGAAACATTACTTTAATAATTCGAGCAATATAACTTTCAATGCGACAACCAATATTTTATTGATATTCTCATTTTTGAATTGCTCCATAGTATGTTCTTAAATAATTAGATATTTCTTGTAACTTTCCTTTCGCTTCTTCGGTTTTAACAAGCTGATAAGCTCATTCAAGGTATTTTGTAACCTTGTTTCAGTTTAATTTTAAAATTGCTTTTCTAATTTTATTAAATAAATAACGTTTATAATATCGTGGACCACGGAGACAATCTTTAATTTTTTTAATAACATGGAAACGATCAATGATAAATTCAACATTGATGTGTTTTTCAACCGTTGAAATATATTGTGCACCATCACCAAGCACAATAATTTTAGCTGTCTCGGGTGATTCATAATTTAAGTTAATAAATTCTTTAATTCCTTGTCAGTATTTTTTAGAGTTAATTTTTTTAACTTCATTAGTCATTGTTACTAGAAATTTGACATTATGCATTGTTTTTCGTATTGTTTTAGGATCTTTATAACCAGTATGAAAGACGGTTAAACGGATTCTTTTCTTAATTTTTAATCGTTTTTTGATTTGATAACTAATGGCATTGCGATATGCTTCATCGGTTTCAATATAAATAACCCCATCATGTTTTAGTTTTGTATCTGGTTCATCTAGCATTAGTTCTAACAAATGTTTAATATCAAACCGTTTAATAAGGTTAAAAATTGTTTTTTTTGTTATGTTAGCATTCCGATACATATTACAAATATCTTGATAACTAAAATTTATGCCTAATTTGCTGATTATTTCTAACGAAAAATCATAATCAAGTCGCTGATAACTTTCAATCCCTAATTGAATATAAAGTAAAAATACCGTTTTTGGTTTTTTTGCCACTTGAAATTATGGTTTTAAGATATATTTTCGTCGTTTAAAAGTAACTTCACCATTACGAAAAACCAAAGTTCGTTGATAAAATACTTTTGGAATATAACGTGCTTTGCGTCAGTCCTTATTAAAAATATAGTTATCAATATATTCAAAAATATTTTTAAATAGTATTCAAGCTTCATAACTAATTTCATTGTTTAAATAGGATAATAGTGCTGTATTGGGGCTAATTTCATTAATTAAATCAATAAAAGAGTTATTATTTTCGTTTAAAAACTCTTGGATTCTAGTTATAATATTCATAGGATAGTTTTCTTTCTAATTTTTTTCAAACCTAATTATACTGAAAAATTTCTTTTTTATTTTCCCCAACTTTGGCAACGCAATCTTCTACAAAATTAAAGCATATTTTATTATTGGTTTTGATAGAAATAAGGTATAATTACGATATATATTTAATAATATATGTATGGTTTGTTATGGTTAAAAGATAGGTGAAAAAAATGAAGAAATTACGAAGAGTTTCATTAACTTTTTTAACAATTGGAGGAATTTTTAGTACGTTACTATTTGGATTATTAATTATTTTAAAAAATAAAATTAGTAGTCAAATGTTTCTTTATGATGCTGCATACATGTTATTAGAAGATATTGGTAGTTTAGTTTTACAGTTTTCAAATAGAAGAGTATATGATAATAATATGATGGCAAAACCAGAATTATTCAGTGGTATTTTAATAGCAATTTCTGCTTTTTTAGTGTCAATGTATTTAATTCCAAATTATTTAAGAAAAAATAATGCTTATAAAGGATTTGGAGCTAGTTTAGCTTTTATTATTGGTATAGCGAGTGTTATTTTATTATCAATGGTTGTTTTTCTTGCTGGACAACCAGATAATTTAAACAAAGGTTTAAATATTTTTAAATTAGATCATAACTTTAATACGGGAATTATTTTATTATTTATTGGACCAGTTTTAACTTTCCTTGGTGGTGTTTTAGCAATAGTTTATTATGGAAAAATTCAAAAAATGAAAGTATTAACCCAAGATCAACAAAATTGTTTGTCAGCAATTAATTTAAAAACTGATAAAATTGGAGCACGTGGCGTAACACCACAAAAAGAGATGGTAAGTTCTGCTGAGCTTTCTGCCGTTGAAGAACGAACACCAACAGTTAATAAAACAGTTTCATCAACGAATGATTTAAAAGCGAAGATGGCTCGTAATGCTATTTTACATGAAGAAGGCGAGGCCCATCTTCTTTCAGAGGAAGAAAATAATAGTAATATGCATAATTCAAATGGAGCAATGCGAGTTGGCAAAGAGGGCCAATATTTACATACAATTAAAGATGGCGAAGGAATTGTTGATGAATCACCAGCAGGTTTATTGCTTGAAAAAGAAGGTAATTTTGTACAAAAAAGCGATATTATTAAACACCACGATTATTCAGCACCAATTTTTAGTGAAGGTACAGGATCATCAAGAGGAAGTTCATCTTCGCATAGTTCAATTATTATTCCAAAATCAAATCAACATATGCCATTAGATACAACAAAATTAGCTGAACGAATTGGCTCAATGCCACAACCCCAAGTGGAAAACAACGAATTAATCCGAATGCGTGTGTTTATAGTTCGTATAATGGGAAAGTTTTTTTAGGTGATATTGATAAAATTTGAACTGCCGGGAAAAAATATCGCGAAGATATTACTAAAAAACCAGCAACGAAGCATTCTTTTCAATCATCAAATTTAGATGATAATCTTGATGATTATAATGACAATGATGACAAAATAGATGATAATCATTAGACTTCTTGCGATACTAACAAAAATAAAAAAATTAAATTAAACTTTAAAATAAGCATTTTTAAAAATTTTAATTGCTTTTTAAGCATAAATAATCAGGTATCGCAAGAAGTCTAATAATTAAAGCAAATTATGATAGGGGGAGGGACAGCATGGCATTGCAAAAAGTGCTACCGTATCAGGGCAATTTAATTAAATATGATTTAATTATTAAAGAACAAAAGAATATTGTGTTGAATGTTAATAATGGCAAAATTAAAGTATCAGCCCCTAGCTATGCGCATGATTGGGAAATTGAAGCTTTAATTTATAAAAATATTAAAAAAATTATTACCGTAATTGATGTTCACGATAATTATCGGAAAATTGTTATTAACCCTAATGGCACGGGTTATGTTTATGTTTTTAATGAAAAATATTCATTGCAATTGACCCAAGAAAATGTCCATACAAAAATTATTAATCGCCAAGTATTCTTATTAAAAGACGCTGGTAGTTATGATGAAAATGTTAAAAAGTTACATAGTTTTTTAAAACAAAAATTTAGTTATAAATTTGAACAATTATTAAATAAATGAGCAAAAACGATGAATTTGTCTTATAAAAATTTAACAATTAAAACAATGATTCGCAAATGAGGTGTTTGTTATCCCCAAACTGAAAAAATTTTTTTAAATACCAAATTAATTCATTTTAATCCAACGGTATTAGAATATGTTATTATTCATGAGTTATCCCATTTAGTTCATCATAATCATTCGAAACCATTTTGATATCATGTTGAAAAATATATGCCAAACTATCGCGAAAAGGTTGAAATTTTAAAAAAAGCAGGAATTTAAAATGGTGCACAGTTTCAGATAACTGAGAATTTTAATTCAAAAATGCTTTCATTTCATATTGAAGTGGTGGCATTTTTAAATTTAAAATTTTTCTTTTTTCATTATAATGAATTATATAATTATCTACAATATTTTTTACTTCTAAAATATTGTAGATAATTATATAATTCTGGATAGGTTACAATAAGTTGGACCATATTTATGTGGACTTTCAAATAAAATATAATTATGAAGAAAGTAGGAATATAAAAATGGGAAGAAATTCATACACCGATGAATTTAAAAAACAAATTGTTTTACTTTATCAAAATGGTAAAACCATTCTTGAAATTTTTAAGGAATATGGGATGTCAAAATCAGCCGTATATCAGTGAATTGAAAAATTAAATAATTATGGATCTTTTAAAGCAAAAGATAACCGCACTGTTGAAGAAAATGAACTTGATTGCCTTGCGGAAAGAATTAATCCAATTACGAATAGAAAACGACATTTTAAAGCAAGCGGCACTGATAATCGGCAAAAAACAGAAATTATTAACAATAATAAAGAAAAATATTCCGTGCGAAAAATGGGTCAAATATTAAAGATAGCAAAATCAACATATTGCTATCAAATTAATAAATACGCTACGGTTGATGTTAATAATTATGAACAAGAAGTTATCAGTGCATTTAATGCTAGTCGCAAAATTTATGGAGCTCGTAAAATTAAAGCTATTTTAACCAGAAAAGATATTATCTTATCGCGAAGAAAAATTCGCCAAATTATGATTAAAAATCAGTTAGTATCTAAATACACCAAATTAAAATATCGTAATCATAAGTCAATGGTTAATAACGACGAAATTAGCAACGTTTTAAACCGTGAATTTAATAATAAACAACCAAATGAAGTTGTTGTTAGTGATTTAACATATGTTAAAGTTGGTGCTAAATGACATTATATTTGTTTATTAATTGACTTGTTTAATCGTGAAATAATTGGCTATAGTGCCGGGACAAACAAAACAGCCCAACTAGGACAAGAAGTAGACTGCACCCCGTTTAGTAAGTATTAATAAAAAGGTTTACAAACTTTCATTTATTATATCTTTTTCTTTTTGGTTTGAATATAATTTATTTCATTTTTTAACATCATTAATATATTCATTATGAGATTTATAATTTTTATTATGGATTGTTCCTTTTTTAAGTAATGAATGAAAACTTTCAATAATAATGTTGTCTGCACAATGATAATTTTTACCCATTGAAATTATAATTTTGTTATCTAAACATTTACTATTATAATCTTTAGATGTATATTGATATCCGTGATCTGAATGAATTATTGTTTTATTTAGATCTTTTTTTATTTTTTTAATTTTATTAATTGCAGCATTTAAATTATCAATTACAAGTTTGTTATTATTAAATTTTGATCATTTTACATCAATAATTTCTTTAGTATATCCATCAATTATTGTTGATTGATAATGTTTTTTACCATTTCAAATTAAATAAGTTACATCAGTAAATAAAATTGAAAATCTTTCTTTAATATCATTAAAATTACGATTTACTAAATCAGGATATTTAATTATATTTTTATTTCTATTTTGTTTTATTAATATTTTTCTACGCATACGCTTTACATATTCAGCTTGAATATTATTTTCTTTCATAATTCGTAATACTTTCTTAGCGTTATAAACAATGCCATAATCTTCTTTTAAATATTTGGTAATTCGACGATAACCAAATTGTTTTAAATTTTCTTCATAGACTTTTACAATATTTTTTAATGATTCACTACCCTTACCACCATTACTTGAATAATTTTTATATTTATCTCAATAACTACGCTTTAAATTTGTTACATCAAGTAATAAATTTAGTGGATATTTATTAATGTTTTCTTTGATAAAAAATACAATTTTTCTTTTATTTAATTGTAAAAGTCATGAAGCTTTTTTAGTAATTCATACCTAACTTTGTAATAGTTTAAATCTCTTTTTTTAAATGATTCTTTTGGACCTTTATTGGTGTTTAAAATCCCTTTCTTAAAATTTTCATACCATGAAGCAACAGTTTTTTTATTAATTGCATATTTTTTTGCAATAAAACTTATACTATTATTTTTAACCTCTTGTCCTATCCTTTTTCGAAAATCTGCTGTATATTTATTAAATTTTTGTCCTTTTCTTGCCATATAAAAATGCACCTCCTTTAAAAGTTTAGCAAAGACTTTTTTTCTTTACTTACTTTTTTGGGTGCAGTCTAAAGCCTTTTATTCAATTACAAGACCATTAAATCAAATTACGTTATTTCATACTGACCGGGGTAATGAATTTAAAAATAAAATCATTGATAATATCTTAAATACTTTTAACATCAAACGATCATTAAGCAATAAAGGCTGTCCATACGATAATGCTGTGGCTGAAACAACTTACAAAAGTTTTAAAACGGAATTTATCAAGGGGCAAAAATTTATAAATTTAACCCAATTAAAATACAAATTATTTGACTTTGTGCATTGATATAACAATATTCGAATTCATGGTCGTTTAAATTATTTAACACCTGTTGAATTTAGAAAACAACAGTCCATATAAAAAGTGTCCTAAAAATGGTTGCCAATCCATTCATTATAATGAAAAAAGAAAAATTTTAAATTCAAAAATGCTTTCATTTCATATTGAAGTGGTGGCATTTTTGAATTAAAATTCTCAGTTATCTGAAACTGTGCATTGTTACGATAATTGCATTTTTTTATTAATAGCATTAACAATATTTTCAACATTAAAGCCAAAATATTCTAAAACATCTTGGAATGGGCCTGATTTGCCAAATGTATTAATTCCAAAATTTAACCCCTTATTTGAAGTATAACGTTCTCATCCAAAAGTTGTTCCTAATTCAATTGAAGCAATTAGAGCGTTTGGTTCTAATAATTTTGTTTTATACTCAGCATCTTGTTGTTCTAATAATTCTCAACATGGCATTGATACGACCTTTACTTTAATTTTTTTATCATGCTCCAATTTTTGCGCCACAGCAATAGCCATGCTTACTTCACTACCTGTTCCTAATAATACAACATCATTGTTATTATCTTCACCATAGACTTGATAAGCTCCTTTTTTAACCATTTCAACATTTGAATGTTCTAATTCTGGTAAATCTTGCCGAGTAATTAAAATAACACTTGGCGTATGCTTTGCTTGTAAAGCTGTATGATAAGCCCCTAATGTTTCATTAAAATCAGCGGGACGAAAAACATTTAAATTTGGTTGACTACGCAACATTGCCAATTGTTCAATTGGTTGATGAGTTGGTCCATCTTCACCAACAGCAATTGAATCATGGGATAACACATAAATAACGGGGATTTCCATTAATGAACTTAACCGAATTGCTGGTTTCATATAATCCGCAAAAACAAAGAATCCACTTGCAAAAGGTGTTAATCCGCGATGAAGACAAATTCCATTATTAATGGCGGCCATTGCAAATTCACGGACCCCATATGCTAAATTACGCCCTTTACGATTTTCAACACTATAAACGCCATCAGCCCCTTTTGATTTAGTACTGCCACTTAAATCAGCACTACCTCCAATTAAACTTGAAATCATATTTGAAAGACGATCAAGAATTGCTCCACTACTAATCCGTGTTGCTTGGGCTTTAATTGGTTTTAAATCACGCAAATCTTGCGGATTAAAATTAAAATTACCATAAACTGCATCATCAAGTTCTTTCCCTAAGGCTGGATTTTCTTTGCAAAATCCCTGATACATTTTTAATCATTCATCATGCTTATTAATTCCCCGTTGTTTAACATTAACATCAAAATCATCATATACTTCACTAGGAACTTCAAATGGTTTGTAGTTTCATTTTAACATTTTGCGAATTGTCTCAATATCAGCTCCTAATGGTACACCATGAACTGCCGATGTTCCTTGTTTAGTTGCACCATAACCAATAACAGTTTTTACTTCAATTAAAGTTGGTTTATCACTTTTTTTAGATTTAATAATTGCTTGGTCAATTTCTTCAACATCATTACCATCTTTAACAAAAAGATAATTTCAATTCGCTGCTTTAAAACGATTTCCAATATTTTCACTTTGCGCAACATTAACCATATTATCTAATTGCACATCATTTGAATCAAATAAAACAATTAATTTATTTAATTTTCAATGTCCCGCTAAAGAAATTGCTTCTTGCGTAACACCTTCTTGTAAATCACCATCACCACATATAACATAAGTATAATGATTATAAAGCGGATATTTTTTTGTATTGTATTTTGCTGCTAATTGAGTTTCTGCCAAGGCTAATCCTACTGCCGTTGCAATTCCTTGTCCAAGCGGACCAGTTGTAACATCAACTCCGGGAGTTAAATGTGATTCAGGATGGCCAGGAGTAATTGATACAACTTGGCGAAAATTGCGTAAATCATCAATATTAAGATCAAAACCTGATAAATGCAATAAACTATATAATAAAGCACTCCCATGCCCAGCTGCCAAAACAAATAAATCACGATTTGTTCATTTATCTACTTGTGGATTAACAACTAAATGTCTTGTAAATAAAGTATAGGCCATTGGTGCCGCCCCAAGAACAATTCCTGGATGACCTGAATTTGCTTTATTAATTGCTTCAACTCCCAACATTTTAATTGTATCAATCGATTTTTTCATTCTATTTGTCTCCTTTTTATACAGTAATTAATTAATACTCACAATATCATTGTACAACGAATTAAAAAAAAGAACTTGATAATTTAATTTTAATTTTGTCGAAAAATCTTGATATTTATAAAATATACCTAAAATTAGGTATATTTTATAAATATCAAGATTTTTCGACAAAATTAAAGACAAAATGTATGTGGTTTCTACAGTTTTTATGATAAAAGTTCTAAATTTAAAGATACTATCCGATGAATAATGCAAATAAATTTATGTTTTTTAACAAAAAATAAAAAAACACTTTATGAGAAATAAAGTGTTGCATTTGGTTTACAATTTACATATTTAATTTTTTTTAAACATAAACCATATGGTTTTGCACAGTATCTTGTTGTTCCCCCCGCTGGTGGATGTTTTAAAACCATTTTTAATTCCATTAAACTAACTTGTCCTCAATAACATGCCAAAATATTTTGTGTTAACATCCTAATTTGATAACGAATAAAACTTGGTCCCACAAAATGAATTTCTATTTTTTTGGCTCTATTTCGTTTAACTCAAATTTTTTTAATTGTTCGTTGCGTTGCAATATTTTCGTCCGCTTTAACACTGGAAAAAAAAGCAAAATTATGAGTCCCAACAAAAACTTGACTAATTTTATGCAATTTTTTCACATCTAGCAAACGATCCACTTTTAATTCATAACGATGATTAAAAATATCATATGTTCGATCATTAATCGTATAAACATATTCTTTGACTTTGGCTGTCCGAACACTAAAATTTTCGGGAACAACTTGGTATTTTTTAATATTAATATTTGGCGGTAAACTTTTACTAACTATCTTAATAAAAAAACCTAAGTGACGTGGTTGAAACGGTAACTTCACTAATACCTTTTGATCACAAGCATGAACCCCTGCGTCGGTTTTACTAGCTCCTAAGGTTCAAATTTTTTGCTGACAAATTCCAAAAAATGCTTTCTCTAATTTAAATTGAATTGTTCGAGCATTTTTTTGTTTAACTCAACCGCTATAATCATAACCATCATATTCAATACTTAATAATAAATATAACATTATCACCTTAAAACAAATTCATCAATATGAGGAATCCGAATACGTAAAAATCCTGTTGAAATTTTGCCAAATGTTAAGCCACTTGGTCCTCAATGTAAAACTTCATAAAAGGTTTCATATTGACCAATTGTTACTGATTGCGCAATAATAACACTGGCAACCCCAACCCCAAAAATAAATAATAAGATATCCGGAAAATGAATGCGATAATGACGATAACGTGTTCGTTTCGCATGGGGGTCATATCCGCGAGCATCCATTGCATAAGCTAAATCTTCTGCTTTTTGAAAGGATGATACTAATAATGGAATAATCAAAGCTGTTGTTGATTTAATTTTGTCTTTAAAGTGTCCATTCTTAAAATCAACTCCTCGTGAAGCTTGGGCCTTCATAATTCGTCCTGCTTCTTCAATTAATGTTGGGATCATACGTAAAGCAATTGAAATAATTGTTGATAAAATATGAACTGGGAACCGTACTAATTTTAACGGACTTAATAAATCTTCTAAGGCTAATGTTAAATCCAATGGGCGAGTTGTGGCAGTTAAAATTGTCGTAATTAAAATCATTAAATAAATACGACACGCCATATAAAGGGCATTAAAAAAGGCTTTTTCGGAAAAAGCAAATCAACTTTTTCCCCCTGCGGCAACTGGGCCAGTTGCCGTTGCTTTGCCCCCTCAATGTCAACCAATATAACCATCCGTGACTAAAAAACAATTAATTAATAATAAAATAATAAACATAAATAAAATTGGTTTTAACAATGCTCGTAATAATCTTGGTGGTAATTTCGCTAAAAAGAACAAAGTAAAAATCGTTACCCCTAAAATAGCATAGCCAGTAAAACCATTTGAAAAAAAGATTGATACCATTAATGATAACAACATAAATAATTTTACCCGTGGATCCATTTTATGAATTGGGGAATTATAAGCAATATAACGTCCAAATGATATGCACATCTTTTTATTCCTTTCTTTTTTGTTTTTTATGGTGAATAATTTCTTTTGCTAATTGATCAATATTTCGAATATTAACATCCGTTAAATCAAGCCCTTTTTTTTGTAATTGATAAATTAAATTATAAATCTTCGGTGGTTCAATTAAAAGGGTTTGTAATAAATCTTTATCTTTGAAAATTTTAAAAGGCGTTCCGACTTTTAAAACACGGCCTTCTTTTAAGGCAATAACCTCATCAGCAATTTCTAAGACATGATCCATATTATGCGTTACTAAAATAATTCGTTTATTTTGTTCTTTATTAATTTGGGAAAACAACTTAATAAAGTCTTCTTCCCCCTCGGGATCTAACCCTGCTGTTGGTTCATCTAAAATTAAAGTATTACCCTCCATTGCTAAAATCCCAGCAATAGCAACGCGGCGTTTTTGTCCTCCCGATAAGTCAAACGGTGAGCGTTCTAAATAACTTAATGATAAGCCAACCATTGTTATATATTTTTTGGCGTTTTCTAGAGCCACTTCTTTACTTTCACCCAAATGAACTGGACCAAACATAATATCTTTTTCAATTGTTTCTTCAAATAATTGATATTCCGGAAACTGAAACACTAGTCCAATTGATTTTCGTAATTGTTTAATATTCTTAATCCGTTTTTGTTTTGCGGTAATAATAAAACCATTCGCATCAACAACGCCTGTTGTGGGAATTAATAATCCATTAATATGTTGAATTAATGTTGATTTACCACTTCCCGTTGACCCAATGATAGCGGTAATTTTACCTGGTTTAATAATCACATTAATGTCTTGCAACGAGACATATTCGTATGGCGTTTTGGGCGCATAAACATAAGAGACATCAGTGAAGGTAATATCAACATTTTGTAACGCTTCAATTTTAGGTTTATTTTTTACTTTTGACATATTTCATCCACCAATTCTCTAAGATCTAGTGTATTTTTTACTTCTAATCCATTTATTCGTAAACTATCAACGACACGTGAGACAAAGGGAACATCTAAATGAATTGATTTTAAAAACTCTTCATCATATAAAATTTCATGTGGTTTACCACATTTGACCATTTGTCCTTTGTTCATCACAATGACCTTATCAGCATTTAAAATTTCATCCATATCATGGGTAATTGAAATAATTGTTTTTTCCCGTGATTCTTTTAAATCAACCATAATTTGTTTAATTTCTTTGCGTCCCTTTGGATCTAACATACTTGTTGCTTCATCAAAAATAATAATATTTGGGGCTAAAGCTAATGCCGAAGCAATTGCTACCCGTTGTTTTTGTCCTCCCGACAGCATTAAGGGTTCATGGTCAAGAAAATTACTCATATCAACTTTGGCGACCGCTTTATCAATAATTGCTTGCATATCTTTTTGGGGAATTTGACGATTTTCCAAACCAAAAGCAATATCATCGCGAACTGTTGACCCAATAAACTGATTATCCGGATTTTGAAAGACAATTCCTAAAAATTTACGAATTCCAGTAATTGTTGATGAATGAACTTCATTTCCAAAAACTTCAATCTTCCCTTTTTGTGGTCGTAAAACCCCAATAATAATTTTACTAATCGTTGATTTTCCACTGCCATTATGACCAATGATTGTAACATACTCCCCATGTTTAATTTCAAAACTAACTCCGTCAACCGCATTAGGGTGATTTTCACGGTAGCGAAATTCAACATCAGTTAATTTTAATGAAATATCATTTAGTATTTTTAATTTTACAGTAGTTTTCTTTGCTTTTTTTACCATCTTTTCTCATCCTTAATGTTTTTGCATAATAGTTTAATTATATACTTAATATTTAAAAAATATTAATTGAAATTTTTTAATTTTGTAGAAAACTCTTGATAAAGTCAAAAAAAATAGACTGCACCCAAAAAAGTAAGTAAAGAAAAAAAGTCTTTGCTAAACTTTTAAAGGAGGTGCATTTTTATATGGCAAGAAAAGGACAAAAATTTAATAAATATACAGCAGATTTTCGAAAAATGATAGGACAAGAGGTTAAAAATAATAGTATAAGTTTTATTGCAAAAAAATATGCAATTAATAAAAAAACTGTTGCTTCATGGTATTAAAATTTTAAGAAAGGAATTTTAAACACCAATAAAGGTCCAAAAGAAAAAAGAGGAAAAAGAGATTTAAACTATTACAAAGTTAGGTATGAATTACTAAAAAAGCTTCATGACTTTTACAATTAAATAAAAGAAAAATTGTATTTTTTATCAAAGAAAACATTAATAAATATCCACTAAATTTATTACTTGATGTAACAAATTTAAAGCGTAGTTATTGAGATAAATATAAAAATTATTCAAGTAATGGTGGTAAGGGTAGTGAATCATTAAAAAATATTGTAAAAGTCTATGAAGAAAATTTAAAACAATTTGGTTATCGTCGAATTACCAAATATTTAAAAGAAGATTATGGCATTGTTTATAATGCTAAGAAAGTATTACGAATTATGAAAGAAAATAATATTCAAGCTGAATATGTAAAGCGTATGCGTAGAAAAATATTAATAAAACAAAATAGAAATAAAAATATAATTAAATATCCTGATTTAGTAAATCGTAATTTTAATGATATTAAAGAAAGATTTTCAATTTTATTTACTGATGTAACTTATTTAATTTGAAATGGTAAAAAACATTATCAATCAACAATAATTGATGGATATACTAAAGAAATTATTGATGTAAAATGATCAAAATTTAATAATAACAAACTTGTAATTGATAATTTAAATGCTGCAATTAATAAAATTAAAAAAATAAAAAAAGATCTAAATAAAACAATAATTCATTCAGATCACGGATATCAATATACATCTAAAGATTATAATAGTAAATGTTTAGATAACAAAATTATAATTTCAATGGGTAAAAATTATCATTGTGCAGACAACATTATTATTGAAAGTTTTCATTCATTACTTAAAAAAGGAACAATCCATAATAAAAATTATAAATCTCATAATGAATATATTAATGATGTTAAAAAATGAAATAAATTATATTCAAACCAAAAAGAAAAAGATATAATAAATGAAAGTTTGTAAACCTTTTTATTAATACTTACTAAACGGGGTGCAGTCTAAAACCTTATAAAATATAGATATTTTCAAGAAATACATTTTATCAAAAACCCAATAAAATAAGGGTTTTATTAAAATATCAAGAGTTTTCGACAAAATTAAAGTTGAACTTTATCTTTCCAATCTATCTTTAATTATATATAAAAATTATAAATACACAAATAATTAATTGGTTTTTTTCAAATTATATGGGCTTTATCAATAGCCCCCATCACTATACGGATTATCATCTAAATCAATATTTTGAACATAAACATCCCGTGGTTTTGCACCATTTAGGGGACCAATAATCCCGTTTTCTTCTAACGCATCAATTAAACGACTATCTCGATTATAACCAATTGAAAATTTTCGTTGAATCAACGATGTTGAAGCCTTCTGATTTAAAATAACAAATCGTTTCACTTCTGGATACAAACTGTCAATATTATCGCTTTCATTGTTGCTACCACCATCACTATTGATTTCAATATTTAAAAACTATTCATCATAATCAGGTTCTTGTTGCTCACGACAGAAATTAACTAACCGTTGAATTTCATCATCGGAAATAAATGCCCCTTGTGCCCGAGTTGGAATATTTTGCCCCGCTAGTACATATAACATATCACCATAACCAATTAGTTTTTCAGCGCCCCCTTGGTCTAAAATTGTCCGTGAATCACTCGCTGAAGTAACCGAAAAGGAAATTCGCGAAGGAATATTTGTTTTAATTATCCCAGTAATAACATCCGTTGATGGTCGTTGCGTTGCAATCACCATGTGAATTCCAGCCGCACGCGCTAATTGGGTAATTCGCATAATTGAGTCTTCAATATTTTTCCCCGCTGTCATCATTAAATCAGCTAGTTCATTAATCACTACCACAACATATGGTAACCGATCTTTCGCTGAAACTTTTTTATTAAATGTTTCAATATTTCGAACACCGCGTTCAGATAGCATACTATAACGAAGTTCCATTTCCGCAATTATTTTTTTTAAAGCTGAATTTGCTAACTTGGTATCAGTAATAACAGAAACTAATAAATGCGGTAAATTATTATAAACTGCTAACTCAACTTGTTTTGAGTCAATTAATAATAATTTCACTTCTGATGGTTTTGTTCGTAAGATTAATGACGATAAAATGGTATTAATGCAAACTGACTTTCCACTTCCAGTTGAACCAGCAACTAATAAATGGGGCATTTTATCTAATTCAACAAAAATAATTTCACCATTGACACTTCGACCAATTCCAACTAATAATTTACGGTCTTGTTTTTCTAATGGTAATCGTTCCATAATTTCACGTAAAGTTACCTTATTACTAATTTCATTAGCGATTTCAATTCCAACGGCTGATTTCCCTTGAATTGAAGCTTCAATCCGCACATTTTGCGTGGCTAAAGCATATTTTAGATCACTCTCTAAATTCATAATTTTATTAACTTTTACCCCTGGTTGCATTTGTACTTCAAACTTGGTAATTGTTGGACCAATATTAATTCCTTGCACACTAGCGGCAATATTAAATTGTTGAAAAAATTGATTAATTTTAACGGCTTTCTTTTGTGCAGCAAGTTTATTTTGTTCATTATTTCGCCGATTATCTTTCTTCGGACTTAATAAATCTAAATTAGGTAATTTATAATGTGGATTATTAAAAGAACTACGACGTGGCCCGGGCTGACTAAATTTCTTATTAACTTCAATTGATTTTGGCTTCGCAACACGGTGCGGTGGTTGATACGGCATTTCAAAATGTTGTTGATTCATTATTGGTGGTTCATAACTAGGGTAATACTCTTCTTGATATGGTTCTAAGTCACATTCATATTCTTGATTACTCTGGCGATGATAAATTCCAGCATTAGGTTCAATTGGCTCATATTGTTCTAATGGCGGTGAATCATATTCTTCAGTGATAAAATGTTCAACATAAAATGATGTTTGTTTTAAAGAATCTGGATTATCATTACGGTTAATTTTTCCAAAAGGTGTAATATCAGTTGCCGAATTTAAATTATTACGAGCAGCATCAATATTAACATTTTTGCCATACGGTGAACCATAAAATGGTAAATCATCAATATCTTTATTAAGATAAGCATTATTATTGCTCCGACGATTACGCGGTTGAATGTATTGATCTGGTGTTAATTGCATTTTTGCGCGGTGCGGTGGTTGAGGAGAAAGGGGTGGATAATCATTAAAAGGTTCTTTGTGCCCTATTGGTCCTGGACCATGGGGATTTTGATTATCAAAACGAACATAATTTTGTTTTGTTTTTTTCTTCCCAACGAAATCATCCGCGATTAAATCATCAATTAAATGTTGATCATGTAACGCGGTGTATGATGGCATTTGAATTGTAATATCAGAGGATTCTGTTGTATGCATTACTTGGCGCGCGGAAAACAATTTTTCATCGGGAATATTATAAGCTTGGTAGATATTTTGTTTTTGACGACGATTCGCTGACAAACATAACACACAAACCCCTTGTTGTTGTCGTTCATTTTTTTGTAAAAACATCCCAATCGCTGTTCCTGTTATTACTCAACTTCCTCATAATAGAAAAACTGATAAACACAAAATTAACAATCCAAAAATAGTTGTATAACTAGCAATTCCGGCTAAAAAGTTCCCAATCATTCCGCCACCAGCGTATAAAGTAATTCAAGAACCATTAAACCCAACAAAAGTAATCGGATGGGTTGGATTAGAAGTAAAAATGGAAGCATCTTGTCAACGTTCAAGATAGTTATTCATAACATTTAAAAAAACACCGCGATGAAAATACGCCATTTGGCCAATAGCATATTGATAAATCAGTAACACACCGCTAACTAATCAACACGATAAAATAATAAAAGTTATGACCATACAAATGACACGGACTTTTAAGCGAATACGAACGCCAATAAAAATCGCAATTCCTAAGATTAAGCATACTAAATACATCAAATACTTAAATCAACCAAAAGCAAAAGTAAATAAAACATCGTCAATAAATTGTCCAATTAAAGTAATGCGCCCTACTGCAAGAATAGTAAAAAACGTCACTAATAATGCCCCAATTACTCACCCGATGGAATCATTACGACATTGCTTTTTTTCGACTTTTAAGATTGCAGTTTTCTCATTTTTATCATTTATCAACTGATCATCATAAGATTTTTTTTCATAGTGCAAGCCCTCCTAAAATTCTAAATATTTAGAAATTACTTTAAATATGACCATACATTTAAAAGTTTCAAATATTTATCTACTATAAATATATCATAAAATTAAATTTCATTCACAATTGCTAAAATAATTGGTGTTTTCCCAGTTTCCGTTTTAACAAATGAACTAATTGTTGATCTAATTTCATTTTTAACTTCATTAATATCATACATTTCCCCAACGGTAACTTTTTTATAATGTTTTTCAATAATATCAATGATAACTTTTTGCATTTTACGGAAAATATCATTATTTTCTTGAATATAGATTACTCCTCGCATTTGCGTATCAATCGAGGAAACTAACTCTTTTGTTTTGCTATCAATTGAAACACCAATAATAACAACACCATCAGTTGCTAATTGTTTACGTTCATTTAAAACCACGGCACCAATATCACCAACACCAATTCCATCAACATATAAATCAGCTGTTTTAACTTTATTAGATGTTTTCTTATATTCACCATCAATAAATTCAAGTCCTTCTCCATTATCAACAATAAAAATATGTTCTGGATTAATCCCAGCTTCAATTGCAGACATTTTTGCTTGCACAAAGTCTTTATATAACCCTTTTACTGGAACAAAATATTTTGGTTTAATAATTGAACTCATTAATTTAACATCTTCATAACTTGCTGTCATTGTTCAAACTTTTTTGTCTGATAAAACAATGATTTTAGCAACAGTTCGTGCTAATTCATCTAAAACATTAGCATGGTTTAATTCACTGCCTGGATTTGGTGGTGTTGCCAAAATAATTGTGTCACTTTCTTTAATATCTAAAATATCATCATTTCCTGACGCAATTTTAATTAAACGACTATATAATCGTTCACCACTTCCAGTTACAATAATTAATGATTTCTCTTCTTTAACGGCTTCTTGTAATCCTTTTAAATTAATCCCATTAAAGTTTAGTTTTTTACTATCCGATAATACTTTCAATGATTCTAATAATGTTTGACCATAAATTCCAACGGAAATATTATTTTCCCGTACTAAATCAAATAACTCACTAATTTTGTGCAAATCTTGATCAAAACAAGCTAAAATAATCCGTCCCTCTGTTTCTTTCACGGCACGTTCAATGTAGTTTTTAATTTTATGGTTTGGAGCTGTATAACCACGACGCGAAACTGATGAAGCCTCTGATAAAAATAATAACACTTTATTTTTATCAATAATTTGATTTAAATGTTGAAAATCAGTTGCAAAGTTAGGATCAGTTTTTGCATCAAAAATATAATCACCAGTATAAATAATTGTCCCATTTGGCGTATGTAAGGCAAACCCAAAACTATTTGGCATATTTGTTGTTGTTGAAAAAACTTCAACTTTACATGACCCAAAATAAAGGATATCCTTTGCATTAATAAGATTAAAACACTCTTCTTTTCCTCGCACTTTAAAGCGTTGCAAATGGAATTTTAAAATATTACACGCTAAATCACTTCCATAAACTGGTAATGCTAATTCTTTTAAAATATAAATAATTGCTTCAGAACATTCATTCGAAGGTTTTGTAATAAAAACTCCCTTAATTCGGGCACGGTTCTCCTTTAAATAATCAAAATTTGGAATTACTACATCAATTCCTAAAATTCCTCGTTCCGGGTTTTTTGTTCCTGCATCAAAAATAAAAATATCTTGTTCTACTTCAATACAATATAAATTTTTACCTCGCTCGTCTAATCCACCAAGAGCGAAAAATTTAATTTTTGCCATAATTAAAATCGTCTACTTTCTATTCCTTTTTTATTAATTAATACTTATTTACATTTTATTTCTTAAATGCATTTATATATTTTTCTCTTAATAAATCTAATTTCTCTAAAAAATGTAATCTTAGTCATTATACATTACTATTAAAAAAATATCCAAATAATCGGAAAAATATCATATTGCTATTATAATAACACACTTTTTAAGTTAAAATAATAATATTCTTCTTTAACTTTGTAGAAAACTCTTGATATTTTAATAAAACCCAATAAAATAAAGGTTTTATTAAAATATCAAGAGTTTTCTACAAAGTTAAAGATATTTAAAAGGATGTGAAAAAAGATTGAAAGCAATTTTTCCCGGTAGTTTTGACCCAATCCATGAAGGTCATCTTAACATTATTAAAAAAGCAGGGGCTTTATTTTCTAAGTTATATGTTGTTATTACTAATAACTTAGAAAAGCAACAACAAACAGATATTAATATTCGTGCTAAGCAAGTTGCTCTTGCTTGCCAAAATCTTAACTTAAATGTGGAAATTTTAATTAATGATCAAATGTTAACTAGTGATTTTTCCAAACAATTAGGCACTAAATACATTATTCGGGGGTTACGGAATAATAATGATTTAAAATATGAAATGGAACTAGCTTTTGCAAATAAACAATTAAATCAAAATCTTGAGACAATTTTTTTTATTGCTGACTATGGACTAAATGAAATTTCCTCAACCTTTTTAAATCAAATTAAGCGGTTAAAAAAATAAAAAGAAATATTGTTTAGACTGCACCCTGTTTAGTAAGTATTAATAAACAGGGTGCAGTCTAATACCAACACAAAGGTTTAACACCCAACCAACAAGCAACGGTATTATATTTTAACATCTAAAAAAGTTAAAGAACAATAATAATCTTCCATCAAATTCGTTTTCAAATTGTCATATTGATGATTTTTTTTTACTTTATCAAGAGTTTTCAACAAAATTAAAACACTGCATTAAGTTGTTTTATAAAATCAAAGTTTAAAAGAACCAGTTTTATCATCAAAGATAATTTTTGAATTTTCTAATTTTTTATAAAACCGCGTTTGTTTTTTATCTTTTGTACGATTTAATAAATCTTTATGTTTTTCACAAGTTCATAAAACTTTATTTGATAAAAATTCTTCGGTAATGAATGATATTGATTTATAGCAATTATCAACATCACAGATTGTTTGTTGCTTATTAATTTCCATTACTTACTCCTTCCTTTAATATTAAGTTTTTTCATTTATTAGCCAAATTAATTAACTAAAACAGAGAAGGAACAACACCTTAAAATTGGAGAAAAAAAGGTACACTTTGTAAAGATTTATAAGATATTTAATAAATGTGTAAACAACTTTAAGTTAACGAAAAAGTTGTAATAAAAAGTTTCTATTTTAAGAGTTTAAGATGCTGCCCTTTCTCTGAATCAATAAATAACTTGGTTTTATAAATAAAAAAACAACCCTTTTTATTTAACAAGAGTTGTTTTTTGCCGCTTCATCGTACATGATACATAATCTTCCACCAAATTCGTTTTCAAATTATCATATTGATTATTTTTTTTATTTTATCAAGAGTTTTCGACAAAATTAAAGCTAATTATTAAATAATTCTTTACAAATTAAATCCCGAATTAAAATATCAGCTTGTGCTAAATTTTTGTTAAATTGACTAGTTGAACTTTTTTTATCTGGTTGTAAATAATCTGTAACAATTTTAATACTAACAATTGGAATATGGTATTTTGCAGCGACTTGGAAAAACGCATTCCCTTCCATATCTACAACATCAATTTTATTTTTGAATTTAGTTTTAATATGGTTAAAATACTCTAATTTATCAAGAAAAATATCACTGCTTCCTAACACAATTTGTTTAATTTTAGAGACTTTTGTTGTTATTGTTGTTAACAATTTTGGGTCACTATGATAACTAGCGGCTTCACCAGGAATTTGGCCCATGCTATAACCAAATTCCTGCGCATCAGCAAAAGTACAATAAGATTCTGTAATCGCTAAAACTGCCAATGGTTTAATTGCTGCTTTTAATGATCCAACTGTACCAATATTATAAATTGCTTTAATTGCATAATCATTAATTATTGTTGTTAAAGTCATTGCTGCATTTACTAACCCAATCTTACTAATTGCAAATAACCAATCACCTTTTTGATATAACTTAATATGGGAATATTTAACAATTTCGGTTGGTTGTAAAGCATTAAGGGTTGCTGATAATTCTTCTTTCATTGCACTAATAATTAAATTCATTTCTTTATTTATCCTCTCTCCAATGTTGATAAGTTAATTGAATGTTCTTTCCTAAATGTTCAAGACCATGTTGAGCCACTGCTCACTCAAATTGAGCGACTAACAATTCTTGAAATGCTTTTTTTAAATCTTGTTGGGCTAATGTTCGATAATAATCAATCTTCGGATAATCTCGTTCACAACTAATTTTATCAGCAACAAATATTAACATTTCAAACATTGTCATCTGTGGTCAACCAACAGTATGTCACTTAACTGCTGATAAAATTTCTTCATCAATAAATAATAAATCATATTTTAAATGACAATAATCAGTATAAGAGTGTCACGTTGGCAAGGGCTCTGATAAAAAAGATGGTAAATATTTTTTTAAATACGCCTGTTGTTTTTCTTCTGTTCATTGTTTTGTGACATCATGATAAGTCCCGGAAATTAAAGCTTTTTGCGGATCTAAATGATAAATTAACGCTAATTCTTGTGCTTTTTGACCAACATTTAAACAATGTTGATAGCGTTTCGCATCCATATTTTGTTTTAAACGTTCTGGCAAATATAATAAATTATTATTAATATAATTAGTAATCATTGGTAATTGCAAAGCTATATTTTTTCCTTCGCGTAACATTGTTGATGATAAATTTAAATTATCATGAAATGGAATTAAAATTGGTTGATATTGTTTTAAAATTGCTTGATCAATCTTTTCATTTCGCTGAAAAATAATAAAAGTTTGCATTTTTGTTAATTCCTCAATATTATTTCATTTATCTAACGTCGCCAACTGATCAGACCCAATCATAAAATAAAATTGATGATTAGGAAATTGGTGTTGTAATTTTAAAACAGTATCATAAGTAGTGCTAGGCTTTTTATTTTCTAATTCAATCGCATTAATTTTAACATATGGTAAACTACTAACTGCTAAAGTAATCATTGCAAGACGATCATTAACTGGTGATAGTTTCCGTGTTTTAAACGGATTTTGATTTGTTGGAATAATTCAAATTTCATCAATATCTGTTTTTGTTTTAACAAGATTAATCATTGTTAAATGATCAGTATGAAAAGGATCAAAACTACCACCAAATAAAGCTATTTTCATCGATTTTTCCTCTCCAATCTAAAATTAAAATAAACAAAAATAAAGGGAAAATTATTCATCTTTATTTTTAATTCCCAACTCAACTAAAACATCTTCCACTGTATCACGAACAACTTGTTGAAATTGTTCAACAGATAAAGTAATGGTAAGATTATCTTTTTCCTCAATATTATTCAAAGGATTATTTGGTAATTTTTGTTTTAAACTCGTAATTTCTTCTTTATCGCCAGTAATTGTAATTTTATTTTTTTTCCCTACTTTGTTATTCTTTTTTACTTCTAATGGTTCACCATTTTGGTTTAATTCTAATTTATCATCATCACGATGAAAAATTTTAATTCGTTCCATAATATATGTCATACGATCATTAAAATTACGTTCTTTAATACGATTTAACATTTGTTGAAATTCATTTGGTTGGATTTGGGAACTATCACATAAATTTTTTAATTGTTCTAAGCGTTCTAATAAATTTTCATGTTCATTCACATTATTTTTTTCTTTGTATTTATTGATTTGATGACGAGCATTTTGCACAAGATAATGGATATTGTTAACATCTTTTGATTCTTGTTTTAACTCTTGTTCTTCATTATCTTTTATTTCCGAATTTGGTGATTTTGTTGGTGTTATTGATTTAGCTAAATCATTTGTAAATGGTTCATCGATAAAAATAATCCCGCTAAATCCTTCAATTTCGTCATCAAAAGTATTAACTGTTGCTAAATTTACTATTCTTGCATCGGTTTTTTTTCGTCTTCATCATTTAAACATATCTCTTGCCTCTAATTCTATATATATTATATAATAAACTATTAAAATTTCTTTTTAATTTTGTTCTTTAATTTTGTTGAAAACTCTTGATAAAGTAAAAAAAATCATCAATATGACAATTTGAAAACGAATTTGATGGAAGATTATTATTGTTCTTTAACTTTTTTAGATGTTAAAATATAATACCGTTGCTTGTTGGTTTGGTGTTAAACCTTTGTGTTGGTATTTTCATTTTCAGAGATTTAAATAATTTTGAATGTTAGTAAAACCTAAACCATGATAATGAACCAAGGCTTCTTTAAGACTTGCTTGTAATTTACTAATTTTATTTAATTTTCGATAACTGGCATCAGGATTTATCCTAGTTTTAGTGGCATATAAAGTAGAACTTGTTTGTTTTGCTACTAATAAATATAATGGTTGCATATTAGAAATAATAATGGAATTTTTGTTAATTAATTTTGTATTCATATTTTCAATAATTCACTGTTTTTGTAATCGTTTGGTATTAGTGGATTGAACAAAAATATTATTATTAGTATCAACCGCCATTTGAATACAACATTTAGTGTTAGTGGAAAATGGATCAAGATTAGTTTTTCGTTTATCAAATTTATTTTTAAAATTACCTTTATGGATTTCTTTAATAAATGTTTCATCGATTTGTATTTGGCCATTTAATTTTTTAAATTTTAATTAAGTATTTTATAATTGTTTTGATTGCATTAATTTTTGACGATTATAAAATACTTAATTAAAATTTAAAAAATTAAATGGCCAAATACAAATCGATGAAACATTTATTAGACTTCTTGCGACACTATGATTGGATAGGTTACAATAAGTTGGACCATATTTATGTGGACTTTCAAATAAAATATAATTATGAAGAAAGTAGGAATATAAAAATTGGAAGAAATTCATACACCGATGAATTTAAAAAACAAATTGTTTTACTTTATCAAAATGGTAAAACCATTCTTGAAATTTTTAAGGAATATGGGATGTCAAAATCAGCCGTATATCAGTGAATTGAAAAATTAAATAATTATGGATCTTTTAAAGCAAAAGATAACCGCACTGTTGAAGAAAATGAACTGATTGCCTTGTGGAAAGAATTAATCCAATTACGAATGGAAAACGACATTTTAAAGCAAGCGGCACTGATAATTGGCAAAAAATAGAAATTATTAACAATAATAAAGAAAAATATTCCGTGCGAAAAATGGGTCAAATATTAAAGATAGCAAAATCAACATATTACTATCAAATTAATAAATACGCTACGGTTGATGTTAATAATTATGAACAAGAAGTTATCAGTGCATTTAATGCTAGTCGCAAAATTTATGGAGCTCGTAAAATTAAAGCTATTTTAACCAGAAAAGATATTATCTTATCGCGAAGAAAAATTCGCCAAATTATGATTAAAAATCAGTTAGTATCTAAATACACCAAATTAAAATATCGTAATCATAAGTCAATGGTTAATAACGACGAAATTAGCAACGTTTTAAACCGTGAATTTAATAATAAACAACCAAATGAAGTTGTTGTTAGTGATTTAACATATGTTCAAGTTGGTGCTAAATGACATTATATTTGTTTATTAATTGACTTGTTTAATCGTGAAATAATTGGCTATAGTGCCGGGACAAACAAAACAGCCCAACTAGGACAAAAAGCCTTTTATTCAATTACAAGACCATTAAATCAAATTACGTTATTTCATACTGACCGGGGTAATGAATTTAAAAATAAAATCATTGATAATATCTTAAATACTTTTAACATCAAACGATCATTAAGCAATAAAGGCTGTCCATACGATAATGCTGTAGCTGAAACAACTTACAAAAGTTTTAAAACGGAATTTATCAAGGGGCAAAAATTTATAAATTTAACCCAATTAAAATACAAATTATTTGACTTTGTGCATTGATATAACAACATTCGAATTCATGGTAGTTTAAATTATTTAACACCTGTTGAATTTAGAAAACAACAGTCCATATAAAAAGTGTCCTAAAAAGGGTTGCCAATCCAATTATTACTATTAACAGGAATAAAACAAAATACTTTTAATAAAATGTTAGATATTTTAAAAGAAGCCGAGTTAAAAAAATTTAAAAAAGGCGGAAAAGATAATAAATTATCATTAGAAAATCGTTTATTAATGACTTTATCATATTGAAGAGAATACCACACTTATTTTCATCTTGACAAAAGTTTTGGCATTAGTGAGAGTAATTGTTATCGTAATATCAAATGAATTGAAAACACTTTAATTAAACATCCTGACTTTCAACAACTTGATGGGCAAAAAACATTAATAAATAAATATTTTAATGATAAAACAATTATTATTGATGCAACCGAAACAGCAATCCAACGCCCAAAAAAAGACAAAAAAAATACTATTCCGAAAAAAAGAAAAAACATACTATCAAAACACAAATAATCATCGAAAAAGAAAACAAAACTATTATTGCAACAAATTTTGCTTGTGGTAAAACCGATGATTTTCGTTTATTTAAAGAAGCAAAAATACCGCTTTTAAAAGCTAGCAAAGTAATAGTTGATACAGGTTATCAAGGCTTGCAAAAAATGTATCGGAATGTTTTGATTCCGCATAAAAAAACAAAGCAAAAACCTTTAAATAACGAACAAAAACAGCATAATAAACTAATTTCACAAATGAGAATCGTTATTGAAAATGTTTTTGATATCCTTAAAAAATTTAAAATTATTACTGAAAAATATCGCAATCGTAGAAAAAGATTTGCTTTAAGATTTAATTTAATTGCTTCAATCTATAATTTTCAATTGTTATTATAAATAAGACAAGAAGTTGAATGAAAATTAACTTTAAATAATAAAATCATTTTTTGTTGTGCCAAAATAATGCATCGCTTATAAAGGCTATAAGAATTAAATTAATAAGAGGTATAAATTCCTATTTGTATTTTTTCTTTATGAATTAATTTGCAATGATTATCATAGTATCGCAAGAAGTCTAATAAAAATGTTGCTTCATAACTTTTGCCAGGAAAATGCAATTGAATTTTTGAAAAATTTAACATAATTTTTAAATTTTTTAATAACTTAGTTATAATTATAAATGTAATTAAGGTAAGGTGTAAATATGACTCAAAGTCATCAAAAGGAACAACAACAAATTATTCAGTATGTTTTAAAAATGATTAGTTTGAAGACAGTTGATTTAAAGTTATTAAACCCAAATATTACATAGCAAGATGTTACTAATTATTTATTAAAAATAATTTTAATTGATAAAAAAATCATTGATGTTAGTGATGCAGCTTATTATATTTTTAATATTAAACTTAATCGGATTATTGAATTTATGAATAATCAAAAAATTACTGATCCGTATTTATCATTAGATGATTTTAAAGATATGTTTATTAAATAATAAATAATAACTTTAATTTTGTCGAAAACTCTTGATATTTAATATTTAATATTTTAATAAGACCTTTATTTTATTGGGTTTTTAATAAAATGGACTTTTTACAAATTTCTATATTTTATAAATGTTTTTTTAGACTGCACCCCAAAAAGTAAGTAAAGAAAAAAAGTCTTTGCTAAACTTTAAAGGAGGTGCGTTTTTATATGGCAAGAAAAGGACAAAAATTTAATAAATATACAGCAGATTTTCGAAAACTGATAGGACAAGAGGTTAAAAATAATAGTATAATTTTTATTGCAAAAAAATATGCAATTAATCTTTAATTTTTCAGAAAACTCTTGATATTTTAATAAAATCCTTATTTTATTGGGTTTTTTATAAAATATATTTCTTTAAAATATCTATATTTTATAAGGGTTTTTGACTTTATCAAGAGTTTTCGACAAAATTAAAATTAGGTTTTAAAAGAAAAGTTAATAATTAATTACTAACCCTTTAAAACGAGTAACGGAATTAATTGTTTCTCGAATTCCTTGGACCCCTTGTCCTGAATCATGAATTCCTAAAAATGGGAAAGAATCAGGACCACGTTGTGTTCGTCCATTAATATTTACTGTTCCCGTTTCTAATTTATTTGCAATATTAAAAGCGGCATTAATATTTTTCGTAAAGATACATGCTTGTAATTTAAAGTTTGATTCATTTGCTAAAGTAATCATTTCCGCGACATTTTTACAACGAATAATTGGTAAAACTGGCCCAAATGGTTCTTCTCATGCTAAGCGCATTGCTGGGGTAACATGATCAATTAAAGTTGCACTAAGTAAGTTATCTTTTCGTTCATTGCCAATAACTAATGTTGCTTTTTTGGCTAAAGCATCATCAATTAATTCTTGGACAAATTCAGCTGCTTTTAAATCAATCACTGGGATAATGGCCTTATTATCTAATGGCGAACCTGCTTCCAACTTGCTAACTTCTGTTTTTAATAATTTTACTAATTCATCCGCAACAGTTTCATCAATGAATACACGTTTTATGGCCGTACAACGTTGCCCAGAATAAGCATAAGCTCCAGCAATAATCTCTTTTACTGCTTTTGTTAAATCAGCATCTTTCAATACTAAAGCGGGATCTTTCCCTCCTAATTCTAATACTAAGTCTTTACTATGTCCTAATGTCCGAATATGATTACCAACGGCAACTGACCCAGTAAAGGAAATAACATTAATTTCAGGATTTAAAACTAATAAATCACCAATATCACGGCCACGTCCAGTTACTACATTAAAAACACCTTTTGGAAAGCCAACTTCATGGGCTAACTTTGCCATATATAACCCTGTTAAACTACCATTTGTTGCTGGTTTAAAGACAACACTATTTCCTACCACCAAACTTGGGGCAATTTTAGCAACACTTAAATTAACCGGATAATTAAACGGGGAAATTGCTAAAACAACACCTTTTGGAACGCGCGAAAAAATTCCCATTTTGTTTTTAACATTTCAACCATCACCAGTTAATGTTTCAGGAAAAATTCGTTTTGCTTCTTCAATTGTATAATCAATATATTCAATACTACGTTCTACTTCTACTTGTCCATCTTTTAAACTTTTCCCAACTTCATACGCCATAATTTTAGCAAGTTCGGTTTTATGACTCGCTAATAATTCTGCTCATTTACGAAGATAACTAATTCGTTCAAATAAGGTTAATTTTGCTCATCCTTTTTGCGCTTGGCGCGCTGTTTTAAAAGCTTCATTAATTTCTTTCTCTTTTAAAGCTGGAACACGACCATACGGTTTATTATTAATTGGTGAAATTATTTTTAATCAATCCCCATTGTTTACTAATTCACCATTAATTAATGCATTTAATTCCAAATTCATTTCTAACGCCTCTTTTCTTCTTGCATCACTCTATTCATATTTTATGCTTTTTTTAAAATTAGGCGCTGTGTAGATACAAACGGCAAATTTATATCTTGTTAAATTAATAATAAAATATTTTTAATAAATTGCAAGTATTTTTTCAAAAAAAATATTTTTTTGTTATCTCATTTCATTTTAAGTACATTTAAGCACACTAAAAATAATTTATTAATTTGTATCATGTACGATGAAGCGGCAAAAAAACAACTCTTGTTAAATAAAAAGGGTTGTTGTAGACTGCACCCCGTTTAGTAAGTATTAATAAAAAGGTTTACAAACTTTTATTTATTATATCTTTTTCTTTTTGGTTTGAATATCATTTATTTCATTTTTTAACATCATTAATATATTCATTATGAGATTTATAATTTTTATTATGGATTGTTCCTTTTTTAAGTAATGAATGAAAACTTTCAATAATAATGTTGTCTGCACAATGATAATTTTTACCCATTGAAATTATAATTTTGTTATCTAAACATTTACTATTATAATCTTTAGATGTATATTGATATCCGTGATCTGAATGAATTATTGTTTTATTTAGATCTTTTTTTATTTTTTTAATTTTATTAATTGCAGCATTTAAATTATCAATTACAAGTTTGTTATTATTAAATTTTGATCATTTTACATCAATAATTTCTTTAGTATATCCATCAATTATTGTTGATTGATAATGTTTTTTACCATTTCAAATTAAATAAGTTACATCAGTAAATAAAATTGAAAATCTTTCTTTAATATCATTAAAATTACGATTTACTAAATCAGGATATTTAATTATATTTTTATTTCTATTTTGTTTTATTAATATTTTTCTACGCATATGCTTTACATATTCAGCTTGAATATTATTTTCTTTCATAATTCGTAATACTTTCTTAGCATTATAAACAATGCCATAATCTTCTTTTAAATATTTGGTAATTCGACGATAACCAAATTGTTTTAAATTTTCTTCATAGACTTTTACAATATTTTTTAATGGTTCACTATCCTTACCATTACTTGAATAATTTTTATATTTATCTCAATAACTACGCTTTAAATCTGTTACATCAAGTAATAAATTTAGTGGATATTTATTAATGTTTTCTTTGATAAAAAATACAATTTTTATTTTATTTAATTGTAAAAGTCATGAAGCTTTTTTAGTAATTCATACCTAACTTTGTAATAGTTTAAATCTCTTTTTCCTCTTTTTTCTTTTGGACCTTTATTGGTATTTAAAATTCCTTTCTTAAAATTTTCATACCATGAAGCAACAGTTTTTTTATTAATTGCATATTTTTTTGCAATAAAACTTATACTATTATTTTTAACCTCTTGTCCTATCATTTTTCGAAAATCTGCTGTATATTTATTAAATTTTTGTCCTTTTCTTGCCATATAAAAATGCACCTCCTTTAAAAGTTTAGCAAAGACTTTTTTTTCTTTACTTACTTTTTTGGGTGCAGTCTAGTTTTTTTAGACTGTGCACAGTTTCAGATAACTGAGAATTTTAATTAAAAAATGCTTTCATTTCATATTGAAGGTAGCGTGTAAAATGTTGGGGAAAAGTTTTCAGCATTAAGTTCTAATAATAATTATAAACTATTTTCTTTAAAAGAGTTTTAGTATTTGATAATGTAGAAGCGGTGAATATTGGTAAGTTATATTGTTTAACTTCTGGATTATTCATCTTTTTAAATATTCATCTTCAAGTAATTTGTTCATTTTTTACTTGAAGATTTTTAATTTCTGTTAGTTCTTGAAAGGGATTAATCCCATTAGCTGTCAATTGTTTTAATAACATTACTTTGTAAATCATTTTTTCATTAAATATTTTTGGTTTTGAACGAAACATTACTTTAATAATTCGAGCAATATAACTTTCAATGCGACAACCAATATTTTCTTGATATTCTCATTTTTGAATTGCTCCATAGTATGTTCTTAAATAATTAGATATTTCTTGTAACTTTCCTTTCGCTTCTTCGGTTTTAACAAGCTGATAAGCTCATTCAAGGTATTTTGTAACCTTGTTTCAGTTTAATTTTAGAATTGCTTTTCTAATTTTATTAAATAAATAACGTTTATAATATCGTGGACCACGGAGACAATCTTTAATTTTTTTAATAACATGGAAACGATCAATGATAAATTCAACATTGATGTGTTTTTCAACCGTTGAAATATATTGTGCACCATCACCAAGCACAATAATTTTAGCTGTCTCGGGTGATTCATAATTTAAGTTAATAAATTCTTTAATTCCTTGTCAGTATTTTTTAGAGTTAATTTTTTTAACTTCATTAGTCATTGTTACTAGAAATTTGACATTATGCATTGTTTTTCGTATTGTTTTAGGATCTTTATAACCAGTATGAAAGACGGTTAAACGGATTTTTTTCTTAATTTTTAATCGTTTTTTGACTTGATAACTAATGGCATTGCGATATGCTTCATCGGTTTCAATATAAATAACCCCATCATGTTTTAGTTTTGTATCTGGTTCATCTAGCATTAGTTCTAACAAATGTTTAATATCAAACCGTTTAATAAGGTTAAAAATTGTTTTTTTTGTTATGTTAGCATTCCGATACATATTACAAATATCTTGATAACTAAAATTTATGCCTAATTTGCTGATTATTTCTAACGAAAAATCATAATCAAGTCGCTGATAACTTTCAATCCCTAATTGAATATCAAGTAAAAAGACCGTTTTTGGTTTTTTTGCCCCTTGAAATTCTGGTTTTAAGATATATTTTCGTCGTTTAAAAGTAACTTCACCATTACGAAAAACCAAAGTTCGTTGATAAAATCCTTTTGGAATATAACGTGCTTTGCGTCAGTCCTTATTAAAAATATAGTTATCAATATATTCAAAAATATTTTTAAATAGTATTCAAGCTTCAGAACTAATTTCATTGTTTAAATAGGATAATAGTGCTGTAATAGGGATATTGGGGCTAATTTCATTAATTAAATCAATAAAAGAGTTATTATTTTCGTTTAAAAACTCTTGGATTCTAGTTATAATATTCATAGGATAGTTTTCTTTCTAATTTTTTTCAAACTTAATTATAATGAAAACTTTCTTTTTTATTTTCCCCAACTTTGGAAACGCAATCTTTACATTTGTTATTCTTCTTGAAAAGGAAGAAAATGTGATAAAATATAATTGTCCGCAAGGACAGTTTTCTGCGTTTATAATAACGTTAAGATGTGTTTGGGGTTATTAACCGCTATATAAATCAACTCTACACCCAAGCATTTAAAGCGGTTCAGAGTTATTTTAAAGATAAAGCAAAAACTAACAAATTGATGTTAGTTTTTTAATTTGCAAAAAATGGATTATCCGCTAAAATTGATAGTGAGATTAGTGAGGTTTTGGTAATGAGTAAAAAAGTTATTTTAATTGTTGGACCAACAGGGAGTAGTAAGACTGACTTATCAATTAAGATTGCCCAAACATTGGATGGGGAGTGTGTTAATGCTGATGCAACCCAAATTTTTAATGGTTTAAATCTTGCCACCAATAAAATAACACCAGCGGAACAAGCGGGAATTTCACATCATTTATTATCAACAGTTGATTTAAAAGATAATTATTCAATTAAGATTTATCATCAAGAGGGACGTAAAATATTAGAGCAATTGTGATCTAAAAATAAGCTTCCGATTGTTGTCGGGGGCAGTGGTTTATATATTAATGCATTATTAAAAAACTATCGCTTTTCTGATCAGGGGCGTGATTTAGAATTGGTTAAAGAATATGAACAAATTTCTAATGATACTTTATGAGAAAAGTTAGCCACAATTGATCCACAAGCAAGTGCAAAAATTCATCCGAATAATCGCAAACGAGTTTGACGGGCATTAGAATATTATTACCAAACGGGGACTTTAAAATCATCGAATGATCATCATCACAATGATTGGTATGTTGAGCCGTATATTATTGGATTATTACCCGATAAAATCGAACTTCACCAACGCTTACATGACCGGGTATTACAATTAACAGCGCGTGGTTTGTTTGCCGAAGTTACTGCAGCATATGAGTATTGTGACTATGATTTAACCAAGCAAAGTATGAAAATTATTGGTTGTCCGGAAATTGTTCGTTATTTAAACGGTGAACTTTCACATGAAGCAACATTAGATGCAATGGTACAAGCTAATAAGATTTATGCTAAAAAACAAATAACATGGTTTAAACATCAATTAAAAAATGTTCATTGATATTCATTTCATTATGCACAATTTAATGATCTTTGTCAACAAATTATTCTTGATTTAAAAAATAGTAATAATATTTAAAATATATCACGGAGGGATTATCAAACGTTGAAATTATTGATTGTCATGTGGCGTTGTGTACGATGAATCGGAAAAAAACAATTCTTGTGAGATTGTTTTTTTATAATTCCTGAATTAGACTGCACCCAAAAAAGTAAGTAAAGAAAAAAAGTCTTTGCTAAACTTTTAAAGGAGGTGCATTTTTATATGGCAAGAAAAGGACAAAAATTTAATAAATATACAGCAGATTTTCGAAAAAGGATAGGACAAGCGGTTAAAAATAATAGTATAAGTTTTATTGCCAAATTGTAAAGTTAAGTGCAACTAAATTATTTTTCTAACCAAATATTCGATTGGCGAAAGATAATTTAGTATTTTTCTTGGTCTTTGGTTTAAAGACAATATAAATTTATGAACTGCATTTTTAGTAGTATTTGAAAAATTAAATTTTTTAGGAAATTTTTCTCTAATTAAACCATTAGTATTTTCATTAGTACCTCTTTGTCAGGGTGAATATGCATTAGCAAAATAAATTTTCACATTTAAATTTTTTTCAAGTTGTTGTCAATTAGCAAATTCTTTACCACGATCAAATGTTATAGTCTTAACAAGATTATTTGGAAGAATTGATAAATAATGGCTAATATTTTCGTTAATAACTTTAGTAGTTCTATTTTCAACTAATATTGCTAAAGTAAATCTTGATGTTCTTTCAACTAAAGTTATTAAACATGATTTACTTTTACCTCGTGATGATACTACGGTATCACCTTCTCAATGACCAAGAGTTACGCGATTATTAACATTAGCATTTCGTTCTTTAATTGATTTACCATTAAATTTACCCCGATTTTCTTGATATTTTCGTTTCTTACCTTTTCTTCTTAAATTTTTATTAGTAACTTTTTCAAGTAATCCAGAATAAATTCAATTGTAAATTGTTTTAAAACTAATAATTCATTCTTTATGAAAATTTTTAATTCTGCCATAAATTTGTTCGGGTGATCAACCTAATAATAATTTTTGTTGTACATATTTTACTAATTCTCTATTTTTAAACTTATGAAAATAAATATGTGATTGTTTTCTATTTTCTGCTTTATTTTGTGCAATTAATGAAAAATAATGATTATTATCTTTATTTCTATTAACTTCTCGAATAATAGTACTAATACTTCGATTAATATTTTTAGCTATTTCACTAATTTTTATTTTAAACTTCAATTGATTCTCAATATAAATTCTTTCATCTATGCCAAGATGTTTATATCCCATATAAAAACTCCTTGCTTTATTTTTTCTAAAATAAACTTAGCATCATAAAATTTTTATATGAGATTTTTTGCAATTTTATTTACTTGCACTTACAAGTATAATTCAGCATTTAAGGACATTAATTTGTATAAAACTGAATATGAAATGTTTATTCCTTCATTTTCGATTAATTTTTCTTTGAAATGAGTAAAATTAAAGCCAATATATTTAGTTTTATATAAATTTATAATCTTTTCACAAATTTGTGGATTTGTTTTATTGTGAGCTATCCTTCCACGAGAATGGTGAGCAAATGATTGACTATTTTGTGGATCATAAAGTTTTATAAGTTGTTCAATGCGACGAATTGATAAGTGTAAAATATTTACAGCTCTTTGCTTTGATATTTTATTGTTAATAATTTTTTCAATTGTTTTGTATTTATGTTGTTCTTTCATTGTTAGTTTTCTTTCCATTGTTATCACCATTTTTAATTTTAAATGGTTGCGAAATTTTTGCTAGATAACTATTACGAAATTATCACAAGATAAGGACATTATGGTGGAAGATTATTATTGTTCTTTAACATCTAAAAAAGTTAAAGAACAATAATAATCTTCCATCAAATTCGTTTTCAAATTGTCATATTGATGATTTTTTTTGCCTTTATCAAGAGTTTTCGACAAAATTAAAGAATATATTTACAATTCAGAAATTAAAATCAAATTAGTTTAATAATTCGGTAAGATTATCAATCATTTCTGTTAACTTTATCAACAAGCCACTATAAACATTCGGATCAGTATAATCAATCCCAATATCTTTTAAAATTGCTAATGGTTCTTTACGACCACCTTGTTTTAAAAAATTCAATAAATGCTCTGGATGTCCATTAATAACATCATTATACAATTTAAAAGAAGCAACAATACATGTGGCGTATTTATAAACATAATATGGTGAATTAAAGAAATGTAAAATTCGTGGTCAACCATATGTTTTTTTTTGTGGTTCATATTTATCAAAAACAGTATACCCAAACTCATCAGCTTTTTGAACAAAAAGATCGGCTAATTTATCCGCATCTAATGGTTCATTATTTTCAACCATTTTGTGGGCTGTTCATTCAAAATCAGCAAAATGAATTTGGCGAAAGAATGTTGCCATAATTTCATCAATTCGATTTTGTAATAAATAAATTTTTTCCTCTTTGCTTACCGCATTTTTATATAAATAATCAAATAATAAATGCTCATTAACTGTTGAAGCAACTTCCGCTAAAATAATTGGATAATTATTCAATGGATATTTATTATTTAAATCTGCTAATAAGGTATGGACTGAATGACCCGCTTCATGTGCTAAGATATTAACTGACCCAATTGTATCATCTCAATTCATTAAAATAATTGGTTCAACACCAGAACCACCCGATGAATAAGCACCATTACGTTTATTAGTATCTTCAAAATAATCAATGCGATGATCACTTCATACTAATTCTAATTGCTTTAAATATTCATCACCTAATAATTGCAGTGATTCACGAATCATTTTCTTTGCATCTTCAACAGTATATTTTTTATCCAATGAAGCAATATTTGTCACTAATTTTAAACTACGATCAGTTGGATAAAACTTTTTAAATTTAAAATATTTTTTTAATAGTTCATTATATTGAACAAATAAATGGCTATTTTCACAACCATATTTAATTAAACTAGTATAAATTTCTTCAGAAACATCATCATTACTCAATGACGCTTGCAAAGTGTTTTTATAACCGCGTAAATGTACCGACTCAACACTCTGTTGAATAATTCCTTCATAAATTCGGGCAAAAGAATGTTTTTTATCAACTAAATGCTTAGTAAATAATTGTGCTGTCTTAATTCGAAGTTCTTGATCCGCTAATGGGTCTGATTTTTCCATAATTTCACTATGTATTGAATTTGTTAATTCTATTTTCTTCCCTTGATAATCAATAAATATTGGTTTTTTATCAGCATATGCCAATAAATCATATAAATCATAAGCAAGGTTTCGTGATCGTGTTACTAATGCTAAAATCTCTTCATCACGTTCTGACAAAATATATTTTGCACTTTTAAAAAACTTACGGTAACTATATTCATGCGCATGAAGGTCAGAGTCTTCTTTAAGTCATGTCATAATTGTTTTTTCTCCAATTGCTTTTAATTCTGGTGCAACAAAAGCTAATTGACTTGCAATTTGATTTAAAGTATTTGAATAAATTCCGCCCAATTCTTGATATGATAAGTCAGTTGTATCAATATCTCCCATGTGAAGATATTGCGCCATTTTATTGGCAATTAAGTCAATTTCTTCGTCTAATAAAATATATTTTTTAAAAGTTGTTGCTTGATTTAATTTTCCTTTAAAGCTAATAATTTCTTCTAATTTTTTTACAATTTTTGCTAAATCTTTTTTTCAAGCCTCATGATTCTGATATAAATGACTAAAATCTCATTTATATTGTGGTGATGCTTCATTTCGTTTCATTATTTTCTCCTCTTTCTTCTAAATCCATCTTTTTATATTATAACGGAAAACAAAATATTTTATTTAATTTTTCCTTTTAATTTTGTCGAAAACTCTTGATAAAGTCAAAAACCCTTATAAAATATAGAAATTTTATTTAATTTTGTCGAAAACTCTTGATATTTATAAAATATACCTAAAATTAGGTATATTTTTAATATAAAGAAAGGTAAATAATTGATGGAAAAAATACTTGCAGAATTAATAAATAGTTTAACAAATAATCAATTTTTAGAATTTTATTAAAAAGTTAAAAAAGAAGCAGAATTAATCAAAAAACAAAAACGCTTAAATGAAATTGATCAAAAATTTAGAGATAAAGGTATTAAATGTCCTAATTGCAAATCTTATCATTAGACTTCTTGCGATACCGGCTTTTTTTATTAAGAATATTTTATAGAAATATTCTTAATAAAAAAAGCCGGTATCGCAAGATGCACAGTTTCAGATAACTGAGAATTTTAATTAAAAAATGCTTTCATTTCATATTGAAGTGGTGGCATTTTTAAATTTAAAATTTTTCTTTTTTCATTATAATGAATTATATAATTATCTACAATATTTTTTACTTCTAAAATATTTTTACAGTGTGATAATTCTGAGTTCTCGGTTTTAAGAATTGAAAATCAATTTTCAATCGGTGAATTATCTAAACAATTGCCTCTTCTTGACATACTTATATTTATACCGTGTTTTTTTAATAATTTTTCATAAGCTTTTGAAGTGAAATGAATACCTTGATCAGAATTAATAGTTAATTCACCTTTGATTATTTTTCTTTTAATAATTGCTTCTTTGATACAATTATTTACTCAATTTACTGTTGGAGTTGTTGTTAAAGAATAATTTACTAGCTGAATTATACTTGTAAGTGCAAGTAAATAAAATTGCAAAAAATCTCATATAAAAATTTTATGATGCTAAGTTTATTTTAGAAAAAATAAAGCAAGGAGTTTTTATATGGGATATAAACATCTTGGCATAGATGAAATAATTTATATTGAGAATCAATTGAAGTTTAAAATAAAAATTAGTGAAATAGCTAAAAATCTTAATCGAAGTATTAGTACTATTATTCGAGAAGTTAATAGAAATAAAGATAATAATCATTATTTTTCATTAATTGCACAAAATAAAGCAGAAAATAGAAAACAATCACATATTTATTTTCATAAGTTTAAAAATAGAGAATTAGTAAAATATGTACAACAAAAATTATTATTAGGTTGATCACCCGAACAAATTTATGGCAGAATTAAAAATTTTTATAAAGAATGAATTATTAGTTTTAAAACAATTTACAATTGAATTTATTCTGGATTACTTGAAAAAGTTACTAATAAAAATTTAAGAAGAAAAGGTAAGAAACGAAAATATCAAGAAAATCGGGGTAAATTTAATGGTAAATCAATTAAAGAACGAAATGCTAATGTTAATAATCGCGTAACTCTTGGCCATTGAGAAGGTGATACCGTAGTATCATCACGAGGTAAAAGTAAATCATGTTTAATAACTTTAGTTGAAAGAACATCAAGATTTACTTTAGCAATATTAGTTGAAAATAGAACTACTAAAGTTATTAACGAAAATATTAGCCATTATTTATCAATTCTTCCAAATAATCTTGTTAAGACTATAACATTTGATCGTGGTAAAGAATTTGCTAATTGACAACAACTTGAAAAAAATTTAAATGTGAAAATTTATTTTGCTAATGCATATTCACCCTGACAAAGAGGTACTAATGAAAATACTAATGGTTTAATTAGAGAAAAATTTCCTAAAAAATTTAATTTTTCAAATACTACTAAAAATGCAGTTCATAAATTTATATTGTCTTTAAACCAAAGACCAAGAAAAATACTAAATTATCTTTCGCCAATCGAATATTTGGTTAGAAAAATAATTTAGTTGCACTTAACTTTACAATTTGGCACTATTAAATTACTAAATAAATCCTTGATTGCAAATAAATATACTCATTCTGTGATTGTTTTAACATACGTAATATCAATTGATCACTTTTGATTAGTTTTTTCAGCTTTAAAATTACGTTTTAATAGATATTTATGTCGAATATGTTCATTTGTCATTTTTAAGAAATGATTAATTTTTTTTCTTGTTTTAATTCTTACACTATAAATTCTATTAGCTAATTTCATATAACGATAAACTGTTGAATTCGACACATTAATTTTTTGCTCTTCCAAAGATAATTTAATTTGTCTGTGTCCTTTAATACTATTTTCTCTATGAATTGCTTTAATTATTTCATATATTGAATAATCAATATTTGGTTGATATTCATCACAATTTTTTGAATATTTATTTCAAGTATCATATGAAATTCTTAATTCTTTTAAATATCATGATAAAGTAATTTTTGAAACTTGCAATTCTGATTTAATAAAAGCAATTTGTTTTCTAATGTTTGTTTTTGTTTTTATCTTTGGAAGAGCTTCAAGCTTTTTTAAAACCTCATTCTCAGATTTTATTCTTTCATTTTCTTTTTTTAATAAATAGTTTTAACGTTATAAGGGTTTTTTAAACTTATTTAATTCAAAATCTTTTCGCTTTTTTCGTTCTTTTAGAATTTCTTTATTTTGTTGAAATTTATTTACTCATTTTGAAATAGTTGCTAAACTAATATGATATTCTTTTGCTATTTCACTATAAGATTTATTGTTAATTGAATATTCATTAACAATTTTTTCTTTAAATTCAAAAGAATGATCTTTAGACCCTTTTATTTTACCTTTAGCCATATAAAAATGTTTCTCCTAACTTTATATATTAATAATAATCTAGAAAAATTTTTATTTATATATCTCAGTTAAAAGAAACATTGCACCGGTATCGCAAGAAGTCTAATAGGTGTTAAATAATTTAAACGACCATGAATTCGAATATTGTTATATCAATGCACAAAGTCAAATAATTTGTATTTTAATTGGGTTAAATTTATAAATTTTTGTCCCTTGATAAATTCTGTTTTTGAAACAGAATTTATCGTAGTAGTTAATTAAAGCCCATTCCGCTTAAACCACCCATCCCAGGAATATTTGGCATTCGCCCAGATTTAATTTGACGAGCGATTTCATCAACTTGTTTTTTTGTTTTTTCAAATTTATTAATTAATTCATTATATTCTTTCTCAGTTCGTCCTGATCCTTTTACAATACGGTTTTTACGAGATAAATTCTTTAAGAGGCGGGGTTCGCGCCGTTCTTTCACAGTCATTGAAGATAATAATACTTCAGTTACTTTTAATTTGCATTCAGCATCAGCAATCTTTTCATCACTTAACTTTGACATTCCGGGTAGTAATTTCATAATTCCCCCCATTTTCCCCATTTTTGAAATTTGGCGCATTTGGTTTAACAAGTCTTGCATATCAAACTGTCCCATCATCATCCGGTTCATTGTTTTTTTTATATCGCGTTCATCTAAAACGTCTTTTGCTTTTTCAATTAAGGTTTGAACATCACCCATTCCAAGAATCCGGTCCGCCATTCTATCAGGATAAAAGATTTGTAAATTGCTCATTCCTTCACCAGTTCCAATAAAAGTAATTGGTAATTTTGTTAAATGCGTAATTGATAAGGCTGCTCCCCCCCGAGCATCACCATCTAACTTCGTTACAACTACGCCGGTTAATTTTAATAACTGGTTAAATTCAGTTGCAACATTAATAATGTCTTGTCCAGTCATTCCATCAACAACTAATAAGATTTCATCGGGAATAATATTATTTTTAATTTCTTTTAATTCTTGCATTAATTCAGCATCAATATGTAAGCGTCCAGCAGTATCAATTAAAATAACATCGTTTTTGTTTGCTTTCCCATACGCAATTGCTTCTTGTGCCGTAGCAATGGGATTTTGAGTTCCCCGTTCAAAAACTTCAATATTTAAATTTTTTCCAATAGTTTTTAACTGGTCAATCGCCGCTGGTCGGTAAATATCACAAGCAACTAATAACGGTTTTTTATGATATTTCTTTTCCGCTAACTTCGCAATTTTTCCAGTCGTTGTTGTTTTTCCACTTCCTTGTAATCCAATCATCATTACAATTGTTGGTTTTGAAGCAAAAGATAATTCTTTCGCGGTTTTCCCAAAAATATTAACTAATTCTTCATGCACAATTTTAACCATCATCTGTGATGCATTTAATCCGTCTAAAATATATTCCTCATGAGTTTTAGCTTCAACAGCTTTAATAAAATCTTTCACAACTTCATTATTAACATCCGCTTCTAACAACGCTAAGCGAATTTCACGCATTGTTTCAGTAATAGCATCGGATGTTAAAATTGATTTTTTCATATTTTTCTCGATTGATTTCTTCAATCGATTTGCTAAAAAATCTCCAATCATATCTTTTTCTCCTTTATTTTTATAACAAAATCAATCATATTAATTATACTAAAACTAACATAAAAAAGAACAAAAATTCTCTTTAATTTTGTAGAAAAATATTGATATTTATAAAATATACCTAAAATTAGATATATTTTTAATATAAAGAGAGTTAAATAATTGATGGAAAAAATACTTGCAGAATTAATAAATAGTTTAACAGATGATCAATTTTTAGAATTTTATGAAAAAGTTAAAAAAGAAGCAGAATTAATCAAAAAACAAAAACGCTTAAATGAAATTGATCAAAAATTTAGAGATAAAGGTATTAAATGCCCTAATTGCAAATCTTATCATTGTGTTAAAAATGGTCATAATCCCGAAGGAAAACAAAAATATTTATGCAAAAAATGTCGGGCTAGTTTTGATGCTTTTTGTCATCATTTTACTTATTGAAGTCATTTAAATTATGAACAATGAAATTTGAATTAATAAATTTCATTGTTAGGACAATCTAGTAAAGTAATTTCCCGTTTTATTAAAACAACACCCAAAACAGCTTGATATAATCGTCAAAAATTAATGCAATCAAAACAATTATAAAATACTCAATTAAAATTTAAAAAATTAAATGGCCAAATACAAATCGATGAAACATTTATTAAAGAAATCCATAAAGGTAATTTTAAAGATAAATTTGATAAACGAAAAACTCATCTTGATCCATTTTCCACTAACACTAAATGTTGTATTCAAATGGCAGTTGATACTAATAATAATATTTTTGTTCAATCCACTAATACCAAACGATTACAAAAACAGTGAATTATTGAAAATATGAATACAAAATTAATTAACAAAAATTCCATTATTATTTCTGATATGCAACCATTATATTTATTAGTAGCAAAACAAACAAGTTCTACTTTATATGCCACTAAAACTAGGACAAATCCTGATGCCAGTTATCGAAAATTAAATAAAGTTAGTAAATTACAAGCAAGTCTTAAAGAAGCCTTAATTCATTATCATGGTTTAGGTTTTACTAACATTCAAAATTATTTAAATCTCTGAAAATGAAAATACCAACACAAAGATTTAACACCAAACCAACAAGCAACGGTATTATATTTTAACATCTAAAAAAGTTAAAGAACAATAATAATCTTCCATCAAATTCGTTTTCAAATTGTCATATTGATGATTTTTTTTATTTTATCAAGAGTTTTCGACAAAATTAAAACATTTTATTAAAAGTATTTTGTTTTATTCCTGTTAATCGTAATAATTCTTTATCATTAAGAAATTTAAAGTTATCATTTTTCATAGTTTTATATCCGCCTAATTTATATTTTTTATTTTTAATTGCTGAATTATACTTGTAAGTGCAAGTAAATAAAATTGCAAAAAATCTCATATAAAAATTTTATGATGCTAAGTTTATTTTAGAAAAAATAAAGCAAGGAGTTTTTATATGGGATATAAACATCTTGGCATAGATGAAAGAATTTATATTGAGAATCAATTGAAGTTTAAAATAAAAATTAGTGAAATAGCTAAAAATATTAATCGAAGTATTAGTACTATTATTCGAGAAGTTAATAGAAATAAAGATAATAATCATTATTTTTCATTAATTGCACAAAATAAAGCAGAAAATAGAAAACAATCACATATTTATTTTCATAAGTTTAAAAATAGAGAATTAGTAAAATATGTACAACAAAAATTATTATTAGGTTGATCACCAGAACAAATTTATGGCAAAATTAAAAATTTTCATAAAGAATGAATTATTAGTTTTAAAACAATTTACAATTGAATTTATTCTGGATTACTTGAAAAAGTTACTAATAAAAATTTAAGAAGAAAAGGTAAGAAACGAAAATATCAAGAAAATCGGGGTAAATTTAATGGTAAATCAATTAAAGAACGAAATGCTAATGTTAATAATCGCGTAACTCTTGGTCATTGAGAAGGTGATACCGTAGTATCATCACGAGGTAAAAGTAAATCATGTTTAATAACTTTAGTTGAAAGAACATCAAGATTTACTTTAGCAATATTAGTTGAAAATAGAACTACTAAAGTTATTAACGAAAATATTAGCCATTATTTATCAATTCTTCCAAATAATCTTGTTAAGACTATAACATTTGATCGTGGTAAAGAATTTGCTAATTGACAACAACTTGAAAAAAATTTAAATGTGAAAATTTATTTTGCTAATGCATATTCACCCTGACAAAGAGGTACTAATGAAAATACTAATGGTTTAATTAGATAAAAATTTCCTAAAAAATTTAATTTTTCAAATACTACTAAAAATGCAGTTCATAAATTTATATTGTCTTTAAACCAAAGACCAAGAAAAATACTAAATTATCTTTCGCCAATCGAATATTTGGTTAGAAAAATAATTTAGTTGCACTTAACTTTACAATTTGGCAATTATATTTTATAGAAATATTCTTAATAAGAAAACCCGGTATCGCAAGAAGTCTAATAAAATGTTTAAAAGATTATTTAAATGCCCAAGTAAAGTAAATATTATGATTAAGAAAAAGCGAACTAATTTCCTTTATTTAAAGGTAAATAAGTTCTTTATTACTTAATTAATTTTTGAATTATGCCTTTACTTACTAAATTATCCAAGATAAAATTATAGATAGTAATTGATTTTAATTGTAAAGGAGGTTTCGTTTATGCCGTCATATTATACAGAGCAAATTTTAAAATTAAAGCAACCAAGATTAAAAGCGCCCTTAACGGAGTTAGAAATTAATGTTATTGTAACAGCTTTTAAGCATTTAGTTTGTAAAGTTAAAAAAGATTCAATTGTAATTAAACACCACAAATTTGGTTATGAAATTTTTCGTAGCAAAGCGGATGATAAATATTGATCATATGCCGTTACTTTTACTGAACCTCTTAGTCCATTAAAACCAATTTATAAACATCATTGAATTGGGAATGCTTTTATTGGTTATGGCTATGATACATTAGAAGCAACAATCGACCAAACTTTTAAAATGATGAAACAAGGACCAACTGCTCAAACCAATTTCCGCGATTATTTAGCTAGTTGAGATGAAAAAAAAGAACGGATTTTTTTAACTTGAGAAGAAAAAGAATGACCTTTTGAAAAATATCAAAAGTTTCAACGATGATATGAAAAAAATAAGGTTAAAATTATGGCGAAACAAGTTGGGGTTAAGGATACTGAAGATTATAATAAAGAAGCTAGTAACAAAACTGGTTTAGCAGTTTTGTTAGGGAAAATGCAAGACCCACCAAAACGCCCCCGGGCAATGGCTGTGGTAATGCGGGAAACAATGAAAACAAAACAAAAATGGGATGATCCCAAAACGAAAAAATATTTAGTTGGTTTTATGTATGTTAATTAAAAGAGAAAGAACACGACACTATGGATTATCGCGAAATTAATTCGACCCAAAATGAACATATTAAATTATTAGCGAAATTAAAAGAAAAAAAATATCGGAAAGAGTTTAATTTAGCCTTAATTGAAGGTTTAAACATTATTGATGAAGCATTACAGCGTGGTATTTTGGTTGAAATTTTAACAACAAAAACAAATCACCTAAAATTAAAAAATCTGAATGGTTTTTTATTAACAATATCTTCCGAGCCAATTTTAGCGAAATTAAGTCAAAGTAAAAACAACCAAAATATTATTGGCGTAATTAATTTACAGAAACTTAGTCAACAAAATAATTTTGACTTTAGTCAAAATATTCTTTTATTAGAAAACATTCAAGATCCTGGTAATTTAGGGACATTAATCCGAACTGGCCTTGGTTTTGGTTTTACTAATATTATTTTATATAATCATTCTGTTGACCTTTTTAATGACAAAGTCTTACGGGCTAGTCAAGGCGCTATTTTTAAAACGGCTATTAAAGAAGTCAATTTAAATGAAATTAAAACATTACAATTAAAACAGTATAAAATAATTACAACGGGGTTAAAACAAGAAAGAATTTTGTTGCAAGATTGTCAGTTTAATCCAAATAAACGCTATATATTAGCCTTAGGAAATGAAGGGCATGGTCTTTCAACCACTTTGCAAGCGATTAGTGATTATAATGTCCAAATTAAAATTAATACTCAGCTTGAATCATTAAATGTTGCCCAAGCAGGAACAATTTTAATGTATGAAATTAATCGCCAGATGGAGGAGAAATAATGTTTAAGTTTAAGAATGCAAATTATATTACCTCAGCGGTTAATAAGGCGGGTTGAATTAATGATGATTTATTGGAAATTGCTTTTTTAGGGAAAAGTAATGTTGGTAAATCAAATTTTTTAAATATGTTAACAAATCACCGCCAATTAGCAAAAGTTTCGCAAACGCCTGGAAAGACAAGAATGTTAAATTTTTTTGCAATTAATAATAATCAATTTCGCATTGTTGATGCTCCGGGCTATGGTTTTGCAAGAGTGAATAATCAACATAATACTGGTTTTGCCAAAATGATGGAGGAATATTTAACACAACGCAATAATTTAAAATTTGTTTGTTTATTAGTCGACTTACGGCACCCGCCAACACAAGATGATTATGAAATGTATCAATATTTAAAACATTTTAATATTTTAACAGTTTTAATTGGAACAAAACTTGATAAGGTAAAAAAGAATGATATTCAAAAACAAGAAAAAATTATTAAATCGAAATTAAATTTTGCTGATAGTGATTATTTTATTAAAACATCAAGTCGGAATAAAATTTCCCGCGATGAATGTTGAATATTATTTGCAAAATTATTAAATTACCTGAATTGTAAAATTAAATGGAACAGTTAAACAAATAAAAATATTGTGTTAAAATCCAAATTTAAAAAAGGATAAATAACACAATGTATAAAAAAATCACAATATAAAAATTAATTTCAATTCAACAATATCAAAATTTTAATTATTCAATTAGAAAAACAGCTTATGAAATAAATCAAAGTAAAACAACTATTCATAGAATTTATAAAATGTTGGCTGCTGGTTTAACACCAATTGAAATTTATGAAAATATTAATAAAAACAAGAAAAAAGCCGGCCGCAAACAAAAAACATTAGACTTCTTGCATAACCTATAAAAAACAATAAAAATTTAAAGTTTGACTAATCAAATTAAACTTTAAAATAAGCATTTTTTATAAAAATTAAAATATTTTTTAACAATTAACTATTTTATTCAATAAGTCTATTATAAAATTAAATAAATAATTTATTAGTTTTCTTGCGATACCGGGTTTTCTTATTTTGTATTATGTAAATTCAAGCAGCAAATTCTGTCTCTTGTTAGTATGATAATAACATCATTTAAAATAAATGCAACTATTTTTTTAAAAAAATTAAAATATTTGTAAATTTAGTCTATTTTAAGCATATTTAAGCACACTGAAAAATAATTTATTAAATTTTTAAAATAAACTTATCTAAAATTATTTAAAAATACTTCTTTAGATGTTCTTCAATTCAAACAAGGCCTTAATTTTTCATTCATAACATTAACTACTCAATCTATTTCTTGTTGAGTAACATTATTAAAATCCGTTCCCTTAATATACCGTTTTCTAAATTCACGGTTCATTCTTTCAATTAATGGTTTTTGTTTTGGTGAACCCGGATCACAAAAATAAATATTAGAACCAGTAATATTTTCTATTTCTTCAAACTTACTAAATTCTTTTCCTCTATCAGTTATTATTCCTTTAATTTTTCCAACCAAACCATTAATTTTAACTAATTCTTCAAGTTTTTCTAAAACCTCATTAGCAGTATGTTCTCCTAATTTAATTGCAAAATAATTTTTACTATTTTGTTCAACTAATACCAAACAACTAGATTGATGGTCTTTTCCAACTACGGTATCCATTTCAAAAAAACCAACATTAGATTTTTTATTTTCAATATCTCATATTGATTTGAATTTATCATCTAATTTTCCGCGATTATCAGGTCTTTTCTTTGTTATATTTCTTCTGCCACCATTTAATAAATTTTTCTTTAACAAACCCAAAAGACCTAAATAAATTCATTTATAAAAAGTTTTAAGACAGGAAGGAAATTTGACACCAAACTTTATTAAAAATCGATGAATAATTTCCGCTGGCGAATCACCAAAAATATTAAATCGTAAATTTAAAAATTCTTGCTGCTCTTCTGTAAATGTAGGTAGTTTTTTAATAGACCTTTTTCGCTTTTGTTTATAATCTTTTTGTGCTTCAACTAGCATATAATCTTCTACCTTTTTAAATCGCTTTATTTCTCTTTTAACAGTATTAATTCCACGATTCATTTGCCGTGCTATTTCTGATAAATTAATTGAATCATTTTTCTTTTTACAAATATCAGAAAATAATAAATCTTTAAATAAATTTCGTTCATCAAATTTTACATGTGTATATTTTTGCATTTTTCTGTCTCCAATTCTTTTTAAAATATTTATAACATTAAATTAAAAATTATTGACAATTATTTTTATAAGTATATAATCTAAGTGATAAACAGTAAGTAAATTCTGTCTCTTAAAGCTGTTTATAAAAAATAAAGTAATTAAGTTTACTGCAATGTTTCTTTTAACTGAGATATATAAATAAAAATTTTTCTAGATTATTATTAATATATAAAGTTAGGAGAAACATTGCGGTAATTAAGTTTACTTTTTTTTATTTTGATGTAAAATATAAATGATAAAAAAAGAACCGCGATGGTTCTTTTTTATATTTTCAGATATAGTTTACTCTTTTATTTAATCATATTCATTAAATAATAGCAATTTTAGTATGCAAAAAGGAGTAAAAATGAAAGAATTTAATCCAAAAACAGCAAGTTTACGAACATTTTATCGTAAAATATAGCAGTTTTGACGTGATAAATCACCTAATATCCCCTATACTTTGAATGATTTAACCAATAAATTAAATCTTTCTCGCCATTGAAGACAAGAAATTTATCGGAGCGAGAAGATAGTTCCTTTACTTGAAAAACAAGTTGATAAAATAGAAAGTGAACTTATTAAACAAATGGTTAAAACGCCAGAAGGTACTAGGTTATATTGACAGCGTGCATTTAATTATAAATATTCACTACAAGAAAAAGAACTTGAAAAAGAATTAAACTTAAATAATCAACAACCAATAATTGTTAATTTACAAACGGATATTAGAGATATTAAAAAAGAAACTGAAAATAATGCTTAATCATTTTACTTATTTATTAGAAACTCCTTATTGGTTATTACAAAATAGTAATATTGGTAATAAATATCCATTTGTTAAGAAATATGAATTAGTTAATGAAATTAATCAAATTGGAACACGATATAGCGGTAAGACTATATCAAATATTAAAATGTTTGGTGAATTATTAAAAATTAGTTTATTAATTAAAGAACCAATTTGTATAATTGCTAGTATGTATTGGAGTAAAGATTTAAAAGATAGTGTCTTTCAAAATATATGAAATATGTTAGATGAAAATAATATACCTTATAGTATTAATTTATCAAATTTTACTTTTACTTTATCAAATGGTAGCAAAATATATTGTAAAGGTTTACATTCACCAAGTCGAAAAGAAAAATTAAAAGCCTTTGCTGATTTGAATAAGTATAAATTATTAATTGATTGAAGAGAAGAATGTGACCAATTTCAACAAAAAGATTTAAGTGATTTAGAGTTTGCTATTCGTGGTTATCAAAATAAAATAACAATTAATACGTGTAATCCTGAAAGTTTAAAAAGATATATTGTTGGCTATTGTAATGAATTATTATCTTTTAATGAAGAAATAATGCGTATTAAATATGAACAAATTAAATATATTGAAAAATGAAATATGAAAATTATTATTCATTATTCTAGTTGAAGATTAAATTATGAATTGCCACAAGATAAAGTTAATGAACAATTAAGATTAGAACAATTAGATATTGAAAGAGCAAGAGTATGGAGTTGAGGATTGCCCGGTAATACTAGTGGTTCAATTTTTGCAAGATATATTGATATTATGCAAGCAACAGATATTATTCAACCAACGAAATTATTAGGTGGTGTTGATATTGCTAACGCGACCAGTCCTAAGGGACATACAACATCAGCTAGTTTTTGACTATATAATTCATTTGATAAAAAAGCTTATAAATCTTCTGAGTATACGCATTCAAATGCTACACAGCAATTTAAAACAGAATTAGAACAAGTAAAAGATATTTTAGAGTTTTATAACAATCAATTAAATCAATATTTTAATTTAATACAACAAGGTATATCAATAAATGTTGATGATAGTGCATATTCAACATTACAAAGTTTAAATAGAGAAAAATATAATTATACTTTTGGGCAATATATGACATTTAAACCAGCACAAAAACAGAAATTTAAAATAAGACATCGGATTGAAGCATTTACAATGTTAATAAATACAAACCAATTAAAATGATTATGAGAAAAATGTCCTGTCAGTAAAACACAATATGAATTAATTCAATGAGAAGATAAACCAGATGCCAGAGAAGAACGAATGTTAGACTTATATGATGATACATTTGATAGTGATTTTTATGCTTTACATTTTGAATTAATACCAATGGTTAAACATAATAATTCAGCAGATTATAAATTATGACAACAAAGGGAGTGAATAACTTAATGAAAAAAGATATTTATGTAATCCATGATGAACGTGTAATAAATGCAAAAAGACCTTATATGTCTGTTTGTGGACAAGTTAAAAAAAGACTTTGTCAAGAATTAAAAAAAGATAATATCGCAATATGTAAATTAAATTTATATAACGAATATATTAAAAAATATCAAAAAGTTAAAGTATGTGTTCAAGTTTTAGCAAATGAGCCAAATTTATTAACAGTAAATATTATTAATTATGCACTTATCTTAAAATTAAAGGAGCAAAATAACCATGAATAATACTTTCCCTAGTTTACCAAACTTAAGTGATATTAATAGTGTTTTAAAATTTTATAATTATGATTGAACAATTAATTTAGCAAATATTATTGCTCGTCATCAAATGCGATTAATAAATGGTAAAGATATTTTATTTAAGTCTCATCGTAAAGATATTTTAGAAAAATTAAATTGATGATATGAAAATTATAAAATAAAAGAAAAGTTAGATAAAAACGAATTAACAGCAAGTTTAATGGGTAAAACTATTTTTGGTTTATTAGAAACTAGTGATGGCAATATTGATTTATGAATTAACCCTTTTAACTTTACATCTCGTGTAAGTAAAATAAATGAAATTGAACAAGGGGCTGATATTTGATTAAATTATCATCAATCAGACAGTGGATTTATTTTAAATTTAATTTGTACCAAAGATAAAATAGTTATTAAAGGTTGACCAAAAAATAACGAGGTAGTTGTTGGACAAAGTAAAACACAAATTAAAGATGATGTTAGACCTATTTTAGTTCAAGAATTTAAAAATAAATTAGGTATAGTACCTTTTTGAGAAATGATTAATGAACCTAATCCGTTGTTCTTATCAACTTCAACTACATTAAATCCATGACCTACGATGGCAAATTGTTATAAATTACAATTTGATTTAGAAGATAGTTTTAATATTAAATCAAAAGAACGATGAGCTAATCGTACGCACTGATATGGGGTATTAGATGATGGTTTAATGAATGCTTACAATATGGGAAATAAAAAAGCATTACAAGATGTATTTGATGATATTTTCATTCAATCAGGTCAAACGGCAGCAGATGGGACATCATCACAATCTTTACAAGTAGTACAAGGTGCACCAACCTTAGAAACATATACTGAAGATCAAAAATCAATTATTGAACAAGTATATTTAGCATGTCATTTTTCTAGTCCTTTTGGTGATAAATCAGATAATGACCAGAATAAAACACAGTCATTATTAACTAAAACAAAAGACTTAGAAAAACAAGCATATTTACAAGCATATCGTAAGCAATATTATACTAAGATGTTTGATACTGTTTTAAAATATTATGGTTTATGAGATGGTATTGGTGAACGGCCTTATGGTTTTGATTTTATTAGTGCTAGTTTAGTTGACCAAATGCGACAAAATGAATTAATTACTGCTAGATTAGATAATGGCACAATGGAACCAATAAGAGCTATAACTGAATATGACAATATTGATGAATTAGAAGCAACAAAATATTTTGAGAAAGTAGAAGAATGACAAGATAAAATGCAAGCCAAAGAAATCGAACATAATAATAAATTACTAGAATATGATGAAACTGGTAATAATCAAAACGCCTTACAAGGTAGAACGGAAATAAAGGAGAATTAAAAAATGAGTAGAATTAACCCAGGAGTTATCTAAGAACTAAGAAGACAAGCCCACGATACTTTAATAGATATAAGAGAAAATATAAAAGATAATAGACATTGAATGGTATTTCCTTTTAATGTTTATAGTTCATATATTCCTGATACTGAAACAGGTTGAAAACCTAATAACGCAAAGCCTAGTGATTATGGTAGTTATTCAAGAATATTTGATAATATGGAAAGTACGATTGCTCAATGACAAGATAGTTTAAAAATAGTTCAAAAACATAAAGGTGAAGAAATTAATATCTTAACAATTGATGATTTTAGTAAACAATCAATTAATTCAACTATATGAGCAAATAATGAAACACCTTTCGCGATAAAATTAAAAGATGAAAATAATAATGTTTATTGAAAATTAATTGATGGTGAAAACATTTATGATATTAATAGAATGTTAGCATACTTAAAGCAATATAAATTAAGTTATTTTATTAATAATGATAATAAAGCCGATAATTTTTATACAAAAGATGTTAAGGTTGGTAAATATTGAGATGCTTATATGATTGATGATAGAAGTTCAATTCAATTTGGAGAAGCTAAATTTGAACAAGTATTTACCCAACAATCAACTGAAAGACAATATACCTTATTAATTTTAGATGAAGATGCAAGTAAATTAAATATTAATGATTATTATAATTTTTATACGGTTTTTAATGACCATGGATTAAATATTGGTGGAGGTAATATAAATATTGCTCCCTAAGATAGACAATGATTATATCCATCAAATGTTATTAATTATTATTCACCTTATGATGGTAGTTTTTTATGACAAGAAATCACCTTTTCAAGTATTAATGACAAAATTAGTAATAGTGGTTTATCAGTACGACAATTTATTCAAACATCAGCACCTGGGGAAGGTTATTGTTTTCCTAAAATAACTTATAATGAGAAAACAAATAAAGGAATTGTTGAATTAGATGAGATGTTATTAAAAGACCCTGGTGTTAGAGCAATGGCCGTTAAATTTTATGGTAATCCGATCTTTTTTGATATGCCAGTTATTGGTCGACCAATTATTAAAGGTCAATTTAATCCAAAAGTAATGAATTCACGAGATTTATTAATGTATAACATGTATCCGTGTCCGCCTGACAAAGTTAATACTTATGCATCACCTGAAGTAAGTTGATATAACATTCAAGGGATTCAACCAACAATGATAACTGGTTATGAAAACTGAAAAAAAGATATGGAAAGTAGATATGATTTTTGAAAGCAAAAAAATAGTGAGGGTATTGTTATAACTGACCAAGAAAGTTCGACAGCTACCAATCCTACTGTTGGAAAAACAATTAAAGAAGAAAATAATGACTCTAAATTTTATTGGTCTAAAAATTGAAAAATAACGCCACCAAGTAAAATAAAAGTAAATAGTGGTGACGTTAATAATATTATTAGTACCCAAGTATCATCATATTTTAGAAGAAAAGATGAATTTGGTAATACTGTTGGTAGTGTTCAAATTGAATACAATAAAATGGGTTCATGTAATGTTTGAGATATTTTAAATATGAATAATTTTATTAATCGCCAAATTACTGTCTTACCTTTAAACTATACTCAAAAGTTAGTTTTTAATCCTTTTACGATACCAGGCGGAGTTGGTAAATTCTTAAACTTTATTTCGTTTGGTATTCCTTGAGGATGAGTTATTAATCAAGATGAAAAAACTTGACCTAATTTTCAATGATTAAATGGATTTATGAGTGCTAATATTTATAGTTTTTATAATGATGCTTTTTGGTCTGAAAACTCAAAAGGTAAATGTTATTTACCTTTTGAAATATTTAGAGAACAAGGCAATGATAAAGTTGGTGCTATTTTTGGAGCAAATGCCACTAGCTTCGGGTTTACTACTTTATTAACTGATAAATTAGTAAGTACTGTTTTAACTAAGGATGGTAAACCAACAAACAATATAGTTTATTCAACATATAATCTAAAACAATTAAACGAAAAAACTAACCGAGTTTATTTAATTAATGAACTTACAACAGCAGTTGATGCTCAAACACCAGTTAGTGATGGTGAAGAAGATAATGATTGTGAATTCTTACAAACACCAGATGGGACAAATTGTAGTTATATAATTGATATGTTTTCAATACAAGCTTTATATAAAGGTAATTTTGAAATTATCTTTTATGCTGATAACCCATATACAAATAATGAAGAAGATTATTTAAGATTATCAGTATGGAGTTTTCGTGGAAAAACAAAAAGTGTATTAAATAATTATTTACGCGATATGACAACTAATTATAAAACTAGTTTCTTATTACCACATGACTATGAAATACCAACATTTAATTACCCACAATATGTCTTGCCACCAGTTCCATATAACTATAAAACTTATACCAAAGATATCTGAGGTGCTAATACAGCAAAACCATTAAAAACTAAAATTACAGCACCACCACAATGCAAAAAAATATGCAGTCGTTTAGTTAATTTATTTTCTGATGAATTTAATTATGGTTATTATGAAACTGAAATTGATTTAAAACAAATTGACCCAACTATTCAAAGTATAAGTAAATTCCAAGATGCTTATAAAACGATTGAAATAAGTAATCTTAATAGTTTACAAGTTGAATGTGGAAAACCAAAGATAGAGAATTTTATTCCTAATAGAAATGTTAATATATTTGGTGGTGCCAATGATTGTAGCAATAATTTATTTTCATTAGCAAATATAACCTTACAACAAGAGGGTTTATCACAAACAGATAAAGTTAATTTTGATAATACAATAACTTTATATACTAAAAATATAAAAATAAATGATACTGAAACAAAATATGCTACTGGTCTTGCTAATGGAATACCAAGTGAAAATTATCTTAATGTATATAATACATTGGATAACATTTTCGGTGTAAGATTTTTTTTACAAATAACAAAATTAGTTTTTACTGATAAAGATAAAATTAAAGAAACATATTTACAAGCATATTATACTAATAATGTAAAATTAAAAATTAGATTTACAAAAGTACTATTACCTATTTTGCAAAGTTTTTATGTTGATTTTTATGCAAAACCAAAATATTGGGGAAATATCAAAGATATAACAATATATATTTCTAACCCAAATTTCTTGGGAATTAAAAATAAAAGTATTAACCCAGTTAAAATTACAATTAAACCAAGATAAAAATAGAAAAAAAGATATTTATATCTCTTTTTTGTTATTAATCTTTAATTTTGTCGAAAACTCTTGATAAAGTCAAAAACCCTTATAAAATATAGATATTTGCAAGAAATACATTTTATCAAAAACCTAATAAAATCAGGGTTTTGTTAAAATATCAAGAGTTTTCGACAAAATTAAAGTTATTAATTAACTTTTACATTACCATTTTCATTTAAAATTAAATTAGGCTCTGTCGTATCTAAATTTCAACGATAAACTGATTTAAAATAATTATCATTTTTATTTTTTCAATAGTGAAAATAAGACTCTTTTCCTTCAAAATTATTTTTTTTACTATGTATTCCAAAATAACCATTAACTCTATACATTAAACTATAATCATCTTTATAACCTCTAATAATTATTGTATCGTATGTATTATTATTAAATTTAGTTAAATACCAACTATCATTTTTATCGCCACGCCATACTACATAATAATATTTGTTATCAACCGTATTAAATGGTTTTTCTTGTGGTGTTATTCATTCTAAATTGTTTTTAATATTTTCATCTTTTGTATCTATTTTATTTTCTTCTTTTAACTTTGCTAATTCATCTTCGCTATATTGTGGTGTATTACAAGCAAATAAACTTGTTGTACTTGTTCCAATTAAAGTGATTGATCATAAAATATTTAGTATTTTTTTCATATAATATCTTTTCTATTTTTTATAAAGTTTGTTATTTAATTAAAAATGGAAATAAAATTTGTTTGCACAGTTTCAGATAACTGAGAATTTTAATTAAAAAATGCTTTCATTTCATATTGAAGTGGTGGCATTTTTAAATTTAAAATTTTTCTTTTTTCATTATAATGAATTATATAATTATCTACAATATTTTTTACTTCTAAAATATTTTTACAGTGTGATAATTCTGAGTTCTCGGTTTTAAGAATTGAAAATCAATTTTCAATCGGTGAATTATCTAAACAATTGCCTCTTCTTGACATACTTATATTTATACCGTGTTTTTTTAATAATTTTTCATAAGCTTTTGAAGTGAAATGAATACCTTGATCAGAATTAATAGTTAATTCACCTTTGATTAGTTTTCTTTTAATAATTGCTTCTTTGATACAATTATTTACTCAATTTACTGTTGGAGTTGTTGTTAAAGAATAATTTACTATTAAATTACTAAATAAATCCTTGATTGCAAATAAATATACTCATTCTGTGATTGTTTTAACATACGTAATATCAATTGATCACTTTTGATTAGTTTTTTCAGCTTTAAAATTACGTTTTAATAGATATTTATGTCGAATATGTTCATTTGTCATTTTTAAGAAATGATTAATTTTTTTTCTTGTTTTAATTCTTACACTAGAAATTCTATTAGCTAATTTCATATAACGATAAACTGTTGAATTCGACACATTAATTTTTTGCTCTTCCAAAGATAATTTAATTTGTCTGTGTCCTTTAATACTATTTTCTCTATGAATTGCTTTAATTATTTCATATATTGAATAATCAATATTTGGTTGATATTCATCACAATTTTTTGAATATTTATTTCAAGTATCATATGAAATTCTTAATTCTTTTAAATATCATGATAAAGTAATTTTTGAAACTTGCAATTCTGATTTAATAAAAGCAATTTGTTTTATAATGTTTGTTTTTGTTTTTATCTTTGGAAGAGCTTCAAGCTTTTTTAAAACTTCATTCTCAGCTTTTATTCTTTCATTTTCTTTTTTTAATAAATAGTTTTCACGTTCTAAGGGGTTTTTAAACTTATTTAATTCAAAATCTTTTCGCTTTTTTCGTTCTTTTAGAATTTCTTTATTTTGTTGAAATTGATTTACTCATTTTGAAATAGTTGCTAAACTAATATGATATTCTTTTGCTATTTCACTATAAGATTTATTGTTAATTGAGTATTCATTAACAATTTTTTCTTTAAATTCAAAAGAATGATCTTTAGACCCTTTTATTTTACCTTTAGCCATATAAAAATGTTTCTCCTAACTTTATATATTAATAATAATCTAGAAAAATTTTTATTTATATATCTCAGTTAAAAGAAACATTGCAAAATAAAATTTGTTTATTTTCATTTATTTATAGTTTAATAAATTTTTTTAATTTACTTATTACTATTAAATTAATTATTTCTAATATCAATATTAATTTTTGATACATACAAATTTTGTGTTTTTTCAATATTTTTTATTGTTCTATCCATATTTTTTAAAAATTGATCCTGATCTAATGAAACATACTTCATAGAAATTTTTTTAAATTCATTTTTATAATTTTCTAATTCCGTTTTAAGTTTAGTGATTTCATTTTGTTTTTCATTTAAATCTTTTTTTAAATTATTTATGTTTTCATTATAAAAATCAAAATATTCATATATTTTCCCATCTACTGTACCAAAATATAACTTATTATTAAGTTCAATACCATTAGATATAAAACCAACATTTTCATTGTTCATAATAATTTTTTGATATCCTGATATAGGATCATACTCATAAACGTTGCCACCAGTTGAAGCGAAGTATACTTTATTATTAAATGTTAATCCTCTTAAATGAGATTCACCTTTCATATTTATAACTGTTTTTTTAGAATTTGCTATTGGATCTATTTCGTGAACTTTACTATCAGATACAAAATATAATTTATTATTTAATACAGCACCATCAGATCATATACTATTCGTATTTCCTATTTTAACAACAAGTCTATTATGTTCTGTTTGTGGATTATATTCATATATAGTGCCTTCATTATTTGAACAAAAATATATTTTATTATTTAACACCAGTCCAGAAGTGCGGATTTTATCTAAATTTTGAATTATTTTTTGTTGTTGTGTAGTGGGATTATATTCATATACTTTACTATCATGAGATACAAAATAAAGTTTATTATTTAAAGTCACGCCAGAAGTACGAAAAGTACTATTTGCGTTTATAGTTATTTTTTGTTGTTCTGTAACAGGATCATATTCATAAACATTATGATCTCCTGAACCAAAATATAATTTATTGTTAAATAAAAGTCCTTGTGAATGAGAAATATTAGTCATATTTATAACTGCTTTTTTATAATTTTTTGATGGATCTACTTCATAAACTTTTTGATTATTTAATGATTTTGCTCCTGATGCAATATATATCTTATTATTAAAAATGATACCAGTAGACCAATGTTCTACACCACCCATGTCTACAACAAATCTATTTTTTTCTGTTTGGGGGTCATATTCATACATTTTTCCATTTATTGTAGTAAAGTATATCTTATTATTTAATACAAGAAGGGACCTAATTTGAGATTTATCATCTATATCATTTAAATCAACAATTATTTTTTTATAATTAATTTTTTCTCTTTTACTTCTTTTTAAATTTTCTAAATTATTTGCAAGTAAATGGTTAATAATATTTAATTTTTCTTCTTTTTCGTAACTACTACAAGCAATTGTTGTTGGTAAAGCACTTCCTCCAATTGTTAACACACTTAATAAACTAAGTAATTTTTTCACACTTGTTTTTCTCCATTTCTTAATCTTGAAACTTTTTATCAAGATCTATCCTCATTGTATATATATATATATATATATAATCAAAATTAGTAATTATTTTAAAAACTTTTATCTTGTTAAAAAGCTATTATTAAGCGTTTTAAGGGGTAAATTAGCAATTAAATATATTAAGTTTATTTTATTTACATAAAGTGTTGTATTAGTAAAATAATAGTATATAATGAAGGCATAGGTTTAATCTTTTTCCGTAAAAAAGAGTTATGCTGACTTGTTAATCGGACAAGGATAAAAAAAGAGGAGTTTATAAAATGGCACTTACAAAAGAACAATTAATCGAACAAGGTTTAAGTGAAGAAATTGCAGAAAATATCTTAAATCAGTTTAATAATGAAGCAAAACAAATTAGAGAAAGTGTGCAAAAACGCGAAGATGTTATATCAAAAGAAGACTTTATTAAATTATCTAATGAATTAGATGAATTAAAAGCCTTTAAAGATGTTCCATCTACTAAAATTGAAGATATTAAAACTAATTTAGATAAAGTTAGTGGTACTTCTTTGACTGAAAAAATGCAAACTTTAAAAGAATTAAAACCTGATTTGTTTATACAATAACAACCATCAGTTTCACCAGCTAATTTAATTAAAGATATGATTGAAAATTCGGTTGAAAATAAAAATGATGAAATTGAAACTATTAAAGAAAAAGGAGCATATACTCCAGAAGAAATTAAGAAATTAACTGATTATACACTTAAAAAACTTAGATAATAAGGGAGTGAATATTATGGCAACAATTAATTTGCCACAAGTACCTTTTACATTACAAGGTAATACAACAGGTCAAAAAGCCTATGTTGATATGGTTAACGCTATGTTAAGAGGACCATTAATGAATGAGCATGCAAGTATTATGCAATATGCAACTGCAACTGCTGAACAAGTTGCTTGATTACCTAATTCAGGACAAGCATTATATAATTTAACTCATCGTGTGGTATGACAAGATGATTATTCATTACCAAATGGTGGGGCAACTCAAACAATGGGATTAACAAGAATTCCGGTGCCTATTAATAAAAGATTTAATTTAAAATTAATGAATGAAGCATTTGACTTAGCAATGATAGAACAAAATATTAAAAATGGTGTTATTGCTGATGCTATTGCTAGTGTTGTACAGAATAAATTTGTTAATTTAGAATGTGAATTAATTCAGGCTATTTATGATTATTGTTTAGCAGATGGTCAATATTAAGTAATTCCATTTCGTAGTTATACAGCCGATAGTGCCGATGAAGCAAATAAAGCATTCTTTACATTAAATGAAACTTTGATTGAATTAACAAATCAAATTAGTAGTTTATATTTTGGATTGCCAACCGATAAAATGTTTATGGTTTTAGGACGAAGATCCTATTTAGGATTAACACCGGCTTATTTAAAAGTAATTGGTTCACAAGCTCAATTAAAAGCAATGGTTAACGGTGAATTATATGAAAATACCGCAATGGGTATTCCGGTATCAAAAAGTTTTCATTTAGAAAAAACATATACAAAAGGACAAGTTAACCGAGATAATGGTTATAATTTTACTAATGTAAATGGTTTACTTATTAATAAACAAGTATGAGCATATCCAATTAATATGGATACTATTCAACAAGTTTTAGATAATGATACTGCTAACCCTAAATGAATTGGTAAAGTGCAATATGCAACACCAACTATTTTATATCCAAAAACATGTAAGATTATTTTAGAAGTTGCACCAACTCAACAAGAAATTGATCAAGCAACTGCTAATTTAAATAAATCATTCCGTGTTCCTGTTGATTATGTTATTGGAAAACCTGCTTTATCAACAATTATTACTACACCCAATTTAGGAGCAATTACTATGGCTGGAACAGAACCAAATACTACTGAATTAGAAACAGCAATTAAAGCAAAAAATAATAAATATGTAAATGGAAATGCAACATTTAGTTCTATTACAGCTACTGGTGCATTAGCAACCGCTAACCCTAATAAATATAGTGAAACCGTTAATTTAACTTATTCAAAATAAGTAATATGTAATTATGAATTTACTAATATTACGAGTTTTAACTTTATTAGCAGAAAACTTAGGTAATGAACACATAATAAGTAAGTTTGTTAATTTAATTAATAAAGTTAATAAATTTGCGTCATATTATGCTAATCCTTTTCAAAAGATTACAAATAAAATTGAAGATATTTATCAGTGATTAAATACTTATACTTATTTAAATTTAATTAAAAAAGGTCATAAAAAAGAAATTCAACAAATATTAATTAAATTAGAAAAAGATAACAATATTAAAAATAGAGAACAATTTAAAAAAGAAAATTATCTAAACACTAATTGACAACCTTTAAATAGTAGTTGGCTTAATAGTGGTATGTTTAATATAACAAATAAGTTAACTTTAACAGGTAATTTAACTATTTTAATATATGCCAAATTGTAAAGTTAAGTGCAACTAAATTATTTTTCTAACCAAATATTCGATTGGCGAAAGATAATTTAGTATTTTTCTTGGTCTTTGGTTTAAAGACAATATAAATTTATGAACTGCATTTTTAGTAGTATTTGAAAAATTAAATTTTTTAGGAAATTTTTCTCTAATTAAACCATTAGTATTTTCATTAGTACCTCTTTGTCAGGGTGAATATGCATTAGCAAAATAAATTTTCACATTTAAATTTTTTTCAAGTTGTTGTCAATTAGCAAATTCTTTACCACGATCAAATGTTATAGTCTTAACAAGATTATTTGGAAGAATTGATAAATAATGGCTAATATTTTCGTTAATAACTTTAGTAGTTCTATTTTCAACTAATATTGCTAAAGTAAATCTTGATGTTCTTTCAACTAAAGTTATTAAACATGATTTACTTTTACCTCGTGATGATACTACGGTATCACCTTCTCAATGACCAAGAGTTACGCGATTATTAACATTAGCATTTCGTTCTTTAATTGATTTACCATTAAATTTACCCCGATTTTCTTGATATTTTCGTTTCTTACCTTTTCTTCTTAAATTTTTATTAGTAACTTTTTCAAGTAATCCAGAATAAATTCAATTGTAAATTGTTTTAAAACTAATAATTCATTCTTTATGAAAATTTTTAATTCTGCCATAAATTTGTTCGGGTGATCAACCTAATAATAATTTTTGTTGTACATATTTTACTAATTCTCTATTTTTAAACTTATGAAAATAAATATGTGATTGTTTTCTATTTTCTGCTTTATTTTGTGCAATTAATGAAAAATAATGATTATTATCTTTATTTCTATTAACTTCTCGAATAATAGTACTAATACTTCGATTAAGATTTTTAGCTATTTCACTAATTTTTATTTTAAACTTCAATTGATTCTCAATATAAATTCTTTCATCTATGCCAAGATGTTTATATCCCATATAAAAACTCCTTGCTTTATTTTTTCTAAAATAAACTTAGCATCATAAAATTTTTATATGATATTTTTTGCAATTTTATTTACTTGCACTTACAAGTATAATTCAGCATATACAAAAACATCAAAACACCCGAAGTTTTATGGTCCATATGTTTATCCTAGTGTTCCATTTGAAATTTGAAAATTATTAAGTAATGCTGTATCTAATGCTGGAATTTTATTTTGGCGTTATTGATTAAGAAAATGATTACCTAGTCATTTAAGAGATTATATTAAAAAACGATTACCAAAAGAATTAAAAGAAAAATACCCAAAAGGAAATATTAAATTAACATTACCACATATTCAAAAATTACAACAAATTAAAACGTTTATTAATAATTTAAAGATTGGTCATTTTAATTTTAATTTTGCTGGTGAAATTAATAACAAAAAATGATATCGAGAGCGAAAAAGTGATGTTAAAAATATTAAGAATTTATATAAAACACCAGTTAAAAGTATGTTTTATAAAACTAATCAAACTATTAAAACAATTAATAAAACACAAAGAAATGTTAATAGTTATAAACCATCTAATTTAAGAAATAAATATCGTAATCAATTAAGGGGTGTATTATATGGAAAGTAATTTAAATAATTTATTATTTATAACAGTTGAAGATGTTAAAGAAAGTAAACTTTGACAACCTATTAATGACCGTAAGCAATCTGCTTATAATGATAATTTAATTTATAATGCTATTTTAAAAACTAGTTTATGAATGGATAGATTATCAGGTGGCACAATTTCAGATAAAATAAATAAAAAAGATTTATTTCCATGAGTTAAAAAAGATAATACTGGTTTAATTGAATATGATAAATGATTAAGTTATATTCAATCTGCTTGTTTATTAGCAGTTATGAATTGATATTTACCAAAAGGAGTTAATGATTTAACTGGTAGTGCTTCATTTTCACAAGGTGGTGTGGCATATTCACAAACAAATGACCCCGAAGCAAATGAAAATATTACTCGTGATGTTAAAAATGCTTTAAAATTAGCTGGTGAAATAATTGATATTATATCTAGTAAAACGGTTGATAGACCATATAATTATCATTTAGGGAATTATGCTCATCCTTGAGAAGAAGAATATAAATATATTACGAAAAAAACATTTTATGACAGTTTATTATTTTATTTAAAAGAACGCGTTCAAACTGATAACACTATTAATATTACTCATCCAACAATTATCGATTATAGTAAAATTGATTATAATGAATATATTAAACTTGTTGTTCCGTTTGATAATGATACGATTTATTATGATAATGGGGTTTGAAAAACAAATATTTCAGATTGAGAAATTGTTGACACTAGTGATTTAGATAATACAAGGTTTGATTATGAAATACAAAATTGAGATAAAGAAAATTATAAATACAATATTTGAATTAAAACAAGTAATCAAAATCATTATTATTTATCAACATACAAAAATTTTAAGGGAAAAATAACTGTTGGATCATTTGATTTAGAAAATAAATTTTCTCATCGTGTAGAATTAGAAGATGATGGAATTATTGCTATACGTACTGGTGGGACAGATGGAACAATTACTGATTTACACATTGAAAAAAAAGTAAGTTAGAAAGGGGTTTAATTAATGAAGCAAGATAAAACAACTTGATTAAAGGGTGCATTACCTTGAAATTGATTTAAAAAAGACCCTATTCCAACTTATAATTGAACCCATAAAGATATTATAGAATGAGAAAGAAAATATAAAATTAGGAGTTGAGTAGTTAGTTTTTATACTTTAATGTTTTTAGCATTAAATTTTTGATTGGAATACGGGATGATTAATAGTATTAAGGATCAAATTAATTGATACAATTATGGTCAATATTGAGGCAATGGTATTGCCATTTTATTAACACCTTTATTTACACATGGAATTCAGGGTATATTTGTTGCTAGTAGTAAACCAAAAGTAGATATGAAAATTGATATTCCACGATTAAAAGTTTCTAAAATGGGATTAGTATTTACAATTTTACCTTTAATTACTTTAATAATTTCTTTAATTATTATTTTAATTGATAAATTAAAATGAAAAAAAAGACCATTTAAGACATTGTTTAGATTGTCGGATTAATTCTCGTGTTATTCAACCAAGAATAGCAAAACAATGAAATAATTTAGATGGTATAACAGAAGAAATATTTAAAAATATACAAAACGAAAATATTAAAAAACAAAAACAAGAAGAAAATAACAAAAAATTAAATATAAATAATAATTATGAAACTAATAATTAAATTTTATTAAAATAGACTATATATAGGGGTGGTAGATATTTTGGGTGGTTATATAGCTTAATTTATAAATTATTTTGTTCTGAAAGAATGGATGGCTACTGTTTGAGTAAGGATAAGAAAGGAAACAAAAACATGAATGAAACATTAATGATTGCTTTACTTGTGTTAGCTGGTGCTGGTGGAATGGGTAGTCTTGGTATTCTTGGATTATCTGATAAAAAAATTAAAAAATATAAAGCATAACTTAGAGAATTAAGAACGGCTGTTATTGCCCACGAAAAACATTTACGAGGACCTTTGATTATGCAACAGAATTAGCCCTTAAAACAGGTCAAATTAAAAATGTTAAAAAACAAGTTAAAGTAAACGACAAAAAACAAGCACAAAAAGATGCTATTAGAAAACTAACAAATAGTATTTAAAAAAATAACCAATTAAGGTTTGCGCAGTTTCAGATAACTGAGAATTTTAATTAAAAAATGCTTTCATTTCATATTGAAGTGGTGGCATTTTTAAATTTAAAATTTTTCTTTTTTCATTATAATGAATTATATAATTATCTACAATATTTTTTACTTCTAAAATATTTTTACAGTGTGATAATTCTGAGTTCTCGGTTTTAAGAATTGAAAATCAATTTTCAATCGGTGAATTATCTAAACAATTGCCTCTTCTTGACATACTTATATTTATACCGTGTTTTTTTAATAATTTTTCATAAGCTTTTGAAGTGAAATGAATACCTTGATCAGAATTAATAGTTAATTCACCTTTGATTATTTTTCTTTTAATAATTGCTTCTTTGATACAATTATTTACTCAATTTACTGTTGGAGTTGTTGTTAAAGAATAATTTACTATTAAATTACTAAATAAATCCTTGATTGCAAATAAATATACTCATTCTGTGATTGTTTTAACATACGTAATATCAATTGATCACTTTTGATTAGTTTTTTCAGCTTTAAAATTACGTTTTAATAGATATTTATGTCTAATATGTTCATTTGTCATTTTTAAGAAATGATTAATTTTTTTTCTTGTTTTAATTCTTACACTAGAAATTCTATTAGCTAATTTCATATAACGATAAACTGTTGAATTCGACACATTAATTTTTTGCTCTTCCAAAGATAATTTAATTTGTCTGTGTCCTTTAATACTATTTTCTCTATGAATTGCTTTAATTATTTCATATATTGAATAATCAATATTTGGTTGATATTCATCACAATTTTTTGAATATTTATTTCAAGTATCATATGAAATTCTTAATTCTTTTAAATATCATGATAAAGTAATTTTTGAAACTTGCAATTCTGATTTAATAAAAGCAATTTGTTTTCTAATGTTTGTTTTTGTTTTTATCTTTGGAAGAGCTTCAAACTTTTTTAAAACTTCATTCTCAGCTTTTATTCTTTCATTTTCTTTTTTTAATAAATAGTTTTCACGTTCTAAGGGGTTTTTAAACTTATTTAATTCAAAATCTTTTCGCTTTTTTCGTTCTTTTAGAATTTCTTTATTTTGTTGAAATTGATTTACTCATTTTGAAATAGTTGCTAAACTAATATGATATTCTTTTGCTATTTCACTATAAGATTTATTGTTAATTGAGTATTCATTAACAATTTTTTCTTTAAATTCAAAAGAATGATCTTTAGACCCTTTTATTTTACCTTTAGCCATATAAAAATGTTTCTCCTAACTTTATATATTAATAATAATCTAGAAAAATTTTTATTTATATATCTCAGTTAAAAGAAACATTGCAATAATATCGCAATATGTAAATTAAATTTATATAACGAATATATTAAAAAATATCAAAAAGTTAAAGTATGTGTTCAAGTTTTAGCAAATGAGCCAAATTTATTAACAGTAAATATTATTAATTATGCACTTATCTTAAAATTAAAGGAGCAAAATAACCATGAATAATACTTTCCCTAGTTTACCAAACTTAAGTGATATTAATAGTGTTTTAAAATTTTATAATTATGATTGAACAATTAATTTAGCAAATATTATTGCTCGTCATCAAATGCGATTAATAAATGGTAAAGATATTTTATTTAAGTCTCATCGTAAAGATATTTTAGAAAAATTAAATTGATGATATGAAACTTATAAAATAAAAGAAAAATTAGATAAAAATGAATTAACAGCAAGTTTAATGGGTAAAACTATTTTTGGTTTATTAGAAACTAGTGATGGTAATATTGATTTATGAATTAACCCTTTTAACTTTACATCACGTGTAAGTAAAATAAATGAAATTGAACAAGGGGCCGACATTTGATTAAATTATCATCAATCAGATAGTGGTTTTATTTTAAATTTAATTTGTACCAAAGATAAAATAGTTATTAAAGGTTGACCAAAAAATAATGAGGTAGTTGTTGGACAAAGTAAAACACAAATTAAAGATGATGTTAGACCTTTTTTGGTGCAAGAATTTAAAAATAAATTAGGAATAGTACCTTTTTGAGAAATGATAAATGAGCCTAATCCGTTGTTCTTATCAACTTAAACTACATTAAATCCATGACCTACGATGGCAAATTGTTATAAATTACAATTTGATTTAGAAGATAGTTTTAATATTAAATCAAAAGAACGATGAGCTAATCGTACGCACTGATATGGGGTATTAGATGATGGTTTAATGAATGCTTACAATATGGGAAATAAAAAAGCATTACAAGATGTATTTGATGATATTTTTATTCAATCAGGTCAAACGGCAGCAGATGGGACATCATCACAATCTTTACAAGTAGTACAAGGTGCACCAACATTATAAACATATACCGAAGATCAAAAATCAATTATTGAACAAGTATATTTAGCATGTCATTTTTCTAGTCCTTTTGGTGATAAATCAGATAATGACCAGAATAAAACACAGTCATTATTAACTAAAACAAAAGACTTAGAAAAACAAGCATATTTACAAGCATATCGTAAGCAATATTATACTAAAATGTTTGATACTGTTTTAAAATATTATGGTTTATGAGATGGTATTGGTGAACGGCCTTATGGTTTTGATTTTATTAGTGCTAGTTTAGTTGACCAAATGCGACAAAATGAATTAATTACTGCTAGATTAGATAATGGCACAATGGAACCAGTAAGAGCCATAACTGAATATGATAATATTGATGAATTAGAAGCAACAAAATATTTTGAAAAAGTAGAAGCATGACAAGATAAAATGAAAACCAAAGAAATAGAACATAATAATAAATTACTAGAATATGATGAAACTGGTAATAATCAAAATGCCCTACAAGGTAGAACAGAAATAAAGGAGAATTAAAAAATGAGTAGAATTAACCCTGGGGTTATCGAAGAATTAATAAGACAAGCCCACGATACTTTAATAGATATCAGAGAAAATATAAAAGATAATAGACATTGAATGGTATTTCCTTTTAATGTTTATAGTTCATATATTCCTGATACTGAAACAGGTTGAAAACCCAATAACGCAAAGCCTAGTGATTATGGTAGTTATTCAAGAATATTTGATAATATGGAAAGTACGATTGCTCAATGACAATATAGTTTAAAAATAGTCCAAAAATATAAAGGTGAAGAAACTAAGATATTAACGATTGATGATTTTAATAACCAATCAATTAATTCAACTATATGAGCAAATAATGAAACACCTTTCGCTATAAAATTAAAAGATGAAAATAATAATGTTTATTGAAAATTAATTGATGGGGAAAATATTTATGATATTAATAGAATGTTAGAATACTTAAAGCAATATAAATTAAGTTATTTTACTAATAATGATAATGAAGCAGATAACTTTTATACAAAAGAAGTTAAAGTTGGTAAATATTGAGATGCTTATATGATTGATGATAGAAGTTCAATTCAATTTGGAGAAGCTAAATTTGAACAAGTATTTACCCAACAATCAACTGAAAGACAATATACTTTATTAATTTTAGATGAAGATGCAGATAAATTAAATATTAATGATTATTATAATTTTTATACGGTTTTTAATGACCATGGATTAAATATTGGTGGAGGTAATATAAATATCGCTCCCCAAGATAGACAATGATTATATCCATCAAATGTTATTAATTATTATTCACCATATGATGGTAGTTTTTTATGACAAGAAATTACCTTTTCAAGTATTAATGACAAAATTAGTAATAGTGGTTTATCAGTACGACAATTTATTCAAACATCAGCACCAGGCGAGGGTTATTGTTTTCCTAAAATAACTTATAATGAGAAAATAAATACATCAACTATTGAATTAGATTATATGTTATTAAAAGACCCCGGTGTTAGAGCAATGGCAGTTAAATTTTATGGTAATCCGATCTTTTTTGATATGCCTGTTATTGGTCGACCAATTATTAAAGGTCAGTTTAATAAAAAAGTAATGAATTCACGAGATTTATTAATGTATAACATGTATCCGTGTTCACCTGACAAAGTTAATACTTATGCATCACCTGAAGTAAGTTGATATAACATTCAAGGGATTCAACCAACAATGATAACTGGTTATGAAAACTGAAAAAAAGATATGGAAAGTAGATATGATTTTTGAAAACAAAAAAATAGTGAAGGTATTGTTATAACTGACCAAGAAAAGTCGACAGCAACTAATCCTACGGTTGGCACAACCATTAATGAAGAAAATAAGGACTCTAAATTTTATTGATCAAAAGATTGAAAAATAACACCACCAAGTAAAATAGAGGTAAAAGGTGGTATAGTTAATAATATTATTAGTACTCAAGCATCATCTTATTTTAGAAGAAAAGATGAATTTGGCAATACTGTAGGGCAAGTTCAAATTGAATATAATAAAATGGGTGCATGTAATGTTTGAGATATTTTAAATATGAATAATTTTATTAACCGTCAAATAACAGTATTACCTTTAAACTATACACAAAAATTAGTGTTTAATCCTTTTACAATACCGGGTGGTGTTGGTAAATTCTTAAACTTTATTTCATTTGGTATTCCATGAGGCTGAGTTATTAATCAAGATGAAAAAACTTGACCTAATTTTCAATGACTTAATGGCTTTATGAGTGCTAATATTTATAGTTTTTATAATGATGCTTTTTGGTCTGAAAACTCAAAAGGTAAATGTTATTTACCTTTTGAAATATTTAGAGAACAAGGCAATGATAAAGTTGGTGCTATTTTTGGAGCAAATGCCACTAGTTTCGGGTTTACTACTTTATTAACTGATAAATTAGTAGGTACTGTTTTAACTAAGGGTGGTAAACCAACAAATAATATAGTTTATTCAACATATAATCTAAAACAATTAAATCAAAAAACTAACCGAATTTATTTAATTAATGAACTTACAACAGCAGTAGATGCTCAAACACCAGTTAGTGACGGTGAAGAAGATAATGATTGTGAATTCTTACAAACACCAGATGGGACAAATTGTAGTTATATTATTGATATGTTTTCAATACAAGCATTATATAAAGGTAATTTTGAAATTATCTTTTATGCTGATAACCCATATACCAATAATGAAGAAGATTATTTACGTTTATCAGTATGGAGTTTCAGAGGTAAAACAAAAAGTACCTTAAATAATTATTTACGCGATATGACAACTAATTATAAAACTAGTTTCTTATTACCACATGATTATGAAATACCAACATTTAATTACCCCGAATATGTATTACCATCAGTACCATATAATTATAAAGTTTATACAAAAGATATTATTCCTGCCAATGCAAAATTACCTATTAATTTTAATTTTAAAGTACATCCTCAGTGCAAGAGTACTTTAAATACTGTGGTTAATTTATTTGATGACTTAAATGAATATAAAGGATATTATGAAATAGAAATTGACTTAAAACAAATTGACCCAACAATTCAAAGTATAAATAAGTTTATAGATACTTATGAAACTATTGAAATAAATAATATAGGTAATTTTTCTATTACTAATATTGCAACTAAAATTGAAAATTATGATTATAGTAATACAGAATTATTTGCAGGAGGAGAAATTTGCAGTATCAGTTTAGACAAATTATCTGAACTTATTGTTAAAGAAGATGGAAAACAACAAATATCAAATGCTAATTTTCCTCAAAATAAAATTATTAAAACAAATGAAATTTCAACAGAAATTAAACAATTTATTACAAGTTATGCAGATGATTTAATAGAAGAAAATTATCGTACACGATATAGTGTCAAAGGCAAAAGCCAATTATCAATATTATTTTTAATGCAAATATCATCAATTAATAATATAAAACCTAATAATGTTAAAAATGTATATTTAGAATTATATTATACTAATAATGTAAAATTAAAAATTAGATTTTCAAAAGTTATATGACCAAAAATTATAGGTACTTATTATCCTTACTATAAAAAATTTGGAAATAATAATAATTTAAATTTTTCAAATAATTCTAATAATTTAAATTTTAGCAATAATAGTAATAATCCTGTAAAAATTACAATTAAACCAAGATAAAAAAACAAAAAAGAGATATTAATCTCTTTTTCTATTCTCCATCAACTTTTACAGTACCTTTATCATCAATAATTAAACAAGGTAGATTATTATCTTCTAAGTTTCAACGATAAACTGATTTAAAGTAAGTTCCATTATTTTTTTTTCATGTGGAACCTAAATTGTTATTAATAAATAAAACAATATATGAATAACCCACGCCAGTATAAACACTAATAAAAAGTTCATTATTATTTTGCTTATTTAGTATTCTTGTATTTTCTTTATCAATTTTTTTATAATTTTTAAATTTAATAATTTTTCAATCTTTTTTTGTACTTCCACGCCATACAACAAAATATCATTTATTATCCACTTTATTAAATGGTTTTTCTTGTGGTGCTATTCATTCTAAATTATTTTTAATATTTTCATCATTTGTATCTATTTTGTTTTTTTCTTTTAATTGTGTTAATTCTTCTTCTGTATATTGTGTATTACAAGCAAACAAACTTGTTGTACTTGTTCCAATTAAAATGATTGATCATAAAATAGTTAGTATTTTTTTCATTTTAAAATATTTCTATATTCTTATATAATTTTGTTTGTTAATTTAATTTAAAATGAAAATAACCTAGGTTATTTTCATTTTAAAATATTTTAAAAACTATTTATATCAATTTAATTATACTGATGATTTTATAAATTTTCCTAATTCAATCAATGAAAAACCAAAAGCTTTTGTAGATTTATAACCTTGTTCTATTATTAAAGAAACATTTTTTATTTCTTCACCTAAATCTTCAATATTTTGTCCTAAATCTTCAATATTTTGATTAGATATTTGATTATTATATTTTTGAATATTTTCTACTTTAGCGCCTATTTTTTTTAATTTATTACCTAAAACATATCCATTCAATTCATTTGTTAATCATGGTTTTAAAATATTTCTATAATCTGGTAATCCCGGTAATACGTCTGGATAATATTTAAGTTTCTCATCTATTGTTAATTTTATACCTATAGTATTAATGTTTTGACCAATAATATTAATATTTTCTTTTATTTTAGATATATTAACACCATCAGTAGTTAAATTTTCATTTTGATATAAATAAATAATTTCACCTAATTTTTCTAAAATTTCTCCTTGAGAAATAGAACCATTACCTAAATCTTCTACATTTATTAAACTTTTAATTAAACCATTAGTTATTTGTTTTACTAATTCTCCAACTGCTTTCATTTTTATTCCAAAAGTTTTTACATTTTGTCCTAAATTTTGAATACTTTGTTTTATATTATTTTTATTTATAGTAATACTTTTAATATTTTTTGATAAATCTTCTTTAAGATAATTTCCTAATTCTTGTAATTTTAGCGTTAAATCACGTTCAAGTAATATCATTAATTGACATTCTTCAATAACTTTTTCACCCATATCTTTTACTTTTTCAGATAGGTTATTTTTGATATCTATTAAATTATTTAATTTTTGTGAATTAATACCTCTTTTTATAATATTTAATTTATTGTTCCCTTTTTGATAAGGATTAGCGGCAATTGTTGTTGGTATAGCAGTTCCACTAATTGTTAATAAGCTTAATAAACTAAGTAATTTTTTCATACTTGTTTTTCTCCTTTTCTTAATCTTGAAACTTTTTATTGAAACTTTTTATCAAGATCTACTCCCAGTATATATATATATATATATATATACAAGCAAAATTAGTAATTATTTTAAAAACTTTTATCTTGTTAAAAAGCTATTAATACACGTTTTAAGGGGTAAATTAGCAATGAAATATATTAAGTTTAGTATTTTTATGTATAAAAAGTATTGTAATTATAAACTATTAGTATATAATTAATCTGTAGGTTTAATCTTTTTCCGTAAAAAAGAGTTACGCTGACTTGTTAATCGGACAAGGATAAAAAAAGAGGAGTTTATAAAATGGCACTTATAAAAGAACAATTAATCGAACAAGGTTTAAGTGAAGAAATTGCAGAAAATATCTTAAATCAGTTTAATAATGAAGCAAAACAAATTAGAGAAAGTGTGCAAAAACGCGAAGATGTTATATCAAAAGAAGACTTTATTAAATTATCTAATGAATTAGATGAATTAAAAGCCTTTAAAGATGTTCCATCTACTAAAATTGAAGATATTAAAACTAATTTAGAAAAAGTTAGTGGTAGTTATTTATTTGAAAAAATGCAAACTTTAAAAGAATCAAAACCTGATTTGTTTATACAAGAACAACCATCAGTTTCACCAGCTAATTTAATTAAAGATATGATTGAAAATTCGGTTGAAAATAAAAATGATGAAATTGAAACTATTAAAGAAAAAGGAGCATATACTCCAGAAGAAATTAAGAAATTAACTGATTATACACTTAAAAACCTTAGATAATAAGGGAGTGAATATTATGGCAACAATTAATTTGCCGCAAGTACATTTTACATTACAAGGTAATACAACAGGTCAAAAAGCCTATGTTGATATGGTTAACGCTATGCTAAGAGGACCATTAATGAATGAGCATGCAAGTATTATGCAATATGCAACTGCAACTGCTGAACAAGTTGCTTGATTACCTAATGCAGGACAAGCGTTATATAATTTAACTCATCGTGTGGTATGACAAGATGATTATGCATTACCAAATGGTGGGGCAACTCAAACTATGGGATTAACAAGAATTCCGGTGCCTATTAATAAAAGATTTAATTTAAAATTAATGAATGAAGCATTTGATTTAGCAATGATAGAACAAAATATTAAAAATGGTGTTATTGCTAACGCTATTGCTAGTATTGTACAGAATAAATTTGTTAACTTAGAATGTGAATTAATTCAGGGGATTTATGATTATTGTTTAGCAGATGGTCAATATGAAGTAATTCCATTTCGTAGTTATACAGCCGATAGTGCCGATGAAGCAAATAAAGCATTCTTTACATTAAATGAAACTTTGATTGAATTAACTAATCAAATTAGTAATTTATATTTTGGTTTACCAACCGATAAAATGTTTATGGTTTTAGGTCGAAGATCCTATTTAGGATTAACACCTGCTTATTTAAAAGTAATTGGTTCACAAGCTCAATTAAAAGCAATGGTTAATGTTGAATTATATGAAAATACCGCAATGGGTATTCCGGTATCGAAAAGTTTTCATTTAGAAAAAACATATACAAAAGGACAAGTTAACCGAGATAAGGTTTATAATTTTACTAATGTAAATGGTTTACTTATTAATAAACAAGTATGAGCATATCCAATTAATATGGATACTATTCAACAAGTTTTAGATAATGATACTGCTAACCCTAAATGAATTGGTAAAGTACAATATGCAACACCAACAATTTTATATCCAAAAACATGTAAGATTATTTTAGAAAAACAACCAACACAAGAAGAAATAAATACTGCTAAAAGTAATTTAAATAAAACATTTAGAGTGCCGGTTGATTATGAAATTTCTACACCAATAAATACAACAAAATCTAATGTAATTTTAACACCAGATGTTGCTAAAATAGATATTAGTAAAATAAATAAATTAGATAAACCAATCATTAATTTACCAGATCCCAAAGATTTTAGTGATGGATTATTAAAACCACAATTTAAAGATGTTGTTTTAAAAGCAGTTAAAACTGTAGATAGTTCTTTAACTGAAAATGATTTTGATTATTCTATTAATCCTAAAGGTGAAGACTGACCAATTGATATTACAAATGATAAAATTGTTCAAGTTTTAATTGAAGGTAAAAACAAAGCAACTGGTAAAACAAAGTCAATTGAAGTAGTAATTAAAAATTCTTAATAAACAATGAATTTATTAGCTGAATTATACTTGTAAGTGCAAGTAAATAAAATTGCAAAAAATCTCATATAAAAATTTTATGATGCTAAGTTTATTTTAGAAAAAATAAAGCAAGGAGTTTTTATATGGGATATAAACATCTTGGCATAGATGAAAGAATTTATATTGAGAATCAATTGAAGTTTAAAATAAAAATTAGTGAAATAGCTAAAAATATTAATCGAAGTATTAGTACTATTATTCGAGAAGTTAATAGAAATAAAGATAATAATCATTATTTTTCATTAATTGCACAAAATAAAGCAGAAAATAGAAAACAATCACATATTTATTTTCATAAGTTTAAAAATAGAGAATTAGTAAAATATGTACAACAAAAATTATTATTAGGTTGATCACCCGAACAAATTTATGGCAAAATTAAAAATTTTCATAAAGAATGAATTATTAGTTTTAAAACAATTTACAATTGAATTTATTCTGGATTACTTGAAAAAGTTACTAATAAAAATTTAAGAAGAAAAGGTAAGAAACGAAAATATCAAGAAAATCGGGGTAAATTTAATGGTAAATCAATTAAAGAACGAAATGCTAATGTTAATAATCGCGTAACTCTTGGTCATTGAGAAGGTGATACCGTAGTATCATCACGAGGTAAAAGTAAATCATGTTTAATAACTTTAGTTGAAAGAACATCAAGATTTACTTTAGCAATATTAGTTGAAAATAGAACTACTAAAGTTATTAACGAAAATATTAGCCATTATTTATCAATTCTTCCAAATAATCTTGTTAAGACTATAACATTTGATCGTGGTAAAGAATTTGCTAATTGACAACAACTTGAAAAAAATTTAAATGTGAAAATTTATTTTGCTAATGCATATTCACCCTGACAAAGAGGTACTAATGAAAATACTAATGGTTTAATTAGAGAAAAATTTCCTAAAAAATTTAATTTTTCAAATACTACTAAAAATGCAGTTCATAAATTTATATTGTCTTTAAACCAAAGACCAAGAAAAATACTAAATTATCTTTCGCCAATCGAATATTTGGTTAGAAAAATAATTTAGTTGCACTTAACTTTACAATTTGGCATTAATATTACGAATTTTAACTTTATTAACAGAAAATTTAGGAAATAAAACTTTAATAAATAAGTTTGTTAATTTAATTAATAAGGTTAATAAGTTTGCTTCATATTATGCTAATCCTTTTCAAAAGATTACAAATAAAATTGAAGATATTTATCAGTGATTAGATCCTTATACTTATTTAAATTTAATTAAAAAAGGTCATAAAAAAGAAATTCAACAAATATTAAGTAAATTAGAAAAAGATAACAATATTAAAAATAGAGAACAATTTAAAAAAGAAAATTATCTAAACACTAATTGACAACCTTTAAATAGTAGTTGGCTTAATAGTGGTATGTTTAATATAACAAATAAGTTAACTTTAACAGGTAATTTAACTATTTTAATATATACAAAAACAGCAAAACACCCGAAGTTTTATGGTCCATATGTTTATCCTAGTGTTCCAGTTGAAATTTGAAAATTATTAAGTAATGCTGTGTCTAATGCAGGAACTTTATTTTGACGTTATTGATTAAGAAAATGATTACCTAGTCATTTAAGAGATTATATTAAAAAAAGATTACCAAAAGAATTAAAAGAAAAATACCCAAAAGGAAATATTAAATTAACATTACCACATATTCAAAAATTACAACAAATTAAAACGTTTATTAATAATTTAAAGATTAGACACTTTAATTTCAATTTTGATGGTGAAATTAATAATAAAAAATGGTATCGAGAGCGAAAAAGTGATGTTAAAAATATTAAGAATTTATATAAAACACCAGTTAAAAGTATGTTTTATAAAACTAATCAAACTATTTGAAAAATTAAAAAAGTACAAAGAAAAGTTAATAGTTATAAACCATCTAATTTAAGAAATAAATATCGTAATCAATTAAGGGGTGTATTATATGGAAAATAATTTAAATAATTTGTTATTTATAACAGTTGAAGATGTTAAAAAAAGTAAACTTTGACAACCTATTAATGATCGTAAGCAATCTGCTTATAATGATAATTTAATTTATAATGCTATCTTAAAAACTAGTTTATGAATGGATAGATTATCAGGTGGGACAATTTCAGATAAGATTAATAAAAAAGATTTATTTCCATGAGTAAAAAAAGATAATACAGGTTTAATTGAATATGATAAATGATTAAGTTATATTCAATCTGCTTGTTTATTAGCAGTTATGAATTGATATTTGCCAAAAGGAGTTAATGATTTAACTGGTAGTGCTTCATTTTCACAAGGTGGTGTGGCATATTCACAAACAAATGACCCCGAAGCAAATGAAAATATTACTAGAGATGTTAAAAATGCTTTAAAATTAGCTGGTGAAATAATTGATATTATATCTAGTAAAACAGTTACGAGACCATATAATTATCATTTAGGAAATTATGATCATCCTTGAGAAGAAGAATATAAATATATTACTAAAAAAACATTTTATGAAACTTTATTATTTTATTTAAAAGAACGAGTACAAACTGATAATTCAATAAGTATAACTTATCCAACTATTAATGATTTTTCTAAAATTGATTATAACGAATATATTAAAATTAATATAAATGATTGAGAAATTGTTGACACTAGTGATTTAGATAATACAAGGTTTGATTATGAAATACAAAATTGAGATAAAGAAAATTATAAATACAATATTTGAATTAAAACAAGTAATCAAAATCATTATTATTTATCAACATACAAAAATTTTAGGGGAAAAATAACTGTTGGATCATTTGAATTAGAAAACGTTTTTTCTCATCGTGTAGAATTGGAAGATGACGGAATTATTGCTATATATACCGGACAAAAAGATGGAACACTTTCTGATTTACACATTGAAAGAAAAAAAGTAAGTTAGAAAGGAATTTAATTAGTGAAACAAGATAAAACAACTTGGTTAAAGGGTGCCTTACCTTGAAATTGATTTAAAAAAGACCCTATTCCGACTTATAATTGAAATCATAAAGATATTAGAGAATGAGAAAGAAAATATAAAATTCGTAGTTTAGTAGTTAGTTTTTATACATTAATATTTTTAGCATTAAATTGTTGGTTAGAATATGGAATGATTGATGCAATTAAAGTAAAAATTGATTGATATAATTATGGTCAATATTGAGGTAATGGCATCGCTATTTTATTAACACCTTTATTTACCCATGGAATTCAGGGTATATTTGTTGCTAGTAGTAAACCAAAAGTAGATATGAAAATTGATATTCCACGATTAAAAGTTTCTAAAATGGGATTAGTATTTACAATTTTACCTTTAATTACTTTAATAATTTCTTTAATTATTATTTTAATTGATAAATCAAAATGAAAAAAAGACCATTTAAGACATTGTTTAGATTGTCGGATTAATTCTCGTGTTATTCAACCAAGAATAGCAAAACAATGAAATAATTTAGATGGTATAACAGAAGAAATATTTAAAAATATACAAAACGAAAATATTAAAAAACAAAAACAAGAAGAAAATAACAAAAAATTAAATATAAATAATAATTATGAAACTAATAAGTAAATTTTATTAAAATAGACTATATATAGGGGTGGTAGATATTTTGGGTGGTTATATAGCTTAATTTATAAATTATTTTGTTCTGAAAGAATGGATGGCCACTGTTTGAGTAAGGATAAGAAAGGAAGCAAAAATATGAATGAAACATTAATGATTGCTTTACTTGTGTTAGCTGGTGCTGGTGGAATGGGTAGTCTTGGTATTCTTGGATTATCTGATAAAAAAGTTAAAAAATATAAAGCAGAAATTAGAGAATTAAGAACGGCTGTTATTGCCCATGAAAAACATTTACGAGGGCCTGATTATGCAACAGAATTAGCCCTTAAAAAAGGTCAAATTAAAAATGTTAAAAAACAAGTTAAAGTAAACGATAAAAAACAAGCACAAAAAGATGCTATTAGAAAACTAACAAATAGTATTTAAAAAAATAACCAATTAAGGTTGCAATGTTTCTCCTAACTTTATATATTAATAATAATCTAGAAAAATTTTTATTTATATATCTCAGTTAAAAGAAACATTGCACTAAAGAATTGTTTTTTGCCGCTTCATCGTACAGGACGCCTTATTATAGTTATATCGCGTTTAACATTAATATTCAATCATTTTAATTTTGTCGAAAACTCTTGATACTTTAATAAAACCTTTATTTTATTAGGTTTTTGATAAAATGTATTTTTTTCAAATATCCATATTTTATAATGGTTTTTGACTTTATCAAGAATTTTCGACAAAATTAAAATTCAATCAGGGTTTTAATTGGATATGAAACTAAACCTTTTTTTCCATTTAAATATGTTAAATCAATCACAAACGCTAATCCAACGACGATTGCTTTTTCTTGCGTTACAAGTTGGTACATTGCACGAGCTGTTCCTCCTGATGCTAAAACATCATCGACAATTAACACGCGGTCATTGGGTTGTAAATCACCCGCATGAATTTCTAATTGATTAGCCGAATATTCATAACTATATTTCACATTAATAACTTGTCGTGGTAACTTCCCGGCCTTTCGAACAGGAATAAAACGCAAGTTAATAGCATAGCTAACAGCGGGACCAAAGAGAAAGCCACGCGCCTCAGGGGCAATAATAACAGTTGCTTTTTGAGCCAACGCATAGGCTGCTAATTGATCAATCACTGTTTTAAAAGCAGCCGCATTATTTAACAACGGCGTAATATCACGAAAAATGACACCTGGTTCGGGATAATTAGGAATATCAACAATAAATTTTTTTAGGTCCATTTTTAAAAATTCCTTTCTTGGTTAATTAATCATTAATGCCAATGACAATTTGTTCATCAACTTCAACACGTTGTGAATCTAAGTAATTTTTAACACGGATTTTATTTAAAGCACGATATTTTTCTAATGCTAGTCAAATTGGAATTGCAACAAATAATGTTGCGAACATTCCCATAATTAAGCCAATTAAAACAACAACATTAAAGCCAAATCATGTTCCTGAAAAAGCCGCTAAGATAATTAATAAGACTGCAAACATAATTCCTAAAGTTAGACAATGTTGTAACATTTGTTTAATTGTAACATTGGCAACTTTTTGTAAAAAGTTATGTTCATAATTATAAATTCGAAACTCTTTGCGAATTTCTCGAATTATTTTATTATTTTTACTTTTAATATCTTTTGCTATCATTTGAATACGGTGCAATTGATCATGATATTTTTTTTTCAATTCTTTTAATTTTAAATCAGGATGTTTTAATGCTAATTTTTTTAATTTCTCTTGATAATAAACTTTATGCGCACGACGTAATCGCTTCATTTGGGCACGATGTTCTGACATATAGGCAAAAAATGTTTCATACTCTCGAATATTAATTGCTTTTTTATTTTGTTTCGCACGGACCATCACCATTGTCCCAAAGGCAATGGCAAAACCAAATATTGTTAAAAAAGCAATTGACATTTCAAAGGTAATTAAAATATGCGTAATAATGGCAATAGCAATTGTAACAATTAAGGTAAAGACAGCAGCTAACACCATCCCAACAAATTGAGCTCAATCTAAACGGAATAAAGTATAAACAAAAATACATGCTAAGCCAATTGCTAAACTAATGGCCGCCACTTTTAAAATATAACCCTCCATAACTGGATTCGTTTGTTGTAAGGACAACGTCGTGTCCTCCGGGCTTGCGCTATAGAATGTTGCAATAATTGCTTTTAATTCTCGTTCATAAGTTCCTTTGGTAATATTTGTACTAACAACTAAAATACGACTACTTGCACCACTTTCTTGTTTCTTAATAATATAAATATTAAAACTAAAACTATAATTTTTGGTTTGACGGAAATTATCTATATGAGTTTTTAACTTTTCAATAGCTATTTCATCGGGAACTCGTTCAGATTCATTAGTTCCTCATAATTCCTCACTAATCATAATATTAATCCCTGGTTTAATTGAATTAGCAATATTAGCTTTTTCTGCAAAACCAATTGCCAAGGCAACGATTAATAAAATAATTCCAATAATTGAGGTTCATTTTGTAATATTATAAAATGTTCATTTACCATGCTTTACCTTTTTATTTTTTTTACCTTCTGTTATTAAGATTGGTTCTATTGTTTCAACAGTTGGTGTCGGCTCTCCTTCTGAACTAGGAGCCATTGTTTCATTTAAAGCCGTTATTTTCGATGGCAAGGCGGCTGCTGGGGTTGCACGTTTTTTCAATAGGAATGTTCATAATGAAAAGCGTGAAACATCTAATCAATGATATTTCTCTTGTCAATGTAACTTAATTACAATTCAGTACATTAAACGGGCAACAGCAAAGACCATAATAATAGCAATAATTAAGCCCACTAATAAAATTGTGGCAAAAGATTTAATATTATTAGTTCCTGTTCAAAATAGAGATAATCCTAAAATCATTAAAACAACTAAAGCATCAACAAACACCGCGATTGTTTGTTTATTGGCAATTTTCATCGCCGGTTCAAACGGAATATTATTCTCATAACGTTCCCGTTTATAACGAGAGAAGAAGAGTAAGTTTCCTTCTAATGATAAACCAAAGGCAATAATTAAGGCCGCAATACTTTCTGGGGAAATTTCGACCTTTAATAACGATGAGAAATACAAGGTTGCAATAATTGTAAATAATAACGTTAAAACAGCAATTAAACCAAATAAACGATAATAAATTAATAAAACAGTAAAGATAGCTAAGACTAATACGCCTAAAATAATCATTGAAATTTTAAAAATATTGCCTGACACAGCAGGTGGAACAAAACGGTATCCATGAATAACAAATTCTAAACCACTTAATCCACCATTAATTAAATTACTAATTTGGCGGGCTTCTGTTTCAGTTGATGTTAAAATTTGGTTTGAATTTTCAGCTGCCCCTGTGCCACTTTTAATTGAAGTTCAATTAATAATGTGTTGTTTATATGTTTCAGTTAAAGTCTTATCATACCCAATAATTGTTTGTAATTGTAGGCGTAACGGGTCAATGTACTCATTTGTTGTTGCCGCTTTATCATTTGGGTCAATTAATAATTGACTTTGGAGTACTGTGGTAAAGCGAAAACGAGCATCTTCCATTCATTCTCTAATTTGTAAAATTGGTACACCAAACTTATCTAATAAGTTTCCTGATTGCATTTGAGCAGAACTTTGATCATAATATTCCATATCAAAAATTTTATTAATTTTTGTTCAATCACTTGAAGAAACACTACTTTTAATCTCACTATTAAATAAGGTTTGAATTGATGACATATTATCAATATCATGGCGTAAATCATCAATCATTTGGTCAATATCAGTTCAAATATATAATGGCTGTGATTGACCCCCTCGTTCTGACGGTTTTAAACCATTAATAATACTATCTCATTTTTGTTGATCTTTAATTTGTAAAGTAATAATTGGTCGACGGGTTTGGTCAACTCCTGTTGTTGAACTAGAAATAACATCACTTAATGGTGTTCGTTCTTTTGTACCATTATTATCACTAACTAATAAGTCATTTCCTTTACTATCAGCAAAATAAATTGCTCCTAAGCGTTGAATTGCTTTGCTCAAGTCATTGTAAGATTTAAACATATCTTTTCCAACAACAACTTCGACTGAATTGCGGCCTAATGTTTGCAAATACAAGTTTTGGTTTGATAATGGATCTAATTTATTTCGTAATAATTCTAATCCCTTCTTACTGTCACCATTGGGCATATCAGGATCAGGAACATAATTAGAAGCTCTTTTATCAAAAACATTAACTTGAACTTGATAACCTCCTGAATAAGCAATCCCTGCTCGATATGAATAATGAAAACCATCCGCTGAAAAAAGAACCCCAACAATCATTGCCACAACTAAAACAATTAATATTCCAATCCGAATAATTAATCGAGAAATTGCTTTTCTATCTTTTGGTTCTCTAATTTTTTTAACTTGTTCTTTTTTTCCCACTTTTGACACCACTATTCTACTTTTCAACGTTCCTTCATATATTGTACACTATTTAATATCTAATATAATATTATTATTCCTTTAATTTTGTATAAAAATCTTGATAAAGCTTTAATAAAGCTTTAATTTTGTCGAAAACTCTTGATAAAGTCAAAAAAATCATCAATATGACAATTTGAAAACGAATTTGGTGGAAGATTATTATTGTTCTTTAACTTTTTTAGATGTTAAAATATAATACCGTTGCTTGTTGGTTTGGTGTTAAACCTTTGTGTTGGTATTTTCAATTTTCAGAGATTTAAATAATTTTGAATGTTAGTAAAACCTAAAACATGTAGAAACCACATACATTTTGTTACATTTTTAAAAATTTTATTTTATTAATATTTTAAATAAGGAGTTGAAATTATGCAAACGGAGCAATATTTAATTTTGCGGTCGTTAGTTAAAAGTAGGGTAAAGATATTGTTATTAATACTGTCAATAAGATTGCAAATGATATTGAAATTAAAAAGTAAAAGAATAAATTATTTCGCGTAATTTATTAGCGGATAATTTATTCAATAGATTTCTTGCGATACCTGATTATTTATGCTTAAAAAGCAATTAAAATTTTTAAAAATGCTTATTTTAAAGTTTAATTGCTTTTTAAGCATAAATAATCAGGTATCGCAAGAAGTCTAATAAAGTATCCCAAATATATTTACAATTCAGGTTTTTTAAACTTGACCTAATCCTTCTTCTTTTCAAATTTTTATCACAGCGTCTTTGCCTTTAGTATCTAAAATATCTTTATATTTTAAATAACGGTCTTGACATTCTTTAATTTCTTTTAAAGCTTGGTCTAAGCCACTTCAACCGTTAATTTTAATTTCTTTTTTTTGTAAAGCTTTATATTGTAAAAAGAAGTTTTCAATTTCATCGCGAATAGCTTGTGGTACATCTTCTAAAGTTTGAATATGATTAAAACGAGGGTCATCGGCAACAACAGCCATTAATTTTGTGTCAATTTCCCCATTATCAATCATATTAATTGTTCCTAAAATTCGAACATTAATTTGACAACCTGGTACAGTTGGATAAGTGATTAATGAAATCACATCAAGCGGATCCCCATCTCAATCTAATGTATTTTCAATAAAACCATATTCGCCAGGATAAAAGTTAGCACCATATAACACTCGATCTAATATGATTCGTTCCGTTTTAAAATCATATTCGTATTTATTACTAGATCCTTTTGGGATTTCAACAACAATTGGTAAAACATTATTTTTCCTCATTATTTTTTCTTCCTTTCATTAATTCTCTAATTATTAATATAGCATAGAAAATAAGATAATGTTATGCCTTTTGCCGCCTTTTCTAATAAAAATAATTTTTAATTTAAATTTTATTATACCTGAATTGTAAATTATTTGGGATACTTTATTGAATATTTTGTATTAAATCCAATGGATTTTTATAATTGGCGTTGTGTAGATACAAACGGCAAATTTATATCTTGTTAAATTAATAATAAAATATTTTTAATAAATTGCAACTTTAATTTTGTCAAAAACTCTTGATAAAATAGAAAAAATCATCAATATGACAATTTGAAAACGAATTTGGTGGAAGATTATTATTGTTCTTTAACTTTTTTAGATGTTAAAATATAATACCGTTGCTTGTTGGTTTGGTGTTAAATCTTTGTGTTGGTATTTTCATTTTCAGAGATTTAAATAATTTTGAATGTTAGTAAAACCTAAAACATGATAATGAATTAAGGCTTCTTTAAGACTTGCTTGTAATTTACTAATTTTATTTAATTTTCGATAACTGGCATCAGGATTTATCCTAGTTTTAGTGGCATATAAAGTAGAACTTGTTTGTTTTGCTACTAATAAATATAATAGACTTATTGCGATACCGGCTTTTCTTATTAAGAATATTTCTATAAAATATAATTAAAAATAAAAAATATAAATTAGGCGGGTATAAAACTATTAAAAATGATAACTTTAAACTTCTTAATGATAAAGAATTATTACGATTAACAGGAATAAAACAAAATACTTTTAATAAAATGTTAGATATTTTAAAAGAAGCCGAGTTAAAAAAATTTAAAAAAGGCGGAAAAGCTAATAAATTATCATTAGAAAATCGTTTATTAATGACTTTATCATATTGAAGAGAATACCGCACTTATTTTCATCTTGGCAAAAGTTTTGGCATTAGTGAGAGTAATTATTATCGTAATATCAAATGAATTGAAAACACTTTAATTAAACACCCTGACTTTAAACAACTTGATGAGCAAAAAACATTAATAAATAAATATTTTAATGATAAAACAATTATTATTGATACAACCGAAACAGCCATCCAACGCCCAAAAAAAGACAAAAAAAATACTATTCCGGAAAAAAGAAAAAGCATACTATCAAAACACAAATAATCCTCGAAAAAGAAAGCAAAACTATTATTGCAACAAATTTTGCTTGTGGTAAAACCGATGATTTTCGTTTATTTAAAGAAGCAAAAATACCGCTTTTAAAAGCTAGCAAAGTAATATTTGATACAGGTTATCAAGGCTTGCGAAAAATGCATCGGAATGTTTTGATTCCGCATAAAAAAACAAAGCAAAAAACTTTAAACAACGAACAAAAACAGCATAATAAACTAATTTCACAAATGAGAATCGTTATTTAAATGTTTTTGCTATCCTTAAAAAATTTAAAATTATTACTGAAAAATATCGCAATCGTAGAAAAATATTTGCTTTAAGATTTAATTTAATTGCTTCAATCTATAATTTTCAATTGTTATTATAAATAAGACAAGAAGTTGAATGAAAATTAACTTTAAATAATAAAATCATTTTTTGTTGTGCCAAAATAACGCATCGCTTATAAAGACTATAAGAATTAAATTAATAAGAGGTATAAATTCCTATTTGTATTTTTTCTTTATGAATTAATCTGCAATGATTATCATAGTATCGCAAGAAGTATAATAAAGTTGTCCTAAATATATTTACAATTTAGGAAATATTAAATTTATATTTTATTTATTTAGAACTAAATTAAAATGAAGAGGAAAGAAAATGAAAAAGTTATTAGCTTTTTTAGGATCTGTTTCAATAATTGGGGTTAAGCGCTATATCTACGACAGCATGTGCTGCTAAACAAAACGATGCATCGCTTGAAACTATTAAACGAGAATTAGAACAATATGCTGAAGTACCATTTTTGGCTTCATCATCAATTATAACAAACGAACAATTATCTGAAGAGTTAGGAAATCGCCTTACTTTAGCAAATTATAAATTAGTGATTAAAAATAATGAAACATTTGTTCAACCAAAAATTGTCGGTGGTAATGAACAATCTAATACATTAGCTATTGCAGAACAGCAAGAAGCCAAAGGCGATTTGAAAATTGTTAATGGGACTGCTAGCGTTAGTGTTTTAGACTGCACCCTGTTTAGTAAGTATTAATAAAAAGGTTTACAAACTTTCATTTATTATATCTTTTTCTTTTTGGTTTGAATATCATTTATTTCATTTTTTAACATCATTAATATATTCATTATTAGATTTATAATTTTTATTATGGATTGTTCCTTTTTTAAGTAATGAATGAAAACTTTCAATAATAATGTTGTCTGCACAATGATAATTTTTACCCATTGAAATTATAATTTTGTTATCTAAACATTTACTATAATAATCTTTAGATGTATATTGATATCCGTGATCTGAATGAATTATTGTTTTATTTAGCTCTTTTTTTATTTTTTTAATTTTATTAATTGCAGCATTTAAATTATCAATTACAAGTTTGTTATTATTAAATTTTGATCATTTTACATCAATAATTTCTTTAGTATATCCATCAATTATTGTTGATTGATAATGTTTTTTACCATTTCAAATTAAATAAGTTACATCAGTAAATAAAATTGAAAATCTTTCTTTAATATCATTAAAATTACGATTTACTAAATCAGGATATTTAATTATATTTTTATTTCTATTTTGTTTTGCCAAATTGTAAAAGTCATGAAGATTTTTTAGTAATTCATACATAACTTTGTAATAGTTTAAATCTCTTTTTTCAAATGATTCTTTTGGACCTTTATTGGTGTTTAAAATTCCTTTCTTAAAATTTTCATACCATGAAGCAATAGTAGACTGCACCCAAAAAAGTAAGTAAAGAAAAAAAGTCTTTGCTAAACTTTTAAAGGAGGTGCATTTTTATATGGCAAGAAAAGGACAAAAATTTAATAAATATACAGCAGATTTTCGAAAAAGGATAGGACAAGAGGTTAAAAATAATAGTATAAGTTTTATTGCAAAAAAATATGCAATTAATAAAAAAACTGTTGCTTCATGGTATGAAAATTTTAAGAAAGGAATTTTAAACACCAATAAAGGTCCAAAAGAATCATTTGAAAAAAGAGATTTAAACTATTACAAAGTTAGGTATGAATTACTAAAAAATCTTCATGACTTTTACAATTTGGCAAAACAAAATAGAAATAAAAATATAATTAAATATCCTGATTTAGTAAATCGTAATTTTAATGATATTAAAGAAAGATTTTCAATTTTATTTACTGATGTAACTTATTTAATTTGAAATGGTAAAAAACATTATCAATCAACAATAATTGATGGATATACTAAAGAAATTATTGATGTAAAATGATCAAAATTTAATAATAACAAACTTGTAATTGATAATTTAAATGCTGCAATTAATAAAATTAAAAAAATAAAAAAAGAGCTAAATAAAACAATAATTCATTCAGATCACGGATATCAATATACATCTAAAGATTATAATAGTAAATGTTTAGATAACAAAATTATAATTTCAATGGGTAAAAATTATCATTGTGCAGACAACATTATTATTGAAAGTTTTCATTCATTACTTAAAAAAGGAACAATCCATAATAAAAATTATAAATCTAATAATGAATATATTAATGATGTTAAAAAATGAAATAAATGATATTCAAACCAAAAAGAAAAAGATATAATAAATGAAAGTTTGTAAACCTTTTTATTAATACTTACTAAACGGGGTGCAGTCTACTTTTTTTAGCTCAATACTTACGAGTTTATCAAACTTTAAGTCATGCTTTACGGGGATTATTTGGTTTAGCATGAATCATTTTCTTTTTTCAAAAAGTTTTGAAAAACAGACCTTAATTATAATAGACTTCTTGCGATACTAACAAAAATAAAAAAATTACAAATTAAAAAAATTAAATTAAACTTTAAAATAATCATTTTTAAAAATTTTAATTGCTTTTTAAGCATAAATAATAAGATGCCGCAAGAAGTATATTTTTTTATTATACAGCAATGGAGACAATGGCTGTTGATGAGGCTATTTTTGATGTTATTATTGCAGAAAATTTATTAAATTTAAATTAAGTTTTTAACAAGCGATATTTTGAAAGGAACCAAATATAATGATTATTGGTGTTTATGGTTATATTGGCGCTGGAAAAACAAGCGCATGTGAATATTTGCAAAATAAATATCATTTTACTTATTTAAATGCGGATAAAATTGCCAAAGAAATTGTTCAAGAACCAGCAGTTTTGACTTTTTTAGAAGAAACTTTTCCCGGGATAGTTCATAATGAGATTCTTGACCGTGACTTGTTACGAACAATTATTTTTACTGATGCAGTTGCTAATAATAAATTAAATAATTATTTGTGGCCAAAGATTAATCAAAAAATTACGACAATTATTGATAATCATCCAGACCAAAATTTTTTAGTTGAATCAATTGGGTTGAACACATTAGACCTTGCTTTTAAAGCAAAAATATTTATTACAACTAGCGAAGAAATAATTATTGATCGGATTAACACTCGTGATCAGCAAACAGCGGCGCAAACAAAACAATTGTTAAAAATTCAAGCAACTTTTTTTGAACAAATGAAACTAGATTATAAAATAATAACTAACAAATCATTGATAGAACTATATCAGAGATTAGATGAAATAATGAATGAAATATTAGGAGATGAACAATAATGCATCGTTTTGTAGCCAAGAATTTAGAAGATAATTATTTTAGTTTAGCTGAAGATGATGTTAAACAAATTAAACAAGTTTTGCGTTTAAGAAATTTAAGAAATCAAGAACAAATTATTTGTATTTATAATGGTGAACATTATTTAACAACCTTAAAAGTGCAATCACCCCAAAAGTATTTATTTAAATTAATTACAAAATTAAATCAGAATCATGAGAGCCCCATTAAAGTTCGTTTAATTGCTGGATTAATTCGAAATACAAAATGAGATTATTTGTTACAAAAAGCAACAGAATTAGGGGTTAATGAAATAATTCCCTTTCAGTTTAGCCGTTGTGTGGTAAAATTAAAAGGTGAAAATAATGTTAAGAAGATAGAACGTTGGACAAAAATTTGTAAAGAAGCGACAGAGCAATCTTATCGGAATCAAGTGCCATTGGTTCATAATGTTGAAAGTGACTTAAAAGTTTTGCAAAAATATCAAAGTGATATTAATCTTGTTTGTTATGAAAAAATTGCCAAAACTGTTTCGGCAAAAGAATTTTTACAACAAGATTTTAAAACAATTACAATTGTAATTGGACCAGAAGGGGGCTTTACCCCATCGGAAATTGCCGTTTTATCTTCATATCGTTATCATCCCGTTTCATTAGGAGAACGGATTCTACGAGCAGAAACAGCACCAGTTGCTCTTTTGGCAATGATTATGTATGAAAAGGAATTATAGGAGAAGGCAAAGATGACAAAAGTAGTATCGATTAAAGCACTAGTTAGTGTTGCAAATATAATTTTATATACCGCACTAGTATTAATTTTTCTAATTTTAGGCTTACAAAAATGACATATCCCAGCCGTGACAGGTTATAAAATTGGTTATGTTTTAATCGGATTTGCCGTTATTATTTTTATTATTTATTATTTAATTCGTATTCATGAGTTAAAAAAGACCCCATTTCAATTATTACGAAAACATATTATTTTTATGCAATTTTTTTATATTGGCCAATACTTAATTTTTGCCATTAGTTTATTTTTTTTAATTTTAGCTAATACAAAAGTTTTAAATCCATCGCAAATTTGTGTTTTCTGATATGTTTGATTTCCAACAGTCTTTATTGGGACAATTTCTTGCTCAGTATCAGAATCAATTGTTCGTGTTGAAGAACGGATTTTTATTGTTAAGAAAAATTGACAATATTCAGAACAATGAGAAAAAGAGGAAGCAGCAGCGAAAAATGGTCTGAAAGAGGGAAATGAAGGCCAAGCAAAAAAAGGCGAAAATCCTTTCTTTGATGATGATAAAAATCCTAATTAGTTTATAATTAATAAAAAGGATAAGTAATAACGAAAGATTGAAAAATGAAAAAAATATTAAGTTTATTGGGAGCATTTACCCTAACGGGAACTATTGTGCCAAGTGTCGTGGCTTGTATACCTCCACGAAATAGCGGTGGCAGCAATATTATTGGCTATAAATTAGATTTAAATTTATTTGCTTTTGATAAAATTGGAAGTAAATTTAAGTTAAGAAAAGATAATGTGATTGTTAATGATGAAATTAGTTTAGAAGCCATAATTACAAAGGGAGTTCAAAATTTATCATCAGTATTTTTACCTTGAAATGAAGTTTATGCTACGCTTCAATTGCCAACAGAAAACATGACTTTTAAACAAGTATATATGAAAATGGTTGCAAAAGCTGATGCAAAATCAATGAAAGGATCAGTAATGTGAGGGGATTTAGAAGCAAAACCAACAACAACCTATGTTGATTTGCGCCCAACTTTAAAAGAATGATTATCATTATCATCGCAAACATTAAAAGTTAAAAACTATTATGAATTAGATACCGCAGCCACTGCTGCTTTAGGAGGAGCTGCGTTTAAACAAACTGATTTAGCCGGCCTTAAATTAAAAGGAGAATATAATGCAGAAACAAAAGAATATACAGTTTCAGTTCTACCTGGAGAGAGTAACCTTTTTCAAACAAGTGATATTTCTTTTAAGATTGATATGCAATAAATAATTTACCAACTATTTAACAAAAATGAAAGGTACTTTTAATTTTATCGAAAAATCTTGATGAAATAAAAAAAATCATCAATATGACAATTTGAAAACGAATTTGGTGGAAGATTATTATTGTTCTTTAACTTTTTTAGATGTTAAAATATAATACCGTTGCTTGTTGGTTTGGTGTTAAACCTTTGTGTTGGTATTTTCAATTTTCAGAGATTTAAATAATTTTGAATGTTAGTAAAACCTAAACCATGATAATGAATTAAGGCTTCTTTAAGACTTGTTTGTAATTTACTAATTTTATTTAATTTTCGATAACTGGCATCAGGATTTGTCCTAGTTTTAGTGGCATATAAAGTAGAACTTGTTTGTTTTGCTACTAATAAATATAATGGTTGCATATCAGAAATAATAATGGAATTTTTGTTAATTAATTTTGTATTCATATTTTCAATAATTCACTGTTTTTGTAATCGTTTGGTATTAGTGGATTGAACAAAAATATTATTATTAGTATCAACTGCCATTTGAATACAATATTTACTGTTAGTGGAAAATGGATCAAGATGAGTTTTTCGTTTATCAAAATTATCTTTAAAATTACCTTTATGGATTTCTTTAATAAATGTTTCATTGATTTGTATTTGGCCATTTAATTTTTTAAATTTTAATTGATTATTTTCTAATTGTTTTGATTGCATTAATTTTTGACGATTATATCAAGATGTTTTGGGTGTTGTTTTAATAAAACGGGAAATTACTTTACTAGATTGTCCTAGCAATGAAATTTGAATTAATAAATTTCATTGTTCATAATTTAAATGACTTCAATAAGTAAAATGATGACGAAAAGCATCAAAACTATCCCGACATTTTTTGTATAAATATTTTTGTTTTCCTTCGGGATTATGGCCATTTTTAACACAATGATAAGATTTGCAATTAGGGTATTTAATACCTTTATCTCTAAATTTTTGATTAATTTCATTTAAGCGTTTTTGTTTTTGCCAAATTGTAAAGTTAAGTGCAACTAAATTATTTTTCTAACCAAATATTCGATTGGCGAAAGATAATTTAGTATTTTTCTTGGTCTTTGGTTTAAAGACAATATAAATTTATGAACTGCATTTTTAGTAGTATTTGAAAAATTAAATTTTTTAGGAAATTTTTCTCTAATTAAACCATTAGTATTTTCATTAGTACCTCTTTGTCAGGGTGAATATGCATTAGCAAAATAAATTTTCACATTTAAATTTTTTTCAAGTTGTTGTCAATTAGCAAATTCTTTACCACGATCAAATGTTATAGTCTTAACAAGATTATTTGGAAGAATTGATAAATAATGGCTAATATTTTCGTTAATAACTTTAGTAGTTCTATTTTCAACTAATATTGCTAAAGTAAATATTGATGTTCTTTCAACTAAAGTTATTAAACATGATTTACTTTTACCTCGTGATGATACTACGGTATCACCTTCTCAATGACCAAGAGTTACGCGATTATTAACATTAGCATTTCGTTCTTTAATTGATTTACCATTAAATTTACCCCGATTTTCTTGATATTTTCGTTTCTTACCTTTTCTTCTTAAATTTTTATTAGTAACTTTTTCAAGTAATCCAGAATAAATTCAATTGTAAATTGTTTTAAAACTAATAATTCATTCTTTATGAAAATTTTTAATTCTGCCATAAATTTGTTTGGGTGATCAACCTAATAATAATTTTTGTTGTACATATTTTACTAATTCTCTATTTTTAAACTTATGAAAATAAATATGTGATTGTTTTCTATTTTCTGCTTTATTTTGTGCAATTAATGAAAAATAATGATTATTATCTTTATTTCTATTAACTTCTCGAATAATAGTACTAATACTTCGATTAAGATTTTTAGCTATTTCACTAATTTTTATTTTAAACTTCAATTGATTCTCAATATAAATTCTTTCATCTATGCCAAGATGTTTATATCCCATATAAAAACTCCTTGCTTTATTTTTTCTAAAATAAACTTAGCATCATAAAATTTTTATATGAGATTTTTTGCAATTTTATTTACTTGCACTTACAAGTATAATTCAGATTTTTAATTAATTCTGCTTCTTTTTTAACTTTTTCATAAAATTCTAAAAATTGATCATTTGTTAAACTATTTATTAATTCTGCAAGTATTTTTTCCATCAATTATTTACCTCTCTTTATATTAAAAATATACCTAATTTTAGATATATTTTATAAATATCAAGATTTTTCGACAAAATTAAAGGATTAATATCTATTTTTATTAACAAAGTTACAACATCATAACCCACGTTCTGTTTTTATTTTCTTAAAATAAAATACTAGTTATTTATCTATCAATCATTAAATTGATCCTCTTGTTTCTTCTGCTTAAAAAAAAGAATTTCCCTTACCAAAATTTAGGTTTCTCGCTTGTGGGGTTTACCCGTTCCATTTTTTAAATTTCTTTAAAAACTCGTTTCTGTGGCACTTTTATAGAAAAAACTCCATATTATTTAATAATAACGTAGGATTTTTTTCAGCCGTCATAAGTTACCCTTATGCCTAATTTTATGAATTAAATTAGCACAAACACTACAATCATCACAGACTGTGCGAGCGTGGAGTTTCCTCTATTAACAAAATGTTAATAGCAACTAGCTCTGTTATAACTCATAATTATTATACTATATCTTCGCTGTAGAAACCACACACTGGCATGATATAACTCCTTTCATAAATTAAAAAATTGAAATTTGCAAACTCGCTCCGCTCGTTGTCTCTTTGCTCCATTAAAAACATTATTGAATAAATTATCCGCTAATAAATTACGCGAAATAATTTATTCTTTTACTTTTTAATTTCAATATCATTTGCAATTTTATTGACAGTATTAATAACAATATCTTTACCGTACTCTTTAACTAACGACCGTGAATTCGAATATTGCTTTTTTTGCATAATTTAAACTCCTTATTTAAAATATTAATAAAATCAATTTTTTAAAAATGTAAATACCAAAAGTACAAAATGTATATGGTTTTTACAATATTTTATAAACATCAAGAGTTTTCGACAAAATTAAAGATTAAAAATAAAAAAATTCATAATTAGTTATGAATTTTTTTATTTTTAATACACTTATTGTCTTTGTTGAAAAGGATTTAAAATTAGTGTGCTTTAAGCATTAATTTACTTTTAACACGAGCGGCTTTATTAGCATGATAAATTCTTTTAGTAACTGCTTTGTCAACTAAACTAATTGCAGTATTAACTAATTCTGGTGTGTTTGTTTCTTGAGCGTTAATTGCAATTTCAGCTTTTTTAATTGCTGTTTTTACTGATGATTTAAAAGATTTATTTGCTAAATTAGCTTTTGCATTAGTTTTAACTCTTTTAATTTGTGATTTAATATTAGCCATTTTTTATCTCCTTTCGTCTTTTAAGACACAAAGGAATTATAGCAAATAGATAAAATAGTGTAAAGAAGAATGCACCCCGTTTGTCCTTATCTTGTGATAATTTCGTAATAGTTATCTAGCAAAAATTTCGCAACCATTTAAAATTAAAAATGGTGATAACAATGGAAAGAAAAATAACAATGAAAGAACAACATAAATACAAAACAATTGAAAAAATTATTAACAATAAAATATCAAAGCAAAGAGCTGCAAATATTTTACACTTATCAATTCGTCGCATTGAACAACTTATAAAACTTTATGATCCACAAAATAGTCAATCATTTGCTCACCATTCTCGTGGAAGGATAGCTCACAATAAAACAAATCCACAAATTTGTGAAAAGATTATAAATTTATATAAAACTAAATATATTGGCTTTAATTTTACTCATTTCAAAGAAAAATTAATCGAAAATGAAGGAATAAATATTTCATATTCAGTTTTATACAAATTAATGTCCTTAAATCAAATTAAAACACCTCGAAAGCAAAAAATAAAGAAAAAAGATAAAACCCACCCTTTAAGAGAACGTCGAAAATGTTTCGGCGAACTATTACAAGCTGATGCCAGTGAATATCATTGATTAGGACCAAATGGTCCAAAATGATTTTTACATGGCGCAATTGATGATACAACAAATACGGTTGTTGGATTATATTTTGCTTATCAAGAAACATTACAAGGTTATTATAATGTTTTACATAAAATTTTACGAAATTATGGAATTCCCATGAAATTTTATACCGATAAACGAACAATCTTTACATACCAAAAAAGTAGTGATAAAACCGAAGAAAAAGACACCTTTACTCAATTCAGCCGATGCTGTGATGAATTAAGTGTCGAAATCATAACTACTTCAATTCCCCAAGCAAAGGGACGAATTAAACGTTTATGAGGCGCTCTACAAGATCGCTTGAAAAATGAATTAATTCTCGCAGGAGTAACCACTATTGAAGAAGCAAATACATTCTTAAAAGAATTTATAACCAAATTCAATAAATAATTTGCCATTCCTATTGATTATAATAATTCTGTCTTTGTTGACGCTCCTAATAATGACAAAATTTTTAGACTGCACCCTGTTTAGTAAGTATTAATAAAAAGGTTTACAAACTTTCATTTATTATATCTTTTTCTTTTTGGTTTGAATATCATTTATTTCATTTTTTAACATCATTAATATATTCATTATGAGATTTATAATTTTTATTATGGATTGTTCCTTTTTTAAGTAATGAATGAAAACTTTCAATAATAATGTTGTCTGCACAATGATAATTTTTACCCATTGAAATTATAATTTTGTTATCTAAACATTTACTATTATAATCTTTAGATGTATATTGATATCCGTGATCTGAATGAATTATTGTTTTATTTAGCTCTTTTTTTATTTTTTTAATTTTATTAATTGCAGCATTTAAATTATCAATTACAAGTTTGTTATTATTAAATTTTGATCATTTTACATCAATAATTTCTTTAGTATATCCATCAATTATTGTTGATTGATAATTTTTTTTACCATTTCAAATTAAATAAGTTACATCAGTAAATAAAATTGAAAATCTTTCTTTAATATCATTAAAATTACGATTTACTAAATCAGGATATTTAATGATATTTTTATTTCTATTTTGTTTTATTAATATTTTTCTACGCATACGCTTTACATATTCAGCTTGAATATTATTTTCTTTCATAATTCGTAATACTTTCTTAGCATTATAAACAATGCCATAATCTTCTTTTAAATATTTGGTAATTCGACGATAACCAAATTGTTTTAAATTTTCTTCATAGACTTTTACAATATTTTTTAATGATTCGCTATCCTTACCATTACTTGAATAATTTTTATATTTATCTCAATAACTACGCTTTAAATCTGTTATATCAAGTAATAAATTTAGTGGATATTTATTAAGGTTTTCTTTGATAAAAAATACAATTTTTCTTTTATTTAATTGTAAAAGTCATGAAGCTTTTTTAGTAATTCATACCTAACTTTGTAATAGTTTAAATCTCTTTTTTTAAATGATTCTTTTGGACCTTTATTGGTGTTTAAAATTCCTTTCTTAAAATTTTCATACCATGAAGCAAAAGTTTTTTTATTAATTGCATATTTTTTTGCAATAAAACTTATACTATTATTTTTAACCTCTTGTCCTATCCTTTTTCGAAAATCTGCTGTATATTTATTAAATTTTTGTTCTTTTCTTGCCATATAAAAATGCACCTCCTTTAAAAGTTTAGCAAAGACTTTTTTTCTTTACTTACTTTTTTGGGTGCAGTCTATTTGTAAAGATTTATAAGATATTTAATAAATGTGTAAACAACTTTAAGTTAACGAAAAAGTTGTAATAAAAAGTTTCTATTTTAAGAATTTAAGATGCTGTCCTTTCTCTGAATCAATAAATAATTTGGTTTTGGAAATAAAAAAACAACCCTTTTTATTTAACAAGAGTTGTTTTTTGCCGCTTCATCGTACATGATACATTTATAGAAATATTCTTAATAAGAAAAACCGGTATCGCAAGAAGTCTATTGATGATTTTTTTGACTTTATCAAGAGTTTTCGATAAAATTAAAGAAATATTGCATTTAATTTTCTAACCCTTTCAGATAAAATTATTCATATAAAAGTATTTTAGCATAGAAAAGAGTGAAAATTTGATGGATAAAGCAAAAATAATTGATGGAAAAATGGTTAGTGAATTAATTAAAACAAAAGTTACGGCACAAGTTTCAAAAATAAAAGCAGCAGAACAAAGAATTCCTGTCTTAACTATTATTCAAATTGGTAATCATAAAGCAAGTAGTACTTACATTAAAAATAAAAAAATTGCTTGTGAAAAAGTTGGCATTAATTGTAATGTTTTAAATTATCTCGATACTATCTCTGAAGCAGAATTAATTAAAATTATTGATGAATTGAACAATAATGCAGAGATTGACGCTATTCTTGTTCAACTTCCTTTATCAGAGCATATTAATAGTGAAAAGATTATTAATACAATTGCAACAAAAAAAGATGTTGATGGTTTCACACCCAAAATATTGGGAAATTTAATGCTTGGTCATTATAATCTATTACCAGGAACACCCAAAGGAATTATGGCTCTGTTCAAACACTATCAAATTCAATTATTTGGGCAACATGCTGTCATTATTGGCCGTAGTAATATTGTTGGAAAACCTCTTGCTAATCTCTTAATAAATGCCTCAGCAACAGTAACAGTTTGTCATTCACAAACAAAGAATTTAACTACTTTAACAAAGCAAGCTGATATTTTAATTTCTGCAGTTGGAAAAGCAAAATTTGTAACAGCATCAATGATTAAAGAAAATGCTATTGTTATTGATGTTGGTATTAATTGGGATGAACATAATAATTTATGTGGCGATGTTGATTTTGAAAATGTTTTACCAAAAGTAAAAATGATTACCCCCGTCCCTGGTGGGGTTGGGCCAATGACAATTGCCTCATTATTAGAAAATATCTTATATCTTTACCATATAAATCAAACTTAAAGTTAAAATAAAAAAACTGGTAAGACTGCACCCTGCAATGTTTCTTTTAACTGAGATATATAAATAAAAATTTTTCTAGATTATTATTAATATATAAAGTTATGAGAAACATTTTTATATGGCTAAAGGTAAAATAAAAGGGTCTAAAGATCATTCTTTTGAATTTAAAGAAAAAATTGTTAATGAATATTCAATTAACAATAAATCTTATGGTGAAATAGCAAAAGAATATCATATTAGTTTAGCAACTATTTCAAAATGAGTAAATCAATTTCAACAAAATAAAGAAATTCTAAAAGAACGAAAAAAGCGAAAAGATTTTGAATTAAATAAGTTTAAAAAACCCTTAGAACGTGAAAACTATTTATTAAAAAAAGAAAATGAAAGAATAAAAGCTGAGAATGAGGTTTTAAAAAAACTTGAAGCTCTTCCAAAGATAAAAACAAAAACAAACATTAGAAAACAAATTGCTTTTATTAAATCAGAATTGCAAGTTTCAAAAATTACTTTATCATGATATTTAAAAGAATTAAGAATTTCATATGATACTTGAAATAAATATTCAAAAAATTGTGATGAATATCAACCAAATATTGATTATTCAATATATGAAATAATTAAAGCAATTCATAGAGAAAATAGTATTAAAGGACACAGACAAATTAAATTATCTTTGGAAGAGCAAAAAATTAATGTGTCGAATTCAACAGTTTATCGTTATATGAAATTAGCTAATAGAATTTCTAGTGTAAGAATTAAAACAAGAAAAAAAATTAATCATTTCTTAAAAATGACAAATGAACATATTCGACATAAATATCTATTAAAACGTAATTTTAAAGCTGAAAAAACTAATCAAAAGTGATCAATTGATATTACGTATGTTAAAACAATCACAGAATGAGTAATATAGACTGCACCCAAAAAAGTAAGTAAAGAAAAAAAAGTCTTTGCTAAACTTTTAAAGGAGGTGCATTTTTATATGGCAAGAAAAGGACAAAAATTTAATAAATATACAGCAGATTTTCGAAAAAGGATAGGACAAGAGGTTAAAAATAATAGTATAAGTTTTATTGCAAAAAAATATGCAATTAATAAAAAAACTGTTGCTTCATGGTATGAAAATTTTAAGAAAGGGATTTTAAACACCAATAAAGGTCCAAAAGAATCATTTAAAAAAAGAGATTTAAACTATTACAAAGTTAGGTATGAATTACTAAAAAAGCTTCATGACTTTTACAATTAAATAAAAGAAAAATTGTATTTTTTATAAAAGAAAACCTTAATAAATATCCACTAAATTTATTACTTGATGTAACAGATTTAAAGCGTAGTTATTGAGATAAATATAAAAATTATTCAAGTACTGGTAAGGATAGCGAATCATTAAAGAATATTGTAAAAGTCTATGAAGAAAATTTAAAACAATTTGGTTATCGTCGAATTACCAAATATTTAAAAGAAGATTATGGCATTGTTTATAATGCTAAGAAAGTATTACGAATTATGAAAGAAAATAATATTCAAGCTGAATATGTAAAGCGTATGCGTAGAAAAATATTAATAAAACAAAATAGAAATAAAAATATAATTAAATATCCTGATTTAGTAAATCGTAATTTTAATGATATTAAAGAAAGATTTTCAATTTTATTTACTGATGTAACTTATTTAATTTGAAATGGTAAAAAACATTATCAATCAACAATAATTGATGGATATACTAAAGAAATTATTGATGTAAAATGATCAAAATTTAATAATAACAAACTTGTAATTGATAATTTAAATGCTGCAATTAATAAAATTAAAAAAATAAAAAAAGATCTAAATAAAACAATAATTCATTCAGATCACGGATATCAATATACATCTAAAGATTATAATAGTAAATGTTTAGATAACAAAATTATAATTTCAATGGGTAAAAATTATCATTGTGCAGACAACATTATTATTGAAAGTTTTCATTCATTACTTAAAAAAGGAACAATCCATAATAAAAATTATAAATCTCATAATGAATATATTAATGATGTTAAAAAATGAAATAAATGATATTCAAACCAAAAAGAAAAAGATATAATAAATAAAAGTTTGTAAACCTTTTTATTAATACTTACTAAACGGGGTGCAGTCTAGTAACTTCACCATTACGAAAAACCAAAGTTCGTTGATAAAATCCTTTTGGAATATAACGTGCTTTGCGTCAGTCCTTATTAAAAATATAGTTATCAATATATTCAAAAATATTTTTAAATAGTATTCAAGCTTCAGAACTAATTTCATTGTTTAAATAGGATAATAGTGCTGTAATAGGGATATTGGGGCTAATTTCATTAATTAAATCAATAAAAGAGTTATTATTTTCGTTTAAAAACTCTTGGATTCTAGTTATAATATTCATAGGATAGTTTTCAATCAAATTTTTTTCAAACTTAATTATACTGAAAACTTTATTTTTTATTTTCCCCAACTTTGGCAACGCAATCATTTTGTTGATTTTAGTTGCAAATAATGCACTTTTATAGAATAATTAATAAAGAATAATTTGGTTTGTTAATTTGGAAATTTAAGGAAGTGAAGATTAGTGTTATTTTTGAAAAAATTGGAAGCATTTGGATTTAAGTCATTTGCTGATCCACTGATAGTTAATTTTGATCATGAAATGATTGGAATTGTTGGACCAAATGGAAGTGGAAAATCAAATATTAATGATGCTCTTCGTTGATGTTTAGGTGAACAATCAATTAAATCGCTTCGCGGAAGTAACAGCGAAGATGTTATTTTTAATGGTTCGAAAACAAAACCACCATTAAATATGGCGGAGGTTAAATTGATTTTTGATAATACCCAACGGATTTTTGCCATAGATTATGATGAAATTGAAATTATACGTCGTGTTTTTCGAGGAACTGGTGAAAATGAATATTTTATTAATAAGCAACGTGTTCGTTTAAAAGATATTCAGGATTTTGCCATGGATAGTGGTTTAACAAAATCATCACTTGCAATTATTTCCCAAGGAAATATTAATGCTTTTGCGGAGGCAAAGCCATTAGATCGTCGTGCCTTATTTGAAGAAGCAGCGGGCGTAGCAAAGTATAAACTGCGTAAACTAGAAGCTTTGAAAAAGTTAGAACGTTCAAATGAAAATTTATCACGTTTAAAAGATATTTTAAATGAAATTGAACGAAAATTACCAAGTTTAAAACGACAAAGTGAGAAAGCATTAAAATATACCACCTTAAAAGATAAATTAAATCAAATTGAATTAGCTGTATTAGTGAAAGATATTACTTTTTTTAATGACAAATTATTAGAATTACGTTCACAACAGAAAAAAATTGTTAGTACAAAACAAGAAGCTGATCGAAAATTAAAGGATCGAGAAATTGAGTATAATGAATTAAACAAAGAAAACTTCAATTTGGATAACAAAATTAATGTTTTGAGTAAAGAGTTTCAAACTTTAATTTTAGCAATTAGTGATTTAAAAGTTCACAAAATTGAATTAGATAATAAAGAGGCCGCGTTAAAAATGTCGAATAATGACATTACCATTACTAATATGGTTAATGACTATAATGAATTGACAGTTAATTTGCAAAATGAACAAGAGAAATTAACAAGTTTAGAAACCCAACAACAAGAGTATCGTATGCAACGCGAAGCTTTTAATGCCAAACAGGCCGGATTGAATGAACAATTAGGGGCAATTAATAAAACAGTTATTCGCTTAGAAAGTGAATTAGAACGTGTTCAACATAATTTTGAGAACCAAGATAATTTACATGAAGGGGTTAAAAATATTGTTAATAATAAAAACGTTTTACCTGGAATTATGGAATTAGTTCAAGATATTATTAATGTTGATGAAAAATATGAACAAGCAATTGTAACTGCTTTAAGTGGTCGTTTACAAGATATTTTAGTTAAAAATGTTGATAGTGCGAAACGAGCAATTTCATATTTAAAAAAAAATCGGGCTGGCCGGGCAACTTTTATTCCCTTGGATGTAATTACTCCGCGTTATCTTAGCAGTAATGAAGAATTTGTTATTAAATCAGTGCGGGGATATTTAGGATTAGGAAATAATTTAGTTAAAGCGAAGAAAGAGTTTCGGGTTGCCATTGATTATCTTTTAAGTCGTTATTTGATTTGTGTTGATTTTGATAGTGCCCAAGAAATTGGAAAATTAACAAAGTATCGTTATAATATTGTAACGTTAGATGGTGAAATAGTGCGTTCGCAAGGATCTGTTACGGGGGGATCACGCCGAACAAGAATGACAATTATTAATCCAGAAAAAGAACTTAACATTTTTAATGAAAAAATAGCACTGAGAACAGAAGAACAACATCATGTTATAAAACAATTAAGCCTTCTTCACCGTCAATTAGATGAGATTAACGAAGTTATTGCCGAAAATCAAGCTTCAATTGGGGCTGGTAAACGCCAAATTGAAATTATCATGCATGATCAAATGAAATTACAGAATGAATATCAATTGTTAACATCAAAAAATATTGATGAAACAAAAATTGAAGAAAATGAAGCAGTCCTTAATATTGTGGATCAAATCAAACAAAAAGATCTTATAAAAACTAAAATTGAACAACAATTAAATGTTGCTCGCAGTTTAAAAGATAAACAATCGTTGGTGATTAATGATCTTAATAATCAGATTGGAGAGAAACGTTATTATATCTCTGCTTTACAAGACCAAATTAGTAAAATTAATACTGATTTATCAATTATTAATGTTAAAATTCAACAAAATTTAACAAGGCTAACAGAAGAATATCAAATGACATATGACCATGCTAAAACATTAGAACTGAAGGTTATTGATAATGAAGATTTAATTCGGGATGAAATTAAACAGTTACGCAGTGACTTAGCACAAATTGGGAATGTTAATTTAGAGGCAATTGCTGAATATAAAGAAGAAAATGATCGTTTTCAATTTATGAATAATGAATATAATGATGCCAATGATGCCGTTAAAAATTTATTAAAATCAATTGATGAAATGGACCGCATTATGGAAGAGCAATTTGATAAGACAATTAAAGATATTAATGAAAACTTGCCATCAACTTTTGAAGTATTATTTGGTGGTGGAACAGCAAAAATCATTTATACTGAACCAGATAATTTATTAGAAACCGGCGTTGATATTAAAGTATCCCCACCCGGGAAGAACATTACTAATTTAAATTTATTATCTGGAGGGGAAAAATCATTAGTTGCCTTATCAGTTTTATTTGCAATTTTAAAAGTTCGACCAATTCCATTAGTAATTTTAGATGAAGCTGAAGCGCCCTTAGATCCAGCGAATGTTGAACGTTTTGCTAAATATATTCGAACTTTTGTTGAAACAACACAATTTATTGTTATTACGCATCGAGTGGGAACAATGGAACATTGTGATGTATTATATGGAGTAATAATGCAACAGAAAGGTGTTACAAAAATTGTTGGAATTAAATTACAACAGGCAACGGAAATGATTCAAGAGTTTGAAAATAAACTTGAAGATAAAAAATCATAAGAAACTAGACTGCACCCTGTTTAGTAAGTATTAATAAAAAGGTTTACAAACTTTCATTTATTATATCTTTTTCTTTTTGGTTTGAATATCATTTATTTCATTTTTTAACATCATTAATATATTCATTATGAGATTTATAATTTTTATTATGGATTGTTCCTTTTTTAAGTAATGAATGAAAACTTTCAATAATAATGTTGTCTGCACAATGATAATTTTTACCCATTGAAATTATAATTTTGTTATCTAAACATTTACTATTATAATCTTTAGATGTATATTGATATCCGTGATCTGAATGAATTATTGTTTTATTTAGATCTTTTTTTATTTTTTTAATTTTATTAATTGCAGCATTTAAATTATCAATTACAAGTTTGTTATTATTAAATTTTGATCATTTTACATCAATAATTTCTTTAGTATATCCATCAATTATTGTTGATTGATAATGTTTTTTACCATTTCAAATTAAATAAGTTACATCAGTAAATAAAATTGAAAATCTTTCTTTAATATCATTAAAATTACGATTTACTAAATCAGGATATTTAATGATATTTTTATTTCTATTTTGTTTTATTAATATTTTTCTACGCATACGCTTTACATATTCAGCTTGAATATTATTTTCTTTCATAATTCGTAATACTTTCTTAGCATTATAAACAATGCCATAATCTTCTTTTAAATATTTGGTAATTCGACGATAACCAAATTGTTTTAAATTTTCTTCATAGACTTTTACAATATTTTTTAATGATTCGCTATCCTTACCAGTACTTGAATAATTTTTATATTTATCTCAATAACTACGCTTTAAATTTGTTATATCAAGTAATAAATTTAGTGGATATTTATTAAGGTTTTCTTTGATAAAAAATACAATTTTTCTTTTATTTAATTGTAAAAGTCATGAAGCTTTTTTAGTAATTCATACCTAACTTTGTAATAGTTTAAATCTCTTTTTTCAAATGATTCTTTTGGACCTTTATTGGTGTTTAAAATTCCTTTCTTAAAATTTTCATACCATGAAGCAACAGTTTTTTTATTAATTGCATATTTTTTTGCAATAAAACTTATACTATTATTTTTAACCTCTTGTCCTATCATTTTTCGAAAATCTGCTGTATATTTATTAAATTTTTGTCCTTTTCTTGCCATATAAAAATGCACCTCCTTTAAAATTTTAGCAAAGACTTTTTTTCTTTACTTACTTTTTTGGGTGCAGTCTACTAAATACACCAAATTAAAATATCGTAATCATAAGTCAATGGTTAATAACGACGAAATTAGTAACATTTTAAACCGTGAATTTAATAATAAACAACCAAATGAAGTTGTTGTTAGTGATTTAACATATGTTCAAGTTGGTGCTAAATGACATTATATTTGTTTATTAATTTACTTGTTTAATCGTGAAATAATTAGCTATAGTACCGGGACAAACAAAACAGCCCAATTAGGACAAAAAGCCTTTTATTCAATTACAAGACCATTAAATCAAATTACGTTATTTCATACTGACCGGGGTAATGAATTTAAAAATAAAATCATTGATAATATCTTAAATACTTTTAACATCAAACGATCATTAAGCAATAAAGGCTCATACGATAATGCTGTGGCTGAAACAACTTACAAAAGTTTTAAAACGGAATTTATCAAGGGGCAAAAATTTATAAATTTAACCCAATTAAAATACAAATTATTTGACTTTGTGCATTGATATAACAATATTCGAATTCACGGTAGTTTAAATTATTTAACACCTGTTGAATTTAGAAAACAACAGTCCATATAAAAAGTGTCCTAAAAAGGGTTGCCAATCCAAAGAAATTTAAAGTTATCATTTTTAATATTTTTATACCATCCTAATTTATATTTTTTATTTTTAATTATATTCTATAGAAATATTATTAATAAGAAAAACCGGTATCGCAAGAAGTCTAATATTGTTTCGGAAAAACGATTCTTTTTTTATTTTTTGTGATTAGTAAAAGAAATTAAATGATATTTACGTTTGCCACGACGAATAATTAAATATTTATCAAATAAAAACTTATCTTTTGTTACATTTCAAGTCTCTGTTTTAATAACTTCACCATTAACAGTAATTGCCCCTTGTTCTAAAAAATCACGACCTTCTCGTTTCGAAGTAACAATTTCTGTTTGCACTAATAAATCAAGAATTGGTAAATCAAGGTCTAATAATTGAAAATTAGGTAAACTATTTTTCAATTGATCTAACTGTTGTTCTGATAATTCATGTAAACTACCTTTAAATAAAGCCTCACTAACAATTTGGGCTGCTTTTAATCCTGTTGTTTGATGAACAAATAAGGTTACTTCTTCTGCTAATTTTTTTTGAGCAATTCGTTGCGCTAGTGCTTTTTTGTGGTCTGCTTCAAGCGCGATAATTTCTGTTTCTGATAGCATTGTTAAATAACGTAATAATTTCCCTGTTTCTTGATCATCTTGATTAAAAAAGAACTGATAAAATTCATAAGGTGAAGTTTTTGCGGCGTCTAACCAAACTGCTCCTGATTCTGTCTTGCCAAATTTTGAACCATCCGCTTTTGTTAATAAATTCATTGTTAAACCACAAGCTAAATTATTTTCCCCAACTTGTTTATAAATATAATCGGTCCCTGAAATAATATTTCCTCATTGATCACTACCACCAATTTGAACAGCACAATCATAATTAAGATATAATTGATAAAAATCATAAGTTTGCAATAGCGTGTAAGCAAACTCCGTATATGATAAACCAACTTCAATTCTAGTTGCAATATTTTCTTTCGCTAACAAATAACTAATATTAAAATATTTTCCAACATTCCGCAAAAAATCAATCAAGGTCATTTTTTGTAATCATTCGGCATTATTCACCATTTTAATCTTTGTTCCAATTAATTGCTTCATTTGTTGACTGATGGCTTCAACATTATGCTTAATAGTCTTATTATCTAATAATACTCGTTCTGCTTTTTTCCCACTAGGATCACCAATCATTCCGGTTCCACCACCAATAATCGCAATAGGTTGAAAGCCAAACATTTCAAAACGTTTCAATAACATAATTTGAATCAAATGACCAACATGCAATGAATCACCAGTTGGGTCAAAACCACAATAAACTCCTTTTTTTAATTCTTGTGCTTTCACTAATTTTGTTTCATTAGTTACTTGTTTTAATAAACCTCTTCATTTTAATTCTTCTAAAATATTTTTTGCCATCATTTATCTCCTTTGTTATTTAAAAAACTCTAAATTATTAGAGTTATTTCTTATCAACTTTTTCATCTTTTTTAGTTGGGGTTGATTTTGCTTCTTCAATAATTTTTTCAGAAATTGAAGCTGATGTTTTTTTCAAATCTTCTGTTACCTTAATCCCGTCATCAATTGCCGAAACCGTTATTTTTGCTAATTCTTTTGCTTATTGCACAAACATTTGGATATTTTGCCGCTGCTTTGATTAGTTTTACAATTCCAGCATCAATTTTATTTAATGTTTTATAAGCCATTTCTTTTGTTGAAGCAGAATCTAAAATTTCAACTACTCCTTTGACATTTTTAATCCGCAGTTCAATATAAGCAGCAACTTCGTCTGATTCAATACCTTGTGATTTCTCTCAAATAATTTCAATTTTATTAACCATTTTTTAATTTGGGGATTGTATTTTTTAACTAAATTAATGAAATATTGTCGTAATTCTGATCCTTTTTTCGGAATAATCAGCATACCTACAACAACCACTGCCAACGCTTTAACAAATTTAAATGCCATAATTATTCCTTCTCATCCGAATTTAGCAAAGTCTTTTAATTTATCAACAATTCGATAGGCAATGTCTTTATTACGGGCAATAATTTTTACTCATTCTTTAACATTTCTTTTAGCAAAAGCTTCAAAAACATCAACATAATTTGAAACTTTTACCACAGTATCAACATTAGAATTTAACATTTCTGATTTATAAGTTAAGTCCTCAACAAAATAATCAAATTTTTTCAGCAATGGCAACTTTTCGAGCAGCAATAATACCATAACAGCAAAAAAACAATTGCTAAACACAGTAAAACAATGATCAAAATTGTTTGTGAAATTAATAAATTATCATTTGTTGCTAACATATATATCATTCTTTTCCACCCTTTTTCTAATCTTATTAAATATTACTTTTACATTGTAACTTATTTTATAATTTATTTCTTTAATTTTGTCTTTAATTTTGATTTAATTTTATAGAAAACTTGGATAGGTTACAATAAGTTGGACCATATTTATGTGGACTTTCAAATAAAATATAATTATAAAAAAAGTAGGAATATAAAAATGGGAAGAAATTCATACACCGATGAATTTAAAAAACAAATTGTTTTACTTTATCAAAATGGTAAAAAACTAGACTGCACCCTGTTTAGTAAGTATTAATAAAAAGGGTGCAGTCTAAAAGAGGGAACAGATATGAAAAAAATACTTAGTATTTTAGGAACAATCGGATTAACAGCAACAAGTACAACATCATTAATTAGTTGTGAAAAACCAAATAATATTGAAAACAAGGGTAATAAACCAGAACCTAAACCCAAACCACAACAACCACCAAAAAATAATAATTGAAAACTTTAATTTTGTCGAAAACTCTTGATAAAGTCAAAAACCTTTATAAAATATAGAGATTTGCAAGAAATACATTTTATAAAAAACCCAATAAAATCCTGATTTTATTAAAGTATCAAGATTTTTCGACAAAATTAAAACTTCAACCACCTCAAATTGATACAAATACAGGTAAAATTATAAATTGAAGTGTTGAAAATAAAAATAAAATTAAGAATTTTTTAAATCATTACTTAGATGTTATTATTCAAGAAAATATTAGAGTGCAACAAGATGGTAATCCTAATTATGAGAGTCCTATTGTTGGAACACAAAGAATAATTTTTGATTTTGAAATTATTAATAATTTAGATAAATCTAATATTGGTACGATTTTAACTATAAAATCAATTTACCGAATGATTTTAACAATTGATAAAAGTAATAATATTATTGCAGGTAATTTAGAATTAACACATTTTAAACAATATTGGAATGGATATGATTATAATAGACTTTTTGCGATACTAACAAAAATAAAAAAAATTACAAATAAAAAAATTAAATTAAACTTTAAAATAATCATTTTTAAAAATTTTAATTGCTTTTTAAGCATAAATAATCAGGTATCGCAAGAAGTCTAATAGTTATCGGTATACTGATGATTTAGGTTTTTTGTTTTCTTTTATGAAAGATAAAGAAGATATCTTTAATTTTAATGCTGAAACTTATAACTATTATGGTGGCAATACTCCCAATACTGGTAAAGAGGTTTTTGAACAAATGAAAGGTCAAATTGAGATTAATAAATTTTTAAAAGCTTTTTTTGCTTATGCTTTGGTATCTGATTTTCAAAATCGGAGTAATTTTATTGAAAGTGGTTATATTGATAATTTACAATATGATACTGTTTTAATTAACTTTTTTGGTTTAAAATTAGACAATTTTAAAGATGTTATTTTAGATGAAAATGGAAAGTCAATAAAATATTTTGATGATTATAATAACTATACTTATAAATTTGAAAATAATAAAAAAGTTTTAAAAACCGAAGCAGAGAAAAAAGAATTTGAAGAACAAAAGAAAAAGTTTTTAGTTTCTTACTTTAATTTTGGAGAAAACTCTTGATATTTTAACAAAATCCTGATTTTATTAAAATATCAAGAGTTTTCTCCAAAATTAAAAATAAAGTGTCCCAAATATATTTACAATTCAGGTATAATAAAGATATTAATAATTGTGCCATAAAGGGGAAACATAATGAAAAATTGATTAAAAATTATTTTATCAATGATTTTTTTATTTGGAATGGCGATTATGGGATTAATCGTTGTCGTTTTTATTTTTAATGTTAAGTTTTTATATATTTTTTTAGGAATTGTTATTCTTGATTTAGTTTTCTCATTCTTTTTCTTTTTTTCAAAACGGCGTTATGAAGTTAAATTTTCATGAATTATTTTTATTAACTTTGTTCCGTTTATTGGGTTATGTTCATATGTTTTTTTTGGACGAAAATACCATTATTCAAATAAAAAATCATTATTATACAACCATTTAAATAAATTAGAATATGATACTTATTTGAAAAAAAATAAGGCCGCTTTAGGCAAATATACTGCACCAACGCAAAAATTTGGGAATGTTATTGAGTTACTAATGCGGCATGCTAATAAACCATTATATCAAAATAATCAAATTAAAATTATTACCAATGGAACGAATGTTTTCAAATCATTATTAACCGATTTACAGCAAGCGCAAGAATATATTTTATTAACTTATTTTATTGTTGCGGATGGAGAGTTATTTGAGTCTTTTTTAGCAGTTTTAAAAGAACGAATTGCCATTGGGGTTCGTGTTTACATGATTTATGACCATGTTGGAAGTTATTTTAAAATTAGTAAAAAAAGCATTAAAAAACTAATTAAAGTTGGGGTCCAAGTTCATAAGTATTTACCAATTATTACACCTTTTATTAGTGGAAATGCAAACTATCGTAATCACCGCAAGGATGTTATTATTGATGGTTTGATCGGTTATACCGGGGGAGTTAATTTAGCAGATTTATATGCTGATCGTTCATGAAAGTTTGGGATTTTTAATGATACGCAAGTGCGAATTGAAGGCGAAGCAGTTCGCGGGTTAGAAGTTATTTTTGTTGATGATTGATATTTTGCCACAAAACGGCATGAAAAAATTACTGACTTAGAACCGACGGTGTTAGAACCAAAGCAATATAATGTTACGGGTAAATCACATTTACAAATTGTTAATCATAGTCCTAGTATTGATCATTCAATTACAAAGGATTTATATATTTTATTAATTAGTAAAGCACGAAAACGGGTTTGATTATCAACACCATACTTTATTCCACCAGATGACCTTATTCAAACCTTAATTCTGGCTGCTCGGGCTGGCGTTGATGTTCGGTTAACAATTCCCGGTTTAACGGATAAAATTTTTGTGTTAGATATTACCAAAAGCTATTGTAAAGATTTAATTGCTAGTGGTGTTAAAATTTATGAAATGAATAATACCTTTAGTCATAATAAAATTGCTATTTTCGATGATGATGTTGCCGTTATTGGAACTTGTAATTTAGATTATCGTAGTTTCTTTTCTGATCATCAAACAACAGCTGTGATATACGATACAGCAGTAGTGGAAAGTTTTCTTCCGCGGTGAGAATGAGATTATGAACATGCCATTTTATGATGTGAGTGACCGATTAAATATAAACCATTAAGTTATCGTTTATTATTAACATGTTTAAAATTGGTCGCCCCAATTTTATAAGTTAATAACAACATCAAGAATAATTTTTTGTATAATTATTATGAGAAAAGGAGAGTTAATAATGTTATTTAATAAATTAAAAGAGCAGGATGACCAGACAAAAGATAATAAAAAAGAGAAAAAGAGGAACTTATTACAAGAATCATCATCAGATAATTTAGAAAGTAGTTTGTTTGAGGGTGATAATGATAATAGTAAGATTAAGACTGGTTTTAGTTTTAAACGCCGTAAAACGCATAAAATTATTAAGGAATTTAATCGACAACGAATTAAATCGTTATTATTTTATACTGACATTAGTAATGTCTTACGCCAATTAGAATTTGGTTTACAACCAATTAAAAATATTCAATTGGCAAAAGAAAGTGAATATATTGTTTGAACATATTTAGAAAAACCAGATCATTTAGAATTTGAATTAGATAATTCAACACGGCACTATTTTTGAAGTTGAGTTGCAGAGCAGAAAGTTGATCCAACTCAAATTGCGGTAATTGCAATTGATATTAAAAGTTTATTTGATTTAACAAAAAAAGATTGAGAATATGATGATGTTACGCGCCGCGTCAAAGTTTTTGAAGATGTTAAACCAGCGGCAATTCGATGAATATTAATGAAAAATAATCAGTATTTAAATCGAATTCAAACACATGTTAAAAGTAATCATTTAAAACTTAAAATTTTTCAAGGCGAAAAAGGGAATATTTCCAATGTTTTAACTGAAGATAGAAAGAAGTAAATAATTAATAGATTTCTTGCGATACTAACAAAAATAAAAAAAATTACAAATTAAAAAAATTAAATTAAATTGCCAAATTGTAAAGTTAAGTGCAACTAAATTATTTTTCTAACCAAATATTCGATTGGCGAAAAATAATTTAGTATTTTTCTTGGTCTTTGGTTTAAAGACAATATAAATTTATGAACTGCATTTTTAGTAGTATTTGAAAAATTAAATTTTTTAGGAAATTTTTCTCTAATTAAACCATTAGTATTTTCATTAGTACCTCTTTGTCAGGGTGAATATGCATTAGCAAAATAAATTTTCACATTTAAATTTTTTTCAAGTTGTTGTCAATTAGCAAATTCTTTACCACGATCAAATGTTATAGTCTTAACAAGATTATTTGGAAGAATTGATAAATAATGGCTAATATTTTCGTTAATAACTTTAGTAGTTCTATTTTCAACTAATATTGCTAAAGTAAATCTTGATGTTCTTTCAACTAAAGTTATTAAACATGATTTACTTTTACCTCGTGATGATACTACGGTATCACCTTCTCAATGACCAAGAGTTACGCGATTATTAACATTAGCATTTCGTTCTTTAATTTATTTACCATTAAATTTACCCCGATTTTATTGATATTTTCGTTTCTTACCTTTTCTTCTTAAATTTTTATTAGTAACTTTTTCAAGTAATCCAGAATAAATTCAATTGTAAATTGTTTTAAAACTAATAATTCATTCTTTATGAAAATTTTTAATTCTGCCATAAATTTGTTCGGGTGATCAACCTAATAATAATTTTTGTTGTACATATTTTACTAATTCTCTATTTTTAAACTTATGAAAATAAATATGTGATTGTTTTCTATTTTCTGCTTTATTTTGTGCAATTAATGAAAAATAATGATTATTATCTTTATTTCTATTAACTTATCGAATAATAGTACTAATACTTCGATTAAGATTTTTAGCTATTTCACTAATTTTTATTTTAAACTTCAATTGATTCTCAATATAAATTCTTTCATCTATGCCAAGATGTTTATATCCCATATAAAAACTCCTTGCTTTATTTTTTCTAAAATAAACTTAGCATCATAAAATTTTTATATGAGATTTTTTGCAATTTTATTTACTTGCACTTACAAGTATAATTCAGCAATTAAACTTTAAAATAATCATTTTTAAAAATTTTAATTGCTTTTTAAGCATAAATAATCAGGTATCGCAAGAAGTCTAATGAAGAGAAAGTTAGAGAAAATTACTCCTCGTGAAGTTGATTTTGCCCAGTGATATACTGATATTGTTTTAAATGCTGATTTAATTGCTTATGGGCCAGTTAAAGGAACAACGATTTTTAAACCCTATGGGTATGCAATTTGAGAAAATATTAAAAAAATTTGTGATGCGGAGTTTAAAAAAGTTGGTGTCAAAAATGTTTATTTTCCAGTACTAATTCCAAAGACTCTTTTTAATAAAGAGAAAGAACATATTGCTGGATTTTCCCCCGAAATTGCAACGGTAACAAAAGTTGGTGATAAGGTGATTGATGAAGAATTATACATTCGTCCAACATCCGAAGTTTTGTTTGGGACTTTCTTTAGTAAAGAAATTCAAGGGTATCGTGATTTACCATTGTTATATAATCAATGAGTTAATGTCTTACGATGAGAAAAAACAACTCGTCCTTTTTTACGAACTAGTGAATTTTTGTGGCAAGAAGGGCACACGATTCATGCTACAAAAAAAGAAGGGCAGCAGTTTACCCTAAAAATTTTAGATATTTATGCTAACTTTTCTGAAAAAAATTTAGGTCGCATAAATTATTTTGGGGTCTTAAATTAATACCTTAGAAATTGTAGAATAATATAACCACTTACTTAATTAAATTGTATTACTTTTAATTTTATTGTCAATATATTTTTGTATTTTTTGTCCTTATCTTGTGATAATTTCGTAATAGTTATCTAGCAAAAATTTCGCAACCATTTTTAATTTTAAATGGTTGCGAAATTTTTGCTAGATAACTATTACGAAATTATCACAAGATAAGGACAAAAAAATTATTTAATCCTTTACATTAACGTTAAGGAATGTTACTATTAATGGCAGGAATGTTGAGGTATAAAATGCAAATTGATTTGATGAAAGAATTTAAAATTTGTTTACAAAGAAATAAGATTCTTTTTGATATCTTTAATATTCTACAAAATAAAAAAATAATTAATATTAATAATATAATTTACTAGTTTGTAATATTACAAACTAGTTTTTTTATGCAATTTTAAGAAAAAAGGGAGAAACAAAATTATGGAAAAAGAACAAACTGGTTTAGTTGACAATAATATTAAATTATTATTAGGACCACATGATCGGCCAAAAAGTTTTTTACAATGATCAATCTTATCATTACAACATGTTTTTGCAATGTTTGGTTCAACAGTATTAGTGCCGTTAATTATTAATCAAACGGCTGGCATTGAAGTTATGAACATTGCAATGGCATTGTTTTGTTCAGGGGTTGGAACTTTAATTTATATCGCAATTACTGCCGCAAAAGTTCCAATGTATTTAGGGAGTTCTTTTGCATATATGGGAGCAATGGGTGTATGCTATCCATTATATGGAAATGCTGTTTTTATTGCCGTAATGATGGTTGGAGTTATTTATATTGCCTTTGGTGTATTAGTGTATTTTATTGGTAATAAATTTTTAGAACGAATTCTTCCAGCAGTAATTGTGGGACCGTTAATCATTATTATTGGAATGTCTGTTGCCCCAAGTGCAATTAATAATGCCGGTTTTAATCCAACGGCTTGAAAACAGCCTTATTCTCATTGAATTGGCATTGGTATTGCTGTCTTTACCTTTTTAGTAACAGCAATCATTGCATTAAAATGTAAAGGTTTTGTAAAAGTCGTACCAGTTATTATTGGTGTTGTCGCGGGATACTTACTGTGTGTAATTCTGCATTTTTCAATTGGACCGGAATATCAAATTTTAGATACATCGAAAATTACTGATTCAAGTCAATGACAATGATATCCATCTTTTAAAAAGATTTGAGATTTAAAAGGAAGTAATATTGGACCAGCTATTTTAGCAATTAGTCCCTTAGCAATTATTACAATTGCCGAACATATTGGTGATCATATTAGTATGGGACAAATGACCGGCAAAAATTTTGTAAAAGATCCAGGAATGGATCGAACATTAATTGCGGATGGAGTGTCAATTATTTTCGATGGGTTCGTTGGAGGACCCGCAAATACAACATATGGAGAAAATGCTTCTGTTATTGGAATAACCCGAATTGCTTCGGTCTGAGTAACCGGATTAGCTGCTTTGTTTGCAATTGGCTTATCATTTATTGCTCCAGTTAATCAATTAGTTCAAATGTTTCCTTCTCCAGTAATGGGTGGCATTAGTATGATTATGTTTGGTTTAATTGCGACAAACGGGATTCGGGTGTTAATTAATAATCAATTTGATTATACCAATATGAAAAATGTTTTTGTCACAGCGATTATGTTAGTGTTAGGATTAGGAGGTGCAATTTTTAATTTTAATGTCGGCAGTGGTAATTTACAATTTACGGGCGTAGCCTTAGCGGCTTTTGCCGGGATTTTCTTAAATTTACTATTACCAGATCATCAAAATAATGGCTTTCAATGATGAGAGAAATTAAAGTTATTAATTAAAACGCGAAAAGAAGAAAAACAAAAACGGAAAGCAAAAAATAATAAAAAAATTAAAAATAATCCTAAAAAGGAAATTAAAAAAAGAAGAAATTCGCTTTAATTTTGTCGAAAACTCTTGATAAAGTCAAAAAAATCATCAATATGACAATTTGAAAACAAATTTGGTGTAAAATCACCATTGTTCTTTAACTTTTTTAGATGTTAAAATATAATACCGTTGCTTGTTGGTTTGGTGTTAAACCTTTGTGTTGGTATTTTCATTTTCAGAGATTTAAATAATTTTGAATGTTAGTAAAACCTAAACCATGATAATGAACCAAGGCTTCTTTAAGACTTGCTTGTAATTTACTAAACTGGATAGGTTAGACTGCACCCAAAAAAGTAAGTATTAATAAAAAGGTTTACAAACTTTCATTTATTATATCTTTTTCTTTTTGGTTTGAATATAATTTATTTCATTTTTTAACATCATTAATATATTCATTATGAGATTTATAATTTTTATTATGGATTGTTCCTTTTTTAAGTAATGAATGAAAACTTTCAATAATAATGTTGTCTGCACAATGATAATTTTTACCCATTGAAATTATAATTTTGTTATCTAAACATTTACTATTATAATCTTTAGATGTATATTGATATCCGTGATCTGAATGAATTATTGTTTTATTTAGCTCTTTTTTTATTTTTTTAATTTTATTAATTGCAGCATTTAAATTATCAATTACAAGTTTGTTATTATTAAATTTTGATCATTTTACATCAATAATTTCTTTAGTATATCCATCAATTATTGTTGATTGATAATGTTTTTTACCATTTCAAATTAAATAAGTTACATCAGTAAATAAAATTGAAAATCTTTCTTTAATATCATTAAAATTACGATTTACTAAATCAGGATATTTAATGATATTTTTATTTCTATTTTGTTTTATTAATATTTTTCTACGCATACGCTTTACATATTCAGCTTGAATATTATTTTCTTTCATAATTCGTAATACTTTCTTAGCATTATAAACAATGCCATAATCTTCTTTTAAATATTTGGTAATTCGACGATAACCAAATTGTTTTAAATTTTCTTCATAGACTTTTACAATATTTTTTAATGATTCGCTATCCTTACCATTACTTGAATAATTTTTATATTTATCTCAATAACTACGCTTTAAATTTGTTATATCAAGTAATAAATTTAGTGGATATTTATTAAGGTTTTCTTTGATAAAAAATACAATTTTTCTTTTATTTAATTGTAAAAGTCATGAAGCTTTTTTAGTAATTCATACCTAACTTTGTAATAGTTTAAATCTCTTTTTTCAAATGATTCTTTTGGACCTTTATTGGTGTTTAAAATTCCTTTCTTAAAATTTTCATACCATGAAGCAACAGTTTTTTTATTAATTGCATATTTTTTTGCAATAAAACTTATACTATTATTTTTAACCTCTTGTCCTATCCTTTTTCGAAAATCTGCTGTATATTTATTAAATTTTTGTTCTTTTCTTGCCATATAAAAATGCACCTCCTTTAAAAGTTTAGCAAAGACTTTTTTTCTTTACTTACTTTTTTGGGTGCAGTCTATACTTTTAAACGACGAAAATATATCTTAAAACCAGAATTTCAAGTGGCAAAAAAACCAAAAACGGTTTTTTTACTTGATATTCAATTAGGGATTGGAAGTTATCAGCGACTTGATTATGATTTTTCGTTAGAAATAATCAGCAAATTAGGCATAAATTTTAGTTATCAAGATATTTGTAATATGTATCGGAATGCTAACATAACAAAAAAAACAATTTTTAACCTTATTAAACGGTTTGATATTAAACATTTGTTAGAACTAATGCTAGATGAACCAGACACAAAACTAAAACATGATGGGGTTATTTATATTGAAACCGATGAAGCATATCGCAATGCCATTAGTTATCAAATCAAAAAACGATTAAAAATTAAGAAAAGAATCCGTTTAACCGTCTTTCATACTGGTTATAAAGATCCTAAAACAATACGAAAAACAATGCATAATGTCAAATTTCTAGTAACAATGACTAATGAAGTTAAAAAAAATAACTCTAAAAAATACTGACAAGGAATTAAAGAATTTATTAACTTAAATTATGAATCACCCGAGACAGCTAAAATTATTGTGCTTGGTGATGGTACACAATATATTTCAACGGTTGAAAAACACATCAATGTTGAATTTATCATTGATCGTTTCCATGTTATTAAAAAAATTAAAAATTGTCTCCGTGGTCCACGATATTATAAACGTTATTTATTTAATAAAATTAGAAAATCAATTCTAAAATTAAACTGAAACAAGGTTACAAAATACCTTGAATGAGCTTATCAGCTTGTTAAAACCGAAGAAGCGAAAGGAAAGTTACAAGAAATATCTAATTATTTAAGAACATACTATGGAGCAATTCAAAAATGAGAATATCAAGAAAATATTGGTTGTCGCATTGAAAGTTATATTGCTCGAATTATTAAAGTAATGTTTCGTTCAAAACCAAAAATATTTAATGAAAAAACGATTTATAAAGTAATGTTATTAAAACAATTGACAGCTAATGGGATTAATCCCTTTCAAGAACTAACAGAAATTAAAAATCTTCAAGTAAAAAATGAACAAATTACTTGAAGATGAATATTTAAAAAGATGAATAATACAGAAGTTAAACAATATAACTTACCAATATTCACCGCTTCTACATTATCAAATACTAAAACTCTTTTAAAGAAAATAGTTTCTAATTATTATTAGAACTTAATGCTGAAAACTTTTCCCCAACATTTTACACGCTACCAAAATCTGGATAGGTTACAATAAGTTGGACCATATTTATGTGGATTTTCAAATAAAATATAATTATGAAGAAAGTAGGAATATAAAAATGGGAAGAAATTCATACACCGATGAATTAAAAAAACAAATTGTTTTACTTTATCAAAATGGTAAAATCATTCTTGAAATTTTTAAGGAATATGGGGTGTCAAAATCAGCCGTATATCAGTGAATTGAAAAATTAAATAATTCTGGATCTTTTAAAGCAAAAGATAACCGCACTGTTGAAGAAAATGAACTTGATTGCCTTGCGGAAAGAATTATTCCAATTACGAATGGAAAACGACATTTTAAAGCAAGCGGCACTGATAATCGGCAAAAAATAGAAATTATTAACAATAATAAAGAAAAATATTCCGTGCGAAAAATGGGTCAAATATTAAAGATAGCAAAATAAACATATTACTATCAAATTAATAAATATGCTACGGTTGATGTTAATAATTATGAACAAGAAGTTATCAGTGCATTAGACTTCTTGCGATACCGGCTTTTCTTATTAAGAATATTTCTATAAAATATAATTAAAAATAAAAAATATAAATTAGGAGGGTATAAAACTATGAAAAAGGATAACTTTAAATTTCTTAATGATAAAGAATTATTACGATTAACAGGAATAAAACAAAATACTTTTAATAAAATGTTAGATATTTTAAAATAGACTGCACCCAAAAAAGTAAGCAAAGAAAAAAAGTCTTTGCTAAACTTTTAAAGGAGGTGCATTTTTATATGGCAAGAAAAGGACAAAAATTTAATAAATATACAGCAGATTTTCGAAAAATGATAGGACAAGAGGTTAAAAATAATAGTATAAGTTTTATTGCAAAAAAATATGCAATTAATAAAAAAACTGTTGCTTCATGGTATTAAAATTTTAAGAAAGGAATTTTAAACACCAATAAAGGTCCAAAAGAATCATTTGAAAAAAGAGATTTAAACTATTACAAAGTTAGGTATGAATTATTAAAAAAGCTTCATGACTTTTACAATTAAATAAAATAAAAATTGTATTTTTTATCAAAGAAAACATTAATAAATATCCACTAAATTTATTACTTGATGTAACAGATTTAAAGCGTAGTTATTGAGATAAATATAAAAATTATTCAAGTAATGGTAAGGATAGCGAATCATTAAAAAATATTGTAAAAGTCTATGAAGAAAATTTAAAATAATTTGGTTATCGTCGAATTACCAAATATTTAAAAGAAGATTATGGCATTGTTTATAATGCTAAGAAAGTATTACGAATTATGAAAGAAAATAATATTAAAGCTGAATATGTAAAGCGTATGCGTAGAAAAATATTAATAAAAGCTGAATTATACTTGTAAGTGCAAGTATAATTCAGCAAATTTAATTTGTACCAAAGATAAAATAGTTATTAAAGGTTGACCAAAAAATAATGCGGTAGTTGTTGGGAAAAGTAAAACACAAATTAAAGATGATGTTAGACCTATTTTAGTCCAAGAATTTAAAAATAAATTAGGTATTGTACCTTTATGAGAAATGATAAATGAACCTAATCCATTATTCTTATCAACTTCAACTACATTAAATCCATGACCTACAATGGCGAATTGTTATAAATTACAATTTGATTTAGAAGATAGTTTTAATATTAAATCAAAAGAACGATGAGCTAATCGTACGCACTGATATGGGATATTAGATGATGGTTTAATGAATGCTTACAATATTGGAAATAAAAAAGCATTACAAGATGTATTTGATGATATTTTCATTCAATCAGGTCAAACGGCAGCAGATGGGACATCATCACAATCTTTACAATTAGTACAAGGTGCACCAACATTAGAAACATATACCGAAGATCAAAAATCAATTATTGAGCAAGTATATTTAGCATGTCATTTTTCTAGTCCATTTGGTGATAAATCAGATAATGACCAGAATAAAACACAGTCATTATTAACTAAAACAAAAGAGTTAGAAAAACAAGCATATTTACAAGCATATCGTAAGCAATATTATACTAAGATGTTTGATACTGTTTTAAAATATTATGGTTTATGATATGGTATTGGTGAACGGCCTTATGGTTTTGATTTTATTAGTGCTAGTTTAGTTGACCAAATGCGACAAAATGAATTAATTACTGCTAGATTAGATAATGGCACAATGGAACCAATAAGAGCTATAACTGAATATGACAATATTGATGAATTAGAAGCAACAAAATATTTTGAGAAAGTAGAAGCATGACAAGATAAAATGCAAGCTAAAGAAATAGAACATAATAATAAATTACTAGAATATGATGAAACTGGTAATAATCAAAATGCCTTACAAGGTAGAACAGAAATAAAGGAGAATTAAAAAATGAGTAGAATTAATCCGGGGGTTATCGAAGAACTAAGAAGACAGGCCCACGATACTTTAATAGATATAAGAGAAAATATACGAGATAATAGACATTGAATGGTATTTCCTTTTAATGTTTATAGTTCATATATTCCTGATACTGAAACAGGTTGAAAACCCAATAACGCAAAGCCTAGTGATTATGGTAGTTATTAAAGAATATTTGATAATATGGAAAGTACGATTGCTCAATGACAAGATAGTTTAAAAATAGCCCAAAAATATAAAGGTGAAGAAATTAAGATATTAACGATTGATGATTTTAGTAAACAACCCATTAACTCAACTATATGAGTCAATAATGAAACACCGTTCGCGATAAAATTAAAAGATGAAAATAATAATGTTTATTGAAAATTAATTGATGGGGAAAATATTTATGATATTAATAGAATGTTAGAATACTTAAAGCAATATAAATTAAGTTATTTTACTAATAATGATAATGAAGCAGATAACTTTTATAAAAAAGAATTTAAAGTTGGTAAATATTGAGATGCTTATATGATTGATGATAGAAGTTCAATTCAATTTGGTGAAGCTAAATTTGAACAAGTATTTACCCAACAATCAACTGAAAGACAATATACTTTATTAATTTTAGATGAAGATGCAAGTAAATTAAATATTAATGATTATTATAATTTTTATACGGTTTTTAATGACCATGGATTAAATATTGGTGGAGGTAATATAAATATTGCTCCCCAAGATAGACAATGATTATATCCATCAAATGTTATTAATTATTATTCACCATGAGATGGTAGTTTTTTATGACAAGAAATTACCTTTTCAAGTATTAATGACAAAATTAGTAATAGCGGTTTATCTGTTAGACAATTTATTCAAACAAGTGCCCCAGGTGAAGGTTATTGTTTTCCTAAAATAACTTATGATGAAAAACTAAATAAAGGTATTGTTGAATTAGATGAGATTTTATTAAAAGATCCTGGTGTTAGAGCAATGGCAGTTAAATTTTATGGTAATCCGATCTTTTTTGATATGCCAGTTATTGGTCGACCAATTATTAAAGGTCAGTTTAATGCTGAATTATACTTGTAAGTGCAAGTAAATAAAATTGCAAAAAATCTCATATAAAAATTTTATGATGCTAAGTTTATTTTAGAAAAAATAAAGCAAGGAGTTTTTATATGGGATATAAACATCTTGGCATAGATGAAAGAATTTATATTGAGAATCAATTGAAGTTTAAAATAAAAATTAGTGAAATAGCTAAAAATCTTAATCGAAGTATTAGTACTATTATTCGAGAAGTTAATAGAAATAAAGATAATAATCATTATTTTTCATTAATTGCACAAAATAAAGCATAAAATAGAAAACAATCACATATTTATTTTCATAAGTTTAAAAATAGAGAATTAGTAAAATATGTACAACAAAAATTATTATTAGGTTGATCACCCGAACAAATTTATGGCAGAATTAAAAATTTTCATAAAGAATGAATTATTAGTTTTAAAACAATTTACAATTGAATTTATTCTGGATTACTTGAAAAAGTTACTAATAAAAATTTAAGAAGAAAAGGTAAGAAACGAAAATATCAAGAAAATCGGGGTAAATTTAATGGTAAATCAATTAAAGAACGAAATGCTAATGTTAATAATCGCGTAACTCTTGGTCATTGAGAAGGTGATACCGTAGTATCATCACGAGGTAAAAGTAAATCATGTTTAATAACTTTAGTTGAAAGAACATCAAGATTTACTTTAGCAATATTAGTTGAAAATAGAACTACTAAAGTTATTAACGAAAATATTAGCCATTATTTATCAATTCTTCCAAATAATCTTGTTAAGACTATAACATTTGATCGTGGTAAAGAATTTGCTAATTGACAACAACTTGAAAAAAATTTAAATGTGAAAATTTATTTTGCTAATGCATATTCACCCTGACAAAGAGGTACTAATGAAAATACTAATGGTTTAATTAGAGAAAAATTTCCTAAAAAATTTAATTTTTCAAACACTACTAAAAATGCAGTTCATAAATTTATATTGTCTTTAAACCAAAGACCAAGAAAAATACTAAATTATCTTTCGCCAATCGAATATTTGGTTAGAAAAATAATTTAGTTGCACTTAACTTTACAATTTGGCAATAAAAAAGTAATTAATTCACGAGATTTATTAATGTATAATATGTATCCTACTGCCCCTGATAAAATAAACACTTATGCATCCCCTGATGTAAGTTGATATAATATTCAAGGTATTCAACCAACTATTATTACTGGTTATGAAAACTGAAAAAAAGATATGGAAAGTAGATATGACTTTTGAAAACAGAAAAATAGTGAAGGTATTGTTATAACTGACCAAGAAAAGTCAACAGCAACCAATCCCGCTGTTGGAACAACTATTAATGAAGAAAATAATGACTCTAAATTTTATTGGTCTAAAAATTGAAAAATAACGCCACCAAGTCAAATAAAAGTAAATAGTGGTGACGTTAATAATATTATTATTACCCAAGCATCATCATATTTTAGAAGAAAAGATGAATTTGGTAATACTGTTGGTAGTGTTAAAATTGAATACAATAAAATGGGTTCATGTAATGTTTGAGATATTTTAAATATGAATAATTTTATTAATCGCCAAATTACTGTCTTACCTTTAAACTATACACAAAAATTAGTGTTTAATCCTTTTACGATACCGGGTGGTGTTGGTAAATTCTTAAACTTTATTTCGTTTGGTATTCCATGAGGCTGAGTTATTAATCAAGATGAAAAAACTTGACCTAATTTTCAATGATTAAATGGATTTATGAGCGCTAATATTTATAGTTTTTATAATGATGCTTTTTGGTCTGAAAAATCAAATGGTAAATGTTATTTACCATTTGAAATATTTAGAGAACAAGGAAATGATAAAGTTGGTGCTATTTTTGGAGCAAATGCCACTAGCTTCGGGTTTACTACTTTATTAACTGATAAATTAGTAGGTACTGTTTTAACTAAGGATGGTAAACCAACAAATAATATAGTTTATTCAACATATAATCTAAAACAATTAAATCAAAAAACTAACCGAATTTATTTAATTAATGAACTTACAACAGCAGTAGATGCTCAAACACCAGTTAGTTATAGTGAAGAAGATAATGATTGTGAATTCTTACAAACACCAGATGGGACAAATTGTAGTTATATTATTGATATGTTTTCAATACAAGCATTATATAAAGGTAATTTTGAAATTATCTTTTATGCTGATAACCCATATACCAATAATGAAGAAGATTATTTAAGATTATCAGTATGGAGTTTCAGAGGTAAAACAAAAAGTACACTAAATAATTATTTACGAGATATGACAACTAATTATAAAACTAGTTTCTTATTACCACACGACTATGAAATACCTACATTTAATTATCCACAATATGTATTACCACCAGTTCCATATAACTATAAAACTTATACAAAAGATATATTAGATGCTAGTTCAATTTATCCATTAAAAACTAAAATTACAGCACCAGCACAATGTACCAATATCATTTCTTTACTTAGAGGAAATAATTTTATTAATTTATTTAATAATGAATTTAATCAAGGTTATTATGAAACTGAAATTGATTTAAAACAAATTGACCCAACAATTCAAAGCATTGATAAATTTATTAGTTCTTATAAAACAATAGAAATAAGTAATATTAATAATTTACAAATTGAATGTATAAAACCATATATAAAGAATTTTATTCCTAATAGAAATATTGATATTTTAGGAGGTGCTAATAGTTGTAAACATAATTTTGGTTCATTAAAAGACACAGTTTTAAGAAATATAGGTTTATCTCAAACTGATAAAGTTAATTTTTATAATACAATAACTTTATATACTAATAATATAATATTAAATGATATTCAAACATTTGCTACTGCATATACTAACGGTTTAACTGGTGATAATTTTTATAATAATACTTATGATTTTCATGGCTCTACCTTATTAATTTTATTGCAAATAACATCATTAGAAAATAAAATTAATAATAAAATTAAAGAAATATATTTACAAGCATATTATACTAATGATGTAAAACTAAAAATTAGATTTACAAAAGTACTATTTCCAGCATTATCAATAGCTTATTTAAATCATAATAGTATGAAATTTTATAAATATTTTGGTAACGATAAATACATAACAATAGATATTAATAACTCAAATGTATTAGGTATAAGAAATAGTAGTACTATTCCCGTTAAACTTACATTTAAACCAAGATAAAAATAGAAAAAAGATTAATGCAATGTTTCTTTTAACTGAGATATATAAATAAAAATTTTTCTAGATTATTATTAATATATAAAGTTAGGAGAAACATTTTTATATGGCTAAAGGTAAAATAAAAGGGTCTAAAGATCATTCTTTTGAATTTAAAGAAAAAATTGTTAATGAATACTCAATTAACAATAAATATTATAGTGAAATAGCAAAAGAATATCATATTAGTTTAGCAACTATTTCAAAATGAGTAAATCAATTTCAACAAAATAAAGAAATTCTAAAAGAACGAAAAAAGCGAAAAGATTTTGAATTAAATAAGTTTAAAAACCCCTTAGAACGTGAAAAGTATTTATTAAAAAAAGAAAATGAAAGAATAAAAGCTGAGAATGAAGTTTTAAAAAAGCTTGAAGCTCTTCCAAATATAAAAACAAAAACAAACATTAGAAAACAAATTGCTTTTATTAAATCAGAATTGCAAGTTTCAAAAATTACTTTATCATGATATTTAAAAGAATTAAGAATTTCATATGATACTTGAAATAAATATTCAAAAAATTGTGATGAATATCAACCAAATATTGATTATTCAATATATGAAATAATTAAAGCAATTCATAGAGAAAATAGTATTAAAGGACACAGACAAATTAAATTATCTTTGGAAGAGCAAAAAAATTAATGTGTCGAATTCAACAGTTTATCGTTATATGAAATTAGCTAATAGAATTTCTAGTGTAAGAATTAAAACAAGAAAAAAAATTAATCATTTCTTAAAAATGACAAATGAACATATTCGACATAAATATCTATTAAAACGTAATTTTAAAGCTGAAAAAACTAATCAAAAGTGATCAATTGATATTACGTATGTTAAAACAATCACAGAATGAGTATATTTATTTGCAATCAAGGATTTATTTAGTAATTTAATAGTAAATTATTCTTTAACAACAACTCCAACAGTAAATTGAGTAAATAATTGTATCAAAGAAGCAATTATTAAAAGAAAAATAATCAAAGGTGAATTAACTATTAATTCTGATCAAGGTATTCATTTCACTTCAAAAGCTTATGAAAAATTATTAAAAAAACACGGTATAAATATAAGTATGTCAAGAAGAGGCAATTGTTTAGATAATTCACCGATTGAAAATTGATTTTCAATTCTTAAAACCGAGAACTCAGAATTATCACACTGTAAAAATATTTTAGAAGTAAAAAATATTGTAGATAATTATATAATTCATTATAATGAAAAAAGAAAAATTTTAAATTTAAAAATGCCACCACTTCAATATGAAATGAAAGCATTTTTTAATTAAAATTCTCAGTTATCTGAAACTGTGCAGAAAAAAGATTTAATATCTTTTTTCCTATTTTTAATTAACTTTTATACTACCATCTTTATCAACAACTAAATATGGTGTTGAGGTATCTAAGTTTCAACGATAAACTGATTTAAAATAATTTTTGTATGGTGGCTTACTAAATTTTTTTATAAACTTACTAGACCCTTCTAAAACTGTCACTGCAACATCTTTTGAATATTTTTTAAATGTTCCTTTAAATGGTTCTTCCGTTTCCATTAATATAAATAATTTATCTAGACCATCTTCTGAAATAACAATTTTTCTTTTTCCATTTTCTTTTGATGTTTCTGTGTCATTTTTAAATTTTGTAATTATTCATTTACTACCGGAATTATTTCGTCATACAACAAAATAATATTTATCATCTATTTGATTAAATGGTTTTTCTTGTGGTGCTATTCATTCTAAATTGTCTTTAATATTTTTATTTGTTGTATTTATTTGGTTTTCTTTTTTTAAATGTTTTAATTCTTCTGGTGTGTATTCTGCTATGTTATCACAAGCAACTAAACTTGTTGCGCTTGTTCCAATTAAAGTGATTATTCCTAAAAAAGTTAATATTTTTTTCATATAATATCCTTTCTATTTTTTATAAAGTTTGTTATTTAATTAAAAATGGAAATAAATTATTGATTTTACTTCCATTATTTTTATATAGATTTAATAACAATATTAATTAACAATTAGGATTAACAACAACTTGATAACATTCATCAAGTGTTCTGTGTCTATTATTTCTAGATCTCGCATCTTCTCTAGCTTCTATGGAACTTAATCATTGATTGCTTGGGATATCATTTATATCTCCGATTTCAACTATCGTAACATTATTTGGATTTCTTCTAATTTCAACAGAATTAAATTCTCCATCAACTTGAACCCCAATTGAGACACCATTTTGATTTACATTCGCCTCTCTTATTCGTTGAGTAAGGTTAGTTGCATTACCGGCCGTTAGTCTTACAATAACAATTCCAGCAATAGTTGTTAAAGCATTATTTAAAGCATTACGACCCATATTTTCATAATCTGGGGCAGCAGTAATTGCAGCAATAATTGCTGCTGAAAGTGTTGAAGCAGCTAAAGCAGCATTATCAGACATTCTTATGTTTCCGATTATATTAGCTGCGGCATTTTTTATAGAAACAGCAAAATATCTTCATGTATTTCTTAGCGGAGTTAAAAAAACATCACTATAATTAAAATTATTTAAATTACTATTTTCATAGTGTCTTTTATCTCTTTTTAAATTTTATAAATTATTTGTTTGTGAATAAATAATACCATTATTTTCTAATTTAATTTCTTCTTCTTTATAAGGGCTGGCAGCAATTATTGTTGGCATAGCGCTTCCACTAATAGTTAATATACTTAATAAACTAAGTAACTTTTTCACACTTGTTTTTCTCCGTTTCTTAATCTTGAAACTTTTTATCAAGATCTATTCCCAGTATATATATATATATATATATATACAAGCAAAATTAGTAATTATTGCCAAATTGTAAAGTTAAGTGCAACTAAATTATTTTTCTAACCAAATATTCGATTGGCGAAAGATAATTTAGTATTTTTCTTGGTCTTTGGTTTAAAGACAATATAAATTTATGAACTGCATTTTTAGTAGTATTTGAAAAATTAAATTTTTTAGGAAATTTTTCTCTAATTAAACCATTAGTATTTTCATTAGTACCTCTTTGTCAGGGTGAATATGCATTAGCAAAATAAATTTTCACATTTAAATTTTTTTCAAGTTGTTGTCAATTAGCAAATTCTTTACCACGATCAAATGTTATAGTCTTAACAAGATTATTTGGAAGAATTGATAAATAATGGCTAATATTTTCGTTAATAACTTTAGTAGTTCTATTTTCAACTAATATTGCTAAAGTAAATCTTGATGTTCTTTCAACTAAAGTTATTAAACATGATTTACTTTTACCTCGTGATGATACTACGGTATCACCTTCTCAATGACCAAGAGTTACGCGATTATTAACATTAGCATTTCGTTCTTTAATTGATTTACCATTAAATTTACCCCGATTTTCTTGATATTTTCGTTTCTTACCTTTTCTTCTTAAATTTTTATTAGTAACTTTTTCAAGTAATCCAGAATAAATTCAATTGTAAATTGTTTTAAAACTAATAATTCATTCTTTATGAAAATTTTTAATTCTGCCATAAATTTGTTCGGGTGATCAACCTAATAATAATTTTTGTTGTACATATTTTACTAATTCTCTATTTTTAAACTTATGAAAATAAATATGTGATTGTTTTCTATTTTCTGCTTTATTTTGTGCAATTAATGAAAAATAATGATTATTATCTTTATTTCTATTAACTTCTCGAATAATAGTACTAATACTTCGATTAAGATTTTTAGCTATTTCACTAATTTTTATTTTAAACTTCAATTTATTCTCAATATAAATTCTTTCATCTATGCCAAGATGTTTATATCCCATATAAAAACTCCTTGCTTTATTTTTTTTAAAATAAACTTAGCATCATAAAATTTTTATATGAGATTTTTTGCAATTTTATTTACTTGCACTTACAAGTATAATTCAGCATTTTTTTAATTTTATTAATTGCAGCATTTAAATTATCAATTACAAGTTTGTTATTATTAAATTTTGATCATTTTACATCAATAATTTCTTTAGTATATCCATCAATTATTGTTGATTGATAATGTTTTTTACCATTTCAAATTAAATAAGTTACATCAGTAAATAAAATTGAAAATCTTTCTTTAATATCATTAAAATTACGATTTACTAAATCAGGATATTTAATTATATTTTTATTTCTATTTTGTTTTATTAATATTTTTCTACGCATACGCTTTACATATTCAGCTTGAATATTATTTTCTTTCATAATTCGCAATACTTTCTTAGCATTATAAACAATGCCATAATCTTCTTTTAAATATTTGGTAATTCGACGATAACCAAATTGTTTTAAATTTTCTTCATAGACTTTTACAATATTCTTTAATGGTTCACTATCCTTACCATTACTTGAATAATTTTTATATTTATCTCAATAACTACGCTTTAAATCTGTTACATCAAGTAATAAATTTAGTGGATATTTATTAATGTTTTCTTTGATAAAAAATACAATTTTTCTTTTATTTAATTGTAAAAGTCATGAAGCTTTTTTAGTAATTCATACCTAACTTTGTAATAGTTTAAATCTCTTTTTTCAAATGATTCTTTTGGACCTTTATTGGTGTTTAAAATCCCTTTCTTAAAATTTTCATACCATGAAGCAACAGTTTTTTTATTAATTGCATATTTTTTTGCAATAAAACTTATACTATTATTTTTAACCTCTTGTCCTATCATTTTTCGAAAATCTGCTGTATATTTATTAAATTTTTGTCCTTTTATTGCCATATAAAAATGCACCTCCTTTAAAGTTAGCAAAGACTTTTTTTCTTTACTTACTTTTTTGGGTGCAGTCTAAGGGTTATAATTTTACTAATATAAATGGTTTACTTATTAATAAACAAGTATGAGCATATCCAATTAATATGGATACCATTCAACAAGTTTTAGATAATGATACTGCTAACCCCCTAAATGAATTGGTAAAGTGCAATATGCAACACCAACTATTTTATATCCAAAAACATGTAAGATTATTTTAGAAAAACAACCAACACAAGAAGAAATTGATCAAGCAATTAATAACTTAAATAAAACTTATCGTTTACCTATTGATTATATTAGAACAATTATTACACAACCTAATTTAGGAAAAATTACAATGTCAGGAGAAACTCCTAATGTTTATGAATTAGAAACAGCAATTAAAGCAAAAAATCCTAGTTATCAAAATGGAGATGCAACATTTACTAATGTAACAGCTACTGGTGCATTAGTAACTGCTAACCCCAATAAATATAGTGAAACCGTTAATTTAACTTATTCAAAATAAGTAATATGTAATTATGAATTTATTAATATTACGAATTTTAACTTTATTAACAGAAAATTTAGGAAATAAACCTTTAATAAATAAGTTTGTTAATTTAATTAATAGAGTTAATCAAGTTCAAAATAAAGTATTAAAGCCAATTAATTATGTTACTGATAAATATAATAAAATTACAAATAAAATTGAAGATATTTATCAGCGATTAAATCCTTATACTTATTTAAATTTAATTAAAAAAGGTCATAAAAAAGAAATTCAACAAATATTAAGTAAATTATAAAAAGATAACAATATTAAAAATAGAGAACAATTTAAAAAAGAAAATTATCTAAACACTAATTGACAACCTTTAAATAGTAGTTGGCTTTATAGTGGTATGTTTAATATAACAAATAAATTAACTTTAACAGGCAATTTAACTATTTTAATATATACAAAAACAGCAAAACATCCGAAATTTTATGGCCCATATGTTTATCCTAGTGTTCCAGTTGAAATTTGAAAATTATTAAGTAATGCAGTATCTAATGCTGGAACTTTATTTTGGCGTTATTGATTAAGAAAATGATTACCTAGTCATTTAAGAGATTATATTAAAAAACGATTACCAAAAGAATTAAAAGAAAAATACCCAAAAGGAAATATTAAATTAACATTACCACATATTCAAAAATTACAACAAATTAAAAAGTTTATTAATAATTTAAAGATTGGGCATTTTAATTTTAATTTTGCTGGTGAAATTAATAATAAAAAATGATATCGAGAGCGAAAAAGTGATGTTAAAAATATTAAGAATTTATATAAAACACCAGTTAAAAGTATGTTTTATAAAATTAATCAAACTATTAAAAAAATTAAAAAAGTACAAAGAAAAGTTAATAGTTATAAACCATCTAATTTAAGAAATAAATATCATAATCAATTAAGGGGTGTGTTATATGGAAAATAATTTAAGTAATTTGTTATTTATAACAGTTGAAGATGTTAAAGAAAGTAAACTTTGACAACCTATTAATGACCGTAAGCAATCTGCTTATAATGATAATTTAATTTATAATGCTATCTTAAAAACTAGTTTATTAATGGATAGATTATCAGGTGGGACAATTTCAGATAAGATTAATAAAAAAGATTTATTTCCATGAGTAAAAAAAGATAATACAGGTTTAATTGAATATGATAAATGATTAAGTTATATTCAATCTGCTTGTTTATTAGCAGTTATGAATTGATATTTACCAAAAGGAGTTAATGATTTAACTGGTAGTGCTTCATTTTCACAAGGTGGAGTTGCTTATTCACAAACTAATGACCCCGAAGCAAATGAAAATATTACTAGAGATGTTAAAAATGCTTTAAAATTAGCTGGTGAAATAATTGATATTATATCTAGTAAAACAGTTACGAGACCACATAATTATCATTTAGGGAATTATGCTCATCCTTGAGAAGAAGAATATAAATATATTACTAAAAAAACATTTTATGACAGTTTATTATTTTATTGCTGAATTATACTTGTAAGTGCAAGTATAATTCAGCACATACAAAAATTTTAAGGGAAAAATAACTGTTGGATCATTTGAATTAGAAGACATTTTTTATCATCGTGTAGAATTGGAAGATGACGGAATTATTGCTATATATACCGGACAAAAAGATGGAACACTTTCTGATTTACACATTGAAAGAAAAAAAGTAAGTTAGAAAGGAATTTAATTAGTGAAACAAGATAAAACAAATTGATTAAAGGGTGTATTACCTTGAAATTGATTTAAAAAAGACCCTATTCCGACTTATAATTGAAATCATAAAGATATTAGAGAATGAGAAAGAAAATATAAAATTAGGAGTTGAGTAGTTAGTTTTTATACATTAATATTTTTAGCATTAAATTGTTGGTTAGAATATGGAATGATTAATGCAATTAATGATCAAATTAATTGATACAATTATGGTCAATATTGAGGCAATGGTATTGCCATTTTATTAACACCTTTATTTACACATGGAATTCAAGGTATATTTGTTGTTAGTAGTAAACCGAAAGTAGATACGAAAATTGATATTCCACGATTAAAAGTTTCTAAAATGGGATTAGTATTTACAATTTTGCCTTTAATTACTTTAATAATTTCTTTAATTATTATTGGAATTGATAAATCAAAATGAAAAAAAGACCATTTAAGACATTGTTTAGATTGTCGGATTAATTCTCGTGTTATTCAACCAAGAATAGCAAAACAATGAAATAATTTAGATGGTATAACAGAAGAAATATTTAAAAATATACAAAACGAAAATATTAAAAAACAAAAACAAGAAGAAAATAACAAAAAATTAAATATAAATAATAATTATGAAACTAATAATTAAATTTTATTAAAATAGACTATATATAGGGGTGGTAGATATTTTGGGTGGTTATATAGCTTAATTTATAAATTATTTTGTTCTGAAAGAATTGATGGCTACTGTTTGAGTAAGGATAAGAAAGGAAGCAAAAATATGAATGAAACATTAATGATTGCTTTACTTGTGTTAGCTGGTGCTGGTGGAATGCACAGTTTCTTTTAACTGAGAATTTTAATTAAAAAATGCTTTCATTTCATATTGAAGTGGTGGCATTTTTTAATTAAAATTCTCAGTTAAAAGAAACATTGCACAATTTAATTATTGCTTATTTTTTAATTATTTGTTGAAATATTTCCAGTTGCTAAATCAGATTTGCCCTTAAAATCATAAGATTTTTCGGTTCCTTTTAATAAACGAGCAATATTTTTATGATGTTTTAAGATTAGGAAGAATGCACTTAAAGTAACAATAATATTAATTAAAGCTAAACTATCATAGTAATTATCGTAATTAACATAATGCAAGTAATTGACTCAAACAAGATGAGAATCTTGGAGTAATTCACCATTGAAATTAATGACATCAATACCACTTAATTGGGGAATCCAACATAATGCTCCTGTCAACAACGCTGCTAAAATTGAAGAAACAGAGACTCGTTTTCAAATAAAAATTGTACTTCATCAAACAACTGTTGCAATTAAAAAGTAATATGGATTAGTCATCCATAATAATCCTAAAAAAGAAGAAACTATTTTACCACCTTTAAATTTATAATAAATTGGATAAGAATGACCAATTAAAACAAAAAAAACTGGAATATAATAACTAGTTGAATCAAAATTAACACCATTAATATTAATACAACTAATACCGAATGCAATAAACATTGTAATTGTAACTTTCAACATATCTAAAAACATAATTGCAAAACCCCACTTTTTCCCTAAGACACGGCTAGTATTTGTAGCACCAGCATTTTTCGAATGATAATCACGCACATCAATCTTATAAATTGTTTTACTAATAAAAATTGATCAACTAAAAGAACCAATTAAGTATCCGATTATTGCAGTAATAGCTGCTCCTAAATATCCATATAATGTCATTGCTTCACCTCTCTTTTACTATTATATAGTAATTAGAAATAATTTGGTCGCATAAAAAAGATTGGGGTATAAAAAATATTAATTTATATTAATTGCCAAATTGTAAAGTTAAGTGCAACTAAATTATTTTTCTAACCAAATATTCGATTGGCGAAAGATAATTTAGTATTTTTCTTGGTCTTTGGTTTAAAGACAATATAAATTTATGAACTGCATTTTTAGTAGTATTTGAAAAATTAAATTTTTTAGGAAATTTTTCTCTAATTAAACCATTAGTATTTTCATTAGTACCTCTTTGTCAGGGTGAATATGCATTAGCAAAATAAATTTTCACATTTAAATTTTTTTCAAGTTGTTGTCAATTAGTAAATTATTTATCCCGATCAAATGTTATAGTCTTAACAAGATTATTTGGCAGAATTGATAAATAATGGCTAATATTTTCGTTAATAACTAGACTGCACCCAAAAAAGTAAGTAAAGAAAAAAAGTCTTTGCTAAACTTTTAAAGGAGGTGCATTTTTATATGGCAAGAAAAGGACAAAAATTTAATAAATATACAGCAGATTTTCGAAAAAGGATAGGACAAGAGGTTAAAAATAATAGTATAAGTTTTATTGCAAAAAAATATGCAATTAATAAAAAAACTGTTGCTTCATGGTATGAAAATTTTAAGAAAGGAATTTTAAACACCAATAAAGGTCCAAAAGAATCATTTGAAAAAAGAGATTTAAACTATTACAAAGTTAGGTATGAATTACTAAAAAAGCTTCATGACTTTTACAATTAAATAAAAGAAAAATTGTATTTTTTATCAAAGAAAACATTAATAAATATCCACTAAATTTATTACTTGATGTAACAGATTTAAAGCGTAGTTATTGAGATAAATATAAAAATTATTCAAGTAATGGTAAGGATAGTGAACCATTAAAGAATATTGTAAAAGTCTATGAAGAAAATTTGAAACAATTTGGTTATCGTCGAATTACCAAATATTTAAAAGAAGATTATGGCATTGTTTATAATGCTAAGAAAGTATTACGAATTATGAAAGAAAATAATATTCAAGCTGAATATGTAAAGCGTATGCGTAGAAAAATATTAATAAAAGGCATCGTGTACGATGAACCTCCAAAAAACAACTCTTGTTAAATAAAAAGGGTTGTTTTTTTATTTGTAAACCCATAATTATTAATTAATTCAGAGAAAGGGCAGCATCTTAAATTCTTAAAATAGAAACTTTTTATCGCAACTTTTTCGTTAACTTAAAGTTGTTTACACATTTATTAAATATCTTATAAATCATTACAAAGTGTACCTTTTTTTTCTCCTAATTTAAGGTGTTGTCCTTTCTCTGTTTTAGTTAATTAATTTGGCTAATAAATAAAAAAACTTAATATCAAAGAAAGGAGTAAGTAATGGAAATTAATACGCAACAAACAATCTGTGATGTTGATAATTGCTATAAATCAATATCATTCATTACCGAAGAATTTTTATCAAATAAAGTTTTATGAACTTGTGATAAACACAAAGATTTATTAAATCGTACAAAAGATAAGAAACAAAAGCGATTTTATCAAAAAATAGAAAATTCAAAAATTATCTTTGATTGAGAAACTGGTTATTTTAAACTTTGATTTTATAAAACAACTTAATGCAGTGTGGGACGGTTATTTTAAATAACTAAGTGCTTCCATAAGAACATGAGTTTAAGCTCATTTCCACAGCCAGCCGAGGCAAGTACTGAAATAGTGTATGAGGAAATATGTAAATCGGCGCTGGTTATATTTAAACTAAGCGATAGTCGTGATAAGTGCAAGGTCAACATCGAACGACAATAAAAATAGAGATGGCCACTTTATAAATAAATTTGCGATATATATTGTCCCATCGAGGATGGCAGCGGTTCTACAAACCACAACGCCAGCACCAGGCTCTTCAAGGTGCAAGTGAATTTATTTTAAAAACTGAACGTTTTGACCTGAAATGGTGCGGATGAAGAGAGAGAATTCTCTGGCTTTACCTCATAAAAACAACTGTCTATTATCTAATAATAAACAAATATTAAATATATTATCGCCACCGCTCACCCCTAGTGAAGCGGATGGCGTAGTAAATAAATAGATAAATACTTATATAACTAATTCTCGCTTTGGCACTTTCACTTGGGAGTGAGTGCCAGCAAATTAAAAATAGGAGGAAATATAATGGAATATAAAAGTTTGTATATTAATAAAACTTGAAATGAAATAACAACATTATTTGATTGAGTGAATTGTCAACCTGTTAATTGTCGTATTTCTCATCATAAAAATCATTATGATTTACAGTGTTTAGAATGAGCAAAAATGTACTTAAATTTATTTGAAGATAAATGAGACGTTATTGCTTCTTATATGCAACATTACAAAATTAACGATATTTTAGATTTAGCATCAGATGGTTGAAAAATATTACAAATTGAGAAAAAAATCAATCAAATAATTTAGGATTTTTATATGAAAAAGTTAAATAAAATTTGTCTTAAACAAAGATATTGAGGTTATTGTTTTCATAAAGAATGCAATAAAGAAAATAAATTGAATGAATTAATGCTTAAAAGTTATTCAGTATCGCAAGAAGATATTACGGATGAACATTTAGCATTAAACAATAAAAATAATTAGGAGGAATAAGAAAATGTCATATTGTATTAGTGATTACTTAAATGAAAAATGAATTAATAATAACGCATTAAAAATTAGTAATAAAGATATTATTTATGCACAAATTGATAGTGACTATGATATGAGTTGAGAATTAAATTTATATCTTAAATTTGGTAATGAAGAGCGACATGTAGGTAATATTTCATTGCCAAAAGATTTTGATTTAAATTTAAAATGATATGAAATTGATGAGGTTAAAGGTTTAATAGATGATTATTTAGAAGATGAAGAAGCAGACTACGAAGTGATAAATTATGAATAATATGTGAAAAGATGAAAGTGGTTATGTTTATAGCGAAGAAGATTTATTTAATATCGCATTAGAAGAATGTTGTTCAGAAGAGACTGCTTACGAATATATTGATAATTTAATTATGGATATGAATTTGGAGGAAATTTAATTATGGCAGATTTAAAGTTAAATAATCAAATTAAAAATATTACCTATCCATTTTATTTAAAAGGTAATGATTTTAAAGAATTAAGTTTAAAAGCATTACCGATTAAAAATTGAATTGATAATCACGGTAAAGAATTAGCAGAGTTTATCTATCGTCATCTTAATCATTATGCATTAAATGGTTATCAAGATATACATTTAAAAGATATACCCAGTGCTATTAGTAAAATTGATTTTGTTTTTAGAGAACCATTAGAATTAATAAAAGATTTTAAAGATGAATTAAATCGAATTAGAGTTAATATTATTAATTTAGAAAAAGTACTTCAAAATAATAAAATTGAAATTAAAAATAGCCTAATACAAGTTCAATACTTAAAACAACAACAGTTTATTCAAACTAAAAAACAAGAACAAGAAAATAGGGTTGAATATGCTAATAACTTAACGCCTGATATGGGGTTAGACATGGACCAAATTGAAGATGAACAAGTTCGTGTTATGGAAGATGTAGCAAAAATAGAACAAGATTTAGAAAAAACTACTAGTAAATTTCGGAAAGAAAAAATATTAATTAAAGATATTGATATTTTGGGTGTTAATGATGATTTTTTACAAAATGCTGATAAATTAGAACTTATTAATTTAATTAAAAATTATTTAATTGTTGATGAACAAATTGTTAAAAACGAAATTAAAAAACAATGAGATAGTAATAAAAACATTAATACTATTGGTGTTAATGGAATTAAATTCAAAATAAATAAAGGAGAGAAATAATTATGAATAATCAAATGGGAATAAAAGAATTAGTAGCAACAGCAGTTAAAGCATATGAATTAAATGTTAATGCTAAATATTTACAAGAAAATTTAATTTCTTTACAAGAACTAAAATTAAAAAATAATCAAAGTTATATGAATTTAGTGGGTAATGCTGATAATGGAAAAATTACAGCCTTAGGAATTATTAATTTAAGTAATAAAGGTTTAATATTCGGAAAAGATTTTAATATTATTCCATTTAAAAATAAATTAACAACTATTATTGATAGTAGTGTGTTTCAAAAAAGAATGGAACAAGAAAATTGAATGTTAAAACGAGGAATTATTTATAAAAGTGAAAAATTTGTATGAGATACCGATTTACAAAAACCAAAATTACATGAAATAGATTTTATGACAAATACCAGTCAATATGAAAATATTATTGGTGCTTATGCTTTTGGAATTAATCGTTTAACTGGTGAAACAAAAGGAATTTTATTAAGAAAAGCCGATATTGACCGTTTAAAAAATAGTAGTCCAAGTGGAAATAGTGAATATTCGCCTTGAAATAAATGACCAAAAGAAATGGTTGAAGCAAAATTATATCGTAAATTAGCCCAAGAATTAGGTGTAGATATTACTGACATTGATTTAGATGAAAAAGAAATTAAAGAAGATGGTAATTTTGATTATATACCTTTTAATGATATTACTGTCGCCAAAAATAAGGGGCATATGAGCGATGAACCCTTATCAAACAATATAAATACCTCATCTTATATAGAAATAGCGGATACAAACAATAATGTAGTTAAAGAAGAAGATATCTCTAATGTAGTACCAACAGTTAATAATAATGATGAAGAATGAGCAACTTGATAAAAATAGGTATTGACCCATCAGGGACTGGTACTACTGCTATCGTTACTTTTAAAGATAATAAATTAATTGATAAATCCGAATATACACATTATGATTGAATTACACAACCCGATATTATTTTAGATGTATTAAGACCAGATGCAATTATTAATATTGAAGATTGTTTATATACATCTGCTAATGCAAGTAAAGATAGGGATGATTTATTAAAAGTAATTGGAACAGTTAAATACAATACAAAAAAAGTACACAATATTAATTGAGTATCACCAAAACACACTAAATCAATTGTTAAAAATATGGAAAATTTAAGTAAATATAATGACAGTTGTATATGAAAATTTGATAAAGATAGTAATTTAATTTATCAATATGGTAAAGGTTGAAAATATAATAATGAGAAAATAAGTAATCATTTACGAGATGCAATTATTATTGCTAATTATGAGGTTTAATATTATGAAAAAATCATATAATCAAAAAACAGGAAAATATTATTCTTGTAAAATTCGAAATGTTAATATTTACTTAAATGAAAATGAAGAAAAAGTTTGAAATAAATTATCTAACTTTGATACTTATTCACAACGAATAGAATATCTTATTAATTTTTATATAAGTCACAACAAAGAAAAATAAAAAATAACCTTAATTGGTTATTTTTTTAAATACTATTTGTTAGTTGTCTAATAGCATCTTTTTGTGCTTGTTTTTTGTCGTTTACTTTAACTTGTTTTTTAACATTTTTAATTTGACCTGTTTTAAGGGCTAATTCTGTTGCATAATCAGGTCCTCGTAAATGTTTTTCGTGGGCAATAACAGCCGTTCTCAATTCTCTAAGTTCTGCTTTATATTTTTTAATTTTTTTAGCAGATAATCCAAGAATACCAAGACTACCCATTCCACCAGCACCAGCTAACACAAGTAAAGCAATCATTAATGTTTCATTCATGTTTTTGTTTCCTTTCTTATCCTTACTCAAACAGTGGCCATCCATTTTTTCAGAACAAAATAATTTATAAATTAAGCTATATAACCACCCAAAATATCTACCACCCCTATATATAGTCTATTTTAATAAAATTTAATTATTAGTTTCATAATTATTATTTATATTTAATTTTTTGTTATTTTCTTCTTGTTTTCGTTTTTTAATATTTTCGTTTTGTATATTTTTAAATATTTCTTCTGTTATACCATCTAAATTATTTCATTGTTTTGCTATTCTTGGTTGAATAACACGCGGATTAATCCGACAATCTAAACAATGTCTTAAATGGTCTTTTTTTCATTTTAATTTATCAATTAAAATAATAATTAAAGAAATTATTAAAGTAATTAAAGGTAAAATTGTAAATAATAATCCCATTTTAGATAATTTTAATCGTGGAATATCAATTTTCATATCTACTTTTGGTTTACTACTAGCAACAAATATACCCTGAATTCCATGTGTAAATAAAGGTGTTAATAAAATGGCAATACCATTGCCTCAATATTGACCATAATTGTATCAATTAATTTGATCCTTAATACTATTAATCATCCCGTATTCCAATCAAAAATTTAATGCTAAAAACATTAAAGTATAAAAACTAACTACTCAACTCCTAATTTTATATTTTCTTTCTCATTCTCTAATATCTTTATGAGTTCAATTATAAGTTGGAATAGGATCTTTTTTAAATCAATTTCAAGGTAATGCACCCTTTAATCAAGTTGTTTTATCTTGCTTCATTAATTAAACCCCTTTCTAACTTACTTTTTTTCTTTCAATGTGTAAACCAGTAATTGTTCCATCTGTCCCACCAGTACGTATAGCAATAATTCCATCATCTTCTAATTCTACGCGATGAGAAAAAACGTTTTCTAATTCAAATGATCCAACAGTTATTTTTCCCCTAAAATTTTTGTATGTTGATAAATAATAATAATTTTGATTACTTGTTTTAATTCAAATATTGTATTTATAATTTTCTTTATCTCAATTTTGTATTTCATAATCAAACCTTGTATTATCTAAATCACTAGTGTCAACAATTTCTCAATCTGAAATATTTGTTTTTCAAACCCCATTATCATAATAAATCGTATCATTATCAAACGGAACAACAAGTTTAATATATTCATTATAATCAATTTTACTATAATCGATAATTGTTGGATGAGTAATATTAATAGTGTTATCAGTTTGAACGCGTTCTTTTAAATAAAATAATAAACTGTCATAAAATGTTTTTTTCGTAATATATTTATATTCTTCTTCTCAAGGATGAGCATAATTCCCTAAATGATAATTATATGGTCTATCAACCGTTTTACTAGATATAATATCAATTATTTCACCAGCTAATTTTAAAGCATTTTTAACATCACGAGTAATATTTTCATTTGCTTCGGGGTCATTTGTTTGTGAATATGCCACACCACCTTGTGAAAATGAAGCACTACCAGTTAAATCATTAACTCCTTTTGGCAAATATCAATTCATAACTGCTAATAAACAAGCAGATTGAATATAACTTAATCATTTATCATATTCAATTAAACCAGTATTATCTTTTTTAACTCAGGGAAATAAATCTTTTTTATTTATTTTATCTGAAATTGTCCCACCTGATAATCTATCCATTCATAAACTAGTTTTTAAAATAGCATTATAAATTAAATTATCATTATAAGCAGATTGCTTACGGTCATTAATAGGTTGTCAAAGTTTACTTTCTTTAACATCTTCAACTGTTATAAATAACAAATTACTTAAATTACTTTCCATATAATACACCCCTTAATTGATTTCGATATTTATTTCTTAAATTAGATAGTTTATAACCATTAACTTTTCTTTGTACTTTTTTAATTTTTTTAATAGTTTGATTAGTTTTATAAAACATACTTTTAACTGGTGTTTTATATAAATTATTAATATTTTTAACATCACTTTTTCGCTCTCGATATCATTTTTTATTATTAATTTCACCAGCAAAATTGAAATTAAAGTGTCCAATCTTTAAATTATTAATAAACCTTTTAATTTGTTGTAATTTTTGAATATGTGGTAATGTTAATTTGATATTTCCTTTTGGGTATTTTTCTTTTAATTCTTTTGGTAATCGTTTTTTAATATAATCTCTTAAATGACTAGGTAATCATTTTCTTAATCAATAACGCCAAAATAAAGTTCCTGCATTAGATACAGCATTACTTAATAATTTTCAAATTTCAACTGGAACACTAGGATAAACATATGGACCATAAAACTTCGGGTGTTTTGCTGTTTTTGTATATATTAAAATAGTTAAATTACCTGTTAAAGTTAACTTATTTGTTATATTAAACATACCACTATTAAGCCAACTACTATTTAAAGGTTGTCAATTAGTGTTTAGATAATTTTCTTTTTTAAATTGTTCTCTATTTTTAATATTGTTATCTTTTTCTAATTTACTTAATATTTGTTGAATTTCTTTTTTATGACCTTTTTTAATTAAATTTAAATAAGTAAATGGATTTAATCATTGATAAATATCTTCAATTTTATTTGTAATCTTTTGAAAAGGATTAGCATAATATGAAGCAAACTTATTAACCTTATTAATTAAATTAACAAACTTATTTATTAAAGGTTTATTTCCTAAATTTTCTGTTAATAAAGTTAAAATTCGTAATATTAATAAATTCATTGTTTATTAAGAATTTTTAATTACTACTTCAATTGACTTTGTTTTACCAGTTGCTTTGTTTTTACCTTCAATTAAAACTTCAACAATTTTATCATTTGTAATATCAATTGGTCAGTCTTCACCTTTAGGATTAATAGAATAATCAAAATCATTTTCAGTTAAAGAACTATCTACAGTTTTAACTGCTTTTAAAACAACGTCTTTAAATTGTGGTTTTAATCATCCATCACTAACATCTTTGGGATCTGGTAAATTAATGATTGGTTTATCTAATTTATTTATTTTACTAATATCTATTTTAGCAACATCTGGTGTTAAAATTACATTAGATTTTGTTGTATTTATTGGTGTAGAAATTTCATAATCAACCGGCACTCTAAATGTTTTATTTAAATTACTTTTAGCAGTATTTATTTCTTCTTGTGTTGGTTCTTTTTCTAAAATAATCTTACATGTTTTTGGATATAAAATTGTTGGTGTTGCATATTGTACTTTACCAATTCATTTAGGGTTAGCAGTATCATTATCTAAAACTTGTTGAATAGTATCCATATTAATTGGATATGCTCATACTTGTTTATTAATAAGTAAACCATTTATATTAGTAAAATTATAACCTTTATCTCGGTTAACTTGTCCTTTTGTATATGTTTTTTCTAAATGAAAACTTTTTGATACCGGAATACCCATTGCGGTATTTTCATATAATTCACCGTTAACCATTGCTTTTAATTGAGCTTGTGAACCAATTACTTTTAAATAAGCAGGTGTTAATCCTAAATAGGATCTTCGTCCTAAAACCATAAACATTTTATCGGTTGGTAAACCAAAATATAAATTACTAATTTGATTTGTTAATTCAATCAAAGTTTCATTTAATGTAAAGAATGCTTTATTTGCATCATCAGCATTATCTGCTGTATAACCACGAAATGGAATTACTTCATATTGACCATCTGCTAAACAATAATCATAAATAGCCTGAATTAATTCACATTCTAAATTAACAAATTTATTCTGTACAACACTAGCAATAGCATCAGCAATAACACCATTTTTAATATTTTGTTCTATCATTGCTAAGTCAAATGCTTCATTCATTAATTTTAAATTAAATCTTTTATTAATAGGCACCGGAATTCTTGTTAATCCCATTGTTTGAGTTGCCCCACCATTTGGTAATGAATAATCATCTTGTCATACCACACGATGAGTTAAATTATATAATGCTTGTCCTGCATTAGGTAATCAAGCAACTTGTTCAGCAGTTGCAGTTGCATATTGCATAATACTTGCATGCTCATTCATTAATGGTCCTCTTAGCATAGCGTTAACCATATCAACATAGGCTTTTTGACCTGTTGTATTACCTTGTAATGTAAAATGTACTTGCGGCAAATTAATTGTTGCCATAATATTCACTCCCTTATTATCTAAGGTTTTTAAGTGTATAATCAGTTAATTTCTTAATTTCTTCTGGAGTATATGCTCCTTTTTCTTTAATAGTTTCAATTTCATCATTTTTATTTTCAACCGAATTTTCAATCATATCTTTAATTAAATTAGTTGGTGAAACTGATGGTTGTTCTTCGACAAACAAATCAGGTTTTAATTCTTTTAAAGTTTGCATTTTTTCAAATAAAGAACTACCACTAACTTTTTCTAAATTAGTTTTAATATCTTCAATTTTAGTAGATGGAACATCTTTAAAGGCTTTTAATTCATCTAATTCATTAGATAATTTAATAAAGTCTTCTTTTGATATAACATCTTCGCGTTTTTGCACACTTTCTCTAATTTGCTTTGCTTCATTATTAAACTGATTTAAGATATTTTCTGCAATTTCTTCACTTAAACCTTGTTCGATTAATTGTTCTTTTATAAGTGCCATTTTATAAACTCCTCTTTTTTTATCCTTGTCCGATTAACAAGTCAGCGTAACTCTTTTTTACGGAAAAAGATTAAACCTATGCCTTCATTATATACTATTATTTTACTAATACAATACTTTTTATACATAAAATACTAAACTTAATATATTTTATTACTATTTTAGGTCTTAAAACGCGTAATAATAGCTTTTTAACAAGATAAAAGTTTTTAAAATAATTACTAATTTTGCTTGTATATATATATATACTGGGAGTAGATCTTGATAAAAAGTTTCAATAAAAAGTTTCAAGATTAAGAAAAGGAGAAAAACAAGTATGAAAAAATTACTTAGTTTATTAAGCTTATTAACAATTAGTGGAACTGCTATACCAACAACAATTGCCGCTAATCCTTATCAAAAAGGGAACAATAAATTAAATATTATAAAAAGAGGTATTAATTCACAAAAATTAAATAATTTAATAGATATCAAAAATAACCTATCTGAAAAAGTAAAAGATATGGGTGAAAAAGTTATTGAAGAATGTCAATTAATGATATTACTTGAACGTGATTTAACGCTAAAATTACAAGAATTAGGAAATTATCTTAAAGAAGATTTATCAAAAAATATTAAAAGTATTACTATAAATAAAAATAATATAAAACAAAGTATTCAAAATTTAGGACAAAATGTAAAAACTTTTGGAATAAAAATGAAAGCAGTTGGAGAATTAGTAAAACAAATAACTAATGGTTTAATTAAAAGTTTAATAAATGTAGAAGATTTAGGTAATGGTTCTATTTCTCAAGGAGAAATTTTAGAAAAATTAGGTGAAATTATTTATTTATATCAAAATGAAAATTTAACTACTGATGGTGTTAATATATCTAAAATAAAAGAAAATATTAATATTATTGGTCAAAACATTAATACTATAGGTATAAAATTAACAATAGATGAGAAACTTAAATATTATCCAGACGTATTACCGGGATTACCAGATTATAGAAATATTTTAAAACCATGATTAACAAATGAATTGAATGGATATGTTTTAGGTAATAAATTAAAAAAAATAGGCGCTAAAGTAGAAAATATTCAAAAATATAATAATCAAATATCTAATCAAAATATTGAAGATTTAGGACAAAATATTGAAGATTTAGGTGAAGAAATAAAAAATGTTTCTTTAATAATAGAACAAGGTTATAAATCTACAAAAGCTTTTGGTTTTTCATTGATTGAATTAGGAAAATTTATAAAATCATCAGTATAATTAAATTGATATAAATAGTTTTTAAATTAAATTAACAAACAAAATTATATAAGAATATAGAAATATTTTAAAATGAAAAAAATACTAACTATTTTATGATCAATCATTTTAATTGGAACAAGTACAACAAGTTTGTTTGCTTGTAATACACAATATACAGAAGAAGAATTAACACAATTAAAAGAAAAAAACAAAATAGATACAAATGATGAAAATATTAAAAATAATTTAGAATGAATAGCACCACAAGAAAAACCATTTAATAAAGTGGATAATAAATGATATTTTATAACTTTTTATTCAGATGGTTGAAAAATTAAAAAATTATCAAATAATGAAAATGGTAGAAAAATATATTTATTTAAAGACAAAATAGGAATTGAATATACTATGATGAATTGGCCTAATCCTAATAGCGAAGAAAGTGATAATGGTAATCATTTTAAATCAGTTTATCGTTGAAATGGAAAAGAACAAAATTTGCCTAATTTAGATAATGATGAAAATGGTAATATAAAAGTTAAATAAAAATAGAAAAAAGAGATATTATGAACTTGTCTACTTTATTTTAGATGTTCATTAAATCTTTTTTTTGTTTATCTTGGCTTCATTGTTATTTCAACAGGATTATTACTATTATTTTTAATACCTAATACATTTAGATTATTAACATCTATTGTTATATTTTTATCGTTACCAAAAAAAATAGTAAGTAAGTCTTTAAATGTAAACAATAAATAAGGTAATAAAGTTTTTGTAAATCTAATTTTTAATTTCATATCATTAGTATAATATGCTTGTAAATATGTTTCTTTAATTTTATTACTAATTAAATCATTATAATCTTCGTTGGGAAGATTTGTTATTTGAAGCAAAAAATTAATACCACAATTTCTATCATTTATATTGCTATTATAAGTATTTTTATAACCTTTTTCAGATAATCCATTAGTATATGCAGTAGAAGATGTTTTAATATTATTTATTTCTATATTATCAGTATATAAAATTATTCTATTATCAAAATTAACTTTATCAGTTTGCGAATAACCCTTCTGTTGTAAAGTTATATTTTCCAATGAAAATAAATTATTACTACATTTTTCACTTCCACCAATTATATTAATATCTCTATTAGGTATAAAATTTTCTATATTTGGTTGCCCACATTCAACTTGTAAATTAGCTAGATTATTTATTTCAATAGTTTTATAAGCATCTAGGAATTTACTGATACTTTGAATTGTTGGGTCAATTTTTTTTAAATCAATTTCTACTTCATAATAAGCATAATTAACTTCATTAGAAAATAAGTTAATATATGTACCTGTTCTTTTGCATTGTGCAGTTGCTATAATTTTAGTTAATAATGGTTGCACTGTATTAGCATCTCAGATATCTTTTGTATAAGGTTGATATTTATATGGTACTGGTGGTAATACATATTGTGGGTAATTAAATGTTGGTATTTCATAGTCATGTGGTAATAAGAAACTATTTTTATAATTAGTTGTCATGTCACGTAAATAATTATTTAATGTACTTTTTGTTTTACCACGAAAACTTCATACTGATAAACGTAAATAATCTTCTTCATTATTGGTATATGGGTTATCAGCATAAAAGATAATTTCAAAATTACCTTTATATAAAGCTTGTATTGAAAACATATCAATAATATAACTACAATTTGTCCCATCTGGTGTTTGTAAGAATTCACAATCATTATCTTCTTCACCATCACTAACTGGTGTTTGAGCATCAACTGCTGTTGTAAGTTCATTAATTAAATAAATTCGGTTAGTTTTTTCGTTTAATTGTTTTAGATTATATGTTGAATAAACTATATTGTTTGTTGGTTTACCATCCTTAGTTAAAACAGTACCTACTAATTTATCAGTTAATAAAGTAGTAAACCCGAAACTAGTAGCATTTGCTCCAAAAATAGCACCAACTTTATCATTGCCTTGTTCTCTAAATATTTCAAAAGGTAAATAACATTTACCTTTTGAGTTTTCAGACCAAAAAGCATCATTATAAAAACTATAAATATTAGCACTCATAAATCCATTTAATCATTGAAAATTAGGTCAAGTTTTTTCATCTTGATTAATAACTCAGCCCCAAGGAATACCAAACGAAATAAAGTTTAAGAATTTACCAACTCCGCCTGGTATCGTAAAAGGATTAAAAACTAACTTTTGAGTATAATTTAAAGGTAAGACAGTAATTTGGCGATTAATAAAATTATTCATATTTAAAATATCTCAAACATTACATGAACCCATTTTATTGTATTCAATTTGAACACTACCAACAGTATTACCAAATTCATCTTTTCTTCTAAAATATGATGATGCTTGGGTACTAATAATATTATTAACGTCACCACTATTTACTTTTATTTGACTTGGTGGTGTTATTTTTCAATTTTTAGACCAATAAAATTTAGAGTCCTTATTTTCTTCATTAATAGTTGTTCCAACAGCGGGATTAGTTGCTGTCGAACTTTCTTGGTCAGTTATAACAATACCCTCACTATTTTTTTGCTTTCAAAAATCATATCTACTTTCCATATCTTTTTTTCAGTTTTCATAACCGGTTATCATTGTTGGTTGAATCCCTTGAATGTTATATCAACTTACTTCTGGTGATGCATAAGTATTTACTTTATCAGGCGGACACGGATACATGTTATACATTAATAAATCTCGTGAATTCATTACTTTTGGATTAAACTGACCTTTAATAATTGGTCGACCAATAACAGGCATATCAAAAAAGATCGGATTACCATAAAATTTAACGGCCATTGCTCTAACACCGGGGTCTTTTAATAACATATCATCTAATTCAATAGTTGATGTATTTGTTTTCTCATTATAAGTTATTTTAGGAAAACAATAACCCTCGCCTGGTGCTGATGTTTGAATAAATTGTCGTACTGATAAACCACTATTACTAATTTTGTCATTAATACTTGAAAAGGTAATTTCTTGTCATAAAAAACTACCATCATATGGTGAATAATAATTAATAACATTTGATGGATATAATCATTGTCTATCTTGGGGCGCAATATTTATATTACCTCCACCAATATTTAATCCATGGTCATTAAAAACCGTATAAAAATTATAATAATCATTAATATTTAATTTACTTGCATCTTCATCTAAAATTAATAAAGTATATTGTCTTTCAGTTGATTGTTGGGTAAATACTTGTTCAAATTTAGCTTCTCCAAATTGAATTGAACTTCTATCATCAATCATATAAGCATCTCAATATTTACCAACCTTAACATCTTTTGTATAAAAATTATCGGCTTTATTATCATTATTAATAAAATAACTTAATTTATATTGCTTTAAGTATGCTAACATTCTATTAATATCATAAATGTTTTCACCATCAATTAATTTTCAATAAACATTATTATTTTCATCTTTTAATTTTATCGCGAAAAGTGTTTCATTATTTGCTCATATAGTTGAGTTAACTGGCTGATTTTTAAAATCATCAATTGTTAAGATATTGATTTCTTCACCTTTATATTTTTGTACTATTTTTAAACTATCTTGTCATTGTGCAATAGTACTTTCCATATTATCAAATATTCTTGAATAACTACCATAATCACTAGGTTTTGCGTTATTAGGTTTTCAACCTGTTTCAGTATCAGGAATATATGAACTATAAACATTAAAAGGAAATACCATTCAATGTCTATTATCTTTTATATTTTCTCTGATATCTATTAAAGTATCGTGGGCTTGTCTTCTTAATTCTTCGATAACTCCTGGGTTAATTCTACTCATTTTTTAATTCTCCTTTATTTCCGTTCTACCTTGTAAGGCGTTTTGATTATTACCAGTTTCATCATATTCTAGTAATTTATTATTATGTTCGATTTCTTTGGCTTGCATTTTATCTTGTCATTCTTCTACTTTCTCAAAATATTTTGTTGCTTCTAATTCATCAATATTGTCATATTCAGTTATAGCTCTTATTGGTTCCATTGTGCCATTATCTAATCTAGCAGTAATTAATTCATTTTGTCGCATTTGGTCAACTAAACTAGCACTAATAAAATCAAAACCATAAGGTCGTTCACCAATACCATCTCATAAACCATAATATTTTAAAACAGTATCAAACATCTTAGTATAATATTGCTTACGATATGCTTGTAAATATGCTTGTTTTTCTAAGTCTTTTGTTTTAGTTAATAATGACTGTGTTTTATTTTGGTCATTATCTGATTTATCACCAAATGGACTAGAAAAATGACATGCTAAATATACTTGCTCAATAATTGATTTTTGATCTTCGGTATATGTTTCTAATGTTGGTGCACCTTGTACTACTTGTAAAGATTGTGATGATGTCCCATCTGCTGCCGTTTGACCTGATTGAATGAAAATATCATCAAATACATCTTGTAATGCTTTTTTATTTCCCATATTGTAAGCATTCATTAAACCATCATCTAATACCCCATATCAGTGCGTACGATTAGCTCATCGTTCTTTTGATTTAATATTAAAACTATCTTCTAAATCAAATTGTAATTTATAACAATTTGCCATCGTAGGTCATGGATTTAATGTAGTTGAAGTTGATAAGAACAACGGATTAGGTTCATTAATCATTTCTCAAAAAGGTACTATACCTAATTTATTTTTAAATTCTTGAACTAAAATAGGTCTAACATCATCTTTAATTTGTGTTTTACTTTGTCCAACAACTACCTCATTATTTTTTGGTCAACCTTTAATAACTATTTTATCTTTGGTACAAATTAAATTTAAAATAAAACCACTGTCTGATTGATGATAATTTAATCAAATGTCGGCCCCTTGTTCAATTTCATTTATTTTACTTACACGTGATGTAAAGTTAAAAGGATTAATTCATAAATCAATATTACCATCACTAGTTTCTAATAAACCAAAAATAGTTTTACCCATTAAACTTGCTGTTAATTCGTTTTTATCTAACTTTTCTTTTATTTTATAATTTTCATATCATCAATTTAATTTTTCTAAAATGTCTTTACGATGAGACTTAAATAAAATATCTTTACCATTTATTAATCGCATTTGATGACGAGCAATAATATTTGCTAAATTAATTGTTCAATCATAATTATAAAATTTTAAAACACTATTAATATCACTTAAGTTTGGTAAACTAGGGAAAGTATTATTCATGGTTATTTTGCTCCTTTAATTTTAAGATAAGTGCATAATTAATAATATTTACTGTTAATAAATTTGGCTCATTTGCTAAAACTTGAACACATACTTTAACTTTTTGATATTTTTTAATATATTCGTTATATAAATTTAATTTACATATTGCGATATTATCTTTTTTTAATTCTTGACAAAGTCTTTTTTTAACTTGTCCACAAACAGACATATAAGGTCTTTTTGCATTTATTACACGTTCATCATGGATTACATAAATATCTTTTTTCATTAAGTTATTCACTCCCTTTGTTGTCATAATTTATAATCTGCTGAATTATTATGTTTAACCATTGGTATTAATTCAAAATGTAAAGCATAAAAATCACTATCAAATGTATCATCATATAAGTCTAACATTCGTTCTTCTCTGGCATCTGGTTTATCTTCTCATTGAATTAATTCATATTGGGTTTTACTGACAGGACATTTTTCTCATAATCATTTTAATTGGTTTGTATTTATTAACATTGTAAATGCTTCAATCCGATGTCTTATTTTAAATTTCTGTTTTTGTGCTGGTTTAAATGTCATATATTGCCCAAAAGTATAATTATATTTTTCTCTATTTAAACTTTGTAATGTTGAATATGCACTATCATCAACATTTATTGATATACCTTGTTGTATTAAATTAAAATATTGATTTAATTGATTGTTATAAAACTCTAAAATATCTTTTACTTGTTCTAACTCTGTTTTAAATTGGTGTGTAGCATTTGAATGCGTATACTCAGAAGCTTTATAAGCTTTTTTATCAAATGAATTATATAGTCAAAAACTAGCTGATGTTGTATGTCCCTTAGGACTGGTCGCGTTAGCAATATCAACACCACCTAATAATTTCGTTGGTTGAATAATATCTGTTGCTTGCATAATATCAATATATCTTGCAAAAATTGAACCACTAGTATTACCGGGCAATCCTCAACTCCATACTCTTGCTCTTTCAATATCTAATTGTTCTAATCTTAATTGTTCATTAACTTTATCTTGTGGTAATTTATAATTAAGTCTTCAACTAGAATAATGAATAATAATTTTCATATTTCATTTTTCAATATATTTAATTTGTTCATATTTACTACGCATTATTTCTTCATTAAAAGATAATAATTCATTACAATAACCAACAATATATCTTTTTAAACTTTCAGGATTACACGTATTAATTGTTATTTTATTTTGATAACCACGAATAGCAAACTCTAAATCACTTAAATCTTTTTGTTGAAATTGGTCACATTCTTCTCTTCAATCAATTACTAATTTATACTTATTCAAATCAGCAAAGGCTTTTAATTTTTCTTTTCGACTTGGTGAATGTAAACCTTTACAATATATTTTGCTACCATTTGATAAAGTAAAAGTAAAATTTGATAAATTAATACTATAAGGAATATTATTTTCATCTAACATATTTCATATATTTTGAAATACACTATCTTTTAAATCTTTACTCCAATACATACTAGCAATTATACAAATTGGTTCTTTAATTAATAAACTAATTTTTAATAATTCACCAAACATTTTAATATTTGATATAGTCTTACCGCTATATCGTGTTCCAATTTGATTAATTTCATTAACTAATTCATATTTCTTAACAAATGGATATTTATTACCAATATTACTATTTTGTAATAACCAATAAGGCGTTTCTAATAAATAAGTAAAATGATTAAGCATTATTTTCAGTTTCTTTTTTAATATCTCTAATATCCGTTTGTAAATTAACAATTATTGGTTGTTGATTATTTAAGTTTAATTCTTTTTCAAGTTCTTTTTCTTGCAGTGAATATTTATAATTAAATGCACGCTGTCAATATAACCTAGTACCTTCTGGCGTTTTAACCATTTGTTTAATAAGCTCACTTTCTATTTTATCAACTTGTTTTTCAAGTAAAGGAACTATCTTCTCGCTCGCGTAACTATCATATCTTCACTTGCGAGAAAGATTTAATTTATTGGTTAAATCATTCAAAGTATAGGGGATATTAGGTGATTTATCACGTCAAAACTGCTCTATTTTACGATAAAATGTTCGTAAACTTGCTGTTTTTGGATTAAATTCTTTCATTTTTACTCCTTTTTGCATACTAAAATTGCTATTATTTAATGAATATGATTAAATAAAAGAGTAATTAATAACTATAAAATGTAACAAAGAACCATCGCGGTTCTTTTTTATTATTTATATTTTACATCAAAATAAAAAAAAGTAAAGTAATTTACTTTTTATTTTAGTATACAAGCATAAAGAGATACAAATTCGATACTTGTTACATTATAATAATATATCTTTAAAATTATTTGTCAATACCTTTTTTTAAAAATTCGTGTATAAATGAATTTAAACAAAAGAAATGGATGTACAAATATATGCAAGATTATACACATGTAAAATTTGACGAACGAAGATTTATTAAGGATTTATTGTTATCTGATAGTTGCAAAAAGAAAAATGGAACGATTAATTTATCTGAAATATCAAGGCAAACGGGAAGAGATATTAATACTGTTAAAAGAGAAATTAATAGATTTAAAAATATAGAAGATTATGATGTTGGTAAAGCACATAATGATTATTTAAAAAAACGAAAAAAATCTATTAAAAAGCCCCCCAAATTCACAGAAGAACAAAAAGAATGACTAAATTTACGATTTAATATTCTTCATAATTCACCAGCACAAATTATTCATCGATATTTTATAAAGTTTGGTGTTAAATTTCCTGCTTGTGTTAAAACTTTTTATAAATGAATTGACTTAAAATTATTCGGTTTAAATAAACAAAATTTACGCCATCATGGTAAAAAATATAAGAAAAAGGGGGAATATGATAATCGTGGTAAATTAAATAATTTTAAATCAATATTAGATATTGAAAATAAGCAATCTAATGTTGGCTGATTTGAAATGGATACCGTAGTTGGAAAAGACCATCAATCTAGTTGTTTAGTTTTAGTAGAACAATCAAGTAAAAATTACTTTGTAATGAAATTAAAAAATAATACCGCTAATGAGGTTTTAACAAAATTTAAAGATATGATTGTAAGTAATAATTTAATGGGTAAAATGAAAGGAATAATAACAGACCGTGGGAAAGAATTTAGTAAATGAAGAGAAATGGAAATATTTGCTGAAACACAAGTTTATTTTTGTGACCCTGCTTCACCACAACAAAAACCATTAATTGAATATATGAATGGTGAATTTAGACATTGATTTAAAAAAGGAACTGATTTTAATAATGTTAGTCAACAAAAAATAGATTGAGTAGTTGATGTTATAAATGATAAACTTCGACCGTGTTTAAACTGAGTAAGTGCAAAAGAAATATTTTTACAAAATATTAAGTAAATTTTTATTAATTAAATTTAATAAATTATTTTTTAGTGTGTCAAAATATGTTCAAAATAATAACAATTTATAAATAATTTATTTTTTTTAAAAAATAGTTGCATTTATTTTAAATAATGTTATTATCAATTTAACAAGAGATACAAATTTGGAGCTTGTATCTACACAATGCCAAACAAAATAGAAATAAAAATATAATTAAATATCCTGATTTAGTAAATCGTAATTTTAATGATATTAAAGAAAGATTTTCAATTTTATTTACTGATGTAACTTATTTAATTTGAAATGGTAAAAAACATTATCAATCAACAATAATTGATGGATATACTAAAGAAATTATTGATGTAAAATGATCAAAATTTAATAATAACAAACTTGTAATTGATAATTTAAATGCTGCAATTAATAAAATTAAAAAAATAAAAAAAGAGCTAAATAAAACAATAATTCATTCAGATCACGGATATCAATATACATCTAGAGATTATAATAGTAAATGTTTAGATAACAAAATTATAATTTCAATGGGTAAAAATTATCATTGTGCAGACAACATTATTATTGAAAGTTTTCATTCATTACTTAAAAAAGGAACAATCCATAATGAAAATTATAAATCTCATAATGAATATATTAATGATGTTAAAAAATGAAATAAATGATATTCAAACCAAAAAGAAAAATATATAATAAATGAAAGTTTGTAAACCTTTTTATTAATACTTACTAAACGGGGTGCAGTCTAAACCTTTAGTAGTTCTATTTTCAACTAATATTGCTAAAGTAAATCTTGATGTTCTTTCAACTAAAGTTATTAAACATGATTTACTTTTACCTCGTGATGATACTACGGTATCACCTTCTCAATGACCAAGAGTTACGCGATTATTAACATTAGCATTTCGTTCTTTAATTGATTTACCATTAAATTTACCCCGATTTTCTTGATATTTTCGTTTCTTACCTTTTCTTCTTAAATTTTTATTAGTAACTTTTTCAAGTAATCCAGAATAAATTCAATTGTAAATTGTTTTAAAACTAATAATTCATTCTTTATGAAAATTTTTAATTCTGCCATAAATTTGTTCGGGTGATCAACCTAATAATAATTTTTGTTGTACATATTTTACTAATTCTCTATTTTTAAACTTATGAAAATAAATATGTGATTGTTTTCTATTTTCTGCTTTATTTTGTGCAATTAATGAAAAATAATGATTATTATCTTTATTTCTATTAACTTCTCGAATAATAGTACTAATACTTCGATTAAGATTTTTAGCTATTTCACTAATTTTTATTTTAAACTTCAATTGATTCTCAATATAAATTCTTTCATCTATGCCAAGATGTTTATATCCCATATAAAAACTCCTTGCTTTATTTTTTCTAAAATAAACTTAGCATCATAAAATTTTTATATGAGATTTTTTGCAATTTTATTTACTTGCACTTACAAGTATAATTCAGCAATTTGTAATTTTTTTTATTTTTGTTAGTATCGCAAGAAGTATATTATACCCAAAAATATTATTTGCCAAAATATTCCAAAAATTTTCGGAGATTTTCAACAAGTTTTTTATTATGTAATATTTGGTACAATTCATCAGAACTTGTTTTTTGCATTGCCCCTATACTTTCAAAGTGCCGGTTTAATAATGTAATCCGTTGCTTGCTTAACCCCGGAACTGTTTCTAAAATGCTTGTTGTTAAAGCTTTTGTTTGGCGGCGACGAAAACTAGTAATAGCATAATGATGAACATCATCTTGCATTCTTGTTAAAAACAAAAATAACCGGCTACTTTTATCTAACGATACTTTTTCTTTCTTTAAATTTAACAAATGGTCCGTTTTATGCTGATTATTTTTAACTAAACCAATAACGGGAACCATTAAATTTAACGCTGCTAATTCTTTTAAACAAACATTAACTTGTTGAATCCCACCATCCATAATAATTAAATTAGGCAGGGGTTGTTCTTCTTTAATAATTTTTCTATAACGTCGCGCCACAACTGCCGCAATCCGATGGGTATCATCTTGATAAGGAATGTTTAAATTATATTTCCGATAATCATTCCGAGATGGGAGACCATTTTTATAAACAATTACACCCCCCGTAACAAATTCATCATTAATGTTTGCGATATCAATCATTTCAATCAAATATGGTAACTCTTTTAATCCTAAGAGGGTTTGTAATTCTTTTAAAACTTCCGCATTATTTAATTCACGTTGCGCTGTTGTTTGATATTGTAAATAAGACTCATAACTATTGGTGGTTGCTAATTGCATAATCGTTTTTTCAACTGGTGTTTTTGGATGAGAAACACGATTATCAAATAATAAATTTAACTCTGGTAAAGCAATCGTTTCATTAACAATAATTTTTGTTGGTAAGATATTTTTTTGATAAATATTTTGTAAATATAACCGATATAATTTTTGACAATCTTCGGGAAAATCAAGGTGATAATATTCATAATCTTTATAGCTTAATTTACCCGCTCGATAAAATAAGGTTGTTAAAACTAAGTGTTTTTCCGTTTGATACAAACTAATCACATTTAAATCATCCCTTTGATTTAACATTTCCACCGTTTGTGATGATAAGGTTCAATCTAAATTACGAATTAACACTTTTAACTTTTGCGCTTCTTCAAATTGTAAATTATCTGCCGCTTGTAACATTCGTTTTTCTAATAATTTTTTTGTTTCGGTAAAATTACCCTTAAAAAAAGTATGAACTTTTTTTATCATCTTGGTGTAATATTCCAGCGGAACTACTTTAAAACAAGCACCAGAACATTGATTAATATGATAATAAAGACAAGGTTTCCCCAGATTCCCTTTACAACGGCGTAACGGATATAATCGCTCTAAAACTTTAATAATTTCCCGGGCATGGCTGCCTTCTGGGAATGGTCCATAAGAACGAGCATACTTTTGATGAACATTACGGACATATAAATATTGGAGATCTTTTTCTTTCGTAATAACAATGTATGGGTAGTGTTTATCATCATTTAACAAAATATTATATTTTGGTTTATATTGTTTAATTAAGTTATGTTCTAAAATTAACGCTTCTTTTTCCGTTTTGGTAATGATTGTTTCTAAGCGCACAGTTTCTTGCACTAGGCGAGTTGTTTTGTAATTATAAACTTTATTAAAATAAGAACTAACCCGACTTCGTAAATTTTTTGCTTTGCCAACATATAATACTTGATGATAACTATTGTAAAATAAATAGCACCCTGGTTTGGTTGGCAAAATTTCAACTTGTTCTTTTAACGATAATTTTGTTGCCATTTTTCATTCTTCCCCTTATGTTTGTTAATATTTTATGCTTAATTATCATAATTAGCAACTTATCTTAATTGATAGCGAATAGTTTCCCTAATTTTGTAATGCTGAATTATACTTGTAAGTGCAAGTATAATTCAGCGGTTATAAAAATAATTTAGTTGCACTTAACTTTACAATTTGGCAAATATTTTAAATTTATGGTTGTTTTTTGAACAAATTTAATGTTATAATGATTTAGATTTTCGGGCTATAGCTCAGTTGGTTAGAGCGCACCCCTGATAAGGGTGAGGTCGATGGTTCAAGTCCATTTAGCCCGACCATTTTTTATACTATTTTTGGGCCCGTAGCTCAGCTGGGAGAGCACCTGCCTTGCACGCAGGGGGTCGACGGTTCGATCCCGTTCGGGTCCACCATTTAAAAGAAATTTAAACAATTAAAAAACATATTAATAATAGTTAATTGCAATGTTTCTTTTAACTGAGATATATAAATAAAAATTTTTCTAGATTATTATTAATATATAAAGTTAGGAGAAACATTTTTATATGGCTAAAGGTAAAATAAAAGGGTCTAAAGATCATTCTTTTGAATTTAAAGAAAAAATTGTTAATGAATACTCAATTAACAATAAATATTATAGTGAAATAGCAAAAGAATATCATATTAGTTTAGCAACTATTTCAAAATGAGTAAATCAATTTCAACAAAATAAAGAAATTCTAAAAGAACGAAAAAAGCGAAAAGATTTTGAATTAAATAAGTTTAAAAACCCCTTAGAACGTGAAAAGTATTTATTAAAAAAAGAAAATGAAAGAATAAAAGCTGAGAATGAAGTTTTAAAAAAGCTTGAAGCTCTTCCAAATATAAAAACAAAAACAAACATTAGAAAACAAATTGCTTTTATTAAATCAGAATTGCAAGTTTCAAAAATTACTTTATCATGATATTTAAAAGAATTAAGAATTTCATATGATACTTGAAATAAATATTCAAAAAATTGTGATGAATATCAACCAAATATTGATTATTCAATATATGAAATAATTAAAGCAATTCATAGAGAAAATAGTATTAAAGGACACAGACAAATTAAATTATCTTTGGAAGAGCAAAAAAATTAATGTGTCGAATTCAACAGTTTATCGTTATATGAAATTAGCTAATAGAATTTCTAGTGTAAGAATTAAAACAAGAAAAAAAATTAATCATTTCTTAAAAATGACAAATGAACATATTCGACATAAATATCTATTAAAACGTAATTTTAAAGCTGAAAAAACTAATCAAAAGTGATCAATTGATATTACGTATGTTAAAACAATCACAGAATGAGTATATTTATTTGCAATCAAGGATTTATTTAGTAATTTAATAGTAAATTATTCTTTAACAACAACTCCAACAGTAAATTGAGTAAATAATTGTATCAAAGAAGCAATTATTAAAAGAAAAATAATCAAAGGTGAATTAACTATTAATTCTGATCAAGGTATTCATTTCACTTCAAAAGCTTATGAAAAATTATTAAAAAAACACGGTATAAATATAAGTATGTCAAGAAGAGGCAATTGTTTAGATAATTCACCGATTGAAAATTGATTTTCAATTCTTAAAACCGAGAACTCAGAATTATCACACTGTAAAAATATTTTAGAAGTAAAAAATATTGTAGATAATTATATAATTCATTATAATGAAAAAAGAAAAATTTTAAATTTAAAAATGCCACCACTTCAATATGAAATGAAAGCATTTTTTAATTAAAATTCTCAGTTATCTGAAACTGTGCAGAAAAAAGATTTAATATCTTTTTTCCTATTTTTAATTAACTTTTATACTACCATCTTTATCAACAACTAAATATGGTGTTGAGGTATCTAAGTTTCAACGATAAACTGATTTAAAATAATTTTTGTATGGTGGCTTACTAAATTTTTTTATAAACTTACTAGACCCTTCTAAAACTGTCACTGCAACATCTTTTGAATATTTTTTAAATGTTCCTTTAAATGGTTCTTCCGTTTCCATTAATATAAATAATTTATCTAGACCATCTTCTGAAATAACAATTTTTCTTTTTCCATTTTCTTTTGATGTTTCTGTGTCATTTTTAAATTTTGTAATTATTCATTTACTACCGGAATTATTTCGTCATACAACAAAATAATATTTATCATCTATTTGATTAAATGGTTTTTCTTGTGGTGCTATTCATTCTAAATTGTCTTTAATATTTTTATTTGTTGTATTTATTTGGTTTTCTTTTTTTAAATGTTTTAATTCTTCTGGTGTGTATTCTGCTATGTTATCACAAGCAACTAAACTTGTTGCGCTTGTTCCAATTAAAGTGATTATTCCTAAAAAAGTTAATATTTTTTTCATATAATATCCTTTCTATTTTTTATAAAGTTTGTTATTTAATTAAAAATGGAAATAAATTATTGATTTTACTTCCATTATTTTTATATAGATTTAATAACAATATTAATTAACAATTAGGATTAACAACAACTTGATAACATTCATCAAGTGTTCTGTGTCTATTATTTCTAGATCTCGCATCTTCTCTAGCTTCTATGGAACTTAATCATTGATTGCTTGGGATATCATTTATATCTCCGATTTCAACTATCGTAACATTATTTGGATTTCTTCTAATTTCAACAGAATTAAATTCTCCATCAACTTGAACCCCAATTGAGACACCATTTTGATTTACATTCGCCTCTCTTATTCGTTGAGTAAGGTTAGTTGCATTACCGGCCGTTAGTCTTACAATAACAATTCCAGCAATAGTTGTTAAAGCATTATTTAAAGCATTACGACCCATATTTTCATAATCTGGGGCAGCAGTAATTGCAGCAATAATTGCTGCTGAAAGTGTTGAAGCAGCTAAAGCAGCATTATCAGACATTCTTATGTTTCCGATTATATTAGCTGCGGCATTTTTTATAGAAACAGCAAAATATCTTCATGTATTTCTTAGCGGAGTTAAAAAAACATCACTATAATTAAAATTATTTAAATTACTATTTTCATAGTGTCTTTTATCTCTTTTTAAATTTTATAAATTATTTGTTTGTGAATAAATAATACCATTATTTTCTAATTTAATTTCTTCTTCTTTATAAGGGCTGGCAGCAATTATTGTTGGCATAGCGCTTCCACTAATAGTTAATATACTTAATAAACTAAGTAACTTTTTCACACTTGTTTTTCTCCGTTTCTTAATCTTGAAACTTTTTATCAAGATCTATTCCCAGTATATATATATATATATATATATATATATATATACAAGCAAAATTAGTAATTATTGCCAAATTGTAAAGTTAAGTGCAACTAAATTATTTTTCTAACCAAATATTCGATTGGCGAAAGATAATTTAGTATTTTTCTTGGTCTTTGGTTTAAAGACAATATAAATTTATGAACTGCATTTTTAGTAGTATTTGAAAAATTAAATTTTTTAGGAAATTTTTCTCTAATTAAACCATTAGTATTTTCATTAGTACCTCTTTGTCAGGGTGAATATGCATTAGCAAAATAAATTTTCACATTTAAATTTTTTTCAAGTTGTTGTCAATTAGCAAATTCTTTACCACGATCAAATGTTATAGTCTTAACAAGATTATTTGGAAGAATTGATAAATAATGGCTAATATTTTCGTTAATAACTTTAGTAGTTCTATTTTCAACTAATATTGCTAAAGTAAATCTTGATGTTCTTTCAACTAAAGTTATTAAACATGATTTACTTTTACCTCGTGATGATACTACGGTATCACCTTCTCAATGACCAAGAGTTACGCGATTATTAACATTAGCATTTCGTTCTTTAATTGATTTACCATTAAATTTACCCCGATTTTCTTGATATTTTCGTTTCTTACCTTTTCTTCTTAAATTTTTATTAGTAACTTTTTCAAGTAATCCAGAATAAATTCAATTGTAAATTGTTTTAAAACTAATAATTCATTCTTTATGAAAATTTTTAATTCTGCCATAAATTTGTTCGGGTGATCAACCTAATAATAATTTTTGTTGTACATATTTTACTAATTCTCTATTTTTAAACTTATGAAAATAAATATGTGATTGTTTTCTATTTTCTGCTTTATTTTGTGCAATTAATGAAAAATAATGATTATTATCTTTATTTCTATTAACTTCTCGAATAATAGTACTAATACTTCGATTAAGATTTTTAGCTATTTCACTAATTTTTATTTTAAACTTCAATTTATTCTCAATATAAATTCTTTCATCTATGCCAAGATGTTTATATCCCATATAAAAACTCCTTGCTTTATTTTTTTTAAAATAAACTTAGCATCATAAAATTTTTATATGAGATTTTTTGCAATTTTATTTACTTGCACTTACAAGTATAATTCAGCATTTTTTTAATTTTATTAATTGCAGCATTTAAATTATCAATTACAAGTTTGTTATTATTAAATTTTGATCATTTTACATCAATAATTTCTTTAGTATATCCATCAATTATTGTTGATTGATAATGTTTTTTACCATTTCAAATTAAATAAGTTACATCAGTAAATAAAATTGAAAATCTTTCTTTAATATCATTAAAATTACGATTTACTAAATAAGGATATTTAATTATATTTTTATTTCTATTTTGTTTTATTAATATTTTTCTACGCATACGCTTTACATATTCAGCTTGAATATTATTTTCTTTCATAATTCGCAATACTTTCTTAGCATTATAAACAATGCCATAATCTTCTTTTAAATATTTGGTAATTCGACGATAACCAAATTGTTTTAAATTTTCTTCATAGACTTTTACAATATTCTTTAATGGTTCACTATCCTTACCATTACTTGAATAATTTTTATATTTATCTCAATAACTACGCTTTAAATCTGTTACATCAAGTAATAAATTTAGTGGATATTTATTAATGTTTTCTTTGATAAAAAATACAATTTTTCTTTTATTTAATTGTAAAAGTCATGAAGCTTTTTTAGTAATTCATACCTAACTTTGTAATAGTTTAAATCTCTTTTTTCAAATGATTCTTTTGGACCTTTATTGGTGTTTAAAATCCCTTTCTTAAAATTTTCATACCATGAAGCAACAGTTTTTTTATTAATTGCATATTTTTTTGCAATAAAACTTATACTATTATTTTTAACCTCTTGTCCTATCATTTTTCGAAAATCTGCTGTATATTTATTAAATTTTTGTCCTTTTATTGCCATATAAAAATGCACCTCCTTTAAAGTTAGCAAAGACTTTTTTTCTTTACTTACTTTTTTGGGTGCAGTCTAAGGGTTATAATTTTACTAATATAAATGGTTTACTTATTAATAAACAAGTATGAGCATATCCAATTAATATGGATACCATTCAACAAGTTTTAGATAATGATACTGCTAACCCCCTAAATGAATTGGTAAAGTGCAATATGCAACACCAACTATTTTATATCCAAAAACATGTAAGATTATTTTAGAAAAACAACCAACACAAGAAGAAATTGATCAAGCAATTAATAACTTAAATAAAACTTATCGTTTACCTATTGATTATATTAGAACAATTATTACACAACCTAATTTAGGAAAAATTACAATGTCAGGAGAAACTCCTAATGTTTATGAATTAGAAACAGCAATTAAAGCAAAAAATCCTAGTTATCAAAATGGAGATGCAACATTTACTAATGTAACAGCTACTGGTGCATTAGTAACTGCTAACCCCAATAAATATAGTGAAACCGTTAATTTAACTTATTCAAAATAAGTAATATGTAATTATGAATTTATTAATATTACGAATTTTAACTTTATTAACAGAAAATTTAGGAAATAAACCTTTAATAAATAAGTTTGTTAATTTAATTAATAGAGTTAATCAAGTTCAAAATAAAGTATTAAAGCCAATTAATTATGTTACTGATAAATATAATAAAATTACAAATAAAATTGAAGATATTTATCAGCGATTAAATCCTTATACTTATTTAAATTTAATTAAAAAAGGTCATAAAAAAGAAATTCAACAAATATTAAGTAAATTATAAAAAGATAACAATATTAAAAATAGAGAACAATTTAAAAAAGAAAATTATCTAAACACTAATTGACAACCTTTAAATAGTAGTTGGCTTTATAGTGGTATGTTTAATATAACAAATAAATTAACTTTAACAGGCAATTTAACTATTTTAATATATACAAAAACAGCAAAACATCCGAAATTTTATGGCCCATATGTTTATCCTAGTGTTCCAGTTGAAATTTGAAAATTATTAAGTAATGCAGTATCTAATGCTGGAACTTTATTTTGGCGTTATTGATTAAGAAAATGATTACCTAGTCATTTAAGAGATTATATTAAAAAACGATTACCAAAAGAATTAAAAGAAAAATACCCAAAAGGAAATATTAAATTAACATTACCACATATTCAAAAATTACAACAAATTAAAAAGTTTATTAATAATTTAAAGATTGGGCATTTTAATTTTAATTTTGCTGGTGAAATTAATAATAAAAAATGATATCGAGAGCGAAAAAGTGATGTTAAAAATATTAAGAATTTATATAAAACACCAGTTAAAAGTATGTTTTATAAAATTAATCAAACTATTAAAAAAATTAAAAAAGTACAAAGAAAAGTTAATAGTTATAAACCATCTAATTTAAGAAATAAATATCATAATCAATTAAGGGGTGTGTTATATGGAAAATAATTTAAGTAATTTGTTATTTATAACAGTTGAAGATGTTAAAGAAAGTAAACTTTGACAACCTATTAATGACCGTAAGCAATCTGCTTATAATGATAATTTAATTTATAATGCTATCTTAAAAACTAGTTTATGAATGGATAGATTATCAGGTGGGACAATTTCAGATAAGATTAATAAAAAAGATTTATTTCCATGAGTAAAAAAAGATAATACAGGTTTAATTGAATATGATAAATGATTAAGTTATATTCAATCTGCTTGTTTATTAGCAGTTATGAATTGATATTTACCAAAAGGAGTTAATGATTTAACTGGTAGTGCTTCATTTTCACAAGGTGGAGTTGCTTATTCACAAACTAATGACCCCGAAGCAAATGAAAATATTACTAGAGATGTTAAAAATGCTTTAAAATTAGCTGGTGAAATAATTGATATTATATCTAGTAAAACAGTTACGAGACCACATAATTATCATTTAGGGAATTATGCTCATCCTTGAGAAGAAGAATATAAATATATTACTAAAAAAACATTTTATGACAGTTTATTATTTTATTGCTGAATTATACTTGTAAGTGCAAGTATAATTCAGCACATACAAAAATTTTAAGGGAAAAATAACTGTTGGATCATTTGAATTAGAAGACATTTTTTATCATCGTGTAGAATTGGAAGATGACGGAATTATTGCTATATATACCGGACAAAAAGATGGAACACTTTCTGATTTACACATTGAAAGAAAAAAAGTAAGTTAGAAAGGAATTTAATTAGTGAAACAAGATAAAACAAATTGATTAAAGGGTGTATTACCTTGAAATTGATTTAAAAAAGACCCTATTCCGACTTATAATTGAAATCATAAAGATATTAGAGAATGAGAAAGAAAATATAAAATTAGGAGTTGAGTAGTTAGTTTTTATACATTAATATTTTTAGCATTAAATTGTTGGTTAGAATATGGAATGATTAATGCAATTAATGATCAAATTAATTGATACAATTATGGTCAATATTGAGGCAATGGTATTGCCATTTTATTAACACCTTTATTTACACATGGAATTCAAGGTATATTTGTTGTTAGTAGTAAACCGAAAGTAGATACGAAAATTGATATTCCACGATTAAAAGTTTCTAAAATGGGATTAGTATTTACAATTTTGCCTTTAATTACTTTAATAATTTCTTTAATTATTATTGGAATTGATAAATCAAAATGAAAAAAAGACCATTTAAGACATTGTTTAGATTGTCGGATTAATTCTCGTGTTATTCAACCAAGAATAGCAAAACAATGAAATAATTTAGATGGTATAACAGAAGAAATATTTAAAAATATACAAAACGAAAATATTAAAAAACAAAAACAAGAAGAAAATAACAAAAAATTAAATATAAATAATAATTATGAAACTAATAATTAAATTTTATTAAAATAGACTATATATAGGGGTGGTAGATATTTTGGGTGGTTATATAGCTTAATTTATAAATTATTTTGTTCTGAAAGAATTGATGGCTACTGTTTGAGTAAGGATAAGAAAGGAAGCAAAAATATGAATGAAACATTAATGATTGCTTTACTTGTGTTAGCTGGTGCTGGTGGAATGCACAGTTTCTTTTAACTGAGAATTTTAATTAAAAAATGCTTTCATTTCATATTGAAGTGGTGGCATTTTTTAATTAAAATTCTCAGTTAAAAGAAACATTGCACAATTTAATTATTGCTTATTTTTTAATTATTTGTTGAAATATTTCCAGTTGCTAAATCAGATTTGCCCTTAAAATCATAAGATTTTTCGGTTCCTTTTAATAAACGAGCAATATTTTTATGATGTTTTAAGATTAGGAAGAATGCACTTAAAGTAACAATAATATTAATTAAAGCTAAACTATCATAGTAATTATCGTAATTAACATAATGCAAGTAATTGACTCAAACAAGATGAGAATCTTGGAGTAATTCACCATTGAAATTAATGACATCAATACCACTTAATTGGGGAATCCAACATAATGCTCCTGTCAACAACGCTGCTAAAATTGAAGAAACAGAGACTCGTTTTCAAATAAAAATTGTACTTCATCAAACAACTGTTGCAATTAAAAAGTAATATGGATTAGTCATCCATAATAATCCTAAAAAAGAAGAAACTATTTTACCACCTTTAAATTTATAATAAATTGGATAAGAATGACCAATTAAAACAAAAAAAACTGGAATATAATAACTAGTTGAATCAAAATTAACACCATTAATATTAATACAACTAATACCGAATGCAATAAACATTGTAATTGTAACTTTCAACATATCTAAAAACATAATTGCAAAACCCCACTTTTTCCCTAAGACACGGCTAGTATTTGTAGCACCAGCATTTTTCGAATGATAATCACGCACATCAATCTTATAAATTGTTTTACTAATAAAAATTGATCAACTAAAAGAACCAATTAAGTATCCGATTATTGCAGTAATAGCTGCTCCTAAATATCCATATAATGTCATTGCTTCACCTCTCTTTTACTATTATATAGTAATTAGAAATAATTTGGTCGCATAAAAAAGATTGGGGTATAAAAAATATTAATTTATATTAATTGCCAAATTGTAAAGTTAAGTGCAACTAAATTATTTTTCTAACCAAATATTCGATTGGCGAAAGATAATTTAGTATTTTTCTTGGTCTTTGGTTTAAAGACAATATAAATTTATGAACTGCATTTTTAGTAGTATTTGAAAAATTAAATTTTTTAGGAAATTTTTCTCTAATTAAACCATTAGTATTTTCATTAGTACCTCTTTGTCAGGGTGAATATGCATTAGCAAAATAAATTTTCACATTTAAATTTTTTTCAAGTTGTTGTCAATTAGTAAATTATTTATCCCGATCAAATGTTATAGTCTTAACAAGATTATTTGGCAGAATTGATAAATAATGGCTAATATTTTCGTTAATAACTAGACTGCACCCAAAAAAGTAAGTAAAGAAAAAAAGTCTTTGCTAAACTTTTAAAGGAGGTGCATTTTTATATGGCAAGAAAAGGACAAAAATTTAATAAATATACAGCAGATTTTCGAAAAAGGATAGGACAAGAGGTTAAAAATAATAGTATAAGTTTTATTGCAAAAAAATATGCAATTAATAAAAAAACTGTTGCTTCATGGTATGAAAATTTTAAGAAAGGAATTTTAAACACCAATAAAGGTCCAAAAGAATCATTTGAAAAAAGAGATTTAAACTATTACAAAGTTAGGTATGAATTACTAAAAAAGCTTCATGACTTTTACAATTAAATAAAAGAAAAATTGTATTTTTTATCAAAGAAAACATTAATAAATATCCACTAAATTTATTACTTGATGTAACAGATTTAAAGCGTAGTTATTGAGATAAATATAAAAATTATTCAAGTAATGGTAAGGATAGTGAACCATTAAAGAATATTGTAAAAGTCTATGAAGAAAATTTGAAACAATTTGGTTATCGTCGAATTACCAAATATTTAAAAGAAGATTATGGCATTGTTTATAATGCTAAGAAAGTATTACGAATTATGAAAGAAAATAATATTCAAGCTGAATATGTAAAGCGTATGCGTAGAAAAATATTAATAAAACAAAATAGAAATAAAAATATAATTAAATATCCTGATTTAGTAAATCGTAATTTTAATGATATTAAAGAAAGATTTTCAATTTTATTTACTGATGTAACTTATTTAATTTGAAATGGTAAAAAACATTATCAATCAACAATAATTGATGGATATACTAAAGAAATTATTGATGTAAAATGATCAAAATTTAATAATAACAAACTTGTAATTGATAATTTAAATGCTGCAATTAATAAAATTAAAAAAATAAAAAAAGAGCTAAATAAAACAATAATTCATTCAGATCACGGATATCAATATACATCTAGAGATTATAATAGTAAATGTTTAGATAACAAAATTATAATTTCAATGGGTAAAAATTATCATTGTGCAGACAACATTATTATTGAAAGTTTTCATTCATTACTTAAAAAAGGAACAATCCATAATGAAAATTATAAATCTCATAATGAATATATTAATGATGTTAAAAAATGAAATAAATGATATTCAAACCAAAAAGAAAAAGATATAATAAATAAAAGTTTGTAAACCTTTTTATTAATACTTACTAAACAGGGTGCAGTCTAAACCTTTAGTAGTTCTATTTTCAACTAATATTGCTAAAGTAAATCTTGATGTTCTTTCAACTAAAGTTATTAAACATGATTTACTTTTACCTCGTGATGATACTACGGTATCACCTTCTCAATGACCAAGAGTTACGCGATTATTAACATTAGCATTTCGTTCTTTAATTGATTTACCATTAAATTTACCCCGATTTTCTTGATATTTTCGTTTCTTACCTTTTCTTCTTAAATTTTTATTAGTAACTTTTTCAAGTAATCCAGAATAAATTCAATTGTAAATTGTTTTAAAACTAATAATTCATTCTTTATGAAAATTTTTAATTCTGCCATAAATTTGTTCGGGTGATCAACCTAATAATAATTTTTGTTGTACATATTTTACTAATTCTCTATTTTTAAACTTATGAAAATAAATATGTGATTGTTTTCTATTTTCTGCTTTATTTTGTGCAATTAATGAAAAATAATGATTATTATCTTTATTTCTATTAACTTCTCGAATAATAGTACTAATACTTCGATTAAGATTTTTAGCTATTTCACTAATTTTTATTTTAAACTTCAATTGATTCTCAATATAAATTCTTTCATCTATGCCAAGATGTTTATATCCCATATAAAAACTCCTTGCTTTATTTTTTCTAAAATAAACTTAGCATCATAAAATTTTTATATGAGATTTTTTGCAATTTTATTTACTTGCACTTACAAGTATAATTCAGCAATTTGTAATTTTTTTTATTTTTGTTAGTATCGCAAGAAGTATATTATACCCAAAAATATTATTTGCCAAAATATTCCAAAAATTTTCGGAGATTTTCAACAAGTTTTTTATTATGTAATATTTGGTACAATTCATCAGAACTTGTTTTTTGCATTGCCCCTATACTTTCAAAGTGCCGGTTTAATAATGTAATCCGTTGCTTGCTTAACCCCGGAACTGTTTCTAAAATGCTTGTTGTTAAAGCTTTTGTTTGGCGGCGACGAAAACTAGTAATAGCATAATGATGAACATCATCTTGCATTCTTGTTAAAAACAAAAATAACCGGCTACTTTTATCTAACGATACTTTTTCTTTCTTTAAATTTAACAAATGGTCCGTTTTATGCTGATTATTTTTAACTAAACCAATAACGGGAACCATTAAATTTAACGCTGCTAATTCTTTTAAACAAACATTAACTTGTTGAATCCCACCATCCATAATAATTAAATTAGGCAGGGGTTGTTCTTCTTTAATAATTTTTCTATAACGTCGCGCCACAACTGCCGCAATCCGATGGGTATCATCTTGATAAGGAATGTTTAAATTATATTTCCGATAATCATTCCGAGATGGGAGACCATTTTTATAAACAATTACACCCCCCGTAACAAATTCATCATTAATGTTTGCGATATCAATCATTTCAATCAAATATGGTAACTCTTTTAATCCTAAGAGGGTTTGTAATTCTTTTAAAACTTCCGCATTATTTAATTCACGTTGCGCTGTTGTTTGATATTGTAAATAAGACTCATAACTATTGGTGGTTGCTAATTGCATAATCGTTTTTTCAACTGGTGTTTTTGGATGAGAAACACGATTATCAAATAATAAATTTAACTCTGGTAAAGCAATCGTTTCATTAACAATAATTTTTGTTGGTAAGATATTTTTTTGATAAATATTTTGTAAATATAACCGATATAATTTTTGACAATCTTCGGGAAAATCAAGGTGATAATATTCATAATCTTTATAGCTTAATTTACCCGCTCGATAAAATAAGGTTGTTAAAACTAAGTGTTTTTCCGTTTGATACAAACTAATCACATTTAAATCATCCCTTTGATTTAACATTTCCACCGTTTGTGATGATAAGGTTCAATCTAAATTACGAATTAACACTTTTAACTTTTGCGCTTCTTCAAATTGTAAATTATCTGCCGCTTGTAACATTCGTTTTTCTAATAATTTTTTTGTTTCGGTAAAATTACCCTTAAAAAAAGTATGAACTTTTTTTATCATCTTGGTGTAATATTCCAGCGGAACTACTTTAAAACAAGCACCAGAACATTGATTAATATGATAATAAAGACAAGGTTTCCCCAGATTCCCTTTACAACGGCGTAACGGATATAATCGCTCTAAAACTTTAATAATTTCCCGGGCATGGCTGCCTTCTGGGAATGGTCCATAAGAACGAGCATACTTTTGATGAACATTACGGACATATAAATATTGGAGATCTTTTTCTTTCGTAATAACAATGTATGGGTAGTGTTTATCATCATTTAACAAAATATTATATTTTGGTTTATATTGTTTAATTAAGTTATGTTCTAAAATTAACGCTTCTTTTTCCGTTTTGGTAATGATTGTTTCTAAGCGCACAGTTTCTTGCACTAGGCGAGTTGTTTTGTAATTATAAACTTTATTAAAATAAGAACTAACCCGACTTCGTAAATTTTTTGCTTTGCCAACATATAATACTTGATGATAACTATTGTAAAATAAATAGCACCCTGGTTTGGTTGGCAAAATTTCAACTTGTTCTTTTAACGATAATTTTGTTGCCATTTTTCATTCTTCCCCTTATGTTTGTTAATATTTTATGCTTAATTATCATAATTAGCAACTTATCTTAATTGATAGCGAATAGTTTCCCTAATTTTGTAATGCTGAATTATACTTGTAAGTGCAAGTATAATTCAGCGGTTATAAAAATAATTTAGTTGCACTTAACTTTACAATTTGGCAAATATTTTAAATTTATGGTTGTTTTTTGAACAAATTTAATGTTATAATGATTTAGATTTTCGGGCTATAGCTCAGTTGGTTAGAGCGCACCCCTGATAAGGGTGAGGTCGATGGTTCAAGTCCATTTAGCCCGACCATTTTTTATACTATTTTTGGGCCCGTAGCTCAGCTGGGAGAGCACCTGCCTTGCACGCAGGGGGTCGACGGTTCGATCCCGTTCGGGTCCACCATTTAAAAGAAATTTAAACAATTAAAAAACATATTAATAATAGTTAATTGCAATGTTTCTTTTAACTGAGATATATAAATAAAAATTTTTCTAGATTATTATTAATATATAAAGTTAGGAGAAACATTTTTATATGGCTAAAGGTAAAATAAAAGGGTCTAAAGATCATTTTTTTGAATTTAAAGAAAAAATTGTTAATGAATATTCAATTAACAATAAATCTTATAGTGAAATAGCAAAAGGAATAGACTGCACCCTGTTTAGTAAGTGTTAATAAAAAGGTTTACAAACTTTCATTTATTATATCTTTTTCTTTTTGGTTTGAATATCATTTATTTCATTTTTTAACATCATTAATATATTCATTATGAGATTTATAATTTTCATTATGGATTGTTCCTTTTTTAAGTAATGAATGAAAACTTTCAATAATAATGTTGTCTGCACAATGATAATTTTTACCCATTGAAATTATAATTTTGTTATCTAAACATTTACTATTATAATCTTTAGATGTATATTGATATCCGTGATCTGAATGAATTATTGTTTTATTTAGATCTTTTTTTATTTTTTTAATTTTATTAATTGCAGCATTTAAATTATCAATTACAAGTTTGTTATTATTAAATTTTGATCATTTTACATCAATAATTTCTTTAGTATATCCATCAATTATTGTTGATTGATAATGTTTTTTACCATTTCAAATTAAATAAGTTACATCAGTAAATAAAATTGAAAATCTTTCTTTAATATCATTAAAATTACGATTTACTAAATCAGGATATTTAATTATATTTTTATTTCTATTTTGTTTTATTAATATTTTTCTACGCATACGCTTTACATATTCAGCTTGAATATTATTTTCTTTCATAATTCGTAATACTTTCTTAGCATTATAAACAATGCCATAATCTTCTTTTCAATATTTGGTAATTCGACGATAACCAAATTGTTTTAAATTTTCTTCATAGACTTTTACAATATTTTTTAATGGTTCACTATCCTTACCAGTACTTGAATAATTTTTATATTTATCTCAATAACTACGCTTTAAATCTGTTACATCAAGTAATAAATTTAGTGGATATTTATTAATGTTTTCTTTGATAGCTGAATTATACTTGTAAGTGCAAGTATAATTCAGCATTAATTGCATATTTTTTTGCAATAAAACTTATACTATTATTTTTAACCTCTTGTCCTATCCTTTTTCGAAAATCTGCTGTATATTTATTAAATTTTTGTCCTTTTCTTGCCATATAAAAATGCACCTCCTTTAAAAGTTTAGCAAAGACTTTTTTTTCTTTACTTACTTTTTTGGGTGCAGTCTAGAATATCATATTAGTTTAGCAACTATTTCAAAATGAGTAAATCAATTTCAACAAAATAAAGAAATTCTAAAAGAACGAAAAAAGCGAAAAGATTTTGAATTAAATAAGTTTAAAAAACCCTTAGAACGTGAAAACTATTTATTAAAAAAAGAAAATGAAAGAATAAAAGTTGAGAATGAGGTTTTAAAAAAGTTTGAAGCTCTTCCAAAGATAAAAACAAAAACAAACATTAGAAAACAAATTGCTTTTATTAAATCAGAATTGCAAGTTTCAAAAATTACTTTATCATGATATTTAAAAGAATTAAGAATTTCATATGATACTTGAAATAAATATTCAAAAAATTGTGATGAATATCAACCAAATATTGATTATTCAATATATGAAATAATTAAAGCAATTCATAGAGAAAATAGTATTAAAGGACACAGACAAATTAAATTATCTTTGGAAGAGCAAAAAATTAATGTGTCGAATTCAACAGTTTATCGTTATATGAAATTAGCTAATAGAATTTCTAGTGTAAGAATTAAAACAATAAAAAAAATTAATCATTTCTTAAAAATGACAAATGAACATATTCGACATAAATATCTATTAAAACGTAATTTTAAAGCTGAAAAAACTAATCAAAAGTGATCAATTGATATTACGTATGTTAAAACAATCACAGAATGAGTATATTTATTTGCAATCAAGGATTTATTTAGTAATTTAATAGTAAATTATTCTTTAACAACAACTCCAACAGTAAATTGAGTAAATAATTGTATCAAAGAAGCAATTATTAAAAGAAAAATAATCAAAGGTGAATTAACTATTAATTCTGATCAAGGTATTCATTTCACTTCAAAAGCTTATGAAAAATTATTAAAAAAACACGGCATAAATATAAGTATGTCAATAAGAGGCAATTGTTTAGATAATTCACCGATTGAAAATTGATTTTCAATTCTTAAAACCGAGAACTCAGAATTATCACACTGTAAAAATATTTTAGAAGTAAAAAATATTGTAGATAATTATATAATTCATTATAATGAAAAAAGAAAAATTTTTAATTAAAAAATGCCACCACTTCAATATGAAGTGGTGGCATTTTTTAATTAAAATTCTCAGTTATCTGAAACTGTGCAACATAATTTTAGATATATTTTATAAATATCAATAGTTTTCGACAAAATTAAAGAAAATTTTATTCTTTAAACCACCATTTCTGTTACGCGTAATTCACGAATAACAGTAATCACAATATCTCCTGGAATTACTTTTGCTTTTTTAACTTTTTCCTTAATATCAAGCGCAATTTTATGGGTACGAGCATCATCACTAATAACTGAATTAACAATAATCCGAATTTGACGTCCAGCTTGTAAAACATAAACTGATTGAACTCCTGGTACTATTTGACAAATTTTTTCCAACTCATTCATCCGCGCAATATAATTTTCAATAGTATTATTACGGCTACCTGGTCGCGCAGCAGATAATGTATCAGCGGCGGAAACTAGAACCGAATACGAATTAGTTGCGAAACCTTCACCATGATGGTAAGCAATCGCATTAATAATGATTGGATGTTCATTACATTTTGTCGCAATTTTAACTCCTAATGTCACATGACTTCCTTCCGTTTCAAAATCAACGGCTTTCCCAATATCATGTAATAACCCCGCACGCATTGCCACGGTAGGATCTAATCCTAGTTCACTCGCCATTATTGCGGCTAATTTTGCTACTTCAACAGAATGTAATAAAACATTTTGGCCATAACTAGTTCGATATTTTAAAATTCCAAGGTGTCGAATTAATTCAATATCTAAATTATCAATCGCCAATTCAGCAACAACTTCTTTTCCCGCTTCAAGAATTGTCATTTCAATTTCTTCTTGCTCTAATTTAATTGTTTCTTCAATGCGATTTGGATGAATACGACCATCAAGCAATAATTTTTCTAAAGTTTTTTTCGCAATTTCCCGACGAATAGGATTAAAAGATGAAATTTGCAAAACATTTGGCGTGTCATCAATAATTAAATCAACCCCCGCTGCAATTTCAAATGTTCGAATATTACGACCATCTTTCCCAATAATTCGTCCTTTCATATTATCATCTTCTAAATAAATTGAAGCTGTTGTTTTTTCTGCCACAACTTTCGCCGCATAACGTTCAATCGCCGTTGTAATAATATTAAGGGCTGTTTCTTTGGCATTAATTTTCGCATTATTTTCAGCATTTCGTAAGAATTCACCAATTTCCTTTTGATAACGATCACTTATTTCTTTAAAAAGAACATCTTTTGCTTCTTCAAGTGAATATCCAGCAACTTTCTCAAGTTGATGAAGATTGCGTTTTACCATCTCTTGATAATAGTTAATCTTTCCATGCAATTCTTCTTTCTTGCGAAACACTTCTTGCTCTTTACCATTTAATACTTCTTCTCGCTCAACAATTAAACGTTCTCTATTTACTAAGAATTTTTCGGTTTCGAAAAATTCTTCACGTTTGCGAATTAATTCATCTTTCATTTCTTGTCTAATTTGTGCTGCTTCAACCCGTCCATCGGCTTTAACAACATTAATAATTTTTTTTGCTTTTTCTTCTGCTTGTTTAATTTTTAATTTTGTTTTTTTGTTTAATTTAAATCTAAGATATTTTTCAACTAAATACCCAAGAAAGTAGGAACCTATTGCCACAGCAATGACGATTACTACTCATAAGTGTGTATGAATAATTATTTCTCCTTTACTTAAAAGAATAAGTAAGAAGTATTAATTTTAAATATATAAGTGGAATACTAGCAATGAAATCATTACCATATATCATTATACTCTTTTTTAGAAAAAATTTCGTAAACATTACCTTTAAGATTGCGTTGCCAAAGTTGGGGAAAATAAAAAAGAAAGTTTTCAATAGCTGAATTATACTTGTAAGTGCAAGTAAATAAAATTGCAAAAAATCTCATATAAAAATTTTATGATGCTAAGTTTATTTTAGAAAAAATAAAGAAAGGAGTTTTTATATGGGATATAAACATCTTGGCATAGATGAAAGAATTTATATTGAGAATCAATTGAAGTTTAAAATAAAAATTAGTGAAATAGCTAAAAATCTTAATCGAAGTATTAGTACTATTATTCGAGAAGTTAATAGAAATAAAGATAATAATCATTATTTTTCATTAATTGCACAAAATAAAGCAGAAAATAGAAAACAATCACATATTTATTTTCATAAGTTTAAAAATAGAGAATTAGTAAAATATGTACAACAAAAATTATTATTAGGTTGATCACCCGAACAAATTTATGGCAGAATTAAAAATTTTCATAAAGAATGAATTATTAGTTTTAAAACAATTTACAATTGAATTTATTCTGGATTACTTGAAAAAGTTACTAATAAAAATTTAAGAAGAAAAGGTAAGAAACGAAAATATCAAGAAAATCGGGGTAAATTTAATGGTAAATCAATTAAAGAACGAAATGCTAATGTTAATAATCGCGTAACTCTTGGTCATTGAGAAGGTGATACCGTAGTATCATCACGAGGTAAAAGTAAATCATGTTTAATAACTTTAGTTGAAAGAACATCAAGATTTACTTTAGCAATATTAGTTGAAAATAGAACTACTAAAGTTATTAACGAAAATATTAGCCATTATTTATCAATTCTTCCAAATAATAGACTGCACCCTGTTTAGTAAGTATTAATAAAAAGGTTTACAAACTTTCATTTATTATATATTTTTCTTTTTGGTTTGAATATCATTTATTTCATTTTTTAACATCATTAATATATTCATTATGAGATTTATAATTTTTATTATGGATTGTTCCTTTTTTAAGTAATGAATGAAAACTTTCAATAATAATGTTGTCTGCACAATGATAATTTTTACCCATTGAAATTATAATTTTGTTATCTAAACATTTACTATTATAATCTTTAGATGTATATTGATATCCGTGATCTGAATGAATTATTGTTTTATTTAGCTCTTTTTTTATTTTTTTAATTTTATTAATTGCAGCATTTAAATTATCAATTACAAGTTTGTTATTATTAAATTTTGATCATTTTACATCAATAATTTCTTTAGTATATCCATCAATTATTGTTGATTGATAATGTTTTTTACCATTTCAAATTAAATAAGTTACATCAGTAAATAAAATTGAAAATCTTTCTTTAATATCATTAAAATTACGATTTACTAAATCAGGATATTTAATTATATTTTTATTTCTATTTTGTTTTATTAATATTTTTCTACGCATACGCTTTACATATTCAGCTTGAATATTATTTTCTTTCATAATTCGTAATACTTTCTTAGCATTATAAACAATGCCATAATCTTCTTTTAAATATTTGGTAATTCGACGATAACCAAATTGTTTTAAATTTTCTTCATAGACTTTTACAATATTCTTTAATGGTTCACTATCCTTACCATTACTTGAATAATTTTTATATTTATCTTAATAACTACGCTTTAAATCTGTTACATCAAGTAATAAATTTAGTGGATATTTATTAATGTTTTCTTTGATAAAAAATACAATTTTTCTTTTATTTAATTGTAAAAGTCATGAAGCTTTTTTAGTAATTCATACCTAACTTTGTAATAGTTTAAATCTCTTTTTTCAAATGATTCTTTTGGACCTTTATTGGTGTTTAAAATCCCTTTCTTAAAATTTTCATACCATGAAGCAACAGTTTTTTTATTAATTGCATATTTTTTTGCAATAAAACTTATACTATTATTTTTAACCTCTTGTCCTATCCTTTTTCGAAAATATGCTGTATATTTATTAAATTTTTGTTCTTTTCTTGCCATATAAAAATGCACCTCCTTTAAAAGTTTAGCAAAGACTTTTTTTCTTTACTTACTTTTTTGGGTGCAGTCTAGTTTTTCGACAAAATTAAAGAAATTCTTTAAAAATATCCATATAAAAACCCATAAGTTAAAAAAGCAAAAGCTAAGATAGCAATTATTACTTTATAATATCAAAAATAATCTTTGTATCAAATTCGATAATTTCAACGTTTCATAATCCCTCCGTGATATATTTACATATTATCATAAAATTCTTTTTTATTTTCCCCAACTTTGGCAACGCAATCAATTATAATTATTTTGCGAAGTTTTTCCGTTATAATTTGTAGTAGGTGATTAGGATGAAAGTTATTTTAGTGAAAGATGTTAAAGATAAAGGCAAAGTCAACGACGTGATTGAAGTTTCTGATGGCTATGCTAAAAATTACTTAATTAAAGAGGGATTTGCCATTCCAACAACTCCGACTAATTTGGCGAAGTTAAATGTCGTGTTATCGCAACAAGCAGCTCAAGCAGCAGCGACAAAAGCAACTTTAGAGGAATTAAAAACTGCCTTAGAACAATTAACATTAAATTTTAAATTAAAAGTACATGATAACAAAACATTTGGAAGCGTTTCTTTAACACAAATTGAAGATCGTTTAGCAAAAGAATTTAATTTAAAATTTGATAAAAAGAAATTTATTGATAATAATAATTTGACAAGTTTTGGTCTGCATTATTTAAAAATTAAATTAGCTCCAAATATTATCGCAACATTAAAAGTAATGATTGAAAAAAAGGAGAGTTAATTGATGGAAACTTTAAATAAAATAGAAATAAATAAAACTGAGATAAATAAAATTAATGTTATTAATGATGCCGAAAAAAATGTTTTAGCAATTATTGCCCATTCAATTAATGCTGCTGAAGAAGTCTTTTCGATTTTAAACGAAGATGATTTTACTGTGATGAATTATAAAGTGATTTTTAAAGCTTTACAAGAACAATTTTTAGCAAAGGTTGCGATTAATGTTACAACATTGAGTAATTATATGTTAAAAAATAATATTTTAAATAAAATTGGCGGAATTGAATTTTTAACGGATTTATTTCAGTCATATACAACGGATGCTAATTTATCAGAGTATTTAGATATTATTATTAAAAATACAACATCACGGTGTTTAAAAGCAGTTGTTAATAAGATTAACCGGTACATTGATGCTCATCAACCAATTGATGAAGTTGTTAGTCAGGCCGAAAAAGAAATTTTAGATGTTAAAAAAGAACGGAAAGGCAATTTATTTAAAACATCTTATGATGAAGTGGACAAAGTGTTACACAAAATTGAATTATTGGAAAATTCCGGGGAAATGTTAACAGGAAGTCCAAGTGGTTTTCGTGATTTAGACCGGATGACTTCGGGATTTCAAAAAGGGGATTTTATTATTTTAGCAGCGCGACCATCAATGGGGAAAACTGCTTTAGCATTAAATTTTGCTGTTAAATCAGCTTCTCAATCAAAGAAAGCTGTTGCAATTTTTTCTGTTGAGATGCCAGCGGAACAATTAATTCAAAGAATGTTAGGGAGTTATTCAACGGTAGATTCGGTTAAAGTTCGAACAGGAAAAGGTTTACAAAGTCGGGATTGAGAAAATATTACCAAGGCGGCAGATTTTTTAAAACAGACAAAGTTATTTATTAATGATACGCCTGGTTTAAAAGTTATTGAGTTGCAATCAAAGTTACGAAAATTATGCCGGGAAAATGAAGTTGGCTTAGTTGTGATTGATTACTTACAATTATTAAGCACCGGAACGTATTTTGGTGATTCACGGCAACAAGAAGTTTCCACAATTTCACGACAACTTAAAGCTTTAGCACGTGAGTTAGAAGTACCAATTATTTGTTTATCACAATTATCACGGTTAGTTGAAAAACGAGAAGATAAAAGACCAATTATGTCTGATTTACGTGATTCAGGGGCAATTGAACAAGATGCCGATATTATTATGTTTTTATTTCGAGAAGAATATTATACTGTCCATGATTCAGATAAGTTAGAATTAGCAGGGCCAGAAACTGAAAAAGCACAATTAATTTTATCAAAGCATCGAAATGGACCAACTGGTAACGTTGAATTATTGTTTGTAAAAAAACATGGATCGTTTGCTGATTTTGGTTTGCAAAATACATAAATTTAAGATAATATACTTCTTGCGATACTAACAAAAATAAAAAAAATTACAAATAAAAAAAATTAAATTAAACTTTAAAATAAGCATTTTTAAAAATTTTAATTGCTTTTTAAGCATAAATAATCAGGTATCGCAAGAAGTCTAATATATTACTCAGTGAAAAGAATAATTATTAAATTAGTGTTTTAGAAAAGAGGTTTATAATGCGTAAGTTACTATCAATTTTTACAGCATCAGTGTTATGTTTAACATCAGTATCATCGCTTGTTGCATGTAGTGAAACCCCACAAGGGAATCCAGTTTCTGTTTTTATATATAATGGGAATCAAAAATTTAGTCATGCTCCAACAGCAAATAATAAATCAACAAATGGAATAGACGATGCCACTAAGTCAGGAAAAGATGAAACTGATGTTCCTTTTGATTATAGTTTACAAGGAGGCCAAATGGGCTTAGTTAATAATGTCCTTAATCCTTTTTTACATGGAATAAATTTAACAAAAGATAATAGTGTAACAACTGGGAAAGGGACAAAATGAAGTGATGAACAAGTTGCCGCTGGGTTACAAGGGCAAAAAGATAACTTAATTGCCAAGGCGAAAAGTGATACGACAGATCCTCTTGATAGTAGTAAGAAAATTAAACAAAAAGAAATATGAGAAGCTTTTTATAATGATTATTCAACTAGTTATGATTCAACTTATGTGCAAGTAGCCTTACTTGCCAATGAAAATCAAACAATTCAGGATTCAACAAATAAAAATTTAGTGACAACAACTGGAAATCCAGAAAAAACAAATGAAAAAGATTGAGTTAAAGAGTATACTTGACCTACTACTAGTAAAAAAACCTTTTTTACCCCACCATCATTAAAAACATTTTCACCAGTAGCATCAATTATTGAATGATTAAATAATCCTAAAAATGGATATAATGAAGATTATGACAAAATTGAACAAAATCGTGGTTATCAATCAACCCGTTATGTTGCAATTGTTATTCCAAATGTCACAATTCGTTTAGAATTCCAAGGGAAACATCATCGTTTTACCTTTACTGCAACGATTGATAAATTAGTCGTTTATGCTAATTACTTAGTTTATCTTACTCCAAATAGTAAGAATGATGAAGCAACTTATGGTCATCAATGATTCTTCATTAGTTATGGTTTTTATGACTTTGATGATTTAAAGGATGATGATTATCACCGTTATAATTTAAGTGATATTCCAAATGATGTTAAAATTAATCCCGATATTCAAGTAGCCTTAGGATTTGTTAAAAAAGCGGATGAAAAAGGAACCTTAACAGCAGATGAAGATAAAGAGGTTGGCAAAAATGGCCAATTTCCAACGCAAACATCAGATTATACTTTCCCAGCTTTAAAATGAAAAATTAATGTTGATTCGATTACTAATCAATATAAATAATGGACATTAAAATTCTTGTCATTGGAGCCTTAGATAAAAAATATTTAGTAATTGGTTGTGAAACCTTTATTAGACTTCTTGCGATACTAAGATAATCATTGCAAATTAATTCATAAAGAAAAAATACAGATAGGAATTTATACCTTTTATTAATTTAATTCTTATAGTCTTTATAAGAGATGCGTTATTTTGGCACAACAAAAAATGATTTTATTATTTAAAGTTAATTTTCATTCAACTTCTTGTCTTATTTATAATAACAATTGAAAATTATAGATTGAAGCAATTAAATTAAATCTTAAAGCAAAGCTTTTTCTACGATTGCGATATTTTTCAGTAATAATTTTAAATTTTTTAAGGATAGCAAAAACATTTTAAATAACGATTCTCATTTGTAAAATTAGTTTATTATGCTGTTTTTGTTCGTTATTTAAAGGTTTTTGCTTTGTTTTTTTATGCGTAATCAAAACATTCCGATTCACTTTTTGCAAACTTTGATAACCTGTATCAACTATTACTTTGGTATCTTTTAAAAGCGGTATTTTTTCTTTATGAATTAATTTGCAATGATTATCATAGTATCGCAAGAAGTCTATTATATAAAGGTCCACACAATAAAGCGTTAACCATATCAACATAGGTTTTTTGCCCTGTTGTATTACCTTGCAATGCAAAAGGTATTTATGACAAATTGATTGTTGCCATAATATTCACTCCCTTATTATCTAATGTTTTTAAGTGTATAATCAGTTAATTTTTTAATATCTTCCGGAATATATGCTCCTTTTTCTTTAATAGTTTCAATTTCATCATTTTTATTTTCAACCGAATTTTCAATCATATCTTTAATAAAATTAGTTGGTGAAAATGATGGTTGTTCTTGTACAAATAAATCAGGTTTTAATTCTTTTAAAGTTTTCATTTTTTCAGATAAAGAACTACCACTAACTTTTTCTAAATTAGTTTTAATATCTTCAATTTTAGTAGATGGAACATCTTTAAAGGCTTTTAATTCATTAGATAATTTAATAAAGTTTTCTTTTAATATAACATCTTCGCGTTTTTGAACACTTTCTCTAATTTATTTTGCTTCATTATTAAACTGATTTAAGATATTTTCTGCAATATCTTCGCTTAAACCTTGTTCTATTAATTGTTCTTTTGTAAGTGCCATTTTTATAAACTCCTCTTTTTTTATCCTTGTCCGATTAAGAAGTCAGCATAACTCTTTTTTACGGAAAAAGATTAAACCTATTCCCTCATTATATACTATTATTTTACTAATACAACACTTTATGTAAAAATAAATAAACTTAATATATTTCATTGCTAATTCATCCCTTAAAAAACGCGTAATAAGAAGTATTTAACAAGATAAAATTTTTTAAAATAATTACTAATTTTACTTATATATATATATACTGGGAGTAGTTCTTGATAAAAAGTTTCAAGATTAATAAAAGGAGAAAAACAAGTATGAAAAAATTACTTAGTTTATTAAGTGTGTTAACAATTGGAGTAAGTGCTTTACCAACAACAATTGCTTGTAGTAGTTACGAAAAAGAAGAAAAATTAAATGTTATTAACCATTTACTTGCAAATAATTTAGAAAATTTAAAAAGAAGTAAAAGAGAAAAAATTAATTATAAAAAAATAATTATTGATTTAAATGATATAGATGATAAATCTCAAATTAGGTCCCTTCTTGTATTAAATAATAAGATATACTTTACTACAATAAATGGAAAAATGTATGAATATGAACCCCAAACAGAAAAAAATAGATTTGTTGTAGACATGGGGTGTAGAACATTGGTCTACTGGTATCATTTTTAATAATAAGATATATATTGCATCAGGAGCAAAATCATTAAATAATCAAAAAGTTTATGAAGTAGATCCAGCAAAAAATTATAAAAAAGCAGTTATAAATATGACTAATATTTCTCATTCACAAGGAATTTTATTTAACAATAAATTATATTTTGGTTCAGGAGATCAAAATGTCTATGAATATGACCCGATAACAAAACAACAAAAAATAATTCAAAATTTAGATAAAATCCGCACTTCTGGACTGGTGTTAAATAATAAAATATATTTTTGTTCAAATAATGAAGGCACTATATATTAATATAATCCACAAACAGAACAGAATAGACTTGTTGTTAAAATAGGAAATACGAATAGTATATGATCTGATGGTGCTGTATTAAATAATAAATTATATTTTGTATCTGATAGTAAAGTTCACGAAATAGATCCAATAGCAAATTTTAAAAAAACAGTTATAAATATGAAAGGTGAATCTCATTTAAGAGGATTAACATTTAATAATAAAGTATACTTCGCTTCAACTGGTGGCAACGTTTATGAGTATGATCATATATCAGGATATCAAAAAATTATTATGAACAATGAAAATGTTGGTTTTATATCTAATGGTATTGAACTTAATAATAAGTTATATTTTGGTACAGTAGATGGGAAAATATATGAATATTTTGATTTTTATAATGAAAACATAAATAATTTAAAAAAAGATTTAAATGAAAAACAAAATAAAATCACTAAACTTAAAACGGAATTAGAAAATTATAAAAATGAATTTAAAAAAATTTCTATGAAGTATGTTTCATTAGATCAGGATCAATTTTTAAAAAATATGGATAGAACAATAAAAAATATTGAAAAAACACAAAATTTGTATGTATCAAAAATTAATATTGATATTAGAAATAATTAATTTAATAGTAATAAGTAAATTAAAAAAATTTATTAAACTATAAATAAATGAAAATAAACAAATTTTATTTTCATTTTTAATTAAATTAACAAACAAAATTATATATAAAACAAAAAGGAATTAAAAATATGAAAAAAATATTAAGCATTTTAGGAACAATCACTTTAATAGGAACAAGTACAACCAGTTTAGTTGCTTGTAATAAACCACAAGAATATACACCCGAAGAATTAGCAAAATTAAAAGAAGAAAATAAAATAGATACAAAAGATGAAAATATTAAAAACAATTTAGAATGAATAACACCGCAAGAAAAACCATTTAATGAAGTTGAAAAGAGATACTATTATATAGTATGAAAAAAAGATAAATGAGAAATAAGTAAGATTTTAAAAAATTTTCCTATTGAGGTAGGCAAAGAATATTATATATATAAAGATAATAATTATGAATTAAAATTTTTTAAAGGTATTACTAGCACAAATAAAATAAAAGATACATTTTTATTTTATAGTAGTAATAATCCTTTTTCTTTTAGAAGATGAGGAGAAAGAAATTATGATTATATAAATTATATTAAATCAGTTTATCGTTGGAATTTAGATACTAAGGGACCTGACTTAATTGTTGATGAAAATGGTAATGTAAAAGTTAATGAATAATAGGAAAAAAGATGTAAATCTCTTTTTATTTTTTTATCTTGGTTTAATAGTTATTTTAATGGGATTATTACTTTTATTTCTAATTCCCAAGACATTTGGGTTAGAAACATCTATTATTATATTTTTATCATTTCCCGAATAAAGTCAATCAAACCCTGTTAATAATTGGTTAAATATTACTTTTGAAAATCTAATTTTAAATTTTACATCATTAGTATAATAGACTTCTTGCGATACATGATTATTTATGCTTAAAAAGCAATTAAAATTTTTAAAAATGATTATTTTTAAGTTTAATTTAATTTTTTTAATTTGTAATTTTTTTTATTTTTGTTAATATCGCAAGAAGTCTAATTACTAATTTATACTTATTCAAATCAGCAAAGGCTTTTAATTTTTCTTTTCGACTTGGTGAATGTAAACCTTTACAATATATTTTGCTACCATTTGATAAAGTAAAAGCTGAATTATACTTGCATTTACAAGTATAATTCAGCAATTAAAAAAATAAAAAAAGATCTAAATAAAACAATAATTCATTCAGATCACGGATATCAATATACATCTAAAGATTATAATAGTAAATGTTTAGATAACAAAATTATAATTTCAATGGGTAAAAATTATCATTGTGCAGACAACATTATTATTGAAAGTTTTCATTCATTACTTAAAAAAGGAACAATCCATAATAAAAATTATAAATCTCATAATGAATATATTAATGATGTTAAAAAATGAAATAAATGATATTCAAACCAAAAAGAAAAAGATATAATAAATGAAAGTTTGTAAACCTTTTTATTAATACTTACTAAACGGGGTGCAGTCTATAGAATACTAACTGATTTTTAATCATAATTTGGCGAATTTTTCTTCGCGATAAGATAATATCTTTTCTGGTTAAAATAGCTTTAATTTTACGAGCTCCATAAATTTTGCGACTAGCATTAAATGCACTGATAACTTCTTGTTCATAATTATTAACATCAACCGTAGCGTATTTATTAATTTGATAGTAATATGTTGATTTTGCTATCTTTAATATTTGACCCATTTTTCGCACGAAATATTTTTCTTTATTATTGTTAATAATTTCTATTTTTTGCCGATTATCAGTGCCGCTTGCTTTAAAATGTCGTTTTCCATTCGTAATTGGATTAATTCTTTCCGCAAGGCAATCAGTTCATTTTCTTCAACAGTGTGGTTATCTTTTGCTTTAAAAGATCCAGAATTATTTAATTTTTTAATTCACTGATATACGGTTGATTTTGACACCCCATATTACTTAAAAATTTCAAGAATGGTTTTACCATTTTGATAAAGTAAAACAATTTGTTTTTTTAATTCATCGGTGTATTAATTTCTTCCCATTTTTATATTCCTACTTTCTTCATAATTATATTTTATTTGAAAGTCCACATAAATATGGTCCAACTTATTGTAACATATCCACTATTATAATTTTTAAAGTGTTTTGACAACATTATGATAAAATTTAATAGATTTTTACAATAAAGTGCATTAACTAAAAGATAATGAAATAGGATGGCACCGCGATTTTTCGTTCCTAAGCATTCTTTTAATTTTTTATTTAGAAGGGAAATTAGTTATGAATATTCAAAAACCACGTGGAACCGAAGACATCTATTATGAAAAAACAAGGGAATTAAGTGCCTTAGAATTAATGCTGCGTAGTATTGCGATGCAATATAATTATCATGAAATTAGAACGCCAATTTTTGAAGCGAAAGATTTATTTGTTCGGTCGGTCGGAGCTGAAACAGATATTGTTAGTAAAGAAATGTTTTATTTATTAGACAAAAAAGAACGAGAATTTGTTTTACGACCAGAAGGAACAGTCCCCGTAATTCGTAGTATTATTGAAGATAAATTATATGGGAAATATGAATTACCATTAAAATTATTTTATATTGGCAATATGTTTCGTTATGAACGACCACAACATGGCCGTTTACGTCAATTTAATCAGTTTGGTGTTGAAGTTGTTGGGGCAAAGAACTATTTATTAGATGTTGAAGTGATTTTACTTGGGTATACACTTTTAAAAACAATTGGATTAAATTATTTAACCTTAAAATTAAATTATTTAACCGTTGGTGCTGCACGAACAAAGTATCTTGTTGTTTTAACAGCTTTCTTCCAACAACAAGAATTATGTGCTGATTGTAAAATTCGTGTTAAAAAGAATCCTTTACGTGTCTTGGATTGTAAGATTGACCAAAATAAATTTGATATAGCGCCTAAAATTTATGATTATTTAACAGAAGAAGAAAATAATGAATTTAAAGCCTTACAAAGTCTTTTAACAAAATTAGAAGTCCCTTTTGTTTTAGATTATAAACTAGTTCGCGGATTAGATTATTATACAGGGGTTGTTTTTGAAATTGTTATTGATAAACAAGAACGAGAACTAACCTTATTAGGCGGGGGGAAATATGATCAATTGGTTCATACCTTTGAACCAAGTTTGGATTATCCCGCTGTTGGGTTTGCCTTGGGTTTAGAACGATTATTGTTAACATTATCAGAACAGAACATTACTTTGGCTGATGAACCGTATCTTGATGCTTATTTAATTTGTTTATCAGATCATGCGCGTCATTTCGCAGTTTCTCTTTTATTAATGTTACGTGCTAGTGGTTTACGTGTGGATTGCGATTATTTAGCACGCAGTGTTAAAGCACAGTTTAAATCTTTAGAACGGTTAAAAGCGAAGCATGCAATTATTATTGGTGATGAAGAATTGAAAAAAAATGTTATTAAAATTAAAAATCAAAAAACTGGCAAAGAACAAGAAGTTAAATTTAAAAAAATTATTGCCTTTTTAAATAAGGAGAATAAATAATAGACTTCTTGCGATACTAACAAAAATAAAAAAATTACAAATTAAAAAAATTAAATTAAACTTTAAAATAAGTATTTTTAAAAATTTTAATTGCTTTTTAAGCATAAATAATAAGGTATAGCAAGAAGTCTGATAAAAAGAACACATACCTGCGGAGAATTAACATTACAAGATGTTAAAAAGAAAGTAGTTTTAAATGGTTGAGTAGCGAAGAATCGGCGCTTAGGTGGTATTATTTTCTTGGATTTACGTGATCGTGAGGGGATTACCCAAATTGTTGTCCAACCAGAGCACCAACAATATGAAATGATTAATACCATTCGTAATGAATTTGTTATTAGCGTGGAAGGGGTTGTTATTGAACGTAAAAATAAAAACCATGAAATTTAGCAACGGGAGCAATTGAAATCGTTGCGAATAAGATTACCATTTTATCAAAAACACAAACCCCACCATTGTAACCTATCCAACTTGCTGGGCAAAAAACATTAATAAATAAATATTTTAATGATAAAATAATTATTATTGATGCAACCGAAACAGCCATCCAACGCCCAAAAAAACAAAAACAATAATATTCCGAAAAAAAGAAAAAGCATACTATCAAAACACAAATAATCATCGAAAAAGAAAGCAAAACTATTATTGTAACAAATTTTGCTTGTGGTAAAACCGATGATTTTCGTTTATTTAAAGAATCAAAAATACCGCTTTTAAAAGCTAGCAAAGTAATAGTTGATACAGGTTATCAAGGCTTGCAAAAAATGCATCGGAATGTTTTGATTCCGCATAAAAAAACAAAGCAAAAACCTTTAAATAACGAATAAAAACAGCATAATAAACTAATTTCACAAATGAGAATCGTTATTGAAAATGTTTTTGCTATCCTTAAAAAATTTAAAATTATTACTGAAAAATATCGCAATCGTAGAAAAATCTTTGCTTTAAGATTTAATTTAATTGCTTCAATCTATAATTTTCAATTGTTATTATAAATAAGACAAGAAGTTGAATGAAAATTAACTTTAAATAATAAAATCATTTTTTATTGTGCCAAAATAATGCATCGCTTATAAAGACTATAAAAATTAAATTAATAAGAGGTATAAATTCCTATTTGCAATGTTTCTTTATGAATTAATTTGCAATGATTATCATAGTATCGCAAGAAGTATATTGATTATTTTTTTATTTCATCAAGAGTTTTCTAAAAAATTAAAGCAATTTTGAATGCATTTTTATTTGATTCATTATATAATGAAGGATATGATTTAAAGGAGTCGTAGAAAATGCGTAGTAATAAAAATATTTATAATGCTATAAAATGATATGAATTAAATCCAACCTTAATTGATCAAACATTACCTTTTGATTTTAATTTAGTTAAACTTAGAAATATTGGTTATATATTTTTAGGAACAGCGATCTTTGCTCCCTTTTTTATTAGTATTTTAATTTCATATTTGTTTGCTCATAATGAATATGTCTTTGCTGGAATGAATTTTCTTAGTTGAATTATTGTGGCAGTTGGTTCATATTTTGTTATTGGTGGGGCGCAAAATAAAATTATGCGGTCAGGAGCCATTGCCTTTTATTATTATTATTTTATTCCCAATCTTGTAGGGTTAGTAATTGGGATGATTACGAATCAGTTTCACCCAACAAATAGTGTTAGAACAACGATTAATTTATTGACAGCAATAATTTCAAGACTTATAACGATTATAGTTCTTTTCAAAACATCGCAGTTACTTTTTGAAAAAATTAAACTAACTTTTAAAAAAGATTATATTAGGCTGTTGCTAGTTTCAATAATCGCCATTATTGTTGTTATTTTCGTCTATTTGTTTTTTGCTTATATTCAAACATTTATAACAACATTGAAATCAAAAAATCAAGATGCCTTGGTTAAGGGATTGGATAAATGATGAAATATTATTATTTTATTAATTTTTTCAATTATTTTTGCTCCTATTACTGAAGAGTTAGCAACTCGGCATGGAATTTTTAGTTTAACTGGCAATAAGTGAATTGGATATGTCGCTTCAATTATTTTCTTTACGGGAATGCATGTTGCAGGTACTGGTGATTGAGAACACTTTATTGTTTATTTTGGGGGAGGATTAGCATTAAGTTCGTTATTTATTGTTGTTAACGGGAATGTGACCTATACCATAATTGCACATAGTGGTTTTAATTTCATTGTAGCGATGTTAATGTTGTTAGCCCCAAATTTCTTAGCCTAAGTAATTTAAAAAAGTGCCCTAGGGGCACTTTTTTATTTAGTATACAGTAATAATTAATTCATTAATTTTATGTTGTGATTCTGTTAGTTCCATTTCCAAATTAGCTTTCTTCTGTTCAATAATATTTACTTTTTTTATAATTCTTTAACCAAATTAGTATTTTCTAAATTATTTTGTAATTTTGTAATTTTGGATTGCAATTCTGTTAGTTCTGCATTTAAACTAATTTTTATGTGATCAAGTTCTTCAATTTTTAGGGTTAAAATTTCTAATTGTTCGTCTGATGAATAATATGGACTTATGACTGTTAATGTTGAAAGTGGGGCACCAGCAATTGTTAATACATTAGACTTCTTGTGATACTATGATAATCATTGCAAATTAATTCATAAAGAAAAAATACAGATAGGAATTTATACTGCACAGTTTCAGATAACTGAGATATATAAATAAAAATTTTTCTAGATTATTATTAATATATGCTGAATTATACTTGTAAGTGCAAGTATAATTCAGCAAAATTAAAAAAATAAAAAAAGATCTAAATAAAACAATAATTCATTCAGATCACGGATATCAATATACATCTAAAGATTATAATAGTAAATGTTTAGATAACAAAATTATAATTTCAATGGGTAAAAATTATCATTGTGCAGACAACATTATTATTGAAAGTTTTCATTCATTACTTAAAAAAGGAACAATCCATAATAAAAATTATAAATCTCATAATGAATATATTAATGATGTTAAAAAATGAAATAAATGATATTCAAACCAAAAAGAAAAAGATATAATAAATGAAAGTTTGTAAACCTTTTTATTAATACTTACTTTTTTGGGTGCAGTCTAATATTTGAATTTGACTTTTTTTTAAAAATAAATTATAATTTTTATAAATAATAAAGGAAAAAATAATGAAAAAAAATACTAACGGTAATTTAACAGTGCAAAATGATAAGATTTGAGCACGAATTAAAAAATCAGTTTTTCATAAAGAATTATATAATCAAAGTTCAATTACTTTTAAAATTGCGACTTCTGCTATTTTTTTAGCAATGGCGGTTGGGTTAAGCTTATTAGAATTTTTTAATGTTCCAACTCCTTGGGGAGCAACTTTTGGGTTACGTTTTTTTGATACTTTAGTAATTATTTATTCAATTTCAATTGTTGGGTTAGGATTTGCTTTATTAGAGGGAATAGCCTTACCATGAATTCATAACTTAATTGATGGGTATCATACATGAATTGAAATGGCGTTTTTTATGATTTATAATATTTTAGTTGTGTTTATAACATGATTTGTTTATTATATTTTATTCAATGCTTGTGCAAAAACTACGGTGCCAGAAAATGTGACCGATCACAATATTCATGAGTATCATCATGTTAAAAAAGCTCATAATCATCATCATAAAATTAATAATATTAATTGCGTAAAGAAAATTTTAGCATTTATTATTATTATTCCAATATGTGCTTTAATTGAAGCAATTTCATTTTTAATTGTTGCCAAAATTTTATTAAATATGGGTCATACTGATGTTGGCCATGAACATCACCATTTTCTTCATAATGGTTTAACAATCTTAGAAAATAGCTCAAGTAATGTGGCGGATTGAACGAATGGAGTTAGTCTTGCGCATGCTAGCCATGATCATGATATTGACGGAATAACTTCGATTTTTGAATCATGACAGCATACTTTAATTTTTATCGGAATTTTCTTTGGAATTTTTACCGGGAAATATATTGTCAATGCTACTTTATTTTTATTATTAGAACGACGAACAAGACAGTTGGTTGATCGCTATGGAATATATGTCTAAAACTTTTTTAAAACCTGAATTGTAAATATATTTAGGACACTTTATTAGACTTCTTGCGATACCGGCTTTTCTTATTAAGAATATTTCTATAAAATATAATTAGAAATAAAAAATATAAATTAGGAGGGTATAAAACTATGAAAAATGATAACTTTAAATTTCTTACTGATAAAGAATTATTACGATTAACAGGAATAAAACAAAATACTTTTAATAAAATGTTAGATATTTTAAAAGAAGCCGAGTTAAAAAAATTTAAAAAAGGCGGAAAAGCTAATAAATTATCATTAGAAAATCGTTTATTAATGACTTTATCATATTGAAGAGAATACCGTACTTATTTTCATCTTGGCAAAAGTTTTGGCATTAGTGAGAGTAATTGTTATCGTAATATCAAATGAATTGAAAAAAAATAGACTGCACCCAAAAAAGTAAGTAAAGAAAAAAAAGTCTTTGCTAAACTTTTAAAGGAGGTGCATTTTTATATGGCAAGAAAAGGACAAAAATTTAATAAATATACAGCAGATTTTCGAAAAAGGATAGGACAAGAGGTTAAAAATAATAGTATAAGTTTTATTGCAAAAAAATATGCAATTAATAAAAAAACTGTTGCTTCATGGTATGAAAATTTTAAGAAAGGAATTTTAAACACCAATAAAGGTCAAAAAGAATCAATTGAAAAAAGAGATTTAAACTATTACAAAGTTAGGTATGAATTACTAAAAAAGCTTCATGACTTTACAATTAAATAAAAGAAAAATTGTATTTTTTATCAAATAAAATATTGGTAGCGTGTAAAATGTTGGGGAAAAGTTTTCAGCATTAAGTTCTAATAATAATTAGAAACTATTTTCTTTAAAAGAGTTTTAGTATTTGATAATGTAGAAGCGGTGAATATTGGTAAGTTATATTGTTTAACTTCTGGATTATTAATCTTTTTAAATATTCATCTTCAAGTAATTTGTTCATTTTTTACTTGAAGATTTTTAATTTCTGTTAGTTCTTGAAAGGGATTAATCCCATTAGCTGTCAATTGTTTTAATAACATTACTTTGTAAATCGTTTTTTCATTAAATATTTTTGGTTTTGAACGAAACATTACTTTAATAATTCGAGCAATATAACTTTCAATGCGACAACCAATATTTTCTTGATATTCTCATTTTTGAATTGCTCCATAGTATGTTCTTAAATAATTAGATATTTCTTGTAACTTTCCTTTCGCTTCTTCGGTTTTAACAAGCTGATAAGCTCATTCAAGGTATTTTGTAACCTTGTTTCAGTTTAATTTTAAAATTGCTTTTCTAATTTTATTAAATAAATAACGTTTATAATATCGTGGACCACGGAGACAATCTTTAATTTTTTTAATAACATGGAAACGATCAATGATAAATTCAACATTGATGTGTTTTTCAACCGTTGAAATATATTGTGCACCATCACCAAGCACAATAATTTTAGCTGTCTCGGGTGATTCATAATTTAAGTTAATAAATTCTTTAATTCCTTGTCAGTATTTTTTAGAGTTAATTTTTTTAACTTCATTAGTCATTGTTACTAGAAATTTGACATTATGCATTGTTTTTCGTATTGTTTTAGGATCTTTATAACCAGTATGAAAGACGGTTAAACGGATTCTTTTCTTAATTTTTAATCGTTTTTTGATTTGATAACTAATGGCATTGCGATATGCTTCATCGGTTTCAATATAAATAACCCCATCATGTTTTAGTTTTGTATCTGGTTCATCTAGCATTAGTTCTAACAAATGTTTAATATCAAACCGTTTAATAAGGTTAAAAATTGTTTTTTTGTTATGTTAGCATTCCGATACATATTACAAATATCTTGATAACTAAAATTTATGCCTAATTTGCTGATTATTTCTAACGAAAAATCATAATCAAGTCGCTGATAACTTTCAATCCCTAATTGAATATCAAGTAAAAAGACCGTTTTTGGTTTTTTTGCCCCTTGAAATTCTGGTTTTAAGATATATTTTCCTCGTTTAAAAGTAACTTCACCATTACGAAAAACCAAAGTTCGTTGATAAAATCCTTTTGGAATATAACGTGCTTTGCGTCAGTCCTTATTAAAAATATAGTTATCAATATATTCAAAAATATTTTTAAATAGTATTCAAGCTTCAGAACTAATTTCATTGTTTAAATAGGATAATAGTGCTGTAATAGGGATATTGGGGCTAATTTCATTAATTAAATCAATAAAAGAGTTATTATTTTCGTTTAAAAACTCTTGGATTCTAGTTATAATATTCATAGGATAGTTTTCTTTCTAATTTTTTTCAAACTTAATTATACTGAAAACTTTCTTTTTTATTTTACCCAACTTTGGCAACGCAATCGAAAACATTAATAAATATCCACTAAATTTATTACTTGATATAATAGATTTAAAGCGTAGTTATTGAGATAAATATAAAAATTATTCAAGTAATGGTAAGGATAGCGAATCATTAAAAAATATTGTAAAAGTCTATTAAGAAAATTTAAAACAATTTGGTTATCGTCGAATTACCAAATATTTAAAAGAAGATTATGGCATTGTTTATAATGCTAAGAAAGTATTACGAATTATGAAAGAAAATAATATTCAAGCTGAATATGTAAAGCGTATGCGTAGAAAAATATTAATAAAACAAAATAGAAATAAAAATATAATTAAATATCCTGATTTAATAAATCGTAATTTTAATGATATTAAAGAAAGATTTTCAATTTTATTTACTGATTTAACTTATTTAATTTGAAATGGTAAAAAACATTATCAATCAACAATAATTGATGGATATACTAAAGAAATTATTGATGTAAAATGATCAAAATTTAATAATAACAAACTTGTAATTGATAATTTAAATGCTGCAATTAATAAAATTAAAAAAATAAAAAAAGATCTAAATAAAACAATAATTCATTCAGATCACGGATATCAATATACATCTAAAGATTATAATAGTAAATGTTTAGATAACAAAATTATAATTTCAATGGGTAAAAATTATCATTGTGCAGACAACATTATTATTGAAAGTTTTCATTCATTACTTAAAAAAGGAACAATCCATAATAAAAATTATAAATATCATAATGAATATGCCAAATTGTAAAGTTAAGTGCAACTAAATTATCTTTCGCCAATCGAATATTTGGTTAGAAAAATAATTTAGTTGCACTTAACTTTACAATTTGGCATTTGTAATTTTTTTATTTTTGTTAGTATCGCAAGGAGTCTAATGTACTTAAAATGAAATGAAATAACAAAAAAATATTTTTTTTGAAAAAATGGTTGCAATTTATTAAAAATATTTTATTATTAATTTGACAAGATATAAATTTGCCGTTTGTATCTACACAGCGCCAACATAAAATTAATGTTTGAACAATATTTTTAAATAATGTAATCATACAAATTTTACGGAAAACGAAAGGAGCAAAGGATATGAAAAAAGCAGTTTTTTCTGATTTGGATGGAACTTTATTAGATGATAAACATCGGTTTAGTAAATTAACCAAAAAAACGGTTAATTCAGTTCAAAAAAAAGGGATTCCTTTTGTTGTGACGACTGGACGATTGGCTAATGATGCAATTCGTCAAGCCCGAAAATTAAAAGTTCATAAGTATGATGGTTATGTTTTAGCAAATAATGGGGCGAGTGCTTACTCTTTTAAAACTAATAGTTTTTTGTGAATGATGATTTTTACAACAGCAGAAATTAATAAAATTTTTGACTTTACTTACCGGAAATATAAGGTGCACTTTTTTAGTAAAAATAGTACTTATGTTTATGAATATGGGGAAAATTCATATTATTGATCAAAAATAATGCGAACAAGATATCAAATTATTACCAAGATAACTGATATTATCGAAGACATTACCCATGCTAGTGTTATTGTTCATCAATTGTTAGATGACAATGCTGCTAATAAATTAATGCAAAAATTACGCCAATTATTACCGCAATTAGATATTACACAATATAATAATCGTGTTTTTGAAATTGCTTGTAAAGGGATTTCAAAAGGTAGCGCGCTACAATTTTTATCGCATCATATTGGGATTGACATTAGTCAAACTTATTCATTTGGAGATTCTTATAATGATTTTGAATTAATTCGCCAAGCGGGAGTTGGGATTGCTGTTGGTAATGCTATTGATGAATTAAAAAAAATGGCCAATGAAGTAACATTATCGAATCGTGAAGATGGCCCAGCAAAATATTTGCAACGGTTTTTTTTAAAAAAATAACACTTTTATGATATGATAGAAAAGCAAGAGAGTTGAATAAAGGAGAAAATGAAGATGGCTATAAAAGAAATAAAAGATATTGATGAATTAAAAAAAGCAATTAGTGATACAAAGTTAACATTAGTTGATTTTTATGCTGATTGATGTGGACCATGTAAAATGATTGCTCCAATAATTGATGAGTTAGCAAAAACCCGTGATGATGTTAATTTTATTAAAGTTAATGTTGATGTTCTACAAGATCTTGCTCAGGATCATGGGATTTTATCAATTCCGACATTAATTGTTTTTCAAAGTGGAAATGAATTAAAACGTAAGATAGGATTTGTAACTGCTAATGAAATTGAACAAGATTTATTAAGTCAAAATTAAATTAAAGTTTTATTAATAAAGTTAAAAAGAAGAAGGTGAATAATAAAATGGCAATGTCAATGAAAAAACGTCGTCGTTTAATGGCGGAGAAAAAAACGGCGAAAATCTTAGCTCGCAAAGAAGCAGCAAAAAAAGAAAAAGTCGTTGGGAAAGATTCAAAATAAAAAAAAGAAAATATGATAAATAGACTCACTAGACTGTATAGACTGCACCCAAAAAAGTAAGTAAAGAAAAAAAGTCTTTGCTAAACTTTAAAGGAGGTGCATTTTTATATGGCAAGAAAAGGACAAAAATTTAATAAATATACAGCAGATTTTCGAAAAATGATAGGACAAGAGGTTAAAAATAATAGTATAAGTTTTATTGCAAAAAAATATGCAATTAATAAAAAAACTGTTGCTTCATGGTATGAAAATTTTAAGAAAGGAATTTTAAACACCAATAAAGGTCCAAAAGAATCATTTGAAAAAAGAGATTTAAACTATTACAAAGTTAGGTATGAATTACTAAAAAAGCTTCATGACTTTTACAATTAAATAAAAGAAAAATTGTATTTTTTATCAAAGAAAACATTAATAAATATCCACTAAATTTATTACTTGATATAACAGATTTAAAGCGTAGTTTAGACTGCACCCCGTTTAGTAAGTATTAATAAAAAGGTTTACAAACTTTTATTTATTAGACTTCTTGCGATACCGGTTTTTCTTATTAAGAATATTTCTATAAAATATAATTAAAAGCCAAATTGTAAAGTTAAGTGCAACTAAATTATTTTTCTAACCAAATATTCGATTGGCGAAAGATAATTTAGTATTTTTCTTGGTCTTTGGTTTAAAGACAATATAAATTTATGAACTGCATTTTTAGTAGTATTTGAAAAATTAAATTTTTTAGGAAATTTTTCTCTAATTAAACCATTAGTATTTTCATTAGTACCTCTTTGTCAGGGTGAATATGCATTAGCAAAATAAATTTTCACATTTAAATTTTTTTCAAGTTGTTGTCAATTAGCAAATTCTTTACCACGATCAAATGTTATAGTCTTAACAAGATTATTTGGAAGAATTGATAAATAATGGCTAATATTTTCGTTAATAACTTTAGTAGTTTTATTTTCAACTAATATTGCTAAAGTAAATCTTGATGTTCTTTCAACTAAAGTTATTAAACATGATTTACTTTTACCTCGTGATGATACTACGGTATCACCTTCTCAATGACCAAGAGTTACGCGATTATTAACATTAGCATTTCGTTCTTTAATTGATTTACCATTAAATTTACCCCGATTTTATTGATATTTTCGTTTCTTACCTTTTCTTCTTAAATTTTTATTAGTAACTTTTTCAAGTAATCCAGAATAAATTCAATTGTAAATTGTTTTAAAACTAATAATTCATTCTTTATGAAAATTTTTAATTCTGCCATAAATTTGTTCGGGTGATCAACCTAATAATAATTTTTGTTGTACATATTTTACTAATTCTCTATTTTTAAACTTATGAAAATAAATATGTGATTGTTTTCTATTTTCTGCTTTATTTTGTGCAATTAATGAAAAATAATGATTATTATCTTTATTTCTATTAACTTCTCGAATAATAGTACTAATACTTCGATTAAGATTTTTAGCTATTTCACTAATTTTTATTTTAAACTTCAATTGATTCTCAATATAAATTCTTTCATCTATGCCAAGATGTTTATATCCCATATAAAAACTCCTTGCTTTATTTTTTCTAAAATAAACTTAGCATCATAAAATTTTTATATGAGATTTTTTGCAATTTTATTTACTTGCACTTACAAGTATAATTCAGCAAAAATAAAAAATATAAATTAGGCGGATATAAAACTATTAAAAATGATAACTTTAAATTTCTTAATGATAAAGAATTATTACGATTAACAGGAATAAAACAAAATACTTTTAATAAAATGTTAGATATTTTAAAAGAAGCCGAGTTAAAAAAATTAAAAAAGAAGGAAAAGATAATAAATTATCATTAGAAAATCGTTTATTAATGACTTTATCATATTGAAGAGAATACCGCACTTATTTTCATCTTGGCAAAATTTTTGGCATTAGTGAGATTAATTGTTATCGTAATATCAAATGAATTGAAAACACTTTAATTAAACACCCTGACTTTCAACAACTTGCTGGGCAAAAAACATTAATAAATAAATATTTTAATGATAAAACAATTATTATTGATGCAACCGAAACAGCCATCCAACGCCCAAAAAAAGACAAAAAAAATACTATTCCGGAAAAAAGAAAAAGCATACTATCAAAACACAAATAATCATCGAAAAAGAAAGCAAAACTATTATTGCAACAAATTTTGCTTGTGGTAAAACCGATGATTTTCGTTTATTTAAAGAATCAAAAATACCGCTTTTAAAGCTAGCAAAGTAATAGTTGATACAGGTTATCAAGGCTTGCAAAAAATGCATCGGAATGTTTTGATTCCGCATAAAAAAACAAAGCAAAAACCTTTAAACAACGAACAAAAACAGCATAATAAACTAATTTCACAAATGAGAATCGTTATTGAAAATGTTTTTGCTATCCTTAAAAAATTTAAAATTATTACTGAAAAATATCGCAATCGTAGAAAAATCTTTGCTTTAAGATTTAATTTAATTGCTTCAATCTATAATTTTCAATTGTTATTATAAATAAGACAAGAAGTTGAATGAAAATTAACTTTAAATAATAAAATCATTTTTTATTGTGCCAAAATAATGCATCTCTTATAAAGACTATAAAAATTAAATTAATAAGAGGTATAAATTCCTATTTGCAATGTTTCTTTATGAATTAATTTGCAATGATTATCATAGTATCGAAAGAAGTATATTAGATTATTTGCTGAAGATAATGATTTAATTTGTTATAATAAAAAAAGAGAAGGGTCCGGTGAGGAAATGAATGATGATTTTGTAATTTACAATGAGACAAATTTTGATATTAAACCACATCAAGATGATTTTAATGCCATTTTTCAGAAAATTAAAACAACATTAGCAATAACTGAACCATTAGAATTATCATTAATTATTGTTGATGAGCAAAAGCAACTGAAACTTAATCGGCAATATCGGCAAAAAGATTATGTTGCTGATGTTATTACCTTTGCCTTAGAAGAGGAGAATAAGGTTGATTTATTTAAATTAACAGGATTACGTAGTTTAGGGGATATTTTCATTTGTTATGAAAAAGCACTTGCGCAAGCTACGGAATATAACCATTCTCCTCGGCGTGAATTTGCTTTTTTATTTACCCATGGAATGTTGCATATTTTAGGTTATGATCATCAAAAACCACCTGATGAAGAAAAAATGTTTAATTTACAACGAAAAGTATTAGACTTCTTGCGATACTAACAAAAATAAAAAAATTACAAATTAAAAAAATTAAATTAAACTTTAAAATAAGCATTTTTAAAAATTTTAATTGCTTTTTAAGCATAAATAATAAGATACCGCAAGAGGCCTATTAAATGATTTCTTTAATTTTGTCGAAAACTCTTGATATTTATAAAATATATATAAAATTAGGTATATTTTTAATATAAAGAGAGGTAAATAATTGATGGAAAAAATACTTGCAGAATTAATAAATAGTTTAACAAATAATCAATTTTTAGAATTTTATGAAAAAGTTAAAAAAGAAGCAGAATTAATCAAAAAACAAAAACGCTTAAATGAAATTGATCAAAAATTTAGAGATAAAGGTGTTAAATGTCCTAATTGCAAATCTTATCATTGTGTTAAAAATGGCCATAATCCCGAAGGAAAACAAAAATATTTATGCAAAAAATGTCGGGCTAGTTTTGATGCTTTTCGTCATCATTTTACTTATTGAAGTCATTTAAATTATGAACAATGAAATTTGAATTAATAAATTTCATTAGACTTCTTGCGATATTATGATAATCATTGCAAATTAATTCATAAAGAAACATTGCAAATAGGAATTTATACCTCTTATTAATTTAATTTTTATAGTCTTTATAAGAGATGCATTATTTTGGCACAATAAAAAATGATTTTATTATTTAAAGTTAATTTTCATTCAACTTCTTGTCTTATTTATAATAACAATTGAAAATTATAGATTGAAGCAATTAAATTAAATCTTAAAGCAAAGATTTTTCTACGATTGCGATATTTTTCAGTAATAATTTTAAATTTTTTAAGGATAGCAAAAACATTTTCAATAACGATTCTCATTTGTGAAATTAGTTTATTATGCTGTTTTTGTTCGTTGTTTAAAGGTTTTTGCTTTGTTTTTTTATGCGGAATCAAAACATTCCGATGCATTTTTTGCAAGCCTTGATAACCTGTATCAACTATTACTTTGCTAGCTTTAAAAGCGGTATTTTTGCTTCTTTAAATAAACGAAAATCATCGGTTTTACCACAAGCAAAATTTGTTGCAATAATAGTTTTGCTTTCTTTTTCGATGATTATTTGTGTTTTGATAGTATGCTTTTTCTTTTTTCCGGAATAGTATTTTTTTTGTCTTTTTTTGGGCGTTGGATGGCTGTTTCGGTTGCATCAATAATAATTGTTTTATCATTAAAATATTTATTTATTAATGTTTTTTGCCCAGCAAGTTGTTGAAAGTCAGGGTGTTTAATTAAAGTGTTTTCAATTCATTTGATATTACGATAACAATTAATCTCACTAATGCCAAAAATTTTGCCAAGATGAAAATAAGTGCGGTATTCTCTTCAATATGATAAAGTCATTAATAAACGATTTTCTAATGATAATTTATTATCTTTTCCGCCTTTTTTAATTTTTTTAACTCGGCTTCTTTTAAAATATCTAACATTTTATTAAAAGTATTTTGTTTTATTCCTGTTAATCGTAATAATTCTTTATCATTAAGAAATTTAAAGTTATCATTTTTAATAGTTTTATATCCGCCTAATTTATATTTTTTATTTTTAATTATATTTTATAGAAATATTCTTAATAAGAAAAACCGGTATCGCAAGAAGTCTATTAAAGAAATCCATAAAGGTAATTTTAAAAATAAATTTGATAAACGAAAAACTCATCTTGATCCATTTTCCACTAACACTAAATGTTGTATTCAAATGGCGGTTGATACTAATAATAATATTTTGTTCAATCCACTAATACCAAACGATTACAAAAACAGTGAATTATTGAAAATATGAATACAAAATTAATTAACAAAAATTCCATTATTATTTCTGATATGCAACCATTATATTTATTAGTAGCAAAACAAAAAAGTTCTACTTTATATGCCACTAAAACTAGGACAAATCCTGATGCCAGTTATCGAAAATTAAATAAAATTAGTAAATTACAAGCAATCCTTAAAGAAGCCTTAATTCATTATCATGGTTTAGGTTTTACTAACATTCAAAATTATTTAAATCTCTGAAAATGAAAATACCAACACAAAGATTTAACACCAAACCAACAAGCAACGGTATTATATTTTAACATCTAAAAAAGTTAAAGAACAATAATAATCTTCCATCAAATTCGTTTTCAAATTGTCATATTGATGATTTTTTTTATTTTATCAAGAGTTTTCGACAAAATTAAAGAATCTAATCGTTATTTATTTTACCCTCTAAATTATGAATTCGTTTAATTAAATCCGCTTTTGAATATCCTTCTTCTTCTAAGCGCACTTTTTGTGCTTTTGTTTCATCAAGTTGAGCGCGTAACACATCATTTTTATCTTGCAACTCATTTAATTGTTGACGCAAATACTTGATTTCTTTATTAAAATCATTTGTAATGTACTCAAAAATTCGATAATCAATGGCAATCATATCCAAAAACATATCAACATCATTTGGATCATACCCCTGATAATCAACTTGAAATTCTTTATTAATAATATCGGTTGCTCGTAATTTAATTGCTTTCATTTTTACACCTCATTTGCAAGGAACAAATTCCCCTTTTTGATAATTATATTATTGAAGGAGAAAAACAACAATGCCCCTACTCAATAATCGTGGAATGTTTCTTTAATTTTGTCGAAAACTCTTGATAAAATAAAAAAAATAATCAATATGACAATTTGAAAACGAATTTGATGTAAGATTAATTTAGACTGCACCCCAAAAAGTAAGTAAAGAAAAAAAGTCTTTGCTAAACTTTTAAAGGAGGTGCAGTCTAGACTATTTAATTTGAAATGGTAAAAAACATTATCAATCAACAATAATTGATGGATATACTAAAGAAATTATTGATGTAAAATGATAAAAATTTAATAATAACAAACTTTTAATTGATAATTTAAATAATGCAATTAATAAAATTAAAAAAATAAAAAAAGATCTAAATAAAACAATAATTCATTCAGATCACGGATATCAATATACATCTAAAGATTATAATAGTAAATGTTTAGATAACAAAATTATAATTTCAATGGGTAAAAATTATCATTGTGCAGACAACATTATTATTGAAAGTTTTCATTCATTACTTAAAAAAGGAACAATCCATAATAAAAATTATAAATCTCATAATGAATATATTAATGATGTTAAAAAATGAAATAAATGATATTCAAACCAAAAAGAAAAATATATAATAAATAAAAGTTTGTAAACCTTTTTATTAATACTTACTAAACAGGGTGCAGTCTACTTTTTTTAGACGAGGCGGGAATTATAACCTTTCAAATGGTCGGAATCATAATGCTGCCACATGAACGTATTACTTTGCAAGGAAATGACAGTGAACAATTTGAAAAAATTCTAAATATGTTAGATGAAATTGATGATCTCCAAGATGTTTATCACAATGTTGTTCTTGCTTAAATTTATGGGAAAAAAGATAAAATACCTTGGTAGCGTGTAAAATGTTGGGGAAAAGTTTTCAGCATTAAGTTCTAATAATAATTATAAACTATTTTCTTTAAAAGAGTTTTAGTATTTGATAATGTAGAAGCGGTGAATATTGGTAAGTTATATTGTTTAACTTCTGGATTATTCATCTTTTTAAATATTCATCTTCAAGTAATTTGTTCATTTTTTACTTGAAGTTTTTTAATTTCTGTTAGTTCTTGAAAGGGATTAATCCCATTAGCTGTCAATTGTTTTAATAACATTACTTTGTAAATCGTTTTTTCATTAAATATTTTTGGTTTTGAACGAAACATTACTTTAATAATTCGAGAAATATAACTTTCAATGCGACAACCAATATTTTCTTGATATTCTCATTTTTGAATTGCTCCATAGTATGTTCTTAAATAATTAGATATTTCTTGTAACTTTCCTTTCGCTTCTTCGGTTTTAACAAGCTGATAAGCTCATTCAAGGTATTTTGTAACCTTGTTTCAGTTTAATTTTAGAATTGCTTTTCTAATTTTATTAAATAAATAACGTTTATAATATCGTGGACCACGGAGACAATCTTTAATTTTTTTAATAACATGGAAACGATCAATGATAAATTCAACATTGATGTGTTTTTCAACCGTTGAAATATATTGTGCACCATCACCAAGCACAATAATTTTAGCTGTCTCGGGTGATTCATAATTTAAGTTAATAAATTCTTTAATTCCTTGTCAGTATTTTTTAGAGTTAATTTTTTTAACTTCATTAGTCATTGTTACTAGAAATTTGACATTATGCATTGTTTTTCGTATTGTTTTAGGATCTTTATAACCAGTATGAAAGACGGTTAAACGTATTCTTTTCTTAATTTTTAATCGTTTTTTGATTTGATAACTAATGGCATTGCGATATGCTTCATCGGTTTCAATATAAATAACCCCATCATGTTTTAGTTTTGTATCTGGTTCATCTAGCATTAGTTCTAACAAATGTTTAATATCAAACCGTTTAATAAGGTTAAAAATTGTTTTTTTGTTATGTTAGCATTCCGATACATATTACAAATATCTTGATAACTAAAATTTATGCCTAATTTGCTGATTATTTCTAACGAAAAATCATAATCAAGTCGCTGATAACTTTCAATCCCTAATTGAATATCAAGTAAAAAGACCGTTTTTGGTTTTTTTGCCACTTGAAATTATGGTTTTAAGATATATTTTCGTCGTTTAAAAGTAACTTCACCATTACGAAAAACCAAAGTTCGTTGATAAAATCCTTTTGAAATATAACGTGCTTTCCGTCAGTCCTTATTAAAAATATAGTTATCAATATATTCAAAAATATTTTTAAATAGTATTCAAGCTTCAGAACTAATTTCATTGTTTAAATAGGATAATAGTGCTGTAATAGGGATATTGGGGCTAATTTCATTAATTAAATCAATAAAAGAGTTATTATTTTCGTTTAAAAACTCTTGGATTCTAGTTATAATATTCATAGGATAGTTTTCTTTCTAATTTTTTTCAAACTTAATTATACTGAAAACTTTCTTTTTTATTTTCCCCAACTTTGGCAACGCAATCAAATACCTTGTAAAACAAGAAACAATTGAAAAAAGTGCCTTAATAGTGCATAATAATAGTAAAGTAAAAAAGGAGTTTAGATAACAATGTCAAATATTTTGGGTGGTAGTATGACAATGAACGTGATTTTAGTATTAATTGTATTTGCAGTTATTATTTTTGCCGTTGTTTCTTCCATTATGGGGCAAAAAGCCCAACGAATTGAGCGTGAAAAAAGAAAAAAACAAGTTAAAGATAAAATTAAACGATATATTAAAGATACTGATAATTGTAAAAATTTAAGACTAGAATATAAGAAAGTTATTGCCCGTAAAGGAAAAGAATTTAAATATCGGGATATTTTTGATGTTATTGTTGATATTTATGAAGCAAAGACTAATACTTTTTTAGAACAGAAAGCTTTTGAAATTGAAGGAATTTCAAATAAAATTAGTAAGAAACAATATGAAACAACTTGAATTGTTAATCAAGAAATTAATTTAGAAGAAACAAAACACCGAATTGAAATTAGTGAGAAAAAAGTTAAGTTAACAAAAGAAGAAAAAAAAGCAGCAAAAATTGCCGCAAAAAAAGAATATGAAACACACCGTGATGAAATGATTAAAAAGCGTGAAGAAGAAAGAAAAATGCGTAAAGTTGGCCACCGTCCGGTTGAAGAACGCCCAAAAGCAGAGAAATTTGTCCCTAGAAAATAAATGTCATCTTATTTTCTTTGTCTTTCTAATGATAAATATGAGATAACGAAAGTGAAGTGCAACAATGGATTTAGAAATCACTTTAAAAAAAGAAGATTTTAAACGATTTAAGAAATGTTTAAAAATTGCTTGAACATTAGCGTCGCGGGATAATTTAAAAACAGTGCAAGATTGAGTAACAGCGCAAAAGATTTCTGTCTTTTTTGATTTACAAGATAATATTAATAATGCCAAAGTAGATGAGAGTACTTTTTTTGATGATAATAACGATGATGATACAAAAGGATTATTTACCCCGCATTTATATGATTTAGCGTTAGAAACTTATTGACCAGCTGATGAAACAACAAGCAATGATGATGTGAGAAAGTTACCAGATGATGTTAAAATTGATTTTTATCCGGGTGAAACAATTGCCGATGGAAATGAAGTTGGCCAACGGGCACGCGAATACTTTATGCGTAATCATAATTATTTTAATTTAGAACATTACAGTAAGAAAATTGCTTTTGCCAAAACAACCGCTGTTTTAGCAGACCCTAATTATGATGTTTATTTTGAACCATCGTTTGTTTACAACAATTGCATTACGAAATGTGATATTTTACAGAAACTACCAGATGGAACGTATCATTTAATAGAGGTTAAAGCATCAACGGGACGGAAATATGCTAAAGATACCCAAATGTATGTGGATAAAGAAATTAAAGATGAATATGGCTATGATGTAGCTTATCAGTATTATGTTTTAACAGGGGCTGGTTTAACAATTAGTCGAGTTTCCTTAATGTTATTAAATTCGGAATATTCTCGTGTTGGCGATATTGATGATGACCAGTTGTTTATGTTTCAAGATCTTTATAAATTGCCAACCAAAACATTACCACCATTTAGTTTATTAGAATTTTGTCAGCAAATGATGACTGGTCAATTTGCGAAACGAGTTGTCAATAATTGCCTTATTACCAATGATTTAGCTTTAGTTAAAAGTTATTTTATGCAACCAGCAACTGAAATTTTTCCATTATTTAGTAATGAACAATGTTTTAACGGTAAGGGTGATCGGTATGGTTATTGCCAGCATATTACGAGTTATTTACCAACCCATCATAGTGTTTTTGAATTAACGCGGGGAATGGAAAAAAAGACATTATTAAAGTATCAAGAGAACATTGATTTATTAAAAGATATTGTCTTACCTTTTGCCTTTCACCAATCAGCCCGGCAAAAAACTCCCGTTTTATTTTCCGAAAAACAACAGCGTCAAATTCTTGCCGTTCAAGATAATGCGCCTGTTCTTAATCCACAAAAAATTTCGGAAATTAAACAAGTTTTATCCCAATATCAGTATCCATTATATATGTATGATTTTGAAACGATGAAGGCCGCTGTTCCGCGGTTTGATTATTCTTATTCTTATCAACAAATTCCGTTTCAATACTCAGTTCATATTATTAAAGATAGTAATTTTGATTATCAAGATGAGACAACGATGACACATTATGCCTTCTTAGCGGATGGGGAAGGTGATCCACGGTTAGCATTAATTGAACATTTAGTTACTGATTTATTTAGTGCTGGGTTAGGGGTTTATGTTGCTTATTATAAAAGTTTTGAATGTAAAGTTTTAGCAGAATTAATTAATTACTTAGCAATCTTAATTAATCAGACGCGAAATGAAGAAACTATTGTGATATATCAGGATTGGCAACAAAAACTAAGAATAATTCGTAATAAAACAATTGATTTAATAGACTTTTTTCAAGATTTTATGATTTATAAAAAGGAATTTTATGGTTCGACTTCCATTAAAAAAATTCAGCCAGCATTTGATAACCAATTTACTTATCAAGTCTTAAAGGTCCAGAAAGGGGATATGGCAAGTGAAATCTTTCGTCGGTGTGCGGAAAATAACATTTCATTACCAATTTGGAATAAATTCTTTCGCTCGGAAATGTTAAAATATTGTAACCGTGATACGTTAGCAATGGTAGTAATTTATCAACATATTGTTCGTTTAATGACACCTTTAAAAAAAATTGAGGGAGGAAAAAAAGATGCAAAAATATAGAGTAGTTTTTATGGGGACACCAATCTTTGCCACAGTGGTGCTAGCGGCCTTACAAAAATTGGCCCCAGAAATTGAAATAATTGGAATTGTGACCCAACCTGATCAAAAAATAGGGCGAAAACAAATAGTGCAATTTTCACCCGTCAAAGAATCTGCTTTAGCGAAGCAGATTCCGGTTTTTCAACCAGAAAAAATTAATGATCTTTATCAAGAATTAGTTACCTTACAACCAGATGTTATTGTTACTTGTGCGTATGGTCAGTTTATTCCGGAACGAATTTTAAAATTGGTCCGAATTAATTGTATTAACGTTCATGGCTCTTTATTGTCAAAATTACGGGGAGGGGCTCCGATTCATAAGGCAATTATTTATGGGGAAAAAGAAACCGGAATCACCCTAATGAAAATGATTAAACAAATGGATGCTGGGGAAGTGTATGTTCAAACAGCAATTCCAATTATGTCAACGGATACTGCTTCATCCTTGCATGACCGGCTAATGGTTTTAGCAGGAACAATGATTGAAAAATATTTATTAGATATTATTACCGGCAAGATTAAAGGAACCCCCCAAGATGATAGCAAAGCAACATTTGCTTATAATATTACACGGGATGAAGAAAAAGTTAATTGATTTTTACCAAAGCAAAAAATTGTTGATCAAATTAGGGGCTTATGGGCTTGGCCAATTGCTTATACCATAGTTAATAATGTGCATTATAAATTACACCAAGCAATGATTGCTAATGAACCATTAGCTGAAAAAGATGCTGATTTTGTTAATGGAACAATTATTGGTGTGTTAAAAAATGGGATTAAAGTTAAAGTTGAAGATGGTTATTTATTAATTACTCGTTTACAACGAGAAGGTAAGAAAGTAACCGATGCTAAAAATTATTACCACAGCGCGTCACCAGAAATTATGGTTGGAAATATTTTCATTTAATAATATACTTCTTGCGATACTATGATAATCATTGCAAATTAATTCATAAAGAAAAAATACAAATAGGAATTTATACCTCTTATTAATTTAATTCTTATAGCCTTTATAAGATTGCCAAATTGTAAAGTTAAGTGCAACTAAATTATTTTTCTAACCAAATATTCGATTGGCGAAAGATAATTTAGTATTTTTCTTGGTCTTTGGTTTAAAGACAATATAAATTTATGAACTGCATTTTTAGTAGTATTTGAAAAATTAAATTTTTTAGGAAATTTTTCTCTAATTAAACCATTAGTATTTTCATTAGTACCTCTTTGTCAGGGTGAATATGCATTAGCAAAATAAATTTTCACATTTAAATTTTTTTCAAGTTGTTGTCAATTAGCAAATTCTTTACCACGATCAAATGTTATAGTCTTAACAAGATTATTTGGAAGAATTGATAAATAATGGCTAATATTTTCGTTAATAACTTTAGTAGTTCTATTTTCAACTAATATTGCTAAAGTAAATCTTGATGTTCTTTCAACTAAAGTTATTAAACATGATTTACTTTTACCTCGTGATGATACTTACGGTATCACCTTCTTAATGACCAAGAGTTACGCGATTATTAACATTAGCATTTCGTTCTTTAATTGATTTACCATTAAATTTACCCCGATTTTCTTGATATTTTCGTTTCTTACCTTTTCTTCTTAAATTTTTATTAGTAACTTTTTCAAGTAATCCAGAATAAATTCAATTGTAAATTGTTTTAAAACTAATAATTCATTCTTTATGAAAATTTTTAATTCTGCCATAAATTTGTTCGGGTGATCAACCTAATAATAATTTTTGTTGTACATATTTTACTAATTCTCTATTTTTAAACTTATGAAAATAAATATGTGATTGTTTTCTATTTTCTGCTTTATTTTGTGCAATTAATGAAAAATAATGATTATTATCTTTATTTCTATTAACTTCTCGAATAATAGTACTAATACTTCGATTAATATTTTTAGCTATTTCACTAATTTTTATTTTAAACTTCAATTGATTCTCAATATAAATTCTTTCATCTATGCCAAGATGTTTATATCCCATATAAAAACTCCTTGCTTTATTTTTTCTAAAATAAACTTAGCATCATAAAATTTTTATATGAGATTTTTTGCAATTTTATTTACTTGCACTTACAAGTATAATTCAGCAATTAAATTAATAAGAGGTATAAATTCCTATTTGTATTTTTTCTTTATGAATTAATTTGCAATGATTGGATTGATAACCCTTTTTAGGACACTTTTTATATGGACTGTTGTTTTCTAAATTCAACAGGTGTTAAATAATTTAAACTACCATGAATTCGAATATTGTTATATCAATCCACAAAGTCAAATAATTTGTATTTTAATTGGGTTAAATTTATAAATTTTTGCCCCTTGATAAATTCCGTTTTAAAACTTTTGTAAGTTGTTTCAGCCACAGCATTATCGTATGGACAGCCTTTATTGCTTAATGATCGTTTGATGTTAAAAGTATTTAAGATATTATCAATGATTTTATTTTTAAATTCATTACCCCGGTCAGTATGAAATAACGTAATTTGATTTAATGGTCTTGTAATTGAATAAAAGGCTTCTTGTCCTAGTTGGGATGTTTTGTTTGTCCCGGTACTATAGCCAATTATTTCACGATTAAACAAGTCAATTAATAAACAAATATAATGTCATTTAGCACCAACTTGAACATATGTTAAATCACTAACAACAACTTCATTTGGTTGTTTATTATTAAATTCACGGTTTAAAACCTTGCTAATTTCGTCGTTATTAACCATTGACTTATGATTACGATATTTTAATTTGGTATATTTAGATACTAACTGATTTTTAATCATAATTTGGCGAATTTTTCTTCGCGATAAGATAATATCTTTTCTGGTTAAAATAGCTTTAATTTTACGAGCTCCATAAATTTTGCGACTAGCATTAAATGCACTGATAAATTCTTGTTCATAATTATTAACATCAACCGTAGCGTATTTATTAATTTGATAGTAATATGTTGATTTTGCTATCTTTAATATTTGACCCATTTTTCGCACGGAATATTTTTCTTTATTATTGTTAATAATTTCTATTTTTTGCCGATTATCAGTGCCGCTTGCTTTAAAATGTCGTTTTCCATTCGTAATTGGATTAATTCTTTCCGTAAGGCAATCAGTTCATTTTCTTCAACAGTGTGGTTATCTTTTGCTTTAAAAGATCCAGAATTATTTAATTTTTTAATTCACTGATATACGGTTGATTTTGACACCCCATATTCCTTAAAAATTTCAAGAATGGTTTTACCATTTTGATAAAGTAAAACAATTTGTTTTTTAAATTCATCGGTGTATGAATTTCTTCCCATTTTTATATTCCTACTTTCTTCATAATTATATTTTATTTGAAAGTCCACATAAATATGGTCCAACTTATTGTAACCTATCCAGATTATCATAGTATCGCAAGAAGTATAATAAAGTTTTTTTAATTTTGTAGAAAACTCTTAATAAAGTCAAAAACCATTATAAAATATAGAAATTTGCAAGAAATACATTTTATCAAAAAACCAATAAAATCAGGGTTTTATTAAAATATCAAGAGTTTTCGACAAAATTAAAAAATTTTTTTATATGCATCAAATTAAAATAGTAAGTTGCGTGGTGTGCGGGGGAAAGGAATCACATCCCGAATATTAGTTGCTCCGGTAACATACATCACAAAGCGTTCAAATCCTAAGCCAAAACCAGAACTTTTATAATACCCATATTTTCGTAAATCAAGATATCATTGTAAGTCTGCCACAGGAATTTTTAATTCATGACAACGGTTAACAATTTTGTCATAATCATTTTCCCGAACACCACCTCCGACTAATTCACCAATTCCTGGCACTAATAAATCACAAGCCGCTACTGTTTTATTATCATCTTGGGCCTTCATATAAAATGCTTTAATTTCTTTTGGATAATCAAATAGAAAGGTTGGTTTCTTGGTTTCTTGTTCACATAAATATCTTTCGTGTTCAGTTTGTAATTCCATTCCTCAAAAAATATTAGGATTCTCAAATTGTTGTCCGTTTGCGACCGCTTTTTGTAAAATTTCAATTGCTGTTGTATATGATAACCGCACAAATTCCTCATCAATGACATTTTGTAATCTTGCCAATAATTTATCATCAACATTATTATTTAAAAATCTTAACTCATGCCGATTATTAGCAAATAAATAATTAATAATATGTTTAATCATTGTTTCAATTAAGGTCATATTTTCCGAAAGGTCAATAAAAGCAACTTCTGGTTCAATCATTCAAAACTCGGCAGCATGTCTTGTTGTATTCGAATTTTCCGCACGAAAAGTTGGCCCAAAAGTATAAACTTGGCGAAATGCTTGGGCAAATCCCTCGGTATGTAATTGCCCAGAAACAGTTAAACTAGCTTTTTTGCCAAAAAAATCTTCGGCATAATTATTATCCGTTCTTGTTGTCACAACAAATGATTCACCAGCTCCCTCAGCATCATTCCCCGTAATAATTGGCGGATGAACATAAATAAAATTATTTTTATTAAAAAACTGATGAATGGCAAAAGCACTACTACTACGAATTCGAAAAATAGCATTAAAAGTATTAGTCTTTGCGCGTAAATGGGCAATTTCGCGTAAATATTCATATGAATGTTCTTTTTTTTGTAACGGGTAATCTTCACTTGCTTGATCAAGAATTTCAATCATTGTTGATTGAATCTCAAAGGTTTGTTTCGCTGATGGTGTTAAACAAAACTTACCAACCACTTTAATGGCGGATGAAATTCGTAAACTACTAATTTCTAAAAAATTAGGAAGTTGTTCCGCTTTATAAACAATTTGCACATTGTCAAAAACAGTTCCATCGTTCACAACTAAAAAACCTAGTTTACCACTACTACGATTAGAACGAACTCATCCCAAAATTGTAACTTCATCTTGATTTTTAACTTGATTTTGATATAACTGTAAAACTGTTGTCATATTTTTTTCTCCTTTTGCTTTTATAATTTAAGCGCACTTTCTAATGCTAACTCGACCATTTGGCAAAAATTATTTTGTCGTTCCGCAGCAGTTGTAACATCACCAGTAATAAATGAATCAGAAATTGTTAATAATGTTGCGGCCTGTTTCTTTAAAGTTAAAGCATTGGCAAATAAGGCAAATGCTTCCATTTCAACACAAATAGCATTATATTCAGATTTAATTTTTTTTCAATCATCCTCGTCTTTCCGATAAAAGACATCTGATGAATGAACGATCCCTGGTAAAGTTTTAATTTGTTGTTCTTTTGCCACTGCTTCAATTGTTTCAAAAAGATGCGGTGAAGAACTTAACACTTTATCATCAATACCGGCTACAATTTTAACATAATTATTTTCTCCATAAGCGCCTGTCACATTGACAATATCATAAATATTTAATTTTGTATCATAACTCCCGGCTGAACCAATCCGAATAATATTATCAACATTATAAAATTTAAATAACTCATATGAATAAATTCCAATACTAGGACATCCCATCCCACTACCAGCAATGGTAATTGTCTTATTCTTATAAGTTCCTGTATACATATACATATTACGAATCTCATTTACTAATTTTACATTTTCTAAAAAGGTTTCCGCAATAAATTTTGCTCGTAGCGGATCACCTGGCATTAAAACTGTTGGTGCAATATCTTCTTTTTTGGCATTAATATGTGGTGTCATTTTAATTCCCTCTTAACATTTTCTATCTTAGGCGCTGTGTAGATACAAACGGCAAATTTATATCTTGTTAAATTAATAATAAAATATTTTTAATAAATTGCAACCATTTTCTTTAATTTTGTCGAAAACTCTTGATATTTATAAAATATACCTAAAATTAGGTATATTTTATAAATATCAAGAGAGGTAAATAATTGATGGAAAAAATACTTGCAGAATTAATAGACTTCTTGCGATACTAACAAAAATAAAAAAATTACAAATGCTGAATTATACTTGTAAGTGCAAGTAAATAAAATTGCAAAAAATCTCATATAAAAATTTTATGATGCTAAGTTTATTTTAGAAAAAATAAAGCAAGGAGTTTTTATATGGGATATAAACATCTTGGCATAGATGAAAGAATTTATATTGATAATCAATTGAAGTTTAAAATAAAAATTAGTGAAATAGCTAAAAATCTTAATCGAAGTATTAGTACTATTATTCGAGAAGTTAATAGAAATAAAGATAATAATCATTATTTTTCATTAATTGCACAAAATAAAGCAGAAAATAGAAAACAATCACATATTTATTTTCATAAGTTTAAAAATAGAGAATTAGTAAAATATGTACAACAAAAATTATTATTAGGTTGATCACCCGAACAAATTTATGGCAGAATTAAAAATTTTCATAAAGAATGAATTATTAGTTTTAAAACAATTTACAATTGAATTTATTCTGGATTACTTGAAAAAGTTACTAATAAAAATTTAAGAAGAAAAGGTAAGAAACGAAAATATCAAGAAAATCGGGGTAAATTTAATGGTAAATCAATTAAAGAACGAAATGCTAATGTTAATAATCGCGTAACTCTTGGTCATTGAGAAGGTGATACCGTAAGTATCATCACGAGGTAAAAGTAAATCATGTTTAATAACTTTAGTTGAAAGAACATCAAGATTTACTTTAGCAATATTAGTTGAAAATAGAACTACTAAAGTTATTAACGAAAATATTAGCCATTATTTATCAATTCTTCAAAATAATCTTGTTAAGACTATAACATTTGATCGTGGTAAAGAATTTGCTAATTGACAACAACTTGAAAAAAATTTAAATGTGAAAATTTATTTTGCTAATGCATATTCACCCTGACAAAGAGGTACTAATGAAAATACTAATGGTTTAATTAGAGAAAAATTTCCTAAAAAATTTAATTTTTCAAATACTACTAAAAATGCAGTTCATAAATTTATATTGTCTTTAAACCAAAGACCAAGAAAAATACTAAATTATCTTTCGCCAATCGAATATTTGGTTAGAAAAATAATTTAGTTGCACTTAACTTTACAATTTGGCATAAAGAGTTTTCTACAAAATTAAAGTAATAAATTAAAAAATATATTTACAATTCAGGTTATGCAATGTTTCTTTTAACTGAGATATATAAATAAAAATTTTTCTAGATTATTATTAATATATAAAGTTAGGAGAAACATTTTTATATGGCTAAAGGTAAAATAAAAGGGTCTAAAGATCATTCTTTTGAATTTAAAGAAAAAATTGTTAATGAATATTCAATTAACAATAAATCTTATAGTGAAATAGCAAAAGAATATCATATTAGTTTAGCAACTATTTCAAAATGAGTAAATCAATTTCAACAAAATAAAGAAATTCTAAAAGAACGAAAAAAGCGAAAAGATTTTGAATTAAATAAGTTTAAAAAACCCTTAGAACGTGAAAACTATTTATTAAAAAAAGAAAATGAAAGAATAAAAGCTGAGAATGAGGTTTTAAAAAAGCTTGAAGCTCTTCCAAAGATAAAAACAAAAACAAACATTAGAAAACAAATTGCTTTTATTAAATCAGAATGTCAATATCTAGCAAAAATTTCGCAAAATTATTTAATTGATAATGTTTGTAATGTATATTGATTATTTCAAGGATGATTTGGTTTTGGTTTATGTGCTTTAGATTTGGGAACTTTGTTTTCAATATTTTTAATAGGAACCGTAATGTATTCTAATAAATTATATATTTGATTGTTATATTTTAAATATAATGTTTCATCAAATGCTTTAATTACTGTAATTTTTGTTTTTGAATTAAAGACTTTTAACTTTTTATTATTATAAGCCATATATTTTTTATTGTTATAACTAATTGATGAACCATTGTCTGTTTGTCGCGTTGAAGTGATTGATAAAAATAAATTAATTTTGTCATTATTAGGAGCGTCAACAAAGACAGAATTGTTATAATCAATAGGAATGGCAAATTGTTTATTGAATTTGGTTATAAATTCTTTTAAGAATGTATTTGCTTCTTCAATAGTGGTTACTCCTGCGAGAATTAATTCATTTTTCAAGCGATCTTGTAGAGCGCTTCATAAACGTTCAATTCGTCCCTTTGCTTGGGGAATTGAAGTAGTTATGATTTTGACACCTAATTCATCACAGCATCGGCTGAATTGAGTAAAGGTGTCTTTTTCTTCGGTTTTATCACTATTTTTTTGATATGTAAAGATTGTTCGTTTATCGGTATAAAATGTCATAGGAATTCCATAATTTCGTAAAATTTGATGTAAAACATTATAATAACCTTGTAATGTTTCTTGATAAGCAAAATATAATCCAACAACCGTATTTGTTGTATCATCAATTGCGCCATGTAAAAATCATTTTGGACCATTTGGTCCTAATCAATGATGTTCACTGGCATCAGCTTGTAATAGTTCGCCGAAACATTTTCGACGTTCTCTTAAAGGGTGGGTTTTATCTTTTTTCTTTATTTTTTGTTTTCGAGGTGTTTTAATTTGATTTAAGGACATTAATTTGTATAAAACTTAATATGAAATGTTTATTCCTTCATTTTCGATTAATTTTTCTTTGAAATGAGTAAAATTAAAGCCAATATATTTAGTTTTATATAAATTTATAATCTTTTCACAAATTTGTGGATTTGTTTTATTGTTAGCTATCCTTCCACGAGAATGGTGAGCAAATGATTGACTATTTTGTGGATCATAAAGTTTTATAAGTTGTTCAATGCGACGAATTGATAAGTGTAAAATATTTGCAGCTCTTTGCTTTGATATTTTATTGTTAATAATTTTTTCAATTGTTTTGTATTTATGTTGTTCTTTCATTGTTAGTTTTCTTTCCATTGTTATCACCATTTTTAATTTTAAATGGTTGCGAGATTTTTGCTAGATAACTATTACGAAATTATCACAAGATAAGGACAATTAAAGAAAAAATTTATTGATTTTTTTTTAGATGACGATATAATTAATTATGGTTGTTTCAGTTTCAACCGCTCTTTGACTTTTAAGTACCTAAAGGATATGCAATATTTATCTACTTACAAGGCGAGTATAAACTGGAGGTGTAAAAATGTTTGCAATAATTAAAACTGGAGGGAAACAACTTCGTGTTTCTCAAGGTGATGAAATATTTGTTGAGATGTTAAATGGCAATGAAGGTGAAAAAGTTAATTTCACTGAAATTTTAATGATTGATGGTGAAGTAGGGACTCCTTTTATTAAAGGGGCATCCATAACAGGAACAATTTTAAAGCAAGGAAAACAAAAGAAAATTGTTGTTTTCCATTATAAACCAAAGAAAACACAACATAAAAAATATGGGCATCGTCAACCATATACAAAAGTTAAAATTGATGAAATCTTGTTATCAGAAACTACGAAAGCATCTACAACAGCAACAGCGGCTAAACCAGCTGCTAAAAGTTCATCAACAATATCAGCAAAAAAACCAACATCAAAAACAAAAAAAGTAACGAGTAATACATTATGATTAAAATTATAATTACTAAAACTGAACAAAAAATTAAAAAGGTTGAAATTACTGGTCATGCGAAAGCATCTGAATATGGCAAAGACCTTGTTTGTGCGGCAATAGCAGGAATTGCAACGGGTGGTTTAAATGCAATTGATCAAATTAAACCAGATAATTGTGAGTTTCTTGTTAAGGAAGGACTAATTAATATTATTGTCAAAAATGATAGTGCTGACTTACAAGTTATGTTACAAACAATTTATTATCAATTTTTAACAATTTATCAGCAATATCAAAAATTTATTAGTGTAAAGGAGGTTAAAGAATAATGATGAAGTTCTTATTAGGGTTACAATTATTTGCTTCAAAAAAAGGAGTAGGGTCGACTAAAAATGGTCGTGATTCACATTCAAAACGATTAGGCGCAAAAAGAGCTGATGGCCAATTAATTAGGGCAGGATCAATCATTTATCGTCAACGCGGAACAAAAGTTCACCCAGGAGTAAATATTGGGCGTGGTGGAGATGATACCTTATTTGCCTTAATTGATGGAATTGTTAAGTTTGAAAAATTTGGACGAAATAAAACAAAAGCATCAGTTTATCAAAAACAAGTTAAATAAATACTTTAATTTTGTCGAAAACTCTTAATATTTTAATAAAATCAGGATTTTATTGGGTTTTTAATAAAATGGACTTTTTACAAATTTCTATATTTTATAGGGGTTTTTAACTTTATCAAGAGTTTTCGACAAAATTAAAAAAGATTTTTATAAAAATTATTTTAAATGACATAACTATATTATATTATGTTTTTTAAAATGAGGTGAATTAATGAAGTATATTGTTAATGATTTTAATTTAAGCGATTTACAAGCAAAATTGCAAGATTTTTTAAGTAAAAATTATCAAAATAAATATTATAAAAGAATAAAAAAAATATTTGCATATATTAATTTATGTAAGGATTTTTTTCTTAAAATTAAGTCGTTATTAAAAGATTTAATTAAAAAATATTTTAAAAATAAATTTTCAACTTTTTATTACTGAGAAAATAAAATTATTATTAAAATCAACAGTTCCTAATAATATTAATTATCAATATAGTGAAGATATTCGCAAAAATATCTGTAATTTATATTTTGAATATTGTAATAAACACGCTGGTGGTGTTTTATCTTTACTTTATAATTTAAAAAAGGGAATTCATGGTGAAGAATTAAAAAATAAAGCACCTAAAAATTTAAAAACATTTCTTCGTTGACTTAAAAAAGATGAACGATGATTAAAAATGCCAAATTGTAAAGTTAAGTGCAACTAAATTATTTTTCTAACCAAATATTCGATTGGCGAAAGATAATTTAGTATTTTTCTTGGTCTTTGGTTTAAAGACAATATAAATTTATGAACTGCATTTTTAGTAGTATTTGAAAAATTAAATTTTTTAGGAAATTTTTCTCTAATTAGACTGCACCCCGTTTAGTAAGTATTAATAAAAAGGTTTACAAACTTTCATTTATTATATCTTTTTCTTTTTGGTTTGAATATCATTTATTTCATTTTTTAACATCATTAATATATTCATTATGAGATTTATAATTTTTATTATGGATTGTTCCTTTTTTAAGTAATGAATGAAAACTTTCAATAATAATGTTGTCTGCACAATTATAATTTTTACCCATTGAAATTATAATTTTGTTATCTAAACATTTACTATTATAATCTTTAGATGTATATTGATATCCGTGATCTGAATGAATTATTGTTTTATTTAGATCTTTTTTTATTTTTTTAATTTTATTAATTGCAGCATTTAAATTATCAATTACAAGTTTGTTATTATTAAATTTTGATCATTTTACATCAATAATTTCTTTAGTATATCCATCAATTATTGTTGATTGATAATGTTTTTTACCATTTCAAATTAAATAAGTTACATCAGTAAATAAAATTGAAAATCTTTCTTTAATATCATTAAAATTACGATTTACTAAATCAGGATATTTAATTATATTTTTATTTCTATTTTGTTTTATTAATATTTTTCTACGCATACGCTTTACATATTCAGCTTGAATATTATTTTCTTTCATAATTCGTAATACTTTCTTAGCATTATAAACAATGCCATAATCTTCTTTTAAATATTTGGTAATTCGACGATAACCAAATTGTTTCAAATTTTCTTCATAGACTTTTACAATATTCTTTAATGATTCGCTATCCTTACCATTACTTGAATAATTTTTATATTTATCTCAATAACTACGCTTTAAATTTGTTATATCAAGTAATAAATTTAGTGGATATTTATTAATGTTTTCTTTGATAAAAAATACAATTTTTCTTTTATTTAATTGTAAAAGTCATGAAGCTTTTTTAGTAATTCATACCTAACTTTGTAATAGTTTAAATCTCTTTTTTCAAATGATTCTTTTGGACCTTTATTGGTGTTTAAAATTCCTTTCTTAAAATTTTCATACCATGAAGCAACAGTTTTTTTATTAATTGCATATTTTTTTGCAATAAAACTTATACTATTATTTTTAACCTCTTGTCCTATCCTTTTTCGAAAATCTGCTGTATATTTATTAAATTTTTGTCCTTTTCTTGCCATATAAAAATGCACCTCCTTTAAAAGTTTAGCAAAGACTTTTTTTCTTTACTTACTTTTTTGGGTGCAGTCTAAAATAGTGAATATTCGCCTTGAAATAAATGACCAAAAGAAATGGTTGAAGCAAAATTATATCGTAAATTAGCCCAATAATTAGGTGTAGATATTACTGACATTGATTTAGATGAAAAAGAAATTAAAGAAGATGGTAATTTTGATTATATACCTTTTAATGATATTACTGTCGCCAAAAATAAGGGGCATATGAGCGATGAACCCTTATCAAACAATATAAATACCTCATCTTATATAGAAATAGCGGATACAAACAATAATGTAGTTAAAGAAGAAGATATTTCTAATGTAGTACCAACAGTTAATAATAATGATGAAGAATGAGCAACTTGATAAAAATAGGTATTGACCCATCAGGGACTGGTACTACTGCTATCGTTACTTTTAAAGATAATAAATTAATTGATAAATCCGAATATACACATTATGATTGAATTACACAACCCGATATTATTTTAGATGTATTAAGACCAGATGCAATTATTAATATTGAAGATTGTTTATATACATCTGCTAACGCAAGTAAAGATAGGGATGATTTATTAAAAGTAATTGGAACAGTTAAATACAATACAAAAAAAGTACTCAATATTAATTGAGTATCACCAAAACACACTAAATCAATTGTTAAAAATATGGAAAATTTAAGTAAATATAATGACAGTTGTATATGAGAATTTGATAAAGATAGTAATTTAATTTATCAATATGATAAAGGTTGAAAATATAATAATGATAAGATAAGTAATCATTTACGAGATGCCATTATTATTGATAATTATGAGGTTTAATATTATGAAAGAATCATATAATCAAAAAACAGGAAAATATTATTCTTGTAAAATTCGAAATGTTAATATTTACTTAAATGAAAATGAAGAAAAAATTTGAAATAAATTATCTAACTTTGATACTTATTCACAACGAATAGAATATCTTATTAATTTTTATATAATTCACAACAAAGAAAAATAAAAAATAACCTTAATTGATTATTTTTTTTAAATACTATTTGTTAGTTGTCTAATAGCATCTTTTTGTGCTTGTTTTTTGTCGTTTACTTTAACTTGTTTTTTAACATTTTTAATTTGACCTGTTTTTAGGGCTAATTATGTTGCATAATCAGGTCCTCGTAAATGTTTTTCGTGGGCAATAACAGCCGTTCTTAATTCTCTAAGTTCTGCTTTATATTTTTTAATTTTTTTAGCAGATAATCCAAGAATACCAAGACTACCCATTCCACCAGCACCAACTAACACAAGTAAAGCAATCATTAATGTTTCATTCATGTTTTTGCTTCCTTTCTTATCCTTACTCAAACAGTAGCCATCCATTCTTTCAGAACAAAATAATTTATAAATTAAGCTATATAACCACCCAAAATATCTACTAGACTGCACCCAAAAAAGTAAGTAAAGAAAAAAAGTCTTTGCTAAACTTTTAAAGGAGGTGCATTTTTATATGGCAAGAAAAGGACAAAAATTTAATAAATATACAGCAGATTTTCGAAAAAGGATAGGACAAGAGGTTAAAAATAATAGTATAAGTTTTATTGCAAAAAAATATGCAATTAATAAAAAAACTGTTGCTTCATGGTATGAAAATTTTAAGAAAGGAATTTTAAACACCAATAAAGGTCCAAAAGAAAAAAGAGGAAAAAGAGATTTAAACTATTACAAAGTTAGGTATGAATTACTAAAAAAGCTTCATGACTTTTACAATTAAATAAAAGAAAAATTGTATTTTTTATCAAAGAAAACATTAATAAATATCCACTAAATTTATTACTTGATATAACAAATTTAAAGCGTAGTTATTGAGATAAATATAAAAATTATTCAAGTAATGGTAAGGATAGTGAACCGTTAAAGAATATTGTAAAAGTCTATGAAGAAAATTTAAAACAATTTGGTTATCGTCGAATTACCAAATATTTAAAAGAAGATTATGGCATTGTTTATAATGCTAAGAAAGTATTACGAATTATGAAAGAAAATAATATTCAAGCTGAATATGTAAAGCGTATGCGTAGAAAAATATTAATAAAACAAAATAGAAATAAAAATATAATTAAATATCCTGATTTAGTAAATCGTAATTTTAATGATATTAAAGAAAGATTTTCAATTTTATTTACTGATGTAACTTATTTAATTTGAAATGGTAAAAAACATTATCAATCAACAATAATTGATGGATATACTAAAGAAATTATTGATGTAAAATGATCAAAATTTAATAATAACAAACTTGTAATTGATAATTTAAATGCTGCAATTAATAAAATTAAAAAAATAAAAAAAGATCTAAATAAAACAATAATTCATTCAGATCATGGATATCAATATACATCTAAAGATTATAATAGTAAATGTTTAGATAACAAAATTATAATTTCAATGGGTAAAAATTATCATTGTGCAGACAACATTATTATTGAAAGTTTTCATTCATTACTTAAAAAAGGAACAATCCATAATAAAAATTATAAATCTCATAATGAATATATTAATGATGTTAAAAAATGAAATAAATGATATTCAAACCAAAAAGAAAAAGATATAATAAATGAAAGTTTGTAAACCTTTTTATTAATACTTACTAAACAGGGTGCAGTCTATACCACCCCTATATATAGTCTATTTTAATAAAATTTAATTATTAGTTTCATAATTATTATTTATATTTAATTTTTTGTTATTTTCTTCTTGTTTTTGTTTTTTAATATTTTCGTTTTGTATATTTTTAAATATTTCTTCTGTTATACCATCTAAATTATTTCATTGTTTTGCTATTCTTGGTTGAATAACGCGCGGATTAATCCGACAATCTAAGCAATATCTTAAATGGTCTTTTTTTCATTTTGATTTATCAATTAAAATAATAATTAAAGAAATTATTAAAGTAATTAAAGGTAAAATTGTAAATACTAATCCCATTTTAGAAACTTTTAATCGTGGAATATCAATTTTCATATCTACTTTTGGTTTACTACTAGCAACAAATATACCCTGAATCCCATGTGTAAATAAAGGTGTTAATAAAATAGCGATGCCATTACCTCAATATTGACCATAATTATATCAATCAATTTTTACTTTAATTGCATCAATCATTCCATATTCTAACCAACAATTTAATGCTAAAAATATTAATGTATAAAAACTAACTACTAAACTACGAATTTTATATTTTCTTTCTCATTCTCTAATATCTTTATGATTTCAATTATAAGTCGGAATAGGGTCTTTTTTAAATCAATTTCAAGGTAAGGCACCCTTTAACCAAGTTGTTTTATCTTGTTTCACTAATTAAATTCCTTTCTAACTTACTTTTTTTCTTTCAATGTGTAAATCAGAAAGTGTTCCATCTTTTTGTCCGGTATATATAGCAATAATTCCGTCATCTTCCAATTCTACACGATGAGAAAAAACGTTTTCTAATTCAAATGATCCAACAGTTATTTTTCCCCTAAAATTTTTGTATGTTGATAAATAATAATGATTTTGATTACTTGTTTTAATTCAAATATTGTATTTATAATTTTCTTTATCTCAATTTTGTATTTCATAATCAAACCTTGTATTATCTAAATCACTAGTGTCAACAATTTCTCAATCATTTATATTAATTTTAATATATTCGTTATAATCAATTTTAGAAAAATCATTAATAGTTGGATAAGTTATACTTATTGAATTATCAGTTTGTACTCGTTCTTTTAAATAAAATAATAAAGTTTCATAAAATGTTTTTTTAGTAATATATTTATATTCTTCTTCTCAAGGATGAGCATAATTCCCTAAATGATAATTATATGGTCTCGTAACTGTTTTACTAGATATAATATCAATTATTTCACCAGCTAATTTTAAAGCATTTTTAACGTCACGAGTAATATTTTCATTTGCTTCGGGGTCATTTGTTTGTGAATATGCCACACCACCTTGTGAAAATGAAGCACTACCAGTTAAATCATTAACTCCTTTTGGTAAATATCAATTCATAACTGCTAATAAACAAGCAGATTGAATATAACTTAATCATTTATCATATTCAATTAAACCTGTATTATCTTTTTTTACTCATGGAAATAAATCTTTTTTATTAATCTTATCTGAAATTGTCCCACCTGATAATCTATCCATTCATAAACTAGTTTTTAAGATAGCATTATAAATTAAATTATCATTATAAGCAGATTGCTTACGATCATTAATAGGTTGTCAAAGTTTACTTTTTTTAACATCTTCAACTGTTATAAATAATAAATTATTTAAATTACTTTCCATATAATACACCCCTTAATTGATTACGATATTTATTTCTTAAATTAGATAGTTTATAACTATTAACTTTTCTTTGTACTTTTTTAATTTTTCAAATAGTTTGATTAGTTTTATAAAACATACTTTTAACTGGTGTTTTATATAAATTATTAATATTTTTAACATCACTTTTTCGCTCTCGATATCATTTTTTGTTATTAATTTCACCAGCAAAATTGAAATTAAAGTGTCCAATCTTTAAATTATTAATAAACGTTTTAATTTGTTGTAATTTTTGAATATGTGGTAATGTTAATTTAATATTTCCTTTTGGGTATTTTTCTTTTAATTCTTTTGGTAATCTTTTTTTAATATAATCTCTTAAATGACTAGGTAATCATTTTCTTAATCAATAACGCCAAAATAAAGTTCCTGCATTAGATACAGCATTACTTAATAATTTTCAAATTTTAAATGGAACACTAGGATAAACATATGGACCATAAAACTTCGGGTGTTTTGCTGTTTTTGTATATATTAAAATAGTTAAATTACCTGTTAAAGTTAACTTATTTGTTATATTAAACATACCACTATTAAGCCAACTACTATTTAAAGGTTGTCAATTAGTGTTTAGATAATTTTATTTTTTAAATTGTTCTCTATTTTTAATATTGTTATCTTTTTCTAATTTACTTAATATTTGTTGAATTTATTTTTTATGACCTTTTTTAATTAAATTTAAATAAGTATAAGGATCTAATCACTGATAAATATCTTCAATTTTATTTGTAATCTTTTGAAAAGGATTAGCATAATATGAAGCAAACTTATTAACCTTATTAATTAAATTAACAAACTTATTTATTAAAGGTTTATTTCCTAAATTTTCTGTTAATAAAGTTAAAATTCGTAATATTAATAAATTCATTGTTTATTAAGAATTTTTAATTACTACTTCAATTGACTTTGTTTTACCAGTTGCTTTGTTTTTACCTTCAATTAAAACTTCAACAATTTTATCATTTGTAATATCAATTGGTCAGTCTTCACCTTTAGGATTAATAGAATAATCAAAATCATTTTCAGTTAAAGAACTATCTACAGTTTTAACTGCTTTTAAAACAACGTCTTTAAATTGTGGTTTTAATCATCCATCACTAACATCTTTGGGATCTGGTAAATTAATGATTGGTTTATCTAATTTATTTATTTTACTAATATCTATTTTAGCAACATCTGGTGTTAAAATTACATTAGATTTTGTTGTATTTATTGGTGTAGAAATTTCATAATCAACCGGCACTCTAAATGTTTTATTTAAATTACTTTTAGCAGTATCAATTTCTTTTTGTGTTGGTTGTTTTTCTAAAATAATCTTACATGTTTTTGGATATAAAATAGTTGCAGTTGCATATTGCACTTTACCAATTCATTTAGGGGGTTAGCAGTATCATTATCTAAAACTTGTTGAATGGTATCCATATTAATTGGATATGCTCATACTTGTTTATTAATAAGTAAACCATTTATATTAGTAAAATTATAACCTTTATCTCGGTTAACTTGTCCTTTTGTATATGTTTTTTCTAAATGAAAACTTTTTGATACCGGAATACCCATTACGGTATTTTCATATAATTCACCGTTAACCATTGCTTTTAATTGAGCTTGTGAACCAATTACTTTTAAATAAGCAGGTGTTAATCCTAAATAGGATCTTCGTCCTAAAACCATAAACATTTTATCGGTTGGTAAACCAAAATATAAATTACTAATTTGATTTGTTAATTCAATCAAAGTTTCATTTAATGTAAAGAATGCTTTATTTGCATCATCGGCACTATCGGCTGTATAACCACGAAATGGAATTACTTCATATTGACCATCTGCTAAACAATAATCATAAATCCCCTGAATTAATTCACATTCTAAATTAACAAATTTATTCTGGACAACACTAGCAATAGCATCAGCAATAATACCATTTTTAATATTTTGTTCTATCATTGCTAAATCAAATGCTTCATTCATTAATTTTAAATTAAATCTTTTATTAATAGGCACCGGAATTCTTGTTAATCCCATAGTTTGAGTTGCCCCACCATTTGGTAACGCATAATCATCTTGTCATACCACACGATGAGTTAAATTATATAACGCTTGTCCTGCATTAGGTAATCAAGCAACTTGTTCTGCTGTTGCAGTTGCATATTGCATAATACTTGCATGCTCATTCATTAATGGTCCTCTTAGCATAGCGTTAACCATATCAACATAGGCTTTTTGACCTGTTGTATTACCTTGTAATGTAAAATGTACTTGCGGCAAATTAATTGTTGCCATAATATTCACTCCCTTATTATCTAAGGTTTTTAAGTGTATAATCAGTTAATTTCTTAATTTCTTCTGGATTATATGCTCCTTTTTCTTTAATAGTTTCAATTTCATCATTTTTATTTTCAACCGAATTTTCAATCATATCTTTAATAAAATTAGTTGGTGAAACTGATGGTTGTTCTTGCACAAACAAATCAGGTTTTAATTCTTTTAAAGTTTGCATTTTTTCAGATAAAGAATTGCCACTAACTTTTTCTAAATTAGTTTTAATATCTTCAATTTTAGTAGATGGAACATCTTTAAAGGCTTTTAATTCATCTAATTCATTATATAATTTAATAAAGTCTTCTTTTGATATAACATCTTCGCGTTTTTGCACACTTTCTCTAATTTGTTTTGCTTCATTATTAAAATGATTTAAGATATTTTCTGCAATCTCTTCACTTAAACCTTGTTCGATTAATTGTTCTTTTGTAAGTGCCATTTTTATAAACTCCTCTTTTTTTATCCTTGTCCGATTAACAAGTCAGCGTAACTCTTTTTTACGGAAAAAGATTAAACCTATGCCTTCATTATATACTATTATTTTACTAATACAACACTTTATGTAAAAATATAAAACTTAATATATTTCATTGCTAATTTACCCCTTAAAACGTGTATTAATAGCTTTTTAACAAGATAAAAGTTTTTAAAATAATTACTAATTTTGCTTGTATATATATATATATATATATATACTGGGAATAGATCTTGATAAAAAGTTTCAAGATTAAGAAACGGGAGAAAAACAAGTATGAAAAAGTTACTTAGTTTATTAAGTATATTAACTATTAGTGGAAGCGCTATGCCAACAATAATTGCTGCCAGTCCTTATAAAGAATAAGAAATTAAATTAGAAAATAATGGTATTATTTATTCACAAACAAATAATTTAGAAAATTTAAAAAGAGATAAAAGACAATATGAAAATAGTAATTTAAATAATTTTAATTATAGTGATGTTTTTTTAACTCCGCTAAGAAATACATGAAGATATTTTGCTGTTTCTATAAGAAATGCCGCAGCTAATATAATCGGAAACATAAGAATGTCTGATAATGCTGCTTTAGCTGCTTCAACACTTTCAGCAGCAATTATTGGTGCAATTACTGCTGCCCCAGATTATGAAAATATGGGTCGTAATGCTTTAAATAATGCTTTAACAACTATTGCTGGAATTGTTATTGTAAGACTAACGGCCGGTAATGCAACTAACCTTACTCAACGAATAAGAGGAGAGGCGAATGTAAATTAAAATGGTGTCTCAATTGGGGTTCAAGTTGATGGAGAATTTAATTCTGTTGAAATTAGAAGAAATCCAAATAATGTTACGATAGTTGAAATCGGAGATATAAATGATATTCCAAGCAATCAATGATTAAGTTCCATAGAAGCTAGAGAAGATGCGAGATCTAGAAATAATAGACACAGAACACTTGATGAATGTTATCAAGTTGTTGTTAATCCTAATTGTTAATTAATATTGTTATTAAATCTATATAAAAATAATGGAAGTAAAATCAATAATTTATTTCCATTTTTAATTAAATAACAAACTTTATAAAAAATAGAAAGGATATTATATGAAAAAAATACTAAATATTTTATGATCAATCACTTTAATTGGAACAAGTACAACAAGTTTATTTGCTTGTAATACAGCAGAATATACACCCGAAAAATTAGCAAAAATAAAAGAAGAAAACAAAATAAATACAAAAAATCAAACTATTAGAGATAATTTAGAATGAATAGCACCACAAGAAAAACCATTCAATCAAGTTGATGATAAATGATATTTTGTTGTATGGCGTGTAAATAAAAATGATGATTGAAAAATTATTAAATTTTTAAATGATACTTTTTTATCTGATGAGCAAACAAAAGAAATAGATTTAAAAAATAATTATGAATTATTTTTATATAAAGCCCCATATTTTCCAATAGATTTAGTAATTGGTAAAATTAATAATATTGTTTCTATCGTCCAATGACGAGAATATATAAAAAATAAAACTTACTTTAAATCAATATACCGTTGAAATTTAGAAGAAAATAATTTACCTTATTTAGTAATTGATGATAAAGGTAATATAAAAGTTAAGGATGAATAGAAAAAAAGAGATTTAACAATCTCTTTTTTTATTTTTTTATCTTGGTTTAATTGTAATTTTAACTGGGTTAATACTTTTGTTTCTAATTCCCAATACATTCGGATTAGAAACATCTATTACAATTTCTTTATCATTACCGAAATTAATTTTAGTATTTGGTCTTCCTATTAATTTAGCAATCAACACTTTTGAAAATCTAATTTTTAATTTTACATCATTAGTATAATATGCTTGTAAATATGTTTCTTTAATTTTATCGTTATCATTATTATATAGTTTTGTTATTTGTAATAAAAAGTAAATTTTTCAAAGCCCCAAAGGAGGTTTATTTTTAGGTTCATAAGTGTTTTCATAATATTTTTCTGGTAATCCATTAGTTTTAAAAGTATCAATCGTTTTAATATCATTAGTTATTTCTTTTGTATCTATTGTAAAGGTATTTGGGAAATTAACTTTATCAGTTTGTGAATAATTACTTTCTAATAAATTTAAATCTTCTAACAAGCATATTGTTTTATTACAATTTGTATATCCAGTTAATAATTTAACATCTCTATTAGGAATAAAATTTTCTATATCACATGGTCCACATTCAACTTGTAAATTAGCTAGATTACTTATTTCAATTGTTTTATAAGCATCTTGGAATTTACTGATATTTTTAATTGTTGGGTCAATTTGTTTTAAATCAATTTCAACCCCATAATAACCTTTATATTCTGTTGTATTATCAAATAAATTAACATCACCATTTGGTGATGGTGCAAGTTGACATTTTGGAGTTGCAGTAATTTTAGTTTTTAATGGTTGTACTACACCAGCGGGCATAATATCTTTTGTATAAGTTTTATAGTTATATGGAACTGGTGGTAAAACATATTCAGGGTAATTAAATGTTGGTATTTCATAGTCATGTGGTAATAAGAAACTAGTTTTATAATTAGTTGTCATATCGCGTAAATAATTATTTAATACACTTTTTGTTTTTCCACGAAAACTCCATACTGATAATCTTAAATAATCTTCTTCATTATTGGTATATGGGTTATCAGCATAAAAGATAATTTCAAAATTACCTTTATATAAAGCTTGTAGACTGCACCCCGTTTAGTAAGTATTAATAAAAAGGTTTACAAACTTTCATTTATTATATCTTTTTCTTTTTGGTTTGAATATCATTTATTTCATTTTTTAACATCATTAATATATTCATTATGAGATTTATAATTTTTATTATGGATTGTTCCTTTTTTAAGTAATGAATGAAAACTTTCAATAATAATGTTGTCTGCACAATGATAATTTTTACCCATTGAAATTATAATTTTGTTATCTAAACATTTACTATTATAATCTTTAGATGTATATTGATATCCATGATCTGAATGAATTATTGTTTTATTTAGATCTTTTTTTATTTTTTTAATTTTATTAATTGCAGCATTTAAATTATCAATTACAAGTTTGTTATTATTAAATTTTGATCATTTTACATCAATAATTTCTTTAGTATATCCATCAATTATTGTTGATTGATAATGTTTTTTACCATTTCAAATTAAATAAGTTACATCAGTAAATAAAATTGAAAATCTTTCTTTAATATCATTAAAATTACGATTTACTAAATCAGGATATTTAATTATATTTTTATTTCTATTTTGTTTTATTAATATTTTTCTACGCATACGCTTTACATATTCAGCTTGAATATTATTTTCTTTCATAATTCGTAATACTTTCTTAGCATTATAAACAATGCCATAATGTTCTTTTAAATATTTGGTAATTCGACGATAACCAAATTGTTTCAAATTTTCTTCATAGACTTTTACAATATTCTTTAATGGTTCGCTATCCTTACCAGTACTTGAATAATTTTTATATTTATCTCAATAACTACGCTTTAAATCTGTTATATCAAGTAATAAATTTAGTGGATATTTATTAAGGTTTTCTTTGATAAAAAATACAATTTTTCTTTTATTTAATTGTAAAAGTCATGAAGCTTTTTTAGTAATTCATACCTAACTTTGTAATAGTTTAAATCTCTTTTTTCAAATGATTCTTTTGGACCTTTATTGGTGTTTAAAATTCCTTTCTTAAAATTTTCATACCATGAAGCAATAGTTTTTTTATTAATTGCATATTTTTTTGCAATAAAACTTATACTATTATTTTTAACCTCTTGTCCTATCCTTTTTCGAAAATCTGCTGTATATTTATTAAATTTTTGTCCTTTTCTTGCCATATAAAAATGCACCTCCTTTAAAGTTTAGCAAAGACTTTTTTTTCTTTACTTACTTTTTTGGGTGCAGTCTAACTGGCATCAGTTGGTTGCTCGTTCATTAATTCACGCTCAGAAGTCACCTTTTGCAACGGGGCAGTGGTGACATGAACAGGTTGGAGATTACTATGATCACTATGGACAATTGGCTCAGTGTTGGAACTATCACTAGAATCAATTCGTGGCTGAGAATCGTAAATACTTCGTTGTTTTTTCTTAAAAAATACTCATTATTATCAACTACGACGAACAAATGGTGGTAAATCATCATCATCTTCATGGTCAATTACTTGACTATTATTAATATTTTCTCTTCACTCATTAATGCGACGGTTGGCATTTGCCGTTTCGCGTTCAGCATTTTCTGATAAATTAGTAAAATAACTTGATCGCTTACGAGTCATATCTTGATCATTATCATCAATTACATCTGGTTCACGTTCACGTGTTGGTTTCGCCGCGGGACCTTCATATTTTTCCTGAGCAGCACGATAAGTATTATCCAAAGAACTAAAAATTTGTTCCTCATCAAAGCCAGTGGCAATAACTGTTACAATCATTTCATCGTCTAAATGTTCATTAACGGCTGTTCCAAAAATAATATTAACCTCGCCACCAATCGCTTGTTTAACAATATCAACCGCATCATTGGCATCGTTTAAAGTTAAGGTATTTCCACCAGTAACATTAATAATTGCATCACGAGCACCACGAATTGATGCTTCTAGCAATGGTGAAATTATTGCTTTATTAGCTGCTTCAATTGATTTATCTTTCCCTGAACCAATCCCAATTCCAAATAAAGCGTTACCTTTATTTTTCATAACGGTTTTAATATCAGCAAAATCTAAATTAATTAAAGAAGGAACAGCAATTAAATCAGTAATTGTTTGGACTCCCTGACGTAAAATATTATCTGCTTCTTTAAAAGAATCCTTTAAGGGAACGCCGCCAATTACTTCTAATAAACGATCGTTTGAAATAATAATTAATGAATCAACATGTTTACGTAGTTCTTCAGTTCCTTGAATGGCATAACTATTCCGCACACGACCTTCAAAGGAAAATGGTGTTGTAATAATCCCAACAGTTAAAGCACCTTGTTCGCGAGCAAGTTTAGCAATAATAGGAGCGGCCCCAGTTCCAGTTCCACCACCCATTCCAGCGGCAACAAAAACCATATCTGCTCCTTTTAAAGCTTCCTTAATTTCTTCCGTTGATTCAATTGCTGCTTGACGACCAACATCCGGATTAGCGCCAGCGCCCAATCCTTTTGATGTTTCTTTTCCTAATACAATTTTATTTTTTGATTTTGAAACACTAATAATTTGAGCGTCAGTATTGGCAACAATAAATTCAACGCCTTGTACGCCGGCTTCAATCATGCGATTAACAGCATTATTACCAGCCCCACCAATACCCATAACTTTTATTGATGCGACTTGTTCGTAATTATCAAAATTTTCCATAACCTTAATTCCTCCACTTTTTATATATTATACTATTTATTTCACATTTTGGTATTATTTTTGTTGATATTGTTGTGAACCGTTTAAATGTTGCTTATCGCCTCATTGCCCCTGATGCTGGATTAGCTCCCATTCCTGGTTGTTGTCCATCATAATAATGGTCAATTCGTTGGTCTTTTTTATCCACATTATTATTTAGATAACGAATATAACGATGATCAACAGATTGAATATTTGTGGCACTGACCTTATTTGCTAAATGTTGATAATAAATATTCCCTAGTAAACCAGTGCATCACGTTTCTTTAGCCCCTAACGTTGATGCAATGTAAACTGAAATATTTTTATCTTTATTTAAAGCAAGTAGATTCTCTTTAAAACCACTAATTCGTAAAATTTCACCAACAACAACCACTGGATAGTCATAGCGCCCTAAGCTATTAGATAACTTTTCACTTAACGTTTCCATTTCTTCTGTTGTTAAAACGTGATTAACAATCCGTTTTAAATCATAATGGGTAAAGTTTAATTGTGTTTGTTGTTGATGATCATATTTGCTATAAATAATTAAATTATCTTTACTATTATTATTTAAATTAATAATTTTATATAAATACTTTAGTGCTTGCTTATTATCACATCTTAAGACATTACGTAAACGCGTAATTATTTTTTTAATTCCACCCGAAATAATAATTTGTTCACACAATGTTTCACGTACAAAAACGTAAGCGGTAATATTATCATAATCTCAATTAATAATTGTAATCCCGTTTTGTAAATCAACCGGCGATGCAATATTTCACGCAAGACTAAACCCTTCTGGAAGGATACCCATAACTTCAATTTTGGCATATTTAAGAGTAGCAAAAATACTTTGAATAACTTGTTTTTTTGTTACATAAACTATTGCCTTAATACTTACTTTGTGTGCCGCCTGCCCGATTGGTGGCGCTGATAATGCTTTTTGTTCATTAAGAATGTAACGATATGGTCGAATAAAAAAAGCAGTTTCATCGTCTAATAAAGGAACTTCTTTCGCTAACGTAATCAATGAATCAATATCATTTTTGGTAATTAGCCGATCATGTGTTAAATTTAGTATTTTGGTTGAAGTTTTAATTGTCATATTATTAGATGAAATACTAATTGCCACCCGTTCAATTACAATTCCTAATTGACGATTTGCATCTTTAATTAAATTAACTAATTCTTTTGCAACATTTTTTTTATCAATAATAACGCCGTTGTCACAAAAATGATATTCAAGATGTCGTTTATAAAGCACTTTAATTTGTGATTCACTATAAACACCAACCATAAAACTAAAACTATAATTTTTGATTTCTAACACGGCATATACTTCTTTTAACTTATATTCCACTTCGTTCACCTCCTTTTAAAAAGTGTTTGAATATTATTTCACCCGTTCTAATATTCGTAACTTAGCACTAGTACTACGATGATTAACAGTTTGCTCATCAATCGAGGGAACGAGTGCTTTTTTGGTAATAATTCGATAATTACTTTCAAAATGTGATATTACTGGTAATTGCTGATTTATTTCATAATTAGGATCTTGTGTTAAACTTTGAAAATATTTTTTAACAATGCGATCTTCTAATGAATGAAACGAAATTACAACTAAGCGTCCATGGATCGCTAATAGCGTTGTTGCTTGTCGTAATGACTCTTGTAAAACAAATAATTCTTGATTTACTTCAATCCGTAAGGCTTGAAAAACTCGTTTTGCCGGATGCTTCGCTTTTTTTAAAATTTTTTGCGGTAAGCTCTTTTTAATAATCTCAACAAGTTGGAAAGTTGTCACAATTTCTTGTTCATCCCGCGCAAGCACAATGTTCTTAGCAAGCACTTTAGCAAATGGTTCTTCGCCATAATCTTGGAAAAGTTTCGCTAATGCTGCTTGCGAATAAGTATTAACAATCGTTCTCGCGGTTAAACTTGCTGTTTGATTCATCCGCATATCCAAGGGACTATCATAACGATAACTAAAACCCCGTTTATAATCATCTAACTGTGGCGATGAAACTCCGAGGTCATATAAAATCCCATTAACTGGTTTAATTTGCCGTAATTGCAATTCAGCAGCTAAGTTAACAAAATTATTTTTAATAATTTCATAATTACGATATTTACTTTGATGCAAAATTTGTTCCGAAACAGTAATTGCTGCTTCATCTTGCTCAAAACAATATAACTTCCCATTTGGGAGATGCTTTAAAATTTCAAGACTATGTCCCGCTCGCCCTAACGTGCAATCAACATAAACTCCATTTTTAATAATATTTAACCTGGCAATTGCTTCTTTTAATAAAACTGTTTGATGTTTAAATTCCATCGGTTAAATTTTTTCCTCAAAATTCTTTACCGCTTCTTCCGTTGATGGTGCTTGGTCAATATATACTTCTCAAATTTTTGGATTTCATAATTCTAAGTGATCATTGTTTCCAATAATAACAACATTTTTACTAATTTTTACTTTATTTTGTAAAATAGACGAAATTTTAATTCGTCCAGCATTATCGAAAGTAGTTTCATCAGACATTGACATAATTTTTCTTGTCAAAGCCCGTCCTTTGGCTGTGACTTGTCCGGTTGAAGCAACTTTTTCCGTTCACTTCAATCATTCGGCTTCATTACGAACATCAATACAACCATCAAAACCAAGCGAAATAAAGACTTTATCATCTTTAAACTGCTCTCTCATTTTAGGAAGGGGGAATCGTTAATCGTCATTTATCATCTAATGTATGGTTGTAAGTTCCTAATAATGCCATTATGCCCCACTTTCATACACATTGTATTATACTATTTCCTATATTGCAACACTTTTCTTCTTTAATTTTGTCGAAAACTCTTGATAAAGTCAAAAACCCCTATAAAATATAGATATTTGCAAGAAATAAATTTTATTAAAAAACCAATAAAATCAAGGTTTTGTTAAAATATCAAGAGTTTTCGACAAAATTAAAGCAAAATTAAAACAAGAAAACAAGAAAAAAATAATAAAATGGCATTGTGTAGACAATAGACTGCACCCCGTTTAGTAAGTATTAATAAAAAGGTTTACAAACTTTCATTTATTATATCTTTTTCTTTTTGGTTTGAATATCATTTATTTCATTTTTTAACATCATTAATATATTCATTATGAGATTTATAATTTTTATTATGGATTGTTCCTTTTTTAAGTAATGAATGAAAACTTTCAATAATAATGTTGTCTGCACAATGATAATTTTTACCCATTGAAATTATAATTTTGTTATCTAAACATTTACTATTATAATCTTTAGATGTATATTGATATCCGTGATCTGAATGAATTATTGTTTTATTTAGATCTTTTTTTATTTTTTTAATTTTATTAATTGCAGCATTTAAATTATCAATTACAAGTTTGTTATTATTAAATTTTGATCATTTTACATCAATAATTTCTTTAGTATATCCATCAAGTATTGTTGATTGATAATGTTTTTTACCATTTCAAATTAAATAAGTTACATCAGTAAATAAAATTGAAAATCTTTCTTTAATATCATTAAAATTACGATTTACTAAATCAGGATATTTAATTATATTTTTATTTCTATTTTGTTTTATTAATATTTTTCTACGCATACGCTTTACATATTCAGCTTGAATATTATTTTCTTTCATAATTCGTAATACTTTCTTAGCATTATAAACAATGCCATAATCTTCTTTTAAATATTTGGTAATTCGACGATAACCAAATTGTTTCAAATTTTCTTCATAGACTTTTACAATATTCTTTAATGATTCGCTATCCTTACCATTACTTGAATAATTTTTATATTTATCTCAATAACTACGCTTTAAATTTGTTACATCAAGTAATAAATTTAGTGGATATTTATTAAGGTTTTCTTTGATAAAAAATACAATTTTTCTTTTATTTAATTGTAAAAGTCATGAAGCTTTTTTAGTAATTCATACCTAACTTTGTAATAGTTTAAATCTCTTTTTTCAAATGATTCTTTTGGACCTTTATTGGTGTTTAAAATTCCTTTCTTAAAATTTTCATACCATGAAGCAAAAGTTTTTTTATTAATTGCATATTTTTTTGCAATAAAACTTATACTATTATTTTTAACCTCTTGTCCTATCCTTTTTCGAAAATCTGCTGTATATTTATTAAATTTTTGTCCTTTTCTTGCCATATAAAAATGCACCTCCTTTAAAAGTTTAGCAAAGACTTTTTTTCTTTGCTTACTTTTTTGGGTGCAGTCTATCTTTAACCCCATCAATTTCATATCATTTTAAATTTAAATCAAAATCTTTTGGCAATGAAATATTACCCACACGTCTTTCTTCATTACCAAATTTAAGATATAAAGTTAATTCTCAACTCATATCATAATGACTATCAATTTGTGCATAAATAATATCTTTATTACTAATTTTTAATGCGTTATTATTAATTCATTTTTCATTTAAGTAATCACTAATACAATATGACATTTTCTTATTCCTCCTAATTATTTTTATTGTTTAATGCTCAATGTTCATCCGTAATATCTTCTTGTGATACTGGATAACTTTTAAGCATTAATTCATTCAATTTATTTTCTTTATTGCATTCTTTATGAAAACAATAACCTCAATATCTTTGTTTAAGACAAATTTTATTTAACTTTTTCATATAAACCTCCTAAATTATTTGGTTTATTTTTTTCTCAATTTGTAATATTTTTCAACCATCTGATGCTAAATCTAAAATATCGTTAATTTTATAATGTTGCATATAAGAAGCAATAACATCTCATTTATCTTCAAATAAATTTAAATACATTTTTGCTCATTCTAAACATTGCAAATCATAATGATTTTTATGATGAGAAATACGACAATTAACAGGTTGACAATTCACTCAATCAAATGATGTTGTTATTTCATTTCAAGTTTTATTAATATATTTACTTTTATATTCTGTCATTATATTTCCTCCTATTTTTAATTCGCTGGTACTCACTCCCAAGTGAAAGTGCCAAAGCGAGAATTAGTTATATAAGTATTTATCTATTTATTTACTACGCCATCCGCTTCACTAGGGGTGAGCGGTGGCGATAATATATTATTTAATATTTATTTATTATTAAATAATAGACAGTTGTTTTTATGAGGTAAAGTCAGAGAATTATCTCTTCTTCCGCACCATTTCAGGTCAAAGAGTTCAGTTTTTAAAATAAATTCACTTGCACCTTGAAGAGCCTGGTGCTGGCTTTGTGGTTTTTAAACCGCTGCCACTTCTAAGAAGTAAATCTATCGCAAATTTATTTATAAAGTGACCATCTCTATCTTTATTGTCGTTTGATGTTGACCTTGCACTTATCACGACTATCGCTTAGTTCTAATAAACCAGCGTCGATTTACTTTTTTCCTCATACACTATTTCAGTACTTGCCTCGGCTGGCTGTGGGAATGAGCTTAAACTCATGTTCTTATGGAAGCACTTAGTTATTTAAAATAACCGTCCCACACTGCATTAAGTTGTTTTATAAAATCAAAGTTTAAAAGAACCATTTTCTCAATCAAAGATAATTTTTGAATTTTCTAATTTTTTATAAAACCGCGTTTGTTTTTTATCTTTTGTACGATTTAATAAATCTTTATGTTTTTCACAAGTTCATAAAACTTTATTTGATAAAAATTCTTCGGTAATGAATGATATTGATTTATAGCAATTATCAACATCACATATTGTTTGTTGCTTATTAATTTCCATTACTTACTCCTTTCTTTGATATTAAGTTTTTTTATTTATTAGCCAAATTAATTAACTAAAACAGAGAAAGGACAACACCTTAAAATTGGAGAAAAAAAGGTACACTTTGTAAAGATTTATAAGATATTTAATAAATGTGTAAACAACTTTAAGTTAATGAAAAAGTTGCGATAAAAAGTTTCTATTTTAAGAATTTAAGATGCTGCCCTTTCTCTGAATTAATTAATAATTATGGGTTTACAAATAAAAAAACAACCCTTTTTATTTAACAAGAGTTGTTTTTTGGAGGTTCATCGTACATGATACAAAGTGTCTCAAATATATTCTTTAATTTTGTCGAAAACTCTTGATAAAGTTAAAAACCCTTATAAAATATAGAAATTTGTAAAAATTCCATTTTAATAAAACCCAATAAAATCAGGGTTTTATTAAAATATCAAAAGTTTTCGACAAAATTAAAAAATATATTTACAATTAAGGTAATATTAATGAAGAACCGCAAATTTGTTGTTGGAAAAATTATTGAGCGAGAAAAACATCCTAATTCTGATAAACTAAGTATTTGCCAAGTAAAAATTGGTTCAACAACAGAACAAATTATTTGTGGTGCCGATAATTGCAATGCTGGGCAATTAGTTGTTGTTGCTTGTGTTGAGGCTATTATCCCATCAACATTGCAAATTGTTCCTAGTTAGTTATGAGGAGTTATTTCGAATGGGATGCTTTGTTCTGAACGAGAGTTAGGTTTAGAAGTTACTACTATTGGAAAAAATTATGTTATTACCAGAAAAACAATATCATCTTGGCAATAGTTTTTGAAAGGAATATTATAATGGGCAAAATTAAGGCAGGATATTATAGTGCAGTCTATTTTTTAAAAACAGCAAATATTTTAAAACATGAAAAACCGAATGATATCGTAACAATGCAATTTTATCAACGAGAAGAAAATATTATTTTAGCCGGAGTCGATGCATGTGTTGAGTTATTAAAAACAGAAGCTTTTAATTCAGAAAGTTTAGAAATTGTTGCTTTAACAGATGGTGATTTAATTCAAGCAAATGAGCCTGTTTTAAAAATAACAGGACATTATTATCAGTTTGGTCATTTAGAAGGCATTATTGATGGAATTTTAGCACGACAAACAAGTATTGCAACTAACTGCCATCGTGTTTTACAAGCAGCAAACAATAAACCAGTCATATATATGAATGACCGTAGTGATTATTATTATAATCAAGAAAATGATGGAGCAGCTGCTAAAATTGGTGGCATAACTAATTTTGTTACTGCTGCGCAAGTAACAAAATTAGAAGACAATTATGAACCAATGGGAACTGTTCCGCATGCTTTAATTCAAGCCTTTAATGGTGATTTAATTGTTGCATTAAAAGCGTATCAAAATTTTTATCCAACTGATAAACTAGTAGCTTTAGTCGATTATAATAATGATGTTGTTACCGATACGTTACAAGTAGCGCATCAGTTTTCAAATTTATATGCAGTTCGTGTTGATACTTCAAAAGCATTAATTGATAAATATTTTGTTGGAAAAGAGAGTAAATTTCCGGCAGATGAAATTAATGGTGTTAATAAGCATTTAATTCGAGCTTTACGACAAGCTTTAGATCATGAGGGATATCAACATGTTAAAATTATTGTTTCCTCAGGTTTTAATGCTCAAAAAATTGCTGCTTTTGAAAAAGAAAATGTTCCCGTTGATATTTATGGTATTGGTGAATCGTTGGCAAAAATTAATATTGGTTTTATTGGTGATGCGGTGCAATTAAATGGTGTTGATCAAGCAAAAGTCGGCCGTCATAATATTGTTTCAAATCGACTAGTTAAAAAATAAGAAATGTTTTATAATATAGGTACATAAAAAAGGGGGTTCATGATAGGTGAAAATAAAAACCAAAAAATAGAGTCTTATTATAATCATGATGATGCTTATCCTCATTTAAAACACGAAAACAAACAACATCAAAAAACAGGCCAAACAACAACGGTTGAAAACCATAATAAGAAGAATAAATCTCCCTTAACAACAATATGTGAATTTATTTCACCATTATATGGGAAAAAGTTAGATGGTGCTAACGAATTTAAAACTAATATGAGTCATTCAAATAAACAACAGAAGGAAAATAAATTTGCAACTTCGATTAATGATATTATTAACCAGAAAGTTAGTGAGAAGAAGGCGGAATTGGCGAAGAGATATATTATTGAAGAAAAAGAATCATTTTTGGATGATGATAAGATTAGACTTCTTGCGGTATCTTATTATTTATGCTTAAAAAGCAATTAAAATTTTTAAAAATGCTTATTTTAAAGTTTAATTTAATTTTTTTATTTTTGTTAGTATCGCAAGAAGTCTATTGAACCATACTTTCGAAAATATGACCCAGTTACAAATAAAGAAATTATTCCGCCAACTTTAAAGACCAAGAATAAATTATCAGAACTAACAGCTCAAACAGTTTATTTTTTATTAAAACCACGAAAAAGTGGCACAAATATTTTTGGTGATCGAACTGCTGACTTAAAAGTGAAACTAGAGCAAATGAAAGAAAAAATCCGTAATCCAATGCCACATTATAATACCGATGCTTATGAACAAACTACTATGTTTGAAGGAATCGAAGAAAAATAGACTGCACCCAAAAAAGTAAGTAAAGAAAAAAAGTCTTTGCTAAACTTTTTTGGGTGCAGTCTAAGTTCTAATAATAATTATAAACTATTTTCTTTAAAAGAGTTTTATTATTTGATAATGTAGAAGCGGTGAATATTGGTAAGTTATATTGTTTAACTTCTGGATTATTCATCTTTTTAAATATTCATCTTCAAGTAATTTGTTCATTTTTTACTTGAAGATTTTTAATTTCTGTTAGTTCTTGAAAGGGATTAATCCCATTAGATGTCAATTGTTTTAATAACATTACTTTGTAAATCGTTTTTTCATTAAATATTTTTGGTTTTGAACGAAACATTACTTTAATAATTCGAGCAATATAACTTTCAATGCGACAACCAATATTTTCTTGATATTCTCATTTTTGAATTGCTCCATAGTATGTTCTTAAATAATTAGATATTTCTTGTAACTTTCCTTTCGCTTCTTCGGTTTTAACAAGCTGATAAGCTCATTCAAGGTATTTTGTAACCTTGTTTCAGTTTAATTTTAGAATTGCTTTTCTAATTTTATTAAATAAATAACGTTTATAATATCGTGGACCACGGAGACAATCTTTAATTTTTTTAATAACATGGAAACGATCAATGATAAATTCAACATTGATGTGTTTTTCAACCGTTGAAATATATTGTGCACCCATCACCAAGCACAATAATTTTAGCTGTCTCGGGTGATTCATAATTTAAGTTAATAAATTCTTTAATTCCTTGTCATTATTTTTTAGAGTTAATTTTTTTAACTTCATTAGTCATTGTTACTAGAAATTTGACATTATGCATTGTTTTTCGTATTGTTTTAGGATCTTTATAACTAGTATGAAAGACGGTTAAACGGATTCTTTTCTTAATTTTTAATCGTTTTTTTATTTGATAACTAATGGCATTGCGATATGCTTCATCGGTTTCAATATAAATAACCCCATCATGTTTTAGTTTTGTATCTGGTTCATCTAGCATTAGTTCTAACAAATGTTTAATATCAAACCGTTTAATAAGGTTAAAAATTGTTTTTTTGTTATGTTAGAATTCCGATACATATTACAAATATCTTGATAACTAAAATTTATGCCTAATTTGCTGATTATTTCTAACGAAAAATCATAATCAAGTCGCTGATAACTTTCAATCCCTAATTGAATATCAAGTAAAAAGACCGTTTTTGGTTTTTTTGCCACTTGAAATTCTGGTTTTAAGATATATTTTCGTCGTTTAAAAGTAACTTCACCATTACGAAAAACCAAAGTTCGTTGATAAAATCCTTTTGGAATATAACGTGCTTTGCGTCAGTCCTTATTAAAAATATAGTTATCAATATATTCAAAAATATTTTTAAATAGTATTCAAGCTTCAGAACTAATTTCATTGTTTAAATAGGATAATAGGGATATTGGGGCTAATTTCATTAATTAAATAAATAAAAGAGTTATTATTTTCGTTTAAAAACTCTTGGATTCTAGTTATAATATTCATAGGATAGTTTTCTTTCTAATTTTTTTCAAACTTAATTATACTGAAAACTTTCTTTTTTATTTTCCCCAACTTTGTCAACGCAATCCATTAAATTCATTTCAATAATTTATATTGATTTCTTGATTAAAAAAAGATAAAATGATGGATATATTCTTAAGAAGGACTTGAAAATGGGCAATATAACAAACAACGATGTGATATGACAACAAAATAACAACAAAGATTGAATTTTGAAAAATAATGTTAAACTTTTAGTTAAAAGATGACAATTTTGATTTAAATTAATTATTGGAATTTTACCAATTATTTCAATTATTATTTTTACTAGTGTTAGTTTATCATTAACATTATTATGTAAACATCATGGTGTTTTTCCAAAGAGTTGGGTTTCGAAATATGACACAAGATTGGAAGAATTACAAAGTTGATCAGATGTTAATGTTAGTTTCATGGTTATTTTTCGTAATTTAACATTATATACTTCATATTCAACCTTTATTTTTTCTGCATTTTTTCTTAATTCTTCTTTTAATACCTTAAAAGAAGGACAAGGACGATATGATAATAGTAAAGTAGGATTATTAACAATGGTTGTTATTTGTTTTACCTTATTCTTTTATAATATCTCCTTACCGATTACTGGCGATTTTAAAAAGTGATTACCAATCCAATGAATGAGTATGTTTTTACAACATTCTTTAATTCCATTGTTAGGGGTTCTTTATTACTTTACTTGGTATAAGCATTATAATTTAACTTATAATAAAACAACAATGTTACGTTGATGAGGATATAGTTTAGCAATGATTTTAGGATATTTCATAGTATTTACCATTCTAGGTTATATTTTAAAAGCAACACATAGTTGAAAGCCAATGCCAGATATGTCATTCTCCGGTTATTTTCCTTATGATTTTATGGAGTTTACTAATATCAAAGCTAGTTATACAAATAACAAAGTTTCAATGACCGTTCAAACAATGATTGTTTATATAACATTTGCGTTAATTGTTTCTGGTTGTTATTTTGGTTTCTATTTTGCTCAAAATAAAACTAGTTGAAAATAAATGCGACAATTAAAACGCTTATTAAGCTAAAGATAAATTTCCTGAATTGTAAATATATTTGGGACACTTTATTGAATATTTTGTATTAAATCCAATTAATTTTTATAATTTAATGATTTTCTTGGCATTGAATTTATTTTCAATGCTATTTTATTTAAGTCATCTTGATAAAATATTGATAAATCTATTCCTTTTGGTAAACTTCGTCTCAAAATTCCATTATTATTTTCGTTTAATCCTCTTTGGCCAGGACAACCAGAATCAGCAAAATAAACTTTTATTTTACAAATATTTTCAAGTTTTTTTCACTTGCTAAATTTTTAGACTGCACCCCGTTTAGTAAGTATTAATAAAAAGGTTTACAAACTTTCATTTATTATATCTTTTTCTTTTTGGTTTGAATATCATTTATTTCATTTTTTAACATCATTAATATATTCATTATGAGATTTATAATTTTTATTATGGATTGTTCCTTTTTTAAGTAATGAATGAAAACTTTCAATAATAATGTTGTCTGCACAATGATAATTTTTACCCATTGAAATTATAATTTTGTTATCTAAACATTTACTATTATAATCTTTAGATGTATATTGATATCCGTGATCTGAATGAATTATTGTTTTATTTAGCTCTTTTTTTATTTTTTTAATTTTATTAATTGCAGCATTTAAATTATCAATTACAAGTTTGTTATTATTAAATTTTGATCATTTTACATCAATAATTTCTTTAGTATATCCATCAAGTATTGTTGATTGATGGATATACGCTGAATTATACTTGTAAGTGCAAGTAAATAAAATTGCAAAAAATCTCATATAAAAATTTTATGATGATAAGTTTATTTTAGAAAAAATAAAGCAAGGAGTTTTTATATGGGATATAAACATCTTGGCATAGATGAAAGAATTTATATTGAGAATCAATTGAAGTTTAAAATAAAAATTAGTGAAATATCTAAAAATCTTAATCGAAGTATTAGTACTATTATTCGAGAAGTTAATAGAAATAAAGATAATAATCATTATTTTTCATTAATTGCACAAAATAAAGCAGAAAATATAAAACAATCACATATTTATTTTCATAAGTTTAAAAATAGAGAATTAGTAAAATATGTACAACAAAAATTATTATTAGGTTGATCACCCGAACAAATTTATGGCAGAATTAAAAATTTTCATAAAGAATGAATTATTAGTTTTAAAACAATTTACAATTGAATTTATTCTGGATTACTTGAAAAAGTTACTAATAAAAATTTAAGAAGAAAAGGTAAGAAACGAAAATATCAAGAAAATCGGGGTAAATTTAATGTTAAATCAATTAAAGAACGAAATGCTAATGTTAATAATCGCGTAACTCTTGGTCATTGAGAAGGTGATACCGTAGTATCATCACGAGGTAAAAGTAAATCATGTTTAATAACTTTAGTTGAAAGAACATCAAGATTTACTTTAGCAATATTAGTTGAAAATAGAACTACTAAAGTTATTAACGAAAATATTAGCCATTATTTATCAATTCTTCCAAATAATCTTGTTAAGACTATAACATTTGATCGTGGTAAAGAATTTGCTAATTGACAACAACTTGAAAAAAATTTAAATGTGAAAATTTATTTTGCTAATGCATATTCACCCTGACAAAGAGGTACTAATGAAAATACTAATGGTTTAATTAGAGAAAAATTTCCTAAAAAATTTAATTTTTCAAATACTACTAAAAATGCAGTTCATAAATTTATATTGTCTTTAAACCAAAGACCAAGAAAAATACTAAATTATCTTTCGCCAATCGAATATTTGGTTAGAAAAATAATTTAGTTGCACTTAACTTTACAATTTGGCAATTAAAAAAATAAAAAAAGATCTAAATAAAACAATAATTCATTCAGATCACGGATATCAATATACATCTAAAGATTATAATAGTAAATGTTTAGATAACAAAATTATAATTTCAATGGGTAAAAATTATCATTGTGCAGACAACATTATTATTGAAAGTTTTCATTCATTACTTAAAAAAGGAACAATCCATAATAAAAATTATAAATCTCATAATGAATATATTAATGATGTTAAAAAATGAAATAAATGATATTCAAACCAAAAAGAAAAAGATATAATAAATGAAAGTTTGTAAACCTTTTTATTAATACTTACTAAACGGGGTGCAGTCTATATATTAATGATGTTAAAAAATGAAATAAATGATATTCAAACCAAAAAGAAAAATATATAATAAATGAAAGTTTGTAAACCTTTTTATTAATACTTACTTTTTTGGGTGCAGTCTAGTTCATCGTACAGGATGCCTTTAAAGAAGTTTTCTTGCAATCTCCAAAATGTGTGTGGTATACTACAAAAAAATAAAAAACAACCAATGGTTGTTTTTTAACGTAAGGATTTGTCAAAGGGAATGCCGGATGCTTTGGGAACTTTCGAATATTTTGAAAAAGCAACCATTGTTATCAACGCGAAGACAAATGGAAGAATTTTCAATAATTGATTCGATGGTTCAGCAATATTTCAACCAGCAAAGCGTCATAATGTTCCTGCTAAAGCAATTAAAAAACTAAATAAAACGGCTCCTAATGTAATGTATTGAATTCGTCATTGTCCAAAAATCATGATTGCTAAGGCAATATATCCTTGTCCTTGAACATCACCACGAAATTGTCCTGAAACATAATGGGTAAACATTGCACCAGCCAGTCCCGCTAAACATCCTGAAATAATCACGGCTTTATATCTTGTTCTAATCACATTAATTCCGGCTGCATCAACCGCATTTGGGTTTTCCCCACAGCCAACATAACGTATCCCCGTTTTGGTAAAGCGTAAGAAAACGAAGGTAAAACCGGCTAAGACAATAGCAATAATTAGGAAAATATTAATAATTTGGTACGAATCAATTCCAATTGTACTAAAACCGGTTTGAATCATATTTCCCGCTGCTAAGGCGGGGATACTTACAAAAAATAATCCTAATCCAGTTGCTAATAAATTTAAGGCTGTTCCCGAAATTACTTGTTGTGCTTTTAAAGTAATTGAAGCAAAACCATGTAATAAGGAAAAAGTTCCCCCACTAATTGTGGCAACTAATAAAGCAATAATTTGCATTCCATTACCGTATTGAGATAATACTTTTCCTAATAAAGCATACACTAATGCCCCAATAATCATCATCCCGTCAATGGCAATATTAACAACTCCGGCTCGTTCAGAATATAAACCAGCCATCGCCGCAATTAATAATACGGCAAAAAGGACTGAACCATTCGCAAATAATTGTGAAACTGCTTCCATTAATTTTTCCCTCCTTTTTGCATCATTTGATAAGCGTTTTTTTGGCGAAGATACTCTGTTTTTAAGATTTTATTATCTTCCGAAACAGTGTTTCTAATATGCACTAATTTTTGATTTAATTCCTTTTTTCATTGTGGCATATTTGTTTTATGTTTTTCCCGCATTGCTTTATATTCAACATTAAACTGTTGTTGCATTTCTCTTAATTGTATTTGTAAATTTTGTTTCAACATTATCACTTCTTTTTGGACCTTAACATCCGCTTTAACCTGGCGATTAATTATTCTTAATTGGCGTTTAAGGTCTTTTTTTGTTTGGTGATTTTTAGCTTTAAACTGACGCATTTCTTGTTGTTGACGACGTTTTAAAGCGTTAATTTCCTGATTTAATTTTTTTGTAACAACTGCCTCTTTTTTTTGCAACGTTTTAAAATCATTTAAATATTTTTGTTGAATTTCATTATAAACTGGATAATAACTTTTCCACAATTTTTTAATTGCTTCTTCTTGTTTTAAAAATAAATCACCATATTGGCTTTGCAAATTCGCTAATTTAACATATAAATCTTTTTTTGGTAAATTATAAAATTGAGATAATTTTCGCTTAACTTGTCCTTTTGTTTTTCGCACTGCTTGATAGTAATTGTTTTTTAAAAAACTAATTTCCTGTTTTTTTAGTAAATACTCATTTCTTAATTGGACAAAATGATCAAGTGCTGAGCCAATGGCAATAAAAGTTGCTAAATCATACTTTGTTTTAATTCCTCGTTGGCCAATTCGTGCTGTTTCCTTATATTTTGAATTTTTAAAGAAACGAATTTCTTTTTTTAAAGGGGTAATTTTTCCGGCATATAAAGTTAATTGATCGTCAATTTCATTGCGATAGGCTTTAATTTCCTCCTTATCACCGACTTTTTTTAATGCTTGAATTTTAATCCGATATGCTTTCTTTGTCGCTTTAATTTGTTTTTGATAATTTTTAATTTGATGGTGATATTCAGAATATTCTTGTTTTCATTCAGGACGATGTTGAATATTTCATCAACGGCGTAATCAAAAGATTGGTTTAAAGTAAATAAACAAAGCAGAAATGGCAGTCATATAAATAATAATTCCAAAAATTAATTGCCCCATTTGTTTTGACATTTGAAAATCAGGTAGTTGGGTTGCTTGTAAAGCTGCTGTTTTAATAATTCCCCATAATAAGGCAATTGGTAAAATGGCAACCCCATTCGTAAACGCAACTAAGGCAACCGCAATAGCATCAAATCCAACAACGGGCAAGGCATCAGTGGTAAATTGTAAGACGGTGGATTGGGTCATATAATATAACATTCCTAAAACACCCGCCAAACCTCCTGATAAGGCCATTGAAATTATATTATACGCTTTAACATTGGTTCCAGCATATAACGAAGCATTTTTTGATTTTCCAACCGCTTTAATGCGAAATCCTAGGACCGTATAATTCATAATAAAAATAATTATTCCTAATAATAACATCGCAATAATAAACGGAATAATTCATGTTTGACCATTCAACATTAAATTAAATTTTGGGGCAGTGGTTACAATATCAATTGTTGAATTATGATTTGAATTCCACATCCCATGAGATGGATTCATAAACATTCACTTCATGACATATCAAACAATTCAATTTAACATAATTGTGGAAACTACTTCATGAATATTGAAATAAGCCTTTAAAGTCCCCGCAATCGCGGCTAAAGCGGCTCCAACAAGTATTGAAATAAATAAGGCTCCGACCACCCCAGTCCCTTGGCTAATTGTGGGATTCTTTAAACCTAAAACAATTGTCATACTCCCCGCTAGCAACATTTGGCCAGGGACTCCAATATTAAATAGGCCCGATTTAAAACCAACTGCAACTGCTAATCCCGCAACAATATAAATTGCTCAATAAGTTAATGTTTGATCTTTCAATAAAGGGTGAAAAGCTAATCGAAAAACATAATTAAAAAATAATAATGGATCTGACGCATTTGCCCCAATGATGATAAAACTAAGAAGTACCCCAGCAATAATGGCACAAATTGATGCTTTAAAATAATTCATTTTAGTTTTAAATTCATTTGAACGAAAGAAAATTTTTATTTTTTGATTTAACAATCACTCATAATTTTTAATTTGTATTTGCATTAATTTTTATTCCTTTCTGTTGATATCTTCCGGACATCATTAAACCTATTTCTTCTCGTTTAACTTTATTTCCAGCAACCTCACCAGTAATGCGACCATTATGTAAAACAACAATGCGATCTGCTAAACTCATAATTTCTTCTAGTTCATATGAAACTAATAACACCGCTTTCCCTTGTGCTTTTTCTTTTAAAATTTTATTATGAATATATTCAATTGCACCAACATCTAATCCCCTCGTTGGTTGAACAACAACTAAAATATTATGTTGACGCAATAATTCTCGACCAATAATTAATTTTTGTTGGTTACCCCCCGATAAACTTCGGGTAACCGCAAATCCAGAATTTGCACCACGGACATCATATTTACTAATAATCTGTTGAGCATATAATTGGATTGCTCCTTTATCTAATAAACCACAATTTGAAAATGGTTTTTGATTAATATTTTGTAAAACAACATTATCAATGACATTAAATTCTAAAACTAAACCATGCTTATGACGATCTTCTGGAATATGTGACATACCATTTTGATAACGTTCATAAATGCTTTTCTTTGTGACATTAATGTCATTAAAAATTATCTCCCCCGATGTCCCCTTATCTAATCCAGTTAAGACATTAACTAACTCTGTTTGGCCGTTTCCTTCGACTCCTGCAATTGCAACAACTTCTCCGGCATGAACAGTTAAATTAAAGTCATCTAACGCCATTAAGCGTGTTAATCCTTTTTTCTTAACAGATAAGTTTTCAATTTTCAATAATACTTCTGGTTGGGGTGCTCGACCAGAATTTTTAATTTCAACTAAATTACGGCCAACCATTGCTTCAGCAATTTCTTTTTCGTTCTTAGCTTGGACATCAAAAGTTTCAATAACTTTTCCGCGGCGAATAACAGTTGCACAATCAGCAATTTTTTTAACTTCATCTAATTTATGGGAAATAAAAATAATAGTTTTTCCGTCCTTTTTTAAATCTAACATAATTTTTAATAAACTTTCAATTTCTTGTGGAGTTAAAACAGCGGTTGGCTCATCAAAAACTAAAATATCCGCCCCTCGATATAAAATCTTCAAAATTTCAACGCGTTGTTGCATTCCAACAGAAATATTGGCAATTTTAGCATTAAAATCTACTTGTAAATTATATTTAATTGCAATTTGTGCAATATCACTGGCTTCTTTTGTTCGATCTAAAAATACATTTCCTTTTAGTTGTTCATATCCTAAGGCAATGTTGTCTAAAACAGTAAAAATATCAACTAGTTTAAAATGTTGATGAACCATACCAATTCCTAGTTGATTGGCTTTAATTGGATTACTAATGTATTCTGATTTCCCATTAACAATAATTTCCCCTTTTGTTGGTTCATACAAACCAAATAGAATACCCATTAATGTTGATTTTCCGGCCCCATTTTCTCCAATTAAAGCATGAATTTCCCCCTTTTTAACTTTTAAAGTAATATTATCATTTGCAATTAAATCATCAAAAAACTTGGTAATCTTATTCATTTCAATTGCATACTCATTATTGTTTTCCATATTATGTCCTTTCTTCTATAAAGCTGCTTCAATTGCTTTTAAAATATAAGCTTTCAAGGTATCAACGCTTTCATACGTATTTGATAATGTTGTTGTGAAGGATTTTGATGCCACGAGAATAAACATCTTGCAATACTTTAATAATTTTATCAAACACGGTGTCACGGCTGGCATCATATGTTTCATTATGAATAAAATAAACAGTATCTTCATTAATTGATTTTGTTTCTTCAATTCCTATTCAAGTCGGATGTTGAATTGATGATTGGTCAGTATCAATTCAACATTCCTGCGTCACCTTACTATCATCTTACATATTATTATCAGATTGATATCCACATTTATCAGAATAAATATTCTTTAAAGCTTCCGCTGTCGAAGTGGCAATTTCTTTTAACGCACTTGTGGCAATAATGTCTTCGCCATAAATTTTCGATTGCTCGGTATCAACACCAATAACCTTAGCTGCTGATTTATTATAATTCTTGCGATACCTGATTATTTATGCTTAAAAAGCAATTAAAATTTTTAAAAATGCTTATTTTAAAATTTAATTTAATTTTTTTAATTTGTAATTTTTTTATTTTTGTTAGTATCGCAAGAAGTATATTATATTTAACCCAGTCAATCGTATTTTGCGTTTGTGGTCCGGAAACAGGAAAAATAATACTTTGCCCCACGCGAAAGTAATTCATCTGAAATATCTTTACCACATGCCCAACTTCAAATGATTGTGAAAATCATGATTCATTATTTTTGACAATGTTTTGTACTTTTTCAATTTTTTCTAACGTTGTTATTGTTGGATTCATTTTATGAACTTGTTTTAAAATGCTATTTTTAATCTTAAACAAGTTTGGGAAATTACGATCACTGATGATTGTGTTAAAAATATCAGCCGCTACTAAAAATCCTCACATATAGTTTGAAACAACTCCAAGATTATTCATCCCCCCATAAGTAGCTATTTTTAAACCTTTTTGATATCTGTTTTGATGGACATTTAACCATAATTGCTGTTGCAATTCCGGCAAAAAAACCCTGATGATTTGGATTCATAACTAATACTAACAATATTTTTTGCCAATGGCTTGCGCGGATCCATTCCTAAATGAATACCTTTACTACTTCCATCCATATAAATTAAATTCTCTGTGATTTCTGCCGCTCATCCAATTGTATTACCATGCACAAAACCTGATAAAATTAATGTTTTTGCTCCAGCAGTATGAGCATTTACATAAGCTGTTTTAAAATCAGATGGTGTTTGAGAACTTGCTGGTTCAAAATAACTAACTCGTCAATGACATGTTTTTCACTCTGAAAACGAAACCTCTTCGTCTTGCTGTGAAACAACATATTTACTTGTGCCATTCCATGCTGATTCATTAAATGATGCATTGGTCACAACCCCTGCATAGGTAATAACTCAAATATTATTATCAAAATAATATTTTTTTTGCACAGGCAACAAGAGAAAAACTCGAAGCAGTAAAAAAAGTTGCTACTGTAAAAAACTGAGCAATTTCCTCATTGTTTTACTTCCTCCTATTTATTATAACCTGAATTGTAAATATATTTGGGACACTTTATCTTTAATTTTGTCGAAAACTCTTGATAAAGTAAAAAAAATCATCAATATGACAATTTGAAAACGAATTTGATGGAAGATTATTATTGTTCTTTAACTTTTTTAGATGTTAAAATATAATATCGTTGCTTGTTGGTTTGGTGTTAAATCTTTGTGTTGGTATTTTCATTTTTAGAGATTTAAATAATTTTGAATGTTAGTAAAACCTAAACCATGATAATGAATTAAGGCTTCTTTAAGACTTGCTTGTAATTTACTAATTTTATTTAATTTTCGATAACTGGCATCAGGATTTGTCCTAGTTTTAGTGGCATATAAAGTAGAACTTGTTTGTTTTGCTACTAATAAATATAATGGTTGCATGTCATAAATAATAATGGAATTTTTGTTAATTAATTTTGTATTCATATTTTCAATAATTCACTGTTTTTGTAATCGTTTGGTGTTAGTGGATTGAACAAAAATATTATTATTAGTATCAACCGCCATTTGAATACAACATTTAGTGTTAGTGGAAAATGGATCAAGATGAGTTTTTCGTTTATCAAATTTATCTTTAAAATTACCTTTATGGATTTCTTTAATAAATGTTTCATCGATTTGTATTTGGCCATTTAATTTTTTTAATTTGTAATTTTTTTATTTTTGTTAGTATCGCAAGAAGTATATTGTTTATCCTCACTCGCTTGTTTTTACGACATTCCAAGTAGGAGAGTTTTATTTAGTTGTTTTTGCTGTTGTTTTATTAAACTAAGCAAGGTTAACGACAATTTTAACCTAATTAAAAAAGACAGAATTTTATTTCTGCACAGTTTCAGATAACTGAGAATTTTAATTAAAAGAATGCTTTCATTTCATATTGAAGTGGTGGCATTTTTAAATTTAAAATTTTTCTTTTTTCATTATAATGAATTATATAATTATCTACAATATTTTTTACTTCTAAAATATTTTTACAGTGTGATAATTCTGAGTTATCGGTTTTAAGAATTGAAAATCAATTTTCAATCGGTGAATTATCTAAACAATCGCCTCTTCTTGACATACTTATATTTATGCCGTGTTTTTTTAATAATTTTTCATAAGCTTTTGAAGTGAAATGAATCCCTTGATCAGAATTAATAGTTAATTCACCTTTGATTATTTTTCTTTTAATAATTGCTTCTTTGATACAATTATTTACTCAATTTACTGTTGGAGTTGTTGTTAAAGAATAATTTACTATTAAATTACTAAATAAATCCTTGATTGCAAATAAATATACTCATTCTGTGATTGTTTTAACATACGTAATATCAATTGATCACTTTTGATTATTTTTTTCAGCTTTAAAATTACGTTTTAATAGATATTTATGTCGAATATGTTCATTTGTCATTTTTAAGAAATAATTAATTTTTTTTCTTGTTTTAATTCTTACACTAGAAATTCTATTAGCTAATTTCATATAACGATAAACTGTTGAATTCGACACATTAATTTTTTGATCTTCCAAAAATAATTTAATTTGTCTGTGTCCTTTAGACTGCACCCCGTTTAGTAAGTATTAATAAAAAGGTTTACAAACTTTTATTTATTATATCTTTTTCTTTTTGGTTTGAATATCATTTATTTCATTTTTTAACATCATTAATATATTCATTATGAGATTTATAATTTTTATTATAGATTGTTCCTTTTTTAAGTAATGAATGAAAACTTTCAATAATAATGTTGTCTGCACAATGATAATTTTTACCCATTGAAATTATAATTTTGTTATCTAAACATTTACTATTATAATCTTTAGATGTATATTGATATCCGTGATCTGAATGAATTATTGTTTTATTTAGCTCTTTTTTTATTTTTTTAATTTTATTAATTGCAGCATTTAAATTATCAATTACAAGTTTGTTATTATTAAATTTTGATCATTTTACATCAATAATTTCTTTAGTATATCCATCAATTATTGTTGATTGATAATGTTTTTTACCATTTCAAATTAAATAAGTTACATCAGTAAATAAAATTGAAAATCTTTCTTTAATATCATTAAAATTACGATTTACTAAATCAGGATATTTAATGATATTTTTATTTCTATTTTGTTTTATTAATATTTTTCTACGCATACGCTTTACATATTCAGCTTGAATATTATTTTCTTTCATAATTCGTAATACTTTATTAGCATTATAAACAATGCCATAATCTTCTTTTAAATATTTGGTAATTCGACGATAACCAAATTGTTTTAAATTTTCTTCATAGACTTTTACAATATTCTTTAATGATTCGCTATCCTTACCAGTACTTGAATAATTTTTATATTTATCTCAATAACTACGCTTTAAATTTGTTATATCAAGTAATAGACTGCACCCAAAAAAGTAAGTAAAGAAAAAAAGTCTTTGCTAAACTTTTAAAGGAGGTGCATTTTTATATGGCAAGAAAAGGACAAAAATTTAATAAATATACAGCAGATTTTCGAAAAAGGATAGGACAAGAGGTTAAAAATAATAGTATAAGTTTTATTGCAAAAAAATATGCAATTAATAAAAAAACTGTTGCTTCATGGTATGAAAATTTTAAGAAAGGGATTTTAAACACCAATAAAGGTCCAAAAGAATCATTTGAAAAAAGAGATTTAAACTATTACAAAGTTAGGTATGAATTACTAAAAAAGCTTCATGACTTTTACAATTAAATAAAAGAAAAATTGTATTTTTTATCAAAGAAAACCTTAATAAATATCCACTAAATTTATTACTTGATATAACAAATTTAAAGCGTAGTTATTGAGATAAATATAAAAATTATTCAAGTACTGGTAAGGATAGCGAATCATTAAAGAATATTGTAAAAGTCTATGAAGAAAATTTGAAACAATTTGGTTATCGTCGAATTACCAAATATTTAAAAGAACATTATGGCATTGTTTATAATGCTAAGAAAGTATTACGAATTATGAAAGAAAATAATATTCAAGCTGAATATGTAAAGCGTATGCGTAGAAAAATATTAATAAAACAAAATAGAAATAAAAATATCATTAAATATCCTGATTTAGTAAATCGTAATTTTAATGATATTAAAGAAAGATTTTCAATTTTATTTACTGATGTAACTTATTTAATTTGAAATGGTAAAAAACATTATCAATCAACAATAATTGATGGATATACTAAAGAAATTATTGATGTAAAATGATCAAAATTTAATAATAACAAACTTGTAATTGATAATTTAAATGCTGCAATTAATAAAATTAAAAAAATAAAAAAAGAGCTAAATAAAACAATAATTCATTCAGATCACGGATATCAATATACATCTAAAGATTATAATAGTAAATGTTTAGATAACAAAATTATAATTTCAATGGGTAAAAATTATCATTGTGCAGACAACATTATTATTGAAAGTTTTCATTCATTACTTAAAAAAGGAACAATCCATAATAAAAATTATAAATCTCATAATGAATATATTAATGATGTTAAAAAATGAAATAAATGATATTCAAACCAAAAAGAAAAAGATATAATAAATGAAAGTTTGTAAACCTTTTTATTAATACTTACTAAACAGGGTGCAGTCTATAATAAATTTAGTGGATATTTATTAATGTTTTCTTTGATAAAAAATACAATTTTTCTTTTATTTAATTGTAAAAGTCATGAAGCTTTTTAGACTGCACCCAAAAAAGTAAGTAAAGAAAAAAAGTCTTTGCTAAACTTTTAAAGGAGGTGCATTTTTATATGGCAAGAAAAGGACAAAAATTTAATAAATATACAGCAGATTTTCGAAAAAGGATAGGACAAGAGGTTAAAAATAATAGTATAAGTTTTATTGCAAAAAAATATGCAATTAATAAAAAAACTGTTGCTTCATGGTATGAAAATTTTAAGAAAGGGATTTTAAACACCAATAAAGGTCCAAAAGAATCATTTGAAAAAAGAGATTTAAACTATTACAAAGTTAGGTATGAATTACTAAAAAAGCTTCATGACTTTTACAATTAAATAAAAGAAAAATTGTATTTTTTATCAAAGAAAACCTTAATAAATATCCACTAAATTTATTACTTGATATAACAAATTTAAAGCGTAGTTATTGAGATAAATATAAAAATTATTCAAGTACTGGTAAGGATAGCGAATCATTAAAGAATATTGTAAAAGTCTATGAAGAAAATTTAAAACAATTTGGTTATCGTCGAATTACCAAATATTTAAAAGAAGATTATGGCATTGTTTATAATGCTAAGAAAGTATTACGAATTATGAAAGAAAATAATATTCAAGCTGAATATGTAAAGCGTATGCGTAGAAAAATATTAATAAAACAAAATAGAAATAAAAATATCATTAAATATCCTGATTTAGTAAATCGTAATTTTAATGATATTAAAGAAAGATTTTCAATTTTATTTACTGATGTAACTTATTTAATTTGAAATGGTAAAAAACATTATCAATCAACAATAATTGATGGATATACTAAAGAAATTATTGATGTAAAATGATCAAAATTTAATAATAACAAACTTGTAATTGATAATTTAAATGCTGCAATTAATAAAATTAAAAAAATAAAAAAAGAGCTAAATAAAACAATAATTCATTCAGATCACGGATATCAATATACATCTAAAGATTATAATAGTAAATGTTTAGATAACAAAATTATAATTTCAATGGGTAAAAATTATCATTGTGCAGACAACATTATTATTGAAATTTTTCATTCATTACTTAAAAAAGGAACAATCCATAATAAAAATTATAAATCTCATAATGAATATATTAATGATGTTAAAAAATGAAATAAATGATATTCAAACCAAAAAGAAAAATATATAATAAATGAAAGTTTGTAAACCTTTTTATTAATACTTACTAAACGGGGTGCAGTCTACTTTTTAATACTATTTTCTCTATGAATTGCTTTAATTATTTCATATATTGAATAATCAATATTTGGTTGATATTCATCACAATTTTTTGAATATTTATTTCAAGTATCATATGAAATTCTTAATTCTTTTAAATATCATGATAAAGTAATTTTTTAAACTTGCAATTCTGATTTAATAAAAGCAATTTGTTTTCTAATGTTTGTTTTTGTTTTTATCTTTGGAAGAGCTTCAAGCTTTTTTAAAACCTCATTCTCAGCTTTTATTCTTTCATTTTCTTTTTTTAATAAATAGTTTTCACGTTCTAAGGGTTTTTTAAACTTATTTAATTCAAAATCTTTTCGCTTTTTTCGTTCTTTTAGAATTTCTTTATTTTGTTGAAATTGATTTACTCATTTTGAAATAGTTGCTAAACTAATATGATATTCTTTTGCTATTTCACTATAAGATTTATTGTTAATTGAATATTCATTAACAATTTTTTCTTTAAATTCAAAAGAATGATCTTTAGACCCTTTTATTTTACCTTTAGTCATATAAAAATGTTTCTCCTAACTTTATATATTAATAATAATCTAGAAAAATTTTTATTTATATATCTAAGTTAAAAGAAACATTGCACAGAATTTTATTTCTGTCTTTTTCTTAGTTTTTGGAAAATTCCCACCAACCGAATATTTTACGCGCTCCCTTTTAATAGTAAACAATGAAAAATATTAAAATTTAAACATGATACAGATAACGTCAAAGAAATAGATGGTATTCCGTTTATTCCGAGTGATATAAAAGTTTATGTTGAAGCAGGTAAATTAAAAGGTCTTTATCGTTGAGATGGAAATGGTGAACTTCAAACACCCCAAATTGATACAAATACAGGTAAAATTACAGATTGAAGTGTTGAAAATAAAAATAAAATTAAAAAAATTTATTAAAAATATTTTATTATTAATTTAACAAGATATAAATTTGCCGTTTGTATCTACACAGCACAAATTGAAGAATATTAAAAGTTCATGTTGTTATTTTATAAAAAATTAATAAATTGACATTAGCCTGGCAATGATTCTTTTTTAAGAGAAAATCATTTTGGTTTAAGATGGCCTTAATTCGTTCTCGCATTTCAGTGCTAATTGAGCCCCCACTAAAATAACGCGAAATGGTTCCAACTCCACACACTACTATCTTTGCTAATTCTTTATAGTTTTTAATTTTCATTAATTTTCCCTCTTGTTATTTATTCTACTTTTTTAATTGCTTGACTATCCGCTGAAATAATTTTGACATTAAACGGACTTGGAAAAACAATTTGAACATTTTGAGCAATAATTTTAACAACAACCCCAATCCCAAATAATTCATGACTAACCGTATCATCTACTTTTCACGGGTTAGGAGGTTTAAAAGATGGTTCAACATTTTTGTTAAGATGAAAAGTTGTTCGGGCCTGTTTATCATTGTGGTTGTTATGAAAAATAGGACTTGGTTTTGCCTTCATTAATAATCTTTCACTATTAACTTTTTCATAAAAATCATCATTTAATTCTTTAATAAAACGCGATTCAAATCGTTCATTTCTGGTGGCAAATGAATATCCATCAGCATAACTTAAAAACAACAATTCTTTTGTTCTTGTAATCGCGACATATAAGGCTCGGCGTTCTTCTTCTAACGGTTCATGCCCCCCTTTGATGGCTTGCATGGTTGGAAAAATTCCTTCATTTAACCCAACAATAAAGACAACTTTTTTCTCTAATCCTTTGGCATTATGAATTGTCATTAAAGAAACAGTATTATCCGTTAAATTATCACTATCACTATCACTATCCGTTTGCAATGAAACCAGCTGTAAAAATTCACTTAATAATTCAACACCGTTTAAATTCTTATTTTGATTATCAAATTTAGTAACTGAAGCAATTAATTCTAAAATATTTTCTTCGCGTTCTTCTTCAAAATTATCCCGTAAGCGTTGTAAATAACCTGTTTTATCTAGGAGCAAGGTTAAAAAACTTCCCACTGTTTTGACTGTTGGTAATTCAGCAAGAGCAGTTAAAAACGCTGCTTGTAATTTACTTAAACTATGTTGGAACGTTACTGGTAACAAAGCAAATTGTTCAGTTAATAAGGTTGTAAACGTTATTTGCTGCTCTTTTAAAATTTGCATAATTTGTTCAATTGCTTTTGGGCCAATTTTTGGTGTCAATGATAAAGCCCGTTCGATTGCTAACGGATCATTATTCATAATTATCTTTAAAAAAGCAAGAGCATCTTTAATTTCTTTTCGTTCATAAAACTTAAAAGCTCCAAAAATAAGATATGAAACCCCATAGTCTGCCAGAGCAATTTCTAAATCCCGTGATAAATAATTAGACCGATATAAAATTAAGACATCATTATAACGATGATCTTCCGTTTTAATTAAGTCCTTAATTTTTCGCGCAATAAAATCACTTTCATCACTACTATTAATCCCATGATATAAAATTGGTAATTGTCCGGTTGCTTGAACAGTAAACAAATCCTTTTTAAAACGCTTTTTACTATGTTCAATCAATTTATTAGCTAAAGATAGAATATTTTGTGTTGAACGATAATTTTGGTTTAACACAATAGTTTGAGTAAGACTAAAATACTTATCAAAATTTAAAATTAAATCAATTTTTGCTCCACGTCATGAATAAATTGTTTGATCTGGATCTCCAAAAACAGTAATATTATGGTTATCTCCAACTAATCATTTAATAATATCAAATTGTAATTCATTGGTATCTTGAAACTCATCAACTAAAAAATAATCAAATCGTTTTTGTCATTTTTGTAACACTTCTAAATTATTTTTAAATAATTTATGCGTTAATAAAATTAAATCATTAAAGTCAACACTATTTATTTCCCGCAAACGATTTTCATAAAGTTGATAAACCGCTGCTCACCGTTTTTCATCACCAACAGCCGTAACTTTGGCATTCAGCGGACTAATAAAATAATTTTTTCAATTAGAAATAAAGTTCTTAACTTTTTTTGCTTCTTGAGCATCATATTTAACATTCAATGTTTTATAAATATTACGTAAAATATTTTCTTGATCTGCCATATCAATAATATTAAACTGGCGATCATAATTTAAATGAATAATATCTTCGCGTAAAATCCGCACACATAAGGCATGATAAGTTGCAATCATACAACGTTGTCCACTATCGCCAATTAAATCAACAATTCGTTCTTTCATTTCATTCGTTGCTTTGTTAGTAAATGTCACAGCGCAAATCCGTCTTGGTTCTAAATTAGAATAGCGGATTAAATATGCAATTTTATTAATAATAACCCGGGTTTTACCACTACCAGCTCCCGCAATAATCCGCACTGGGCCACTAATTGCTAAAACAGCTTCGCGTTGATTAGGATTTAAACTTTCAATAAATTCATTTGTCATAATATTCTTACTCTCTCTACAAACAATTCTATTTTACCTTATAATTCATCAATTTCTTTTAAAATTTCATCCGCAATATTCCCCGGTTGGTTCTCTGCTAAATGAACATGTTTGGTTTTTCTTGTAATTAATTCTTTGGGGGCTTTGGAGTTTTTTTTCACAACGGGTTTTCTCTTCACATTAAATAAATGAAAATGTTGATCAAATAAAATTTGATGATTCGGATTTAAGATTAAACCAAAGATTAACCCCAAATATCATAAAAAATAAATGGTTGTAACGATACGAATAATAATTAATGCAATTGGATTTTTATTACTTGTTCCAAACAGATTACTTAAACTAACTTTAAAAATTAGATTTAAAGTTAAATTTGTCAGTAAAACAACAAATCATGGTAAAAAAATAATAAATAATTCACGGGTGAAAATAACCTCTAATTTTAATTTCGCGGCGTTCGTAACTAATTTAATTTGACAACAAAACTTGCCAACTGTCTCCCCACCTCAAAAATAAGGAATAATAACAAAATATACGAAAAAAAGTAAAAAAGTAATACTAATAATTCCTATTGGTGCTCAAATTGTCTGCTTTTGATCTCAATATTTCATGGTCGAAGTTAACGTTAAGGGAATTAAACTCGCTAAAATAATATCTAAAAGACGAGCAAAAATAATCCGCATTGGCCGGGCTAATTGATGAATTTGATAGTCTTCCTCCTCGTTATTTTTTATCATCGTCGCAGCTAAACCATTCTTATCAACTTCTGAACAATTTTTTTTATTTTCTAATGTTTGCATAATTTATTTTGTATTTTCCAATTTTCAATTTTTAATATATCCTTTAATATCCGCAACAATTATTTTAAACCGAGGCTCTTTGATATCTTTAATATATTTATTTTTTAAAAAACTCTTATAACGACGCTCTAACTTATTCTCGGCACTATGAATAGCTTTAATTGACAATCTTTTATTCTTTTGTAAACTAACAATTTCTAAAAATGTTACTAAACAAAAGCGAAGAAAGGCATACTCTAATTCCTCTTTATATTCCCGGTATAAGTTTAAATCACGATATAAATTAAAAATATAAATTCATTGTTTAATTAAATCAAAAACACTATAGGTAACAACGTCTAAATCATAATCAACCAAAACATCTTTAATTGCTAAAAAACCACTCGTATAAACCAAGGAATTATAAATAAAGTAAGCATCAGTACGACGATAATCCAGTAAGGTTACATTTTTTTGTAAAATAAGTTTACGCCGGAAGATCTTGCTAAAAATAATACAATCAGTATATGCTAACACTTCCTTATTTGTTTTGGGAGATAATAAAACATCACATTTATTTCAAATTTCACTTGTTTCTTTGGAATTAGAATAATGCATACGAAATTCAACCATATCAATTTTTTTATGTTCCACTTGATATGTTGCAACCTTTTCTTTTAAAACAGCAACCGATGTTTTATGAATTGTTTGTCCTTCGTCAACAATCATGAAAAATTCCCCTTTGGCAGCAGCAATGGCGGTATTAATGCTATATGAAAAGCCTTGACTGCGCAAATTTGTAATTACTTGGATTTGTTTCCCCGATTTATAGAAACATTCATTCATAAATTCTAAGAGTGGTGATTTTGGTTGAAAGCCACTATCTTCAACAAAAATAATTTCATAATCATTAGTGGTTTGTTCATTAATTGAAATTAAAATCTTCATTAATTTTGTTTGATTATTTTGTGCTATGATCAGAAATGATAAAAACATGGTAATCCCCTTTCTCTTAATTCGGTACTTATAATCATTATAACATTTTAATTCCTTTTTAATACCTGAATTGTAAAATTAGATTGCGTTGCCAAAGTTGGGGAAAATAAAAAAGAAAGTTTTCAGTATAATTAAGTTTGAAAAAAATTAGAAAGAAAACTATCCTATGAATATTATAGCTAGAATCCAAGAGTTTTTAAACGAAAATAATAACTCTTTTATTGATTTAATTAATGAAATTAGCCCCAATATCCCTATTACAGCACTATTATCCTATTTAAACAATGAAATTAGTTCTGAAGCTTGAATACTATTTAAAAATATTTTTGAATATATTGATAACTATATTTTTAATAAGGACTGACGCAAAGCACGTTATATTCCAAAAGGATTTTATCAACGAACTTTGGTTTTTCATAATGGTGAAGTTACTTTTAAACGACGAAAATATATCTTAAAACCAGAATTTCAAGTGGCAAAAAAACCAAAAACGGTCTTTTTACTTGATATTCAATTAGGGATTGAAAGTTATCAGCGACTTTATTATGATTTTTCGTTAGAAATAATCAGCAAATTAGGCATAAATTTTAGTTATCAAGATATTTGTAATATGTATCGGAATGCTAACATAACAAAAAAACAATTTTTAACCTTATTAAACGGTTTGATATTAAACATTTGTTAGAACTAATGCTAGATGAACCAGATACAAAACTAAAACATGATGGGGTTATTTATATTGAAACCGATGAAGCATATCGCAATGCCATTAGTTATCAAATCAAAAAACGATTAAAAATTAAGAAAAGAATCCGTTTAACCGTCTTTCATACTGGTTATAAAGATCCTAAAACAATACGAAAAACAATGCATAATGTCAAATTTCTAGTAACAATGACTAATGAAGTTAAAAAAATTAACTCTAAAAAATACTGACAAGGAATTAAAGAATTTATTAACTTAAATTATGAATCACCCGAGACAGCTAAAATTATTGTGCTTGGTGATGGTGCACAATATATTTCAACGGTTGAAAAACACATCAATGTTGAATTTATCATTGATCGTTTCCATGTTATTAAAAAAATTAAAGATTGTCTCCGTGGTCCACGATATTATAAACGTTATTTATTTAATAAAATTAGAAAAGCAATTCTAAAATTAAACTTAAACAAGGTTACAAAATACCTTGAATGAGCTTATCAGCTTGTTAAAACCGAAGAAGCGAAAGGAAAGTTACAAGAAATATCTAATTATTTAAGAACATACTATGGAGCAATTCAAAAATGAGAATATCAAGAAAATATTGGTTGTCGCATTGAAAGTTATATTGCTCGAATTATTAAAGTAATGTTTCGTTCAAAACCAAAAATATTTAATGAAAAAACGATTTACAAAGTAATGTTATTAAAACAATTGACAGCTAATGGGATTAATCCCTTTCAAGAACTAACAGAAATTAAAAATCTTCAAGTAAAAAATGAACAAATTACTTGAAGATGAATATTTAAAAAGATGAATAATCCAGAAGTTAAACAATATAACTTACCAATATTCACCGCTTCTACATTATCAAATAATAAAACTCTTTTAAAGAAAATAGTTTATAATTATTATTAGAACTTAATGCTGAAAACTTTTCCCCAACATTTTACACGCTACCGTAAAATTAAATGGGACAGTTAAACAAATAAAAATATTGTGTTAAAATCCAAATTTAAAAAAGGAGAAATAACACAATAGACTTCTTGCGATACTAACAAAAATAAAAAAATTACAAATTAAAAAAATTAAATTAAACTTTAAAATAATCATTTTTAAAAATTTTAATTGCTTTTTAAGCATAAATAATCAGGTATCCGCAAGAAGTATAATGTTAAAATGAGGAATTATTTATAAAAATGCCAAATTGTAAAGTTAAGTGCAACTAAATTATTTTTCTAACCAAATATTCGATTGGCGAAAGATAATTTAGTATTTTTTTTGGTCTTTGGTTTAAAGACAATATAAATTTATGAACTGCATTTTTAGTAGTATTTGAAAAATTAAATTTTTTAGGAAATTTTTCTCTAATTAAACCATTAGTATTTTCATTAGTACCTCTTTGTCAGGGTTAATATGCATTAGCAAAATAAATTTTCACATTTAAATTTTTTTCAAGTTGTTGTCAATTAGCAAATTCTTTACCACGATCAAATGTTATAGTCTTAACAAGATTATTTGGAAGAATTGATAAATAATGGCTAATATTTTCGTTAATAACTTTAGTAGTTCTATTTTCAACTAATATTGCTAAAGTAAATCTTGATGTTCTTTCAACTAAAGTTATTAAACATGATTTACTTTTACCTCGTGATGATACTACGGTATCACCTTCTCAATGACCAAGAGTTACGCGATTATTAACATTAGCATTTCGTTCTTTAATTGATTTACCATTAAATTTACCCCGATTTTCTTGATATTTTCGTTTCTTACCTTTTCTTCTTAAATTTTTATTAGTAACTTTTTCAAGTAATCCAGAATAAATTCAATTGTAAATTGTTTTAAAACTAATAATTCATTCTTTATGAAAATTTTTAATTCTGCCATAAATTTGTTCGGGTGATCAACCTAATAATAATTTTTGTTGTACATATTTTACTAATTCTCTATTTTTAAACTTATGAAAATAAATATGTGATTGTTTTCTATTTTCTGCTTTATTTTGTGCAATTAATGAAAAATAATGATTATTATCTTTATTTCTATTAACTTCTCGAATAATAGTACTAATACTTCGATTAAGATTTTTAGCTATTTCACTAATTTTTATTTTAAACTTCAATTGATTCTCAATATAAATTCTTTCATCTATGCCAAGATGTTTATATCCCATATAAAAACTCCTTGCTTTATTTTTTCTAAAATAAACTTAGCATCATAAAATTTTTATATGATATTTTTTGCAATTTTATTTACTTGCACTTACAAGTATAATTCAGCAAAAGATAACATTAATGATATTTATAATTTAAAAATAGATGATTTTTATAAACAAGCAATTAATAAATTAGACATTTATGATGAAAATAATAACTTTAAAGAAAGTTGATATTTATTTAAAAATAATGAAATTATTAATAATAAAACATTAGAAAATTTAAATAAAATTTTAAATATTTGAAATAAAATTTCAGAAGAAATAAAACTTACCTTTGAAAAAGAAAAAATTACACTAGAATTAATTAAAAATTCTCCAATCGGTACTAAAATTATCAAAATAAATAATGAAGAATTTTATTTTATAAAAATAGAAAATAAAGAAAATCCTATAGAAAATTGGCTATTTTCCATATATGGTAATTGGGATGAAGAAAAAGTTTTTAAATTTATATATAATGCTGGTGCGATGGGGGGAAAAATAATAATTTCTTTTCCAAACAATGAAAATAATTGAAATTATATATCAAAATATAATATTTTTAATTGAAATGAATTCTTAGAATTAAAAAAATTTACAACAGAACCGCAACCAGAATTAAAAAATTTAGCGGATGTTAAAAAATATATTGAAAATATTAAAAATAAAAAAGATATTAAAAACAGAATTTTACCCATTATAAATAAAACTGCTAAATTAGATAAAAAAATTAATATATCTGATTATGCTAAACAAGAATTACAACAAAGCAAATATTCACATGCGATAGAATTTGATATTAATAAAAATACAAATATTTTAGATTTAAACAAAATAAAATTAGGAGATAAATTTATTCTATATTTTAATAACAAAGAATATGAAACAATATTATCCGCAATTCAATATGAAAATAACAAAAATACCATTCATTTAGTATTCGGAAAAGCAAGAATTAATTTTATTGACATGTTAAAAACAAAAAATATTTAATTTTAATGGACAATTTTAATTATTGACGGTATGATGACACACGACTAATGAGGTGAATGAAATTGGCAGTCATAGGAAAAACATTTAATAATCATAATATTGAAGCGGTAGATGACGCAAACATACAAAATTATTTTTTATCAAATAACACAGAAGACAAAGTTGGAATTATTAAAAACAATGAAAAAGTACTTTATACGCAAAATAATAATAAAATCACTTTTAATCAAAATTATATTTTAATTTATGGCAGATTATTAGAAATTGAAGAAAATACAGAAATAGAATTAATTCAACCCAGCAATCCAAATGAAACTTATTACGGATATGTAATAATAAAAGTTAATTTAGGACAATCTGATCCAGTTAATTTAGAAATTAAATACAATAACGGATCAAGTCCAAATTTACAAAATGACAATCTAATTAATAAAGAAAAGGGAATTTATGAAATAGCATTAATTAGTTATCAAGCAACATCAAATAATATTACAAATATTAAAGAATTATTAAATTACATTGAGACAGACCAGTTAATTAAAAATATTAAAAAAATTGAAGATATTAAGCAAGAATTTGATAAAAAAACAAAATATATTGAAACACAAATTAATAATGAAATTAATAAAATTAAAAGGAGATTTAATATTTAATGGAACAAGTCCTTGAAATTATTGCAATTATATTATCAGTTTTTACTGGCGGGGGTGCTGGTACAATGGCAATGTGATTAAATAAGAAAAATAAAAATATTAAAGAACAAAATGCCAGTCTTCAAAAAGAAAACGAAAACATTAAAAGCGAATTAAAAACAATCAATAAAGAAATATCAAATATACAAAATATAAACAATATTTATATTAAAGAATTTAACGAATTAAAAAGCGAAATTCAATTATCAATTTTACGAATTGAAACAAAACTAGATATTATGACCGTTAATTTCAACAACAAATTATCAAATAACAACGAAATAAATATCAAACAAAAACAAGGAGATAAGAAAAATGAAAAATAAAAAAATTAAACTATTCTTTTTAAAAATACTATACTGAACTATTCACGGATTAACATTAGGACTGCCGGTATTATTAGCACAATTTAATAAATTACTAATTAAATTAAAAGAAAAAATTAAAAAAGAATGTGATCAATTAGATGATGAAAAAATAGAAACAATAATTAAAAATAATGATGACGCAAAATAAATAAAGGAAATAAAAAAATGGGAATTAGAAAAATAACATTTGATAATGGCGGTATTGTTTTAGCAAAAGACCAAGCAACATTATACGATTTATTACTAAAACAACAAACAAAAACACTTTCACCTAATGGTGAAAATATATATCAAAATTCAACGGGTTTTTTAATCCAAAATGAAAGTGAAAAACTAAAATATACATATAAAACAACAGATGATGGTGTTGAATTTACTTTTAATTCGCAATTATATTTAAGTATTTGTGGTCGCATTATAAAATTAGAAAAAAATACAAAATATTCATTTGATTGAAATGATATAGAAAATAATGAAACTTATTATATGGTAATTAAAGTGGATTTAAATAAATAAGTAAAATTAATAAATGGTGAATTAAAAGAATTTGGCAATCCCGTTGAAGTAAAATTAATTAACATAAAAGAAAAATTAATTCAAGACAATTTAAATCAAAAACCCAAAGATGGTATTTATGAATTTCCATTAATAAGTTTTATAAAACAGTATAATCCAGATAATAGTTGAGAAATTAAAACCAAAGATGAAAGTACATATTTATTACCACTTTTAATGGAATCAAGTCATAACCCATCAAAACTATTGATAATAACCCAAAAAATAGAAGAAGAAAAAGAACTATTACAAGAAAAACAAAAACAAGTAAAAGATATTAAAAATTATTTAACAAATTTAGAATATAGAAAAACACAAGAATTAAAAGAACTTGAAACATATATTAAAAATAGCAGTGTTTATATTTGAGAACATTTAAAATTAATATCAAGTGTTTTAGGAGAAGGAGATACTGAAAAATGATACTTTGGTATTTTTAAAAAAAATAATAAATGAAATATTATTTTTTTAAAAATACCAAAGTATCATTTTTCAGTATCTCCTTCTCCTAAAACACTTGATATTAATTTTAAATAACTTCCTTGTGACGGTTTTTCTGCTTTACTATTATCACAAGCAATTAAATTACTACTTCCGCTAGTAATTAAACTAATTGTTCCTAAAATACTTAATATTTTTTTCATTTTTCTATTCATCTTCAATTATAAAATAACTACCAACAGTATTTGTAATAATTTTTCAACCATGGTTAGGATTAGATAAAAAATGATTATTTATTTCTTGAAAATGATTGTAAAGAATATTGATTAAATAATCAATATCATGATTAGTAATTGATCCGCCTCAACCACTATGATCTTCTCTGTGAAAATTAGTAATTTCTGATTTGATTTTATTTTTAAATTTTTGATAATTATTTGAATTTTCTTGATAAATTTGTTTAATTGGCATTGTGTAGATACAAGCTCCAAATTTGTATCTCTTGTTAAATTGATAATAACATTATTTAAAATAAATGCAACTATTTTTTAAAAAAAATAAATTATTTATAAATTGTTATTATTTTGAACATATTTTGACACACTAAAAAATAATTTATTAAATTTAATTAATAAAAATTTACTTAATATTTTGTAAAAATATTTCTTTTGCACTTACTCAGTTTAAACACGGTCGAAGTTTATCATTTATAACATCAACTACTCAATCTATTTTTTGTTGACTAACATTATTAAAATCAGTTCCTTTTTTAAATCAATGTCTAAATTCACCATTCATATATTCAATTAATGGTTTTTGTTGTGGTGAAGCAGGGTCACAAAAATAAACTTGTGTTTCAGCAAATATTTCCATTTCTCTTCATTTACTAAATTCTTTCCCACGGTCTGTTATTATTCCTTTCATTTTACCCATTAAATTATTACTTACAATCATATCTTTAAATTTTGTTAAAACCTCATTAGCGGTATGATTTTTTAATTTCATTACAAAGTAATTTTTACTTGATTGTTCTACTAAAACTAAACAACTAGATTGATGGTCTTTTCCAACTACGGTATCCATTTCAAATCAGCCAACATTAGATTGCTTATTTTCAATATCTAATATTGATTTAAAATTATTTAATTTACCACGATTATCATATTCCCCCTTTTTCTTATATTTTTTACCATGATGGCGTAAATTTTGTTTATTTAAACCGAATAATTTTAAGTCAATTCATTTATAAAAAGTTTTAACACAAGCAGGAAATTTAACACCAAACTTTATAAAATATCGATGAATAATTTGTGCTGGTGAATTATGAAGAATATTAAATCGTAAATTTAGTCATTCTTTTTGTTCTTCTGTGAATTTGGGGGGCTTTTTAATAGATTTTTTTCGTTTTTTTAAATAATCATTATGTGCTTTACCAACATCATAATCTTCTATATTTTTAAATCTATTAATTTCTCTTTTAACAGTATTAATATCTCTTCCCGTTTGCCTTGATATTTCAGATAAATTAATCGTTCCATTTTTCTTTTTGCAACTATCAGATAACAATAAATCCTTAATAAATCTTCGTTCGTCAAATTTTACATGTGTATAATCTTGCATATATTTGTACATCCATTTCTTTTGTTTAAATTCATTTATACACGAATTTTTAAAAAAAGGTATTGACAAATAATTTTAAAGATATATTATTATAATGTAACAAGTATCGAATTTGTATCTCTTTATGCTTGTATACTAAAATAAAAAGTAAATTACTTTACTTTTTTTTATTTTGATGTAAAATATAAATAATAAAAAAGAACCGCGATGGTTCTTTGTTACATTTTATAGTTATTAATTACTCTTTTATTTAATCATATTCATTAAATAATAGCAATTTTAGTATGCAAAAAGGAGTAAAAATGAAAGAATTTAATCCAAAAACAGCAAGTTTACGAACATTTTATCGTAAAATAGAGCAGTTTTGACGTGATAAATCACCTAATATCCCCTATACTTTGAATGATTTAACCAATAAATTAAATCTTTCTCGCAAGTGAAGATATGATAGTTACGCGAGCGAGAAGATAGTTCCTTTACTTGAAAAACAAGTTGATAAAATAGAAAGTGAGCTTATTAAACAAATGGTTAAAACGCCAGAAGGTACTAGGTTATATTGACAGCGTGCATTTAATTATAAATATTCACTGCAAGAAAAAGAACTTGAAAAAGAATTAAACTTAAATAATCAACAACCAATAATTGTTAATTTACAAACGGATATTAGAGATATTAAAAAAGAAACTGAAAATAATGCTTAATCATTTTACTTATTTATTAGAAACGCCTTATTGGTTATTACAAAATAGTAATATTGGTAATAAATATCCATTTGTTAAGAAATATGAATTAGTTAATGAAATTAATCAAATTGGAACACGATATAGCGGTAAGACTATATCAAATATTAAAATGTTTGGTGAATTATTAAAAATTAGTTTATTAATTAAAGAACCAATTTGTATAATTGCTAGTATGTATTGGAGTAAAGATTTAAAAGATAGTGTATTTCAAAATATATGAAATATGTTAGATGAAAATAATATTCCTTATAGTATTAATTTATCAAATTTTACTTTTACTTTATCAAATGGTAGCAAAATATATTGTAAAGGTTTACATTCACCAAGTCGAAAAGAAAAATTAAAAGCCTTTGCTGATTTGAATAAGTATAAATTAGTAATTGATTGAAGAGAAGAATGTGACCAATTTCAACAAAAAGATTTAAGTGATTTAGAGTTTGCTATTCGTGGTTATCAAAATAAAATAACAATTAATACGTGTAATCCTGAAAGTTTAAAAAGATATATTGTTGGTTATTGTAATGAATTATTATCTTTTAATGAAGAAATAATGCGTAGTAAATATGAACAAATTAAATATATTGAAAAATGAAATATGAAAATTATTATTCATTATTCTAGTTGAAGACTTAATTATAAATTACCACAAGATAAAGTTAATGAACAATTAAGATTAGAACAATTAGATATTGAAAGAGCAAGAGTATGGAGTTGAGGATTGCCCGGTAATACTAGTGGTTCAATTTTTGCAAGATATATTGATATTATGCAAGCAACAGATATTATTCAACCAACGAAATTATTAGGTGGTGTTGATATTGCTAACGCGACCAGTCCTAAGGGACATACAACATCAGCTAGTTTTTGACTATATAATTCATTTGATAAAAAAGCTTATAAAGCTTCTGAGTATACGCATTCAAATGCTACACAGCAATTTAAAACAGAATTAGAACAAGTAAAAGATATTTTAGAGTTTTATAACAATCAATTAAATCAATATTTTAATTTAATACAACAAGGTATATCAATAAATGTTGATGATAGTGCATATTCAACATTACAAAGTTTAAATAGAGAAAAATATAATTATACTTTTGGGCAATATATGACATTTAAACCAGCACAAAAACAGAAATTTAAAATAAGACATCGGATTGAAGCATTTACAATGTTAATAAATACAAACCAATTAAAATGATTATGAGAAAAATGTCCTGTCAGTAAAACCCAATATGAATTAATTCAATGAGAAGATAAACCAGATGCCAGAGAAGAACGAATGTTAGACTTATATGATGATACATTTGATAGTGATTTTTATGCTTTACATTTTGAATTAATACCAATGGTTAAACATAATAATTCAGCAGATTATAAATTATGACAACAAAGGGAGTGAATAACTTAATGAAAAAAGATATTTATGTAATCCATGATGAACGTGTAATAAATGCAAAAAGACCTTATATGTCTGTTTGTGGACAAGTTAAAAAAAGACTTTGTCAAGAATTAAAAAAAGATAATATCGCAATATGTAAATTAAATTTATATAACGAATATATTAAAAAATATCAAAAAGTTAAAGTATGTGTTCAAGTTTTAGCAAATGAGCCAAATTTATTAACAGTAAATATTATTAATTATGCACTTATCTTAAAATTAAAGGAGCAAAATAACCATGAATAATACTTTCCCTAGTTTACCAAACTTAAGTGATATTAATAGTGTTTTAAAATTTTATAATTATGATTGAACAATTAATTTAGCAAATATTATTGCTCGTCATCAAATGCGATTAATAAATGGTAAAGATATTTTATTTAAGTCTCATCGTAAAGACATTTTAGAAAAATTAAATTGATGATATGAAAATTATAAAATAAAAGAGAAATTAGATAAAAATGAATTAACAGCAAGTTTAATGGGTAAAACTATTTTCGGTTTATTAGAAACTAGTGATGGAAATATTGATTTATGAATTAACCCTTTTAACTTTACATCTCGTGTAAGTAAAATAAATGAAATTGAACAAGGAGCTGATATTTGATTAAATTATCATCAATCAGACAGTGGTTTTATTTTAAATTTAATTTGTACCAAAGATAAAATAGTTATTAAAGGTTGACCAAAAAATAACGAGGTAGTTGTTGGACAAAGTAAAACACAAATTAAAGATGATGTTAGACCTATTTTAGTTCAAGAATTTAAAAATAAATTAGGTATAGTACCTTTTTGAGAAATGATTAATGAACCTAATCCGTTGTTCTTATCAACTTCAACTACATTAAATCCATGACCTACGATGGCAAATTGTTATAAATTACAATTTGATTTAGAAGATAGTTTTAATATTAAATCAAAAGAACGATGAGCTAATCGTACGCACTGATATGGGGTATTAGATGATGGTTTAATGAATGCTTACAATATGGGAAATAAAAAAGCATTACAAGATGTATTTGATGATATTTTCATTCAATCAGGTCAAACGGCAGCAGATGGGACATCATCACAATCTTTACAAGTAGTACAAGGTGCACCAACATTAGAAACATATACCGAAGATCAAAAATCAATTATTGAGCAAGTATATTTAGCATGTCATTTTTCTAGTCCTTTTGGTGATAAATCAGATAATGACCAGAATAAAACACAGTCATTATTAACTAAAACAAAAGACTTAGAAAAACAAGCATATTTACAAGCATATCGTAAGCAATATTATACTAAGATGTTTGATACTGTTTTAAAATATTATGGTTTATGAGATGGTATTGGTGAACGACCTTATGGTTTTGATTTTATTAGTGCTAGTTTAGTTGACCAAATGCGACAAAATGAATTAATTACTGCTAGATTAGATAATGGCACAATGGAACCAATAAGAGCTATAACTGAATATGACAATATTGATGAATTAGAAGCAACAAAATATTTTGAGAAAGTAGAAGCATTACAAGATAAAATGCAAGCCAAAGAAATCGAACATAATAATAAATTACTAGAATATGATGAAACTGGTAATAATCAAAACGCCTTACAAGGTAGAACGGAAATAAAGGAGAATTAAAAAATGAGTAGAATTAACCCCGGGGTTATCGAAGAACTAAGAAGACAAGCCCACGATACTTTAATAGATATAAGAGAAAATATAAAAGATAATAGACATTGAATGGTATTTCCTTTTAATGTTTATAGTTCATATATTCCTGATACTGAAACAGGTTGAAAACCTAATAACGCAAAGCCTAGTGATTATGGTAGTTATTCAAGAATATTTGATAATATGGAAAGTACGATTGCTCAATGACAAGATAGTTTAAAAATAGTTCAAAAACATAAAGGTGAAGAAATTAATATCTTAACAATTGATGATTTTAGTAAACAATCAATTAATTCAACTATATGAGCAAATAATGAAACACCTTTCGCTATAAAATTAAAAGATGAAAATAATAATGTTTATTGAAAATTAATTGATGGTGAAAACATTTATGATATTAATAGAATGTTAGCATACTTAAAGCAATATAAATTAAGTTATTTTATTAATAATGATAATAAAGCCGATAATTTTTATACAAAAGATGTTAAGGTTGGTAAATATTGAGATGCTTATATGATTGATGATAGAAGTTCAATTCAATTTGGAGAAGCTAAATTTGAACAAGTATTTACCCAACAATCAACTGAAAGACAATATACTTTATTAATTTTAGATGAAGATGCAAGTAAATTAAATATTAATGATTATTATAATTTTTATACGGTTTTTAATGACCATGGATTAAATATTGGTGGTGGTAATATAAATATTGCGCCCCAAGATAGACAATGATTATATCCATCAAATGTTATTAATTATTATTCACCATGAGATGGTAGTTTTTTATGACAAGAAATTACCTTTTCAAGTATTAATGACAAAATTAGTAATAGTGGTTTATCAGTACGACAATTTATTCAAACAAGTGCCCCGGGCGAGGGTTGTTGTTTTCCTAAAATAACTTATGATGAGAAAACAAATAAAGGTATTGTTGAATTAGATGATATGTTATTAAAAGACCCCGGTGTTAGAGCAATGGCAGTTAAATTTTATGGTAATCCGATCTTTTTTGATATGCCCGTTATTGGCCGGCCAATTATTAAAGGTCAATTTAATCCAAAAGTAATGAATTCACGAGATTTATTAATGTATAACATGTATCCGTGTCCGCCTGATAAAGTAAATACTTATGCATCACCAGAAGTAAGTTGATATAACATTCAAGGGATTCAACCAACAATGATAACCGGTTATGAAAATTGAAAAAAAGATATGGAAAGTAGATATGATTTTTGAAAGCAAAAAAATAGTGAGGGTATTGTTATAACTGACCAAGAAAGTTCGACAGCTACCAATCCTACTGTTGGAAAAACAATTAAAGAAGAAAATAATGACTCTAAATTTTATTGGTCTAAAAATTGAAAAATAATGCCACCAAGTCAAATAAAAGTAAATAGTGGTGACGTTAATAATATTATTAGTACCCAAGCATCATCATATTTTAGAAGAAAAGATGAATTTGGTAATACTGTTGGTAGTGTTCAAATTGAATACAATAAAATGGGTTCATGTAATGTTTGAGATATTTTAAATATGAATAATTTTATTAATCGCCAAATAACAGTATTACCTTTAAACTATACTCAAAAGTTAGTTTTTAATCCTTTTACGATACCAGGCGGAGTTGGTAAATTCTTAAACTTTATTTCGTTTGGTATTCCTTGGGGCTGAGTTATTAATCAAGATGAAAAAACTTGACCTAATTTTCAATGACTTAATGGCTTTATGAGTGCTAATATTTATAGTTTTTATAATGATGCTTTTTGGTCTGAAAACTCAAAAGGTAAATGTTATTTACCTTTTGAAATATTTAGAGAACAAGGCAATGATAAAGTTGGTGCTATTTTTGGAGCAAATGCCACTAGCTTCGGATTTACTACTTTATTAACTGATAAAATACAAGGTACTGTTTTAACTAAGGGTGGTAAACCAACAAATAATATAGTTTATTCAACATATAATCTAAAACAATTAAATCAAAAAACTAACCGAATTTATTTAATTAATGAACTTACAACAGCAGTAGATGCTCAAACACCAGTTAGTGACGGTGAAGAAGATAATGATTGTGAATTCTTACAAACACCTGATGGGACAAATTGTAGTTATATAATTGATATGTTTTCAATCCAAGCATTATATAAAGGTAATTTTGAAATTATCTTTTATGCTGATAATCCTTATACCAATAATGAAGAAGATTATTTAAGATTATCAGTATGAAGTTTTCGTGGTAAAACAAAAAGTACATTAAATAATTATTTACGTGACATGACAACTAATTATAAAACTAGTTTTTTATTACCACATGATTATGAAATACCAACATTTAATTATCCACAGTATGTTCTGCCACCCTCTACTGAAGAACCACCAGGAAATAGTAATTGAAAATTAATATTAAATTATTATTCTGAATTTTCAGATTTATCATTAAACAAAATCAATATTAATAATATGTGATATATTGCTAGTATAAAAAAAGATGATAATACTTATTATCTTAAAAAATTTAAAAATGATCATAAAAATATTACGGGCAATCATTGAAATAATGCGATTGCAATTAATCATGAATGATTTAATGTTCCAGCTTTTTATAAATGGAAATTAAAAACAGAACCAATTTGATTACCTAAAATTAATAAAAACACTGGTGAATTATTTTTTTGAACTAATTAATATTATCTAATTTTATTTTTTTATTTGATTATTTTATTTAATTTTGTAAAAAATAACTGATAAACTACAAAACCTTATTGAATAATAAGGTTTTGTAAAATACAATTTTATAGAACTTAAACTTTTTTATTAACAACAAATTTCAAAAAAAATAAAGGGAATGAAAGCTATTTAATTAAATAACTACATTCCTTTTAATTTTTTCAATCAATAATTTTACCTGTAATATTATTAATTTTAGGTAATCAAATTGGTTCTGTTTTTAATTTCCATTTATAAAAAGCTGGAACATTAAATCATTCATGATTAATTGCAATCGCATTATTTCAATGATTGCCCGTAATATTTTTATGATCATTTTTAAATTTTTTAAGATAATAAGTATTATCATCTTTTTTTATACTAGCAATATATCACATATTATTAATATTGATTTTGTTTAATGATAAATCTGAAAATTCAGAATAATAATTTAATATTAATTTTCAATTACTATTTCCTGGTGGTTCTTCATGTTTTATTTTAGGTTCTTTTGGTTCGTTATTTTTACTATTTCCATTATTATCCGATTTATCACAAGCCACTAAACTTGTTGTACTTGTTCCCATTAAACTGATTGTTACTAAAAAACTTAATATCTTTTTCATTTTTAACAAAAATATATTTTTCTTTTACAGTTTATTAATTTAATTAAATCTTTCTTCAGCAGTTAAATCTATAGTAATAGTATTTAAAAAATCTAATCTTTTTATTTTAATTTTAAGATTTTCATTTTCTTGTTCTTGTTTTTTAATTTGATTATTTTTTTCTTCATAGGAGTTTAAAAAATTAAATCTTTCTTCAAGTATTTTATTTACAAGTTCTTTTTTATCTAATAAATATAATTTAGCATTATCTTCTAATTTTTTAATTTCTTCTGTTTTAAGTTTTAATTCATTTTCAAATTTTACTTTTTCTTGTAAAATGATATCAATTTCAGATTTTAAAACTTGTTTATCTTTTTCTAGTTGTTTATTTTCATTTTCAATTTCATTGATTTTAATTTTAGTTTCATTAATTAATTTTTCATTTTCAGATTTTAAATTTATATAATTTTGTTTACTTTCTATCAAAATTTCTTTTAAATCACTATATTTTTCAATTTGATCTTCTAATTTTTTTATTTTATTTGCATATTCAATAACTTTGTCAATATATTTTCCGTTAATAATAGTAAGTTCGTTTATTTTTTGTTTATTATCTTCTGTTTTTTCAAAAACTTTATTAAGTTTTATATTTTTAATTTCCAAGTCTTTTTCTGATTTTGTTTTATTTTTAAGAAGATAATTTAATTTATTTTGAATATCTTTTTTAGATTTTTTAAAATTTTCTAATTCTTGTTCTAACTTAATTTTATTTTGTTTAAAATCAAATAATTCTTTATTTTTACTATTTAATTGATTTTTTAAATCTTTTATTTGTAAATTTAAATCAATTATTTCATTTTTATTATTTTTAATTAAACTATCGTTTTTTAACTTTAATTCTTCTAATTCTGTTTTAAGTTGATTAATTTGAATTTCTTTTTTATTTATTATATATTTTAAATTTTTATTTAAATCTTTATATATATAAACCCCTGAATTTAAAAGAGTTGTTCCAAAATAAATATTATCATTATTATCTACAGTTATTGATCTTGATGCGGGTGTTGCTATTTTTGTTATTTTATTTTTTTCTTGATTAAATACAAAAATACCCTTTCTATCATCTTCTTCTCATATTGAAAAATACATTTTATTATTTAAATCAACTGAAATTGATATAACATGTCCATCACAAATAATATGTTTAATAATCTTGAAATCTTTTAATATATAAATATTATTTGTACCGCCAATATAAACACAGTTATCTTTATCATTAAATCAGATAAATCCTACATATTGTGCAGGAATATCAAGAGCCACAGGATTTGTTTCTCCTTTCTTAAAAACATATATTTTTTCGTTAGCTCACAAACCAAAATACAAATTATCATCTTTATCAATTGCTAATGCAACAATATTTATACTAATATTATTATATTTTGTTAAATTATTATTTTCTCATTTAAATAACCCTCTTTGTCATATTGCAAAATGACATACATTATTGCTATCAATGGTTATTCATCTAACATCTCCTTCAGTTCCGTTTATTTTTGTTGCAATTTTTTCATTTGATTTTAATAAATAAACTCCTTGTTGTGTAGCAAAATATACGTCATTATTTTTATTAAAAGTAATTGATCAAACACTTGCGTTTGGTATTCCATCAATTTTTGTTAACTTACTTTCCTTTAAATTATAAATAAACGCCCCTAAACTTACACATCCTAAGTAAAGCTCATTATAATTTTTTTCATTAAAAACTACAAAGTAAATATTATAACCTAATAATTTTTCTATTTTCTCAATATTTAAATCGTCATTAATACTTCTTTTATTTTTTAAATAATTAATTTTACTATTTAATTTTTCTTCTTTTTGATAAGGACTAGCGGCAATTGTTGTTGGTACAGCACTTCCTCCAATTGTTAACACACTTAATAAACTAAGTAATTTTTTCATACTTGTTTTTCTCCTTTTATTAATCTTGAAACTTTTTATCAAGATCTACTCCCAGTGTATATATATATATATATATATACAAGCAAAATTAGTAATTATTTTAAAAACTTTTATCTTGTTAAAAAGCTATTATTACGAGTTTTAAGACCTAAAATAGTAATAAAATATATTAAGTTTAGTATTTTATGTATAAAAAGTATTGTATTAGTAAAATAATAGTATATAATGAAGGCATAGGTTTAATCTTTTTCCGTAAAAAAGAGTTACGCTGACTTGTTAATCGGACAAGGATAAAAAAAGAGGAGTTTATAAAATGGCACTTACAAAAGAACAATTAATCGAACAAGGTTTAAGTGAAGAAATTGCAGAAAATATCTTAAATCAGTTTAATAATGAAGCAAAACAAATTAGAGAAAGTGTGCAAAAACGCGAAGATGTTATATCAAAAGAAGACTTTATTAAATTATATAATGAATTAGATGAATTAAAAGCCTTTAAAGATGTTCCATCTACTAAAATTGAAGATATTAAAACTAATTTAGAAAAAGTTAGTGGCAATTCTTTATCTGAAAAAATGCAAACTTTAAAAGAATTAAAACCTGATTTGTTTGTGCAAGAACAACCATCAGTTTCACCAACTAATTTTATTAAAGATATGATTGAAAATTCGGTTGAAAATAAAAATGATGAAATTGAAACTATTAAAGAAAAAGGAGCATATACTCCAGAAGAAATTAAGAAATTAACTGATTATACACTTAAAAACCTTAGATAATAAGGGAGTGAAATATTATGGCAACAATTAATTTGCCGCAAGTACATTTTACATTACAAGGTAATACAACAGGTCAAAAAGCCTATGTTGATATGGTTAACGCTATGCTAAGAGGACCATTAATGAATGAGCATGCAAGTATTATGCAATATGCAACTGCAACAGCAGAACAAGTTGCTTGATTACCTAATGCAGGACAAGCGTTATATAATTTAACTCATCGTGTGGTATGACAAGATGATTATGCGTTACCAAATGGTGGGGCAACTCAAACTATGGGATTAACAAGAATTCCGGTGCCTATTAATAAAAGATTTAATTTAAAATTAATGAATGAAGCATTTGATTTAGCAATGATAGAACAAAATATTAAAAATGGTATTATTGCTGATGCTATTGCTAGTGTTGTACAGAATAAATTTGTTAATTTAGAATGTGAATTAATTCAGGGGATTTATGATTATTGTTTAGCAGATGGTCAATATGAAGTAATTCCATTTCGTGGTTATACAGCAGATAATGCTGATGATGCAAATAAAGCATTCTTTACATTAAATGAAACTTTGATTGAATTAACAAATCAAATTAGTAATTTATATTTTGGTTTACCAACCGATAAAATGTTTATGGTTTTAGGACGAAGATCCTATTTAGGATTAACACCTGCTTATTTAAAAGTAATTGGTTCACAAGCTCAATTAAAAGCAATGGTTAACGGTGAATTATATGAAAATACCGCAATGGGTATTCCGGTATCAAAAAGTTTTCATTTAGAAAAAACATATACAAAAGGACAAGTTAACCGAGATAAAGGTTATAATTTTACTAATATAAATGGTTTACTTATTAATAAACAAGTATGAGCATATCCAATTAATATGGATACTATTCAACAAGTTTTAGATAATGATACTGCTAACCCTAAATGAATTGGTAAAGTACAATATGCAACACCAACAATTTTATATCCAAAAACATGTAAGATTATTTTAGAAAAAGAACCAACACAAGAAGAAATAAATACTGCTAAAAGTAATTTAAATAAAACATTTAGAGTGCCGGTTGATTATGAAATTTATACACCAATAAATACAACAAAATCTAATGTAATTTTAACACCAGATGTTGCTAAAATAGATATTAGTAAAATAAATAAATTAGATAAACCAATCATTAATTTACCAGATCCCAAAGATGTTAGTGATGGATGATTAAAACCACAATTTAAAGACGTTGTTTTAAAAGCAGTTAAAACTGTAGATAGTTCTTTAACTGAAAATGATTTTGATTATTCTATTAATCCTAAAGGTGAAGACTGACCAATTGATATTACAAATGATAAAATTGTTGAAGTTTTAATTGAAGGTAAAAACAAAGCAACTGGTAAAACAAAGTCAATTGAAGTAGTAATTAAAAATTCTTAATAAACAATGAATTTATTAATATTACGAATTTTAACTTTATTAACAGAAAATTTAGGAAATAAACCTTTAATAAATAAGTTTGTTAATTTAATTAATAAGGTTAATAAGTTTGCTTCATATTATGCTAATCCTTTTCAAAAGATTACAAATAAAATTGAAGATATTTATCAATGATTAAATCCATTTACTTATTTAAATTTAATTAAAAAAGGTCATAAAAAAGAAATTCAACAAATATTAAGTAAATTAGAAAAAGATAACAATATTAAAAATAGAGAACAATTTAAAAAAGAAAATTATCTAAACACTAATTGACAACCTTTAAATAGTAGTTGGCTTAATAGTGGTATGTTTAATATAACAAATAAGTTAACTTTAACAGGTAATTTAACTATTTTAATATATACAAAAACAGCAAAACACCCGAAGTTTTATGGTCCATATGTTTATCCTAGTGTTCCAGTTGAAATTTGAAAATTATTAAGTAATGCTGTGTCTAATGCAGGAACTTTATTTTGGCGTTATTGATTAAGAAAATGATTACCTAGTCATTTAAGAGATTATATTAAAAAAAGATTACCAAAAGAATTAAAAGAAAAATACCCAAAAGGAAATATTAAATTAACATTACCACATATTCAAAAATTACAACAAATTAAAACGTTTATTAATAATTTAAAGATTGGACACTTTAATTTCAATTTTGCTGGTGAAATTAATAATAAAAAATGGTATCGAGAGCGAAAAAGCGATGTTAAAAATATTAAGAATTTATATAAAACACCAGTTAAAAGTATGTTTTATAAAACTAATCAAACTATTAAAAAAATTAAAAAAGTACAAAGAAAAGTTAATAGTTATAAAATATCTAATTTAAGAAATAAATATCGAAATCAATTAAGGGGTGTATTATATGGAAAGTAATTTAAATAATTTGTTATTTATAACAGTTGAAGATGTTAAAAAAAGTAAACTTTGACAACCTATTAATGATCGTAAGCAATCTGCTTATAATGATAATTTAATTTATAATGCTATCTTAAAAACTAGTTTATGAATGGATAGATTATCAGGTGGGACAATTTCAGATAAGATTAATAAAAAAGATTTATTTCCATGAGTAAAAAAAGATAATACAGGTTTAATTGAATATGATAAATGATTAAGTTATATTCAATCTGCTTGTTTATTAGCAGTTATGAATTGATATTTGCCAAAAGGAGTTAATGATTTAACTGGTAGTGCTTCATTTTCACAAGGTGGAGTTGCTTATTCACAAACTAATGACCCTGAAGCAAATGAAAATATTACTAGAGATGTTAAAAATGCTTTAAAATTAGCTGGTGAAATAATTGATATTATATCTAGTAAAACAGTTACGAGACCATATAATTATCATTTAGGGAATTATGCTCATCCTTGAGAAGAAGAATATAAATATATTACGAAAAAAACATTTTATGACAGTTTATTATTTTATTTAAAAGAACGCGTTCAAACTGATAACACTATTAATATTACTCATCCAACAATTATCGATTATAGTAAAATTGATTATAATGAATATATTAAACTTGTTGTTCCGTTTGATAATGATAGCATTTATTATGAAAATGGTGTTTGAAAAACAAATATTTCAGATTGAGAAATTGTTGATACCAGTGATTTAGATAATACAAGGTTTGATTATGAAATACAAAATTGAAACAAAGAAAATTATAAATACAATATTTGAATTAAAACAAGTAATCAAAATCATTATTATTTATCAACATACAAAAATTTTGAGGGAAAAATAACTGTTGGTTCATTTGAATTAGGAAACGTTTTTTCTCATCGTGTAGAATTAGAAGGTGATGGAATTATTGCTATACGTACTGGTGGGACAGATGGAACACTTTCTGATTTACACATTGAAAGAAAAAAAGTAAGTTAGAAAGGGGTTTAATTAATGAAGCAAGATAAAACAACTTGATTAAAGGGTGCATTACCTTGAAATTGATTTAAAAAAGACCCTATTCCAACTTATAATTGAACCCATAAAGATATTAGAGAATGAGAAAGAAAATATAAAATTAGGAGTTGAGTAGTTAGTTTTTATACTTTAATATTTTTAGCATTAAATTGTTGATTGGAATATGGAATGATTGATGCAATTAAAGGAAAAATTGATTGATATAATTATGGTCAATATTGAGGCAATGGGATTGCCATTTTATTAACACCTTTATTTACCCATGGAATTCAAGGTATATTTGTTGCTAGTAGTAAACCCAAAGTAGATATGAAAATTGATATTCCACGATTAAAAGTTTCTAAAATGGGATTATTATTTACAACTTTACCTTTGATTACTTTAATTATTTCTTTAATTATTATTGGAATTGATAAATCAAAATGAAAAAAAGACCATTTAAGACATTGTTTAGATTGTCGGATTAATCCGCGCGTTATTCAACCAAGAATAGCAAAACAATGAAATAATTTAGATGGTATAACAGAAGAAATATTTAAAAATATACAAAACGAAAATATTAAAAAACAAAAACAAGAAGAAAATAACAAAAAATTAAATATAAATAATAATTATGAAACTAATAATTAAATTTTATTAAAATAGACTATATATAGGGGTGGTAGATATTTTTGGGTGGTTATATAGCTTAATTTATAAATTATTTTGTTCTGAAAGAATGGATGGCCACTGTTTAAGTAAGGATAAGAAAGGAAGCAAAAAAATGAATGAAACATTAATGATTGCTTTACTTGTGTTAGCTGGCGCTGGTGGAATGGGTAGTATTGGCATTCTTGGATTATCTGCTAAAAAAATTAAAAAATATAAAGCAGAACTTAGAGAATTAAGAACTGCTGTTATTGCCCACGAAAAACATTTACGAGGACCTGATTATGCAACAGAATTAGCCCTTAAAACAGGTCAAATTAAAAATGTTAAAAAACAAGTTAAAGTAAACGACAAAAAACAAGCACAAAAAGATGCTATTAGACAACTAACAAATAGTATTTAAAAAAATAACCAATTAAGGTTATTTTTTATTTTTCTTTGTTGTGACTTATATAAAAATTAATAAGATATTCTATTCGTTGTGAATAAGTATCAAAGTTAGATAATTTATTTCAAACTTTTTCTTCATTTTCATTTAAGTAAATATTAACATTTCGAATTTTACAAGAATAATATTTTCCTGTTTTTTGATTATATGATTTTTTCATAATATTAAACCTCATAATTAGCAATAATAATTGCATCTCGTAAATGATTACTTATTTTCTCATTATTATATTTTCAACCTTTACCATATTGATAAATTAAATTACTATCTTTATCAAATTTTCATATACAACTGTCATTATATTTACTTAAATTTTCCATATTTTTAACAATTGATTTAGTGTGTTTTGGTGATACTCAATTAATATTGTGTACTTTTTTTGTATTGTATTTAACTGTTCCAATTACTTTTAATAAATCATCCCTATCTTTACTTGCATTAGCAGATGTATATAAACAATCTTCAATATTAATAATTGCATCTGGTCTTAATACATCTAAAATAATATCGGGTTGTGTAATTCAATCATAATGTGTATATTCGGATTTATCAATTAATTTATTATCTTTAAAAGTAACGATAGCAGTAGTACCAGTCCCTGATGGGTCAATACCTATTTTTATCAAGTTGCTCATTCTTCATCATTATTATTAACTGTTGGTACTACATTAGAGATATCTTCTTCTTTAACTACATTATTGTTTGTATCCGCTATTTCTATATAAGATGAGGTATTTATATTGTTTGATAAGGGTTCATCGCTCATATGCCCCTTATTTTTGGCGACAGTAATATCATTAAAAGGTATATAATCAAAATTACCATCTTCTTTAATTTCTTTTTCATCTAAATCAATGTCAGTAATATCTACACCTAATTCTTGGGCTAATTTACGATATAATTTTGCTTCAACCATTTCTTTTGGTCATTTATTTCAAGGCGAATATTCACTATTTCCACTTGGACTACTATTTTTTAAACGGTCAATATCGGCTTTTCTTAATAAAATTCCTTTTGTTTCACCAGTTAAACGATTAATTCCAAAAGCATAAGCACCAATAATATTTTCATATTGACTGGTATTTGTCATAAAATCTATTTCATGTAATTTTGGTTTTTGTAAATCGGTATCTCATACAAATTTTTCACTTTTATAAATAATTCCTCGTTTTAACATTCAATTTTCTTGTTCCATTCTTTTTTGAAACACACTACTATCAATAATAGTTGTTAATTTATTTTTAAATGGAATAATATTAAAATCTTTTCCGAATATTAAACCTTTATTACTTAAATTAATAATTCCTAAGGCTGTAATTTTTCCATTATCAGCATTACCCACTAAATTCATATAACTTTGATTATTTTTTAATTTTAGTTCTTGTAAAGAAATTAAATTTTCTTGTAAATATTTAGCATTAACATTTAATTCATATGCTTTAACTGCTGTTGCTACTAATTCTTTTATTCCCATTTGATTATTCATAATTATTTCTCTCCTTTATTTATTTTGAATTTAATTCCATTAACACCAATAGTATTAATGTTTTTATTACTATCTCATTGTTTTTTAATTTCGTTTTTAACAATTTGTTCATCAACAATTAAATAATTTTTAATTAAATTAATAAGTTCTAATTTATCAGCATTTTGTAAAAAATCATCATTAACACCCAAAATATCAATATCTTTAATTAATATTTTTTCTTTCCGAAATTTACTAGTAGTTTTTTCTAAATCTTGTTCTATTTTTGCTACATCTTCCATAACACGAACTTGTTCATCTTCAATTTGGTCCATGTCTAACCCCATATCAGGCGTTAAGTTATTAGCATATTCAACCCTATTTTCTTGTTCTTGTTTTTTAGTTTGAATAAACTGTTGTTGTTTTAAGTATTGAACTTGTATTAGGCTATTTTTAATTTCAATTTTATTATTTTGAAGTACTTTTTCTAAATTAATAATATTAACTCTAATTCGATTTAATTCATCTTTAAAATCTTTTATTAATTCTAATGGTTCTCTAAAAACAAAATCAATTTTACTAATAGCACTGGGTATATCTTTTAAATGTATATCTTGATAACCATTTAATGCATAATGATTAAGATGACGATAGATAAACTCTGCTAATTCTTTACCGTGATTATCAATTCAATTTTTAATCGGTAATGCTTTTAAACTTAATTCTTTAAAATCATTACCTTTTAAATAAAATGGATAGGTAATATTTTTAATTTGATTATTTAACTTTAAATCTGCCATAATTAAATTTCCTCCAAATTCATATCCATAATTAAATTATCAATATATTCGTAAGCAGTCTCTTCTGAACAACATTCTTCTAATGCGATATTAAATAAATCTTCTTCGCTATAAACATAACCACTTTCATCTTTTCACATATTATTCATAATTTATCACTTCGTAGTCTGCTTCTTCATCTTCTAAATAATCATCTATTAAACCTTTAACCTCATCAATTTCATATCATTTTAAATTTAAATCAAAATCTTTTGGCAATGAAATATTACCTACATGTCGCTCTTCATTACCAAATTTAAGATATAAATTTAATTCTCAACTCATATCATAGTCACTATCAATTTGTGCATAAATAATATCTTTATTACTAATTTTTAATGCGTTATTATTAATTCATTTTTCATTTAAGTAATCACTAATACAATATGACATTTTCTTATTCCTCCTAATTATTTTTATTGTTTAATGCTAAATGTTCATCCGTAATATCTTCTTGCGATACTGAATAACTTTTAAGCATTAATTCATTCAATTTATTTTCTTTATTGCATTCTTTATGAAAACAATAACCTCAATATCTTTTTTTAAGACAAATTTTATTTAACTTTTTCATATAAAAATCCTAAATTATTTGATTGATTTTTTTCTCAATTTGTAATATTTTTCAACCATCTGATGCTAAATCTAAAATATCGTTAATTTTGTAATGTTGCATATAAGAAGCAATAACATCTCATTTATCTTCAAATAAATTTAAGTACATTTTTGCTCATTCTAAACACTGTAAATCATAATGATTTTTATGATGAGAAATACGACAATTAACAGGTTGACAATTCACTCAATCAAATAATGTTGTTATTTCATTTCAAGTTTTATTAATATACAAACTTTTATATTCCATTATATTTCCTCCTATTTTTAATTTGCTGGCACTCACTCCCAAGTGAAAGTTCCAAAGCGAGAATTAGTTATATAAGTATTTATCTATTTATTTACTACGCCATCCGCTTCACTAGGGGTGAGCGGTGGCGATAATATATTTAATATTTGTTTATTATTAGATAATAGACAGTTGTTTTTATGAGGTAAAGCCAGAGAATTCTCTCTCTTCATCCGCACCATTTCAGGTCAAAACGTTCAGTTTTTAAAATAAATTCACTTGCACCTTGAAGAGCCTGGTGCTGGCGTTGTGGTTTGTAGAACCGCTGCCATCCTCGATGGGACAATATATATCGCAAATTTATTTATAAAGTGGCCATCTCTATTTTTATTGTCGTTCGATGTTGACCTTGCACTTATCACGACTATCGCTTAGTTTAAATATAACCAGCGCCGATTTACATATTTCCTCATACACTATTTCAGTACTTGCCTCGGCTGGCTGTGGAAATGAGCTTAAACTCATGTTCTTATGGAAGCACTTAGTTATTTAAAATAACCGTCCCACACTGCATTAAGTTGTTTTATAAAATCAAAGTTTAAAATAACCAGTTTCTCAATCAAAGATAATTTTTGAATTTTCTATTTTTTGATAAAATCGCTTTTGTTTCTTATCTTTTGTACGATTTAATAAATCTTTGTGTTTATCACAAGTTCATAAAACTTTATTTGATAAAAATTCTTCGGTAATGAATGATATTGATTTATAGCAATTATCAACATCACAGATTGTTTGTTGCGTATTAATTTCCATTACTTACTCCTTTCTTTGATATTAAGTTTTTTTATTTATTAGCCAAATTAATTAACTAAAACAGAGAAAGGACAACACCTTAAATTAGGAGAAAAAAAAGGTACACTTTGTAATGATTTATAAGATATTTAATAAATGTGTAAACAACTTTAAGTTAACGAAAAAGTTGCGATAAAAAGTTTCTATTTTAAGAATTTAAGATGCTGCCCTTTCTCTGAATTAATTAATAATTATGGGTTTACAAATAAAAAAACAACCCTTTTTATTTAACAAGAGTTGTTTTTTGGAGGTTCATCGTACACGATGCCATTTTATTTCATTCATTAATATTAATGTCTAATTTTAATTGATCACGAGCTAAAAATTTATAGTATTTTTCAATTTCATTATATTGATTGTGCGATTCATGTTTAACTGTTGTATGATCAGAATTAATTCATCAAAGTATCCCTGTTATAGCAATTGCTAAGCCCGCAATCACCAATGATAAACCTAAAGTTTCGAGAGATAAAGCTGTGGCAGCACTAGCTTCTGCTCCAATAACCGCTCCTTCGGTCGCTATAACTGCAGTTCCTTCTGCCGCTGATATAGTTTCGGCCGCCGTTAAACCTTCTGATAAAAGAGGTGTCATTTCAATAGATTCGCCCGTTGACCCAATAGCGCCGCCACTCACTGAACCACTAACAGTTATTTTTGCCCCTGCTGGAATTATTGCAGCACCAATAGCTGATGTTCCAATTGTTTTCAGTTTATCTTTAAAAATCTTTTTGTCATTTTCAGATAATGATTGAAAATGATTATTTATTTCGTTTAATTTTTGCTGTTTTTCTTCTTTTGAAAGAGCGTTATATTTATTTATTGCTTTTTTAGTTGTTGTTTGTAAATTTTCAATATTTGTATTTATTGTTTTATTTACAGATGTACTGGTATCAGTAGTAGATTGACTTGGGTTTTTTGGCAAAGCAAAATTATAATGGTTTCCGTCAACATGAAATATCTGTATGTTATTACTTGCGTTTTGATTAACCGGCCGATAAGAACCACCGTTGTTTACAATAATATTAGAATTTAAAAAATTACTTATTGCTGCTATTTCTGGTGTGCCACCCCATGTTGACAACTCTCTCATTCCTTGTAAATAATTATCAATATTAGCATCATTTCTTTCGATTCTAATAAGATCTCTAAATGTTAATTCACTATCACGAGTTGTAAATGTATCTAAACGCGATCTCATATAATCAACAACGCGATTACGAAATAAAGTTTGTACTAATCTTTGGGCAGTTTCATCTTGATATCATGATTGATTATTATAATTATTTTCTAAATTATAATTTTGTAATAATTTTTGAATATGTGGCAGCTTATCTAATCATGATTCATTAAATAATTGAATAAATCTTGCTCTAAATTCTTCATCATTATCTATAACTGGTAATAAATAATCGGTTGCTACTGATCAAAATAAACAACTACCATCCGCCGGAACATCATACATAGCATTTTGTTGTCTTTGATTAGGATTTTGACCTAGTGCGACACTAGGTCATTGGCGATCGCCAAAAGAAACATTTGAATTACTATTATTGCCAAATTTAGGAGATTGATTTAAAAAGCCACTTTTAAACCCACCAAAACCTAATTCATTTTTTTTATTTTGTACATTGATTGTAACTTTTTCTTTGTCATTTGTTTTTAATTATAAAAGTTTTTGCAGTTGATTTTGAAAATCTATTAAATCTTTATTTAATTTTTCTTGTTTTTTATCTTTTAATAGCATATTTTTACAAATACTTATTTTTTTATTTAATTCATTAAAGTTTTTTAAAAGATTTATTATTTCTGTTTTTTTCATTTTTTTTGCAAAATCTAAAGGGTCATCTCCATTATTATTTTGATAATTTGGATTAGCACCGTTATCTAGTAATAATTTTACAGCATCAAGATTACCATTTTGTGCTGCAATATGTAAAGGTATATTACCATCTTTATCTGTTGCTTTGACATTAGCGCCATAAGAAAGTAATAATTTAATAAAATTAATTTGATTTTTTTGTACTGCAAAATGTAACGGTGTAAAATTACTCATCTTTTTATTTGATTCATTAATATTAATTTTATCTTTACTATTTTGATTTGTAACTAATTCATTAAAAATATCTACATTATTACTACTTAATGCACTAATTAATGGTGTTAAATCAAAATTATAATTTTTTGCATTAACATCGGCGCCATGATCAAGCGATAATTTAACAATGATTAAATATTCTCTATCTATTGCAACATGTAAAAGAGTTAAACCATTGTTATTTCTTGCATTGACATCAGCACCATGAGAAAGTAATAATTTTACTATATCAATATCACCATAAAATGTTGCAGTGTATAAAGCTGATGAATTATATTTACCTTTTTCATTAACATTAATACCATTGGCTAGTAATAATTTTATTATGTCAATTTTATTGTTGGATATTGAAACTTGCAAAAATGTTAATTCATTATTATTTATATTAATAAGTTCTGGTTTTTTTGTAATTATTAATTTAAGCAAATCTAAATTGCCCTCTACAATTACTGATCTTATTAAATTATAATTATTATTTGTATTTATAAAATTTATTACACTAGGAATAATTTTTTTATCTCATGTTTTTAAAAATTTAATTTCGTTTTCATTTTGTAAAAATAAATTTTCAATATATTTTAAAATTACATCTGATAATTTTATGTATTCTTCATTTTTAGAATTTTTAATTATAGTCTCAATTTTAGGTTTAACATTTTCTCAATTTTGACTTTGTATTGATGATTTTTTAAATATTTCGTTTAAATCTTTATTATTTTCACTTATAAAAAATAAAACAATAATATGGTTATTTAATTGTTCAAAAATTTTTTTTCGTTTTTCTTCTAAATATTTACTTGACGTTATTCACCCGCCTATTAATTGTTCAGAATAGTCTTTTCATTGAATTTTATCATCATTTTTAGAATTAATAATATTTTGAATATTTTCTTGAATATTTTTAAATTCAACTTGTTTACTATCTTTTTCATAATTAAAGTATTTAAGATAAGAACCAAATCTCATTGCTTCACTTGTAATAAAAATCATTCTTACTAAATCATCTTTTGTTGTTTGATTTTGATTTTTATCATTATTAAATTTTGCTAAATTTGCAATTGCATTATTTAAAGTATCTCTTGAAATAATAATATCTTTTGCCCTATTTGGTTTGCCTTTTTCTTTTATTACAACATCTAATCCATTTTCTGAATATGCTCCTGTATAATTTAAATTAATTTTTTGACAATTATATTTTTCCGTTACTTTTGTATTTAACGTTTTAGTTTTTATTTCCTCGGTTTTTAAACTTTCACCACATAAAATAATAATTTTTTTATTTAAATAATTTAGTTCGTTATTATAATTTAATTTTTTATTATTTTTTTCTTTTTCTTTAAGTGGAATAATTTTATTTTTTTTCTGCAAATATTCTTTTACTTTTTCTTCATTAAATAAAAGTTTATTATCTTTTAAATTATTTAATTTATCTCTTAAATCATTAAGTTTTATGATTTCTTCTTTATTATTTTGTTTTATTTTTTCTAAAAGTTCATCATCAAAATAAAAATATTCATTATTTTCATTAATAAATCCTTGTAAATATAAATTATCTAAATTAATTATTAATTTTATTTTATTATTTTCTTTATTTTTTAAAGTTAAAACTAAAATTCTTATTTTATTTGCATCAAATTTTTTTAATTCTAAAATTTCATCTAATTTTTCAATAATTTTAATATTGTTTTCTCGTTCATTTCTTTTATCTTGTGTTTCAAAATAATCTGTTCTAACAATTCCTTCATTATTTATCATTCTTAACGGATCAAGTTGATTATTTTTAATAAGTTCTTGTAATATTTTTTGAATATTATGAGAATAATTTTCATTTAAAGTAATTTCTTTTTCAATAATGTCAACTTTACTATCTGAAGTTATTGAAAATTGAGATTGTTGCTCATCTTGCGTTTTTGGAGTAGTTGGGGTATTTTCGTTATTTTGTCTTTTTTTAATATTATGTTTTCGGTTAGGTGCTGTTGCAATAACTGATGGTATTGCATTTCCAGTTATCATAATTGTTCCTAATAATCCTAAAAGTTTTTTCATATGTGTGTATTTCCAATCTACAATCTTAAAAATTTTTAAAGATCTATTGACATTATATATATACAAGCACTTTTAGAACTATTTTAGAAATGTAGGAAAATTGGAGTAATTATTATATTTTTTGCATTACTTATTAAAATAATTAATATTATTTATTTTTTAACTTCTATTTATTTTATTTCTCATGCATAGGGAGATAACCATAGCTGTTTGTTTTAATAAAAATTAAGATAGTTAATAATATTAATTACCCACCCCCTTTACAAGATTATTATTAATCTTGTTTTTTTTATTAAAAATAAATTTGACAAATATTTAAAATAGAGTTAGTGTGTGAACAATATTAACTTTATAAAAGAAAAGAGGGCAAAATAAATGATAAATATTGATGATAATTTTTTTAACAATTCTATTAATTTTTTTGATAAACAAAGTATTGAAATTATTCAACAAAATTTAGAAGATTGTGATGAATGAATTTTTAAAAATTATAAAAATGATGAAACTTTAAAAGAATTTAAAGATTATAAAGTAAAAGAAATAAAACCAAGAACATTAACTATTTTAAATGGGAAAATAACTTTTAAAAGAAGAAAATATTATAAAATTAATCCAGAAACAGGCAAAGAAGAATATATTTTTCCTTTGGATAAGCTTTTAGGAATTGAAAAATGACAAAGAATAGATAATACTGTTAAAGAAAAAATATTATCATTTATTGGCAATAAAAAAACATATCAATATATTTTAGATACTATGGAACATGTAAAAATTTGTATAAAAACAATTTCAAATATTATGAAAAATGCAAAAACTGATAAAGAATATTATATTAATAAAACTGATAAAAAAATAAAGGTACCTCATACTTTATATATTCAAATTGATGGAACTTATTTAAAAATGTGAAATGAAAAGAAAAAATTAAAAGAAAAAATAAAAAAACATAGTATATTTTCAACTGTTCATACTGGATTTGATAAAGCAAAATCAACTAAAAAAAGACCTGTAATTGCAAATAAATTAGGTGTTATAGAACTAGATAATATTCCATAATATATTAAAAAAAATAGTAAATTAACTAATTTTGTTAGTAAATTACTTACATTAATTACAAGTTATTATGATATTAATGACAATATTGAATTTATGGTATTGGGTGATGGTGCACCTTGAATTAAAAATATTGCAAAATTTATTCAAGAATATTTCCCTAAAAATAAAGTACATTACACGATAGATAAATTTCATCTTGCAAGTAGATTTAAAAAATTATATCCTTATCAAAGTAAAAACAAGAAAAATAAAGAAACATATCATAAAGCAGTTGATTATTTTTTTAATGCTAAATATGAAGAATTATTAGAATGTTTAGAAAACAGCGCTTCTTTTATAAAAGAATCAAAAATGAAATTCTTAAAAGAGACAATTAGATTAATTAAAAATAATGAAGAAGGTGTCAGAAATCAAACATTATGAAATAATATTGGTTGTCATATTGAGGGCGATATATCACATTACTGTAAAGGTGTTTCGGTTAAAAAAGCAACTTATAATGAAAAAACTCTTAAAAATAAATTAAATACTAGTATGATAAATTTTAAAAATAAAATTAATTTATTTAATACTAATGAACCATTAGAAGAAAATAGAATTAATTATTCAGTTAATAATTTTGTAAATAATAGTTTACAATCAAACTTATATTTTTATTAATTTTATCTAATAAATTAAATAACTTTAATAAACATGTATTTTTGTAGTGGAAAAATTTAAAAAAATAGAAAAATATATTGACAATAAAATTAAAAGTAATATAATCTAGATAAGTAAGTGGTATAATTCCACAATTTCTAAGGTATTAATTAAAACCCTTAAATAATACATACAACCGAAAATATAGTAATGAGAAAATAAGTAATCATTTACGAGATGCAATTATTATTGCTAATTATTAGGGTTAATTATGAAACATTAATATAATCAAAAAACAGGAAAATATTATTCTTGCAAAATTCGAAATGTTAATGTTTACTTAAATGAAAATGAAGAAAAAGTTTGAAATAAATTAAATTTTGATACTTATTCACAACGAATAGAATATCTTATTAATTTTTATATAAGTCACAACAAAGAAAAATAAAAAATAACCTTAATTGGTTATGTGCACAGTTTCAGATAACTGAGAATTTTAATTAAAAAATGCTTTCATTTCATATTGAAGTGGTGGCATTTTTTAATTAAAATTCTCAGTTATCTGAAACTGTGCATTGCAGACGCAGTAGACTCAAAATATACCGAATAAATTCGTATCGGTTCGAAACCCGATCATGGGTACCATTTATAGTAAATAAATAATCGGTTGTTTAACCGATTATTTATTTACTATAAATGGCTACAACCTGTCCCGATAAAAATTCAATATTCCCCGTTGACCCAATAAATTCATTACTAATAGCATTCGGGGATAACTCTGCTAACTGAAATTGCTTAACATTATATTTTAAATTAGTAATTGTTACAGTTGCTGATTGCAAACTAAATAAGGAAAAATAACGATATGCCGGTTTAGCAAATACTTCATTCATCCCTGGTTTTAATAAATAAGCATAAGTATGATCATTGATAAAAATAATATTGTAATGATAAATAAAGTAAAAACAACTCAATTGTATATCGAACCGTTCACCTTGTGCAATAAAAACAATTTCTTGTGGTTCTAATTTAAGAACCTCCTGAAGGGCTAATTCCCCATCAAGATAATATCTTTCATTTCCGGAACTACTAAAACTTCTTTTGCCTTACTAGTAATTAACTTTGCTTCCAATGCTGTTAAACTATCTTGATCACAACAAAAAAATCAAAAGTATCAAAAGTTTTAATTAAATCTAACGCTCCCCGTTCAACCCCAATTTTATAATAATCTTGATAAGGCTGTAAAATGGAGGTTTGTTTCAGAGCAAACAATTACCACCTTATTTGCTTTCATCAGTCATTAATTCCTTTACACGGGTTGCTAAATCAGCGTGGCCAAATAAATAACTTCCGGCAACTAAAACATCAACCCCATATTGTTTACAAACCTTAGTCGTTTCAGCATTAATTCCACCATCAACTTCAATTAAAGTTTGCATCTTATTTTGGTCAAGATAATTTCGTAATGTTTTAATCTTGCTTGCGGCGGCGGTCGCTATAAAAGCTTGCCCCCCAAAACCAGGTTCAACAGTCATTATTAATACTAAATCAAGACTATTTAAATGCGGAATAAGTACATCAATTGGGGTCGCTGGTTTAACGGCTAACCCAATTTTTAATTTTAATTTTGCGCGTAAAGTTAAAAATTGGGTTAATTGCGATGGGGTTAATGCTTCATAATGCAACGTTATGGCTGAAGCTCCCGCTTGAATAAATGGCATTAAATAATTTTCAACACTATTATTTTTAATTTTAACCATTAAATGACAATCAAGAAATAAATCACTATAACTAGTAATATCAGCTAAAATTTTTGGACCAAAAGTTAAATTTGGTACAAAGTCACCATCCATTACATCAAAGTGAATTCATTGTGCTCCGGCTGCTTTAATAGCCGTTAATTCGTCTTTTAATATTAAATAATTTGCACTTAAAACACTCGGTGCAACAATATATTTTTTCATAATTATCTCTTTCTATTGTTCTTGCATAATTCGCACATAATCATTATAAAAAAACTGCGGAATAATATTTTCTTGCACTAAGGCTTTTATTTTACAATGAGGTTCATGTAAGTGTAAACAAGTTCGAAACTTACATTCACTAGCATACTGATTAAAAAAATGATACGCGCGGGCTAAACCGCTTTTTTCATAATCTCTTAAATCAAAGGTTGAAAAACCTGGCGTATCTGCAATCATCCCATGTAATAATTCATATAAGGCACTTGTTGTTGTTGTATGTTTCCCCCGCCCTAAGGCTTTTGAAATTTCTTGGGTTTTAATTATTTCCGCTTGTAATAAGGTATTTAATGTTGACGACTTGCCACTTCCCGTTTGACCAGTAAAAACTGAAATTTTATTTTGAAAAAGTTGTTCAAATTGTTGTCATGTTTTTTTGCCATCCTTTTTATTACTAATAAAATAAACCTCATACCCTAAGGCTGGATATCAATTAAAATATTTTTGATAAAGGTCCTCTGTTTGCACTAAGTCTTTCTTAGTGCAAACAATCACTGGTTTTAAACTTTTATATTCAATAAATGCTAAATATTTATTTAATAAATATGAATTAAAAGTTGGATCGGCCATTGCTGTAATAATAATAACTTGATCAACATTGGCAATTCGGGGGCGATATAATTCATTTTTTCGTGGTTTAATTTGATAAATAATTCCTTGATTGTCATTTTGGATTTCAAACTGAACATAGTCCCCAACAAGTGGTTTAATCTCTTGATGGCGAAATATTCCTTTTGCTTTACATGCATAAACCTGTTGGTCAGTATCATTTTTCACATAACAAAACTCGCTAACAATGCAAATAATCATTCCTGTTTGATGCATATTACTTTACCTTGGTAAAAACAACCAAAGGCAAACCATCGCAATAATAAAACCAACAAACAAGAAACTAAACCATCAGGCAACCTTAATTTTTAAAAACCATGGGTAAGAATAATAGCGATCATACAGTTTATGCGACTTCCCTTTTACAGCAATTAAATTAGATAATTTTAATGGTTTATCATTTTTGTGTTCAATTGCTTCAACTGATTGTAAACTAGCATTAAACTCCGTAACCGTTTGAAAACGTTCACTGGGGTCTTTGGCAATTGCTTTTAAAATAACATTTTCCAAACTTTGTGGTAACATTGGATTCACTAAGCGCGGACGTAATGGTAATTCTTTAATATGTTTCACCGCAACAAATGTTGGATTTTTCCCAACAAACGGCGCTGTTCCAATTGCTAACTCATATAACATAATTCCTAATGCATAAATATCACTGCGTTTAGTGGCTGGTTTTGAATGAACAATTTCAGGAGCCATATATTTTGAGGTTCCAATAACCTTGCTGCTTTCTAAATCTTCACTATTTTCTAAAATTGCTACTCCAAAATCAGCAACTTTGATTTTCCCATCATATGAAATTAAAATATTTTCTGATTTAATATCCCGGTGAATAATATCATTTTGGTGTGCTTCTGTAATTGCTAAATTAATTTCATCAAAAAAATATAATAATTCTTTAACAGTACACGGTCCTAACGTTAATAAACGGTCTTTTAAAGTATAACCTTTCACTAATTCTAAAACTAAACAATGACGGTCATATGCTTCAAATGAACCATAAATCTTAACAACATTATTATGGGAAAATTGTGCAATTGAATTGTATTCTTTATTAAAACGCTCCACTGCTTCTTTATTCTTTGATAAAGTTAACGTCATAATTTTAATTGCAACAGGGCGTTTTAATAACATATCGTACCCTTCAAAAACTTCAGCCATTCCACCATCAGCAATTTTAGCTAAAATCTGATATCGATTATGTAAAATCGTTCCAATTGTGATTTGTTCCATTTTCTCCACCCTTTTACTTTATTATTTCAACTTGTAAACATCATAACACAAAAAAACACGAAGAAAAAACAACAATAAAAAATAACAGGGCTTTAATCTGTTATTTCAAAGATTGCGTTGCCAAAGTTGGGGAAAATAAAAAAGAAAGTTTTCAGTATAATTAAGTTTGAAAAAAATTAGAAAGAAAACTATCCTATGAATATTATAACTAGAATCCAAGAGTTTTTAAACGAAAATAATAACTCTTTTATTGATTTAATTAATGAAATTAGCCCCAATATCCCTATTACAGCACTATAGACTGCACCTCAAAAAGTAAGTAAAGAAAAAAAGTCTTTGCTAAACTTTAGACTGCACCCAAAAAAGTAAGTAAATAAAAAAAGTCTTTGCTAAACTTTTAAAGGAGGTGCATTTTTATATGGCAAGAAAAGGACAAAAATTTAATAAATATACAGCAGATTTTCGAAAAAGGATAGGACAAGAGGTTAAAAATAATAGTATAAGTTTTATTGCAAAAAAATATGCAATTAATAAAAAAACTGTTGCTTAATGGTATGAAAATTTTAAGAAAGGAATTTTAAACACCAATAAAGGTCCAAAAGAATCATTTGAAAAAAGAGATTTAAACTATTACAAAGTTAGGTATGAATTACTAAAAAAGCTTCATGACTTTTACAATTAAATAAAAGAAAAATTGTATTTTTTATCAAAGAAAACCTTAATAAATATCCACTAAATTTATTACTTGATATAACAGATTTAAAGCGTAGTTATTGAGATAAATATAAAAATTATTCAAGTAATGGTAAGGATAGCGAATCATTAAAAAATATTGTAAAAGTCTATGAAGAAAATTTGAAACAATTTGGTTATCGTCGAATTACCAAATATTTAAAAGAAGATTATGGCATTGTTTATAATGCTAAGAAAGTATTACGAATTATGAAAGAAAATAATATTCAAGCTGAATATGTAAAGCGTATGCGTAGAAAAATATTAATAAAACAAAATAGAAATAAAAATATAATTAAATATCCTGATTTAGTAAATCGTAATTTTAATGATATTAAAGAAAGATTTTCAATTTTATTTACTGATGTAACTTATTTAATTTGAAATGGTAAAAAACATTATCAATCAACAATAATTGATGGATATACTAAAGAAATTATTGATGTAAAATGATCAAAATTTAATAATAACAAACTTGTAATTGATAATTTAAATGCTGCAATTAATAAAATTAAAAAAATAAAAAAAGATCTAAATAAAACAATAATTCATTCAGATCACGGATATCAATATACATCTAAAGATTATAATAGTAAATGTTTAGATAACAAAATTATAATTTCAATGGGTAAAAATTATCATTGTGCAGACAACATTATTATTGAAAGTTTTCATTCATTACTTAAAAAAGGAACAATCCATAATAAAAATTATAAATCTCATAATGAATATATTAATGATGTTAAAAAATGAAATAAATGATATTCAAACCAAAAAGAAAAAGATATAATAAATAAAAGTTTGTAAACCTTTTTATCAATAATTACTAAACAGGGTGCAGTCTACAGGCACAGTCTATTTCTATACTCAAAAGTTATTTTTCTTAGTTAGAAAACTTGCTGAAAGTAATGTTTTTGGCTAAAAAGGTATACATTTGCTGGAAAATTGGGTAAGATAATATAAACCTAAATTTATAAAAGGTTTATTAGAAGAGGTGTAATTATGTCAAAAAAAGAACTAGCAGAACAAATTGCAGGACAATTTACTGATTTATCAAAATCACGTGCTGAAGAAATTACAAATTTTATTTTTGATAAAATTAAAGAAACTTTAGTAAAAGAAGATGAAGTATCAATTGCAGGATTTGGTAAATTTGTTGTAAATAAAAGAGCAACAAGAGATGGAAGAAATCCAGCAACGGGGGAAACAATCAAGATTCCAGCTTCTAAAGCAGCTAAATTTAAACCAGCTAAACAATTAAAAGATGCATTAAAACTAATTAACAATTAGGAAAGATTTAATTGTTATGTTAAATAGTTTATTTAACAAAGGCAGTATTAATAAGTGACGCTTTTTGTTAAGTCATTATAAATTAATAAATTTATCAGAAGAACAGTTAGTATTAATCATGTTGATTATGAACTGTTCTTCTTCTGATAAAAGGTTTATTACGCCGTTAGAGATTGCAAATCATTCTAATTTTACCGAAGCACAAGCAAAACAAATGTTAGATCAGTTGAAACAAGATGATTTCATTGATATTAAGATGAAAAAAGATGTTTTGGAAATGGATTTATCACCAATTTTTAATAAAATTATTATTTCACTTGAAAACTTACAGTTAAATGTTGAGAAAAAGATTTTATTTGACCAAGTAAATGAAATTTTACAACAACCTCTTAATGATCACGAAAAAGCTACCTTAAATAATTATTTAGAAAATAAAATTTCTGATTTTCAATTAACCTTAATTATTAATAGTCATCAAGAAACAAAAATAACTTTTAAAGAATTATTGAAATTTATTGATAATTACCTTAAAAATAAACCAAAATCATTAACTAAATATAATTGATTAATTGATTAAGGATTGTTTCAAAATCAAGAAAATTAGGAAGAGTAGACTGCACCCTGTTTAGTAAGTATTAATAAAAAGGTTTACAAACTTTTATTTATTATGCTGAATTATACTTGTAAGTGCAAGTAAATAAAATTGCAAAAAATCTCATATAAAAATTTTATGATGCTAAGTTTATTTTAGAAAAAATAAAGCAAGGAGTTTTTATATGGGATATAAACATCTTGGCATAGATGAAAGAATTTATATTGAGAATCAATTGAAGTTTAAAATAAAAATTAGTGAAATAGCTAAAAATCTTAATCGAAGTATTAGTACTATTATTCGAGAAGTTAATAGAAATAAAGATAATAATCATTATTTTTCATTAATTGCACAAAATAAAGCAGAAAATAGAAAACAATCACATATTTATTTTCATAAGTTTAAAAATAGAGAATTAGTAAAATATGTACAACAAAAATTATTATTAGGTTGATCACCCGAACAAATTTATGGCAGAATTAAAAATTTTCATAAAGAATGAATTATTAGTTTTAAAACAATTTACAATTGAATTTATTCTGGATTACTTGAAAAAGTTACTAATAAAAATTTAAGAAGAAAAGGTAAGAAACTAAAATATCAAGAAAATCGGGGTAAATTTAATGGTAAATCAATTAAAGAACGAAATGCTAATGTTAATAATCGCGTAACTCTTGGTCATTGAGAAGGTGATACCGTAGTATCATCACGAGGTAAAAGTAAATCATGTTTAATAACTTTAGTTGAAAGAACATCAAGATTTACTTTAGCAATATTAGTTGAAAATAGAACTACTAAAGTTATTAACGAAAATATTAGCCATTATTTATCAATTCTTCCAAATAATCTTGTTAAGACTATAACATTTGATCGTGGTAAAGAATTTGCTAATTGACAACAACTTGAAAAAAATTTAAATGTGAAAATTTATTTTGCTAATGCATATTCACCCTGACAAAGAGGTACTAATGAAAATACTAATGGTTTAATTAGAGAAAAATTTCCTAAAAAATTTAATTTTTCAAATACTACTAAAAATGCAGTTCATAAATTTATATTGTCTTTAAACCAAAGACCAAGAAAAATACTAAATTATCTTTCGCCAATCGAATATTTGGTTAGAAAAATAATTTAGTTGCACTTAACTTTACAATTTGGCATAAAAACTAACTACTAAACTACGAATTTTATATTTTCTTTCTCAATCTCTAATATCTTTATGAGTTCAATTATAAGTTGGAATAGAATTTTTTTTAAATCAATTTCAAGGTAAGGCACCCTTTAATCAAGTTGTTTTATCTTGCTTCATTAATTAAAATCCTTTCTAAATTATTTTTTTTCTTTGAATATATAATGCTTGCATTTTTGCAGGTGTTCCGTATTGATTTTTATATGATATAATTTTTCCTTGTGAAAATGATAAACAAAAATATAATCCATCATTTGTTTCAATTGGAACTTTAACAGAAAATGGAAACTTAGGATGTGTTGTAAGCACCCCCCCATATCCACCATCTGGATTATTTTCATTATTTTGAACAAAAATTTGATAACTATAATTATTTTCATCATAATTTTTAATATCATAACAATCACTAGTATCTGATATAAAATCACTAGTATTCACAATTTCTCAATCATTATCAGTATTAATAGATATATCACCATTACCTAATAATGAATTCCCATTAATAGTTTTAATATTTGTTCTAGACTGCACCCAAAAAAGTAAGTAAAGAAAAAAAGTCTTTGCTAAACTTTTAAAGGAGGTGCATTTTTATATGGCAAGAAAAGGACAAAAATTTAATAAATATACAGCAGATTTTCGAAAAAGGATAGGACAAGAGGTTAAAAATAATAGTATAAGTTTTATTGCAAAAAAATATGCAATTAATAAAAAAACTGTTGCTTCATGGTATGAAAATTTTAAGAAAGGAATTTTAAACACCAATAAAGGTCCAAAAGAATCATTTGAAAAAAGAGATTTAAACTATTACAAAGTTAGGTATGAATTACTAAAAAAGCTTCATGACTTTTACAATTAAATAAAAGAAAAATTGTATTTTTTATCAAAGAAAACATTAATAAATATCCACTAAATTTATTACTTGATGTAACAGATTTAAAGCGTAGTTATTGAGATAAATATAAAAATTATTCAAGTACTGGTAAGGATAGTGAACCATTAAAGAATATTGTAAAAGTCTATGAAGAAAATTTAAAACAATTTGGTTATCGTCGAATTACCAAATATTTAAAAGAAGATTATGGCATTGTTTATAATGCTAAGAAAGTATTACGAATTATGAAAGAAAATAATATTCAAGCTGAATATGTAAAGCGTATGCGTAGAAAAATATTAATAAAACAAAATAGAAATAAAAATATAATTAAATATCCTGATTTAGTAAATCGTAATTTTAATGATATTAAAGAAAGATTTTCAATTTTATTTACTGATTTAACTTATTTAATTTGAAATGGTAAAAAACATTATCAATCAACAATAATTGATGGATATACTAAAGAAATTATTGATGTAAAATGATCAAAATTTAATAATAACAAACTTGTAATTGATAATTTAAATGCTGCAATTAATAAAATGGCATTGTGTAGATACAAGCTCCAAATTTGTATCTCTTGTTAAATTGATAATAACATTATTTAAAATAAATGCAACTATTTTTTAAAAAAAATAAATTATTTATAAATTGTTATTATTTTGAACATATTTTGACACACTAAAAAATAATTTATTAAATTTAATTAATAAAAATTTACTTAATATTTTGTAAAAATATTTCTTTTGCACTTACTCAGTTTAAACACGGTCGAAGTTTATCATTTATAACATCAACTACTCAATCTATTTTTTGTTGACTAACATTATTAAAATCAGTTCCTTTTTTAAATCAATGTCTAAATTCACCATTCATATATTCAATTAATGGTTTTTGTTGTGGTGAAGCAGGGTCACAAAAATAAACTTGTGTTTCAGCAAATATTTCCATTTCTCTTCATTTACTAAATTCTTTCCCACGGTCTGTTATTATTCCTTTCATTTTACCCATTAAATTATTACTTACAATCATATCTTTAAATTTTGTTAAAACCTCATTAGCGGTATTATTTTTTAATTTCATTACAAAGTAATTTTTACTTGATTGTTCTACTAAAACTAAACAACTAGATTGATGGTCTTTTCCAACTACGGTATCCATTTCAAATCAGCCAACATTAGATTGCTTATTTTCAATATCTAATATTGATTTAAAATTATTTAATTTACCACGATTATCATATTCCCCCTTTTTCTTATATTTTTTACCATGATGGCGTAAATTTTGTTTATTTAAACCGAATAATTTTAAGTCAATTCATTTATAAAAAGTTTTAACACAAGCAGGAAATTTAACACCAAACTTTATAAAATATCGATGAATAATTTGTGCTGGTGAATTATGAAGAATATTAAATCGTAAATTTAGTCATTCTTTTTGTTCTTCTGTGAATTTGGGGGGCTTTTTAATAGATTTTTTTCGTTTTTTTAAATAATCATTATGTGCTTTACCAACATCATAATCTTCTATATTTTTAAATCTATTAATTTCTCTTTTAACAGTATTAATATCTCTTCCCGTTTGCCTTGATATTTCAGATAAATTAATCGTTCCATTTTTCTTTTTGCAACTATCAGATAACAATAAATCCTTAATAAATCTTCGTTCGTCAAATTTTACATGTGTATAATCTTGCATATATTTGTACATCCATTTCTTTTGTTTAAATTCATTTATACACGAATTTTTAAAAAAAGGTATTGACAAATAATTTTAAAGATATATTATTATAATGTAACAAGTATCGAATTTGTATCTCTTTATGCTTGTATACTAAAATAAAAAGTAAATTACTTTACTTTTTTTTATTTTGATGTAAAATATAAATAATAAAAAAGAACCGCGATGGTTCTTTGTTACATTTTATAGTTATTAATTACTCTTTTATTTAATCATATTCATTAAATAATAGCAATTTTAGTATGCAAAAAGGAGTAAAAATGAAAGAATTTAATCCAAAAACAGCAAGTTTACGAACATTTTATCGTAAAATAGAGCAGTTTTGACGTGATAAATCACCTAATATCCCCTATACTTTGAATGATTTAACCAATAAATTAAATCTTTCTCGCAAGTGAAGATATGATAGTTACGCGAGCGAGAAGATAGTTCCTTTACTTGAAAAACAAGTTGATAAAATAGAAAGTGAGCTTATTAAACAAATGGTTAAAACGCCAGAAGGTACTAGGTTATATTGACAGCGTGCATTTAATTATAAATATTCACTGCAAGAAAAAGAACTTGAAAAAGAATTAAACTTAAATAATCAACAACCAATAATTGTTAATTTACAAACGGATATTAGAGATATTAAAAAAGAAACTGAAAATAATGCTTAATCATTTTACTTATTTATTAGAAACGCCTTATTGGTTATTACAAAATAGTAATATTGGTAATAAATATCCATTTGTTAAGAAATATGAATTAGTTAATGAAATTAATCAAATTGGAACACGATATAGCGGTAAGACTATATCAAATATTAAAATGTTTGGTGAATTATTAAAAATTAGTTTATTAATTAAAGAACCAATTTGTATAATTGCTAGTATGTATTGGAGTAAAGATTTAAAAGATAGTGTATTTCAAAATATATGAAATATGTTAGATGAAAATAATATTCCTTATAGTATTAATTTATCAAATTTTACTTTTACTTTATCAAATGGTAGCAAAATATATTGTAAAGGTTTACATTCACCAAGTCGAAAAGAAAAATTAAAAGCCTTTGCTGATTTGAATAAGTATAAATTAGTAATTGATTGAAGAGAAGAATGTGACCAATTTCAACAAAAAGATTTAAGTGATTTAGAGTTTGCTATTCGTGGTTATCAAAATAAAATAACAATTAATACGTGTAATCCTGAAAGTTTAAAAAGATATATTGTTGGTTATTGTAATGAATTATTATCTTTTAATGAAGAAATAATGCGTAGTAAATATGAACAAATTAAATATATTGAAAAATGAAATATGAAAATTATTATTCATTATTCTAGTTGAAGACTTAATTATAAATTACCACAAGATAAAGTTAATGAACAATTAAGATTAGAACAATTAGATATTGAAAGAGCAAGAGTATGGAGTTGAGGATTGCCCGGTAATACTAGTGGTTCAATTTTTGCAAGATATATTGATATTATGCAAGCAACAGATATTATTCAACCAACGAAATTATTAGGTGGTGTTGATATTGCTAACGCGACCAGTCCTAAGGGACATACAACATCAGCTAGTTTTTGACTATATAATTCATTTGATAAAAAAGCTTATAAAGCTTCTGAGTATACGCATTCAAATGCTACACACCAATTTAAAACAGAGTTAGAACAAGTAAAAGATATTTTAGAGTTTTATAACAATCAATTAAATCAATATTTTAATTTAATACAACAAGGTATATCAATAAATGTTGATGATAGTGCATATTCAACATTACAAAGTTTAAATAGAGAAAAATATAATTATACTTTTGGGCAATATATGACATTTAAACCAGCACAAAAACAGAAATTTAAAATAAGACATCGGATTGAAGCATTTACAATGTTAATAAATACAAACCAATTAAAATGATTATGAGAAAAATGTCCTGTCAGTAAAACCCAATATGAATTAATTCAATGAGAAGATAAACCAGATGCCAGAGAAGAACGAATGTTAGACTTATATGATGATACATTTGATAGTGATTTTTATGCTTTACATTTTGAATTAATACCAATGGTTAAACATAATAATTCAGCAGATTATAAATTATGACAACAAAGGGAGTGAATAACTTAATGAAAAAAGATATTTATGTAATCCATGATGAACGTGTAATAAATGCAAAAAGACCTTATATGTCTGTTTGTGGACAAGTTAAAAAAAGACTTTGTCAAGAATTAAAAAAAGATAATATCGCAATATGTAAATTAAATTTATATAACGAATATATTAAAAAATATCAAAAAGTTAAAGTATGTGTTCAAGTTTTAGCAAATGAGCCAAATTTATTAACAGTAAATATTATTAATTATGCACTTATCTTAAAATTAAAGGAGCAAAATAACCATGAATAATACTTTCCCTAGTTTACCAAACTTAAGTGATATTAATAGTGTTTTAAAATTTTATAATTATGATTGAACAATTAATTTAGCAAATATTATTGCTCGTCATCAAATGCGATTAATAAATGGTAAAGATATTTTATTTAAGTCTCATCGTAAAGACATTTTAGAAAAATTAAATTGATGATATGAAAATTATAAAATAAAAGAAAAGTTAGATAAAAACGAATTAACAGCAAGTTTAATGGGTAAAAATATTTTTGGTTTATTAGAAACTAGTGATGGTAATATTGATTTATGAATTAATCCTTTTAACTTTACATCACGTGTAAGTAAAATAAATGAAATTGAACAAGGGGCCGACATTTGATTAAATTATCATCAATCAGACAGTGGTTTTATTTTAAATTTAATTTGTACCAAAGATAAAATAGTTATTAAAGGTTGACCAAAAAATAATGAGGTAGTTGTTGGACAAAGTAAAACACAAATTAAAGATGATGTTAGACCTATTTTAGTTCAAGAATTTAAAAATAAATTAGGTATAGTACCTTTTTGAGAAATGATTAATGAACCTAATCCGTTGTTCTTATCAACTTCAACTACATTAAATCCATGACCTACGATGGCAAATTGTTATAAATTACAATTTGATTTAGAAGATAGTTTTAATATTAAATCAAAAGAACGATGAGCTAATCGTACGCACTGATATGGGGTATTAGATGATGGTTTAATGAATGCTTACAATATGGGAAATAAAAAAGCATTACAAGATGTATTTGATGATATTTTCATTCAATCAGGTCAAACGGCAGCAGATGGGACATCATCACAATCTTTACAAGTAGTACAAGGTGCACCAACATTAGAAACATATACCGAAGATCAAAAATCAATTATTGAGCAAGTATATTTAGCATGTCATTTTTCTAGTCCATTTGGTGATAAATCAGATAATGACCAGAATAAAACACAGTCATTATTAACTAAAACAAAAGACTTAGAAAAACAAGCATATTTACAAGCATATCGTAAGCAATATTATACTAAGATGTTTGATACTGTTTTAAAATATTATGGTTTATGAGATGGTATTGGTGAACGACCTTATGGTTTTGATTTTATTAGTGCTAGTTTAGTTGACCAAATGCGACAAAATGAATTAATTACTGCTAGATTAGATAATGGCACAATGGAACCAATAAGAGCTATAACTGAATATGACAATATTGATGAATTAGAAGCAACAAAATATTTTGAGAAAGTAGAAGCATGACAAAATAAAATGCAAGCCAAAGAAATCGAACATAATAATAAATTACTAGAATATGATGAAACTGGTAATAATCAAAATACCTTGCAAGGTAGAACAGAAATAAAGGAGAATTAAAAAATGAGTAGAATTAACCCAGGAGTTATCGAAGAACTAAGAAGACAAGCCCACGATACTTTAATAGATATAAGAGAAAATATAAAAGATAATAGACATTGAATGGTATTTCCTTTTAATGTTTATAGTTCATATATTCCTGATACTGAAACAGGTTGAAAACCCAATAACGCAAAGCCTAGTGATTATGGTAGTTATTCAAGAATATTTGATAATATGGAAAGTACGATTGCTCAATGACAAGATAGTTTAAAAATAGTTCAAAAACATAAAGGTGAAGAAATTAATATCTTAACAATTGATGATTTTAGTAAACAATCAATTAATTCAACTATATGAGCCAATAACGAAACACCTTTCGCGATAAAATTAAAAGATGAAAATAATAATGTTTATTGAAAATTAATTGATGGGGAAAATATTTATGATATTAATAGAATGTTAGCATACTTAAAGCAATATAAATTAAGTTATTTTATTAATAATGATAATAAAGCTGATAATTTTTATACAAAAGAAGTTAAAGTTGGTAAACATTGAGATGCTTATATGATTGATGATAGAAGTTCGATTCAATTTGGTGAAGCTAAATTTGAACAAGTATTTACTCAGCAATCAACTGAAAGACAATATACTTTATTAATTTTAGATGAAGATGCAGATAAATTAAATATTAATGATTATTATAACTTTTATACGGTTTTTAATGACCATGGATTAAATATTGGTGGTGGCAATATAAATATTGCTCCCCAAGATAGACAATGATTATATCCATCAAATGTTATTAATTATTATTCACCATGAGATGGTAGTTTTTTATGACAAGAAATTACCTTTTCAAGTATTAATGACAAAATTAGTAATAGTGGTTTATCAGTACGACAATTTATTCAAACATCAGCACCTGGGGAAGGTTATTGTTTTCCTAAAATAACTTATGATGAGAAAACAAATAAAGGTATTGTTGAATTAGATGATATGTTATTAAAAGACCCCGGTGTTAGAGCAATGGCAGTTAAATTTTATGGTAATCCGATCTTTTTTGATATGCCCGTTATTGGCCGGCCAATTATTAAAGGTCAATTTAATCCAAAAGTAATGAATTCACGAGATTTATTAATGTATAACATGTATCCGTGTCCGCCTGATAAAGTAAATACTTATGCATCACCAGAAGTAAGTTGATATAACATTCAAGGGATTCAACCAACAATGATAACCGGTTATGAAAATTGAAAAAAAGATATGGAAAGTAGATATGACTTTTGAAAACAAAAAAATAGTGAAGGTATTGTTATAACAGATAATGCAAGTTCAACAGCAACTAATCCCGTTGTTGGAACAACTATTAATGAAGAAAATAATGACTCTAAATTTTATTGGTCTAAAAATTGAAAAATAACGCCACCAAGTCAAATAGAGGTAAAGGGTGGTAAGGTTGATAATATTATTAGTACCCAAGCATCATCATATTTTAGAAGAAAAGATGAATTTGGTAATACTGTTGGTAGTGTTCAAATTGAATATAATAAAATGGGTGCATGTAATGTTTGAGATATTTTAAATATGAATAATTTTATTAACCGTCAAATAACAATATTACCTTTAAACTATACACAAAAGTTAGTTTTTAATCCTTTTACGATACCAGGCGGAGTTGGTAAATTCTTAAACTTTATTTCGTTTGGTATTCCTTGGGGCTGAGTTATTAATCAAGATGAAAAAACTTGACCTAATTTTCAATGACTTAATGGCTTTATGAGTGCTAATATTTATAGTTTTTATAATGATGCTTTTTGGTCTGAAAACTCAAAAGGTAAATGCTATTTACCATTTGAAATATTTAGAGAACAAGGTAATGATAAAGTTGGTGCTATTTTTGGAGCAAATGCCACTAGCTTCGGGTTTACCACTTTATTAACTGATAAATTAGTAAGTACTGTTTTAACTAAGGATGGTAAACCAACAAATAATATAGTTTATTCAACATATAATCTAAAACAATTAAACGAAAAAACTAACCGAGTTTATTTAATTAATGAACTTACAACAGTAGTAGATGCTCAAACACCAGTTAGTTATAGTGAAGAAGATAATGATTGTGAATTCTTACAAACACCAGATGGGACAAATTGTAGTTATATTATTGATATGTTTTCAATACAAGCATTATATAAAGGTAATTTTGAAATTATCTTTTATGCTGATAACCCATATACCAATAATGAAGAAGATTATTTACGCTTATCAGTATGAAGTTTTCGTGGTAAAACAAAAAGCGTATTAAATAATTATTTACGCGATATGACAACTAATTATAAAACTAGTTTTTTATTACCACATGACTATGAAATACCAACATTTAATTATCCTGAATATGTTTTGCCGCCAGTTCCGCCATTAGGTAATTGAAAACTAGTTAATGGTTTTATTAATGAAAAACAAGATGATAATAATAAAAATTATTATTTTGGAATTATTAATAACGGAAGTGGTTGAGAAACTATAACTTGAAGTGGGAAACAAATAGATTGAAAATATCAATATAAAAATATTTATCGATGAGAGGGCGACGGTTTACCAGAAACACCAACAATAAATGGAAATACTGGGGAAATTAAAAATTGAAAATAATAAAAAAACTATGGGGTTTTTAATTGGATAGCAAGAAGCAAAAAAATGAATTTTGTAAGTGAAATAAATCAAATTTAATTTGCTTATTAATTAATTTATAAATTGTCTAATAACTAGTGGCTTTAGTAAATTTATTTATTTTTTAGTTTGTCTGGTTATTTTTATTTATAATTTTTATAAAATATCAACTTTTATTGTTAATATCTTAAATTGTAAATTAAAATTGCATTATACAACTAATAAACCACCACATTTTAATTTACACAATTTACAAGGGAATATTAATGATCCTACTTTTGTGTCACAAATAATTATGTCCTATATTTTATAATGCAATTTACATAAACAAAAAAAGAAATTATTTTTTAATTTCTTTTCTTTCATTTCAATTCGTAATTTCCCCAGTATTTCCATTTATTGTTGGTGTTTCTGGTAAACCGTCGCCCTCTCATCGATAAATATTTTTATATTGATATTTTCAATCTATTTGTTTCCCACTTCAAGTTATAGTTTCTCAACCACTTCCGTTATTAATAATTCCAAAATAATAATTTTTATTATTATCATCTTGTTTTTCATTAATAAAACCATTAACTAGTTTTCAATTACCTAATGGCGACTTTGGTAAATTGTGATTTATATTAGGATTTTCGGGTTCTTTTTTTGTTATTTTTTTCTTATTTTCATTATCTGGTGTATTACAAGCAACTAAAATTGTTGTACTTGTTCCGATTAAAGTGATTACTCCTAAAAGACTTAATATTTTTTTCATTTTAAATAATTATTTCCATTAAATATAAATTATAAACAATAATAAAATTTAATTTTTAAGATGATAATGTATCAATTACTCCGCACAAAACCGCAACTGATCCTGCAATAATTGAAATTATTTCACCTATTCCTGTAAATGCTGAAGCGCCAGCGGCTACAGAAACCCCTCAACCAACATTTTGACATCAATCAAGACTAGAATCAGAGTTAGAATTTTCTAAATTTTGTATTTTATTATCTAATTTATTAATCATATTTGTTAAAGTATCAATACTTTCTTTTATTCCTTTAACAGTTTTATTTAATTCTTCTATCTTAGATGTATTGTTTATTATTCTTAAAATAATAGATAAATCTCGAATATATCCTTTGGCTGTTTCTTTTCATTCACTTGATGAATTCAAATTATTTTTTCAATTGTCTATATGGGATTTTCATTGTTTAAATAATGGGTCATTAATTATTTTATTTTTAATTTCATTAATTTTAGTTTTAGTATTAAAAATTAGTTTTTTACTAAGTCCTGCAGAATAAACATTACTGTTATTTTTTACAACTAATTCAGCTGAAAAACTTTCAGTAAAACCCGAATATTCACTTTTATTAATAATTTCAAATTGAGAAATATCTAATTTAGGATATAAATATTTAATTTTATTTAAAATACTAACGTTATTATTGTCTTCAATTAATTCTAAGTTAATAATATTATTGCTATTATTTGTTGATCTTTTTTGTCTTGAATTATTAAAATCATTATTAAAATTATTAATATAATTATTTTCATATATAGCACCATCATCTATAATATTAACAGATTCTAAATAATAAGAATTACTAAATACATTACAAGCAACTGTAATTTTTATTCTTTTTTGTCTGTTGCTTTTCTGTCAAACATCATTAATTTGATTTCAAGAATTAAAAATAGGTCGAGCAATTAAAGTTTCTGGTAAGTCATCACAATTTCCATCATTAATTTCTCCTACATATTCGCTTTGAACTCCGCGATTTTTATGTTTTTCAATTAAACTTTTAAAAATATAATCATATTGATATGGGTTATTTTTTTGATAGTTGTGAATAATTCTTTCTCAAGAGTTTGGATTAAAAATTCCAGTTATTCTTCCTTTTGTAAAAATTTTGTCTCCAGAACAACTAAAATAAATATCTGTTTTAATTTCTCTCTTAATTATATTTAATTTCTCTTTTTTTTGATAAGGGCTAGCGGCAATTGTTGTTGGTACAGCACTTCCTCCAATTGTTAACACACTTAATAAACTAAGTAATTTTTTCATACTTGTTTTTCTCCTTTTCTTAATCTTGAAACTTTTTTATCAAGATCTATCCTCATTGTATATATATATATATATATATACAAGCAAAATTGGTAATTATTTTAAAGGCTTTTATCTTGTTAAAAAGCTATTATTACGCGTTTTAAGACCTAAAATAGTAATAAAATATATTAAGTTTAGTATTTTATGTATAAAAAGTATTGTATTAGTAAAATAATAGTATATAATGAAGGCATAGGTTTAATCTTTTTCCGTAAAAAAGAGTTACGCTGACTTGTTAATCGGACAAGGATAAAAAAAGAGGAGTTTATAAAATGGCACTTATAAAAGAACAATTAATCGAACAAGGTTTAAGTGAAGAAATTGCAGAAAATATCTTAAATCAGTTTAATAATGAAGCAAAGCAAATTAGAGAAAGTGTGCAAAAACGCGAAGATGTTATATCAAAAGAAGACTTTATTAAATTATCTAATGAATTAGATGAATTAAAAGCCTTTAAAGATGTTCCATCTACTAAAATTGAAGATATTAAAACTAATTTAGAAAAAGTTAGTGGTAGTTCTTTATTTGAAAAAATGCAAACTTTAAAAGAATTAAAACCTGATTTGTTTGTCGAAGAACAACCATCAGTTTCACCAACTAATTTAATTAAAGATATGATTGAAAATTCGGTTGAAAATAAAAATGATGAAATTGAAACTATTAAAGAAAAAGGAGCATATACTCCAGAAGAAATTAAGAAATTAACTGATTATACACTTAAAAACCTTAGATAATAAGGGAGTGAATATTATGGCAACAATTAATTTGCCGCAAGTACATTTTACATTACAAGGTAATACAACAGGTCAAAAAGCCTATGTTGATATGGTTAACGCTATGCTAAGAGGACCATTAATGAATGAGCATGCAAGTATTATGCAATATGCAACTGCAACTGCTGAACAAGTTGCTTGATTACCTAATGCAGGACAAGCATTATATAATTTAACTCATCGTGTGGTATGACAAGATGATTATTCATTACCAAATGGTGGGGCAACTCAAACAATGGGATTAACAAGAATTCCGGTGCCTATTAATAAAAGATTTAATTTAAAATTAATGAATGAAGCATTTGACTTAGCAATGATAGAACAAAATATTAAAAATGGTGTTATTGCTGATGCTATTGCTAGTGTTGTACAGAATAAATTTGTTAATTTAGAATGTGAATTAATTCAGGCTATTTATGATTATTGTTTAGCAGATGGTCAATATGAAGTAATTCCATTTCGTGGTTATACAGCAGATAATGCTGATGATGCAAATAAAGCATTCTTTACATTAAATGAAACTTTGATTGAATTAACAAATCAAATTAGTAATTTATATTTTGGTTTACCAACCGATAAAATGTTTATGGTTTTAGGACGAAGATCCTATTTAGGATTAACACCTGCTTATTTAAAAGTAATTGGTTCACAAGCTCAATTAAAAGCAATGGTTAACGGTGAATTATATGAAAATACCGCAATGGGTATTCCGGTATCAAAAAGTTTTCATTTAGAAAAAACATATACAAAAGGACAAGTTAACCGAGATAAAGGTTATAATTTTACTAATATAAATGGTTTACTTATTAATAAACAAGTATGAGCATATCCAATTAATATGGATACTATTCAACAAGTTTTAGATAATGATACTGCTAACCCTAAATGAATTGGTAAAGTACAATATGCAACACCAACAATTTTATATCCAAAAACATGTAAGATTATTTTAGAAAAAGAACCAACACAAGAAGAAATAAATACTGCTAAAAGTAATTTAAATAAAACATTTAGAGTGCCGGTTGATTATGAAATTTCTACACCAATAAATACAACAAAATCTAATGTAATTTTAACACCAGATGTTGCTAAAATAGATATTAGTAAAATAAATAAATTAGATAAACCAATCATTAATTTACCAGATCCCAAAGATGTTAGTGATGGATGATTAAAACCACAATTTAAAGACGTTGTTTTAAAAGCAGTTAAAACTGTAGATAGTTCTTTAACTGAAAATGATTTTGATTATTCTATTAATCCTAAAGGTGAAGACTGACCAATTGATATTACAAATGATAAAATTGTTGAAGTTTTAATTGAAGGTAAAAACAAAGCAACTGGTAAAACAAAGTCAATTGAAGTAGTAATTAAAAATTCTTAATAAACAATGAATTTATTAATATTACGAATTTTAACTTTATTAACAGAAAATTTAGGAAATAAACCTTTAATAAATAAGTTTGTTAATTTAATTAATAAGGTTAATAAGTTTGCTTCATATTATGCTAATCCTTTTCAAAAGATTACAAATAAAATTGAAGATATTTATCAATGATTAAATCCATTTACTTATTTAAATTTAATTAAAAAAGGTCATAAAAAAGAAATTCAACAAATATTAAGTAAATTAGAAAAAGATAACAATATTAAAAATAGAGAACAATTTAAAAAAGAAAATTATCTAAACACTAATTGACAACCTTTAAATAGTAGTTGGCTTAATAGTGGTATGTTTAATATAACAAATAAGTTAACTTTAACAGGTAATTTAACTATTTTAATATATACAAAAACAGCAAAACACCCGAAGTTTTATGGTCCATATGTTTATCCTAGTGTTCCAGTTGAAATTTGAAAATTATTAAGTAATGCTGTATCTAATGCAGGAACTTTATTTTGGCGTTATTGATTAAGAAAATGATTACCTAGTCATTTAAGAGATTATATTAAAAAACGATTACCAAAAGAATTAAAAGAAAAATACCCAAAAGGAAATATCAAATTAACATTACCACATATTCAAAAATTACAACAAATTAAAAGGTTTATTAATAATTTAAAGATTGGACACTTTAATTTCAATTTTGCTGGTGAAATTAATAATAAAAAATGATATCGAGAGCGAAAAAGTGATGTTAAAAATATTAATAATTTATATAAAACACCAGTTAAAAGTATGTTTTATAAAACTAATCAAACTATTAAAAAAATTAAAAAAGTACAAAGAAAAGTTAATGGTTATAAACTATCTAATTTAAGAAATAAATATCGAAATCAATTAAGGGGTGTATTATATGGAAAGTAATTTAAGTAATTTGTTATTTATAACAGTTGAAGATGTTAAAGAAAGTAAACTTTGACAACCTATTAATGACCGTAAGCAATCTGCTTATAATGATAATTTAATTTATAATGCTATTTTAAAAACTAGTTTATGAATGGATAGATTATCAGGTGGGACAATTTCAGATAAAATAAATAAAAAAGATTTATTTCCCTGAGTTAAAAAAGATAATACTGGTTTAATTGAATATGATAAATGATTAAGTTATATTCAATCTGCTTGTTTATTAGCAGTTATGAATTGATATTTGCCAAAAGGAGTTAATGATTTAACTGGTAGTGCTTCATTTTCACAAGGTGGAGTTGCTTATTCACAAACTAATGACCCTGAAGCAAATGAAAATATTACTCGTGATGTTAAAAATGCTTTAAAATTAGCTGGTGAAATAATTGATATTATATCTAGTAAAACAGTTACGAGACCATATAATTATCATTTAGGGAATTATGCTCATCCTTGAGAAGAAGAATATAAATATATTACGAAAAAAACATTTTATGACAGTTTATTATTTTATTTAAAAGAACGCGTTCAAACTGATAACACTATTAATATTACTCATCCAACAATTATCGATTATAGTAAAATTGATTATAATGAATATATTAAACTTGTTGTTCCGTTTGATAATGATACGATTTATTATGATAATGGGGTTTGAAAAACAAATATTTCAGATTGAGAAATTGTTGATACCAGTGATTTAGATAATACAAGGTTTGATTATGAAATACAAAATTGAAACAAAGAAAATTATAAATACAATATTTGAATTAAAACAAGTAATCAAAATCATTATTATTTATCAACATACAAAAATTTTGAGGGAAAAATAACTGTTGGTTCATTTGAATTAGGAAACGTTTTTTCTCATCGTGTAGAATTAGAAGGTGATGGAATTATTGCTATACGTACTGGTGGGACAGATGGAACACTTTCTGATTTACACATTGAAAGAAAAAAAGTAAGTTAGAAAGGGGTTTAATTAATGAAGCAAGATAAAACAACTTGATTAAAGGGTGCATTACCTTGAAATTGATTTAAAAAAGATCCTATTCCAACTTATAATTGAACTCATAAAGATATTAGAGAATGAGAAAGAAAATATAAAATTAGGAGTTGAGTAGTTAGTTTTTATACTTTAATATTTTTAGCATTAAATTGTTGATTGGAATATGGAATGATTGATGCAATTAAAGGAAAAATTGATTGATATAATTATGGTCAATATTGAGGCAATGGTATTGCCATTTTATTAACACCTTTATTTACACATGGAATTCAGGGTATATTTGTTGCTAGTAGTAAACCAAAAGTAGATATGAAAATTGATATTCCACGATTAAAATTATCTAAAATGGGATTATTATTTACAATTTTACCTTTAATTACTTTAATAATTTCTTTAATTATTATTTTAATTGATAAATTAAAATGAAAAAAAGACCATTTAAGACATTGTTTAGATTGTCGGATTAATCCGCGTGTTATTCAACCAAGAATAGCAAAACAATGAAATAATTTAGATGGTATAACAGAAGAAATATTTAAAAATATACAAAACGAAAATATTAAAAAACAAAAACAAGAAGAAAATAACAAAAAATTAAATATAAATAATAATTATGAAACTAATAATTAAATTTTATTAAAATAGACTATATATAGGGGTGGTAGATATTTTGGGTGGTTATATAGCTTAATTTATAAATTATTTTGTTCTGAAAGAATGGATGGCCACTGTTTGAGTAAGGATAAGAAAGGAAACAAAAACATGAATGAAACATTAATGATTGCTTTACTTGTGTTAGCTGGTGCTGGTGGAATGGGTAGTCTTGGTATTCTTGGATTATCTGCTAAAAAAATTAAAAAATATAAAGCAGAACTTAGAGAATTGAGAACGGCTGTTATTGCCCACGAAAAACATTTACGAGGACCTGATTATGCAACAGAATTAGCCCTTAAAACAGGTCAAATTAAAAATGTTAAAAAACAAGTTAAAGTAAACGACAAAAAACAAGCACAAAAAGATGCTATTAGACAACTAACAAATAGTATTTAAAAAAATAACCAATTAAGGTTATTTTTTATTTTTCTTTGTTGTGACTTATATAAAAATTAATAAGATATTCTATTCGTTGTGAATAAGTATCAAAGTTAGATAATTTATTTCAAATTTTTTCTTCATTTTTATTTAAGTAAATATTAACATTTCGAATTTTACAAGAATAATATTTTCCTGTTTTTTGATTATATGATTCTTTCATAATATTAAACCTCATAATTAGCAATAATAATGGCATCTCGTAAATGATTACTTATCTTATCATTATTATATTTTCAACCTTTACCATATTGATAAATTAAATTACTATCTTTATCAAATTCTCATATACAACTATCATTATATTTACTTAAATTTTCCATATTTTTAACAATTGATTTAGTATGTTTTGGTGATACTCAATTAATATTGTGCACTTTTTTTGTATTGTATTTAACTGTTCCAATTACTTTTAATAAATCATCCCTATCTTTACTTGCATTAGCAGATGTATATAAACAATCTTCAATATTAATAATTGCATCTGGTCTTAATACATCTAAAATAATATCGGGTTGTGTAATTCAATCATAATGTGTATATTCGGATTTATCAATTAATTTATTATCTTTAAAAGTAACGATAGCAGTAGTACCAGTCCCTGATGGGTCAATACCTATTTTTATCAAGTTGCTCATTCTTCATCATTATTATTAACTGTTGGTACTACATTAGAGATATCTTCTTCTTTAACTACATTATTGTTTGTATCCGCTATTTCTATATAAGATGAGGTATTTATATTGTTTGATAAGGGTTCATCGCTCATATGCCCCTTATTTTTGGCGACAGTAATATCATTAAAAGGTATATAATCAAAATTACCATCTTCTTTAATTTCTTTTTCATCTAAATCAATGTCAGTAATATCTACACCTAATTCTTGGGCTAATTTACGATATAATTTTGCTTCAACCATTTCTTTTGGTCATTTATTTCAAGGCGAATATTCACTATTTCCACTTGGACTACTATTTTTTAAACGGTCAATATCGGCTTTTCTTAATAAAATTCCTTTTGTTTCACCAGTTAAACGATTAATTCCAAAAGCATAAGCACCAATAATATTTTCATATTGACTGGTATTTGTCATAAAATCTATTTCATGTAATTTTGGTTTTTGTAAATCGGTATCTCATACAAATTTTTCACTTTTATAAATAATTCCTCGTTTTAACATTCAATTTTCTTGTTCCATTCTTTTTTGAAACACACTACTATCAATAATAGTTGTTAATTTATTTTTAAATGGAATAATATTAAAATCTTTTCCGAATATTAAACCTTTATTACTTAAATTAATAATTCCTAAGGCTGTAATTTTTCCATTATCAGCATTACCCACTAAATTCATATAACTTTGATTATTTTTTAATTTTAGTTCTTGTAAAGAAATTAAATTTTCTTGTAAATATTTAGCATTAACATTTAATTCATATGCTTTAACTGCTGTTGCTACTAATTCTTTTATTCCCATTTGATTATTCATAATTATTTCTCTCCTTTATTTATTTTGAATTTAATTCCATTAACACCAATAGTATTAATGTTTTTATTACTATCTCATTGTTTTTTAATTTCGTTTTTAACAATTTGTTCATCAACAATTAAATAATTTTTAATTAAATTAATAAGTTCTAATTTATCAGCATTTTGTAAAAAATCATCATTAACACCCAAAATATCAATATCTTTAATTAATATTTTTTCTTTCCGAAATTTACTAGTAGTTTTTTCTAAATCTTGTTCTATTTTTGCTACATCTTCCATAACACGAACTTGTTCATCTTCAATTTGGTCCATGTCTAACCCCATATCAGGCGTTAAGTTATTAGCATATTCAACCCTATTTTCTTGTTCTTGTTTTTTAGTTTGAATAAACTGTTGTTGTTTTAAGTATTGAACTTGTATTAGGCTATTTTTAATTTCAATTTTATTATTTTGAAGTACTTTTTCTAAATTAATAATATTAACTCTAATTCGATTTAATTCATCTTTAAAATCTTTTATTAATTCTAATGGTTCTCTAAAAACAAAATCAATTTTACTAATAGCACTGGGTATATCTTTTAAATGTATATCTTGATAACCATTTAATGCATAATGATTAAGATGACGATAGATAAACTCTGCTAATTCTTTACCGTGATTATCAATTCAATTTTTAATCGGTAATGCTTTTAAACTTAATTCTTTAAAATCATTACCTTTTAAATAAAATGGATAGGTAATATTTTTAATTTGATTATTTAACTTTAAATCTGCCATAATTAAATTTCCTCCAAATTCATATCCATAATTAAATTATCAATATATTCGTAAGCAGTCTCTTCTGAACAACATTCTTCTAATGCGATATTAAATAAATCTTCTTCGCTATAAACATAACCACTTTCATCTTTTCACATATTATTCATAATTTATCACTTCGTAGTCTGCTTCTTCATCTTCTAAATAATCATCTATTAAACCTTTAACCTCATCAATTTCATATCATTTTAAATTTAAATCAAAATCTTTTGGCAATGAAATATTACCTACATGTCGCTCTTCATTACCAAATTTAAGATATAAATTTAATTCTCAACTCATATCATAGTCACTATCAATTTGTGCATAAATAATATCTTTATTACTAATTTTTAATGCGTTATTATTAATTCATTTTTCATTTAAGTAATCACTAATACAATATGACATTTTCTTATTCCTCCTAATTATTTTTATTGTTTAATGCTAAATGTTCATCCGTAATATCTTCTTGCGATACTGAATAACTTTTAAGCATTAATTCATTCAATTTATTTTCTTTATTGCATTCTTTATGAAAACAATAACCTCAATATCTTTGTTTAAGACAAATTTTATTTAACTTTTTCATATAAAAATCCTAAATTATTTGATTGATTTTTTTCTCAATTTGTAATATTTTTCAACCATCTGATGCTAAATCTAAAATATCGTTAATTTTGTAATGTTGCATATAAGAAGCAATAACGTCTCATTTATCTTCAAATAAATTTAAGTACATTTTTGCTCATTCTAAACACTGTAAATCATAATGATTTTTATGATGAGAAATACGACAATTAACAGGTTGACAATTCACTCAATCAAATAATGTTGTTATTTCATTTCAAGTTTTATTAATATACAAACTTTTATATTCCATTATATTTCCTCCTATTTTTAATTTGCTGGCACTCACTCCCAAGTGAAAGTGCCAAAGCGAGAATTAGTTATATAAGTATTTATCTATTTATTTACTACGCCATCCGCTTCACTAGGGGTGAGCGGTGGCGATAATATATTTAATATTTGTTTATTATTAGATAATAGACAGTTGTTTTTATGAGGTAAAGCCAGAGAATTCTCTCTCTTCATCCGCACCATTTCAGGTCAAAACGTTCAGTTTTTAAAATAAATTCACTTGCACCTTGAAGAGCCTGGTGCTGGCGTTGTGGTTTGTAGAACCGCTGCCATCCTCGATGGGACAATATATATCGCAAATTTATTTATAAAGTGGCCATCTCTATTTTTATTGTCGTTCGATGTTGACCTTGCACTTATCACGACTATCGCTTAGTTTAAATATAACCAGCGCCGATTTACATATTTCCTCATACACTATTTCAGTACTTGCCTCGGCTGGCTGTGGAAATGAGCTTAAACTCATGTTCTTATGGAAGCACTTAGTTATTTAAAATAACCGTCCCACACTGCATTAAGTTGTTTTATAAAATCAAAGTTTAAAATAACCAGTTTCTCAATCAAAGATAATTTTTGAATTTTCTATTTTTTGATAAAATCGCTTTTGTTTCTTATCTTTTGTACGATTTAATAAATCTTTGTGTTTATCACAAGTTCATAAAACTTTATTTGATAAAAATTCTTCGGTAATGAATGATATTGATTTATAGCAATTATCAACATCACAGATTGTTTGTTGCGTATTAATTTCCATTACTTACTCCTTTCTTTGATATTAAGTTTTTTTATTTATTAGCCAAATTAATTAACTAAAACAGAGAAAGGACAACACCTTAAATTAGGAGAAAAAAAAGGTACACTTTGTAATGATTTATAAGATATTTAATAAATGTGTAAACAACTTTAAGTTAACGAAAAAGTTGCGATAAAAAGTTTCTATTTTAAGAATTTAAGATGCTGCCCTTTCTCTGAATTAATTAATAATTATGGGTTTACAAATAAAAAAACAACCCTTTTTATTTAACAAGAGTTGTTTTTTGGAGGTTCATCGTACACGATGCCTTTGGCATTGTGTAGATACAAGCTCCAAATTTGTATCTCTTGTTAAATTGATAATAACATTATTTAAAATAAATGCAACTATTTTTTAAAAAAAATAAATTATTTATAAATTGTTATTATTTTGAACATATTTTGACACACTAAAAAATAATTTATTAAATTTAATTAATAAAAATTTACTTAATATTTTGTAAAAATATTTCTTTTGCACTTACTCAGTTTAAACACGGTCGAAGTTTATCATTTATAACATCAACTACTCAATCTATTTTTTGTTGACTAACATTATTAAAATCAGTTCCTTTTTTAAATCAATGTCTAAATTCACCATTCATATATTCAATTAATGGTTTTTGTTGTGGTGAAGCAGGGTCACAAAAATAAACTTGTGTTTCAGCAAATATTTCCATTTCTCTTCATTTACTAAATTCTTTCCCACGGTCTGTTATTATTCCTTTCATTTTACCCATTAAATTATTACTTACAATCATATCTTTAAATTTTGTTAAAACCTCATTAGCGGTATTATTTTTTAATTTCATTACAAAGTAATTTTTACTTGATTGTTCTACTAAAACTAAACAACTAGATTGATGGTCTTTTCCAACTACGGTATCCATTTCAAATCAGCCAACATTAGATTGCTTATTTTCAATATCTAATATTGATTTAAAATTATTTAATTTACCACGATTATCATATTCCCCCTTTTTCTTATATTTTTTACCATGATGGCGTAAATTTTGTTTATTTAAACCGAATAATTTTAAGTCAATTCATTTATAAAAAGTTTTAACACAAGCAGGAAATTTAACACCAAACTTTATAAAATATCGATGAATAATTTGTGCTGGTGAATTATGAAGAATATTAAATCGTAAATTTAGTCATTCTTTTTGTTCTTCTGTGAATTTGGGGGGCTTTTTAATAGATTTTTTTCGTTTTTTTAAATAATCATTATGTGCTTTACCAACATCATAATCTTCTATATTTTTAAATCTATTAATTTCTCTTTTAACAGTATTAATATCTCTTCCCGTTTGCCTTGATATTTCAGATAAATTAATCGTTCCATTTTTCTTTTTGCAACTATCAGATAACAATAAATCCTTAATAAATCTTCGTTCGTCAAATTTTACATGTGTATAATCTTGCATATATTTGTACATCCATTTCTTTTGTTTAAATTCATTTATACACGAATTTTTAAAAAAAGGTATTGACAAATAATTTTAAAGATATATTATTATAATGTAACAAGTATCGAATTTGTATCTCTTTATGCTTGTATACTAAAATAAAAAGTAAATTACTTTACTTTTTTTTATTTTGATGTAAAATATAAATAATAAAAAAGAACCGCGATGGTTCTTTGTTACATTTTATAGTTATTAATTACTCTTTTATTTAATCATATTCATTAAATAATAGCAATTTTAGTATGCAAAAAGGAGTAAAAATGAAAGAATTTAATCCAAAAACAGCAAGTTTACGAACATTTTATCGTAAAATAGAGCAGTTTTGACGTGATAAATCACCTAATATCCCCTATACTTTGAATGATTTAACCAATAAATTAAATCTTTCTCGCAAGTGAAGATATGATAGTTACGCGAGCGAGAAGATAGTTCCTTTACTTGAAAAACAAGTTGATAAAATAGAAAGTGAGCTTATTAAACAAATGGTTAAAACGCCAGAAGGTACTAGGTTATATTGACAGCGTGCATTTAATTATAAATATTCACTGCAAGAAAAAGAACTTGAAAAAGAATTAAACTTAAATAATCAACAACCAATAATTGTTAATTTACAAACGGATATTAGAGATATTAAAAAAGAAACTGAAAATAATGCTTAATCATTTTACTTATTTATTAGAAACGCCTTATTGGTTATTACAAAATAGTAATATTGGTAATAAATATCCATTTGTTAAGAAATATGAATTAGTTAATGAAATTAATCAAATTGGAACACGATATAGCGGTAAGACTATATCAAATATTAAAATGTTTGGTGAATTATTAAAAATTAGTTTATTAATTAAAGAACCAATTTGTATAATTGCTAGTATGTATTGGAGTAAAGATTTAAAAGATAGTGTATTTCAAAATATATGAAATATGTTAGATGAAAATAATATTCCTTATAGTATTAATTTATCAAATTTTACTTTTACTTTATCAAATGGTAGCAAAATATATTGTAAAGGTTTACATTCACCAAGTCGAAAAGAAAAATTAAAAGCCTTTGCTGATTTGAATAAGTATAAATTAGTAATTGATTGAAGAGAAGAATGTGACCAATTTCAACAAAAAGATTTAAGTGATTTAGAGTTTGCTATTCGTGGTTATCAAAATAAAATAACAATTAATACGTGTAATCCTGAAAGTTTAAAAAGATATATTGTTGGTTATTGTAATGAATTATTATCTTTTAATGAAGAAATAATGCGTAGTAAATATGAACAAATTAAATATATTGAAAAATGAAATATGAAAATTATTATTCATTATTCTAGTTGAAGACTTAATTATAAATTACCACAAGATAAAGTTAATGAACAATTAAGATTAGAACAATTAGATATTGAAAGAGCAAGAGTATGGAGTTGAGGATTGCCCGGTAATACTAGTGGTTCAATTTTTGCAAGATATATTGATATTATGCAAGCAACAGATATTATTCAACCAACGAAATTATTAGGTGGTGTTGATATTGCTAACGCGACCAGTCCTAAGGGACATACAACATCAGCTAGTTTTTGACTATATAATTCATTTGATAAAAAAGCTTATAAAGCTTCTGAGTATACGCATTCAAATGCTACACACCAATTTAAAACAGAGTTAGAACAAGTAAAAGATATTTTAGAGTTTTATAACAATCAATTAAATCAATATTTTAATTTAATACAACAAGGTATATCAATAAATGTTGATGATAGTGCATATTCAACATTACAAAGTTTAAATAGAGAAAAATATAATTATACTTTTGGGCAATATATGACATTTAAACCAGCACAAAAACAGAAATTTAAAATAAGACATCGGATTGAAGCATTTACAATGTTAATAAATACAAACCAATTAAAATGATTATGAGAAAAATGTCCTGTCAGTAAAACCCAATATGAATTAATTCAATGAGAAGATAAACCAGATGCCAGAGAAGAACGAATGTTAGACTTATATGATGATACATTTGATAGTGATTTTTATGCTTTACATTTTGAATTAATACCAATGGTTAAACATAATAATTCAGCAGATTATAAATTATGACAACAAAGGGAGTGAATAACTTAATGAAAAAAGATATTTATGTAATCCATGATGAACGTGTAATAAATGCAAAAAGACCTTATATGTCTGTTTGTGGACAAGTTAAAAAAAGACTTTGTCAAGAATTAAAAAAAGATAATATCGCAATATGTAAATTAAATTTATATAACGAATATATTAAAAAATATCAAAAAGTTAAAGTATGTGTTCAAGTTTTAGCAAATGAGCCAAATTTATTAACAGTAAATATTATTAATTATGCACTTATCTTAAAATTAAAGGAGCAAAATAACCATGAATAATACTTTCCCTAGTTTACCAAACTTAAGTGATATTAATAGTGTTTTAAAATTTTATAATTATGATTGAACAATTAATTTAGCAAATATTATTGCTCGTCATCAAATGCGATTAATAAATGGTAAAGATATTTTATTTAAGTCTCATCGTAAAGACATTTTAGAAAAATTAAATTGATGATATGAAAATTATAAAATAAAAGAAAAGTTAGATAAAAACGAATTAACAGCAAGTTTAATGGGTAAAAATATTTTTGGTTTATTAGAAACTAGTGATGGTAATATTGATTTATGAATTAATCCTTTTAACTTTACATCACGTGTAAGTAAAATAAATGAAATTGAACAAGGGGCCGACATTTGATTAAATTATCATCAATCAGACAGTGGTTTTATTTTAAATTTAATTTGTACCAAAGATAAAATAGTTATTAAAGGTTGACCAAAAAATAATGAGGTAGTTGTTGGACAAAGTAAAACACAAATTAAAGATGATGTTAGACCTATTTTAGTTCAAGAATTTAAAAATAAATTAGGTATAGTACCTTTTTGAGAAATGATTAATGAACCTAATCCGTTGTTCTTATCAACTTCAACTACATTAAATCCATGACCTACGATGGCAAATTGTTATAAATTACAATTTGATTTAGAAGATAGTTTTAATATTAAATCAAAAGAACGATGAGCTAATCGTACGCACTGATATGGGGTATTAGATGATGGTTTAATGAATGCTTACAATATGGGAAATAAAAAAGCATTACAAGATGTATTTGATGATATTTTCATTCAATCAGGTCAAACGGCAGCAGATGGGACATCATCACAATCTTTACAAGTAGTACAAGGTGCACCAACATTAGAAACATATACCGAAGATCAAAAATCAATTATTGAGCAAGTATATTTAGCATGTCATTTTTCTAGTCCATTTGGTGATAAATCAGATAATGACCAGAATAAAACACAGTCATTATTAACTAAAACAAAAGACTTAGAAAAACAAGCATATTTACAAGCATATCGTAAGCAATATTATACTAAGATGTTTGATACTGTTTTAAAATATTATGGTTTATGAGATGGTATTGGTGAACGACCTTATGGTTTTGATTTTATTAGTGCTAGTTTAGTTGACCAAATGCGACAAAATGAATTAATTACTGCTAGATTAGATAATGGCACAATGGAACCAATAAGAGCTATAACTGAATATGACAATATTGATGAATTAGAAGCAACAAAATATTTTGAGAAAGTAGAAGCATGACAAAATAAAATGCAAGCCAAAGAAATCGAACATAATAATAAATTACTAGAATATGATGAAACTGGTAATAATCAAAATACCTTGCAAGGTAGAACAGAAATAAAGGAGAATTAAAAAATGAGTAGAATTAACCCAGGAGTTATCGAAGAACTAAGAAGACAAGCCCACGATACTTTAATAGATATAAGAGAAAATATAAAAGATAATAGACATTGAATGGTATTTCCTTTTAATGTTTATAGTTCATATATTCCTGATACTGAAACAGGTTGAAAACCCAATAACGCAAAGCCTAGTGATTATGGTAGTTATTCAAGAATATTTGATAATATGGAAAGTACGATTGCTCAATGACAAGATAGTTTAAAAATAGTTCAAAAACATAAAGGTGAAGAAATTAATATCTTAACAATTGATGATTTTAGTAAACAATCAATTAATTCAACTATATGAGCCAATAACGAAACACCTTTCGCGATAAAATTAAAAGATGAAAATAATAATGTTTATTGAAAATTAATTGATGGGGAAAATATTTATGATATTAATAGAATGTTAGCATACTTAAAGCAATATAAATTAAGTTATTTTATTAATAATGATAATAAAGCTGATAATTTTTATACAAAAGAAGTTAAAGTTGGTAAACATTGAGATGCTTATATGATTGATGATAGAAGTTCGATTCAATTTGGTGAAGCTAAATTTGAACAAGTATTTACTCAGCAATCAACTGAAAGACAATATACTTTATTAATTTTAGATGAAGATGCAGATAAATTAAATATTAATGATTATTATAACTTTTATACGGTTTTTAATGACCATGGATTAAATATTGGTGGTGGCAATATAAATATTGCTCCCCAAGATAGACAATGATTATATCCATCAAATGTTATTAATTATTATTCACCATGAGATGGTAGTTTTTTATGACAAGAAATTACCTTTTCAAGTATTAATGACAAAATTAGTAATAGTGGTTTATCAGTACGACAATTTATTCAAACATCAGCACCTGGGGAAGGTTATTGTTTTCCTAAAATAACTTATGATGAGAAAACAAATAAAGGTATTGTTGAATTAGATGATATGTTATTAAAAGACCCCGGTGTTAGAGCAATGGCAGTTAAATTTTATGGTAATCCGATCTTTTTTGATATGCCCGTTATTGGCCGGCCAATTATTAAAGGTCAATTTAATCCAAAAGTAATGAATTCACGAGATTTATTAATGTATAACATGTATCCGTGTCCGCCTGATAAAGTAAATACTTATGCATCACCAGAAGTAAGTTGATATAACATTCAAGGGATTCAACCAACAATGATAACCGGTTATGAAAATTGAAAAAAAGATATGGAAAGTAGATATGACTTTTGAAAACAAAAAAATAGTGAAGGTATTGTTATAACAGATAATGCAAGTTCAACAGCAACTAATCCCGTTGTTGGAACAACTATTAATGAAGAAAATAATGACTCTAAATTTTATTGGTCTAAAAATTGAAAAATAACGCCACCAAGTCAAATAGAGGTAAAGGGTGGTAAGGTTGATAATATTATTAGTACCCAAGCATCATCATATTTTAGAAGAAAAGATGAATTTGGTAATACTGTTGGTAGTGTTCAAATTGAATATAATAAAATGGGTGCATGTAATGTTTGAGATATTTTAAATATGAATAATTTTATTAACCGTCAAATAACAATATTACCTTTAAACTATACACAAAAGTTAGTTTTTAATCCTTTTACGATACCAGGCGGAGTTGGTAAATTCTTAAACTTTATTTCGTTTGGTATTCCTTGGGGCTGAGTTATTAATCAAGATGAAAAAACTTGACCTAATTTTCAATGACTTAATGGCTTTATGAGTGCTAATATTTATAGTTTTTATAATGATGCTTTTTGGTCTGAAAACTCAAAAGGTAAATGCTATTTACCATTTGAAATATTTAGAGAACAAGGTAATGATAAAGTTGGTGCTATTTTTGGAGCAAATGCCACTAGCTTCGGGTTTACCACTTTATTAACTGATAAATTAGTAAGTACTGTTTTAACTAAGGATGGTAAACCAACAAATAATATAGTTTATTCAACATATAATCTAAAACAATTAAACGAAAAAACTAACCGAGTTTATTTAATTAATGAACTTACAACAGTAGTAGATGCTCAAACACCAGTTAGTTATAGTGAAGAAGATAATGATTGTGAATTCTTACAAACACCAGATGGGACAAATTGTAGTTATATTATTGATATGTTTTCAATACAAGCATTATATAAAGGTAATTTTGAAATTATCTTTTATGCTGATAACCCATATACCAATAATGAAGAAGATTATTTACGCTTATCAGTATGAAGTTTTCGTGGTAAAACAAAAAGCGTATTAAATAATTATTTACGCGATATGACAACTAATTATAAAACTAGTTTTTTATTACCACATGACTATGAAATACCAACATTTAATTATCCTGAATATGTTTTGCCGCCAGTTCCGCCATTAGGTAATTGAAAACTAGTTAATGGTTTTATTAATGAAAAACAAGATGATAATAATAAAAATTATTATTTTGGAATTATTAATAACGGAAGTGGTTGAGAAACTATAACTTGAAGTGGGAAACAAATAGATTGAAAATATCAATATAAAAATATTTATCGATGAGAGGGCGACGGTTTACCAGAAACACCAACAATAAATGGAAATACTGGGGAAATTAAAAATTGAAAATAATAAAAAAACTATGGGGTTTTTAATTGGATAGCAAGAAGCAAAAAAATGAATTTTGTAAGTGAAATAAATCAAATTTAATTTGCTTATTAATTAATTTATAAATTGTCTAATAACTAGTGGCTTTAGTAAATTTATTTATTTTTTAGTTTGTCTGGTTATTTTTATTTATAATTTTTATAAAATATCAACTTTTATTGTTAATATCTTAAATTGTAAATTAAAATTGCATTATACAACTAATAAACCACCACATTTTAATTTACACAATTTACAAGGGAATATTAATGATCCTACTTTTGTGTCACAAATAATTATGTCCTATATTTTATAATGCAATTTACATAAACAAAAAAAGAAATTATTTTTTAATTTCTTTTCTTTCATTTCAATTCGTAATTTCCCCAGTATTTCCATTTATTGTTGGTGTTTCTGGTAAACCGTCGCCCTCTCATCGATAAATATTTTTATATTGATATTTTCAATCTATTTGTTTCCCACTTCAAGTTATAGTTTCTCAACCACTTCCGTTATTAATAATTCCAAAATAATAATTTTTATTATTATCATCTTGTTTTTCATTAATAAAACCATTAACTAGTTTTCAATTACCTAATGGCGACTTTGGTAAATTGTGATTTATATTAGGATTTTCGGGTTCTTTTTTTGTTATTTTTTTCTTATTTTCATTATCTGGTGTATTACAAGCAACTAAAATTGTTGTACTTGTTCCGATTAAAGTGATTACTCCTAAAAGACTTAATATTTTTTTCATTTTAAATAATTATTTCCATTAAATATAAATTATAAACAATAATAAAATTTAATTTTTAAGATGATAATGTATCAATTACTCCGCACAAAACCGCAACTGATCCTGCAATAATTGAAATTATTTCACCTATTCCTGTAAATGCTGAAGCGCCAGCGGCTACAGAAACCCCTCAACCAACATTTTGACATCAATCAAGACTAGAATCAGAGTTAGAATTTTCTAAATTTTGTATTTTATTATCTAATTTATTAATCATATTTGTTAAAGTATCAATACTTTCTTTTATTCCTTTAACAGTTTTATTTAATTCTTCTATCTTAGATGTATTGTTTATTATTCTTAAAATAATAGATAAATCTCGAATATATCCTTTGGCTGTTTCTTTTCATTCACTTGATGAATTCAAATTATTTTTTCAATTGTCTATATGGGATTTTCATTGTTTAAATAATGGGTCATTAATTATTTTATTTTTAATTTCATTAATTTTAGTTTTAGTATTAAAAATTAGTTTTTTACTAAGTCCTGCAGAATAAACATTACTGTTATTTTTTACAACTAATTCAGCTGAAAAACTTTCAGTAAAACCCGAATATTCACTTTTATTAATAATTTCAAATTGAGAAATATCTAATTTAGGATATAAATATTTAATTTTATTTAAAATACTAACGTTATTATTGTCTTCAATTAATTCTAAGTTAATAATATTATTGCTATTATTTGTTGATCTTTTTTGTCTTGAATTATTAAAATCATTATTAAAATTATTAATATAATTATTTTCATATATAGCACCATCATCTATAATATTAACAGATTCTAAATAATAAGAATTACTAAATACATTACAAGCAACTGTAATTTTTATTCTTTTTTGTCTGTTGCTTTTCTGTCAAACATCATTAATTTGATTTCAAGAATTAAAAATAGGTCGAGCAATTAAAGTTTCTGGTAAGTCATCACAATTTCCATCATTAATTTCTCCTACATATTCGCTTTGAACTCCGCGATTTTTATGTTTTTCAATTAAACTTTTAAAAATATAATCATATTGATATGGGTTATTTTTTTGATAGTTGTGAATAATTCTTTCTCAAGAGTTTGGATTAAAAATTCCAGTTATTCTTCCTTTTGTAAAAATTTTGTCTCCAGAACAACTAAAATAAATATCTGTTTTAATTTCTCTCTTAATTATATTTAATTTCTCTTTTTTTTGATAAGGGCTAGCGGCAATTGTTGTTGGTACAGCACTTCCTCCAATTGTTAACACACTTAATAAACTAAGTAATTTTTTCATACTTGTTTTTCTCCTTTTCTTAATCTTGAAACTTTTTTATCAAGATCTATCCTCATTGTATATATATATATATATATATACAAGCAAAATTGGTAATTATTTTAAAGGCTTTTATCTTGTTAAAAAGCTATTATTACGCGTTTTAAGACCTAAAATAGTAATAAAATATATTAAGTTTAGTATTTTATGTATAAAAAGTATTGTATTAGTAAAATAATAGTATATAATGAAGGCATAGGTTTAATCTTTTTCCGTAAAAAAGAGTTACGCTGACTTGTTAATCGGACAAGGATAAAAAAAGAGGAGTTTATAAAATGGCACTTATAAAAGAACAATTAATCGAACAAGGTTTAAGTGAAGAAATTGCAGAAAATATCTTAAATCAGTTTAATAATGAAGCAAAGCAAATTAGAGAAAGTGTGCAAAAACGCGAAGATGTTATATCAAAAGAAGACTTTATTAAATTATCTAATGAATTAGATGAATTAAAAGCCTTTAAAGATGTTCCATCTACTAAAATTGAAGATATTAAAACTAATTTAGAAAAAGTTAGTGGTAGTTCTTTATTTGAAAAAATGCAAACTTTAAAAGAATTAAAACCTGATTTGTTTGTCGAAGAACAACCATCAGTTTCACCAACTAATTTAATTAAAGATATGATTGAAAATTCGGTTGAAAATAAAAATGATGAAATTGAAACTATTAAAGAAAAAGGAGCATATACTCCAGAAGAAATTAAGAAATTAACTGATTATACACTTAAAAACCTTAGATAATAAGGGAGTGAATATTATGGCAACAATTAATTTGCCGCAAGTACATTTTACATTACAAGGTAATACAACAGGTCAAAAAGCCTATGTTGATATGGTTAACGCTATGCTAAGAGGACCATTAATGAATGAGCATGCAAGTATTATGCAATATGCAACTGCAACTGCTGAACAAGTTGCTTGATTACCTAATGCAGGACAAGCATTATATAATTTAACTCATCGTGTGGTATGACAAGATGATTATTCATTACCAAATGGTGGGGCAACTCAAACAATGGGATTAACAAGAATTCCGGTGCCTATTAATAAAAGATTTAATTTAAAATTAATGAATGAAGCATTTGACTTAGCAATGATAGAACAAAATATTAAAAATGGTGTTATTGCTGATGCTATTGCTAGTGTTGTACAGAATAAATTTGTTAATTTAGAATGTGAATTAATTCAGGCTATTTATGATTATTGTTTAGCAGATGGTCAATATGAAGTAATTCCATTTCGTGGTTATACAGCAGATAATGCTGATGATGCAAATAAAGCATTCTTTACATTAAATGAAACTTTGATTGAATTAACAAATCAAATTAGTAATTTATATTTTGGTTTACCAACCGATAAAATGTTTATGGTTTTAGGACGAAGATCCTATTTAGGATTAACACCTGCTTATTTAAAAGTAATTGGTTCACAAGCTCAATTAAAAGCAATGGTTAACGGTGAATTATATGAAAATACCGCAATGGGTATTCCGGTATCAAAAAGTTTTCATTTAGAAAAAACATATACAAAAGGACAAGTTAACCGAGATAAAGGTTATAATTTTACTAATATAAATGGTTTACTTATTAATAAACAAGTATGAGCATATCCAATTAATATGGATACTATTCAACAAGTTTTAGATAATGATACTGCTAACCCTAAATGAATTGGTAAAGTACAATATGCAACACCAACAATTTTATATCCAAAAACATGTAAGATTATTTTAGAAAAAGAACCAACACAAGAAGAAATAAATACTGCTAAAAGTAATTTAAATAAAACATTTAGAGTGCCGGTTGATTATGAAATTTCTACACCAATAAATACAACAAAATCTAATGTAATTTTAACACCAGATGTTGCTAAAATAGATATTAGTAAAATAAATAAATTAGATAAACCAATCATTAATTTACCAGATCCCAAAGATGTTAGTGATGGATGATTAAAACCACAATTTAAAGACGTTGTTTTAAAAGCAGTTAAAACTGTAGATAGTTCTTTAACTGAAAATGATTTTGATTATTCTATTAATCCTAAAGGTGAAGACTGACCAATTGATATTACAAATGATAAAATTGTTGAAGTTTTAATTGAAGGTAAAAACAAAGCAACTGGTAAAACAAAGTCAATTGAAGTAGTAATTAAAAATTCTTAATAAACAATGAATTTATTAATATTACGAATTTTAACTTTATTAACAGAAAATTTAGGAAATAAACCTTTAATAAATAAGTTTGTTAATTTAATTAATAAGGTTAATAAGTTTGCTTCATATTATGCTAATCCTTTTCAAAAGATTACAAATAAAATTGAAGATATTTATCAATGATTAAATCCATTTACTTATTTAAATTTAATTAAAAAAGGTCATAAAAAAGAAATTCAACAAATATTAAGTAAATTAGAAAAAGATAACAATATTAAAAATAGAGAACAATTTAAAAAAGAAAATTATCTAAACACTAATTGACAACCTTTAAATAGTAGTTGGCTTAATAGTGGTATGTTTAATATAACAAATAAGTTAACTTTAACAGGTAATTTAACTATTTTAATATATACAAAAACAGCAAAACACCCGAAGTTTTATGGTCCATATGTTTATCCTAGTGTTCCAGTTGAAATTTGAAAATTATTAAGTAATGCTGTATCTAATGCAGGAACTTTATTTTGGCGTTATTGATTAAGAAAATGATTACCTAGTCATTTAAGAGATTATATTAAAAAACGATTACCAAAAGAATTAAAAGAAAAATACCCAAAAGGAAATATCAAATTAACATTACCACATATTCAAAAATTACAACAAATTAAAAGGTTTATTAATAATTTAAAGATTGGACACTTTAATTTCAATTTTGCTGGTGAAATTAATAATAAAAAATGATATCGAGAGCGAAAAAGTGATGTTAAAAATATTAATAATTTATATAAAACACCAGTTAAAAGTATGTTTTATAAAACTAATCAAACTATTAAAAAAATTAAAAAAGTACAAAGAAAAGTTAATGGTTATAAACTATCTAATTTAAGAAATAAATATCGAAATCAATTAAGGGGTGTATTATATGGAAAGTAATTTAAGTAATTTGTTATTTATAACAGTTGAAGATGTTAAAGAAAGTAAACTTTGACAACCTATTAATGACCGTAAGCAATCTGCTTATAATGATAATTTAATTTATAATGCTATTTTAAAAACTAGTTTATGAATGGATAGATTATCAGGTGGGACAATTTCAGATAAAATAAATAAAAAAGATTTATTTCCCTGAGTTAAAAAAGATAATACTGGTTTAATTGAATATGATAAATGATTAAGTTATATTCAATCTGCTTGTTTATTAGCAGTTATGAATTGATATTTGCCAAAAGGAGTTAATGATTTAACTGGTAGTGCTTCATTTTCACAAGGTGGAGTTGCTTATTCACAAACTAATGACCCTGAAGCAAATGAAAATATTACTCGTGATGTTAAAAATGCTTTAAAATTAGCTGGTGAAATAATTGATATTATATCTAGTAAAACAGTTACGAGACCATATAATTATCATTTAGGGAATTATGCTCATCCTTGAGAAGAAGAATATAAATATATTACGAAAAAAACATTTTATGACAGTTTATTATTTTATTTAAAAGAACGCGTTCAAACTGATAACACTATTAATATTACTCATCCAACAATTATCGATTATAGTAAAATTGATTATAATGAATATATTAAACTTGTTGTTCCGTTTGATAATGATACGATTTATTATGATAATGGGGTTTGAAAAACAAATATTTCAGATTGAGAAATTGTTGATACCAGTGATTTAGATAATACAAGGTTTGATTATGAAATACAAAATTGAAACAAAGAAAATTATAAATACAATATTTGAATTAAAACAAGTAATCAAAATCATTATTATTTATCAACATACAAAAATTTTGAGGGAAAAATAACTGTTGGTTCATTTGAATTAGGAAACGTTTTTTCTCATCGTGTAGAATTAGAAGGTGATGGAATTATTGCTATACGTACTGGTGGGACAGATGGAACACTTTCTGATTTACACATTGAAAGAAAAAAAGTAAGTTAGAAAGGGGTTTAATTAATGAAGCAAGATAAAACAACTTGATTAAAGGGTGCATTACCTTGAAATTGATTTAAAAAAGATCCTATTCCAACTTATAATTGAACTCATAAAGATATTAGAGAATGAGAAAGAAAATATAAAATTAGGAGTTGAGTAGTTAGTTTTTATACTTTAATATTTTTAGCATTAAATTGTTGATTGGAATATGGAATGATTGATGCAATTAAAGGAAAAATTGATTGATATAATTATGGTCAATATTGAGGCAATGGTATTGCCATTTTATTAACACCTTTATTTACACATGGAATTCAGGGTATATTTGTTGCTAGTAGTAAACCAAAAGTAGATATGAAAATTGATATTCCACGATTAAAATTATCTAAAATGGGATTATTATTTACAATTTTACCTTTAATTACTTTAATAATTTCTTTAATTATTATTTTAATTGATAAATTAAAATGAAAAAAAGACCATTTAAGACATTGTTTAGATTGTCGGATTAATCCGCGTGTTATTCAACCAAGAATAGCAAAACAATGAAATAATTTAGATGGTATAACAGAAGAAATATTTAAAAATATACAAAACGAAAATATTAAAAAACAAAAACAAGAAGAAAATAACAAAAAATTAAATATAAATAATAATTATGAAACTAATAATTAAATTTTATTAAAATAGACTATATATAGGGGTGGTAGATATTTTGGGTGGTTATATAGCTTAATTTATAAATTATTTTGTTCTGAAAGAATGGATGGCCACTGTTTGAGTAAGGATAAGAAAGGAAACAAAAACATGAATGAAACATTAATGATTGCTTTACTTGTGTTAGCTGGTGCTGGTGGAATGGGTAGTCTTGGTATTCTTGGATTATCTGCTAAAAAAATTAAAAAATATAAAGCAGAACTTAGAGAATTGAGAACGGCTGTTATTGCCCACGAAAAACATTTACGAGGACCTGATTATGCAACAGAATTAGCCCTTAAAACAGGTCAAATTAAAAATGTTAAAAAACAAGTTAAAGTAAACGACAAAAAACAAGCACAAAAAGATGCTATTAGACAACTAACAAATAGTATTTAAAAAAATAACCAATTAAGGTTATTTTTTATTTTTCTTTGTTGTGACTTATATAAAAATTAATAAGATATTCTATTCGTTGTGAATAAGTATCAAAGTTAGATAATTTATTTCAAATTTTTTCTTCATTTTTATTTAAGTAAATATTAACATTTCGAATTTTACAAGAATAATATTTTCCTGTTTTTTGATTATATGATTCTTTCATAATATTAAACCTCATAATTAGCAATAATAATGGCATCTCGTAAATGATTACTTATCTTATCATTATTATATTTTCAACCTTTACCATATTGATAAATTAAATTACTATCTTTATCAAATTCTCATATACAACTATCATTATATTTACTTAAATTTTCCATATTTTTAACAATTGATTTAGTATGTTTTGGTGATACTCAATTAATATTGTGCACTTTTTTTGTATTGTATTTAACTGTTCCAATTACTTTTAATAAATCATCCCTATCTTTACTTGCATTAGCAGATGTATATAAACAATCTTCAATATTAATAATTGCATCTGGTCTTAATACATCTAAAATAATATCGGGTTGTGTAATTCAATCATAATGTGTATATTCGGATTTATCAATTAATTTATTATCTTTAAAAGTAACGATAGCAGTAGTACCAGTCCCTGATGGGTCAATACCTATTTTTATCAAGTTGCTCATTCTTCATCATTATTATTAACTGTTGGTACTACATTAGAGATATCTTCTTCTTTAACTACATTATTGTTTGTATCCGCTATTTCTATATAAGATGAGGTATTTATATTGTTTGATAAGGGTTCATCGCTCATATGCCCCTTATTTTTGGCGACAGTAATATCATTAAAAGGTATATAATCAAAATTACCATCTTCTTTAATTTCTTTTTCATCTAAATCAATGTCAGTAATATCTACACCTAATTCTTGGGCTAATTTACGATATAATTTTGCTTCAACCATTTCTTTTGGTCATTTATTTCAAGGCGAATATTCACTATTTCCACTTGGACTACTATTTTTTAAACGGTCAATATCGGCTTTTCTTAATAAAATTCCTTTTGTTTCACCAGTTAAACGATTAATTCCAAAAGCATAAGCACCAATAATATTTTCATATTGACTGGTATTTGTCATAAAATCTATTTCATGTAATTTTGGTTTTTGTAAATCGGTATCTCATACAAATTTTTCACTTTTATAAATAATTCCTCGTTTTAACATTCAATTTTCTTGTTCCATTCTTTTTTGAAACACACTACTATCAATAATAGTTGTTAATTTATTTTTAAATGGAATAATATTAAAATCTTTTCCGAATATTAAACCTTTATTACTTAAATTAATAATTCCTAAGGCTGTAATTTTTCCATTATCAGCATTACCCACTAAATTCATATAACTTTGATTATTTTTTAATTTTAGTTCTTGTAAAGAAATTAAATTTTCTTGTAAATATTTAGCATTAACATTTAATTCATATGCTTTAACTGCTGTTGCTACTAATTCTTTTATTCCCATTTGATTATTCATAATTATTTCTCTCCTTTATTTATTTTGAATTTAATTCCATTAACACCAATAGTATTAATGTTTTTATTACTATCTCATTGTTTTTTAATTTCGTTTTTAACAATTTGTTCATCAACAATTAAATAATTTTTAATTAAATTAATAAGTTCTAATTTATCAGCATTTTGTAAAAAATCATCATTAACACCCAAAATATCAATATCTTTAATTAATATTTTTTCTTTCCGAAATTTACTAGTAGTTTTTTCTAAATCTTGTTCTATTTTTGCTACATCTTCCATAACACGAACTTGTTCATCTTCAATTTGGTCCATGTCTAACCCCATATCAGGCGTTAAGTTATTAGCATATTCAACCCTATTTTCTTGTTCTTGTTTTTTAGTTTGAATAAACTGTTGTTGTTTTAAGTATTGAACTTGTATTAGGCTATTTTTAATTTCAATTTTATTATTTTGAAGTACTTTTTCTAAATTAATAATATTAACTCTAATTCGATTTAATTCATCTTTAAAATCTTTTATTAATTCTAATGGTTCTCTAAAAACAAAATCAATTTTACTAATAGCACTGGGTATATCTTTTAAATGTATATCTTGATAACCATTTAATGCATAATGATTAAGATGACGATAGATAAACTCTGCTAATTCTTTACCGTGATTATCAATTCAATTTTTAATCGGTAATGCTTTTAAACTTAATTCTTTAAAATCATTACCTTTTAAATAAAATGGATAGGTAATATTTTTAATTTGATTATTTAACTTTAAATCTGCCATAATTAAATTTCCTCCAAATTCATATCCATAATTAAATTATCAATATATTCGTAAGCAGTCTCTTCTGAACAACATTCTTCTAATGCGATATTAAATAAATCTTCTTCGCTATAAACATAACCACTTTCATCTTTTCACATATTATTCATAATTTATCACTTCGTAGTCTGCTTCTTCATCTTCTAAATAATCATCTATTAAACCTTTAACCTCATCAATTTCATATCATTTTAAATTTAAATCAAAATCTTTTGGCAATGAAATATTACCTACATGTCGCTCTTCATTACCAAATTTAAGATATAAATTTAATTCTCAACTCATATCATAGTCACTATCAATTTGTGCATAAATAATATCTTTATTACTAATTTTTAATGCGTTATTATTAATTCATTTTTCATTTAAGTAATCACTAATACAATATGACATTTTCTTATTCCTCCTAATTATTTTTATTGTTTAATGCTAAATGTTCATCCGTAATATCTTCTTGCGATACTGAATAACTTTTAAGCATTAATTCATTCAATTTATTTTCTTTATTGCATTCTTTATGAAAACAATAACCTCAATATCTTTGTTTAAGACAAATTTTATTTAACTTTTTCATATAAAAATCCTAAATTATTTGATTGATTTTTTTCTCAATTTGTAATATTTTTCAACCATCTGATGCTAAATCTAAAATATCGTTAATTTTGTAATGTTGCATATAAGAAGCAATAACGTCTCATTTATCTTCAAATAAATTTAAGTACATTTTTGCTCATTCTAAACACTGTAAATCATAATGATTTTTATGATGAGAAATACGACAATTAACAGGTTGACAATTCACTCAATCAAATAATGTTGTTATTTCATTTCAAGTTTTATTAATATACAAACTTTTATATTCCATTATATTTCCTCCTATTTTTAATTTGCTGGCACTCACTCCCAAGTGAAAGTGCCAAAGCGAGAATTAGTTATATAAGTATTTATCTATTTATTTACTACGCCATCCGCTTCACTAGGGGTGAGCGGTGGCGATAATATATTTAATATTTGTTTATTATTAGATAATAGACAGTTGTTTTTATGAGGTAAAGCCAGAGAATTCTCTCTCTTCATCCGCACCATTTCAGGTCAAAACGTTCAGTTTTTAAAATAAATTCACTTGCACCTTGAAGAGCCTGGTGCTGGCGTTGTGGTTTGTAGAACCGCTGCCATCCTCGATGGGACAATATATATCGCAAATTTATTTATAAAGTGGCCATCTCTATTTTTATTGTCGTTCGATGTTGACCTTGCACTTATCACGACTATCGCTTAGTTTAAATATAACCAGCGCCGATTTACATATTTCCTCATACACTATTTCAGTACTTGCCTCGGCTGGCTGTGGAAATGAGCTTAAACTCATGTTCTTATGGAAGCACTTAGTTATTTAAAATAACCGTCCCACACTGCATTAAGTTGTTTTATAAAATCAAAGTTTAAAATAACCAGTTTCTCAATCAAAGATAATTTTTGAATTTTCTATTTTTTGATAAAATCGCTTTTGTTTCTTATCTTTTGTACGATTTAATAAATCTTTGTGTTTATCACAAGTTCATAAAACTTTATTTGATAAAAATTCTTCGGTAATGAATGATATTGATTTATAGCAATTATCAACATCACAGATTGTTTGTTGCGTATTAATTTCCATTACTTACTCCTTTCTTTGATATTAAGTTTTTTTATTTATTAGCCAAATTAATTAACTAAAACAGAGAAAGGACAACACCTTAAATTAGGAGAAAAAAAAGGTACACTTTGTAATGATTTATAAGATATTTAATAAATGTGTAAACAACTTTAAGTTAACGAAAAAGTTGCGATAAAAAGTTTCTATTTTAAGAATTTAAGATGCTGCCCTTTCTCTGAATTAATTAATAATTATGGGTTTACAAATAAAAAAACAACCCTTTTTATTTAACAAGAGTTGTTTTTTGGAGGTTCATCGTACACGATGCCAATTAAAAAAATAAAAAAAGATCTAAATAAAACAATAATTCATTCAGATCACGGATATCAATATACATCTAAAGATTATAATAGTAAATGTTTAGATAACAAAATTATAATTTCAATGGGTAAAAATTATCATTGTGCAGACAACATTATTATTGAAAGTTTTCATTCATTACTTAAAAAAGGAACAATCCATAATAAAAATTATAAATCTCATAATGAATATATTAATGATGTTAAAAAATGAAATAAATGATATTCAAACCAAAAAGAAAAATATATAATAAATGAAAGTTTGTAAACCTTTTTATTAACACTTACTTTTTTGGGTGCAGTCTATTCCACTTATTAATATATCTTGTTTAAAATCTGAAACTACAATTTCATCATTCTTATTTTCAATGATAGTTTTATTATCAATTGATGTTTCTACATTTGAACATTGTTTTGCTTTTCAAACCCCATTATCATAATAAATCGTATCATTATCAAACGGAACAACAAGTTTAATATATTCATTATAATCAATTTTACTATAATCGATAATTGTTGGGTGAGTAATATTAATAGTATTATCAGTTTGTACTCGTTCTTTTAAATAAAATAATAAAGTTTCATAAAATGTTTTTTTCGTAATATATTTATATTCTTCTTCTCAAGGATGAAAATAATTTCCTAAATGATAATTATATGGTCTATCTACTGTTTTACTAGATATAATATCAATAATTTCGCCTGCTAATTTTAAAGCATTTTTAACATCACGAGTAATATTTTCATTTGCTTCGGGGTCATTTGTTTGTGAATATGCCACACCACCTTGTGAAAATGAAGCACTACCAGTTAAATCATTAACTCCTTTTGGTAAATATCAATTCATAACTGCTAATAAACAAGCAGATTGAATATAACTTAATCATTTATCATATTCAATTAAACCTGTATTATCTTTTTTTACTCATGGAAATAAATCTTTTTTATTAATCTTATCTGAAATTGTCCCACCTGATAATCTATCCATTCATAAACTAGTTTTTAAGATAGCATTATAAATTAAATTATCATTATAAGCAGATTGCTTACGATCATTAATAGGTTGTCAAAGTTTACTTTTTTTAACATCTTCAACTGTTATAAATAATAAATTATTTAAATTACTTTCCATATAATACACCCCTTAATTGATTACGATATTTATTTCTTAAATTAGATAGTTTATAACTATTAACTTTTCTTTGTACTTTTTTAATTTTTCAAATAGTTTGATTAGTTTTATAAAACATACTTTTAACTGGTGTTTTATATAAATTCTTAATATTTTTAACATCACTTTTTCGCTCTCGATATCATTTTTTGTTATTAATTTCACCAGCAAAATTAAAATTAAAATGCCCAATCTTTAAATTATTAATAAACGTTTTAATTTGTTGTAATTTTTGAATATGTGGTAATGTTAATTTAATATTTCCTTTTGGGTATTTTTCTTTTAATTCTTTTGGTAATCGTTTTTTAATATAATCTCTTAAATGACTAGGTAATCATTTTCTTAATCAATAACGCCAAAATAAAGTTCCAGCATTAGATACAGCATTACTTAATAATTTTCAAATTTCAAATGGAACACTAGGATAAACATATGGACCATAAAAATTCGGGTGTTTTGCTGTTTTTGTATATATTAAAATAGTTAAATTACCTGTTAAAGTTAACTTATTTGTTATATTAAACATACCACTATTAAGCCAACCACTATTTAAAGGTTGTCAATTAGTGTTTAGATAATTTTCTTTTTTAAATTGCTCTCTATTTTTAATATTGTTATCTTTTTCTAATTTATTTAATATTTGCTGTATTTCTTTTTTATGACCTTTTTTAATTAAATTTAAATAAGTATAAGGATTTAATCACTGATAAATATCTTCAACTTTATTTGTAATCTTTTGAAAAGGATTAGCATAATATGAAGCAAACTTATTAACCTTATTAATTAAATTAACAAACTTATTTATTAAAGGTTTATTTCCTAAATTTTCTGTTAATAAAGTTAAAATTCGTAATATTAATAAATTCATTGTTTATTAAGAATTTTTAATTACTACTTCAATTGACTTTGTTTGACCAGTAGCGTTGTTTTTACCTTCAATTTGTACAAAAACCTTTGTATCATTTGTAATATTTATTGGTCAATCAACACCTTTACTTTCAATAAAGTAATTAAAGTCACTTTCAGTTAAATAAATATTTACGGCTTTAACTGCTTTTAAAATAGCATCTTTAAATTGTGGTTTTAATTGTTCGACTGTTGTTTGTGTTGGGTCCTCTATATGAATAGTAGGTGTATCTAATTTATTAATTTTACTAATATCCATTTTAGCAACATCTGGTGTTGAAATTGCATTAGATTTTGTTGTATTTATTGGTGTATAAATTTCATAATCAACCGGCACTCTAAATGTTTTATTTAAATTACTTTTAGCAGTATCAATTTCTTCTTGTGTTGGTTGTTTTTCTAAAATAATTTTACATGTTTTTGGATATAAAATAGTTGGTGTTGCATATTGTACTTTACCAATTCATTTAGAGTTAGCAGTATCATTATCTAAAACTTGTTGAATAGTATCCATATTAATTGGATATGCTCATACTTGTTTATTAATAAGTAAACCATTTATATTAGTAAAATTATAACCTTTATCTCGGTTAACTTGTCCTTTTGTATATGTTTTTTCTAAATGAAAACTTTTTGATACCGGAATACCCATTGCGGTATTTTCATATAATTCACCGTTAACCATTGCTTTTAATTGAGCTTGTGAACCAATTACTTTTAAATAAGCAGGTGTTAATCCTAAATAGGATCTTCGTCCTAAAACCATAAACATTTTATCGGTTGGTAAATCAAAATATAAATTACTAATTTGATTTGTTAATTCAATCAAAGTTTCATTTAATGTAAAGAATGCTTTATTTGCATCATCAGCATTATCTGCTGTATAACCACGAAATGGAATTACTTCATATTGACCATCTGCTAAACAATAATCATAAATCCCCTGAATTAATTCACATTCTAAATTAACAAATTTATTCTGTACAACACTAGCAATAGCATCAGCAATAATACCATTTTTAATATTTTGTTCTATCATTGCTAAATCAAATGCTTCATTCATTAATTTTAAATTAAATCTTTTATTAATAGGCACCGGAATTCTTGTTAATCCCATAGTTTGAGTTGCCCCACCATTTGGTAATGCATAATCATCTTGTCATACCACACGATGAGTTAAATTATATAACGCTTGTCCTGCATTAGGTAATCAAGCAACTTGTTCTGCTGTTGCAGTTGCATATTGCATAATACTTGCATGCTCATTCATTAATGGTCCTCTTAGCATAGCGTTAACCATATCAACATAGGCTTTTTGACCTGTTGTATTACCTTGTAATGTAAAATGTACTTGCGGCAAATTAATTGTTGCCATAATATTCACTCCCTTATTATCTAAGGTTTTTAAGTGTATAATCAGTTAATTTCTTAATTTCTTCTGGAGTATATGCTCCTTTTTATTTAATAGTTTCAATTTCATCATTTTTATTTTCAACCGAATTTTCAATCATATCTTTAATAAAATTAGTTGGTGAAACTGATGGTTGTTCTTGCACAAACAAATCAGGTTTTAATTCTTTTAAAGTTTGCATTTTTTAAGATAAAGAATTGCCACTAACTTTTTCTAAATTAGTTTTAATATCTTCAATTTTAGTAGATGGAACATCTTTAAAGGCTTTTAATTCATCTAATTCATTAGATAATTTAATAAAGTCTTCTTTTGATATAACATCTTCGCGTTTTTGCACACTTTCTCTAATTTGTTTTTCTTCATTATTAAACTGATTTAAGATATTTTCTGCAATTTCTTCACTTAAACCTTGTTCGATTAATTGTTCTTTTATAAGTGCCATTTTTATAAACTCCTCTTTTTTTATCCTTGTCCGATTAACAAGTCAGCGTAACTCTTTTTTACGGAAAAAGATTAAACCTATGCCTTCATTATATACTATTATTTTACTAATACAACACTTTATGTAAAAATAAATAAATTTAATATATTTCATTGCTAATTTACCCCTTAAAACGTGTATTAATAGCTTTTTAACAAGATAAAAGTTTTTAAAATAATTACTAATTTTGCTTGTATATATATACTGGGAATAGATCTTGATAAAAAGTTTCAAGATTAAGAAGCGGAGAAAAACAAGTATGAAAAAGTTACTTAGTTTATTAAGTATATTAACTATTAGTGGAAGCGCTATGCCAACAATAATTGCTGCCAGTCCTTATAAAGAAGAAGAAATTAAATTAGAAAATAATGGTATTATTTATTCACAAACAAATAATTTAGAAAATTTAAAAAGAGATAAAAGACAATATGAAAATAGTAATTTAAATAATTTTAATTATAATGATGTTTTTTTAACTCCGCTAAGAAATACATGAAGATATTTTGCTGTTTCTATAAGAAATGCCGCAGCTAATATAATCGGAAACATAAGAATGTCTGATAATGCTGCTTTAGCTGCTTCAACACTTTCAGCAGCAATTATTGGTGCAATTGCTGCTGCCCCAGATTATGAAAATATGGGTCGTAATGCTTTAAATAATGCTTTAACAACTATTGCTGGAATTGTTATTGTAAGACTAACGGCCGGTAATGCAACTAACCTTACTCAACGAATAAGAGAGGCGAATGTAAATCAAAATGGTGTCTCAATTGGGGTTCAAGTTGATGGAGAATTTAATTCTGTTGAAATTAGAAGAAATCCAAATAATGTTACGATAGTTGAAATCGGAGATATAAATGATATTCCAAGCAATCAATGATTAAGTTCCATAGAAGCTAGAGAAGTCTAGAAATAATAGACACAGAACACTTGATGAATGTTATCAAGTTGTTGTTAATCCTAATTGTTAATTAATATTGTTATTAAATCTATATAAAAATAATGGAAGTAAAATCAATAATTTATTTCCATTTTTAATTAAATAACAAACTTTATAAAAAATAGAAAGGATATTATATGAAAAAAATACTAAATATTTTATGATCAATCACTTTAATTGGAACAAGTACAACAAGTTTATTTGCTTGTAATACACCACAATATAGCGAAGATGAATTAGCAAAGTTAAAAGAAGAAAATAAAATAGATACAAAAGATGAAAATATTAAAAACAATTTAGAATGAATAACACCAAAAGAAAAACCATTTAATATAGTTGATAATAAATATTATTATGTAGTATGGCGTGGCGATAAAAATGATAGTTGGTATTTAACTAAATTTAATAATAATACATACGATACAATAATTATTAGAGGTTATAAAGATGATTATAGTTTAATGTATAGAGTTAATGGTTATTTTGGAATACATAGTAAAAAAATAATTTTTAAGGAAAAGAGTCTTATTTTCACTATTGAAAAAATAAAAATGATAATTATTTTAAATCAGTTTATCGTTGAAATTTAGATACGACAGAGCCTAATTTAATTTTAAATGAAAATGGTAATGTAAAAGTTAATTAATAACTTTAATTTTGTCGAAAACTCTTGATATTTTAACAAAACCCTGATTTTATTAGGTTTTTTATAAAATGTATTTCTTGCAAATATCTATATTTTATAAGGGTTTTTAACTTTATCAAGATTTTTCGACAAAATTAAAGATTAATAACAAAAAAGAGATATAAATATCTTTTTTCTATTTTTATCTTGGTTTAATTGTAATTTTAACTGGGTTAATACTTTTATTTTTAATTCCCAAGAAATTTGGGTTAGAAATATATATTGTTATATCTTTGATATTTCCCCAATATTTTGGTTTTGCATAAAAATCAACATAAAAACTTTGTAAAATAGGTAATAGTACTTTTGTAAATCTAATTTTTAATTTTACATTATTAGTATAATATGCTTGTAAATATGTTTCTTTAATTTTATCTTTATCAGTAAAAACTAATTTTGTTATTTGTAAAAAAATCTTACACCGAAAATATTATCCAATGTATTATATACATTAAGATAATTTTCACTTGGTGTTCCATTAGCAAGACCAGTAGCATATTTTGTTTCAGTATGATTTATTTTTATATTTTTAGTATATAAAGTTATTGTATTATCAAAATTAACTTTATCTGTTTGTGATAAACCCTCTTGTTGTAAGGTTATATTTGCTAATGAAAATAAATTATTGCTACAATCATTGGCACCACCAAATATATTAACATTTCTATTAGGAATAAAATTTTCGATATCAGGTGACCCACATTCAACTTGTAAATTATTAAGATTAGTTATTTCAATGGTTTTATAAACATCTTGGAATTTACTAATACTTTGAATTGTTGGGTCAATTTGTTTTAAATCAATTTCAGTTTCATAATAACCATAATTAAATTCATCAGAAAATAAATTAACTAAACGACTGCCTGTTTTTTTGCATTGTGGTGGTGCTGTAATTTTAGTTTTTAATGGTTTTGCTGTATTAGCATCTCAGATATCTTTTGTATATTCTGAATAATTATATGGCACTGGTGGTAATACATATTGTGGATAATTAAAGGTTGGTATTTCATAATCATGTGGTAATAAGAAACTGGTTTTATAATTAGTTGTCATATCTCGTAAATAATTATTTAATGTACTTTTTGTTTTTCCACGAAAACTCCATACTGATAATCTTAAATAATCTTCTTCATTATTGGTATATGGGTTATCAGCATAAAAGATAATTTCAAAATTACCTTTATATAATGCTTGTATTGAAAACATATCAATTATATAACTACAATTTGTCCCATCTGGTGTTTGTAAGAATTCACAATCATTATCTTCTTCACCGTCACTAACTGGTGTTTGAGCATCTACTGCTGTTGTAAGTTCATTAATTAAATAAATTCGGTTAGTTTTTTGATTTAATTGTTTTAGATTATATGTTGAATAAACTATATTATTTGTTGGTTTACCATCCTTAGTTAAAACAGTACTTACTAATTTATCAGTTAATAAATTAGTAAACCCGAAACTAGTAGCATTTCCTCCAAAAATAGCACCAACTTTATCATTGCCTTGTTCTCTAAATATTTCAAAAGGTAAATGTTATTTACCTTTTGAGTTTTCAGAACAAAAAGCATCATTATAAAAACTATAAATATTAGCACTCATAAATCCATTTAATCATTGAAAATTAGGTCAAGTTTTTTCATCTTGATTAATAACTCATCCTCAAGGAATACCAAACGAAATAAAGTTTAAGAATTTACCAACTCCGCCTGGTATCGTAAAAGGATTAAAAACTAACTTTTGATTATAGTTTAAAGGTAAGACAGTAATTTGGCGATTAATAAAATTATTCATATTTAAAATATCTCAAACATTACATGAACCCATTTTATTGTATTCAATTTTAACACTACCAACAGTATTACCAAATTCATCTTTTCTTCTAAAATATGATGATGCTTGGGTACTAATAATATTATTAACGTCACCACTATTTACTTTTATTTGACTTGGTGGCGTTATTTTTCAATTTTTAGACCAATAAAATTTAGAGTCATTATTTTCTTCTTTAATTGTTTTTCCAACAGTAGGATTGGTAGCTGTCGAACTTTCTTGGTCAGTTATAACAATACCCTCACTATTTTTTTGCTTTCAAAAATCATATCTACTTTCCATATCTTTTTTTCAGTTTTCATAACCAGTTATCATTGTTGGTTGAATCCCTTGAATGTTATATCAACTTACTTCAGGTGAAGCAAAAGTATTAACTTTGTCAGGCGGACACGGATACATGTTATACATTAATAAATCTCGTGAATTCATTACTTTTGGATTAAATTGACCTTTAATAATTGGCCGGCCAATAACGGGCATATCAAAAAATATCGGATTACCATAAAATTTAACTGCCATTGCTCTAACACTGGGGTCTTTTAATAACATATCATCTAATTCAATAGTTGATGTATTTGTTTTCTCATTATAAGTTATTTTAGGAAAACAATAACCTTCCCCAGGTGCTGATGTTTGAATAAATTGTCGTACTGATAAACCACTATTACTAATTTTGTCATTAATACTTGAAAAGGTAATTTCTTGTCATAAAAAACTACCATCTCATGGTGAATAATAATTAATAACATTTGATGGATATAATTATTGTCTATCTTGGGGAGCAATATTTATATTACCTCCACCAATATTTAATCCATGGTCATTAAAAACCGTATAAAAGTTATAATAATCATTAATATTTAATTTATCTGCATCTTCATCTAAAATTAATAAAGTATATTGTCTTTCAGTTGATTGCTGAGTAAATACTTGTTCAAATTTAGCTTCACCAAATTGAATCGAACTTCTATCATCAATCATATAAGCATCTCAATGTTTACCAACTTTAACTTCTTTTGTATAAAAATTATCAGCTTTATTATCATTATTAATAAAATAACTTATTTTATATTGCTTTAAGTATTCTAACATTCTATTAATATCATAAATATTTTCCCCATCAATTAATTTTCAATAAACATTATTATTTTCATCTTTTAATTTTATCGCGAACGGTGTTTCATTATTGGCTCATATAGTTGAATTAATTGATTGTTTACTAAAATCATCAATTGTTAAGATATTAATTTCTTCATCTTTATGTTTTTGAACTATTTTTAAACTATCTTGTCATTGAGCAATCATACTTTCCATATTATCAAATATTCTTGAATAACTACCATAATCACTAGGCTTTGCGTTATTAGGTTTTCAACCTGTTTCAGTATCAGGAATATATGAACTATAAACATTAAAAGGAAATACCATTCAATGTCTATTATCTTTTATATTTTCTCTTATATCTATTAAAGTATCGTGGGCTTGTCTTCTTAGTTCTTCGATAACTCCTGGGTTAATTCTACTCATTTTTTAATTCTCCTTTATTTCCGTTCTACCTTGTAAGGCATTTTGATTATTACCAGTTTCATCATATTCTAGTAATTTATTATTATGTTCGATTTCTTTGGCTTGCATTTTATCTTGTCATTCTTCTATTTTTTCATAATATTTTGTTGCTTCTAATTCATCAATATTATCATATTCAGTTATAGCTCTTATTGGTTCCATTGTGCTATTATCTAATCTAGCAGTAATTAATTCATTTTGGCGCATTTGGTCAACTAAACTAGCGCTAATAAAATCAAAACCATAAGGTCGTTCACTACTACCATTTCATAAACCATAATATTTTAAAACAGTATCAAACATTTTATTATAATATTGCTTACGATATGCTTGTAAATATGCTTGTTTTTCTAAGTCTTTTGTTTTAGTTAATAATGACTGTGTTTTATTCTGGTCATTATCTGATTTGTCCCCAAATGGGCTAGAAAAATGACAGGCTAAATATACTTGCTCAATAATTGATTTTTGGTCTTCGGTATATGTTTCTAAGGTTGGCGCACCTTGTACTACTTGTAAAGATTGAGATGCTGTCCCATCTGCTGCCGTTTGACCTGATTGAATAAAAATATCATCAAATACATCTTGTAATGCTTTTTTATTTCCCATATTGTAAGCATTCATTAAACCATCATCTAATACCCCATATCAGTGCGTACGATTAGCTCATAGTTCTTTTGATTTAATGCCAAATTGTAAAGTTAAGTGCAACTAAATTATTTTTCTAACCAAATATTCGATTGGCGAAAGATAATTTAGTTGCACTTAACTTTACAATTTGGCAAATATAATTAAAAATAAAAAATATAAATTAGGCGGGTATAAAACTATGAAAAATGATAACTTTAAATTTCTTAATGATAAAGAATTATTGCGATTAACAGGAATAAAACAAAATACTTTTAATAAAATGTTAAATATTAGACTTCTTGCAATGATTATCATAGTATCGCAAGAAGTCTAATTAACTCTTCACGAAAAATTTATGTTTCTGATTTTTTAATATCAATTGGTACTCTATTATGCACATTATATTTTCCTAAATTATTAAATGAAATCGTATTATAACTTTGATCAGAACCATAGTTTTGTGCTTTAAGGGTTGGCTTAATTGGTGTTAAATATAATAAAATATCACCACTATTAATAACTTTATTTTCATAGACAAAAATATTTTGTACTTCACCAGTAATTGGCGCTTTCATTTCATAGACTTTATTTTGGATAATAATATTAGCAATTTTATCCCCTTTTTGTAAAATTTGTTTATTTATAACAAAAATTTTATCAACATTTCCTTTGCGATTATCATCCGCTTCAAATATAATTTTTGCCATACCAAATCCCCCTATTTTCTAAATATATATTAGCATAAGTTTTATACATTTAAATAATTAGTTTCCAACTCTTGGTACATTGCCGTCATCTTTGCCGCTGCTTGTTCACTTGTTTTATCGACACAAACAAAATAAAATTTTATTTTCGGCTCTGTTCCACTGGCACGAACGGCAAATCAACTACCATCTTCAAAATAAAATTTCAGTAAATCTTGTCCTGGCATTTCATATAATCCTGCCAAATAATCTTCTTTCTTTGTACATTTAATTTGAAATAAACTAGTAATTGTTTCTTGACGTAGTTTCTTTAACATATTATTAATGATTTTTTTACCATCAATTCCATCACGAACTAAGTTAACTGTTTTACAATAAAAATAATTAAACTTATTATATTGTTCAACTAAGACATCATATAATGTTTTTCCTTGTTGATGATAATATCAGCAAGCCTCTGCTAATACTAATGATGATTGAATCCCATCTTTATCACGGGTAATGTCTTTTAAAACATAACCATATGCTTCTTCAAAGCCAAATAAAAATTGTAACCCTTTCGCTGGTGCTTTGCTCATTTGGTCACCAATTCATTTAAAACCAGTTAATGTTTTAACTACTTGAACGCCATAACTTTCTGCAACTTTATCTGATAAATTACCAGTAACAAAAGTATTATACATAACACCATTTGGAGCTAATGTTTTTTGCTTTTGATAATGCGAAAACAAATATTCAATTAAAACTGGGGCTGTTTCATTTCCAGTCATTAAATAATATTTATCATCCTTAATCTTAACGCCAATCCCTAAGCGATCAGCATCAGGGTCATTCAAAATAATAACATCAGCCTTTACTTTTTTGGCATATTTTAATGCTAAATCATAGCATTCTGTTAATTCTGGATTTGGATTTGGAGCAAAGGTAAAATTCGGATCATTAGCAAATTGTTCCTTCACAATAATAACTTCATAACCACACTCTTCTAAAATTCGTGGAGTCCACTCTTTACTTGTCCCATGCAAATTAGAAAAAACAATTTTAATATTGCGTTTTTGTTCCGGATAAAACTGCATCGCTTTAACATCAGTAACATAATTTTCCTCAATTGCTTTGTCAACATAAGTAATTAAACTTGCATCAGGATGTAAAACCAAAGTAAAAACTTCTTCCTTAATTTTCAAATAATTTTCGCCAATAACATCTGTTGCCATTGGTAAAAATTGCGACCCATTATGATCATAAATTTTATAACCATTATATTCCCGTGAATTATGGCTTGCTGTAATAATAACTCCTGCGACGGCTTTTATTTTTCGAATTGTATATGAAACAAAAGGAGTTGGCCGAAGTTCATTATTGACAAATAAAATTGCTTTAATATTATTACTTGCAAAAATATCGGCAACTTCTTGGGCAAATTCATTTGAAAAATGCCGATTATCATGACCAATTACAACTCCTTTTGTTTTTAAATCATTTGCAGCATAAATTGTTTTTAAATAAGACATAAAGGCTAATGTTGCTCTTCGAATTGTATATAAATTCATTTTCCCGGTTCCTGGTCCAAGTAATCCCCGTAAACCTGCTGTTCCAAATTCTAAATCATCTGAAAAAGCAGCAAGTAATTCTGATTCTGACATTTGCTGAAATTCAGTTACTAAAATTGGGTCTAAATTTTTAGCATTTTTTCATAAATTTAAATTATCTAAATATGACATTTTTACTCTCCTTTAAAATAACCTTTTAATAATTTTATTTTATAATATTTTACTAATAAATTAATAGTAAATCCTAATTATTTTACATAATCTTGCATTAAAAATGATCTTCTTAATGAAGACCATATTAGATTGGTAATTCAAAATCATAGATTTTTCCTTCAATAATATAAATTAATGTTTCGGCAATATTAATAATATGCGTCCCTGCTCGTTCAATTGAGCGTAACTGCTGCATTGTTAAAGTAATAACTTTAATTTCTTCTTTTGTTTTTGCTTCCCGAATTTTTTCAATTAATGCATCATTCTCAACTCGATAAATTTTATCTAATTCCGCATCATATTTTAAAATATTATAGGCCGACTTAATTCGTTCCTCTTCAAAAATATTTGATACTTCGGTTAACATTTCAATAACTTTGGCAACTAATTTTTTTAAAAAACTAATTAACTTGTTTGAAGGTTTATATTTAATATAATAACGACAAATGCTTTTTGCATAATCTGCAATTCGTTCAACTTCTTTAACAATAAAAATAAAACCAACTATTCGACGTAAGTCCCTTGCTACCATTTGTTGTTTTGCAATTTTTCATAATGAAACTTCAATGAAAGCTTCTTGCATTTTGTTAATTGTTTCATCATCTGAAATAACACTTTTACCAAGTTCAATGTCATTTGTTTCTAAACATTTAACCATATCATCATATTGATTTTTTGTCATTGCAATCATATCAATAATCATTTGCTTTGTTTGTGCTAAATCATTTTCAATTTTAACGCTCATATTTTGTCTCCTTCCGCTCATTATTATTCAAATCGACCAGTAATATAATCTTCTGTTTTTTTATTAGCCGGACGAGAAAAAATAATTTTAGTTTTATTATATTCAATTAACTTTCCTTTTGCAAAAAAAGCAGTATAATCAGCAACCCGTGCTGCTTGTTGCATATGATGGGTCACTAAAATAATCGTAAAATCTTTTTTTAAATGCGTAATTAATTCTTCAATCTTTGATGTTGAAATAGGATCTAAAGCACTGGTTGGCTCATCCATTAATAAAATTTTTGGTTTCATCGCAATTGCTCGGGCAATACATAATCGTTGTTGTTGTCCCCCGGACAAGGCAAACGCTGAATCACGTAAATTATCTTTTACTTCATCTCATAATGCTGCGCGCTTTAAACTTTCTACAACAAGGCTATTAACTAATTTACGGTCACGAATTCCTTGGTTACGAGGACCATAGGCAACATTGTCATAAATTGACATTGGAAATGGCGACGGTTTCTGAAACACCATTCCAATATCAGTTCGTAATTTAACAACATCTGTTTCAGGACTATAAATATTTTTTTCATTAATTAAAATTTCACCTCTAATAACAGACTTTGGTTCAACATCGTTCATTCGATTAAATAATCGTAACACTGTTGATTTCCCTGATCCTGATGAACCAATAAAAGCCGTCACCGTATGTTCTTTAATTTTCATTGAGATATTAAAAAGGGCTTGTTTGTTTCCTTTGTAAAAAAAGTCAACATGTTTTACTTTAATTAAATCAGGATTATTATCTGATGAGTCAAATGTCGGATTTTTAATAATTATTTTTGGATCCATTATTTTTCTCCCTTCTTATCTACTTTGTTTTTCGGATGACGTTGCTTTTTCTTTGGTACAAATTTCTTTCAAAAATTATGTCAATGCTGCTTTTTATGCAAGAAGTTTTCTTTTCAAAAGAAAAATTTTAAATTATTGATTCGAATTTTTCACTTTTGCTTAAATTCTATTGTAACATAATTTGGCGCAAATTTCTTGCCAATAATATAAGCTAACGTATTTGATAATCAAATTAAAACCATAATTGCAAATGCTAATTCAAACATAATTCGCATTGCCCCGGCTGTCGCTCCTTCTTTTGACAACATTAAAATTTGTGTTGTCATACTTGCTCCTGGTGACATAAAGCCAGCAATTGGTAAACGAACCGCTGTTCCTAAGGTTAAATAAACTGGGGCTGACTCACCAATAACCCGACCAATTGCTAAAATAATAGCGGTAATAATGCCTGGCATTGCATTTGGTAACACAACTTTAATTGTTGTTGATGTTTTATTAGCTCCTAGGGCTAATGAAGCATTCCGAAGCGAATCTTCCACGCCGGTTAAAGCATCTTCAATACTACGAATCATAATTGGTAAAATAACAATCGTTAATGTTAAACCAGAACTTAGGATGGATAATGGTAAATGACAAACACCGATAAAGAAGGCTAATCCAAATGTTCCATAAATAATACTTGGTGTTGATGATAAAACATCAATTGCAAAACGTACTATTCTAGCAAAAAAACTACTTGGTCGCGCATATTCATTTAAATAAATTGAAACCATTAAGGATAATGGAATTGCAAAGATCATCGCACAAATTACTAACAATAAAGTAACTATAAAAGCAGCAAGAATTCCAGCCCCGTCATCAAATGTTGAAGTGGAAATTAAATCACTTCATATCATGCCAAATAATCCTTTTCAAATAATTGTGGCCAAAATAACTAATGTAAAGGATACCACAATTATCGTTGAAGAAATTAAAAAAAACATTCCAATTCCATCCTTAAACTTTTTAATTCCTCTTGTTTTTTCAATTCGTTGATAAAATAATTTATTAATTTTATTGGCATTATATGATTTACTTAATCGTAAATCTTTTGTTGTCTTACGAGTATGATAATTTCGTTTTCGATTATGAAATGCTTGCGAAGAAATAATAAAAATATTAATGACACAAACAATAATAAATAATACTAACCCAATTGCATACAAAGCTGATTCATGCATTGGTCCATAATTTTCTAACATTTCTAATCCAATTGTTGATGCTAATGTTGCAATTGAAGAAAAAATAAAATTAATAAAACCATTGCCAAGTTTTAACCCATCTGGCGCATTTCCGGCAATCATCATAACAGCCATTGTTTCCCCTATAATACGCGCGACCCCCATCATAATCGCAGTAATAATTTTAAATCAAGCTGAGCGTAAAACAATTCAATAAGTAGTGTGTGTTTTACTTAATCCTAAGGCTAATGAACCAAATCGATAAGAAGCCGGGACATTTTCTAACGCATTAATTGATAATGAAATCATAATTGGTAACGCCATAAAAACTAACGTAATTGAGGTTACCAATAAGTTTGAGGTCGCTGGTGCTCCCATTCACATAAATAATGGCCCTAAAATTGCTAAGGCAAATAACCCAAAAGCAACCGAAGGAATCCCCGCTAATAATTGAATAATCGCAATAACCTTACGTTTAATGTTTGGTCTTAAATATTCTGAAATATATAATGAAGAAAAAATTGTTAAAGAAATTGCAAATAATAAAGCAATTAACAGCACAAAAAATGTTGCAATAACAATCCGTCAAATCCCAAATTGACTATTATTAGCATTTCAAGTTTGTCCAGATAAAAATCCTCAAAAACCGCCTGGATAGTTTTGGAAAAAATAAACTGATTTATAAATAATAAAGCCAACTAAGGTTAATAAAATTAAGATTGTTAAAATGGCAAAACAATAAATCACAATTTTTGAAATAAAATCAATAATTTGTTTTCGTCCCCCAAAATTATTGGTAAAACGAACTTTACACATTTGTAATTTTTTTGAAAGAGGTTGTTTATCCTTTTTCATGACTTCTTTCTTCTCCATTATTAATTCTCCATTTCATTATATTAATATCCACGATATAACTGATATTTTTCAGAAAATCTTTCGACAATAATATCTCAAAGACTTTTATAATCTGGATTAAAATTTCAAGGCACTTTTTCATCATCATTTTTTTGTCCACTTTTGGCAAAAGTTGTATTATTATTGTACTTTCGGAATAAAATATCATCAAATGTTAATGGTTCTCCCCCTTCTTTTATATATCAATATGCGGCATCATGTTCCGTTAATTTAAATGTTGGAACATAGTATGGATTATCATCACCATTCCGTAATTTTGGTTTTGTTTTTGAATACGGCAATGGATCTAACATTCAAGCAATAAAAGCTAAGACTCTACCAAATTGCTTGCCTTGATAATTAATAATTCCAGTAAAAGGTCTTGTTAACGAATAAGCAGGATTAAATTCATAATTATTATCAATAATTTTATACGGTAGTTCTGGTTTTGTTGTTTTATTACCAATAACACTAGCAAATGCTTTTTTTCCTAAATTTTCATTATTAATGATTTCACGAATATATGAAAAAGAAATATAACCAATTGAACCTGGGACTGTTGCAATTGCTTGGTACATTGAACCGTTTGATGATGCAACTTGGTTTGTCTCGTGGTTTTTGCTTTGAATTACTTTTGATTCAAAGAAATCTCTTGTTCCACTACCAGATTCACGAGTTAAAGTATAGAATTTATTTTCATTACCAGTAGAACAAACTAATTGCTCGCCAAAAGCATCTTGTCAAGTAAAATTGCGGTTAGTATAAATTTGACGAATCAATTTTGTTCCTTCTCCACCATCAAAACTTTTAAACTGTAGTGATTCTTGTTCTGGTTTAATTTCACAATCAACTGGTAAATGATAAATCAAAACAATATAATCACGAGCAATAACGAACCGTTCAATCCGTTCATCTTCTCATAATTGTCGAGCATTACCCCGATTATCGCCTGGTTGTGGGGTTGAAGGAATATCTTTTGATAAAAAACCAAAAGCATAACTACGATTTGTAACACCAACCCGCGCAGCAGCACTCCCTAATGAATTATATAAGACATCTTCTTTATGATCACGTTTATATTGTTCCCTAACATTTGCCATTATTTGGGCTACTGATGTACTTCCACCAGCAACAATTACATTATTCACAGCCGCAATTGATCAAATAATAATTGATATTACTAAGACTAAAACTAAACAAATTAAAGTAATCATTTTATGGTGACTAATCTCTCCTACTAAACGCTTAAAAAAATTATTCTTTTCACCAACAACTTTAGTAGATTCGTTTGGCTTCATTAGTTAATTTTCCTCCTGCTGTAATATATGTTTTTACCCTATTCAACTTTGTTTACATTAATTGTATCAAAAAAAATAAAAAAGCATAAGATAGAATAGGAACTAGACTGCACCCAAAAAAGTAAGTAAAGAAAAAAAGTCTTTGCTAAATAGTAGACTGCACCCTGTTTAGTAAGTATTAATAAAAAGGTTTACAAACTTTCATTTATTATATCTTTTTCTTTTTGGTTTGAATATCATTTATTTCATTTTTTAACATCATTAATATATTCATTATGAGATTTATAATTTTTATTATGGATTGTTCCTTTTTTAAGTAATGAATGAAAACTTTCAATAATAATGTTGTCTGCACAATGATAATTTTTACCCATTGAAATTATAATTTTGTTATCTAAACATTTACTATTATAATCTTTAGATGTATATTGATATCCGTGATCTGAATGAATTATTGTTTTATTTAGATCTTTTTTTATTTTTTTAATTTTATTAATTGCAGCATTTAAATTATCAATTACAAGTTTGTTATTATTAAATTTTGATCATTTTACATCAATAATTTCTTTAGTATATCCATCAATTATTGTTGATTGATAATGTTTTTTACCATTTCAAATTAAATAAGTTACATCAGTAAATAAAATTGAAAATCTTTCTTTAATATCATTAAAATTACGATTTACTAAATAAGGATATTTAATTATATTTTTATTTCTATTTTGTTTTATTAATATTTTTCTACGCATACGCTTTACATATTCAGCTTGAATATTATTTTCTTTCATAATTCGTAATACTTTCTTAGCATTATAAACAATGCCATAATCTTCTTTTAAATATTTGGTAATTCGACGATAACCAAATTGTTTTAAATTTTCTTCATAGACTTTTACAATATTCTTTAATGGTTCACTATCCTTACCAGTACTTGAATAATTTTTATATTTATCTCAATAACTACGCTTTAAATCTGTTATATCAAGTAATAAATTTAGTGGATATTTATTAATGTTTTCTTTGATAAAAAATACAATTTTTCTTTTATTTAATTGTAAAAGTCATGAAGCTTTTTTAGTAATTCATACCTAACTTTGTAATAGTTTAAATCTCTTTTTTCAAATGATTCTTTTGGACCTTTATTGGTGTTTAAAATCCCTTTCTTAAAATTTTCATACCATGAAGCAACTATTTTTTTATTAGCCAAATTGTAAAGTTAAGTGCAACTAAATTATCTTTCGCCAATCGAATATTTGGTTAGAAAAATAATTTAGTTGCACTTAACTTTACAATTTGGCTAATAAAAAAAATTACAAATAAAAAAATTAAATTAAACTTTAAAATAATCATTTTTAAAAATTTTAATTGCTTTTTAAGCATAAATAATAAGGTATTGCAAGAAGTCTATTTTATAGAAATATTCTTAATAAGAAAAACCGGTATCGCAAGAATCCTATTGATATAACAATATTCGAATTCACGGTAGTTTAAATTATTTAACACCTGTTGAATTTAGAAAACAACAGTCCATATAAAAAGTGTCCTAAAAAGGGTTGCCAATCCAAGGTAAAAATAAAAAAACAATCTCACAAGAACTGTTTTTTGTCGGTTCATGGTACACAACGCCTAATGATAAACTTTGGCTCATATTCTTTCTGAAAAAATAATAATATAATTAAGATGAAATAACAAAAAAAGGATGTGATAATAAAAATGACAAATACATTACGAAATTGAAAAATAATAATGATCATTCAAGGGATTTTAATGGGAGCATTATTTTCATTTATTCCATTTCAAATTTTTGACAAATTTGGTGCAACAAAAATTTGATTATTCTTATTAATTCCAATTGCAATGTTCTTTTTTACCCCGTTATGAGCAAAAGTTAAAAAGAAAAAAAGTAATACTTTTATTCTTCAAATTAATAGTTTTTTTCTATTTATTTTTCTATCATTATTAATGACTACTAATTTTTTTGATAATAATTTAATTATTTATTTTTATCCCCTGTTGCTTTTTTGCACAGGAATGTTTGTTGCTGGAATGGTTCCCTTCTCAATGGAAATTATCCGGAGTTATGCTCGTGAACATCATTTAAAAACAAACCCTAGTCTTTATTTTATTATGGGGAGTGTTGTAACAATTATAATTCCATTTTTATTACAATACTTTTTAAAAGACTTAGCAGCTAAAATTACCTTACAAGCATATTTTAGTTTGTTTACATTAATTAATTTTAGTTTAATTTTTTTTAACCATAATTTACAAACAGAAAAAATTACCTTTAAAATTAATCCGGCTAGTTGAAAAATGTTGCGAAAAAATAAACAATTTTGAAGTTATTTATATTCATCAAGTTTTTTATATAGTATTAATGAACTTTTGGGTTATATTTTACCAATTTTAGTTTTTAATAAAAATAATATGCCAATGATAATCATCATAATTGGTAGTTTATATGTTATTCGTAAGTTAAGTTATCTATTTGGATATTTAATTAAAACAAATCAAAATATTAAACAACAAATTATTTGTAACACTACGATTGCTATCATCGCAATTGGCTTACTATTAGGATTAACAATTGCCTATTTTCCGTTCCAAACTCAGTTATCATATACTTTATACTTAACAATTGGAGGGGGTAGTCAATTTTTAATTGGGTGTTGTTTAGGACATTTAAGTCGAATTCAAAAAAATAATATTATTAATTTAGTTGGTTCTGAACATTTAACATTAGGATTAATGATTGAACATGTCTTTAGCCATGCTATCTTTAATTTATTATTAAGTATCATTATTATGCCAATTATGATCAATTTTTATGCAAATATATTAACTTATATTATTATTTACAGTATTATCATTGGAATGTTACTTTTTAATTTTAGTTTTCTTTTCCTGAATTGTAAATATATTTGGATGGATAGGTTACAATAAGTTGGACCATATTTATGTGGACTTTCAAATATTTAGAAACCACATACATTTTGTACTTTTGGTATTTACATTTTTAAAAAATTGATTTTATTAATATTTTAAAAATGTAAATACCAAAAGTACAAAATGTATGTGGTTTCTAAATATATTAGACTTCTTGCGATACTAACAAAAATAAAAAAAATTACAAATAAAAAAAATTAAATTAAACTTAAAAATAAGCATTTTTAAAAATTTTAATTGCTTTTTAAGCATAAATAATCAGGTATCGAAAGAAGTCTATTATTTATCCTCACTTTCTTGGTTTTACGACATTCCAAGTAGGAGAGTTTTATTCGGTTGGTTTTGCTGTTATTTTCTTAAACTAAGCAAGATTAACGACAATTTTAACCTAATTAAAAAAGACAGAATTTTATTTCTGTCTTTTTCTTAGTTTTTGGAAAATTCCCACCAACCGAATATTTTATGCGCTCGGTATTACTTTTACTGTAAAGGTAAATTTACCAGTAATATTTGCTGAACTTTCTTTTGTTTTAACAGTTACATTAATGTTTTTTGCTGCTGTATAGTCGCCTTCGGTACCATCATTAGTAATTGTATATTCGTCATCAGTTACACCGGTAACTTTTTTTTTCAATGCATTTAAAATTGCTTTTACAAGTGTTTCATTAGTATTAACTGCGTCGTCTAATTCTGGTTTTGTAACACTATCAGGTTTTTTAAATTTAATTTTTACTTCTTGCACAGCAACTGTTACATCTTTAATATCTGCTTTTGTTACTTGTACCATCTCTTTTGGTAAAATTACTTTAATATATCCTGATTTACCAATTACAACTGTTTTATCTTTAGCTGAAGTAATTTGAACAAAAACAGGTTGTGCTGTAGTTTTTAAATTAACTGGTTCATATTTTGTCCCTTTGTTATCTTTGTAAACATCAAAAACAAAATTAGTACTTGTTGTAGTTTTAACAACACCTTGAACAGCTTTTAAAACATTGTCCTTTAATGCTGCTTTAACTTCTTCAACTGTAACTTGCTTTTTATTTGATGCTGTTACACTTGCAGGTGCTGCAATTGTTTTAATTCTTGATAAGTTGTTACTTTCAATTTTATTACATGCTACTAAAGGTGTTGTTGCAAATGATGACATTCCAAAAGCTCCTAAGAATGCTAAAAGTTTCTTCATTTCTTATATTTCCTTTCTGGTAAGTAGTGTTTTGATAAAGCAAATGTAATTAAAAATTACATTAATATATAAGAGAAAAGTAACATTAATAATTATTTGCTTCTAATCCTACTTTTATATAATTTATATTTTTAAATTTTCTTTCTCTTATAGAAACAAGTGTACAATATTTTTTTCCAAAAAACAATAATATTTCTCAAAAAAAATATTTTCCAAGCGAAATTCTATAGACTGCACCCAAAAAAGTAAGTAAAGAAAAAAAGTCTTTGCTAAACTTTAAAGGAGGTGCATTTTTATATGGCAAGAAAAGGACAAAAATTTAATAAATATACAGCAGATTTTCGAAAAAGGATAGGACAAGAGGTTAAAAATAATAGTATAAGTTTTATTGCAAAAAAATATGCAATTAATAAAAAAACTGTTGCTTCATGGTATGAAAATTTTAAGAAAGGAATTTTAAACACCAATAAAGGTCCAAAAGAACCATTTAAAAAAAGAGATTTAAACTATTACAAAGTTAGGTATGAATTACTAAAAAAGCTTCATGACTTTTACAATTAAATAAAAGAAAAATTGTATTTTTTATCAAAGAAAACATTAATAAATATCCACTAAATTTATTACTTGATGTAACAAATTTAAAGCGTAGTTATTGAGATAAATATAAAAATTATTCAAGTAATGGTAAGGATAGCGAATCATTAAAGAATATTGTAAAAGTCTATGAAGAAAATTTAAAACAATTTGGTTATCGTCGAATTACCAAATATTTAAAAGAAGATTATGGCATTGTTTATAATGCTAAGAAAGTATTACGAATTATGAAAGAAAATAATATTCAAGCTGAATATGTAAAGCGTATGCGTAGAAAAATATTAATAAAACAAAATAGAAATAAAAATATAATTAAATATCCTGATTTAGTAAATCGTAATTTTAATGATATTAAAGAAAGATTTTCAATTTTATTTACTGATGTAACTTATTTAATTTGAAATGGTAAAAAACATTATCAATCAACAATAATTGATGGATATACTAAAGAAATTATTGATGTAAAATGATCAAAATTTAATAATAACAAACTTGTAATTGATAATTTAAATGCTGCAATTAATAAAATTAAAAAAATAAAAAAAGATCTAAATAAAACAATAATTCATTCAGATCACGGATATCAATATACATCTAAAGATTATAATAGTAAATGTTTAGATAACAAAATTATAATTTCAATGGGTAAAAATTATCATTGTGCAGACAACATTATTATTGAAAGTTTTCATTCATTACTTAAAAAAGGAACAATCCATAATAAAAATTATAAATCTCATAATGAATATATTAATGATGTTAAAAAATGAAATAAATGATATTCAAACCAAAAAGAAAAAGATATAATAAATGAAAGTTTGTAAACCTTTTTATTAATACTTACTAAACAGGGTGCAGTCTATTGAATTTTAGGATTTTTATTTATATATTTATTATTTTTAATGATTTTTTTATTTTATCAAGAGTTTTCTACAAAATTAAAGCAAAATTAAAGAAGAAAACTATTTATTAAAAATAATTAAAATAAATAATAAATTGCCATTAATAATAATTAAAGTAAATAATTTTACAAATTAAAAAACCGATCTTTAAGCGGTTTTAAAAATTAACTAAAAGTTATGTTAACTTCACCAGTATAATAATCTGATTTAGCATATGTCGTAATTCTTCCCCCTTTTTGGTCGGGATTAATATCTAAATATAAATCATTTAACAAAGCACTTAACCGATCTAACTGACTAACAAAGTTAACACTAATGAACATCATCATTACTTGTAAAATTGTCACTTTTGGTAATTTTCCTAAACTTGTTTTTAATTCCATTTTCCCTAAATCTTCTTTTACTGCTGGGGGTGGCGGAGTTACAACTGAAAAATGAACATTAACTGAACCATAATAATCTGTTGCTGGATTATCATCTTTGGACCAAGTATCTTTGCCTGTCTTTAAAGTTACCCCCGTTTGATCAGCATTAACTTCAATGTTAGCGATTGTTTCAATCTGTTCATTTCAAATCTCTGGCACTTGTTCTCCAATAAAAAAATCACCAAACTTATTTAATTCTGAAATAAGTTGCATATTGTTAAAAATAATGGCAATTAAAATTGTTTTGGGACGAGAATCAGTAATTTTCCCTAAATCAGTACTTTTTACTTTATCAGTAAGATGATTTGAACTCATTACTGTTTTATTAATTTTAATAGTATTGGCACTTGTTCCATAATTAAAATTTAATTCATATTGCCCATTACGATATAAATCAATTTGTGCAACTGGTTTTGTTTGATTATTAAATTTATAATTTTTTGTTAATTGTTCAAATTTTCATTGTGTTCCTATAAACAATTGTGCTAACTGATCTAATAGGTCTGGGGTTGTTTGTTTATTATTCTGCGGATTAATTGTTTTAAAATTAATTCCTGCAAAACCAATTACTTCAACAGGTAATATCGGCGGATCAACTGGAATACTATTTCAATTATCATTTTTATTACAACTAACTAATGTCATTGTTAATCCAAATGTTACGAGACCAACTCCCATCACTGCTAATAATTTCTTCATTTTATTCCCTCCTTAATCCGCATTCATAATTGCAATTAATGGATTAATCCGGTTCATATTAAACCAGCTAATTAAATATGCAATAAAGTATAGTAATAACCCACTACCAATTGCAATAATTGGAATAATAATATTGATAAATAGTGGTAAAACAATGCCAATCCGAATTAAAATCATGTTTGAAATAATTAAGAATAACCATCCAAAACCAAATCCGATAATGGTCATTATTACAATAATCGGAATATACATTCCAATAACTAGTTTTGTAATATACCGGTTACGATACCCTAATACTTTCATTGTTGCAATAATTGTCTGATTCTCTGCAATAACAATATTACTTGTTAAAATAATAATCATAAAACTTAGGACAAAAGAAATTCCAATAATAAAGAAGACAATACCATTAATGGCTTTTGAAATATTACCTAAAATTGCTTGAGCCTGTGTAATTGGCATTAAGCTACTAAAAGGACTATTTGCTGCGTATGGTGGATAAGCAATGTCGTTTCTAATACCCCCATTTAATCCATAAAAACTATAGTCACCAAATAATTGACTTGTTCCTAATCCGGTCTCAATATCATCAATTTTAGCACTATTCGAAATTTTATAATTAAAAATTGGATATGTATTTTCAAACACTGCAATTCAATCAACTGCGCTTTGTTGTGTTGTTCAATAAGCAACAAAGTTTTTTCATAAATCATTTTCATCTGGTTTAGTAACAGGATGAGCTCTAATAAAATCCTCTAATAAGGCTAAACTTTTTTTATTTTCCTCAGATAAATTATTCTTGATAAAAGAATCTGTTCATTCATTTAAAAATAAGTGTAATAAATAGTTTCGTGTTTTATCATATTCTAATAATTCTTGCGCGCGATTTTCATTAATTCAAGCCCATGGTGAACCATATTGATTAGTAATTCCAACAATCGTAAATGATTGATTATAATTTTGATTACTTACCCGATAATTACCGTTAACAATTTTATAGTTTAAAATTGTTGGTTGGGTAAAATTAGGATCAAGCGCATCAAGATTACTTTCTAAGACATTTTCACTATCTGCATTTTTTAAAACCTTATTTTTATATTTATTATCACCACTAAACATTAATTTCCCAACACGTCCTTGTGCTTTCGCATCATAGCCATTAACATTACTAGCACCTCAACTTTGTAAAATTTGATCTGTGGTAACTTTCTGGTCCGCCGCAACTAAGACTTTCTGAATCAGATTAGGATAAATTTGATCGCCAACTGTAACATTTAACCGCTTCGCTAAAGTTTCATTTAAAATAATATTGTCACTTGGAGCAAATAATTTTTCGTTTAAAAGTTCTTGATCTTTATTAATTAATGCTTGATTTTTAAAGGTTTGATTAATTCCATAAATTTCAAATTTAATCCCATTTGTTTCGGCATGAATCATTGTTCCCCGATCATCTGTTAAGGGATTAAATGGAACAACGCCAAAGCCTAAATTGAAATTACTGTTCTGTTGATTAAAGGCTTCTTGAATTTTTATGCGAACTGTTTGTGGTGAACGTGAATACACTCCTTGAATAAAACATTGATTAACATTTTCAACAAAATAAGCATAAATTCAATTGTACAAATCATACATTGGTTTTTTTAACCGCGTATTAAACTCTTTTCCAGTTGCTGAATCTAAGACATCATAAAAAGATTTTGACAATGGTTGCTCTAATGCGGGACGAAAATGATTATTTGCTAAGATAATTGATGGTCCTCCTTGACCAAAATCGCGTTGATAATCACTTTGCGTAAAAATATTATCTTTTAACTGCGCGTTTTTATCGTCTAAATTTAAATTACCCCTTGCATCAAAATACGGTTCTCGTTTAATATTTAGACTAACTGTTTCGCGATATTTTCAATAAAATAAACGATATTTTTCTAAATCATTAATATGCTCACGAGCAGTTTCTGTTGTTCGCAAATATTCTTCAATTGTTGATTTTGTTAAAAGATTTAAAACAAAATCATTATAATCACTTCATGTTGTCGTACAAATTGCTTTTGCTAAACCAGGATGACTTGAAGTTAATTTATTACTTTGCAAAAATTCTTTTGAAATATTACGATATAATAACGAACGTATATCTTCTGCTTGATATGTTGGGGCAAAATTTTCTGGGTTAATTTGCCCTGTTAATAAATCAAGCAAATATTGGTTACTATCTTTGGTCATATTTGTATTAGCTAGCAAACTATTATTACTATCTCATGGTTTTTGCGTTGGATCATATGTCTTTAAAAAAGTTGTTGGTAAATTATAAACTGGACTATTGTATTTAACCAATGTTTGATAATTATCACCTTCATATGAATAACGAATATTATTCTGTAAAATAATTGGAATTGATGTCGACATCGTAATCATTATGGTACTAATAATCATTGTTAATGATACTCCAACCATTTTTCCGATTGAATTAGATAATTGAACTGCTTGAAAAAAAGCATCAAATGTTTTTCGAATTGCAAACATTTTATAAACAACTTTTTTAAAACGGCCATTTAACACTGTTTTTTCTTTTTGAATCAATTGTAATGGTGTTCGTGAAACCATCATAATTGTGCCACTAATCATCGTTACACAAGTTAACAAGGCAAAAATAAATAAGACACAAGTTACTAATGCTAACGGAGCAAACACAAAATTACCATATGGTAGATTAAAATAAGAACCAAATAAATATTTAACAGTAAATTGACCACTAATTCCGGTTCCATAGCCAACGATTCCACCAATCAAAGCAATCATTAATGGATAGGAAATATAACTAAGGGTTAAAACACGACGACTATATCCCAATGCTCGTAATAAACCATTTTGGGATCCGGTTGCATCAATTTGCCGACGAACAACTAAAATTAAGACAAAAAATGAAATAATTAATAAAATGATAATTAAAATATACGAAGCACTAATAAAAGCATTTAATGTTGAAGTAAAGTATGTGATTCGTTTCGCAAACTCATAACTATTATCAGTTCGAAAAGTAACAACGGGAATTCCCGTTGATAATGTTTTCACATAATAACCTTGTAAACCAATATACTCACCTTGATCACTATTTAAATAATTATTTATTGTTTTACTATAGACACTGCGAGTTTGATCAACTTTTGTTTGTTGGAATTTACCAACATAATAAACTTCTCGTTCTAATTGACTTTCCAGAATTAAAACTTGTTTTGTTAAATCTAACTTTGTTACCAGATACTGGTTACCATCTGTGTCTTCCACCGTTTCTTCAACTAAACCAAATAACCGTGGATCTAAATAAGCAATCTCTTCGTCTCGCATATTTGGAAATGGATGCGATGCATCAATAATTGGGGTAACATAATCCGCTGATTGGCCAAAACCGACTACGCGAAATCAATTTTCTTTTTTATAAAGGGAATGTGGCAATCATTTATTAATATCTTCTTTTTGATATGAACTTAAATCAACATTTTCCAATTCACTATCGACAACTTTAATGGTAGTTCCATATCGATCCGATTGTAATCGCACAATATCATTAATCTTAATCTTATTTTTTCGCGCAAACTCGGGAGTTAAATAAATTCAATGCATTGTTTCTTGCCTAATTGATGATAAATATTCCATATAAAAATTCAATGGCATTCCATTCGCTACAATAAACTTATCAATTTCTTGAGAAAAATTTAATGTTACTGCTTTAATAATTTTATTATTCCCTAAGGTAAATGTTCGTGCCTCAATACGATTATAGTTAAAGTTTTCTTTTTGATTACTTAATTTTTGTTTAATAAATTCCAACATTGCATTTTGACGTAAGGCATTATCGGTAATTTTTTCAAACTGGTTAGGTTTTACATTTGGATTTTTAACATAAGTAGTTTCATTAAAACTAACAACAAAATCATGTTGATTACTTTGTTGCTCAGAAATAAAACTATTGTAGTTATTATCTACTCGTTGTTTTGAAACTTCAATAATTGTAAAAATAAAACTAGTTAAAAATACTAAGACAACTAAGCCAATAAATTGAATTTTATTTTTAACCGTGTTTTTGAAATTGTTTTTAAATAATAACTTAAAACCTGGCATTTTGCCACCCTCTTTCTTTTTTTTATTATTATTATTTGAATTTAGTTAAAAATAAAATTGGGTGGGGTTGTTTGTTTCTTAAATTGTGTTAACAATTCTATTTTACGAAGATTATCAATAATACTAATTATTTCAATAAATCATTGGTTTAATTTAAAATTTCGACAAATTATGGCTAAAATTGAGATTGTTAACTGATGGTGTTGTCAAAACACAATATTAGTTAAAGTACTTTTACTAAACATATAATAGCTAGAAGGAATGACATCATTAATCTTTTTTAAATAACCAATATATAAACAAAATAATATTAACATGGTGATAAAACCAATTGTAAAAATTGCATAATTAAAAACATAACATAAAATAACTAAAAAATAAGATATTGCTTTATATACAATTATATTTTGCAATTGATAAATTATTGAAGTATTACTAAAAAATAAGATATATGAAATTAAGAGAATATTACAAAGTCATAAAATAATAGTTTGTCAATTAGAAAATAAAATTAATTTTCAGGATAAGATTGTTGTTTTTTTCATTTGCTTAAAATTAACTAAAATTCCCATACAAAAAAGAAAAATAAAACTAGTTCAAACAAGATAAAATAAATTTAATGTAATATTTACAAAACTATAATTATCAGCAATATTAATAATTGAAAAAAATGACTTAAATAAAATATAACCAATAAAAATAATAAAGAAAATATTAATAAATTTTTGATATTTTTTCAAAACAGATATTTTCATTACCATCACCTTAATATCTTTCATTATATTTTGCTCATATCATTATAACATTATTTCTAAATTAATGTAAATGCTTCTTTAATTTTTTAGAAAAATGATTGCGTTGCCAAAGTTGGGGAAAATAAAAAAGAAAGTTTTCAGTATAATTAAGTTTGAAAAAAATTAGAAAGAAAACTATCCTATGAATATTATAACTAGAATCCAAGAGTTTTTAAACGAAAATAATAACTCTTTTATTAATTTAATTAATTAAATTAGCCCCAATATCCCTATTACAGCACTATTATCCTATTTAAACAATGAAATTAGTTCTGTAGACTGCACACCCAAAAAAGTAAGTAAAGAAAAAAAGTCTTTGCTAAACTTTTAAAGGAGGTGCATTTTTATATGGCAAGAAAAGGACAAAAATTTAATAAATATACAGCAGATTTTCGAAAAATGATAGGACAAGAGGTTAAAAATAATAGTATAAGTTTTATTGCAAAAAAATATGCAATTAATAAAAAAACTGTTGCTTCATGGTATGAAAATTTTAAGAAAAGAATTTTAAACATCAATAAAGGTCCAAAAGAATCATTTGAAAAAAGAGATTTAAACTATTACAAAGTTAGGTATGAATTATTAAAAAAGCTTCATGACTTTTACAATTAAATAAGAGAAAAATTGTATTTTTTATCAAAGAAAACATTAATAAATATCCACTAAATTTATTACTTGATGTAACAAATTTAAAGCGTAGTTATTGAGATAAATATAAAAATTATTCAAGTAATGGTAAGGATAGTGAACCATTAAAGAATATTGTAAAAGTCTATGAAGAAAATTTAAAACAATTTGGTTATCGTCGAATTACCAAATATTTAAAAGAAGATTATGGCATTGTTTATAATGCTAAGAAAGTATTACGAATTATGAAAGAAAATAATATTCAAGCTGAATATGTAAAGCGTATGCGTAGAAAAATATTAATAAAACAAAATAGAAATAAAAATATAATTAAATATCCTGATTTAGTAAATCGTAATTTTAATGATATTAAAGAAAGATTTTCAATTTTATTTACTGATGTAACTTATTTAATTTGAAATGGTAAAAAACATTATCAATCAACAATAATTGATGGATATACTAAAGAAATTATTGATGTAAAATGATCAAAATTTAATAATAACAAACTTGTAATTGATAATTTAAATGCTGCAATTAAAAAAATAAAAAAAGATCTAAATAAAACAATAATTCATTAAGATCACGGATATCAATATACATCTAAAGATTATAATAGTAAATGTTTAGATAACAAAATTATAATTTCAATGGGTAAAAATTATCATTGTGCAGACAACATTATTATTGAAAGTTTTCATTCATTACTTAAAAAAGGAACAATCCATAATAAAAATTATAAATCTCATAATGAATATATTAATGATGTTAAAAAATGAAATAAATGATATTCAAACCAAAAAGAAAAAGATATAATAAATGAAAGTTTGTAAACCTTTTTATTAATAATTACTAAACAGGGAGCAGTCTACTGAAGCTTGAATACTATTTAAAAATATTTTTGAATATATTGATAACTATATTTTTAATAAGGACTGACGCAAAGCACGTTATATTCCAAAAGGATTTTATCAACGAACTTTGGTTTTTCGTAATGATGAAGTTACTTTTAAACGACGAAAATATATCTTAAAACAATAATTTCAAGTGGCAAAAAAACCAAAAACGGTCTTTTTACTTGATATTCAATTAGGGATTGAAAGTTATCAGCGACTTGATTATGATTTTTCGTTAGAAATAATCAGCAAATTAGGCATAAATTTTAGTTATCAAGATATTTGTAATATGTATCGGAATGCTAACATAACAAAAAAAACAATTTTTAACCTTATTAAACGGTTTGATATTAAACATTTGTTAGAACTAATGCTAGATAAACCAGATACAAAACTAAAACATGATGGGGTTATTTATATTGAAACCGATGAAGCATATCGCAATGCCATTAGTTATCAAATCAAAAAACGATTAAAAATTAAGAAAAGAATCCGTTTAACCGTCTTTCATACTGGTTATAAAGATCCTAAAACAATACGAAAAACAATGCATAATGTCAAATTTCTAGTAACAATGACTAATGAAGTTAAAAAAATTAACTCTAAAAAATACTGACAAGGAATTAAAGAATTTATTAACTTAAATTATTAATCACCCGAGACAGCTAAAATTATTGTGCTTGGTGATGGTGCACAATATATTTCAACGGTTGAAAAACACATCAATGTTGAATTTATCATTGATCGTTTCCATGTTATTAAAAAAATTAAAAATTGTCTCCGTGGTCCACGATATTATAAACGTTATTTATTTAATAAAATTAGAAAAGCAATTCTAAAATTAAACTGAAACAAGGTTACAAAATACCTTGAATGAGCTTATCAGCTTGTTAAAACCGAAGAAGCGAAAGGAAAGTTACAAGAAATATCTAATTATTTAAGAACATACTATGGAGCAATTCAAAAATGAGAATATCAAGAAAATATTGGTTGTCGCATTGAAAGTTATATTGCTCGAATTATTAAAGTAATGTTTCGTTCAAAACCAAAAATATTTAATGAAAAAACGATTTACAAAGTAATGTTATTAAAACAATTGACAGCTAATGGGATTAATCCCTTTCAAGAACTAACAGAAATTAAAAATCTTCAAGTAAAAAATGAACAAATTACTTGAAGATGAATATTTAAAAAGATGAATAATCCAGAAGTTAAACAATATAACTTACCAATATTCACCGCTTCTACATTATCAAATACTAAAACTCTTTTAAAGAAAATAGTTTATAATTATTATTAGAACTTAATGCTGAAAACTTTTCCCCAACATTTTACACGCTACCGACAAAATTAAAAGTAAACTGTAATATTAAATTCCTTAAATTTTGATATAATATAGTATGTCCAAATATAAGAATTATTTGAAAATTAATAAAAAAAACTATTCTTAATGTTGTTCATTCTAGATTTAATTGTGATGAACAAGGCAATGTTTGCTTAAAATTAATTCTTGAATAGGAATTTTAATTGTAAAGGTTAATAATTATAACATAGTTAGAAAAGGATATATGATGAAATTTATTGATGTTGCAACAATTAAGTTATTTGCGGGAAAAGGTGGCGATGGGGCCGTCGCTTTTCATCGTGAATTGTATGTCCCAAAAGGTGGTCCTTCTGGTGGTGATGGCGGTGATGGAGGCAGCATTATTTTCGTTGGTGATGAAGGAATGAATACCTTATTAGATTTAAAATATCAACGTGAAATTAAAGCTGCTGATGGTGAAAATGGAACAATTAAAAATATGCATGGTAAAAATGCTTCTAATAAATATATTAGAGTCCCATTGGGTACTTTAATATATAATAATCAAACAAATGAAATTATTGCTGATACTACAACTAATCAACAAGAACATGTCTTAGCGAAAGGTGGTCAAGGAGGGCGGGGAAATGCTCGATTTGCAAATGCAAAAAATAAAGCGTCAACAATCTTTGAAGCAGGTGATTTAGGTGAAACAGTGGAGATTCGTTGTGAATTAAAAGTTTTAGCTGATGTTGGTTTAGTTGGTTTACCAAATGTAGGGAAATCAACTTTATTAGCAAAAATTTCCAAAGCAAAACCACAAATTGATGATTATCCATTTACAACATTAACCCCACAGTTAGGAGCTGTTCGGGACCAAAACCAAAATACTTTTGTTGTGGCTGATTTACCAGGTTTAATTGCTGGAGCTGCCGCGGGGAAGGGGTTAGGGCATGATTTTTTACGCCATATTGAACGTTGTAAATTAATTGTCCATGTGTTAGATATGTCCGGAAATTATGGAATCGAAGATGTTTATCAAAATTATTTAAGTGTTAAAACTGAATTAAAAAATTATAATTATAAATTAGAATTACGACCAGAGATTATTGTGGCAAATAAAATGGATCTTGAAATAGCAACCGAAAATTTAGTTAAGTTTAAAGCTCAAATGCCAGATGCCAAAATTATTGGAGTTAGTGGTTTAATGCAACAAAATTTATCGTTGTTAGTAAACGAAATTGGCACAATGCTGACAAAAATTAAAGATAATAAAGCATTATGACAATTAGATGAACTATTAGTTGAAGCAGAGGATTATAAAGTATATACTTATAACAATCTACTTGAAACAGAAGTTGAAGTTGTTAATCTTGGAAATGAGATTTGAAAAGTATCAGGGGATGCTGTTTATAAGGCCTATCATAAAACGCCAATTACAACTTATGATAACTTATTATTATTTAATAAAAAATTACAAGATTTAAAAGTTTTTGAAATATTACGGGCAAAAGGGGCCAAAGCAGGAGATACTGTTCGGATTTTTGATTACGAATTAGAGTGGGATGGATAATGATGCAAGATTTAAAGCAATATTTAAGTTATTTAGTAAAATGAATTAAAACAGAAGTAACAATAACCCAATGTGAGGGGGTTATTGTTGGCTTATCAGGAGGGATTGATTCTGCTGTTGTTAGTTTATTAGCGCAGCAAGCTTTTCCTGACCATCATTTAACAGTTATGATTCCTTGTCATTCTGACCAATTTGATCAAGAATGTGCCCAACTATTAATTAATCATCACCAATTAAATAGTCATATTGTTGATTTAACATCGACTTATGATAATTTAGTGGCATCTTTAGGTTTTAAAAGCCATCAGTTGGCATTAAGCAATATTAAACCACGATTGCGAATGACAACATTATATGCATTAGCGCAAAGTCATAATTATATGGTGTTGGGAACCGATAATGCCGATGAATGATTTGTAGGATATTTTACGAAATATGGGGATGGTGCGGCTGACTTAGTTCCGATTATTCATTTGTTAAAATCAGAAGTGCAACAAGCAGCGCAATTATTGGGAGTGCCATCTCAAATTATTACCCGTCCACCAACAGCCGGATTGTGAGATAATCAAATCGATGAAAAAGAAATGGGAGTTACATACCAACAATTAGACCATTTTTTACAAGGAAAAGCCGTTCCGGGACCTATTGGTCAAAGAATTAAACAATTACATCAAAGATCTGAACACAAACGCCATTTGCCAAAAGCACCGCCATCTGTTTTTAGTTCGTTAATATCTGGTATCAAAGATTAAAATGGTTTTACAATATTAATTGTAAGAGGGAATAAATTATTCGGTTGGTGATATCTTATTCTAATAAATATTTATCTATTAAAACAAAAATAATCAAGAAAAAAACAAATTTATCTTTTCTAATTAATTAGATCATATCATAAAATTAAAAAATTACAAACCAACTTTAATTTTGTAGAAAAATCTTGATATTTATAAAATATATCTAAAATTAGGTATATTTTTAATATAAAGAGAAGTAAATAATTGATGGAAAAAATACTTGCAGAATTAATAAATAGTTTAACAGATGATCAATTTTTAGAATTTTATGAAAAAGTTAAAAAAGAAGCATAATTAATCAAAAAACAAAAACGCTTAAATGAAATTGATCAAAAATTTAGAGATAAAGGTATTAAATGTCCTAATTGCAAATCTTATCATTGTGTTAAAAATGGCCATAATCCCGAAGGAAAACAAAAATATTTATGCAAAAAATGTCGGGATAGTTTTGATGCTTTTCGTCATCATTTTACTTATTGAAGTCATTTAAATTATGAACAATGAAATTTATTAATTCAAATTTCATTGTTAGGACAATCTAGTAAAGTAATTTCCCGTTTTATTAAAACAACACCCAAAACAGCTTGATATAATCGTCAAAAATTAATGCAATCAAAACAATTAGAAAATACTCAATTAAAATTTAAAAAATTAAATGGCCAAATACAAATCGATGAAACATTTATTAAAGAAATCAATAAAGGTAATTTTAAAAATAAATTTGATAAACGAAAAACTCATCTTGATCCATTTTCCACTAACACTAAATGTTGTATTCAAATGGCGGTTGATACTAATAATAATATTTTTGTTCAATCCACTAACACCAAACGATTACAAAAACAGTGAATTATTAAAAATATGAATACAAAATTAATTAACAAAAATTCCATTATTATTTCTGATATGCAACCATTATATTTATTAGTAGCAAAACAAAAAAGTTCTACTTTATATGCCACTAAAACTAGGACAAATCCTGATGCCAGTTATCGAAAATTAAATAAAATTAGTAAATTACAAGCAAGTCTTAAAGAATCTTTAATTCATTATCATGATTTAGGGTTCACTAACATTCAAAATTATTTAAATCTCTGAAAATGAAAATACCAACACAAAGGTTTAACACCAAACCAACAAGCAACGGTATTATATTTTAACATCTAAAAAAGTTAAAGAACAATAATAATCTTCCACCAAATTCGTTTTCAAATTGTCATATTGATGATTTTTTTTACTTTATCAAGAGTTTTCGACAAAATTAAAGAAATATTTTAAAAAAGGAGGAAAAACGATATAATAATCTTAATTTTGTAAAAGAAAATAATGGGGGCCTTTATATGAATAATATTAGTTTCAAAAAAGTTGATTCCAAAATTATTGAAGCAATTAATACTGCTTATCAAGCTTATACTATCAACAATACCGATCTTAATAAAGTTAATGTTTTTAACAAAAACGGTATTACAATTACAATTTATAAAACCAATAGTGTTTTATTCCAGGGTTATCATGCCGAAAAAGAAGCCCAGCGGTTTTTTCCAACATTAACAAGTTCTTTGCCAAAGAAAAAGAAAGAAAATGTTATCTCAATAAATTATTTTCAAAAAGATGTGATTGGTAATGATGAAGTTGGTGTTGGCGACATTTTTGGTCCGTTTGTTGTCACCGCTTCTTATCTACCTTTGGCCACTTTTGACCAGTTAGCAACCTTGCCAATTAAGGATAGTAAAAAAATGACAAATCAACAAATTTTAACCTTAGCACCAACAATTAAAAAATTAGTTAAAAGCGCTACGATTATTATTAATAATGAACTTTATAATAAATGATATGATAAATACCAAAATGCCCATGTTATTAAAGCTTTAGGTCATAATCAAGCTTTGGTACAATTATTAGCAAAATATAACCTAACTAATAAAACAATATTTATTGATCAATTTGTTAATCAAACAAAATACTTTGAATATTTGCAACACACAAAGCCAGTGATTAAAGATAATCTTGTTTTCATTACCAAAGGAGAGGAAAAATCATTAGTCATTGCTTGTAGTGCCATTTTAAGTCGTGCAACCTTTCTAATCAAAATACAAGAACTAGAATCGAAACACCACCTTTCCTTCCCATTAGGAGCTAGTGAAACAGTTAAGACGGTGGCCCGAAACTACAAAGCAACAATGCCTGCCATTACGTATAATCAGTTTTTAAAAGAGCATTTTAATTTAACAAAAAAATAATCCTTGGAAAGGATTATTTTTCATTTTCATCAAAAGTAATGCTGTCATTAGAGATTATTTTAGCTTTGTATTTAAGGGGCTGTTTATGTTTCGCTAAATAAGCGGCTAAGTCGGTTTTGGAATATTTATGATTATTTAAACATAATGTTGCGGTGGCAATATCAAACACCGGCACAAGAATTAAAATTAAATTAAAGCACACTAAGGCAATTGAACAAAAACCGACGACAATTCGTGATCAATAAAAGTATTTTAATCCTAAAATTACAAAAACTAAGTTAATAATATTAAAAATAGTAATAATAATGTTAAAAGACAAAAAAATTCTTTTTGATAAGGATAATTTAAGATTTTTGATCAAACATCGCGATAAAGATAATATAACGCTTAAAAAATAATATTAAAAATCGCGATTACAATTGTTAAAATCATCGCGATCTTCCCTTTACGATCTAACTGACGATGCTGTTTAATATTTGCCAAATTGTAAAGTTAAGTGCAACTAAATTATCTTTCGCCAATCGAATATTTGGTTAGAAAGATAATTTAGTTGCACTTAACTTTACAATTTGGCAAATAAATAAAAAACAAAGTAAACAAAAACTAAATAATTTGTTTACGTTGTAAAATAAGAATAATAATGACTTAACCGTTGCCCATAAGTTGGCAACTGGCCATAAATGCCACTTTTGGTCTTTAATGCTAAAATAAAATCAGACACTAAAAAAGCAAAAATTAAAATAATCCCAATAATCCGATAAATTAATAATTTCCGATCTGTAAATAAATGTTTAATTAGGCTTCTTGATTTTCCACTTCTAATTGTTTATAAATTTCTTTAATTTTGTCGAAAACTCTTGATATTTTAATAAAACCTTGATTTTATTTGGTTTTTGATAAAATAATCATAAAAAACCACTAAATATAATTAATAAACTAAGGAAAAAACCAATTATAATAGACTGCACCATTTTTAATTTTAAATGGTTGCGAAATTTTTGCTAGATAACTATTACGAAATTATCACAAGATAAGGACATTCCATATTATAATAACTATACTAACTATTCCTTTTTATGATAGAATAAATGTGAATGCTGATAATAATTATGTAGAATAGAGGAGAAAGTTTAATGGCAGTTAGTGATCGTAAAATTGTAAAAAAACATGGAAAAATAGCAGATAAAATTATGGTCTTAGATGCAACAATGCAAGCGTTGTCAGATGATGCATTACAATCAAAGACGGACGAATTTAAAGCTAAATTAGTCGATGGGGCAACATTGGATTATATTTTAATTGAAGCATTTGCAGTGGTTCGTGAAGCAGCGCGCCGAATTATTGGTTTATATGCTTATCGTGTCCAACTAATTGGGGGAATTGTGCTTCATCAAGGTGATGTTGCGGAAATGAAAACCGGAGAAGGAAAAACTTTAACTGCATTAATGCCAACATATTTGAATGCTTTAACTGGCGATGGGGTTCATGTTGTTACAGTTAACGAATATTTATCAAGACGGGACTCAGAAATTAATGGGCAAGTTTTTAATTTTTTAGGTTTAACTGTTGGTTTAAACGCCCGTGATATTACAAAAGATGCCAAAAGAGCAGCTTATAGTTGTGATATTACTTATACCACTAATGCTGAATTAGGATTTGATTATTTACGTGATAATATGGTAAAAATTTATAGCGAGAAAGTCCAACGAGGATTAAAATATGCAATTATTGATGAGGCCGACTCAATTTTAATTGATGAATCAAGAACCCCCTTAATTATTTCGGGAGGACAACAAAATCGGACACCGCAATATCAAGCAACTGATCATTTTGCAAAATCATTATCACGTAACACTGACTTAGAAATTGATTTAGAGACAAAACAAGTTTATTTAACACCAGAAGGAATTGCCAAGGCAGAAAATATTTTTTCAATTAAGTCTTTATTTGATATTAAAAACACAGAATTATATCATTTAATCTTGAATGCTTTAAAAGCTAATTTTGTTTTTAAAAATGGTGTTGAATATGTTGTTCAAAACCATGAAATTGTTTTAGTTGACCAGTTTACGGGTCGTTTAATTCCCGGGCGTGCTTATAGTGATGGTTTGCAACAATCATTACAAGCTAAAGAACGTGTTGATATTGAACAAGAAACAGTGACAATGGCGACAATTACTTACCAAAATTTTTTTAGATTATATAATAAACTAAGTGGGATGACCGGAACGGCAAAAACAGAAGAAGAGGAATTTATTAAGATTTATAATATGCGAGTAATTCAAGTTCCAACTAATCGTCCGTTAATTCGCCGAGACGAAGCGGACTATATGTTTGCCAATCGTGATGCAAAAATGCAGGCAATGATGAAGGAAATTATTACTTTGCATGAAAAAGGTCAACCAATCTTAATTGGGACAACTTCAGTTGATTCATCAGAAATTGTTTCGCATTATTTACAAAAGGCTAATTTAAAATTTGAAATGTTAAATGCCAAAAACCACGAACGTGAAGCGGATATTATTGCGAAGGCTGGTGAACAGGGAGCTATTACTTTAGCAACAAATATGGCTGGACGGGGAACCGATATTAAATTAGGTGAGGGTGTCCAAGAAATTGGTGGTTTAGCAGTTTTTGGTGTTGAACGAAATGAAGCTCGTCGGATTGATAATCAGTTACGCGGACGGGCAGGACGCCAAGGTGATCCTGGATTTTCGCGTTTCTATATCGCAATGGATGATGAACTAATGATGCGCTTTGGTGGTGATCGTTTACGTCGTATGTTTGGTCGCTTAGGGTCAGATTTTATTCAATCACGAATGTTGACAAGAGCAATTTCTAATGCTCAGAAAAAAGTGGAAGGAATGAACTTTGACCAACGAAAAAATATTTTAGATTATGATAATGTTTTAGCGCAACACCGGGAAGCGATGTATGTGCGCCGTGATCAAATTTTAACAGCGAATGATTTAAAACCAATCATTAGAAAAATGCAATATTCAGCTGCTTATGATTTAACAAAAATGTTTGGAAACCAATCACATGGGGAATGATTTATTCATTATGATGAATTAATCAAAGGGGTTAGTGATAAAGTTGTGGCGGCAAATGTATTAAATAAAGCCGCAATGGAAAAAATGACCCGCGACGAAGTGGCGAAGTATGTGTCAACAAAGATGAATGATTTTTATTTAGCTCGAACAGAAGATGTGCCACCGAATGTGATGAACCAAATTGAACGAAATGCCATTATTAGTTCGTTTGATAAATATTGAACAAAACACATTGATCAAGCAAGTAAGTTACGAAGTGGGATTTATTTACGAAGTTATGCCCAAACAAATCCACTACATGCTTATGTTGAAGAAGCAGCCAAATTATTTGAACATATGCAATTATCAATTGCACACGAAGTTGTTATTAAGTTAGCAAATGTTGTTATTCGAAAAGTTGATGGGGATGTGCAAGTTGATCCGATGCATGATACCGAACAAGAAGTTCATGAGTTTAAACAAAAAGGTTAATTATTAAATATAGACTACGCACAAAAAAGTAAGTAAAGAAAAAAAGTCTTTGCTAAACTTAGACTGCACCCCGTTTAGTAAGTATTAATAAAAAGGTTTACAAACTTTCATTTATTATATATTTTTCTTTTTGGTTTGAATATCATTTATTTCATTTTTTAACATCATTAATATATTCATTATGAGATTTATAATTTTTATTATGGATTGTTCCTTTTTTAAGTAATGAATGAAAAATTTCAATAATAATGTTGTCTGCACAATGATAATTTTTACCCATTGAAATTATAATTTTGTTATCTAAACTAGACTGCACCCAAAAAAGTAAGTAAAGAAAAAAAGTCTTTGCTAAAATTTTAAAGGAGGTGCATTTTTATATGGCAAGAAAAGGACAAAAATTTAATAAATATACAGCAGATTTTCGAAAAATGATAGGACAAGAGGTTAAAAATAATAGTATAAGTTTTATTGCAAAAAAATATGCAATTAATAAAAAAACTGTTGCTTCATGGTATGAAAATTTTAAGAAAGGAATTTTAAACACCAATAAAGGTCCAAAAGAATCATTTGAAAAAAGAGATTTAAACTATTACAAAGTTAGGTATGAATTACTAAAAAAGCTTCATGACTTTTACAATTAAATAAAAGAAAAATTGTATTTTTTATCAAAGAAAACCTTAATAAATATCCACTAAATTTATTACTTGATATAACAGATTTAAAGCGTAGTTATTGAGATAAATATAAAAATTATTCAAGTAATGGTAAGGATAGTGAACCATTAAAGAATATTGTAAAAGTCTATGAAGAAAATTTGAAACAATTTGGTTATCGTCGAATTACCAAATATTTAAAAGAAGATTATGGCATTGTTTATAATGCTAAGAAAGTATTACGAATTATGAAAGAAAATAATATTCAAGCTGAATATGTAAAGCGTATGCGTAGAAAAATATTAATAAAACAAAATAGAAATAAAAATATAATTAAATATCCTGATTTAGTAAATCGTAATTTTAATGATATTAAAGAAAGATTTTCAATTTTATTTACTGATGTAACTTATTTAATTTGAAATGGTAAAAAACATTATCAATCAACAATAATTGATGGATAATGTTTTTTACCATTTCAAATTAAATAAGTTACATCAGTAAATAAAATTGAAAATCTTTCTTTAATATTGTATTATGTAAATTCAAGCAGCAAATTCTGTCTCTTGTTAGTATGATAATAACATCATTTAAAATAAATGCAACTATTTTTTTAAAAAAAATAAAATATTTGTAATTTTAGTCTATTTTAAGCATATTTAAGCACACTGAAAAATAATTTATTAAATTTTTAAAATAAAATTATCTAAAATTATTTAAAAATACTTCTTTAGATGTTCTTCAATTCAAACAAGGCCTTAATTTTTCATTCATAACATTAACTACTCAATCTATTTCTTGTTGAGTAACATTATTAAAATCCGTTCCCTTAATATACCGTTTTCTAAATTCACGGTTCATTCTTTCAATTAATGGTTTTTGTTTTGGTGAACCCGGATCACAAAAATAAATATTAGAACCAGTAATATTTTCTATTTCTTCAAACTTACTAAATTCTTTTCCTCTATCAGTTATTATTCCTTTAATTTTTCCAACCAAACCATTAATTTTAACTAATTCTTCAAGTTTTTCTAAAACCTCATTAGCAGTATGTTCTCCTAATTTAATTGCAAAATAATTTTTACTATTTTGTTCAACTAATACCAAACAACTAGATTGATGGTCTTTTCCAACTACGGTATCCATTTCAAAAAAACCAACATTAGATTTTTTATTTTCAATATCTCATATTGATTTGAATTTATCATCTAATTTTCCGCGATTATCAGGTCTTTTCTTTGTTATATTTCTTCTGCCACCATTTAATAAATTTTTCTTTAACAAACCCAAAAGACCTAAATAAATTCATTTATAAAAAGTTTTAAGACAGGAAGGAAATTTGACACCAAACTTTATTAAAAATCGATGAATAATTTCCGCTGGCGAATCACCAAAAATATTAAATCGTAAATTTAAAAATTCTTGCTGCTCTTCTGTAAATGTAGGTAGTTTTTTAATAGACCTTTTTCGCTTTTGTTTATAATCTTTTTGTGCTTCAACTGGCATATAATCTTCTACCTTTTTAAATCGCTTTATTTCTCTTTTAACAGTATTAATTCCACGATTCATTTGCCGTGCTATTTCTGATAAATTAATTGAATCATTTTTCTTTTTACAAATATCAGAAAATAATAAATCTTTAAATAAATTTCGTTCATCAAATTTTACATGTGTATATTTTTGCATTTTTCTGTCTCCAATTCTTTTTAAAATATTTATAACATTAAATTAAAAATTATTGACAATTATTTTTATAAGTATATAATCTAAGTGATAAACAGTAAGTAAATTCTGTCTCTTAAAGCTGTTTATAAAAAATAAAGTAATTAAGTTTACTGCAATGTTTCTTTTAACTGAGATATATAAATAAAAATTTTTCTAGATTATTATTAATATATAAAATTAGGAGAAACATTGCGGTAATTAAGTTTACTTTTTTTTATTTTGATGTAAAATATAAATGATAAAAAAAGAACCGCGATGGTTCTTTGTTATATTTTCAGATATAGTTTACTCTTTTATTTAATCATATTCATTAAATAATAGCAATTTTAGTATGCAAAAAGGAGTAAAAATGAAAGAATTTAATCCAAAAACAGTAAGTTTACGAACATTTTATCGTAAAATAGAGCAGTTTTGACGTGATAAATCACCTAATATCCCCTATACTTTAAATGATTTAACCAATAAATTAAATCTTTCTCGCAAGTGAAGATATGATAGTTACGCGAGCGAGAAGATAGTTCCTTTACTTGAAAAACAAGTTGATAAAATAGAAAGTGAACTTATTAAACAAATGGTTAAAACGCCAGAAGGTACTAGGTTATATTGACAGCGTGCATTTAATTATAAATATTCACTACAAGAAAAAGAACTTGAAAAAGAATTAAACTTAAATAATCAACAACCAATAATTGTTAATTTACAAACGGATATTAGAGATATTAAAAAAGAAACTGAAAATAATGCTTAATCATTTTACTTATTTATTAGAAACTCCTTATTGGTTATTACAAAATAGTAATATTGGTAATAAATATCCATTTGTTAAGAAATATGAATTAGTTAATGAAATTAATCAAATTGGAACACGATATAGTGGTAAGACTATATCAAATATTAAAATGTTTGGTGAATTATTAAAAATTAGTTTATTAATTAAAGAACCAATTTGTATAATTGCTAGTATGTATTGGAGTAAAGATTTAAAAGATAGTGTATTTCAAAATATATGAAATATGTTAGATGAAAATAATATACCTTATAGTATTAATTTATCAAATTTTACTTTTACTTTATCAAATGGTAGCAAAATATATTGTAAAGGTTTACATTCACCAAGTCGAAAAGAAAAATTAAAAGCCTTTGCTGATTTGAATAAGTATAAATTAGTAATTGATTGAAGAGAAGAATGTGACCAATTTCAACAAAAAGATTTAAGTGATTTAGAGTTTGCTATTCGTGGTTATCAAAATAAAATAACAATTAATACGTGTAATCCTGAAAGTTTAAAAAGATATATTGTTGGTTATTGTAATGAATTATTATCTTTTAATGAAGAAATAATGCGTAGTAAATATGAACAAATTAAATATATTGAAAAATGAAATATGAAAATTATTATTCATTATTCTAGTTGAAGACTTAATTATAAATTACCACAAGATAAAGTTAATGAACAATTAAGATTAGAACAATTAGATATTGAAAGAGCAAGAGTATGGAGTTGAGGATTGCCCGGTAATACTAGTGGTTCAATTTTTGCAAGATATATTGATATTATGCAAGCAACAGATATTATTCAACCAACGAAATTATTAGGTGGTGTTGATATTGCTAACGCGACCAGTCCTAAGGGACATACTACTGCCGCTAGTTTTTGACTATATAATTCATTTGATAAAAAAGCTTATAAAGCTTCTGAGTATACGCATTCAAATGCTACACAGCAATTTAAAACAGAATTAGAACAAGTAAAAGATATTTTAGAGTTTTATAACAATCAATTAAATCAATATTTTAATTTAATACAGCAGGGTATTAGTATAAATGTTGATGATAGTGCTTATTCAACATTACAAAGTTTAAATAGAGAAAAATATAATTATACTTTTGGGCAATATATGACATTTAAACCAGCACAAAAACAGAAATTTAAAATAAGACATCGGATTGAAGCATTTACAATGTTAATAAATACAAATCAATTAAAATGATTATGAGAAAAATGTCCTGTAAGTAAAACCCAATATGAATTAATTCAATGAGAAGATAAACCAGATGCCAGAGAAGAACGAATGTTAGACTTATATGATGATACATTTGATAGTGATTTTTATGCTTTACATTTTGAATTAATACCAATGGTTAAACATAATAATTCAGCAGATTATAAATTATGACAACAAAGGGAGTGAATAACTTAATGAAAAAAGATATTTATGTAATCCATGATGAACGTGTAATAAATGCAAAAAGACCTTATATGTCTGTTTGTGGACAAGTTAAAAAAAGACTTTGTCAAGAATTAAAAAAAGATAATATCGCAATATGTAAATTAAATTTATATAACGAATATATTAAAAAATATCAAAAAGTTAAAGTATGTGTTCAAGTTTTAGCAAATGAGCCAAATTTATTAACAGTAAATATTATTAATTATGCACTTATCTTAAAATTAAAGGATCAAAATAACCATGAATAATACTTTCCCTAGTTTACCAAACTTAAGTGATATTAATAGTGTTTTAAAATTTTATAATTATGATTGAACAATTAATTTAGCAAATATTATTGCTCGTCATCAAATGCGATTAATAAATGGTAAAGATATTTTATTTAAGTCTCATCGTAAAGATATTTTAGAAAAATTAAATTGATGATATGAAAATTATAAAATAAAAGAAAAGTTAGATAAAAACGAATTAACAGCAAGTTTAATGGGTAAAACTATTTTTGGTTTATTAGAAACTAGTGATGGCAATATTGATTTATGAATTAACCCTTTTAACTTTACATCTCGTGTAAGTAAAATAAATGAAATTGAACAAGGGGCTGATATTTGATTAAATTATCATCAATCAGACAGTGGATTTATTTTAAATTTAATTTGTACCAAAGATAAAATAGTTATTAAAGGTTGACCAAAAAATAACGAGGTAGTTGTTGGACAAAGTAAAACACAAATTAAAGATGATGTTAGACCTTTTTTGGTGCAAGAATTTAAAAATAAATTAGGAATAGTACCTTTTTGAGAAATGATAAATGAACCTAATCCGTTGTTCTTATCAACTTCAACTACATTAAATCCATGACCTACAATGGCAAATTGTTATAAATTACAATTTGATTTAGAAGATAGTTTTAATATTAAATCAAAAGAACGATGAGCTAATCGTACGCACTGATATGGGGTATTAGATGATGGTTTAATGAATGCTTACAATATGGGAAATAAAAAAGCATTACAAGATGTATTTGATGATATTTTTATTCAATCAGGTCAAACGGGCAGCAGATGGGACATCATCACAATCTTTACAAGTAGTACAAGGTGCACCAACATTAGAAACATATACCGAAGATCAAAAATCAATTATTGAACAAGTATATTTAGCATGTCATTTTTCTAGTCCTTTTGGTGATAAATCATATAATGACCAGAATAAAACACAGTCATTATTAACTAAAACAAAAGACTTAGAAAAACAAGCATATTTACAAGCATATCGTAAGCAATATTATACTAAAATGTTTGATACTGTTTTAAAATATTATGGTTTATGAGATGGTATTGGTGAACGGCCTTATGGTTTTGATTTTATTAGTGCTAGTTTAGTTGACCAAATGCGACAAAATGAATTAATTACTGCTAGATTAGATAATGGCACAATGGAACCAGTAAGAGCCATAACTGAATATGATAATATTGATGAATTAGAAGCAACAAAATATTTTAAAAAAGTAGAAGCATGACAAGATAAAATGCAAACCAAAGAAATAGAACATAATAATAAATTACTAGAATATGATGAAACTGGTAATAATCAAAATGCCCTACAAGGTAGAACAGAAATAAAGGAGAATTAAAAAATGAGTAGAATTAACCCCGGGGTTATCGAAGAACTAAGAAGACAAGCCCACGATACTTTAATAGATATCAGAGAAAATATAAAAGATAATAGACATTGAATGGTATTTCCTTTTAATGTTTATAGTTCATATATTCCTGATACTTAGACAGGTTGAAAACCCAATAACGCAAAGACTAGTGATTATGGTAGTTATTCACGAATATTTGATAATATGGAAAGTACGATTGCTCAATGACAAGATAGTTTAAAAATAGTTCAAAAATATAAAGGTGAAGAAATCAATATCTTAACAATTGATGATTTTAAAAATCAGCCAGTTAACTCAACTATATGAGCAAATAATGAAACACTTTTCGCGATAAAATTAAAAGATGAAAATAATAATGTTTATTGAAAATTAATTGATGGTGAAAACATTTATGATATTAATAGAATGTTAGCATACTTAAAGCAATATAAATTAAGTTATTTTATTAATAATGATAATAAAGCTGATAATTTTTATACAGCTGAATTATACTTGTAAGTGCAAGTAAATAAAATTGCAAAAAATCTCATATAAAAGTTTTATGATGCTAAGTTTATTTTAGAAAAAATAAAGCAAGGAGTTTTTATATGGGATATAAACATCTTGGCATAGATGAAAGAATTTATATTGAGAATCAATTGAAGTTTAAAATAAAAATTAGTGAAATAGCTAAAAATATTAATCGAAGTATTAGTACTATTATTCGAGAAGTTAATAGAAATAAAGATAATAATCATTATTTTTCATTAATTGCACAAAATAAAGCAGAAAATAGAAAACAATCACATATTTATTTTCATAAGTTTAAAAATAGAGAATTAGTAAAATATGTACAACAAAAATTATTATTAGGTTGATCACCCGAACAAATTTATGGCAGAATTAAAAATTTTCATAAAGAATGAATTATTAGTTTTAAAACAATTTACAATTGAATTTATTCTGGATTACTTGAAAAAGTTACTAATAAAAATTTAAGAAGAAAAGGTAAGAAACGAAAATATCAAGAAAATCGGGGTAAATTTAATGGTAAATCAATTAAAGAACGAAATGCTAATGTTAATAATCGCGTAACTCTTGGTCATTGAGAAGGTGATACCGTAGTATCATCACGAGGTAAAAGTAAATCATGTTTAATAACTTTAGTTGAAAGAACATCAAGATTTACTTTAGCAATATTAGTTGAAAATAGAACTACTAAAGTTATTAACGAAAATATTAGCCATTATTTATCAATTCTGCCAAATAATCTTGTTAAGACTATAACATTTGATCGTGGTAAAGAATTTGCTAATTGACAACAACTTGAAAAAAATTTAAATGTGAAAATTTATTTTGCTAATGCATATTCACCCTGACAAAGAGGTACTAATGAAAATACTAATGGTTTAATTAGAGAAAAATTTCCTAAAAAATTTAATTTTTCAAATACTACTAAAAATGCAGTTCATAAATTTATATTGTCTTTAAACCAAAGACCAAGAAAAATACTAAATTATCTTTCGCCAATCGAATATTTGGTTAGAAAAATAATTTAGTTGCACTTAACTTTACAATTTGGCACAAAAGAAGTTAAGGTTGGTAAATATTGAGATGCTTATATGATTGATGATAGAAGTTCAATTCAATTTGGAGAAGCTAAATTTGAACAAGTATTTACCCAACAATCAACTGAAAGACAATATACTTTATTAATTTTAGATGAAGATGCAAGTAAATTAAATATTAATGATTATTATAATTTTTATACGGTTTTTAATGACCATGGATTAAATATTGGTGGAGGTAATATAAATATTGCTCCCCAAGATAGACAATGATTATATCCATCAAATGTTATTAATTATTATTCACCATATGATGGTAGTTTTTTATGACAAGAAATCACCTTTTCAAGTATTAATGACAAAATTAGTAATAGTGGTTTATCAGTACGACAATTTATTCAAACATCAGCACCTGGGGAAGGTTATTGTTTTCCTAAAATAACTTATAATGAGAAAACAAATAAAGGAATTATTGAATTAGATGAGATTTTATTAAAAGATCCTGGTGTTAGAGCAATGGCAGTTAAATTTTATGGTAATCCGATCTTTTTTGATATGCCCGTTATTGGCCGGCCAATTATTAAAGGTCAATTTAATCCAAAAGTAATGAATTAACGAGATTTATTAATGTATAACATGTATCCGTGTCCGCCTGACAAAGTTAATACTTATGCTTCACCTGAAGTAAGTTGATATAACATTCAAGGGATTCAACCAACAATGATAACTGGTTATGAAAACTGAAAAAAAGATATGGAAAGTAGATATGATTTTTGAAAGCAAAAAAATAGTGAGGGTATTGTTATAACTGACCAAGAAAGTTCGACAGCTACCAATCCGGCTGTTGGAAAAACAATTAAAGAAGAAAATAATGACTCTAAATTTTATTGGTCTAAAAATTGAAAAATAACGCCACCAAGTCAAATAAAAGTAAATAGTGGTGACGTTAATAATATTATTAGTACCCAAGCTTCATCTTATTTTAGAAGAAAAGATGAATTTGGCAATACTGTTGGTAGTGTTCAAATTGAATACAATAAAATGGGTTCATGTAATGTTTGAGATATTTTAAATATGAATAATTTTATTAATCGCCAAATTACTGTCTTACCTTTAAATTATACTCAAAAGTTAGTTTTTAATCCTTTTACGATACCAGGCGGAGTTGGTAAATTCTTAAACTTTATTTCGTTTGGTATTCCTTGAGGCTGAGTTATTAATCAAGATGAAAAAACTTGACCTAATTTTCAATGATTAAATGGATTTATGAGTGCTAATATTTATAGTTTTTATAATGATGCTTTTTGGTCTGAAAACTCAAAAGGTAAATGTTATTTACCTTTTGAAATATTTAGAGAACAAGGCAATGATAAAGTTGGTGCTATTTTTGGAGCAAATGCCACTAGTTTCGGGTTTACTACTTTATTAACTGATAAATTAGTAAGTACTGTTTTAACTAAGGATGGTAAACCAACAAATAATATAGTTTATTCAACATATAATCTAAAACAATTAAATCAAAAAACTAACCGAATTTATTTAATTAATGAACTTACAACAGCAGTAGATGCTCAAACACCAGTTAGTGACGGTGAAGAAGATAATGATTGTGAATTCTTACAAACACCAGATGGGACAAATTGTAGTTATATTATTGATATGTTTTCAATACAAGCATTATATAAAGGTAATTTTGAAATTATCTTTTATGCTGATAACCCATATACCAATAATGAAGAAGATTATTTAAGATTATCAGTATGGAGTTTTCGTGGAAAAACAAAAAGTACATTAAATAATTATTTACGAGATATGACAACTAATTATAAAACCAGTTTCTTATTACCACATGATTATGAAATACCAACCTTTAATTATCCACAATATGTATTACCACCAGTGCCATATAATTATTCAGAATATACAAAAGATATCTGAGATGCTAATACAGTGCAACCATTAATAACTAAAATTACAGCATCAGCACAATGTAAAAATATAATTGAATATCCAGCAACTTTATTTTCTAATGAATTTAATGAGGGTTATAATGAAGGTTATTATGAGATAGAAATTGACTTAAAACAAATTGACCCAACTATTCAAAGTATTAGTAAATTTCAAGATGCTTATAAAACGATTGAAATAAGTAATTTAGGTAAGTTACAAGTTGAATGTGGGCCATGTGATATAGAATATTTTATTCCTAATAGAAATATTGATTTATTAGAGGGTCAAAAATGTGACCATAATATTGGTTTATTAAATAATATGACTTTACAAGAAAGCGGTCGTTCACAAACTGATAAGGTTAATTTTTATAATACAGTAACTTTATATACTGATAATATAACTAATGATATTAAAACATTCGCTACTTCTTTTACTAATGGTTTACCAAATTATGATGATTATCAAAATATTTATAAAATTAATAATAAAGAAGCATATATTATATTTTTATTACAAATAACATCTCTGTCAAATGAAGTTGATAATAAAATTAAAGAAACATATTTACAAGCATATTATACTAATTATGTAAAATTAAAAATTAGATTTTCAAAAAAAATTATTGCAATATTATCAGGTAAAGATTTAAAACCTTCAAAATGAACATATCTTGGTAATGATAAAAGTATTACAATAGATGTTTCTAACTCAAATGTATTGGGTATTAGAAATAAAAGTAATAACCCTATAAAAATAACTATTAAACCAAGATAAAACAAAAAGAGATATTAAATCTCTTTTCCCATTCTTAATTAACTTTTACATTACCATTTTCATCGGCAATTAAGTTAGGTAATTTTTGTTATTCACCATTTCAACGATAAACTGATTTAATATAGTCTTCATAATGTTTTCCTTTACCCCATATATATTCTGTTGAAGAATCTAATAAATTACCAGTTGCTAATAAAATGTCATTATTTATAGTAAAAATAAAACCAACAGGTCTTTCACCTCAATCTGTTTTTAAACCGCTACCTTTTTCACCATCATTTTTTAATTTAAATACTTTTCATACATTATTTAAACTATTTCTACCAACAATATAAAAATACTTATTGTTTACTTCTTCAAATGGTTTCTCTTGTGGTGCTATTCATTCTAAATTGTTTTTAATATTTTCATCTTTTGTATCTATTTTATTTTCTTCTTTTAACTTTGCTAATTCATCTTCGCTATATTGTTGTGTATTACAAGCAAATAAACTTGTTGTACTTGTTCCAATTAAAGTTATTGATCATAAAATATTTAGTATTTTTTTCATTTTAAAATATTTCTATATTCTTATATAATTTTGTTTGTTAATTTAATTAAAAATGAAAATAACTTAGGTTATTTTCATTTAAAAATATTTTAAAAACTATTTATATCAATTTAATTATACTGATGATTTTATAAATTTTCCTAATTCAATCAATGAAAAACCAAAAGCTTTTGTAGATTTATAACCTTGTTCTATTATTAAAGAAACATTTTTTATTTCTTCACCTAAATCTTCAATATTTTGTCCTAAATCTTCAATATTTTGATTAGATATTTGATTATTATATTTTTGAATATTGATTACTTTATCTCCTATTTTTTTTAATTTATTACCTAAAACATATCCGTTTAATTCATTTGTTAATCATGGTTTTACAATCATTCTATAATCTTTTAATCCCAGTAATATGTCTGGATAATATTTAAGTTTCTCATCTATTGTTAATTTTATACCTATAGTATTAATGTTTTGACCAATAATATTAATATTTTCATTTATTTTAGATATATTAACACTATCAGTAGTTAAATTTTCATTTTGATATAAATAAATAATTTCACCTAATTTTTCTAAAATTTCTCCTTGAGAAATAGAACCATTACCTAAATCTTCTACATTTATTAAACTTTTAATTAAACCATTAGTTATTTGTTTTACTAATTCTCCAACTGCTTTCATTTTTATTCCAAAAGTTTTTACATTTTGTCCTAAATTTTGAATACTTTGTTTTATATTATTTTTATTTATAGTAATATTTTTAATATTTTTTGATAAATCTTCTTTAAGATAATTTCCTAATTCTTGTAATTTTAGCGTTAAATCACGTTCAAGTAATATCATTAATTGACATTCTTCAATAACTTTTTCACCCATATCTTTTACTTTTTCAGATAGGTTATTTTTGATATCTATTAAATTATTTAATTTTTGTGAATTAATACCTCTTTTTATAATATTTAATTTATTGTCCCCTTTTTGATAAGGATTAGCGGCAATTATTGTTGGCATAGCGCTTCCACTAATAGTTAACATACTTAATAAACTAAGTAACTTTTTCACACTTGTTTTTCTCCGTTTCTTAATCTTGAAACTTTTTTATCAAGATCTATCCTCATTATATATATATATATATATATATAAGCAAAATTGGTAATTATTTTAAAACTTTTATCTTTTAAAATAACTTTTATTACACGTTTTAAGGGGTAAATTAGCAATCAAAGATATTAAATTTAGTATTTTATATTATTTACATAAAGTATTGTATTTAATAAAATATTAGTATATAATTAAATTATAGGTTTAATCTTTTTCCGTAAAAAAGAGTTACGCTGACTTGTTAATCGGACAAGGATAAAAAAAGAGGAGTTTATAAAAATGGCACTTACAAAAGAACAATTAATCGAACAAGGTTTAAGTGAAGAGATTGCAGAAAATATCTTAAATCAGTTTAATAATGAAGCAAAACAAATTAGAGAAAGTGTGCAAAAACGCGAAGATGTTATATCAAAAGAAGACTTTATTAAATTATATAATGAATTAGATGAATTAAAAGCCTTTAAAGATGTTCCATCTACTAAAATTGAAGATATTAAAACTAATTTAGAAAAAGTTAGTGGCAATTCTTTATCTGAAAAAATGCAAACTTTAAAAGAATTAAAACCTGATTTGTTTGTGCAAGAACAACCATCAGTTTCACCAACTAATTTTATTAAAGATATGATTGAAAATTCGGTTGAAAATAAAAATGATGAAATTGAAACTATTAAAGAAAAAGGAGCATATACTCCAGAAGAAATTAAGAAATTAACTGATTATACACTTAAAAACCTTAGATAATAAGGGAGTGAATATTATGGCAACAATTAATTTGCCGCAAGTACATTTTACATTACAAGGTAATACAACAGGTCAAAAAGCCTATGTTGATATGGTTAACGCTATGCTAAGAGGACCATTAATGAATGAGCATGCAAGTATTATGCAATATGCAACTGCAACAGCAGAACAAGTTGCTTGATTACCTAATGCAGGACAAGCGTTATATAATTTAACTCATCGTGTGGTATGACAAGATGATTATGCGTTACCAAATGGTGGGGCAACTCAAACTATGGGATTAACAAGAATTCCGGTGCCTATTAATAAAAGATTTAATTTAAAATTAATGAATGAAGCATTTGATTTAGCAATGATAGAACAAAATATTAAAAATGGTATTATTGCTGATGCTATTGCTAGTGTTGTACAGAATAAATTTGTTAATTTAGAATGTGAATTAATTCAGGGGATTTATGATTATTGTTTAGCAGATGGTCAATATGAAGTAATTCCATTTCGTGGTTATACAGCAGATAATGCTGATGATGCAAATAAAGCATTCTTTACATTAAATGAAACTTTGATTGAATTAACAAATCAAATTAGTAATTTATATTTTGGTTTACCAACCGATAAAATGTTTATGGTTTTAGGACGAAGATCCTATTTAGGATTAACACCTGCTTATTTAAAAGTAATTGGTTCACAAGCTCAATTAAAAGCAATGGTTAACGGTGAATTATATGAAAATACCGCAATGGGTATTCCGGTATCAAAAAGTTTTCATTTAGAAAAAACATATACAAAAGGACAAGTTAACCGAGATAAAGGTTATAATTTTACTAATATAAATGGTTTACTTATTAATAAACAAGTATGAGCATATCCAATTAATATGGATACTATTCAACAAGTTTTAGATAATGATACTGCTAACCCTAAATGAATTGGTAAAGTACAATATGCAACACCAACAATTTTATATCCAAAAACATGTAAGATTATTTTAGAAAAAGAACCAACACAAGAAGAAATAAATACTGCTAAAAGTAATTTAAATAAAACATTTAGAGTGCCGGTTGATTATGAAATTTCTACACCAATAAATACAACAAAATCTAATGTAATTTTAACACCAGATGTTGCTAAAATAGATATTAGTAAAATAAATAAATTAGATAAACCAATCATTAATTTACCAGATCCCAAAGATGTTAGTGATGGATGATTAAAACCACAATTTAAAGACGTTGTTTTAAAAGCAGTTAAAACTGTAGATAGTTCTTTAACTGAAAATGATTTTGATTATTCTATTAATCCTAAAGGTGAAGACTGACCAATTGATATTACAAATGATAAAATTGTTGAAGTTTTAATTGAAGGTAAAAACAAAGCAACTGGTAAAACAAAGTCAATTGAAGTAGTAATTAAAAATTCTTAATAAACAATGAATTTATTAATATTACGAATTTTAACTTTATTAACAGAAAATTTAGGAAATAAACCTTTAATAAATAAGTTTGTTAATTTAATTAATAAGGTTAATAAGTTTGCTTCATATTATGCTAATCCTTTTCAAAAGATTACAAATAAAATTGAAGATATTTATCAATGATTAAATCCATTTACTTATTTAAATTTAATTAAAAAAGGTCATAAAAAAGAAATTCAACAAATATTAAGTAAATTAGAAAAAGATAACAATATTAAAAATAGAGAACAATTTAAAAAATAAAATTATCTAAACACTAATTGACAACCTTTAAATAGTAGTTGGCTTAATAGTGGTATGTTTAATATAACAAATAAGTTAACTTTAACAGGTAATTTAACTATTTTAATATATACAAAAACAGCAAAACACCCGAAGTTTTATGGTCCATATGTTTATCCTAGTGTTCCATTTGAAATTTGAAAATTATTAAGTAATGCTGTATCTAATGCTGGAATTTTATTTTGGCGTTATTGATTAAGAAAATGATTACCTAGTCATTTAAGAGATTATATTAAAAAACGATTACCAAAAGAATTAAAAGAAAAATACCCAAAAGGAAATATTAAATTAACATTACCACATATTCAAAAATTACAACAAATTAAAACGTTTATTAATAATTTAAAGATTGGTCATTTTAATTTTAATTTTGCTGGTGAAATTAATAACAAAAAATGATATCGAGAGCGAAAAAGTGATGTTAAAAATATTAATAATTTATATAAAACACCAGTTAAAAGTATGTTTTATAAAACTAATCAAACTATTAAAACAATTAATAAAACACAAAGAAATGTTAATAGTTATAAACCATCTAATTTAAGAAATAAATATCGTAATCAATTAAGGGGTGTATTATATGGAAAGTAATTTAAATAATTTATTATTTATAACAGTTGAAGATGTTAAAGAAAGTAAACTTTGACAACCTATTAATGACCGTAAGCAATCTGCTTATAATGATAATTTAATTTATAATGCTATTTTAAAAACTAGTTTATGAATGGATAGATTATCAGGTGGGACAATTTCAGATAAAATAAATAAAAAAGATTTATTTCCATGAGTTAAAAAAGATAATACTGGTTTAATTGAATATGATAAATGATTAAGTTATATTCAATCTGCTTGTTTATTAGCAGTTATGAATTGATATTTACCAAAAGGAGTTAATGATTTAACTGGTAGTGCTTCATTTTCACAAGGTGGTGTGGCATATTCACAAACAAATGACCCCGAAGCAAATGAAAATATTACTCGTGATGTTAAAAATGCTTTAAAATTAGCTGGTGAAATAATTGATATTATATCTAGTAAAACGGTTGATAGACCATATAATTATCATTTAGGGAATTATGCTCATCCTTGAGAAGAAGAATATAAATATATTACGAAAAAAACATTTTATGACAGTTTATTATTTTATTTAAAAGAACGCGTTCAAACTGATAACACTATTAATATTACTCATCCAACAATTATCGATTATAGTAAAATTGATTATAATGAATATATTAAACTTGTTGTTCCGTTTGATAATGATACGATTTATTATGATAATGGGGTTTGAAAAACAAATATTTCAGATTGAGAAATTGTTGACACTAGTGATTTAGATAATACAAGGTTTGATTATGAAATACAAAATTGAGATAAAGAAAATTATAAATACAATATTTGAATTAAAACAAGTAATCAAAATCATTATTATTTATCAACATACAAAAATTTTAAGGGAAAAATAACTGTTGGATCATTTGATTTAGAAAATAAATTTTCTCATCGTGTAGAATTAGAAGATGATGGAATTATTGCTATACGTACTGGTGGGACAGATGGAACAATTACTGATTTACACATTGAAAAAAAAGTAAGTTAGAAAGGGGTTTAATTAATGAAGCAAGATAAAACAACTTGATTAAAGGGTGCATTACCTTGAAATTGATTTAAAAAAGACCCTATTCCAACTTATAATTGAACCCATAAAGATATTAGAGAATGAGAAAGAAAATATAAAATTAGGAGTTGAGTAGTTAGTTTTTATACTTTAATGTTTTTAGCATTAAATTTTTGATTGGAATACGGGATGATTAATAGTATTAAGGATCAAATTAATTGATACAATTATGGTCAATATTGAGGCAATGGTATTGCCATTTTATTAACACCTTTATTTACACATGGAATTCAGGGTATATTTGTTGCTAGTAGTAAACCAAAAGTAGATATGAAAATTGATATTCCACGATTAAAAGTTTCTAAAATGGGATTAGTATTTACAATTTTACCTTTAATTACTTTAATAATTTCTTTAATTATTATTTTAATTGATAAATTAAAATGAAAAAAAGACCATTTAAGACATTGTTTAGATTGTCGGATTAATTCTCGTGTTATTCAACCAAGAATAGCAAAACAATGAAATAATTTAGATGGTATAACAGAAGAAATATTTAAAAATATACAAAACGAAAATATTAAAAAACAAAAACAAGAAGAAAATAACAAAAAATTAAATATAAATAATAATTATGAAACTAATAATTAAATTTTATTAAAATAGACTATATATAGGGGTGGTAGATATTTTGGGTGGTTATATAGCTTAATTTATAAATTATTTTGTTCTGAAAGAATGGATGGCTACTGTTTGAGTAAGGATAAGAAAGGAAACAAAAACATGAATGAAACATTAATGATTGCTTTACTTGTGTTAGCTGGTGCTGGTGGAATGGGTAGTCTTGGTATTCTTGGATTATCTGCTAAAAAAATTAAAAAATATAAAGCAGAACTTAGAGAATTAAGAACGGCTGTTATTGCCCACGAAAAACATTTACGAGGACCTGATTATGCAACAGAATTAGCCCTTAAAACAGGTCAAATTAAAAATGTTAAAAAACAAGTTAAAGTAAACGACAAAAAACAAGCACAAAAAGATGCTATTAGAAAACTAACAAATAGTATTTAAAAAAATAACCAATTAAGGTTATTTTTTATTTTTCTTTGTTGTGACTTATATAAAAATTAATAAGATATTCTATTCGTTGTGAATAAGTATCAAAGTTAGATAATTTATTTCAAACTTTTTCTTCATTTTCATTTAAGTAAATATTAACATTTCGAATTTTACAAGAATAATATTTTCCTTTTTTTTGATTATATGATTTTTTCATAATATTAAACCTCATAATTAGCAATAATAATGGAATCTCGTAAATGATTACTTATTTTATCATTATTATATTTTCAACCTTTACCATATTGATAAATTAAATTACTATCTTTATCAAATTCTCATATACAACTATCATTATATTTACTTAAATTTTCCATATTTTTAACAATTGATTTAGTATGTTTTGGTGATACTCAATTAATATTGTGTACTTTTTTTGTATTGTATTTAACTGTTCCAATTACTTTTAATAAATCATCCCTATCTTTACTTGCATTAGCAGATGTATATAAACAATCTTCAATATTAATAATTGCATATGGTCTTAATACATCTAAAATAATATCGGGTTGTGTAATTCAATCATAATGTGTATATTCGGATTTATCAATTAATTTATTATCTTTAAAAGTAACGATAGCAGTAGTACCAGTCCCTGATGGGTCAATACCTATTTTTATCAAGTTGCTCATTCTTCATCATTATTATTAACTGTTGGTACTACATTAGAAATATCTTCTTCTTTAACTACATTATTGTTTGTATCCGCTATTTCTATATAAGATGAGGTATTTTATATTGTTTGATAAGGGTTCATCGCTCATCTGCCCCTTATTTTTGGCGACAGTAATATCATTAAAAGGTATATAATCAAAATTACCATCTTCTTTAATTTCTTTTTCATCTAAATCAATGTCAGTAATATCTACACCTAATTCTTGGGCTAATTTACGATATAATTTTGCTTCAACCATTTCTTTTGGTCATTTATTTCAAGGCGAATATTCACTATTTCCACTTGGACTACTATTTTTTAAACGGTCAATATCGGCTTTTCTTAATAAAATTCCTTTTGTTTCACCAGTTAAACGATTAATTCCAAAAGCATAAGCACCAATAATATTTTCATATTGACTGGTATTTGTCATAAAATCTATTTCATGTAATTTGGGTTTTTGTAAATCAGTATCTCATACAAATTTTTCACTTTTATAAATAATTCCTCGTTTTAAAATTCAATTTTCTTGTTCCATTCTTTTTTGAAACACACTACTATCAATAATAGTTGTTAATTTATTTTTGAATGGAATAATATTAAAATCTTTTCCGAATATTAAACCTTTATTACTTAAATTAATAATTCCTAAGGCTGTAATTTTTCCATTATCAGCATTACCCACTAAATTCATATAACTTTGATTATTTTTTAATTTTAGTTCTTGTAAAGCAATTAAATTTTCTTGTAAATATTTAGCATTAACATTTAATTCATATGCTTTAATTGCTGTTGCTACTAATTCTTTTATTCCCATTTGATTATTCATAATTATTTCTCTCCTTTATTTATTTTTAATTTAATTCCATTAACACCAATAGTATTAATGTTTTTATTACTATCTCATTGTTTTTTAATTTCGTTTTTAACAATTTGTTCATCAACAATTAAATAATTTTTAATTAAATTAATAAGTTCTAATTTATCAGCATTTTGTAAAAAATCATCATTAACACCCAAAATATCAATATCTTTAATTAATATTTTTTCTTTCCGAAATTTACTAGTAGTTTTTTCTAAATCTTGTTCTATTTTTGCTACATCTTCCATAACACGAACTTGTTCATCTTCAATTTGGTCCATGTCTAACCCCATATCAGGCGTTAAGTTATTAGCATATTCAACCCTATTTTCTTGTTCTTGTTTTTTGGTTTGAATAAACTGTTGTTGTTTTAAGTATTGAACTTGTATTAGGCTATTTTTAATTTCAATTTTATTATTTTGAAGTACTTTTTCTAAATTAATAATATTAACTCTAATTCGATTTACTTCATCTTTAAAATCTTTTATTAATTCTAATGGTTCTCTAAAAACAAAATCAATTTTACTAATAGCACTGGGTATATCTTTTAAATGTATATCTTGATAACCATTTAATGCATAATGATTAAGATGACGATAGATAAACTCTGCTAATTCTTTACCGTGATTATCAATTCAATTTTTAATCGGTAATGCTTTTAAACTTAATTCTTTAAAATCATTACCTTTTAAATAAAATGGATAGGTAATATTTTTAATTTGATTATTTAACTTTAAATCTGCCATAATTAAATTTCCTCCAAATTCATATCCATAATTAAATTATCAATATATTCGTAAGCAGTCTCTTCTGAACAACATTCTTCTAATGCGATATTAAATAAATCTTCTTCGCTATAAACATAACCACTTTCATCTTTTCACATATTATTCATAATTTATCACTTCGTAGTCTGCTTCTTCATCTTCTAAATAATCATCTATTAAACTTTTAACCTCATCAATTTCATATCATTTTAAATTTAAATCAAAATCTTTTGGCAATGAAATATTACCTACATGTCGCTCTTCATTACCAAATTTAAGATATAAATTTAATTCTCAACTCATATCATAGTCACTATCAATTTGTGCATAAATAATATCTTTATTACTAATTTTTAATGCGTTATTATTAATTCATTTTTCATTTAAGTAATCACTAATACAATATGACATTTTCTTATTCCTCCTAATTATTTTTATTGTTTAATGCTCAATGTTCATCAGTCATATCTTCAAATGAAACTGGATAACTTTTAAGCATTAATTCATTCAATTTATTTTCTTTATTGCATTCTTTATGAAAACAATAACCTCAATATCTTTGTTTAAGACAAATTTTATTTAACTTTTTCATATAAACCTTCTAAATTATTTGTTTTATTTTTTTCTCAATTTGTAATATTTTTCAACCATCTGATGCTAAATCTAAAATATCGTTAATTTTGTAATGTTGCATATAAGAAGCAATAACATCTCATTTATCTTCAAATAAATTTAAGTACATTTTTGCTCATTCTAAACACTGTAAATCATAATGATTTTTATGATGAGAAATACGACAATTAACAGGTTGACAATTCACTCAATCAAATGATGTTGTTATTTCACTTCAAGTTTTATTAATATACAAACTTTTATATTCCATTATATTTCCTCCTATTTTTAATTCGCTGGCACTCACTCCCAAGTGAAAGTGCCAAAGCGAGAATTAGTTATATAAGTATTTATCTATTTATTTACTACGCCATCCGCTTCACTGGGGGTGAGCGGTGGCGATAATATATTTAATATTTGTTTATTATTAGATAATAGACAGTTGTTTTTATGAGGTAAAGCCAGAGAATTCTCTCTCTTCATCCGCACTATTTCAAGTCAAAACGTTCAGTTTTTAAAATAAATTCACTTGCACCTTGAAGAGCCAAGTGCTGGCGTTGTGGTTTGTAGAACCGCTGCCATCCTCGATGGGACAATGTCTATCGCAAATTTATTTATAAAGTGTCCATCTCTATTTTTATTGTCGTTCGATGTTGACCTTGCACTTATCACGACTATCGCTTAGTTTAAATATAACCAGCGCCGATTTACATTTTTCCTCATACACTATTTCAGTACTTGCCTCGGCTGGCTGTGGGAATGAGCTTAAACTCATGTTCTTATGGAAGCACTTAGTTATTTAAAATAACCGTCCCACACTGCATTAAGTTGTTTTATAAAATCAAAGTTTAAAAGAACCAGTTTCTCAATCAAAGATAATTTTTGAATTTTCTAATTTTTTATAAAACCGCGTTTGTTTTTTATCTTTTGTACGATTTAATAAATCTTTATGTTTTTTACAAGTTCATAAAACTTTATTTGATAAAAATTCTTCGGTAATTAATGATATTGCTTTATAGCAATTATCAACATCACAGATTGTTTGTTGCGTATTAATTTCCATTACTTACTCCTTCCTTTAATATTAAGTTTTTTTATTTATTAGCCAAATTAATTAACTAAAACAGAGAAAGGACAACACCTTAAAATTGGAGAAAAAAAGGTACACTTTGTAAAAATTTCTAAGATATTTAATAAATGTGTAATACAACTTTTTCGTTAACTTAAAGTTGCGATAAAAAGTTTCTATTTTAAGAATTTAAGATGCTGCCCTTTCTCTGAATTAATTAATAATTATGGGTTTACAAATAAAAAAACAACCCTTTTTATTTAACAAGAGTTGTTTTTTGCCGCTTCATCGTACATGATACATATCATTAAAATTACGATTTACTAAATCAGGATATTTAATTATATTTTTATTTCTATTTTGTTTTATTAATATTTTTCTACGCATACGCTTTACATATTCAGCTTGAATATTATTTTCTTTCATAATTCGTAATACTTTCTTAGCATTATAAACAATGCCATAATCTTCTTTTAAATATTTGGTAATTCGACGATAACCAAATTGTTTTAAATTTTCTTCATAGACTTTTACAATATTCTTTAATGGTTCACTATCCTTACCATTACTTGAATAATTTTTATATTTATCTCAATAACTACGCTTTAAATTTGTTACATCAAGTAATAAATTTAGTGGATATTTATTAATGTTTTCTTTGATAAAAAATACAATTTTTCTCTTATTTAATTGTAAAAGTCATGAAGCTTTTTTAATAATTCATACCTAACTTTGTAATAGTTTAAATCTCTTTTTTCAAATGATTCTTTTGGACCTTTATTGGTGTTTAAAATTCCTTTCTTAAAATTTTCATACCATGAAGCAATAGTTTTTTTATTAATTGCATATTTTTTTGCAATAAAACTTATACTATTATTTTTAACCTCTTGTCCTATCATTTTTCGAAAATCTGCTGTATATTTATTAAATTTTTGTCCTTTTCTTGCCATATAAAAATGCACCTCCTTTAAAAGTTTAGCAAAGACTTTTTTTCTTTACTTACTTTTTTGGGTGCAGTCTAGTTATTATTAAATTTTGATCATTTTACATCAATAATTTCTTTAGTATATCCATCAATTATTGTTGATTGATAATGTTTTTTACCATTTCAAATTAAATAAGTTACATCAGTAAATAAAATTGAAAATCTTTCTTTAATATCATTAAAATTACGATTTACTAAATCAGGATATTTAATGATATTTTTATTTCTATTTTGTTTTATTAATATTTTTCTACGCATACGCTTTACATATTCAGCTTGAATATTATTTTCTTTCATAATTCGTAATACTTTCTTAGCATTATAAACAATGCCATAATCTTCTTTTAAATATTTGGTAATTCGACGATAACCAAATTGTTTTAAATTTTCTTCATAGACTTTTACAATATTTTTTAATGATTCGCTATCCTTACCATTACTTGAATAATTTTTATATTTATCTCAATAACTACGCTTTAAATTTGTTACATCAAGTAATAAATTTAGTGGATATTTATTAATGTTTTCTTTGATAAAAAATACAATTTTTCTTTTATTTAATTGTAAAAGTCATGAAGCTTTTTTAGTAATTCATACCTAACTTTGTAATAGTTTAAATCTCTTTTTTCAAATGATTCTTTTGGACCTTTATTGGTGTTTAAAATTCCTTTCTTAAAATTTTCATACCATGAAGCAACAGTTTTTTTATTAATTGCATATTTTTTTGCAATAAAACTTATACTATTATTTTTAACTTCTTGTCCTATCCTTTTTCGAAAATCTGCTGTATATTTATTAAATTTTTGTCCTTTTCTTGCCATATAAAAATGCACCTCCTTTAAAAGTTTAGCAAAGACTTTTTTTCTTTACTTACTTTTTTGGGTGCAGTCTAAAATTATTACTTGATATAACAGATTTAAAGCGTAGTTATTGAGATAAATATAAAAATTATTCAAGTACTGGTAAGGGTAGTGAATCATTAAAAAATATTGTAAAAGTCTATGAAGAAAATTTAAAACAATTTGGTTATCGTCGAATTACCAAATATTTAAAAGAAGATTATGGCATTGTTTATAATGCTAAGAAAGTATTACGAATTATGAAAGAAAATAATATTCAAGCTGAATATGTAAAGCGTATGCGTAGAAAAATATTAATAAAACAAAATAGAAATAAAAATATAATTAAATATCCTGATTTAGTAAATCGTAATTTTAATGATATTAAAGAAAGATTTTCAATTTTATTTACTGATGTAACTTATTTAATTTGAAATGGTAAAAAACATTATCAATCAACAATAATTGATGGATATACTAAAGAAATTATTGATGTAAAATGATCAAAATTTAATAATAACAAACTTGTAATTGATAATTTAAATGCTGCAATTAATAAAATTAAAAAAATAAAAAAAGAGCTAAATAAAACAATAATTCATTCAGATCACGGATATCAATATACATCTAAAGATTATAATAGCCAAATTGTAAAGTTAAGTGCAACTAAATTATTTTTCTAACCAAATATTCGATTGGCGAAAGATAATTTAGTATTTTTCTTGGTCTTTGGTTTAAAGACAATATAAATTTATGAACTGCATTTTTAGTAGTATTTGAAAAATTAAATTTTTTAGGAAATTTTTCTCTAATTAAACCATTAGTATTTTCATTAGTACCTCTTTGTCAGGGTGAATATGCATTAGCAAAATAAATTTTCACATTTAAATTTTTTTCAAGTTGTTGTCAATTAGCAAATTCTTTACCACGATCAAATGTTATAGTCTTAACAAGATTATTTGGAAGAATTGATAAATAATGGCTAATATTTTCGTTAATAACTTTAGTAGTTCTATTTTCAACTAATATTGCTAAAGTAAATCTTGATGTTCTTTCAACTAAAGTTATTAAACATGATTTACTTTTACCTCGTGATGATACTACGGTATCACCTTCTCAATGATCAAGAGTTACGCGATTATTAACATTAGCATTTCGTTCTTTAATTGATTTACCATTAAATTTACCCCGATTTTCTTGATATTTTCGTTTCTTACCTTTTCTTCTTAAATTTTTATTAGTAACTTTTTCAAGTAATCCAGAATAAATTCAATTGTAAATTGTTTTAAAACTAATAATTCATTCTTTATGAAAATTTTTAATTCTGCCATAAATTTGTTCGGGTGATCAACCTAATAATAATTTTTGTTGTACATATTTTACTAATTCTCTATTTTTAAACTTATGAAAATAAAAATGTGATTGTTTTCTATTTTATGCTTTATTTTGTGCAATTAATGAAAAATAATGATTATTATCTTTATTTCTATTAACTTATCGAATAATAGTACTAATACTTCGATTAAGATTTTTAGCTATTTCACTAATTTTTATTTTAAACTTCAATTGATTCTCAATATAAATTCTTTCATCTATGCCAAGATGTTTATATCCCATATAAAAACTCCTTGCTTTATTTTTTCTAAAATAAACTTAGCATCATAAAATTTTTATATGAGATTTTTTGCAATTTTATTTACTTGCACTTACAAGTATAATTCAGCAATAGTAAATGTTTAGATAACAAAATTATAATTTCAATGGGTAAAAATTATCATTGTGCAGACAACATTATTATTGAAAGTTTTCATTCATTACTTAAAAAAGGAACAATCCATAATAAAAATTATAAATCTCATAATGAATATATTAATGATGTTAAAAAATGAAATAAATGATATTCAAACCAAAAAGAAAAATATATAATAAATGAAAGTTTGTAAACCTTTTTATTAATACTTACTAAACAGGGTGCAGTCTAAACCCCACTATGCCAAAATAGTGGGGTTTCTGTATTATTAAAGGAGAAAGGGGAATGAAGATGAGTTTTGCAATGGAAGTAAAAGAAGAAATCGTTAAAAAAGAATTTGACCAAATGTGTCAGAAAGCTTTTTTAGCGGGGTTTGTTAAATATAATATGATATTAAGAATTAGTAACCATTTTTTTAATTTTGAAGTTTCTTCAATTAGTAATGCTATCATTCGTACTATTTATACTTTTTTAAAAAATTTATATCAAGTTAATATTGATATTATTATTGTGCAAAGTACAAAGTTAAAAAAGAACAAAACATTTATTTTACGAATTAAGGAACCAGCAACCGAAATTTTAAAAGACTTGCATATTTTTGATGCTGACCTTAATCAGAAAATTATTTTCATCCCTCCGGGATGAAATGAACGCCAACAACGCGCATATATTGCGGGAATTTTTGTTGCTTGTGGGAGTGTTAATTCACCCGAAACAAGTAATTATCATTTGGAGGTTCAATTTAATGATGAAGCTTCGGCGCAGTATTTTCGAAAATTATTGCATAAATTTCATTTTCCTTTTAAGATTATTATTCGACATGACCGTTATGTTTGTTATTTAAAACGTTCAATTTTAGTTTCGGATTTCTTAAAATTAATTGATGCAATTAATAGTGTTTTAGAATTTGAAAATACGCGTATTTCTCGGGATATGGTTAACAGCATTAATCGTTTAAATAATATTGAAATTTCAAATCAACAAAGAGCACTCAAAGCGGGGGAAAAACAAGTCATTATGATTAATTATTTAATTGATCATAATTTGTTTGATGAATTAAATGAAAATACCAAAAAGGTTGCTTTATTACGAATCACTAATCCGGATGCTTCATTACAATATTTATCAACACTATTAGAAAATGAAATTGGTTTAGAGATTTCAAAGTCAGGGGTTAACCATTTATTTCGGGAAATTAAGAAAAAATATCTAAAATATTACTTTAATTTTGTCTAAAACTCTTTATAAAGTCAAAAAAATCATCAATATGACAATTTGAAAACGAATTTGATGGAAGATTATTATTGTTCTTTAACTTTTTTAGATGTTAAAATATAATACCGTTGCTTGTTGGTTTGGTGTTAAACCTTTGTGTTGGTATTTTCATTTTCAGAGATTTAAATAATTTTGAATGTTAGTGAACCCTAAATCATGATAATGAATTAAGGCTTCTTTAAGACTTGCTTGTAATTTACTAATTTTATTTAATTTTCGATAACTGGCATCAGGATTTGTCCTAGTTTTAGTGGCATATAAAGTAGAACTTGTTTGTTTTGCTACTAATAAATATAGTGGTTGCATATCAGAAATAATAATGGAATTTTTGTTAATTAATTTTGTATTCATATTTTCAATAATTCACTGTTTTTGTAATCGTTTGGTATTAGTGGATTGAAAAAAATATTATTATTAGTATCAACCGCCATTTGAATACAACATTTAGTGTTAGTGGAAAATGGATCAAGATGAGTTTTTCGTTTATCAAATTTATCTTTAAAATTACCTTTATGGATTTCTTTAATAAATGTTTCATCGATTTGTATTTGGCCATTTAATTTTTTAAATTTTAATTGAGTATTTTCTAATTGTTTTGATTGCATTAATTTTTGACGATTATATCAAGCTGTTTTGGGTGTTGTTTAAAGGTTTTTGCTTTGTTTTTTTATGCGGAATCAAAACATTCCGATGCACTTTTTGCAAGCCTTGATACCCCCTTGTATCAACTATTACTTTGCTAGCTTTTAAAAGCGGTATTTTTGATTCTTTAAATAAACGAAAATCATCGGTTTTACCACAAGCAAAATTTGTTGCAATAATAGTTTTGCTTTCTTTTTCGATGATTATTTGTGTTTTGATAGTATGTTTTTTCTCTTTTTTTTGGAATAGTATTTTTTTGTCTTTTTTTTGGGCGTTGGATGGCTGTTTCGGTTGCATCAATAATAATTGTTTTATCATTAAAATATTTATTTATTAATGTTTTTTGCCCAGCAAGTTGTTGAAAGTCAGGGTGTTTAATTAAAGTGTTTTCAATTCATTTGATATTACGATAACAATTACTCTCACTAATGCCAAAACTTTTGCCAATATGAAAATAAGTGCGGTATTCTCTTCAATATGATAAAGTCATTAATAAACGATTTTCTAATGATAATTTATTAGCTTTTCCGCCTTTTTTAATTTTTTTAACTCGGCCTCTTTTAAAATATCTAACATTTTATTAAAAGTATTTTTTTTATTCCTGTTAATCGTAATAATTCTTTATCATTAAGAAATTTAAAGTTATCCTTTTTCATAGTTTTATACCCTCCTAATTTATATTTTTTATTTTTAATTATATTTTATAGAAATATTCTTAATAAGAAAACCCGGTATCGCAAGAAGCATAATGATAAGATTTGCAATTAGGGCATTTAATACCTTTATCTCTAAATTTTTGATCAATTTCATTTAAGCGTTTTTGTTTTTTGATTAATTCTGCTTCTTTTTTAACTTTTTCATAAAATTCTAAAAATTGATCATTTGTTAAACTATTTATTAATTCTGCAATTATTTTTTCCATAAATTATTTACCTCTCTTGATATTTATAAAATATATCTAAAATTAGGTATATTTTATAAATATCAATATTTTTCTACAAAATTAAAGAAAATTGTTAAAAAGTTGAAAAAACTGCTAAACCGACACTATAATCACGTTCATGGCTAAGTGAAACATGTACAATTTCATTTTGAGCTAAAGATAATCCTTCAACCAATAAATTATTATCATCCTTTAAATAAATCGTCACTTCGTTTAAAATTACCCTAATATCAAGGGCTTTAACTAACGCCTCTTTGACCACTCAACGTCCAGCTAAAAATTGGCGTCGGGCACTTTTATCAAAAAAAGTTTTATATTGCTTTAATTCAACTGGACTTAATAATTTTTTAACGAATGCGGTTGATAACTTGATTCGTTTATTTTGAACAATATCAATCCCAACATTTTTAATCATAATTTTTTCCTCCGTTTTATATCTTATTAATATTTTAACAAAAAAAGGAGGAAAAACGATATAATAATTTCCTTTAATTTTTTAGAGATTGCGTTGCCAAAGTTGGGGAAAATAAAAAAGAAAGTTTTCAGTATAATTAAGTTTGAAAAAAATTAGAAAGAAAACTATCCTATGAATATTATAACTAGAATCCAAGAGTTTTTAAACGAAAATAATAACTCTTTTATTGATTTAATTAATGAAATTAGCCCCAATATCCCTATTACAGCACTATTATCCTATTTAAACAATGAAATTAGTTCTGAAGCTTGAATACTATTTAAAAATATTTTTGAATATATTGATAACTATATTTTTAATAAGGACTGACGCAAAGCACGTTATATTCCAAAAGGATTTTATCAACGAACTTTGGTTTTTCGTAATGGTGAAGTTACTTTTAAACGACGAAAATATATCTTAAAACCAGAATTTCAAGTGGCAAAAAAACCAAAAACGGTCTTTTTACTTGATATTCAATTAGGGATTGAAAGTTATCAGCGACTTGATTATGATTTTTCGTTAGAAATAATCAGCAAATTAGGCATAAATTTTAGTTATCAAGATATTTGTAATATGTATCGGAATTCTAACATAACAAAAAAACAATTTTTAACCTTATTAAACGGTTTGATATTAAACATTTGTTAGAACTAATGCTAGATGAACCAGATACAAAACTAAAACATGATGGGGTTATTTATATTGAAACCGATGAAGCATATCGCAATGCCATTAGTTATCAAATCAAAAAACGATTAAAAATTAAGAAAAGAATCCGTTTAACCGTCTTTCATACTGGTTATAAAGATCCTAAAACAATACGAAAAACAATGCATAATGTCAAATTTCTAGTAACAATGACTAATGAAGTTAAAAAAATTAACTCTAAAAAATACTGACAAGGAATTAAAGAATTTATTAACTTAAATTATGAATCACCCGAGACAGATAAAATTATTGTGCTTGGTGATGGTGCACAATATATTTCAACGGTTGAAAAACACATCAATGTTGAATTTATCATTGATCGTTTCCATGTTATTAAAAAAATTAAAGATTGTCTCCGTGGTCCACGATATTATAAACGTTATTTATTTAATAAAATTAGAAAAGCAATTCTAAAATTAAACTGAAACAAGGTTACAAAATACCTTGAATGAGCTTATCAGCTTGTTAAAACCGAAGAAGCGAAAGGAAAGTTACAAGAAATATCTAATTATTTAAGAACATACTATGGAGCAATTCAAAAATGAGAATATCAAGAAAATATTGGTTGTCGCATTGAAAGTTATATTGCTCGAATTATTAAATTAATGTTTCGTTCAAAACCAAAAATATTTAATGAAAAAACGATTTACAAAGTAATGTTATTAAAACAATTGACAGCTAATGGGATTAATACCTTTCAAGAACTAACAGAAATTAAAAATCTTCAAGTAAAAAATGAACAAATTACTTGAAGATGAATATTTAAAAAGATGAATAATCCAGAAGTTAAACAATATAACTTACCAATATTCACCGCTTCTACATTATCAAATACTAAAACTCTTTTAAAGAAAATAGTTTATAATTATTATTAGAACTTAATGCTGAAAACTTTTCCCCAACATTTTACACGCTACCGTCTATTTAATACCTTTATCTCTAAATTTTTGATCAATTTCATTTAAGCGTTTTTGTTTTTTTATTAATTCTGCTTCTTTTTTAACTTTTTCATAAAATTCCTTTAATTTTGTCGAAAAATCTTGATAAAGTCAAAAACCCTTATAAAATATAGAAATTTGTAAAAAGTCCATTTTAACAAAACCCAATAAAATCAAGGTTTTATTAAAATATCAAGAGTTTTCTACAAAATTAAAGGAAAAATCACTAATTTTATGATTTTTATAGTACTATTATTAGGAACATAAATTATTTTAGAGAGGGGTGTTTTAATGAACCTATCAAGTATGATGTTTTTAGCAGTTGAACCAAAAGTAGTTAATACAATTATTTACGTTTTTGAAATGATTGTCTTAGTTGTTTCAATTATTATGATTATTATTGGTTTATTGCAAAACAAAAAAGCACATACAGGATTAAGTGCTTTAAATGGTGGTAATGATGAACTATTTGCTAATAGTAAAGAACGTGGGTTAGATCGAACATTATCAATTTTTATGTTAGGATTTGGTTCAACATTATTAATTGTTACATTATTGATAAGTTTATTAACGAAAATTTTATTGTAATAATTAAGTTTTTAAAAATACCATTAATTTAAAAGAGATTTAAAAATGTCTCTTTTTTCATTTAGGAGGAAAGGTATATGCACGATCGTATTGTAGATATTTTAAAAAAACAAGCAAAACCAATTGACACGATGCAATTAGCACAGTTATTAGCAATTAATAAAATTGATGATAATAAGATGATGTTAAAAGTTTTGGTTGAATTAGAGAATGATAATATTATTGGTGTAACGCAACAACATAGTTTTTATTATTTTGATCCAAAAATTTATTTACGAGGCGTTATTAGTGTTAATAAAAAAGGTTTTGGTTTTATTAAAATTAGTGAGGGTCAAGAGGAATATTATGTTAAACAAGAGGATTTAAATAATGCTTTAGATCAAGACCAAGTTTTATTTATTTTAAAGAAGCAAAAGCAAATAACTAGTCTTAAAAAAACAGAGTCTCAAGTAATTAAAATTTTAAAACGAAATAATAAGTATGTAGTGGGGGTTATTAAAAAAAATCGTTATCAACAAAAATATTTAGAAATCTTAAATAATAAATTAACCCAATATCGGGCTGAAATTATTAATTCATCTGAGGCAATTGAAAATACCATTGTTAAAGGGATTATTAACAGTATTAATAGTAAAACCAATTTAATGCAAGTTAAAATTATCGAGATTATTGGGAATGTTAATCAAGTTGGTGTTGATGTTTTAGCTATTTTGCATGAGTTTAATTTGCCTACTAAATTTGATGAAAAAACATTGGATGAAGCGAATCAAATTAAACAAGATGTTGATGTTCCAACGATGTTAGTCGACCAATCACGGCGTGATTTACAAGAAGAAATGTTTGTTACAAGTGATGGTAATGATTCAAAAGATTTTGATGATGCTATTTTAGTTAAAAAAAATAAAAATGGTAATTATGTCTTAATGGTTGCCATCGCGGATGTGGCGCATTATGTTCCAGCTAATAGTTATCTTGATAAAGAAGCGATTGAACGAGGATGCTCTGTTTATTTAATTGACAGAGTTGTGCCAATGTTACCAGAAAAATTAAGCAACGGAATTTGTTCCTTAAATCCGAATGAACCACGCTTAACATTAACTTGTGAAATGGAAATTAATAACCAAGGGCATGTTGTTAATTCCAGCATTTATGAAGCAGTTATTATTTCTAAAGCTCGTTTAACTTATGATGAAGTTAACAAATTATTTCGTCAAGAAAAGAATCAAATTTCATCAACAATTACCCCAATGCTTTTCCTAGCGCAGCAATTATATCAAGTTCTAGTTCGCAAAAAAGAGCAAGATGGTGTTATTGATTTTGATTTAGATGAACCAAGGTTTATTGTTGATAAAAATGGGAAAATTAAAGATATTGTTGCGAGTGAACGGGCAGACGCTGAAAAATTAATTGAAAGTTTTATGATTCGGGCTAATGAAACAGTCGCCGAGACAATTTATTGAATGGATTTACCATTTATTTATCGGGTACATGATAAACCAAAACCAAAGAAATTATTTGATTTGTATACGCAATTATCTTATTTAGGATTAAATATTAAAGGTAAATTAGAAAATATTCATTCAAAAGACTTACAACAAATTTTAAATAAATTAAAAGATAAGGAAAATTTTAAAGTTATTTCTGCTCTTGTTTTACGAAGTATGGAAAAGGCTAAATATAGTGCGATTAATGATGGCCATTTTGGATTGACATCATGGTGTTATACACATTTTACTTCGCCAATTCGTCGGTATCCGGATTTAGTTGTGCACCGGTTATTAAAAGCGTATTTATTTCAGGGCAAAGTTCAAGTTCCTGATTTAGAACAAACTCGTTCTTTTGTTAGTTATGCTAGTCAGCAGTCATCGTTAGCGGAATTACGCGCAATGGAATGTGAACGCGAAGTTGATAAAATGAAAGAAGCCGAATATATGGAAGATAAAGTCGGTTGTGAATATTATGGAATTATTGCGGGGGTTACTTCGTTTGGTATTTTTGTTGAATTACCAAATACCATTGAAGGATTAGTTCATATTACTGATTTTAAAAATGATTATTATGTTTTTGATGAAAAAAGTTTAAAATTAATTGGAGAACGAAAACGAAAAGAATTTTTCTTGGGGAAAAAAGTTCGAATTAGAGTTAAGAAAGCAAGCAAAAAATTACGCCAAATTGATTTTGAGTTAGTTGAGTAAGGGGTTGATATTAATGTTGACAATTACAGTTAATAAAAAAGCACGGTACAATTATGAAATTATTGAAACATATGAAGCCGGAGTTGTTTTAACGGGCAGTGAGATTAAATCAGTTCGTAATAAGGATGTCTCAATTAATGAAGCGTTTATTATTATTCGTAAGAATGAAGCGTTTATTATTAATATGATAATTGCTCAATATAAATTTTCTACGGCATATGTCCCTCCCACTGATCGAACTCGAAAATTGCTTTTACATAAGAAACAAATTAAGAAAATTCTTCAACGAATTAAATTAGAACGTTTAACATTAATTCCTTTAAAACTGTACCTTAAAAATAACTATGCCAAATTAGAAATTGCTTTAGGCCGCGGGAAAAAGAATTATGATAAACGCGAAGCAATTAAACAACGCGATAATGAACGATTACGCCAAAAATACTAATGACTAAGTTGCATCATAAATTTTGTTTGCTTGTTACTTAATGTCTTTATCACCTTTATTTTAAGGGTTTTTTATGTTATAATTAATTAATATAGTAAGGGGTAAGTAAATATGAAATGAGATCCTCAACAAACGATTGAAATATTAAAAGAATATGTTTATAGTAAAAATCGACTTGATGAATATCGTAATCGTGTGGCGTTATCAAATTTACAATTACCACCTTTTTATTTAAAAGAGGATAAAAATTAACTTTAATTTTTTCGAAAAATCTTGATAAAGTCAAAAACCCTTATAAAATATAGAGATTTGCAAGAAATACATTTTATCAAAAACCAAATGAAATCCTGATTTTATTAAAATATCAAGATTTTTCTACAAAATTAAAGAAAATTAATCAGTTTCATCGATTGTTGTTCGTTTTATTAATGAGAAAGAAATTAAAAAAACATATGATAAAGAAACTTATGACTGAATTATTAATAGTTTAGAGGAAACCATTTTAAGTTCATTACAAATGGGGGAAGGTATTGTTGGCATTCATCGTCATGAAGATATTTATTTAGTTTTATATGAAGATGCTGGCGATTTAAATTATTTAATTGAAATTGCAAATTATATTAATATCACTGTTAAAATTATTAATTATACGTTATATGAAAAATATCAAACAGTTCGGGAATTTAGAATTGGGATTGAGATTGTCAATGATCCGTCAATTGAAAAAATTAATGATTTAGATGATAGTTTCATTGTTCCTTTTGATGAAGAAGTGAAAGATAGTGTTCAGTTAGCTGAGACATATGCGGCCGAAGTTATTATGTTTAATAATTTGCCGGTTTGTACTGATGCATGGGTTTTTATTAATTTAACTGATGAAAATCAAGAATTAATTCGGAAAAACTATCGACAATATTTTAATTTAAGAATGCCCCATCAACGATTATTTACGAATTTAGTTGACCCTAATGTGGTTTTAGAAATTGAACAGGGAATATTACAAATTGAAGAATAAGATAAAAATAAGCTTTAATTTTGTCGAAAACTATTGATATTTATAAAATATATCTAAAATTAGGTATATTTTTAATATAAAGAGAGGTAAATAATTGATGGAAAAAATACTTGCAGAATTAATAAATAGTTTAACAGATGATCAATTTTTAGAATTTTATGAAAAAGTTAAAAAATAAGCAGAATTAATCAAAAAACAAAAACGCTTAAATGAAATTGATCAAAAATTTAGAGATAAAGGTATTAAATGCCCTAATTGCAAATCTTATCATTGTAACCTATCCAGCGTTTTAAAAGTTATTTTGTCTTGTTCTTTTTTTTCTTTAACATCAATTATTATTTCGGTATAATCATAGGTAGAAAGTGAAGTGGAATAAACTGTAAGCATTAATTTTTGAAGGAGAAAAGAAAATTGAATGAACTGAAACTAACGAGCCAATGATTCAAGACGCAACCGATATTATTGTGAAAATTGAAGAATTTACTTTTTCACATGATGATTATCGTCCTTATTTAGGGAAAAACACTAGTGTCGCTCCTAACACGATTATGGGCCATGAAGGAGTTGACATTATTACCGCAATTGGTGAGAATGTTATCAAGCTTAAAGTTGGTGACCGGGTTGACATTGGTTGTATTATCCATTGTAATATTTGTGAATGATGTGAACAAAAATCCTTTGCTAATTGTATTAAAGGTGGCTTTACCCTAGGGACTAAAATCAACGGAACTCATGCGGAATATGTCCGTGTTCCTCATGGCGAGAATAGCGTTGTTAAAATTCCCAAAACAATGAGTTTAGCTTATTCATTAATGATAAATGATGCCTTACCAACAGGATATGAAAATGTTATTAAAAAAATTGATTTAAAACAAATTAAAAATATTGCTATTATTGGTGATGGGCCAATTGGATTGGGGCTCTTGTTATTATTAAAAAAATATAATAAAAAAATTGATATTTATGATCATCATAGTCAAAAATTAAATTATTTTAAAAAATGGGGGCACATAAAATTTATGATAGCACCTTAACTACATTAGATATTAAATATGATTTAGTCGTTGAATGTGTTGACAATGACCGTGGTACTTTTGAACAAGCACAACAAATGATTAATTTTAATGGTACAATTATTACAATTGATTTTTTAAAAACACCAGTCGTCTTTAATTTGCAACAATTATTAAGTCAAAATATTACTGTTCATACGGGGATTTTAAATGCCTATATTTTAAAAGAATTAGTAGCAAAAATTGAAAATAAAGAAATTGTTCCGCGACAGTTAGTCTCAAAGATTTTTAATAAAAATGAAGTATTAAAAGCATATGAAAATTTTATGGATAAAGATAGTTTCAAAATTGTTGTGAAATTATAATCAGCAATAGAAGTGGGTGAAGAAAAGAAATGGGGTTTTTTCAAAAATTAAAAGCAAAGCGTGAAGAGAAAAAACAAATTAAATTAGAAAAGGCGTTACAAAAAACACGCTTAACTTTTTCTAATGATATTAAAAAATTAGCACATAAGTATAAAGAATATGATGATCAATACTTAGCAGAATTAGAAGAAATTTTAATTGCCAGTGATATGGGAATGAATATGGTCTTGCGAATTACGAACCAAATTCGCAAGAAAGTTCAAAAAGGGTGAAGTATTGAAGACACTAATGATTATTTAGTCGAAGTAATAATGGATTTATATAATGACCCCAAAAGTAAACAAAATAAGTTAAATATTAATAATCATCGTGTCAATGTTATCTTAATGGTTGGTGTTAATGGAGCTGGAAAAACAACAACAATTTCTAAATTAACAAAACAATTTCTTGACCAAAAACAAAAGGTTTTATTAGTTGCTGGTGATACTTTCCGAGCGGGGGCTGTTGAACAGTTAAACCAATGAGCAGAACGCTTACAAGTTGCCATTGTTAAACCATTAAAAAAGGGCCAAGATCCTGCTAGTGTTATTTATGATGGCCTAGTTAAAGGAAAACAAGACCGTGTTGATGTTATTATTATTGATACCGCCGGGCGTTTGCAAAATAAAGTTAATTTAATGAACGAATTAAATAAAATTAATCGTATTATTAAACGAGAAATTCCGAATGCTCCGCATGAAACATTATTGGTAATTGATGGGGTTACTGGTCAAAATGGAATTTCCCAAGCAAAGAATTTTTCTGAAGTAACAGATGTCAGTGGAATTGTTTTAACCAAAATGGATGGAACGGCTAAGGGTGGCATTGTATTGGCTATTAAAGACCAACTAAATATTCCGGTTAAATTAATTGGTTTAGGTGAACAACCAACTGATTTACAAGAATTTGATATTGAACAATATATTTATAATTTAACAAAGGATTTATTTAATCAGAATGAAATGGAAACAGAATAATGAAAGATTTAGAAAAATCAAATGAGTTAATTATTTTATATGAGTTGTATAGTAAATTATTAACAACAAAGCAAAAAGAATATTTTGAATTATATTTTTTTGATGATTACTCGTTAAATGAAATTGCGGGTTTAAAAAGTGTTTCTCGAAACGCTGTATATGATTCATTGGTAAAAATTACAAGTGCTTTGCAAAAATTTGAAAATAACTTACAATTAGGATTTAAACAGCATCAGCGGGATATTATTTATCAAGAATTTGAAAACATTAAAGAATGTGTTCGATTAATCAAAAAATTAAAAAAAATTGATAGTGATTAAGGAGAAACTAAAATGAATATTTTAATAATTGGTGATATTTATGCGCAAGCTGGTCGGACAGCTGTCAAAAAATACTTACCACAACTAATAAAAAAATATAATATTAATTTAATTATTGCCAACGGTGAAAATACAACCCACGGTAAGTCAATAGCGAAGCATCATTATAATGAGTTAAAAGAAGCGGGTATTAATATTATTACTTCGGGTAATCATATTTTTCGGAATCCCGAAGTTTTAAAATATATTGAAGAAGTAAATGATTTATTAAAACCAGCCAATATGAACTCGTTTACCCCCGGGCAAGGGACTGTTGTTATTAATGTTAATAATAAAAAAGTTCGCATTACTAATTTAATGGGCCGCAGTTTTATGGATCCTGTTGATAATCCTTATACCATTTTTGAAGAAATTATTGCAAATGATGATAGTGATTATCATTTTGTTGATTTTCATGCCGAAGCTAGTGCTGAGAAATTAGCTTTTGCTTGAAACTATGATGGGATTATTACTGGTTTTTTTGGAACCCATACCCATGTTCAAACTGCTGATAATCGAATCTTGCCAAAAGGAACCGGATATATTACTGATGTTGGGATGTGTGGTAGTTATGATTCAATTATTGGGGCTAATCCAGATGAAATTATTATTAAAGAAAAAACAGGATTACCAGTGCGGTTTGAACCAGCAACTGAAAATGATCGATTGATTTTTTCAGCAGCATTATTACAAGTGGATGATAAAACAAATAAAGCAATTAAAATTGATCGGATTTTAATTCGTCCTGAAAATGAAACTAATTTTTTGCATAATAAAGGAGAATATTAGACTTCTTGCGATACTAACAAAAATAAAAAAATTACAAATAAAAAAATTAAATTAAACTTTAAAATAAGAATTTTTAAAAATTTTAATTGCTTTTTAAGCATAAATAATCAGGTATCGGAAGAAGTCTATTAAATGACTAGTTTAATTAAAACGAATGTAATTATTATTAATGTTTGTGTTATCCTAGGTATTTTTTTATGTTATTATCTTTTTTACCGTTTGTTAAAGACAAAAACAAAACGAGGAGAAGTTCAATTACCAGAGTATATTGAAAATAAACATTTTATTACTGCTGATCAATATCAATTAACAACATTAGAAACAATTGATAAGACCGGGGAATATATTATTTTAGCAGTTCATGATTTATACGGGCAAAAATAAAACTTTCGGGGTTTAATTAATAATGTCATTTGAGATAAAAATAAAGTTTCGGTAATTGCTTTTAATCAGCGTAATATTATTTAATGGTTCACTATCCTTACCATTACTTGAATAATTTTTATATTTATCTCAATAACTACGCTTTAAATCTGTTATATCAAGTAATAAATTTAGTGGATATTTATTAATGTTTTCTTTGATAAAAAATACAATTTTTCTTTTATTTAATTGTAAAAGTCATGAAGCTTTTTTAGTAATTCATACCTAACTTTGTAATAGTTTAAATCTCTTTTTTCAAATGATTCTTTTGGACCTTTATTGGTGTTTAAAATTCCTTTCTTAAAATTTTCATACCATGAAGCAACAGTTTTTTTATTAATTGCATATTTTTTTGCAATAAAACTTATACTATTATTTTTAACTTCTTGTCCTATCCTTTTTCGAAAATCTGCTGTATATTTATTAAATTTTTGTCCTTTTCTTGCCATATAAAAATGCACCTCCTTTAAAAGTTTAGCAAAGACTTTTTTTCTTTACTTACTTTTTTGGGTGCAGTCTAGTCTAGTGCAGTCTTTTTTTAATCTTCTTTTTTAATAATGAATGATCCAATTGCATCATATAAGGTTTGTAAATAAACATTCTCGGGATTATTAGCAAAGGCAAGGGAATATAATCTTTTTTTTGCTGCTGTTTGTAAGTTTTGTTGTTGAGCAAAAGTATATTCAATTCATTTTAGGATTTGTCCCTTTGTATTTTTGACAATGTCACTAGGAGCTCCTTTATCATTATAAAGTGGGCTTCCTGTTTCATCGTGGGTTCCTAAGTAACCTTTTTCTTTGTATAATCATGATAATGAACGTTTAGCACCACCTTGTTGTGCTAATCAAGCTTGGTCTAAATCAGTTGGTGCTCCGCCTGAACCATATCAAGTTAATGATAATTCTTTGTTATTTTTATCATCAGCTTTATAGTTGATGTTCATGTTTTTCATTAAATCAACGGCATAGATTGGTAAAACTAACACAACTGAACCATATCTTTTATTAGCATCTAAGAATTGGTAACTTGAAGGATTTGTCCCTTCGCCAGATTTAATAATTCCTGGAGTTGCTGTATCAATAATTTTTTGTTTATATGAATCAGCATTGCTTAGGGTTGTAAAAATATCATTTTTGCTTTTGTTAATTCCTACGAATCCTTTAAATCCACTAATACCAAAGATTGGATCAATCCCATCTTTAATCATGTTATCAAATACATTATTTTGTTTATTATTAAACATTTTTGTTAGGATATCTGTTAAGACATTTTTATAATTAGTTAAATTATAATTTAATTCTTCAACTTTTGCTAATGGGCCGCTTCCTGCAAATAATTTATCTAAACTTTCTTTATCTAATTTTAATTCTCAAACCATTTTAAGATATGATTTTCATCGTGCACCACTAACAGTATCTCATGATTGAGCGGCATTAAATAAAGCACTATTTCGATTTAAATAAATTACACTATTATCAACGCTTCCATAACGTTTAATTTCGTTTTGGTGTAAATATGTCGCTGTAATAATTTTATCGATAACTGCTGGTACTTCGACATGAATATAATAATCTTTAAAACGCATTTTTAATGCTGCTTTTTTCTCATTTTCTGACATTGCATTAAAGTCATCATAATTATTACCAGCACTTTTAATTTGAATTTTAAAGTTATTTTCCCCTTGTTTTTTTTGTGATTTTTTATAATCTACGTTAGATGTACCTGTTCAGAAGTGTGATTGAGTACCACCAACATATCATTTTTCAGTTTGATAGTCAGGAGCGTATCCTTGTCCAGCAATTGTTGTCTCTAATGGAGTTGAATTAGAGATTCCAGTAAAGTATTTTGTACTTAAATTATCAAGGGCTACTTGTTCAACAAAATTGATAAATTGTTTAATTAATAATGAGTCAGGTTGACTAATATCAATTGATACTCCTGTATAACGAGCTCTTGTTGCTTCTTCGGAAGCGTAGAAATATTTTGAAATATTAGTATCTAATAATCTTATTGCCATTTTTTTTAATGCTGCTTTAGTAAAAATATCATTGAAAGAATATTTAACAACACCTGATGCATCTTCTACATTAATTTGGGCAATAATTCAACGCTTAACTTGGTCAGCAATCGCAGGCTCAGTAAATCTTTCAAAAGATTTTTTTGCACAAGCAACAAGAGTTGATGTACTAACAGACGAAGTAAAGGCTATTGCCCCTAAAAGGTTTAGTAATTTTTTCATTATTGTCTACCTCCTTTATAGTAAATTGTTGGATTTGTCGTTGGACTTATCATTGCTGGAGCACTTGTTTGTGTTAAAAGCAATGCTGTTTCTGCTGCATTGTTGTTTACCACGACGTAATTGGCATTAATTTCTTCATTTCATACTTTTGCGTTGCTAATTTTATGAACAATATCTTTTGTTTTAATTTTAGCCGCTGGCCCACCAATTTTATAACCTTCAATTGTTTTGTTTTTTGCTTCAAAACTACTGTATAAACGTTGAACAGTTCCGCCAGCTAAATTAGATGACATCGCATTAATAATTGAAATAAATCAATCGGCATTATTTTGGCCTTCGCCATCATTATTAAAAGTAATAAATTTTTTTAATCACTCTTGTGGAGTTATATTTTTTGTTAAAATTTTATTATTAAAGTTATTAAAAAAGTCAAAAATTCATCATCATCATGTTTTATCATCCGCTGAACCAGAACTTGAACTTAAAGTAGCATATTTTTTAACTTCATCTAAAACTTTAAATTTAAGTTTACTATTGCTACTATTATTAACTAAGCTACGGTTTACTAGATACCATAAGTATTGATCATTACTAAATTGAGTATTCATCATTTGTTTTACTTTATCAGTTGTCATAATTTCTGATTTATCATTCATTGCACTATAAGTATTACTTGAGTAATTTAAACTTTTGAATTGTCAATCAATATTATAGTCTTTATATGACGATGCAGTTGCATCTTGTAAATATTCACGACCATCAATATGAACTAAATTTAAACCATTTGTATCAAAGAAACTAACAACCATATCACCGCTGCCACTTCCAATTGTTCAGTTAGCACTAATTGCGTCACCTTGATTTTTACGACTGATCTTAGTTATTACAGCATCTATATCGGCAGGTGCAGCTTCTCCCGTCGCATTAATACTTTCATAAACACTTGATTTTAAAATATTTGATTTAACAGCATCAGCTTGTGTACTTAATGTTAATAAGTCACTTGATGAGGTAACAGTTCCTTCACTGTTAGTAATAAAGTCCTCTCAGCTTTTAGATGATGTTAAATTTTTTAGATCATTATTAATTTGTTTTTTTGTTGCTTCATCAAAACTATCTGCTGTAAAGCCAGTATCAGTTGGTGTTGCACCTGATTTAAAACCATAAGTTATTTTTGAAATTGCTAATGGTTTTTCATTTTGAAATCATTTTTCAGTCATATATTTTTGAAATAATGAAAGTTGTCCAACATCATATGTTTCACTTAATATTGGTGTTCCAATAGATGTTGCTGTTGAATTTTGAAAAACAGGTGTTGAAAATGGTGGATGATTATCGTTCATATATTCTAAATGGTTATAATTATGTGTTTTTAAATCATTTGCAATTTTGTCAAGACAACTATCAATCTCATTAATTGTTAATTTACTAAAATCTTCACCAAAAGAATTTTTACTTTTATCTCAAGTAAAGGCTAAGGCTAATTGAATTCGTAAATTTTGATTATTACTATTTCATTCTTTTGTTGATTTTTTATCTTTAAGGAAAGCAGCAAAATCTTTTAAGAATTCAACTGAACTGTTAGTAGTATTTTGTTTATATACACGCATATTATTATTTAACAAAATGCTAGTTAACATTTGCGTTGCACTAATACCACCATCAACTCCTGTTGTCATAATAGCTGCCTTATAATTTTGTTCTTCAATTTCATATTTTTTGTTACCACTAGCACCGCTAATATCTTTATAGTTTGAATCTAAGAAATCATGATATTTTTTTTCTCATTTTTTTTTGTCGCTATCTTTAAAACTTTGTTTCTTTTTCTCAACAGCTTTATTTGTACTTGTAACCAATAATTCTCAGTGTTTCTTTAAAATGTTTACTAAGTCTTTATAATCTGCGATATCAATATTCTTTTCTTTATTATCTACAAAGAACTTGTTAGAGTTGGCCAAAATTGCAACACTTAAAATTAATGATAATTGTACTGACATTTTAATTCTAGTAGGTCCATCTCATTGGGTTGGATCATTTGTTCATTTTCCATTTCCTGCATTTACAAATGGATTTTCTAGAACACTTCAAATATCAGGTGAAGTAATTTTTTTTCCCCCAAAAATTTCTGGAATTCATGCTCAAATACTATCCCCATTTTCATTTTTGTGTTGATTATTTTTCTCTTTATCTTTAGTACTACAACTCGTTGTGACTACGGTTGTGGACACTATTATCATGCTGCTCAGTAATGATAAAAGTTTTCTCATTTTAGTTCATCCTTCCTTTTGACTTTTTTATTTTTGTACTTTTTGATAAAAAATACTAAATACATTTTATTAAAAAAATATAATAAAGTCTACTTTTATTGTACAATAAAAGTAGACTTTATTAAAAAAATAAAGATAATTTCACTTCTGGATTGGCATAAAAATATTCCAAAGGAGGGATTAAAGTGAAAAAAATTGAAATAAAAGATCTATTTGTTTCGGCGGATAATGAGATTATTTTAAATGGTTTAAATTTAACTGTTAATATTAATGAAATTCATGCTTTAATGGGGCCTAATGGAAATGGAAAATCAACTTTATTGTCAACAATTATGGGACATCCTAGTTATACCGTTGAAAGCGGGAATATTTTAATTGATGGCGAAAGCATTTTAGAAAAAAAAGTAGATGAACGAAGCAAAATGGGGATTTTTTTCGCAATGCAATCACCAGTTGAAATTTCGGGAGTTTTAAATTTAGATTTTTTAAAAGCAATTATTAATGCACATCGTGATTTGCCAATTAAATTACCCGAGTTATATCAGGATATTAATCATAATATTAAGAATTTAAAAATTGATGATAGTATGATTCGCCGTTATTTAAATACTGGTTTTTCTGGGGGCGAAAAGAAAAAAAATGAAATTTTACAATTAAATTTATTAAAGCCATCATTAGCTTTAATTGATGAAATTGATTCGGGCTTAGATGTTGATGCTTTAAATGTTGTTAGTACCGAATTAAAAAAAATGCGAAATAAAAATTTTGCGGCAATTGTTGTTTCACATTATGATCGTTTTTTTAATTTAGTGAAACCGACACATGCGCATGTTATTGTGAGAGGGAAAATTGTGAAAAGTGGCGATTATAGTTTAGTTAAAAAAATTAACGAAGAAGGTTACGAATGATTATTACAAGAGTTAAATTTAACTGCGGGAAATAAAAAAAGTGGGGTCAAACCTTTAGCAGGAATTGGCTGTTCTGCGCAAAAAGGAAAATAAAAATGCGTGTTTTATTCAATAAACAAGAACTTGTTAGTGATAAATTTAATGTTGATGCAACAACACCGGAATTAACCCTTGAGAATAACCAACCTGGGGAAGTTATTGATATTAATTTTGTTCCTAATCTTGTTAATGAAACTTTTTTGTTTTTTTTAAATTTAACATCAGAAGTAACAATTAACTATAATATTCCTGCGAATAGTCAAATTAATATTATTAATATTTATAAAAATCGTGAATGTGAACAAACAGCCAATATTTTTTATAATTTATTAGAAAAAGCCCAAGTTAATACTTATCACTTAAATGTTGTTAATAGTAGTATTACGGAAAATGTTATTTTTAATTTGCAAGGGAAACGTAGTATTTTGAAATATTATTTGGCAAGTTTGTCAACACATGATTATTATAAAAAAGCAATTATTTATGCCCATCACTTAGCGCCGGAAACGGAAAGTGAAATTAAGACATATTCAATTGCCAAAGATAATTCATTACAAACTGTTAAATGTACTAGTCATATTGAAAAAACAATGAGTAAATCAGAAGCACATCAAGAATTAAGATTATTAGTTTTTGATAAAACTTCAAAAGCCATTTCTGATCCAATTTTATTAATTGATGAAAATAATATTAAGGCGAGTCATGCTAATGCGGTCGGAATGCTTGACCCAGAACAATTTTTTTATTTACGAACAAGAGGATTAACAATAACGCAGGCCCGAAAATTAATTTGTATGGGTTATTTTAAAAATGTAATTGATGCAATTGAAAACGAAGAATTACAAAAAAATATTATTAATGAAATTGATAAAGAGATTGGAGAATAACGATGATTGATTATAAAAAAATTAAAAGGCAATTTCCTTTTTTTAAAAATAATGCTGAACAAATTTATCTTGATAATGCCGCAACTAGTTTAAAACCCCAAGTCGTTATTGATGCGATTGGTGAGTACTATGCAAATTATGGAACTAATCCCCATAATATTGATAGTATTTTAGGCTATAAAACAAATGTTCAATATGATATTGTTCGTAATAAAATTCAACAGTTTATTAATGCTAAAAAAGTAACCGAAGTTATTTTTACACCCGGAGCAACATATGGTTTAAATCAAATTGCTTATGGTTTAAGTTCAAAGATTATGAAGGATGATGAAATTTTAATTACCAAACAAGAACATGGGGCTAATATTTTACCGTGATATCGTTTAGCGCAAGAAAAAAAAGCAGTTGTTAAATTTTTACCAGAAACAAATTTTAGAATTAATTTAAAACAATTAGCAACAATGATTACTGCTAAAACAAAAATTGTTGCTTTTGCTAATGTACCAAATATTTTAGGATATGAAAATGACCCGACAGCCATTATTGCAATGATTAGAAAGATTAATCCAGCGGTAATTGTTATTATTGATTGTGCTCAAGGAGTTATTCATATGCCAACTGATGTGCAAAAATGAGATGCTGATTTTATTACTTTTTCGGCACATAAAATTTTTGGACCCACGGGAATTGGGATTTTATGAGGAAAAGAAAAATTATTATTAGAATTAAAACCTTTAATTGTTGGTGGAGGGATGAATGCCCGAGTTGATAGTGATGGTTTAAATTATAGTGTAAAAAAATTACCAGAACGGTTAGAAGCAGGAACAGCTAATATTGCTGATATTTTTGGCTTTGGAGCAGCAATTGATTTTATTAATGCAGTTACTTTGCAAGAAATTATTACATATACCCACCAATTGAAGCAATATGCGATTAAACAGTTTAATGAAAAGTTAAAAGATAAAGCAATAATTTATAATGCCGATGCTAAAGCAGCAACCTTAGTTTTTAATATTAAAAATGTTTTTTGCCAAGATGTTGCAATGCATTTAGGAAGTCGGAATAATATTACAGTGCGAAGTGGCGATCATTGTGCCCGTTTAATTGGTGAAGTTATTCCTGAAAAAAATACCGTTAGAGTTAGTTTTTCAATTTATAATAGTTATGAAGATATTGATTTATTAGTATCAACCCTTGTTGATGAGCAAGATTTTTTAGGAAAGTTGGTTTAAATGGAATTTAATAAAAATGACCCAATGTTTTTACGACAAATTATTATGGACCATTATTCAGAGCCACAACATAAAGGTTTGACCAAAAAACCAGCGGTTTATTTGATTCATCAAGTTTCAGAGTCTTGCATTGATGACATTTATTTAGAATTAATGATTAAAAAAGATAAGATTATTAGTGCTAGTTTTGATGGTGTGGGTTGTGCCATTTCAACAGCGTCAACGGATATTATGGCACAAGAATTAGAAGGAAAAACAATTACGGGAAGTTTAGAAATTATTGATAATTATTTAGCAATGATTTTTGAACAATCATATGATGAAAAAAAAATAGATGATTTAATTGCTTTTATTAATATTCCAAAACAACCAAATCGAATTAAATGCGCCACAATTGGTGTTGCTGGTTTTCAAACATTATTATTAGACTTATTAAAAGCAAATGATAATTAACAAGTAAAGGAGGTCTTATTAATACCAAAATTAAAACAAGAAAAAGAAATTAAAAAAATTTCTAGTTATAAATATGGTTTTAATGACGGAGACATTTCCTACTATAATACGGGGAAAGGTCTTAATGAAGCAATTATTAATGAAATTTCAGATCATAAAAATGAACCAACATGAATGCGAGAAAATCGGTTACAGTCATATCATAATTTTTTGAAAATGAAAAATCCAAGTTGAGGTCCAAATCTCCAATTTATGGATTTTAATGAGTATATTTATTATATTAAGCCAACAGAACATATTGTGACAAAATGAGAAGAAGTTCCTGAAAAAATTAAAGAAACCTTTGATCGATTAGGCTTACCAGAGGCAGAACGGGAATATTTAGCTGGAATTAAAGCCCAATATGATAGTGAACCTGTTTATGGTAGTATGCTGAAAGAAGTTGAAGAAAAGGGGATTATTTTCTTGGATTGTGACACGGCATTACGAGAACATCCGGAATTATTTAAAAAATATTTTGGAACACTAGTTCCTAATACGGATAATAAATATGCAGCGTTAAATGGGGCAGTTTGATCGGGGGGATCATTTATTTATGTTCCGAAAGGCGTTAAATTAGAAAAACCATTACAAGCTTATTTTCGAATTAATTATCAGAATAGTGGACAGTTTGAACGAACATTAATTATTGTTGACGATGATGCTGAATTACATTATATTGAAGGTTGTACAGCGCCAGTTTATTCGTGTGATTCTTTGCATGCAGCGATTGTCGAAATTTTTGTTGGGAAAAATGCTAAAATGCGTTATACCACAGTTCAAAATTGAAGTGATAATGTTTTAAATTTAGTTACAAAACGGAGTATTGTTGAGGAAAATGGTCAAATGGAATGAATTGATGGTAACGTTGGTTCAAAAATTAATATGAAATATCCTAGTGTTATTTTAAAAGGGAATAATAGTAAAGGACAATGTATTTCAATTGCTGTTGCTAAAGAAAATGTGATTCAAGATGCCGGTTCAAAAATGATTCATTTAGGGAAAAATACCTCTTCGAAAATTATTTCTAAATCAATGACTTTTAATGGGGGAACAACCAATTATCGTGGCTTAGTTCATATTGGTCCTAAAGCACAATATTCAAAAGCACGGGTTAAATGTGATACCTTAATTTTAGATGGAAAATCACACTCTGATACAATTCCCCAAAACAAGGTTTATAATAATGAATCACAAATTGAACATGAAGCAACAGTAAGTAAAATTTCCGAAGAACAACTGTTTTATTTACAAAGCCGTGGTTTATCTGAACAAGAAGCTTTAGAAATGATTATTATGGGATTTTTAGAACCTTTTACGAGAGAATTACCAATGGAGTATGCCGTTGAATTAAATCAATTAATTAAAATGGATATGGAAGGTAATGTTGGTTAATGGCAGTTCTTGGTAAGCAAAAAATTCTGCGAGAAAAGTTAATAGTCCGAAATAAGCTTTCATCGGCTTTACGTCAACAAAAAGAAACAGAAGTTTTTAATTGCTTTTTAAGCATAAATAATAATAGACTTCTTGCGATACTATGATAATCATCGCAAATTAATTCATAAAGAAAAAATACAAATAGGAATTTATACTGCAATGTTTCTTTTAACTGAGATATATAAATAAAAATTTTTCTAGATTATTATTAATATATAAAGTTAGGAGAAACATTTTTATATGGCTAAAGGTAAAATAAAAGGGTCTAAAGATCATTCTTTTGAATTTAAAGAAAAAATTGTTAATGAATACTCAATTAACAATAAATCTTATAGTGAAATAGCAAAAGAATATCATATTAGTTTAGCAACTATTTCAAAATGAGTAAATCAATTTCAACAAAATAAAGAAATTCTAAAAGAACAAAAAAAGCGAAAAGATTTTGAATTAAATAAGTTTAAAAAACCCTTAGAACGTGAAAACTATTTATTAAAAAGCTGAATTATACTTGTAAGTGCAAGTAAATAAAATTGCAAAAAATCCCATATAAAAATTTTATGATGCTAAGTTTATTTTAGAAAAAATAAAGCAAGGAGTTTTTATATGGGATATAAACATCTTGGCATAGATGAAAGAATTTATATTGAGAATCAATTGAAGTTTAAAATAAAAATTAGTGAAATAGCTAAAAATCTTAATCGAAGTATTAGTACTATTATTCGAGAAGTTAATAGAAATAAAAATAATAATCATTATTTTTCATTAATTGCACAAAATAAAGCAGAAAATAGAAAACAATCACATATTTATTTTCATAAGTTTAAAAATAGAGAATTAGTAAAATATGTACAACAAAAATTATTATTAGGTTGATCACCCGAACAAATTTATGGCAGAATTAAAAATTTTCATAAAGAATAAATTATTAGTTTTAAAACAATTTACAATTGAATTTATTCTGGATTACTTGAAAAAGTTACTAATAAAAATTTAAGAAGAAAAGGTAAGAAACGAAAATATCAAGAAAATCGGGGTAAATTTAATGGTAAATCAATTAAAGAACGAAATGCTAATGTTAATAATCGCGTAACTCTTGGTCATTGAGAAGGTGATACCGTAGTATCATCACGAGGTAAAAGTAAATCATGTTTAATAACTTTAGTTGAAAGAACATCAAGATTTACTTTAGCAATATTAGTTGAAAATAGAACTACTAAAGTTATTAACGAAAATATTAGCCATTATTTATCAATTCTTCCAAATAATCTTGTTAAGACTATAACATTTGATCGTGGTAAAGAATTTGCTAATTGACAACAACTTGAAAAAAATTTAAATGTGAAAATTTATTTTGCTAATGCATATTCACCCTGACAAAGAGGTACTAATGAAAATACTAATGGTTTAATTAGAGAAAAATTTCCTAAAAAATTTAATTTTTCAAATACTACTAAAAATGCAGTTCATAAATTTATATTGTCTTTAAACCAAAGACCAAGAAAAATACTAAATTATCTTTCGCCAATCGAATATTTGGTTAGAAAAATAATTTAGTTGCACTTAACTTTACAATTTGGCAAAAAAGAAAATGAAAGAATAAAAGCTGAGAATGAGGTTTTAAAAAAGCTTGAAGCTCTTCCAAAGATAAAAACAAAAACAAACATTAGAAAACAAATTGCTTTTATTAAATCAGAATTGCAAGTTTCAAAAATTACTTTATCATGATATTTAAAAGAATTAAGAATTTCATATGATACTTGAAATAAATATTCAAAAAATTGTGATGAATATCAACCAAATATTGATTATTAAATATATGAAATAATTAAAGCAATTCATAGAGAAAATAGTATTAAAGGACACAGACAAATTAAATTATCTTTGGAAGAGCAAAAAATTAATGTGTCGAATTCAACAGTTTATCGTTATATGAAATTAGCTAATAGAATTTATAGTGTAAGAATTAAAACAAGAAAAAAAATTAATCATTTCTTAAAAATGACAAATGAACATATTCGACATAAATATCTATTAAAACGTAATTTTAAAGCTGAAAAAACTAATCAAAAGTGATCAATTTATATTACGTATGTTAAAACAATCACAGAATGAGTATATTTATTTGCAATCAAGTATTTATTTAGTAATTTAATAGTAAATTATTCTTTAACAACAACTCCAACAGTAAATTGAGTAAATAATTGTATCAAAGAAGCAATTATTAAAAGAAAAATAATCAAAGGTGAATTAACTATTAATTCTGATCAAGGTATTCATTTCACCTCAAAAGCTTATGAAAAATTATTAAAAAAACACGGTATAAATATAAGTATGTCAAGAAGAGGCAATTGTTTAGATAACTCACCGATTGAAAATTGATTTTCAATTCTTAAAACCGAGAACTCAGAATTATCACACTGTAAAAATATTTTAGAAGTAAAAAATATTGTAGATAATTATATAATTCATTATAATGAAAAAAGAAAAATTTTAAATTTAAAAATGCCACCACTTCAATATGAAATGAAAGCATTTTTTAATTAAAATTCTCAGTTATCTGAAACTGTGCAAATAGGAATTTATACCTCTTATTAATTTAATTCTTATAGTCTTTATAAGCGATGCGTTATTTTGGCACAACAAAAAATGATTTTATTATTTAAAGTTAATTTTCATTCAACTTCTTGTTTTATTTATAATAACAATTGAAAATTATAGATTGAAGCAATTAAATTAAATCTTAAAGCAAAGCTTTTTCTACGATTGCGAAATTTTTCAGTAATAATTTTAAATTTTTTAAGGATAGCAAAAACATTTTCAATAACGATTCTCATTTGTTAAATTAGTTTATTATGCTGTTTTTGTTCGTTATTTAAAGGTTTTTGCTTTGTTTTTTTATGCGGAATCAAAACATTCCGATGCACTTTTTGCAAGCCTTGATAACCTGTATCAACTATTACTTTGCTAGCTTTTAAAAGCGGTATTTTGATTCTTTAAATAAACGAAAATCATCGGTTTTACCACAAGCAAAATTTGTTGCAATAATAGTTTTGCTTTCTTTTTCGAGGATTATTTGTGTTTTGATAGTATGTTTTTTCTCTTTTTTTGGAATAGTATTTTTTTGTCTTTTTTTGGGCGTTGGATTGCTGTTTCGATTGCATCAATAATAATTGTTTTATCATTAAAATATTTATTTATTAATGTTTTTTGCCCAGCAAGTTGTTGAAAGTCAGGGTGTTTAATTAAAGTGTTTTTAATTCATTTGATATTACGATAACAATTAATCTCACTAATGCCAAAAGTTTTGCCAAGATGAAAATAAGTTCGGTATTCTCTTCAATATGATAAAGTCATTAATAAACGATTTTCTAATGATAATTTATTATCTTTTCCGCCTTTTTTAAATTTTTTTAACTCGGCTTCTTTTAAAATATCTAACATTTTATTAAAAGTATTTTGTTTTATTCCTGTTAATCGTAATAATTCTTTATCATTAAGAAATTTAAAGTTATCATTTTTCATAGTTTTATACCCTCCTAATTTATATTTTTTATTTTTAATTATATTCTATAGAAATATTATTAATAAGAAAAGCCGGTATCGCAAGAAGCATAATGAAATTAGACCACAAAGAAAATTAAAAGGATGGATATAGACTAGACTGCACCCAAAAAAGTAAGTAAAGAAAAAAAGTCTTTGCTAAACTTTTAAAGGAGGTGCATTTTTATATGGCAAGAAAAGGACAAAAATTTAATAAATATACAGCAGATTTTCGAAAAAGGATAGGACAAGAGGTTAAAAATAATAGTATAAGTTTTATTGCAAAAAAATATGCAATTAATAAAAAAACTATTGCTTCATGGTATGAAAATTTTAAGAAAGGAATTTTAAACACCAATAAAGGTCCAAAAGAATCATTTGAAAAAAGAGATTTAAACTATTACAAAGTTAGGTATGAATTACTAAAAAAGCTTCATGACTTTTACAATTAAATAAAAGAAAAATTGTATTTTTTATCAAAGAAAACCTTAATAAATATCCACTAAATTTATTACTTGATATAACAGATTTAAAGCGTAGTTATTGAGATAAATATAAAAATTATTCAAGTAATGGTAAGGATAGTGAATCATTAAAAAATATTGTAAAAGTCTATGAAGAAAATTTAAAACAATTTGGTTATCGTCGAATTACCAAATATTTAAAAGAAGATTATGGCATTATTTATAATACTAAGAAAGTATTACGAATTATGAAAGAAAATAATATTCAAGCTGAATATGTAAAGCGTATGCGTAGAAAAATATTAATAAAACAAAATAGAAATAAAAATATAATTAAATATCCTGATTCAGTAAATCGTAATTTTAATGATATTAAAGAAAGATTTTCAATTTTATTTACTGATGTAACTTATTTAATTTGAAATGGTAAAAAACATTATCAATCAACAATAATTGATGGATATACTAAAGAAATTATTGATGTAAAATGATCAAAATTTAATAATAACAAACTTGTAATTGATAATTTAAATGCTGCAATTAATAAAAGGCATCGTGTACGATGAACCTACAAAAAACAACTCTTGTTAAATAAAAAGGGTTGTTTTTTTATTTGTAAACCCATAATTATTAATTAATTCAGAGAAAGGGCAGCATCTTAAATTCTTAAAATAGAAACTTTTTATCGCAACTTTTTCATTAACTTAAAGTTGTTTACACATTTATTAAATATCTTATAAATCTTTACAAAGTGTACCTTTTTTTCTCCAATTTTAAGGTGTTGTCCTTTCTCTGTTTTAGTTAATTAATTTGGCTAATAAATAAAAAAACTTAATATCAAAGAAAGGAGTAAGTAATGGAAATTAATACGCAACAAACAATATGTGATGTTGATAATTGCTATAAATCAATATCATTCATTACCGAAGAATTTTTATCAAATAAAGTTTTATGAACTTGTGAAAAACATAAAGACTTATTAAATCGTACAAAAGATAAAAAACAAACGCGGTTTTATAAAAAATTAGAAAATTCAAAAATTATCTTTGATTGAGAAACTGGTTCTTTTAAAATTTGATTTTATAAAACAACTTAATACAGAGTGGGACGGTTATTTTAAATAACTAAGTGCTTCCATAAGAACATGAGTTTAAGCTCATTCCCACATACAGCCGAGGCAAGTACTGAAATAGTGTATGAGGAAATATGTAAATCGGCGCTGGTTTATTAGAACTAAGCGATAGTCGTGATAAGTGCAAGGTCAACATCGAACGACAATAAAAATAGAGATGGCCACTTTATAAATAAATTTGCGATAGACATTGTCCCATCGAGGATGGCAGTGGTTCTACAAACCACAAAGCCAGCACCAGGCTCTTCAAGGTGCAAGTGAATTTATTTTAAAAACTGAACGTTTTGAATTGAAATAGTTCGGATGAAGAGAGAGAATTCTCTGGCTTTACCTCATAAAAACAACTGTCTATTATCTAATAATAAACAAATATTAAATATATTATCGCCACCGCTCATCCCCAGTGAAGCGGATGGCGTAGTAAATAAATAGATAAATACTTATATAACTAATTCTCGCTTTGGCACTTTCACTTGGGAGTGAGTGCCAGCGAATTAAAAATAGGAGGAAATATAATGGAATATAAAAGTTTGTATATTAATAAAACTTGAAGTGAAATAACAACATTATTTGATTGAGTGAATTGTCAACCTGTTAATTGTCGTATTTCTCATCATAAAAATCATTATGATTTGCAATGTTTAGAATGGGCAAAAATGTATTTAAATTTATTTGAAGATAAATGAGACGTTATTGCTTCTTATATGCAACATTACAAAATTAACGATATTTTAGATTTAGCATCAGATGGTTGAAAAATATTACAAATTGAGAAAAAAATCAATCAAATAATTTAGGAGGTTTATATGAAAAAGTTAAATAAAATTTGTCTTAAACAAAGATATTGAGGTTATTGTTTTCATAAAGAATGCAATAAAGAAAATAAATTGAATGAATTAATGCTTAAAAGTTATTCAGTATCGCAAGAAGATATTACTGATGAACATTGAGCATTAAACAATAAAAATAATTAGGAGGAATAAGAAAATGTCATATTGTATTAGTGATTACTTAAATGAAAAATGAATTAATAATAACGCATTAAAAATTAGTAATAAAGATATTATTTATGCACAAATTGATAGTGACTATGATATGAGTTGAGAATTAAATTTATATCTTAAATTTGGTAATGAAGAGCGACATGTAGGTAATATTTCATTGCCAAAAGATTTTGATTTAAATTTAAAATGATATGAAATTGATGAGGTTAAAAGTTTAATAGATGATTATTTAGAAGATGAAGAAGCAGACTACGAAGTGATAAATTATGAATAATATGTGAAAAGATGAAAGTGGTTATGTTTATAGCGAAGAAGATTTATTTAATATCGCATTAGAAGAATGTTGTTCAGAAGAGACTGCTTACGAATATATTGATAATTTAATTATGGATATGAATTTGGAGGAAATTTAATTATGGCAGATTTAAAGTTAAATAATCAAATTAAAAATATTACCTATCCATTTTATTTAAAAGGTAATGATTTTAAAGAATTAAGTTTAAAAGCATTACCGATTAAAAATTGAATTGATAATCACGGTAAAGAATTAGCAGAGTTTATCTATCGTCATCTTAATCATTATGCATTAAATGGTTATCAAGATATACATTTAAAAGATATACCCAGTGCTATTAGTAAAATTGATTTTGTTTTTAGAGAACCATTAGAATTAATAAAAGATTTTAAAGATGAAGTAAATCGAATTAGAGTTAATATTATTAATTTAGAAAAAGTACTTCAAAATAATAAAATTGAAATTAAAAATAGCCTAATACAAGTTCAATACTTAAAACAACAACAGTTTATTCAAACCAAAAAACAAGAACAAGAAAATAGGGTTGAATATGCTAATAACTTAACGCCTGATATGGGGTTAGACATGGACCAAATTGAAGATGAACAAGTTCGTGTTATGGAAGATGTAGCAAAAATAGAACAAGATTTAGAAAAAACTACTAGTAAATTTCGGAAAGAAAAAATATTAATTAAAGATATTGATATTTTGGGTGTTAATGATGATTTTTTACAAAATGCTGATAAATTAGAACTTATTAATTTAATTAAAAATTATTTAATTGTTGATGAACAAATTGTTAAAAACGAAATTAAAAAACAATGAGATAGTAATAAAAACATTAATACTATTGGTGTTAATGGAATTAAATTAAAAATAAATAAAGGAGAGAAATAATTATGAATAATCAAATGGGAATAAAAGAATTAGTAGCAACAGCAATTAAAGCATATGAATTAAATGTTAATGCTAAATATTTACAAGAAAATTTAATTGCTTTACAAGAACTAAAATTAAAAAATAATCAAAGTTATATGAATTTAGTGGGTAATGCTGATAATGGAAAAATTACAGCCTTAGGAATTATTAATTTAAGTAATAAAGGTTTAATATTCGGAAAAGATTTTAATATTATTCCATTCAAAAATAAATTAACAACTATTATTGATAGTAGTGTGTTTCAAAAAAGAATGGAACAAGAAAATTGAATTTTAAAACGAGGAATTATTTATAAAAGTGAAAAATTTGTATGAGATACTGATTTACAAAAACCCAAATTACATGAAATAGATTTTATGACAAATACCAGTCAATATGAAAATATTATTGGTGCTTATGCTTTTGGAATTAATCGTTTAACTGGTGAAACAAAAGGAATTTTATTAAGAAAAGCCGATATTGACCGTTTAAAAAATAGTAGTCCAAGTGGAAATAGTGAATATTCGCCTTGAAATAAATGACCAAAAGAAATGGTTGAAGCAAAATTATATCGTAAATTAGCCCAAGAATTAGGTGTAGATATTACTGACATTGATTTAGATGAAAAAGAAATTAAAGAAGATGGTAATTTTGATTATATACCTTTTAATGATATTACTGTCGCCAAAAATAAGGGGCAGATGAGCGATGAACCCTTATCAAACAATATAAAATACCTCATCTTATATAGAAATAGCGGATACAAACAATAATGTAGTTAAAGAAGAAGATATTTCTAATGTAGTACCAACAGTTAATAATAATGATGAAGAATGAGCAACTTGATAAAAATAGGTATTGACCCATCAGGGACTGGTACTACTGCTATCGTTACTTTTAAAGATAATAAATTAATTGATAAATCCGAATATACACATTATGATTGAATTACACAACCCGATATTATTTTAGATGTATTAAGACCAGATGCAATTATTAATATTGAAGATTGTTTATATACATCTGCTAATGCAAGTAAAGATAGGGATGATTTATTAAAAGTAATTGGAACAGTTAAATACAATACAAAAAAAGTACACAATATTAATTGAGTATCACCAAAACATACTAAATCAATTGTTAAAAATATGGAAAATTTAAGTAAATATAATGATAGTTGTATATGAGAATTTGATAAAGATAGTAATTTAATTTATCAATATGGTAAAGGTTGAAAATATAATAATGATAAAATAAGTAATCATTTACGAGATGCCATTATTATTGCTAATTATGAGGTTTAATATTATGAAAAAATCATATAATCAAAAAAAAGGAAAATATTATTCTTGTAAAATTCGAAATGTTAATATTTACTTAAATGAAAATGAAGAAAAAGTTTGAAATAAATTATCTAACTTTGATACTTATTCACAACGAATAGAATATCTTATTAATTTTTATATAAGTCACAACAAAGAAAAATAAAAAATAACCTTAATTGGTTATTTTTTTAAATACTATTTGTTAGTTTTCTAATAGCATCTTTTTGTGCTTGTTTTTTGTCGTTTACTTTAACTTGTTTTTTAACATTTTTAATTTGACCTGTTTTAAGGGCTAATTCTGTTGCATAATCAGGTCCTCGTAAATGTTTTTCGTGGGCAATAACAGCCGTTCTTAATTCTCTAAGTTCTGCTTTATATTTTTTAATTTTTTTAGCAGATAATCCAAGAATACCAAGACTACCCATTCCACCAGCACCAGCTAACACAAGTAAAGCAATCATTAATGTTTCATTCATGTTTTTGTTTCCTTTCTTATCCTTACTCAAACAGTAGCCATCCATTCTTTCAGAACAAAATAATTTATAAATTAAGCTATATAACCACCCAAAATATCTACCACCCCTATATATAGTCTATTTTAATAAAATTTAATTATTAGTTTCATAATTATTATTTATATTTAATTTTTTGTTATTTTCTTCTTGTTTTTGTTTTTTAATATTTTCGTTTTGTATATTTTTAAATATTTCTTCTGTTATACCATCTAAATTATTTCATTGTTTTGCTATTCTTGGTTGAATAACACGAGAATTAATCCGACAATCTAAACAATGTCTTAAATGGTCTTTTTTTCATTTTAATTTATCAATTAAAATAATAATTAAAGAAATTATTAAAGTAATTAAAGGTAAAATTGTAAATACTAATCCCATTTTAGAAACTTTTAATCGTGGAATATCAATTTTCATATCTACTTTTGGTTTACTACTAGCAACAAATATACCCTGAATTCCATGTGTAAATAAAGGTGTTAATAAAATGGCAATACCATTGCCTCAATATTGACCATAATTGTATCAATTAATTTGATCCTTAATACTATTAATCATCCCGTATTCCAATCAAAAATTTAATGCTAAAAACATTAAAGTATAAAAACTAACTACTCAACTCCTAATTTTATATTTTCTTTCTCATTCTCTAATATCTTTATGGGTTCAATTATAAGTTGGAATAGGGTCTTTTTTAAATCAATTTCAAGGTAATGCACCCTTTAATCAAGTTGTTTTATCTTGCTTCATTAATTAAACCCCTTTCTAACTTACTTTTTTTTCAATGTGTAAATCAGTAATTGTTCCATCTGTCCCACCAGTACGTATAGCAATAATTCCATCATCTTCTAATTCTACACGATGAGAAAATTTATTTTCTAAATCAAATGATCCAACAGTTATTTTTCCCTTAAAATTTTTGTATGTTGATAAATAATAATGATTTTGATTACTTGTTTTAATTCAAATATTGTATTTATAATTTTCTTTATCTCAATTTTGTATTTCATAATCAAACCTTGTATTATCTAAATCACTAGTGTCAACAATTTCTCAATCTGAAATATTTGTTTTTCAAACCCCATTATCATAATAAATCGTATCATTATCAAACGGAACAACAAGTTTAATATATTCATTATAATCAATTTTACTATAATCGATAATTGTTGGATGAGTAATATTAATAGTGTTATCAGTTTGAACGCGTTCTTTTAAATAAAATAATAAACTGTCATAAAATGTTTTTTTCGTAATATATTTATATTCTTCTTCTCAAGGATGAGCATAATTCCCTAAATGATAATTATATGGTCTATCAACCGTTTTACTAGATATAATATCAATTATTTCACCAGCTAATTTTAAAGCATTTTTAACATCACGAGTAATATTTTCATTTGCTTCGGGGTCATTTGTTTGTGAATATGCCACACCACCTTGTGAAAATGAAGCACTACCAGTTAAATCATTAACTCCTTTTGGTAAATATCAATTCATAACTGCTAATAAACAAGCAGATTGAATATAACTTAATCATTTATCATATTCAATTAAACCAGTATTATCTTTTTTAACTCATGGAAATAAATCTTTTTTATTTATTTTATCTGAAATTGTCCCACCTGATAATCTATCCATTCATAAACTAGTTTTTAAAATAGCATTATAAATTAAATTATCATTATAAGCAGATTGCTTACGGTCATTAATAGGTTGTCAAAGTTTACTTTCTTTAACATCTTCAACTGTTATAAATAATAAATTATTTAAATTACTTTCCATATAATACACCCCTTAATTGATTACGATATTTATTTCTTAAATTAGATGGTTTATAACTATTAACATTTCTTTGTGTTTTATTAATTGTTTTAATAGTTTTATTAGTTTTATAAAACATACTTTTAACTGGTGTTTTATATAAATTATTAATATTTTTAACATCACTTTTTCGCTCTCGATATCATTTTTTGTTATTAATTTCACCAGCAAAATTAAAATTAAAATGACCAATCTTTAAATTATTAATAAACGTTTTAATTTGTTGTAATTTTTGAATATGTGGTAATGTTAATTTAATATTTCCTTTTGGGTATTTTTCTTTTAATTCTTTTGGTAATCGTTTTTTAATATAATCTCTTAAATGACTAGGTAATCATTTTCTTAATCAATAACGCCAAAATAAAATTCCAGCATTAGATACAGCATTACTTAATAATTTTCAAATTTCAAATGGAACACTAGGATAAACATATGGACCATAAAACTTCGGGTGTTTTGCTGTTTTTGTATATATTAAAATAGTTAAATTACCTGTTAAAGTTAACTTATTTGTTATATTAAACATACCACTATTAAGCCAACTACTATTTAAAGGTTGTCAATTAGTGTTTAGATAATTTTCTTTTTTAAATTGTTCTCTATTTTTAATATTGTTATCTTTTTCTAATTTAATTAATATTTGTTGAATTTCTTTTTTATGACCTTTTTTAATTAAATTTAAATAAGTATAAGGATTTAATCACTGATAAATATCTTCAATTTTATTTGTAATCTTTTGAAAAGGATTAGCATAATATGACGCAAATTTATTAACTTTATTAATTAAATTAACAAACTTACTTATTATGTGTTCATTACCTAATTTTTCTGCTAATAAAGTTAAAACTCGTAATATTAGTAAATTCATAATTACATATTACTTATTTTGAATAAGTTAAATTAACGGTTTCACTATATTTATTAGGGTTAGCGGTTGCTAATGCACCAGTAGCTGTAATAGAACTAAATGTTGCATTTCCATTTACATATTTATTATTTTTTGCTTTAATTGCTGTTTCTAATTCAGTAGTATTTGGTTCTGTTCCAGCCATAGTAATTGCTCCTAAATTGGGTGTAGTAATAATTGTTGATAAAGCAGGTTTTCCAATAACATAATCAACAGGAACACGGAATGATTTATTTAAATTAGCAGTTGCTTGATCAATTTCTTGTTGAGTTGGTGCAACTTCTAAAATAATCTTACATGTTTTTGGATATAAAATAGTTGGTGTTGCATATTGCACTTTACCAATTCATTTAGGGTTAGCAGTATCATTATCTAAAACTTGTTGAATAGTATCCATATTAATTGGATATGCTCATACTTGTTTATTAATAAGTAAACCATTTACATTAGTAAAATTATAACCCTTATCTCGGTTAACTTGTCCTTTTGTATATGTTTTTTCTAAATGAAAACTTTTTGATACCGGAATACCCATTGCGGTATTTTCATATAATTCACCGTTAACCATTGCTTTTAATTGAGCTTGTGAACCAATTACTTTTAAATAAGCCGGTGTTAATCCTAAATAGGATCTTCGTCCTAAAACCATAAACATTTTATCGGTTGGCAATCCAAAATATAAACTACTAATTTGATTTGTTAATTCAATCAAAGTTTCATTTAATGTAAAGAATGCTTTATTTGCTTCATCGGCACTATCGGCTGTATAACTACGAAATGGAATTACTTCATATTGACCATCTGCTAAACAATAATCATAAATAGCCTGAATTAATTCACATTCTAAATTAACAAATTTATTCTGTACAACACTAGCAATAGCATCAGCAATAACACCATTTTTAATATTTTGTTCTATCATTGCTAAGTCAAATGCTTCATTCATTAATTTTAAATTAAATCTTTTATTAATAGGCACCGGAATTCTTGTTAATCCCATTGTTTGAGTTGCCCCACCATTTGGTAATGAATAATCATCTTGTAATACCACACGATGAGTTAAATTATATAATGCTTGTCCTGCATTAGGTAATCAAGCAACTTGTTCAGCAGTTGCAGTTGCATATTGCATAATACTTGCATGCTCATTCATTAATGGTCCTCTTAGCATAGCGTTAACCATATCAACATAGGCTTTTTGACCTGTTGTATTACCTTGTAATGTAAAATGTACTTGCGGCAAATTAATTGTTGCCATAATATTCACTCCCTTATTATCTAAGGTTTTTAAGTGTATAATCAGTTAATTTCTTAATTTCTTCTGGAGTATATGCTCCTTTTTCTTTAATAGTTTCAATTTCATCATTTTTATTTTCAACCGAATTTTCAATCATATCTTTAATTAAATTAGTTGGTGAAACTGATGGTTGTTCTTCGACAAACAAATCAGGTTTTAATTCTTTTAAAGTTTGCATTTTTTCAAATAAAGAACTACCACTAACTTTTTCTAAATTAGTTTTAATATCTTCAATTTTAGTAGATGGAACATCTTTAAAGGCTTTTAATTCATCTAATTCATTAGATAATTTAATAAAGTCTTCTTTTGATATAACATCTTCGCGTTTTTGCACACTTTCTCTAATTTGCTTTGCTTCATTATTAAACTGATTTAAGATATTTTCTGCAATTTCTTCACTTAAACCTTGTTCGATTAATTGTTCTTTTATAAGTGCCATTTTATAAACTCCTCTTTTTTTATCCTTGTCCGATTAACAAGTCAGCGTAACTCTTTTTTACGGAAAAAGATTAAACCTATGCCTTCATTATATACTATTATTTTACTAATACAACACTTTATGTAAAAATAAATAAACTTAATATATTTCATTGCTAATTTACCCCTTAAAACGTGTATTAATAGCTTTTTAACAAGATAAAAGTTTTTAAAATAATTACTAATTTTGCTTGTATATATATATATATATATATATACTGGGAATAGATCTTGATAAAAAGTTTCAAGATTAAGAAACGGAGAAAAACAAGTATGAAAAAATTACTTAGTTTATTAAGTGTATTAACTATTGTTGGAACTGCTGTACCAACAACAATTGCCGCTAGCCCTTATCAAAAAAAAGAGAAATTAAATATAATTAAGAGAGAAATTAAAACAGATATTTATTTTAGTTGTTCTGGAGACAAATTTTTTACAAAAGGAAGAATAACTGGAATTTTTAATCCAAACTCTTGAGAAAGAATTATTCACAACTATCAAAAAAATAACCCATATCAATATGATTATATTTTTAAAAGTTTAATTGAAAAACATAAAAATCGCGGAGTTCAAAGCGAATATGTAGGAGAAATTAATGATGGAAATTGTGATGACTTACCAGAAGTTTTAATTGCTCGACCTATTTTTAATTCTTGAAATCAAATTAATGATGTTTGACAGAAAAGCAACAGACAAAAAAGAATAAAAATTACAGTTGCTTGTAATGTATTTAGTAATTCTTATTATTTAGAATCTGTTAATATTATAGATGATGGTGCTATATATGAAAATAATTATATTAATAATTTTAATGATGATTTTAATAATTCAAGACAAAAAAGATCAACAAATAATAGCAATAATATTATTAACTTAGAATTAATTGAAGACAATAATAACGTTAGTATTTTAAATAAAATTAAATATTTATATCCTAAATTAGATATTTCTCAATTTGAAATTATTAATAAAAGTGAATATTCGGGTTTTACTGAAAGTTTTTCAGCTGAATTAGTTGTAAAAAATAACAGTAATGTTTATTCTGCAGGACTTAGTAAAAAACTAATTTTTAATACTAAAACTAAAATTAATGAAATTAAAAATAAAATAATTAATGACCCATTATTTAAACAATGAAAATCCCATATAGACAATTGAAAAAATAATTTGAATTCATCAAGTGAATGAAAAGAAACAGCCAAAGGATATATTCGAGATTTATCTATTATTTTAAGAATAATAAACAATACATCTAAGATAGAAGAATTAAATAAAACTGTTAAAGGAATAAAAGAAAGTATTGATACTTTAACAAATATGATTAATAAATTAGATAATAAAATACAAAATTTAGAAAATTCTAACTCTGATTCTAGTCTTGATTGATGTCAAAATGTTGGTTGAGGGGTTTCGGTAGCCGCTGGCGCTTCAGCATTTACAGGAATAGGTGAAATAATTTCAATTATTGCAGGATCAGTTGCGGTTTTGTGCGGAGTAATTGATACATTATCATCTTAAAAATTAAATTTTATTATTGTTTATAATTTATATTTAATGGAAATAATTATTTAAAATGAAAAAAATATTAAGTCTTTTAGGAGTAATCACTTTAATCGGAACAAGTACATTAGGAATAGTAAGTTGCGGTCAAGAACCAAAATGTGAAAATAAAATTATTGGTAATTTAAAAGAAATATGTTCTTCAAATAAACCTTTTCACAAAGATGATAATAAGTGATATTTTGTTATTGCAAGAGGAGAAAATATTAAGTGAAATATTATTAAATTCCAAAACAACAATAAAAGTAAAGACATTTATACATCTAATAATTATTATATTAATTTAAGTACTGGTAGCAGATACTATTCTGGTCTTGTTTTATGAATAAAAAAAGATGATAAAAAATTCTCCCATACATGAGGACAAGATAAAGGTGAGTATTTCAAAAATGTTTATCAATGATTGGGTGAAAATGAATCTATAAATAATGACATACCTAAAATAGATGAAAACGGAAATATTATTGTTTAAATTATTATAAAAAATAGGGTTTTACCCTATTTTTGTTTTAAATTAATATAAACAACAGGAATAGTTTCTATTAAAAAATGAGCATTATATTTGGTATTAAAAGGAAATTCTAATTTTCCTTTTAAATACAATTCATAATTAATTTTCATTTTTAACTTAACACCTTCATTATAAAAAATAATTTTAGTTTTAAAATGGTAACCATCATCATTTTTACTAAATGGATATTTATATTCTTCTAAATTATTAAAAATAGAATATCCACTTTCATTAATATTTTCTATTTTAATATTAATATTTGTTTCTAATTTTTTATTTCAATTAAACTGTGGATCAATACTGTTTACATTAAAGGTTATATTACCATTATTATAAAAATTAAAACTATCATAATTATTTTGTACTTGTTTTCATTCTGTTGCTCCAAATGTTCCAAAATCAAATAATAAAACATCTTGATTATATTGTGTTTCATCTTTTGTACCACCTCGACCATTACCTTCAGCATAAACATCTAATTTACTATCATCTTTGTCTAATATAATTTGTACCGGGTGAAAATCAATGCTTGGTGGTAATACATATTGTGGGTAATTAAATGTTGGGATTTCATAGTCATGTGGTAATAAGAAACTAGTTTTATAATTAGTTGTCATATCTCGTAAATAATTATTTAATACACTTTTTGTTTTTCCACGAAAACTCCATACTGATAATCTTAAATAATCTTCTTCATTATTGGTATAAGGATTATCAGCATAAAAGATAATTTAAAAATTACCTTTATATAATGCTTGTATTGAAAACATATAAATAATATAACCACAATTTGTTCCATCTGGTGTTTGTAAGAATTCACAATCATTATCTTCTTCACTATAACTAACTGATGTTTGAGCATCTACTACTGTTGTAAGTTCATTAATTAAATAAACTCGGTTAGTTTTTTCGTTTAATTGTTTTAGATTATATGTTGAATAAACTATATTATTTGTTGGTTTACCATCCTTAGTTAAAACAGTACCTACTAATTTATCAGTTAATAAAGTAGTAAACCCGAAACTAGTGGCATTTGCTCCAAAAATAGCACCAACTTTATCATTACCTTGTTCTCTAAATATTTCAAAAGGTAAATAACATTTACCTTTTGAGTTTTCAGACCAAAAAGCATCATTATAAAAACTATAAATATTAGCACTCATAAAGCCATTAAGTCATTGAAAATTAGGTCAAGTTTTTTCATCTTGATTAATAACTCAGCCCCAAGGAATACCAAACGAAATAAAGTTTAATAATTTACCAACTCCGCCTGGTATCGTAAAAGGATTAAAAACTAACTTTTGAGTATAGTTTAAAGGTAATATTGTTATTTGACGGTTAATAAAATTATTCATATTTAAAATATCTCAAACATTACATGAACCCATTTTATTGTATTCAATTTGAACACTACCAACAGTATTACCAAATTCATCTTTTCTTCTAAAATAAGATGATGCTTGAGTACTAATAATATTATCAACCTTACCACCTTTTACCTCTATTTGACTTGGTGGTGTTATTTTTCAATCTTTTGATCAATAAAATTTAGAGTCCTTATTTTCTTCATTAATAGTTGTTCCAACAACGGGATTAGTTGCTGTTGAACTTGCATTATCTGTTATAACAATACCTTCACTATTTTTTTGTTTTCAAAAGTCATATCTACTTTCCATATCTTTTTTTCAATTTTCATAACCAGTTATCATTGTTGGTTGAATCCCTTGAATGTTATATCAACTTACCTCAGGTGATGCATAAGTATTAACTTTGTCAGGCGGACAACGGATACATGTTATACATTAATAAATCTCGTGAATTCATTACTTTTTTATTAAATTGACCTTTAATAATTGGTCTCCCAATTACAGGCATATCAAAAAAGATCGGATTACCATAAAATTTAACTGTCATTGCTCTAACACCAGGATCTTTTAATAACATATCATCTAATTCAACAATACCTTTATTTGTTTTCTCATCATAAGTTATTTTAGGAAAACAACAACCCTCGCCCGGGGCACTTGTTTGAATAAATTGTCGTACTGATAAACCACTATTACTAATTTTGTCATTAATACTTGAAAAGGTAATTTCTTGTCATAAAAAACTACCATCATATGGTGAATAATAATTAATAACATTTGATGGATATAATCATTGTCTATCTTGGGGAGCAATATTTATATTACCTCCACCAATATTTAATCCATGGTCATTAAAAACCGTATAAAAATTATAATAATCATTAATATTTAATTTACTTGCATCTTCATCTAAAATTAATAAAGTATATTGTCTTTCAGTTGATTGTTGGGTAAATACTTGTTCAAATTTAGCTTCTCCAAATTGAATTGAACTTCTATCATCAATCATATAAGCATCTCAATATTTACCAACCTTAACATCTTTTGTATAAAAATTATCGGCTTTATTATCATTATTAATAAAATAACTTAATTTATATTGCTTTAAGTATGCTAACATTCTATTAATATCATAAATATTTTCCCCATCAATTAATTTTCAATAAACATTATTATTTTCATCTTTTAATTTTATCGCGAAAAGTGTTTCATTATTTGCTCATATAGTTGAGTTAACTGGCTGATTTTTAAAATCATCAATTGTTAAGATATTGATTTCTTCACCTTTATATTTTTGTACTATTTTTAAACTATCTTGTCATTGTGCAATAGTACTTTCCATATTATCAAATATTCTTGAATAACTACCATAATCACTAGGTTTTGCGTTATTGGGTTTTCAACCTGTCTCAGTATCAGGAATATATGAACTATAAACATTAAAAGGAAATACCATTCAATGTCGATTATCTTTTATATTTTCTCTGATATCTATTAAAGTATCGTGGGCTTGTCTTCTTAATTCTTCGATAACCCCGGAGTTAATTCTACTCATTTTTTAATTCTCCTTTATTTCTGTTATACCTTGTAAGGCGTTTTGATTATTACCAGTTTCATCATATTCTAGTAATTTATTATTATGTTCTATTTCTTTGGTTTGCATTTTATCTTGTCATTTTTCTACTTTTTCAAAATATTTTGTTGCTTCTAATTCATCAATATTATCATATTCAATTATGGCTCTTACTGGTTCCATTGTGCCATTATCTAATCTAGCAGTAATTAATTCATTTTGTCGCATTTGGTCAACTAAACTAGCACTAATAAAATCAAAGACATAAGGGCGTTCACCACTACCATTTCATAAACCATAATATTTTAAAACTGTATCAAACATTTTAGTATAATATTGCTTACGATATGCTTGTAAATATGCTTGTTTTTCTAAGTCTTTTGTTTTAGTTAATAATGACTGTGTTTTATTTTGGTCATTATCTGATTTATCCCCAAATGGGCTAGAAAAATGACAGGCTAAATATACTTGCTCAATAATAGATTTTTGATCTTCAGTATATGTTTCTAAGGTTGGTGTACCTTGTACTACTTGTAAAGATTGCGATGATGTCCCATCTGCTGCCGTTTGACCTGATTGAATGAAAATATCATCAAATACATCTTGTAATGCTTTTTTATTTCCCATATTGTAAGCATTCATTAAACCATCATCTAATACCCCATATCAGTGCGTACGATTAGCTCATCGTTATTTTGATTTAATATTAAAACTATCTTCTAAATCAAATTGTAATTTATAACAATTTGCCATTGTAGGTCATGGATTTAATGTAGTTGAAGTTGATAAGAACAACGGATTAGGTTCATTTATCATTTCTCAAAAAGGTACTATTCCTAATTTATTTTTAAATTCTTGAACTAAAAAAGGTCTAACATCATCTTTAATTTGTGTTTTACTTTGTCCAACAACTACCTCATTATTTTTTGGTCAACCTTTAATAACTATTTTATCTTTGGTACAAATTAAATTTAAAATAAAACCACTATCTGATTGATGATAATTTAATCAAATGTCGGCCCCTTGTTCAATTTCATTTATTTTACTTACACGTGATGTAAAGTTAAAAGGATTAATTCATAAATCAATATTGCCATCACTAGTCTCTAATAAACCGAAAATAGTTTTACCCATTAAACTTGCTGTTAATTCATTTTTATCTAATTTTTCTTTTGTTTTATAAGTTTCATATCATCAATTTAATTTTTCTAAAATGTCTTTACGATGAGATATACTGCACCCAAAAAAGTAAGTAAAGAAAAAAAGTCTTTGCTAAACTTTAAAGGAGGTGCATTTTTATATGGCAAGAAAAGGACAAAAATTTAATAAATATACAGCAGATTTTCGAAAAAGGATAGGACAAGAGGTTAAAAATAATAGTATAAGTTTTATTGCAAAAAAATATGCAATTAATAAAAAAACTGTTGCTTAATGGTATGAAAATTTTAAGAAAGGAATTTTAAACACCAATAAAGGTCCAAAAGAAAAAAGAGGAAAAAGAGATTTAAACTATTACAAAGTTAGGTATGAATTACTAAAAAAGCTTCATGATTTTTACAATTAAATAAAAGAAAAATTGTATTTTTTATCAAAGAAAACATTAATAAATATCCACTAAATTTATTACTTGATGTAACAAATTTAAAGCGTAGTTATTGAGATAAATATAAAAATTATTCAAGTAATGGTAAGGATAGTGAACCATTAAAAAATATTGTAAAAGTCTATGAAGAAAATTTAAAACAATTTGGTTATCGTCGAATTACCAAATATTTAAAAGAAGATTATGGCATTGTTTATAATGCTAAGAAAGTATTACGAATTATGAAAGAAAATAATATTCAAGCTGAATATGTAAAGCGTATGCGTAGAAAAATATTAATAAAACAAAATAGAAATAAAAAATGCCAAATTGTAAAGTTAAGTGCAACTAAATTATTTTTCTAACCAAATATTCGATTGGCGAAAGATAATTTAGTATTTTTCTTGGTCTTTGGTTTAAAGACAATATAAATTTATGAACTGCATTTTTAGTAGTATTTGAAAAATTAAATTTTTTAGGAAATTTTTCTCTAATTAAACCATTAGTATTTTCATTAGTACCTCTTTGTCAGGGTGAATATGCATTAGCAAAATAAATTTTCACATTTAAATTTTTTTCAAGTTGTTGTCAATTAGCAAATTCTTTACCACGATCAAATGTTATAGTCTTAACAAGATTATTTGGAAGAATTGATAAATAATGGCTAATATTTTCGTTAATAACTTTAGTAGTTCTATTTTCAACTAATATTGCTAAAGTAAATCTTGATGTTCTTTCAACTAAAGTTATTAAACATGATTTACTTTTACCTCGTGATGATACTACGGTATCACCTTCTCAATGACCAAGAGTTACGCGATTATTAACATTATCATTTCGTTCTTTAATTGATTTACCATTAAATTTACCCCGATTTTATTGATATTTTCGTTTCTTACCTTTTCTTCTTAAATTTTTATTAGTAACTTTTTCAAGTAATCCAGAATAAATTCAATTGTAAATTGTTTTAAAACTAATAATTCATTCTTTATGAAAATTTTTAATTCTGCCATAAATTTGTTCGGGTGATCAACCTAATAATAATTTTTGTTGTACATATTTTACTAATTCTCTATTTTTAAACTTATGAAAATAAATATGTGATTGTTTTCTATTTTCTGCTTTATTTTGTGCAATTAATGAAAAATAATGATTATTATCTTTATTTCTATTAACTTCTCGAATAATAGTACTAATACTTCGATTAAGATTTTTAGCTATTTCACTAATTTTTATTTTAAACTTCAATTGATTCTCAATATAAATTCTTTCATCTATGCCAAGATGTTTATATCCCATATAAAAACCCCTTGCTTTATTTTTTCTAAAATAAACTTAGCATCATAAAATTTTTATATGGGATTTTTTGCAATTTTATTTACTTGCACTTACAAGTATAATTCAGCCAAATAAAAAAATTAAATTAAACTTTAAAATAATCATTTTTAAAAATTTTAATTGCTTTTTAAGCATAAATAATAAGGTATCGCAAGAAGTCTATTTTATGCTTAATTATCATAATTAGCAACTTAACTTAATTGATATCGAATAGTTTCCCTAATTTTGTAATAAAAAACTACTTTTTACAAAGTAGTTTTGTTAATTTTTTAACGCTTGTTTTGATTTTTCCACTAGCATTTTAAATTCACTTGGGTTATGAATTGCTAATTCTGATAACATCTTACGGTTTATTTCGATGTTTGTTTTATTTAAACCATTCATAAATTGTGAATATGACATATCATGTTCGCGCACTGCCGCATTAATTCTTTGAATTCATAATGAACGAAAATCCCTTTTACGTTGTTTACGATCACGGAAGGCATATGCTCATGATTTCATCACTTGTTCCTTTGCTTTTTTATAGTGAGTTGATTTTGTGCCAAAATATCCTTTTGCTTCTTTAATAATTTTTTTACGACGTTTTCTTGTTGTTGGTCCGCCTTTTACTCTTGCCATTTGTTAATACTCCCTTCTTTTCTTTTTCTTACCCCTGTAATAAATTTTTTAAGCGGCTTTGATCAGTGTGATCCATTAAGCCAGCTTTTCGTAAATGACGTTTTTGTTTTGTTGACTTATTTTGCGCTAAATGCGAAGTATACGCATGCGCAATTTTTCATTTCCCTGTCCCAGTTATTTTTACTCTTTTTGCTAAAGATTTTTTTGTTTTCATTTTTGGCATAAATTTCCCTCCTTATCTTTCCTTTTAAAAGTTAATTTAATTAATTATTTTTTTGGTACGACATACATATCTAAAAACAAGCCGTTTAATTGTGGTTCTTTTTCAATCTTTGCTAAATCCTCAATATAACTAAAAAACTTATCTAATGTTTCTTTTCCATATTCTGGTCTAGTAACTTCTCGCCCTCGAAACTTTAATGAAATTTTAACCCGATTCCCAACAAGCAAGAATTCACGCACTTTTTTTGCTTTAAATTCTAAATCATGATCACCAATTCCGGTTCGCAAACGCATTTCTTTATTTTCAGTTACATGTTGATTTTTCTTGTTTTCTTTATCTTTTTTCTTTTGTTCGTATTTATATTTTCCATAATCAACCAATTTTGCTACCGGTGGATTTGAAGTCGCTGATACTAACAATAAATCTAAACCTTTTTCTTCTGCAATCCGAATTGCTTCATTTCGCCCTAAAGGACCAATTTTTCTACCATCATCTAAAATAATTAAAACTTCACGCATTCTAATATCATAATTTACTTGCTCGATATTCTTATTGTTTTTAGTGGGTTGATTCATCCAATACCTCCATTTTAATTAATTAAAAAAACGCTCAAAAGTAGCACTTTAATTAACAAGAATTATTTTCTTAAATGATTAATTTAATCATTAAAAAATTTAATTTTATCTTGTAAAACCTATTAACCACACTTAAGGGCATAGGTGAACATTAGCTACTTTAACATTTTCCAAGATTAATTATATGATTTTTTTAAATTTAGTCAATAAAATTATTAATTTATTTTTGGAAAAACATTAGACTTCTTGTGATACTATGATAATCATTGCAAATTAATTCATAAAGAAAAAAATACAAATAGGAATTTATACCTCTTATTAATTTAATTCTTATAGTCTTTATAAGCGATGCGTTATTTTGGCACAACAAAAAATGATTTTATTATTTAAAGTTAATTTTCATTCAACTTCTTGTCTTATTTATAATAACAATTGAAAATTATAGATTGAAGCAATTAAATTAAATCTTAAAGCAAATCTTTTTCTACGATTGCGATATTTTTCAGTAATAATTTTAAATTTTTTAAGGATAGCAAAAACATTTTCAATAACGATTCTCATTTGTGAAATTAGTTTATTATGCTGTTTTTGTTCGTTATTTAAAGGTTTTTGCTTTGTTTTTTTATGCGGAATCAAAACATTCCGATGCATTTTTTGCAAGCCTTGATAACCTGTATCAACTATTACTTTGGTATCTTTTAAAAGCGGTATTTTTGATTCTTTAAATAAACGAAAATCATCGGTTTTACCACAAGCAAAATTTGTTGCAATAATAGTTTTGCTTTCTTTTTCGAGGATTATTTGTGTTTTGATAGTATGTTTTTTCTTTTTTTCGGAATAGTATTTTTTTTGTCTTTTTTTGGGCGTTGGATTGGATAGGTTACAATAAGTTGGACCATATTTATGTGGACTTTCAAATAAAATATAATTATGAAGAAAGGAGGAATATAAAAATGGGAAGAAATTCATATACTGATGAATTTAAAAAACAAATTGTTTTACTTTATCAAAATGGTAAAACCATTCTTGAAATTTTTAAGGAATATGGGATGTCAAAATCAGCCGTATATCAGTGAATTGAAAAATTAAATAATTCTGGATCTTTTAAAGCAAAAGATAACCGCACTGTTAAAGAAAATGAAATGATTGCCTTGCGGAAAGAATTAATCCAATTACGAATGGAAAACGACATTTTAAAGCAAGCGGCACTGATAATCGGCAAAAAATAGAAATTATTAACAATAATAAAGAAAAATATTCCGTGCGAAAAATGGGTCAAATATTAAAGATAGCAAAATCAACATATTACTATCAAATTAATAAATACGCTACGGTTGATGTTAATAATTATGAACAAGAAGTTATCAGTGCATTTAATGATAGTCGCAAAATTTATGGAGCTCGTAAAATTAAAACTATTTTAACCAGAAAAGATATTATCTTATCGCGAAGAAAAATTCGCCAAATTATGATTAAAAATCAGTTAGTATCTAAATACACCAAATTAAAATATCGTAATCATAAGTCAGTGGTTAATAACGACGAAATTAGCAACGTTTTAAACCGTGAATTTAATAATAAACAACCAAATGAAGTTGTTGTTAGTGATTTAACATATGTTCAAGTTGGTGCTAAATGACATTATATTTGTTTATTAATTGACTTGTTTAATCGTGAAATAATTGGCTATAGTGCCGGGACAAACAAAACAGCCCAACTAGGACAAGAAGCCTTTTATTCAATTACAAGACCATTAAATCAAATTACGTTATTTCATACTGACCGGGGTAATGAATTTAAAAATAAAATCATTGATAATATCTTAAATACTTTTAACATCAAACGATCATTAAGCAATAAAGGCTGTCCATACGATAATGCTGTGGCTGAAACAACTTACAAAAGTTTTAAAACAGAATTTATCAAGGGGCAAAAATTTATAAATTTAACCCAATTAAAATACAAATTATTTGACTTTGTGGATTGATATAACAATATTCGAATTCACGGTAGTTTAAATTATTTAACACCTGTTGAATTTATAAAACAACAGTCCATATAAAAAGTGTCCTAAAAAGGGTTGCCAATCCAACATTTTATTAAAAGTATTTTGTTTTATTCCTGTTAATCGTAATAATTCTTTATCATTAAGAAGTTTAAAGTTATCATTTTTCATAGTTTTATACCCGCCTAATTTATATTTTTTATTTTTAATTATATTTTATAGAAATATTCTTAATAAGAAAAGCCGGTATAGCAAGAAGTCTATTGTTAGGACAATCTAGTAAAGTAATTTCCCGTTTTATTAAAACAACACCCAAAACAGCTTGATATAATCGTCAAAAATTAATGCAATCAAAACAATTATAAAATACTCAATTAAAATTTAAAAAATTAAATGGCCAAATACAAATCGATGAAACATTTATTAAAGAAATCCATGAAGGTAATTTTAAAGATAAATTTGATAAACGAAAAACTCATCTTGATCCATTTTCCACTAACACTAAATGTTGTATTCAAATGGCGGTTGATTAGACTGCACCCTGTTTAGTAAGTATTAATAAAAAGGTTTACAAACTTTCATTTATTATATCTTTTTCTTTTTGGTTTGAATATCATTTATTTCATTTTTTAACATCATTAATATATTCATTATGAGATTTATAATTTTTATTATGGATTGTTCCTTTTTTAAGTAATGAATGAAAACTTTCAATAATAATGTTGTCTGCACAATGATAATTTTTACCCATTGAAATTATAATTTTGTTATCTAAACATTTACTATTATAATCTTTAGATGTATATTGATATCCGTGATCTGAATGAATTATTGTTTTATTTAGATCTTTTTTTATTTTTTTAATTTTATTAATTGCAGCATTTAAATTATCAATTACAAGTTTGTTATTATTAAATTTTGATCATTTTACATCAATAATTTCTTTAGTATATCCATCAATTATTGTTGATTGATAATGTTTTTTACCATTTCAAATTAAATAAGTTACATCAGTAAATAAAATTGAAAATCTTTCTTTAATATCATTAAAATTACGATTTACTAAATAAGGATATTTAATTATATTTTTATTTCTATTTTGTTTTATTAATATTTTTCTACGCATACGCTTTACATATTCAGCTTGAATATTATTTTCTTTCATAATTCGTAATACTTTCTTAGCATTATAAACAATGCCATAATCTTCTTTTAAATATTTGGTAATTCGACGATAACCAAATTGTTTTAAATTTTCTTCATAGACTTTTACAATATTTTTTAATGGTTCACTATCCTTACCATTACTTGAATAATTTTTATATTTATCTCAATAACTACGCTTTAAATCTGTTATATCAAGTAATAAATTTAGTGGATATAGACTGCACCCAAAAAAGTAAGTAAAGAAAAAAAAGTCTTTGCTAAACTTTTAAAGGAGGTGCATTTTTATATGGCAAGAAAAGGACAAAAATTTAATAAATATACAGCAGATTTTCGAAAAAGGATAGGACAAGAGGTTAAAAATAATAGTATAAGTTTTATTGCAAAAAAATATGCAATTAATAAAAAAACTGTTGCTTCATGGTATGAAAATTTTAAGAAAGGGATTTTAAACACCAATAAAGGTCCAAAAGAATCATTTAAAAAAAGAGATTTAAACTATTACAAAGTTAGGTATGAATTACTAAAAAAGCTTCATGACTTTTACAATTAAATAAAAGAAAAATTGTATTTTTTATAAAAGAAAACCTTAATAAATATCCACTAAATTTATTACTTGATGTAACAGATTTAAAGCGTAGTTATTGAGATAAATATAAAAATTATTCAAGTACTGGTAAGGATAGCGAATCATTAAAGAATATTGTAAAAGTCTATGAAGAAAATTTAAAACAATTTGGTTATCGTCGAATTACCAAATATTTAAAAGAAGATTATGGCATTGTTTATAATGCTAAGAAAGTATTACGAATTATGAAAGAAAATAATATTCAAGCTGAATATGTAAAGCGTATGCGTAGAAAAATATTAATAAAACAAAATAGAAATAAAAATATAATTAAATATCCTGATTTAGTAAATCGTAATTTTAATGATATTAAAGAAAGATTTTCAATTTTATTTACTGATGTAACTTATTTAATTTGAAATGGTAAAAAACATTATCAATCAACAATAATTGATGGATATACTAAAGAAATTATTGATGTAAAATGATCAAAATTTAATAATAACAAACTTGTAATTGATAATTTAAATGCTGCAATTAATAAAATTAAAAAAATAAAAAAAGATCTAAATAAAACAATAATTCATTCAGATCACGGATATCAATATACATCTAAAGATTATAATAGTAAATGTTTAGATAACAAAATTATAATTTCAATGGGTAAAAATTATCATTGTGCAGACAACATTATTATTGAAAGTTTTCATTCATTACTTAAAAAAGGAACAATCCATAATAAAAATTATAAATCTCATAATGAATATATTAATGATGTTAAAAAATGAAATAAATGATATTCAAACCAAAAAGAAAAAGATATAATAAATAAAAGTTTGTAAACCTTTTTATTAATACTTACTAAACGGGGTGCAGTCTAATATTTATTAATGTTTTCTTTGATAAAAAATACAATTTTTCTTTTATTTAATTGTAAAAGTCATGAAGCTTTTTTAATAATTCATACCTAACTTTGTAATAGTTTAAATCTCTTTTTTCAAATGATTCTTTTGGACCTTTATTGGTGTTTAAAATCCCTTTCTTAAAATTTTCATACCATGAAGCAACAGTTTTTTTATTAATTGCATATTTTTTTGCAATAAAACTTATACTATTATTTTTAACCTCTTGTCCTATCCTTTTTCGAAAATCTGCTGTATATTTATTAAATTTTTGTCCTTTTCTTGCCATATAAAAATGCACCTCCTTTAAAGTTTAGCAAAGACTTTTTTCTTTACTTACTTTTTTGGGTGCAGTCTAGATACTAATAATAATATTTTTGTTCAATCCACTAACACCAAACGATTACAAAAACAGTGAATTATTGAAAATATGAATACAAAATTAATTAACAAAAATTCCATTATTATTTTTGATATGCAACCATTATATTTATTAGTAGCAAAACAAACAAGTTCTACTTTATATGCCACTAAAACTAGGACAAATCCTGATGCCAGTTATCGAAAATTAAATAAAATTAGTAAATTACAAGCAAGTCTTAAAGAAGCCTTAATTCATTATCATGGTTTAGGTTTTACTAACATTCAAAATTATTTAAATCTCTGAAAATGAAAATACCAACACAAAGGTTTAACACCAAACCAACAAGCAACGGTATTATATTTTAATATCTAAAAAAGTTAAAGAACAATAATAATCTTCCATCAAATTCGTTTTCAAATTGTCATATTGATGATTTTTTTTATTTTATCAAGATTTTTATACAAAATTAAAGAATTAAAGAAGGTAGCGTGTAAAATGTTGGGGAAAAGTTTTCAGCATTAAGTTCTAATAATAATTATAAACTATTTTCTTTAAAAGAGTTTTAGTATTTGATAATGTAGAAGCGGTGAATATTGGTAAGTTATATTGTTTAACTTCTGGATTATTCATCTTTTTAAATATTCATCTTCAAGTAATTTGTTCATTTTTTACTTGAAGATTTTTAATTTCTGTTAGTTCTTGAAAGGGATTAATCCCATTAGCTGTAAATTGTTTTAATAACATTACTTTGTAAATCGTTTTTTCATTAAATATTTTTGGTTTTGAACGAAACATTACTTTAATAATTCGAGCAATATAACTTTCAATGCGACAACCAATATTTTCTTGATATTCTCATTTTTGAATTGCTCCATAGTATGTTCTTAAATAATTAGATATTTCTTGTAACTTTCCTTTCGCTTCTTCGGTTTTAACAAGCTGATAAGCTCATTCAAGGTATTTTGTAACCTTGTTTCAGTTTAATTTTAGAATTGCTTTTCTAATTTTATTAAATAAATAACGTTTATAATATCGTGGACCACGGAGACAATCTTTAATTTTTTTAATAACATGGAAACGATCAATGATAAATTCAACATTGATGTGTTTTTCAACCGTTGAAATATATTGTGCACCATCACCAAGCACAATAATTTTAGCTGTCTCGGGTGATTCATAATTTAAGTTAATAAATTCTTTAATTCCTTGTCAGTATTTTTTAGAGTTAATTTTTTTAACTTCATTAGTCATTGTTACTAGAAATTTGACGTTATGCATTGTTTTTCGTATTGTTTTAGGATCTTTATAACCAGTATGAAAGACGGTTAAACGGATTCTTTTCTTAATTTTTAATCGTTTTTTGATTTGATAACTAATGGCATTGCGATATGCTTCATCGGTTTCAATATAAATAACCCCATCATGTTTTAGTTTTGTATCTGGTTCATCTAGCATTAGTTCTAACAAATGTTTAATATCAAACCGTTTAATAAGGTTAAAAATTGTTTTTTTTGTTATGTTAGCATTCCGATACATATTACAAATATCTTGATAACTAAAATTTATGCCTAATTTGCTGATTATTTCTAACGAAAAATCATAATCAAGTCGCTGATAACTTTCAATCCCTAATTGAATATCAAGTAAAAAGACCGTTTTTGGTTTTTTTGCCACTTGAAATTCTGGTTTTAAAATATATTTTCGTCGTTTAAAAGTAACTTCACCATTACGAAAAACCAAAGTTCGTTGATAAAATCCTTTTGGAATATAACGTGCTTTGCGTCAGTCCTTATTAAAAATATAGTTATCAATATATTCAAAAATATTTTTAAATAGTATTCAAGCTTCAGAACTAATTTCATTTTTTAAATAGGATAATAGTGCTGTAATAGGGGTATTGGGGCTAATTTCATTAATTAAATCAATAAAAGAGTTATTATTTTCGTTTAAAAACTCTTGGATTCTAGTTATAATATTCATAGGATAGTTTTCTTTCTAATTTTTTTCAAACTTAATTATACTGAAAACTTTCTTTTTTATTTTCCCCAACTTTGGCAACGCAATCATTAAAGAATTAAATTAATCATTATTATTTAAAATATATTATAATTATTAGGTGTCTAAAAAGAGGTGGAGCAAATGAATCAAAAAACAATTGAACGATTAGAAATGATGTTAAAGCGGTGAAATTTAATTAACGAAGAATTAACGAAACCAGAAATAGTTAATGACGTGAAAAAAATAACTAGTTTAGCAAAAGAACAAGCACAATTAGAAGATACGGTTGCTTTATACTTAAGATATCAAAATGTTTTAAATAATATTAATGAAGCAAAATTAATTTTAAAAACCGAAAAAGATAGCGAGTTAATTGAATTAGCAAAAGACGAATTAAAATCATCAGAAATTAGAAAAGAACAAATTACAGCAGAATTAAAAGTAATGTTATTACCAAAAGATCCTAATGATGAGAAGAATGTTATTTTTGAAATTCGTGGTGCTGCTGGTGGGGATGAAGGAAATATTTTTGCTGGTGATTTATATCGAATGTATTTAAAGTATGCGGAGCAACAACGTTGAAAAGTGGAGTTAATTGAAGCGAATGAATCAGAAGCAGGGGGATTTTCAGCAATCTCATTTATGGTTAAAGGCGAAGGAGTTTATTCAAAAATGAAGTTTGAATCAGGTGCCCACCGGGTACAACGAATTCCAAAAACAGAGAGTAAAGGTCGCGTTCATACATCAACAGCAACTATTGCTATTTTACCAGAAATTGAAGAAGTTGATTTTGAAATTAAATCAGTTAATTTAAAGATTGATACTTATCGTGCTTCAGGCGCTGGGGGACAACATGTTAATACAACTGATTCAGCGGTTCGAATTACCCATTTACCAAGCGGAGTTGTTGTAACTTCACAAGATGGACGTAGTCAACATGATAATAAAGCATTAGCAATGCAACATTTACGTAGTAAGCTATACGAAGAACAACAAAGAAAAATTAATGAAGAACGGGGGACACTGCGAAAAGATGCCGTGGGAACGGGAGACCGTAGTGAAAAGATTCGAACATATAACTATCCCCAGAATAGGGTTACTGATCACCGTATTAATTTAACATTACAAAAATTAGATCAAATTATGGAAGGCAATTTAGACGAAATTGTCGTAGCACTAATTAATGAAGAACAAAGATTGAAAATGGAAGGATACTAATGACAGTTAATGAATTAATTCAAAAATTAGAGTATTATTTAAAAAACTCTAATAATGTTAATTATCTTGCCGATATTAAGATTTTAATAGCATTCTTTATGAAAACTTCATTAGCAAAATTATATGCAATTCAAAACGATAAAATTAATTTTAAGATTAATGATTATTGACAACAGCTAACAGCATATCGTAATGGCAAACCAATTCAGTATATTACTAATTACCAAAATTTTTATGGTTATGATTTTTATGTTGATTATAATGTTTTAATTCCGCGGTATGAAACAGAGGAATTAGTTGATAACATTAATATTCTAATTGATGAAATTTCGCTTAATAATGGAAATAAATCATTAACTTTAATTGATATTGGAACTGGAAGTGGAGCAATTGCCATCAGTTTAGGCTTAGAAAATCCAGATTTAACAATTTATGCTAGTGATATTTCAAGTGAAGCATTGAAGGTGGCAAAACGAAATATTAAGCAATTAAATTGTAAGAATGTTACCTTGTTGGAAGGCGATATATTAGAACCATTTATTAAAAATAATGTTAAAGCGGACATTTTGGTTTGTAATCCGCCGTATATTCCAAAGGATCAAAGTATTAGTCATCGCGTTAAGAATTATGAACCGCATGTGGCTTTATTTGGCGATGTTGATGGTTTATATTTTTATCGGGAAATTTTTCAGAATTGACAGAAAATTGTTAAAAAAGATGGTATTTTATGTTTTGAACATGGTTATGACCAAAAAAAGGCTTTAGAAAAATTAGTAAAAGAATACTTCCCCCAACAAGAATATTATTTTAAAAAAGATATAAATAAAAAATGGCGAATGTTATTTATTAATATTTTGTAGTAAAATAAAAGAAACTTAAGTGTGAGGTGTAGATATGGAAAATAAAGTTAAAAATATTAAAAAAACCTGCACTATTAGTATTGCTTTTTTAGTAGTGTTATTTATTATGGTGCCATATTTTACTTTTATTTTTGTTTCCCATAGTGATAAAACTTTAAAAGAATACCTTGTTTTTATTAAAATAACTCCAAAAGATGTTTTAGAGTTATTTACAACACCACATTTACCAAATGAATTCTTAATTTTTAGTTTGCTATATGTTGCTTTAGTAACTTTAACAGGAACCATTATTAGTAGTGTTTTTTATATTCATTATCAAAGCCGCTCAATTAATTTTAATAATAGAATGTTACTAATTGGAACCGTTGTTATTATTTCTTTTTTATTTGTTGCGTGTTTATTATTTTCCCTTGCTGAATATTATTATGATTTATTTACGGAGTGATGTCGTTCGTTACGGGGTGCTAAGACTAGACCGGATTATATTCAAAACATTGAAAATATGATTTCAAACAATGTGCCAAATCGGGCAGAAATTGTTAACACATTAATTAATTTGGCAACCGGGCCAGGAACAAAACATGAGTATCCATTAACGTGAATTGGTTTGAATGCCATTTGATGAATAACAGGTTTACAAATGGTTTTCATCATTTTTATTATGTTAAAGGTTGGATTTAAATTAGAATGATTATTAAATGATAATATTAATCAGAATAAAAAAGAGGAATTATTTGTTTTAAAAGATACCTTTAATCAAAGTCGTCTTAAAAAGTTTATTAGTTTATATTTAATTCCAAATGAATTTAATATTTCATTATGAGTTGTTTTTTTCTCAAATATGATTTTCATTCCCCAATTTGTTTATACAATTATCATTGGCAGCAGTTTTACTGCAGCGAACCGATTTTTTTTATTTTCTTATTTCTATCCCCAACTAACAATTAATGTTATTATTCCCGGGACAAGTAGTGTTTTAGAGCAGTCAAATGTTGACTATTTTAAAATGGCAATGAATATGCCAGGATCAGCAATTTTAATTAATATTGTTCCAATTATTTCATCAGCTTTAATTATTTCAATGTTATTTGCTTTTGTTTTTGTGATGTTAAAAAAACCAAATTTAACAAAAAAAAGCTTCATTAGTTTTTATGTTAGTTTTTTAATTGTAACAGGGGGTTCTTTGGTAATGTTTTTAATTTCACAATATCAGTTAACACAAGCCGTTGATTACTGAAATAGTTGAGAAAATGAAAGCGGTAATTTCAAAGAAACGGTAATAGAACCAATTTTTAAAACAAAAAAATTGAATTACTTTTGATTACAAGGAAATGAGTTATTGGCAAGTGGGATTTTATTGTCGGCCTTTATTACTGTTTTATCAGTTATTGCTATTTCACATATTTATAAAATTAAAAGCAATACTGGTAATAGTGAACAAATTAAAACAAATCTTTAATTTTGTCGAAAAATCTTGATATTTTAATAAAATCAGGAATTTTATTGGGTTTTTTTAGACTGCACCCCGTTTAGTAAGTATTAATAAAAAGGTTTACAAACTTTCATTTATTATATATTTTTCTTTTTGGTTTGAATATCATTTATTTCATTTTTTAACATCATTAATATATTCATTATGAGATTTATAATTTTTATTATGGATTGTTCCTTTTTTAAGTAATGAATGAAAACTTTCAATAATAATGTTGTCTGCACAATGATAATTTTTACCCATTGAAATTATAATTTTGTTATCTAAACATTTACTATTATAATCTTTAGATGTATATTGATATCCGTGATCTGAATGAATTATTGTTTTATTTAGATCTTTTTTTATTTTTTTAATTTTATTAATTGCAGCATTTAAATTATCAATTACAAGTTTGTTATTATTAAATTTTGATCATTTTACATCAATAATTTCTTTAGTATATCCATCAATTATTGTTGATTGATAATGTTTTTTACCATTTCAAATTAAATAAGTTAAATCAGTAAATAAAATTGAAAATCTTTCTTTAATATCATTAAAATTACGATTTACTAAATCAGGATATTTAATGATATTTTTATTTCTATTTTGTTTTATTAATATTTTTCTACGCATACGCTTTACATATTCAGCTTGAATATTATTTTCTTTCATAATTCGTAATACTTTCTTAGCATTATAAACAATGCCATAATGTTCTTTTAAATATTTGGTAATTCGACGATAACCAAATTGTTTTAAATTTTCTTCATAGACTTTTACAATATTTTTTAATGGTTCACTATCCTTACCATTACTTGAATAATTTTTATATTTATCTCAATAACTACGCTTTAAATTTGTTACATCAAGTAATAAATTTAGTGGATATTTATTAATGTTTTCTTTGATAAAAAATACAATTTTTCTTTTATTTAATTGTAAAAATCATGAAGCTTTTTTAGTAATTCATACCTAACTTTGTAATAGTTTAAATCTCTTTTTCCTCTTTTTTCTTTTGGACCTTTATTGGTGTTTAAAATTCCTTTCTTAAAATTTTCATACCATGAAGCAACAGTTTTTTTATTAATTGCATATTTTTTTGCAATAAAACTTATACTATTATTTTTAACCTCTTGTCCTATCCTTTTTCGAAAATCTGCTGTATATTTATTAAATTTTTGTCCTTTTCTTGCCATATAAAAATGCACCTCCTTTAAAAGTTTAGCAAAGACTTTTTTTCTTTACTTACTTTTTTGGGTGCAGTCTACTTTAGATGTATATTGATATCCGTGATCTGAATGAATTATTGTTTTATTTAGATCTTTTTTTATTTTTTTAATTTTATTAATTGCAGCATTTAAATTATCAATTACAAGTTTGTTATTATTAAATTTTGATCATTTTACATCAATAATTTCTTTAGTATATCCATCAATTATTGTTGATTGATAATGTTTTTTACCATTTCAAATTAAATAAGTTACATCAGTAAATAAAATTGAAAATCTTTCTTTAATATCATTAAAATTACGATTTACTAAATCAGGATATTTAATTATATTTTTATTTCTATTTTGTTTTATTAATATTTTTCTACGCATACGCTTTACATATTCAGCTTGAATATTATTTTCTTTCATAATTCGTAATACTTTCTTAGCATTATAAACAATGCCATAATCTTCTTTTAAATATTTGGTAATTCGACGATAACCAAATTGTTTTAAATTTTCTTCATAGACTTTTACAATATTTTTTAATGATTCGCTATCCTTACCATTACTTGAATAATTTTTATATTTATCTCAATAACTACGCTTTAAATCTGTTACATCAAGTAATAAATTTAGTGGATATTTATTAAGGTTTTCTTTGATAAAAAATACAATTTTTCTTTTATTTAATTGTAAAAGTCATGAAGCTTTTTTAGTAATTCATACCTAACTTTGTAATAGTTTAAATCTCTTTTTTCAAATGATTCTTTTGGACCTTTATTGGTGTTTAAAATCCCTTTCTTAAAATTTTCATACCATGAAGCAACAGTTTTTTTATTAATTGCATATTTTTTTGCAATAAAACTTATACTATTATTTTTAACCTCTTGTCCTATCATTTTTCGAAAATCTGCTGTATATTTATTAAATTTTTGTCCTTTTCTTGCCATATAAAAATGCACCTCCTTTAAAGTTTAGCAAAGACTTTTTTTCTTTACTTACTTTTTTGGGTGCAGTCTATTTTTAAAATGGACTTTTTACAAATTTCTATATTTGGCATCGTGTACGATGAACCTCCAAAAAACAACTCTTGTTAAATAAAAAGGGTTGTTTTTTTATTTGTAAACCCATAATTATTAATTAATTCAGAGAAAGGGCAGCATCTTAAATTCTTAAAATAGAAACTTTTTATCACAACTTTAAGTTAACGAAAAAAGTTGTATTACACATTTATTAAATATCTTAGAAATCTTTACAAAGTGTACCTTTTTTTCTCCAATTTTAAGGTGTTGTCCTTTCTCTGTTTTAGTTAATTAATTTGGCTAATAAATGCTGAATTATACTTGCACTTACAAGTATAATTCAGCATTTATTAAATTTAATAAATTATTTTTTAGTGTGTCAAAATATGTTCAAAATAATAACAATTTATAAATAATTTATTTTTTTAAAAAAATAGTTGCATTTATTTTAAATGATGTTATTATCAATTTAAAAAGAGATACAAATTTGGAGCTTGTATCTACACAATGCCTTTTATAAGGGTTTTTAACTTTATCAAGATTTTTCGACAAAATTAAAGAAACAAATTCAAAAATTTAAGAAGAAAGGAGTCTAGTCATATTATGAAAGTATATACTGTAAAAGATTACAAAAAGATTATGCTTGCTTATTTGGCAGAGAAAGTTATTATTGTTCCGACCGATACTATTTATGGAATGACATGCATTATTAGTTCACCTTCGGCAAAAGCAAGAATTTTTAAAGTTAAAGGACGATCAGAAAAAATTTATTTATCAGTTATTGTTAGTTCAGTTCGGATGGCAAAGAATTTCATTGATTTGCCCCGAGAAGATTTAAAACTTTTCAAAAAGAATGAGACTATTACTATAATAGGTAACATAAAGGAAGATATTAATAAGCTTTATAATATTACTGAAGATAATACAATTGGCATTAGAATTACAAAGTCCAAATGACTGAAAAAAATTATTAATAAAGTTGGTCCAATTTATGGGACAAGTGTAAATATTAGTGGACAGCATTATGCAAAAGAATTTAATGATCTTCAAAAATTTGATGTTGATATCATTGTTGACGCTGGTTATTTAGATAACCGTCCTTCAAAAATTTATAATTCTTTAACGAAAGAATTTATTAGATAGGAAAACAGAAATGGCAAAAAAATAAACATGAAGAAATGAACATGATATCGAATTGTTAATGTTGTTATTTTAATAATTTTAATTCTTTTAACAAGTATTTTTACGGTTTTATTTATTATGAACCAAGAAAAATATATGGTTGCTTTTTTAATTACAATTTTATTTTTAGGAGTTTGAGTTATTGGATATTTTATGGGCCATTTCTTTTATATGAATAAAGATAATATTCGGGTGGGGGCACGAAAACTAGTTGATGATTATCGGAAAAAAGATGATGGTGATGACCAAACCACTAACAGAAAGTAAAAAGAAACGAATTAAACGGTTAGAAGAAGAACTGGCCGATTTAAAAAAAGAAGATGAAGAGTAATTTTAAAAAAGCATTGTATTTTACCAAATTGCATTTCATAATGGTAGCGTGTAAAATGTTGGGGAAAAGTTTTCAGCATTAAGTTCTAATAATAATTATAAACTATTTTCTTTAAAAGAGTTTTAGTATTTGATAATGTAGAAGCGGTGAATATTGGTAAGTTATATTGTTTAACTTCTGGATTATTCATCTTTTTAAATATTCATCTTCAAGTAATTTGTTCATTTTTTACTTGAAGATTTTTAATTTCTGTTAGTTCTTGAAAGGGATTAATCCCATTAGCTGTCAATTGTTTTAATAACATTACTTTGTAAATCGTTTTTTCATTAAATATTTTTGGTTTTGAACGAAACATTAATTTAATAATTCGAGCAATATAACTTTCAATGCGACAACCAATATTTTCTTGATATTCTCATTTTTGAATTGCTCCATAGTATGTTCTTAAATAATTAGATATTTCTTGTAACTTTCCTTTCGCTTCTTCGGTTTTAACAAGCTGATAAGCTCATTCAAGGTATTTTGTAACCTTGTTTCAGTTTAATTTTAGAATTGCTTTTCTAATTTTATTAAATAAATAACGTTTATAATATCGTGGACCACGGAGACAATCTTTAATTTTTTTAATAACATGGAAACGATCAATGATAAATTCAACATTGATGTGTTTTTCAACCGTTGAAATATATTGTGCACCATCACCAAGCACAATAATTTTAGCTGTCTCGGGTGATTCATAATTTAAGTTAATAAATTCTTTAATTCCTTGTCAGTATTTTTTAGAGTTAATTTTTTTAACTTCATTAGTCATTGTTACTAGAAATTTGAAATTATGCATTGTTTTTCGTATTGTTTTAGGATCTTTATAACCAGTATGAAAGACGGTTAAACGGATTCTTTTCTTAATTTTTAATCGTTTTTTGATTTGATAACTAATGGCATTGCGATATGCTTCATCGGTTTCAATATAAATAACCCCATCATGTTTTAGTTTTGTATCTGGTTCATCTAGCATTAGTTCTAACAAATGTTTAATATCAAACCGTTTAATAAGGTTAAAAATTGTTTTTTTGTTATGTTAGCATTCCGATACATATTACAAATATCTTGATAACTAAAATTTATGCCTAATTTGCTGATTATTTCTAACGAAAAATCATAATCAAGTCGCTGATAACTTTCAATCCCTAATTGAATATCAAGTAAAAAGACCGTTTTTGGTTTTTTTGCCACTTGAAATTCTGGTTTTAAGATATATTTTCGTCGTTTAAAAGTAACTTCACCATTACGAAAAACCAAAGTTCGTTGATAAAATCCTTTTGGAATATAACGTGCTTTGCGTCAGTCCTTATTAAAAATATAGTTATCAATATATTCAAAAATATTTTTAAATAGTATTCAAGCTTCAGAACTAATTTCATTGTTTAAATAGGATAATAGTGCTGTAATAGTGATATTGGGGCTAATTTCATTAATTAAATCAATAAAAGAGTTATTATTTTCGTTTAAAAACTCTTGGATTCTAGTTATAATATTCATAGGATAGTTTTCTTTCTAATTTTTTTCAAACTTAATTATACTGAAAACTTTCTTTTTTATTTTCCCCAACTTTGGCAACGCAATCTTTCATAATGCAATTTTTTTATTTTTTTAGAAATATGATATAATTTAAATATGAAAAACTATGCAGGAGGGCTAAACAATGTACATCAATCCATTCGAAAGAATGAAAAATTTAAAATTAAACAATGATGAACCAAATACAATAAACATGAAAAGTAATACGCGAAATATGAATTTATTAAAAGGTAATCTGGCAAGAGATTTTCTAAATAATAATCATAATACTAAAACTGAAGAACTTAAGATTGATGGAATTACATTATCAAGTTTTGAAATTATTCGTGATTTAATGAAAATATTTAAAGAAAAAAATAATGAAATGCAATTTTTCTTAACAGCTATTGATAAACGAAATTGTGATTCAATGTCTGACATTGCTACTTCATTTTTTTCAATCCCACTTGTTAATGTTGATTTATTACGTATTGAATTATACGCTTCGACCTTTTTATTTTTATTAAAAAAAATTATTAAAGGATTACCAAAGATTAGTTTAGAAGATAAAAAAATTTTATGGGATCGTGTTAAATTATTTGCAAGAACTTTAAAGCAAAGTGAAGTATCGGACCAAATTAATGATTCTAATTCAATTATAATTATTAATGAACTAGAATTTGATGATCCATTAGAATATATTCGTAAAGAATTTGAAGAAATTTTACGTGCTTATGACATTACAGAAAATATTGTAATCATTTTTAATAATATTGATTTAGTAGGATATGTGAAGTTTAAAAAAATCTTTAGTTTAGTACAAGTTATTTTTAAAGGAATTTTACAATTTAAATTTATTGTTGGGTTAAATCCCCTTTTAATTGAAACTTATGTAAAACAAATATACGGAAATTATGCAACAGATCAATTAATAGCACATGAAGTAAGTGTTTATCATAAACGCTATATCATTAAAAACGAAGAAGATATCGCTCCGAAAGAAGCAATAAAAGGAGAAGATGATTCTTATCGTCCAGTGACCGGTTTTACTACCGCTAGTGAAGAAGAAGAGAATGATGAAACAATTGGATTTGATTATTGAGCTATGCGTGGTGGAAAGTAAAATAGAGGAGGATAATTAAAATGTTTGTATTTTTAGTAACCTTAGGTTTAAGTCTAATTATATTTGGTGCAATAGTCCAAATCTTCACTGCTATTTTAAATCTTCTTGTGATCCAGAGTGTTGTGCTTCCATCAATTTTAAAATCAATGAATGATATTTTTCAAACATCAATATTTAAACAAGAACAAATTTTAAATCATTTAACAGGTAATATCTGAACATATACAATTATTGCTTTAACAATTTTTGTGGCATTATTAGTTATTACATTAGTATCGTTTCAACTTCATCGTGTTCGAAAAGGACAATTAATTACTAAACCATATATTAAAATAATTTTTATTACCTTAATTATTGCTGCCTTAATTTACGGAAAAGTAGCTGTATTAATTCTAGCGGCATTAATGTTTATTGGTTTATTATTTATTGAATCATCATTATTTGATGTTGAGTCTTTACAAAATTTTGTGGAAGAACGAAATATGATTGTTATTTACCACCAAGATAAAAAACTGGAAAGAGAGGTAAATAAAGAGGGAAAGTATCATGGAAGCACAACTTTGGCAGTTGACGCGACTATCGCAGGGATCAAAGAAACCGCAAAAAATTTCAAAAACAATGATTACGCAAAAGAGGATGATAATAAAAAATTATCCGGGCAAAAATCAAATTCATTCTCTTCATCAAATGATTTATTTAATGCTAAAAGAAATGATGTTGATGAAAATGAATTAGCAAATTTAATTAATGATATGACCCAAACTATGATAAAGCCACGAAAAGAACCAGTTGTTGAACCAGAATTAGCAACAGCAGGAATGGAAATAAGTGAAAATAGTAGGGTAGAAGAATCAGAAGCACCATTTGCTAATGGAGAAGCATTAGAACCAATTGCTTTAAATGAACCAAAAATTGAACCAATGGTAGTTTCTACTATGCCAGTAATTGATACAAATGCTAATAATGATCACAAGGTTAATGTTGACATTGAATTTTTTGTTGATAAGACAGATGTTTTGAACGAAGAAGGGAATGTTGATACATCAGTATATGAAATGCCAACCTTTTCTTATTTAAATGATGACATCTTTAATTCGCCATTAACATCAGAAAAAGTAATGACAAAAAAACAAAAAAAACTTTACAATAAGTGAAATGAAATGTACCAACAAGATCTTAATATTAAAAAATGGTTGAAGAAGAAGTTCAGGGGACTGAAGTGCCAACTAAATCAATTAAAAAGAAAGCTAAAATATATAATTTATTTGCCAAAGAGGCAAATAAATTAGTTAAAAAATTAAAGATAGGGGAAGAAAATGATTTAAAATTAATGCGAATTGCGGAAATCTTTGAAGATAATTCACAAGCAACTGTTGATTTTTTTAATAATCATTTTTTAGAAACAGATGGTAAAATGATTAATGATAAAGTAAAAAAAATAGAAATTATGCATAACGATATTAAAATAACAAAACAAGCACCGCAACAAACAGGAATTACTTTTATTCCATCTGATCATAATATTGATAAGTTAAAAGGGGAATTATTACTCGATATTCAATCATTTGATGATACTGAAAAGGAATCAAATCATGTACCAACTAATTATCCTGATTATCCTTCTAATGAATTAGAAGGATTAGATGATTTCCAAGGTGAAGATGTTGATGCGATTGCAAGCGAAGATCATCATATTGATGAAACAGAACCTGTTGAAAATAATGAACCTGCAAAAGAATTTTTCGAATCATTTTCAGTAGAGGCAATAACCACAGAACCTGCAGATTTTAGTGCAGCAAAAGAAGAAGAAATAAAGCCTGAATTTAACTTTGTGTCAGATGATGAAATTAAAGCCGATGCAATTAATTTAGAATTAGCATCTGAACCATTAGCGACAGTAACACCAATTCCAGTTAAAGCCGATTTTATTAATACAATCGTTGACGAGGAATTAGCAGATAACGAAGAAGTTAATGAAGATAAATTAGAAGCAAACAACGAAAAAAATTATCAAGATCAAACATTAAATAATGATGTTCCGAATGAAACAATTACTGTCTTACAATCAGAAATTAAACCAGTTTTAAAAGAAGAAATATCATATAGCTTAGATGAATTAGATGATAAAATTATGAATGGTGATTTTTCAAACCTCGATGATGAAGTAATTGAATGTTTTGATAAAGAACAATCAGAACCAAGTCAAGAACCTGAAGTTAAGCGTCCGGTAGCGGTAAAAAATAAAAAACCATTGTCACAACAATCCCTTTTAAATAATTTTGAGTTTCATTTTGAAAAAATTGAAGAATTAATTAAAAATTCAATTGATTTGCATACAGTTCATACTAAAACATTAGGAGAAATGCAAGAGCATTTAAAAAACCTAATGATAAAGGTTGAAACATTAGAAACAAAAATAACTGATATTGCCAAAAAAATTAAAGATGTAGAAACGAAAAAACATATTAAACATCATGGCGTTATGCCAATTGACCAATTTTATCCACACATTAATGATATTAACTTAACATCAACACGTTATAATTTATATAGTAAAAAAGAAAATTCAAATACATATGGGACTGTTAATTCGGAAGATATTTCGTATGGTTTAGGGAATTATTACCGTACTAAAAATAGCCGTTCTTACCAACACGGGATAACAGAAAATAGTAGTCAATTTGTTAATTATAACCATCTTAATTTACATAGTATTTCAAAATACACTAAACAAGATATTCCTTTCGAAGCAAACTGTTCATTTTGTAAAAAAGAAAATAAATAAAAAAAATACCAGTGTAATGGTATTGCAATGTTTCTCCTAACTGAGATATATAAATAAAAATTTTTCTAGATTATTATTAATATATAAAGTTAGGAGAAACATTTTTATATGGATAAAGGTAAAATAAAAGGGTCTAAAGATCATTCTTTTGCATTTAAAGAAAAAATTGTTAATGAATATTCAATTAACGCTGAATTATACTTGCACTTACAAGTAATAATTCAGCTTTTAAATTCATCGGTGTATGAATTTCTTCCCATTTTTATATTCCTACTTTCTTCATAATTATATTTTATTTGAAAGTCCACATAAATATGGTCCAACTTATTGTAACCTATCCAAGTAGATAATCAGGATATCTACATTAATTAATGGTGGTGATATTATGAACCTTCCTTCGTTAATGTTCTAGACTGCACCCCGTTTAGTAAGTATTAATAAAAAGGTTTACAAACTTTCATTTATTATATCTTTTTCTTTTTGGTTTGAATATCATTTATTTCATTTTTTAACATCATTAATATATTCATTATGAGATTTATAATTTTTATTATGGATTGTTCCTTTTTTAAGTAATGAATGAAAACTTTCAATAATAATGTTGTCTGCACAATGATAATTTTTACCCATTGAAATTATAATTTTGTTATCTAAACATTTACTATTATAATCTTTAGATGTATATTGATATCCGTGATCTGAATGAATTATTGTTTTATTTAGATCTTTTTTTATTTTTTTATTTGGCTGAATTATACTTGTAAGTGCAAGTAAATAAAATTGCAAAAAATCCCATATAAAAATTTTATGATGCTAAGTTTATTTTAGAAAAAATAAAGCAAGGGGTTTTTATATGGGATATAAACATCTTGGCATAGATGAAAGAATTTATATTGAGAATCAATTGAAGTTTAAAATAAAAATTAGTGAAATAGCTAAAAATCTTAATCGAAGTATTAGTACTATTATTCGAGAAGTTAATAGAAATAAAAATAATAATCATTATTTTTCATTAATTGCACAAAATAAAGCAGAAAATAGAAAACAATCACATATTTATTTTCATAAGTTTAAAAATAGAGAATTAGTAAAATATGTACAACAAAAATTATTATTAGGTTGATCACCCGAACAAATTTATGGCAGAATTAAAAATTTTCATAAAGAATGAATTATTAGTTTTAAAACAATTTACAATTGAATTTATTCTGGATTACTTGAAAAAGTTACTAATAAAAATTTAAGAAGAAAAGGTAAGAAACGAAAATATCAATAAAATCGGGGTAAATTTAATGGTAAATCAATTAAAGAACGAAATGCTAATGTTAATAATCGCGTAACTCTTGGTCATTGAGAAGGTGATACCGTAGTATCATCACGAGGTAAAAGTAAATCATGTTTAATAACTTTAGTTGAAAGAACATCAAGATTTACTTTAGCAATATTAGTTGAAAATAGAACTACTAAAGTTATTAACGAAAATATTAGCCATTATTTATCAATTCTTCCAAATAATCTTGTTAAGACTATAACATTTGATCGTGGTAAAGAATTTGCTAATTGACAACAACTTGAAAAAAATTTAAATGTGAAAATTTATTTTGCTAATGCATATTCACCCTGACAAAGAGGTACTAATGAAAATACTAATGGTTTAATTAGAGAAAAATTTCCTAAAAAATTTAATTTTTCAAATAATACTAAAAATGCAGTTCATAAATTTATATTGTCTTTAAACCAAAGACCAAGAAAAATACTAAATTATCTTTCGCCAATCGAATATTTGGTTAGAAAAATAATTTAGTTGCACTTAACTTTACAATTTGGCATTTTTTATTTCTATTTTGTTTTATTAATATTTTTCTACGCATACGCTTTACATATTCAGCTTGAATATTATTTTCTTTCATAATTCGTAATACTTTCTTAGCATTATAAACAATGCCATAATCTTCTTTTAAATATTTGGTAATTCGACGATAACCAAATTGTTTTAAATTTTCTTCATAGACTTTTACAATATTTTTTAATGGTTCACTATCCTTACCATTACTTGAATAATTTTTATATTTATCTCAATAACTACGCTTTAAATTTGTTACATCAAGTAATAAATTTAGTGGATATTTATTAATGTTTTCTTTGATAAAAAATACAATTTTTCTTTTATTTAATTGTAAAAATCATGAAGCTTTTTTAGTAATTCATACCTAACTTTGTAATAGTTTAAATCTCTTTTTCCTCTTTTTTCTTTTGGACCTTTATTGGTGTTTAAAATTCCTTTCTTAAAATTTTCATACCATGAAGCAACAGTTTTTTTATTAATTGCATATTTTTTTGCAATAAAACTTATACTATTATTTTTAACCTCTTGTCCTATCCTTTTTCGAAAATCTGCTGTATATTTATTAAATTTTTGTCCTTTTCTTGCCATATAAAAATGCACCTCCTTTAAAAGTTTAGCAAAGACTTTTTTTCTTTACTTACTTTTTTGGGTGCAGTCTATTATTTACCAGTTAAAACCTCAATAGATTTATGATAGTCGCTGTTGTAATAATATGAATGTTATTTAAATTGAATTAAAAAAATATATCAGTCGCGTTGGAAAATGGACTGATTAATAGCTTATTTTGACTGATAAAGTCATTTTTTTAACCACAAATTAATTATATAGATTTTATCGCATAATACAAAATTAAAGTCATAAATTAAAAAATTGAAATTTGCAAACTCGCTCCGCTCGTTGTCGCTTTGCTCCATTAAAAACATTATTGAATAAATTATCCCACGTAATTTATTAACGGATAATTTATTCTTTTACTTTTTAATTTCAATATCATTTGAAATCTTATTGACAGTATTAATAACAATATCTTTACCACACTTTTTAACTAACGACCACAAAATTAAATATTGCTTTGTTTGCATAATTTCAATTCCTTATTTAAAATATTAATAAAATCAATTTTTTAAAAATGTAAACACCAAAAATACAAAATGTATGTGGTTTCTACATCTAAAAAATAAAATCAACTTCATCAGCAAGAATTTTAACAAATTCCTGTTCAACTTGTAAAATTCCACCATCAATACTTAACTTATATTCTTTATTATTAATTTTATATGCCATTTCCGATGGAACAATTGTTGATACAAGTGGAATATGGCCATACAAAATTCCCATATACCCCGTAATTGTTTTTACTGTTACAATATCAACCAAACGATTAACAATAACACCATGGGGGGTAATAATTTTTAAACTAATTTGATTTGCCATTTTAACTATGTTTTAAAGCTGCCGCAGCTTTAACAACCTCATCAATTGTTCCAACGTATAAGAATGCTTGCTCTGGCAAGTCATCATATTTTCCGGATAAAATTTCTTTAAAAGCGCGAATTGTTTCCACGACGGGAACATATTTTCCGGATTTTCCCGAAAACTTTTCAGCAACAAAGAATGGCTGCGATAAAAAGTTTCGAATTTTCCGCGCTCTAGCAATGGCAATTTTATCTTCATCTGATAATTCATCCATTCCTAAAATTGCAATAATTGATTGTAATTCTTTAAACTTTTGTAATATTTCTTGCACTCCCCGGGCAACTTCGTAATGTTCTTCACCAACCACTAAAGGATCTAATAACCGTGATGAACTTCCTAAGGGGTCAACCGCAGGATAAATTCCTAATGCGGCAATTTCCCGGTCTAGAACAACTTTCGCATCTAAATGGGCAAAAATTGTTGCTGGAGCGGGATCAGTTAAATCATCCGCCGGAACATAAACTGCTTGAACCGAAGTAATACTTCCCTTTTTCGTTGACGTAATCCGTTCTTGTAAAGCCCCCATTTCGGTTGCTAAGGTTGGTTGATAACCAACCGCAGATGGCATTCGCCCTAATAAGGCGGATACTTCAGAACCAGCTTGGGTAAAACGGAAAATATTATCAATAAATAATAAAACATCTTGATTTTTATCATCCCGAAAGTATTCAGCAATCGTTAAACCAGTTAAAGCAACTCGCATACGAGCTCCGGGTGTTTCATTCATTTGACCAAAAACTAATGCAGTTTTATCAATAATCCCAGCTTCAATCATTTCATAATACAAATCATTACCTTCCCGAGTTCGTTCACCAACGCCGGCAAAAACAGAAATTCCCCCATGTACTTTTGCCACATTATTAATTAGTTCTTGAACTAGAACTGTTTTTCCAACACCAGCTCCCCCAAATAAACCAATTTTTCCTCCTTTTGTAACGGGAACCAATAAATCAACAACTTTAATTCCTGTTTCCAAAATTTCCGCTGTTGTTTGTTGCTCTTCATATGATGGTGCTTCACGGTGGATTGATCGCATTATTTTTGTTTTAGGTTGTGGTTTTTCATCAATTGCTTCTCCAAGAACATTAAACATTCTTCCTAAAACCTCTTCCCCAACCGGAACTGTAATTGGTGCTTTTGTATCAATGACCATCATTCCCCGGGCCATTCCTTCAGTTGGACCTAGCGCGATTGCTCGCACTGTGTCATCACCAATATGTTGGACAACTTCTAATACTAAATTTACCCCATTATTATCAAGCGTAATTGCATTATATAATTCTGGTAAATATTCTTCGGCAAACCGTACATCAACAACAGGCCCTAAGACCTGTACTACTTTTCCATTTTTCTCCATTTTCTTAAGCACCTCTTAATTTTCTTGTGCGCTAGCTCCGGCAACAATTTCTGTAATTTCTTGGGTAATCGCTGCTTGACGCTTACGGTTATATAATAACGATAATTTTTCTAACATCGCATGCGCATTTTCCATTGCATTTTCCATTGCTACGCGTCGTGATGCTTGTTCAGAAACTTGTGATTCAACAATTGTTGAAAATAAAATTGTATTTAAATACATCGGCACGGCATTTTCCAAAATTGTTGCTGGATCTGGTTCAAATTCGGTAATACCATTAATATGTTTTGGTTCTTGATTCTGGTTCGCTTTAACAATTGGCAACAATTGTAAAATTGTTGGCTCAAAAGTAACATTGTTAATAAACTTAGTGTAGGCAATTTTAATTTCATCATAAGTATTCCCATTAAACCCAGATAAAATTTCTTGCGCAAATTCACGAGCATCATCATAAGAAAAATTAATATCAATGTCTTTTCTTACATGCATAATTTTGCAACCTTTATTGGCATAAAATGATTCTGCTTTAGAACCAATGGCAATGATACAATCATTTTTTCGTAATTGACGTAACACTAGTTTATTAATATTACTATTATAACCACCACATAAGCCTAAATTTGAATTAACAACAATTCAACAAGTACGCTCACTAGCTTTTGTCCCATCTTTTTTTTGGTAAATTGAATCATCCGCTTTACTAATAATGTCATTAAAAACAGTATAAATTTCGGAAAAATATGGTTTTGAATTTGAAATTCGTTTTCCAACTTTTTTTAATTTTGCCGTCGCTACTAATTTCATTGCTTGTGTTATTTTAGAAGTTGAATTAATTGAAGTAATTTGTTTTTTTAAACCTGTTCCAACTGCCATTTTTTTATTCCAACCTTATTGTCCTAAACGGTTTCATTCTTCAACTTGACCAAACAATTCTGGTTTATAATCCGCAATTTTATTTGTAAATTTTTTAACAACTTGAATAATTTCATTATCAATATTAGCCATTAATGTTTCACTATAGGTTTTTGTTTTTCCTAATTCAGTGTAATATTTTTTTGCTTTTGTTTTAAAATGTTCAATTAATCGACCTTTAAACTCTTGAATTTTATTAACTGGAATTCAACGAGTTATTTTTTTATTAACTGCTAATAAAATAATTGCCTGATCAATTTGGGAAAGTGGTGAATATTGTTTTTGTTTTAAAATTTCAATTACTCGTTTCCCATGTTCTAAAACTTCTTTTGTTGCTTCATCTAAATCAGACCCAAATTGTGCAAAAGCTTGCAATTCCCGATATTGAGCTAATTCTAATTTTAATGAACCAGAAACTTGTTTCATTGCCTTAATTTGCGCCGTTGATCCTACTCGTGACACTGATAACCCTGCATCAACCGCTGGCCGAATCCCAGCATTAAATTGGTCATTATTTAAGAAAATTTGTCCATCCGTAATTGAAATAACATTCGTTGGAATATATGCTGAAATATCACCAGCTTGAGTTTCAATAATTGGCAAGGCTGTAATACTTCCGCCACCATATTCTTTTGTTACGCGAGCGGAACGTTCTAATAAACGACTATGTAAATAGAAAACATCTCCAGGATATGCTTCACGTCCTGGTGGACGGTGTAATAACAACGCCATTGTTCGATAAGCAACAGCATGTTTTGAAAGGTCATCATAAATGATGACTACATTTTCACCAACTTCCATTCATTCTTCACCAATTGTAACACCCGTATATGGGGCTAAATATTGCAATGGGGCTAATTCACTTGCTGTGGCTGAAACAACTGTCGTATATTCTAGGGCTCCTGCCGCACGTAATTTCTCAACGATTTGGGCAACAGTTGACGCTTTTTGCCCAATGGCAACATAAATACATTTAACGCCTTTCCCTTTTTGGTTTAAGATTGTATCAATCCCAATCGCTGTTTTTCCTGTTTGCCGATCACCAATAATTAGTTCCCGTTGTCCTTTCCCAATTGGAATCATCGCATCAATTGTCATAATTCCCGTTTCCATTGGTTCATCAACTGATTTTCTTGTCATAACTCCAGGTGCAATTCTTTCAACTGGGCGAGTTTTTTTTGCTTTCAAAGGACCTTTCCCATCAATCGGTTGCCCTAAAGCATTAACAACTCGTCCTAATAATGCATCACCAACTGGTGTTTCAACAATTTTTCCTGATCGTCGAACTTGGTCTCCTTCGCGAATTGTCGTATCATCACCCATTAGAACGGCTCCAACGGCCCCTTCTTCTAAATTTAATACCATTCCATAAATTTCATTTGGAAAAATTAATAATTCACTCATCATTGCATTATCCAGACCATCAATTAAAGCAATTCCATCACCAACCGTGACAACAGTTCCTTCTTCATGAATTACAATTTTCTTACCATATTCTTTAATTTGTTTTTTAATTATTTCTGAAATTTCATTTACATTTAAAGCCACTTTTTCACCTCGTCTTCTATTTATTATGTATTGCTTTTTGGCGCATTGTTTCTAATTGTCCCGCAATTGATCCATCAATAATTTCGTGTTTAATTTTAACGCGAACACCGCCTAATAACGAGGGATCAATTTTATTAACTAATTCAATATGATAACCAAATTTTTTACTTAATTTTGTTTCAATTGTTGTAATTTGTTTTTTTGTTAACGGTTGTGTTGAATAAATATTTCCATATTGAACATCATAACTAATATTAATTAATTTTCTTAAGCATTTAAAGATTCTTATAACATAACAAAAAGCTTCCCAATCAATTAATAAGAAAAGGGCATTTAAAATTAATGGATCAATAACTTTTTGAAATGGTTTCGCCAAAATCTTCTTACGTTCTACTTTTGTAATGTCTCCATTCATCATTAATTTAATATAATCTGGTTCTTGCTTAAATAATTCAACAATAATATTACTAACTTCTAAAAAATGATCAATTATTTTTGTTTCAAGCGCTAAATACATGAGCGCAGCTGCATAATTATCAATAAATTTTTCGCTAACTAACATAACCTGTTACTATAATTCTTTAATGAATTCTTCTACTAATTTTTCATTTTTTTCTTTGCTAATTTCTTTATTTAATAATTTCTCAGCTGCATTAAATGCAACATTAATAATTGATTTTCGAATATCATCATAATATTGTTCTTTTTCCTTTTGAATTTCTTTATGGGCTTGTTCATTCAACTGCATAACTTCTGCTTTCGCTGTCTCTAAAACTTGATGACGTTTCGCTTCTGCTTCAGTGCGGGCAGAAGTAACAATATTATTTGCTTCTACTTTTGCCGTTGTTAATAATTTTGATGCTTCTTTTTGATCAATTGTTGCTTTTGCTTGTTTTTCTGCTGCATCTTGAATTAATTCTCGAATTTTATTCCGACGATCACGCATTGCCTTACGAAATGGATTATAAACTCATTTTGATAATAAAATTAATAGGATAATTGTTGCAATAACATGGGCAATAAAAATCCATAAATTAGGAAATAATTGATTAATAATTTGTGATGGTTCAATTGGTTTTGACATTAATCACATTGTCATTGACTTCCAAGCTTTTCTTCTTTAAATTGCTTTCCTTTTAACCAGTAACAAATGCTAAAATAATCGCAATAACTAATGCATAAATTGACCCTGATTCAGTAATCGCAGCAGCAATAATATATTGTGTACGAACTTTACTTTCAACTTCTGGATTACGAGCAATCGCTTCAACTGCTTTTCCTCCCGTATATCCTTGTCCAATTCCTGAACCACAACATCCAATCGCCGCTAATCCTGCTCCTAACAATGACATTCCTTTTGTAAAGTCATCATTAATTCCAGCCATTAATCATATTCCCATCATATTTGACATCAAATCTATCGTCATAAAATCTATCATATTATAGTTCTCCTCTTCCTTAACAAATATATAATTTTTTTAATCCTTTTTTAGCCATCTAAAGCAACATTTTTAACTTTTTATCTTTTTTTAACTTAATTTTCTTTTCTTTTTTCTCTTTATTTTCTGTTTTCATTTCCATTGCCCAATAAGTAATTGTTAAAATTGAAAAAATATAAGCTTGAATTAAGCCATCAAAAACATCAAAATAAATGCTTAAAAAAGGTAAAAAGATACCAGCCAATAAATCAACAGGACCAATATAAGGAATTTGATCTCAGATAAATCCCATTAAAGCGGTAAATAAAGTAATAATAACTGTTCCTCCCAAAATATTTCCAAATAGCCGGAATGAAATTGAGATTAACGGAACAAATTGCGTTAATAATTCTAATGGATTGATAAAAAACTTTTTAAAATATACTATTTTTTGATATTTAATCCCAAAATAATATATCCCAATAAATGTTACCAACCCCATTGATAATGGGACAGTATAAGCTGTTGCCAATGATTCAAAATCAATGACACTCATTAAATTCCCAATACCAATATACAATAATAAGTACATAACATAAACAGTCAAAAATTTATATTTTGGTCCCATTAAATCAACAACTTGTTTTTCAACTCACTTAATTGCAATTTCTGCAAATAGCACTAAACCAGTTGGAACATCAGTTGGGCCAAGTTTTTTTAGACGTTTATAATAGCCAATTGATAAAAGCATAATAATAAAGGTAGTAATAACTATCGTTATTAATTGCTGTAATAAAATCGTATAACTTCATGCATCCATTCCACTTTTATTTGGATCAGGAATTAAGTCCATCGCAAAAAATTGAACAAAATTACTTTTAGTCACCATTTTTCTCTTCCTTTCTGTGCTTATGAATCGGAAATTTAACATTTGCAAATAGCGATGAAAACGGTCATAAACTAATCCCAACAATCATTGTATAGATACTAAAAAAACTAGTATTCTCAGCATAAATAACTATTGGTATAGCATAAATAACTAAGCGAACTAGGTACAATAAGATAAAAAAGTACTTATTTAAATTTATACTTAACAATCATCCAGAAAAGCAAATGATCAAGAAACCTATAAGAGAAAACAAATACCCCAAAAATAATCCTGAGTATAAAGTTCAATCTCGTTTTAATGTCAAATATATCATCGTCAATACTATTAATATTCCCAAAAACATAATTAAACTTATTATTGACAGTTTACATTTTACACCTTTAAAGAGGGTTTTTCAATTTAATTTAATTTTTTTATTTAGTTCCAAAAATACGGTCTCCTGCATCACCTAGACCAGGAATAATATAACCATGTTCATCTAAACGTTGGTCTAAAGCAGCAACATACATATCAACATCAGGGTGATGTTCTTCAATGCACTTTTTCCCTTCTGGTGCAGCTACTAAACATACTAATTTAATATTAGTAGCCCCTCACTCTTTAACTTTTTGAATCGCAAGATTAGCACTACCTCCGGTTGCTAACATTGGATCTAAAATCAAAACATTAGCTTTGCTAATGTTTTCTAGTTTTTTAGCAAAATATTCATGTGGTTCTAGTGTTTTTTCATCACGGTATAGGCCAATATGCCCAATTTTAGCATTTGGAACTAAATTAATAATTCCATCAATCATCCCCAAACCGGCTCTTAAAATTGGAAATAAAACAATATCATTTGCAATTTTATATCCCTTTGTTTTTGCTACTGGTGTTTCAATTTCAAATTCATTTAATTCAATATTGCGAAATATTTCATACGCCATTAATTGCGCAATTTCATCCAAATTTTCCTTAAAAACCTTTGAGTTGCTTTCCTTTTTACGCATTCTTGTTAATTTATCTAAGATTAGTGGGTGTTTTATTACAGTAAATGACATTAATTACTTTTCCTCCTTAATTTACTAGATTTTAACATAATTAATTTAATTTTGTAGAAAATTCTTCTTTAATTTTGTCGAAAACTCTTGATATTTTAATAAAACCTTGATTTTATTGAGTTTTTAATAAAATGTCTTTCTTGCAAATATCTATATTTTATAAGGGTTTTTGACTTTATCAAGAGTTTTCGACAAAATTAAAGTCCAACGCCCAAAAAAACAATAGACTTTTTGCGATACTAACAAAAATAAAAAAAATTAAATTAAACTTAAAAATAATCATTTTTAAAAATTTTAATTGCTTTTTAAGCATAAATAATCAGGTATCGTAAGAAGTCTAATGAAAAAATTACTAAGTTTATTAAGTGTATTAACAATTAGTGGAACAACAATGCCATCTTTAATTGCCGCAAATAGTTATGAAAAAGAAGAACAAAATTTATAAATTTTAAATAGATTTAAAAGGGATAATCAAAAAAAGAAAAAACAAACAAAAACAAAAACATTAACAGAAACAGATGAATACAATAATCGTCCCTCAACGTCAACATCAAATAATAGATGTGGCACTACCAGTGGCGGTATACGTAATCAAAGGTGTCGAAAACCAAATGAAAATAATTCAGAAATAACAACCGAAAGCGCTAGAGAAATAATTTTGGACGACATAAAAAACAATAGTAATAATATTTTTGAAACTGGTAAACGAAAAAACAAATATGGAGTTTTTATAAGAAAAAGTATTGACTACTTTAAAGAAACTAATAATATTGTAGAAGACAATAGACTGCACCCTGTTTAGTAAGTATTAATAAAAAGGTTTACAAACTTTCATTTATTATATCTTTTTCTTTTTGGTTTGAATATCATTTATTTCATTTTTTAACATCATTAATATATTCATTATGAGATTTATAATTTTTATTATGGATTGTTCCTTTTTTAAGTAATGAATGAAAACTTTCAATAATAATGTTGTCTGCACAATGATAATTTTTACCCATTGAAATTATAATTTTGTTATCTAAACATTTACTATTATAATCTTTAGATGTATATTGATATCCGTGATCTGAATGAATTATTGTTTTATTTAGCTCTTTTTTTATTTTTTTAATTTTATTAATTGCAGCATTTAAATTATCAATTACAAGTTTGTTATTATTAAATTTTGATCATTTTACATCAATAATTTCTTTAGTATATCCATCAATTATTGTTGATTGATAATGTTTTTTACCATTTCAAATTAAATAAGTTACATCAGTAAATAAAATTGAAAATCTTTCTTTAATATCATTAAAATTACGATTTACTAAATCAGGATATTTAATGATATTTTTATTTCTATTTTGTTTTATTAATATTTTTCTACGCATACGCTTTACATATTCAGCTTGAATATTATTTTCTTTCATAATTCGTAATACTTTCTTAGCATTATAAACAATGCCATAATCTTCTTTTAAATATTTGGTAATTCGACGATAACCAAATTGTTTCAAATTTTCTTCATAGACTTTTACAATATTCTTTAATGGTTCACTATCCTTACCATTACTTGAATAATTTTTATATTTATCTCAATAACTACGCTTTAAATCTGTTACATCAAGTAATAAATTTAGTGGATATTTATTAAGGTTTTCTTTGATAAAAAATACAATTTTTCTTTTATTTAATTGTAAAAGTCATGAAGCTTTTTTAGTAATTCATACCTAACTTTGTAATAGTTTAAATCTCTTTTTTCAAATGATTCTTTTGGACCTTTATTGGTGTTTAAAATCCCTTTCTTAAAATTTTCATACCATGAAGCAACAGTTTTTTTATTAATTGCATATTTTTTTGCAATAAAACTTATACTATTATTTTTAACCTCTTGTCCTATCCTTTTTCGAAAATCTGCTGTATATTTATTAAATTTTTGTCTTTTTCTTGCCATATAAAAATGCACCTCCTTTAAAAGTTTAGCAAAGACTTTTTTTCTTTACTTACTTTTTTGGGTGCAGTCTATATGATATTCTTTTGCTATTTCACTATAAGATTTATTGTTAATTGAATATTCAATTAACAATTTTTTCTTTAAATTCAAAAGAATGATCTTTAGACCCTTTTATTTTACCTTTAGCCATATAAAAATGTTTCTCCTAACTTTATATATTAATAATAATCTAGAAAAATTTTTATTTATATATCTCAGTTAAAAGAAACATTGCACAGAATTTTATTTCTGTCTTTTTCTTAGTTTTTGGAAAATTCCCACCAATCGAATATTTTACGCGCTCTAAGAATAGTTCTATTCTAATTCAAGTTGAAAATAACTACCCATTATATTGCCATAAAAAATATATAAAGTGCTATTATTAGTGTTTTATAGATTAAGATCAATCAATTTCACTTGGTTTTTTTGGATGGGTGTTCTTTTTAATTTGGTTAATTAAACCATTACGAACATGAATAACGGTATTGGCAATATCAGCAATATTCGGGTTATGGGTAACAATAATTACAGTTGTTTTGTATTTTTTATTAACATCAACTAAAATTTCAAGTACTTTGTGGCCCATTTCTTCATCTAAAGCTCCCGTTGGTTCATCCCCAAACAAGATGTCGGGATTTTTTGCTAATGCTCTAGCAATCGAAACACGTTGTTGTTGTCCCCCTGACATTTGGTGTGGATATTTATTCATTTGTTCTTCCATCCCAATTGTTTCAAAAATATCTTTAATTGTCATATCTTTATTTTTATTTTTACTTAAGTTTTCACCAACTTGAGCATTTTCTTTGGCAGTTAAATTAGTTAATAAATTATATTGTTGGAAAATAAAACCAATATTATCTCGTCTAAATTTTGTTAAATCAACATCTTTTAAAAAAGATAAATTATAACCAATTACAAAAACATCACCGCTAGAAACTTTATCTAATCCTGAAATAATGTTCAATAATGTTGTCTTTCCTGACCCAGAAGGACCTAAAACTACAATAAAATCGCCTTTTTCTAATTTTAAATCAATTCCTTTTAAAACTGGTATTTCAACCTCGCCAGTAATATATGATTTTTTAACATTGATTAATTCAATTACATATTTACTTGTATCTGGTTTATTGTTTGATGTTGAAATAATTTCTCCTTTTAAAATCCGTTTTGAATATAACTTTGTTTGTTTCTTTTGTTCTTTTAATTTTTGTTTAAATTCTTTAACGTCACTATAATCAACTTTTTTTTTCCCTCTTTTTTATTTGGTTTTTTTGCTTTAGATTCTTTTCTCTTTGATTTTTTTTGATCTGTACTAGGTATATCTTTAATTTCAGCCATCTTGTATTTTGCCTCCCCTTTGAACATTAAATTACATTTAACAAATATTTTTTATCATAATAACATCATAACAAAATTATTGTAATTTTATCAACTTATTTGGATATATTATCCTTATTCTTTTAGTAAGGATTTTAAATCACTAGCTCTAATAAGATATTTTTTGCGACAAAAGTCACAAGCAATTTCAACTTCACCATTACTTGCTAGAATTTCATTAAGCTGCTCATCACCTAATAATTTAGCTGATTCTAAAGCTTTTTCATATGAACAACTACATTCAAAATTAACCTCATCAGCTTCTAACACTTTGGCATCTTGATCAATTAATTTAAAAGTATTAATTACATTATCTTCCGCAATTAATTTATGACTAATGTTTTCTAAATTCTCAATCTTTTCTTCTAAATAATCAATATCTTCGTCCTTATGTCCTGATAATAACTGCGCAAAAAAACCAACCGCTTTGGCAATGGTATTATCTTCATTCATTTTAATTGAACAAACAATAATAGATTTAATTTGTTCACTTTGTGCTAAATAATAAGTAAAATCTAAATTAATTTCACCAGAAATTAATTTAATTTGCCCCGAGAAATTCTCTTTCATCTCTAAATCTTTCATCACTCGTAAATAACCATCTGTTCCGACTACTTGCGAAATAACATTATGATCCCGGTCAATTTCCCCAACATCAAATTGGGGATTAGTACAAAATCCTCGTACTTTATGCCCAGTATACTCCGCCATAATAGTTCCAATTGGACCATTACCATTAACAATACTTGTCATTTTATAAGTTGCATTCTTCATATCACTACCAATTAAAATAGTTGCTAAAACAACTCGTGATAATACAATTGTGGCAAGTGGATTAGTTTCATGTAATTTAATAATATCATTTAATGATTTGGTTGCATCAACAACGGTCATTTTAATATTATGAACATTACTAATTGCTTTCGTTACTTTATCCATTCTTTTAAAACTCCTTTATAAATTTCTTTCCTCTGCAATTATAATACAACCATCCGGAAAAGTAAAATAAAAGCAGGTTTAATTCAACCTTGCACAGTTTCAGATAACTGAGAATTTTAATTAAAAAATGCTTTCATTTCATATTGAAGTGGTGTCATTTTTAAATTTAAAATTTTTCTTTTTTCATTATAATGAATTATATAATTATCTACAATATTTTTTACTTCTAAAATATTTTTACAGTGTGATAATTCTGAGTTCTCGGTTTTAAGAATTGAAAATCAATTTTCAATCGGTGAATTATCTAAACAATTGCCTCTTCTTGACATACTTATATTTATACCATATTTTTTTAATAATTTTTCATAAGCTTTTGAAGTGAAATGAATACCTTGATCAGAATTAATAGTTAATTCACCTTTGATTATTTTTCTTTTAATAATTGCTTCTTTGATACAATTATTTACTCAATTTACTGTTGGAGTTGTTGTTAAAGAATAATTTACTATTAAATTACTAAATAAATCCTTGATTGCAAATAAATATACTCATTCTGTGATTGTTTTAACATACGTAATATCAATTGATCACTTTTGATTAGTTTTTTCAGCTTTAAAATTAAGTTTTAATAGATATTTATGTCGAATATGTTCATTTGTCATTTTTAAGAAATGATTAATTTTTTTTCTTGTTTTAATTCTTACACTAGAAATTTTATTAGCTAATTTCATATAACGATAAACTGTTGAATTCGACACATTAATTTTTTGCTCTTCCAAAGATAATTTAATTTGTCTGTGTCCTTTAATACTATTTTCTATATGAATTGCTTTAATTATTTCATATATTGAATAATCAATATTTGGTTGATATTCATCACAATTTTTTGAATATTCATTTCAAGTATCATATGAAATTATTAATTCTTTTAAATATCATGATAAAGTAATTTTTGAAACTTGCAATTCTGATTTAATAAAAGCAATTTGTTTTCTAATGTTTGTTTTTGTTTTTATCTTTGGAAGAGCTTCAAGCTTTTTTAAAACCTCATTCTCAGCTTTTATTCTTTCATTTTATTTTTTTAATAAATAGTTTTCACGTTCTAAGGGTTTTTTAAACTTATTTAATTCAAAATCTTTTCGCTTTTTTCGTTCTTTTAGAATTTCTTTATTTTGTTGAAATTGATTTAATCATTTTGAAATAGTTGCTAAACTAATATGATATTCTTTTGCTATTTCACTATAAGATTTATTGTTAATTAAATATTCATTAACAATTTTTTCTTTAAATTCAAAAGAATGATCTTTAGACCCTTTTATTTTACCTTTAGCCATATAAAAATGTTTCTCCTAACTTTATATATTAATAATAATCTAGAAAAATTTTTATTTATATATCTCAGTTAAAAGAAACGTTGCAGCGTTTAATTCAACCTACTTTTTATTTTGATCATTATTTTTGTCATCTGCCGGGTGATCTTTTTTTCGTTTTTTTGGTTTAACTTCTAAAATTTCACCTTTAGCTTCTTTTTCCTTATGCTTAGCAGCACGTTCTTTTTCATGAATTACTTCATCTGGTAACTTATGATATTTATCAATATATTCAATTTGTTCAGCTGTAATTGTTTCTAATACTTTTAAACTTTCAGCAATTAAATCTAATAAACTACGGTTTTCAGAAATCAATGCTTTTGCTATAACATAACAATCATCTAAAATTTTACGAACTTCCGTATCAATTTTAGCTGCTACATCTTCTGAATATCGTTTTCTTGTTTCCGTATATTCGTCTTTTGGCGATTCAAATTGAACTAATCCTAATGAACTCATTCCGTATTCAGTAACCATATGACGAGCAATATTGGTTGCTTTTTCTAGATCATCATGCGCTCCTGTTGTTATTTTTGTTTTTCCAAACATAATTTCCTCTGAAGCACGTCCACCTAAATAACCAGTAATTGTTGAATATAAGTTTTCTTTACTATGGAACATTGTTTCTTCTTTTGGGGTCATAATTGTATAACCACTCGCTTGTCCCCTTGGAATAATTGTAACTTTTTGAACTTTGCTAGCAGATTCTAATCGTAAACCAATTAAAGCATGGCCAGCTTCATGATATGAAACAATATCTTTATCCATTACTGAATATTTACGTGATTCTTTTGCTGGTCCCCCAACAACACGGTCAATCGCTTCATCAATAATATTAACAGTAATAATTTTTAAATTCTTACGAACACATAAAATTGCTGCTTCATTTAAAACATTCTCTAACTGTGCCCCAGAAAAACCAGGCGTTCTTTCGGCAATTCGTCTAAAATCAACTTCTGTTGAAACTGCCTTGTTACGAGCATGTAATTTTAAAATTGCTTCACGTTCATTAATATCCGGCAATGAAATTTGGATCTGACGGTCAAAACGACCTGGTCTTAATAAGGCTGAGTCTAATACATCAACGCGATTTGTTGCTGCCATTACAATAACTCCCGTATTAGTTCCAAATCCATCCATTTCAACTAATAACTGGTTTAATGTTTGTTCATTAGCACCGCTCCCAAATGAAACAGTTCTTTTACGACCAACAGCATCGATTTCATCAATGAAAATAATACATGGTGCTGCTTTTTTAGCGGCAATAAACATTTCACGAATTCTTGAAGCCCCAACTCCAACAAACATTTCTTCAAATTCAGAACCTGAAATTGAGAAGAATGGTACACCAGCTTCTCCAGCAACTGCTTTTGCTAATAAGGTTTTCCCTGTTCCGGGTGGCCCTTCCATTAGAACTCCTTTTGGCGCACGAGCTCCCATACTTGAATATTTTTGTGGGTTTTTCAAATAGTCAACTAATTCAACTAATTCTGTTTTTTCTTCATTAATTCCCGCTACATCCGAAAACTTAACAGTTGATTGAATTTGACGAGCTTTATTTTTCCCCATTGAAAAAGGATTAGCCCCCGATATTCCGCCCGACATTTTTGATAATCGTGCAATCATAAACACCGCAATTCCCACTATTAATAATCATGGCACCAATTGGACTAGCATTTCTTGTCACATTGGAACAAATTCACGATCAATTGAAACAAGACCATCTTTTAATTTTTCTTTAAAATTATGATCTCATATATTTGTTTTTTCTCCAGGTCGGTAAGTATAATTGTTAAAACCTTCACGATTTCATTCAGAACTATAACGGACAGTTTTAATATTCCCGCCTTCAGAATAACGAATGATCCCTTTCATAACAACACTATTTTTACCAACACCAGCATCAATAGTCATTTCATTAATTTCTTTTTCATTATATTTATGGGTATTGCCAATTCTTTGCATGTCCCCTTCGCTAATTTTTGTAATATCTGATTTTGTTCATAATACAATTGTTAAAATAATTAAACCAATAAAAATTAACGAACTTATAATTGCAAACCACATTTTTTTCTTATTCATAACTATTTCCCCTCTATTAAGACTTAAAAATTAATATTTTTTGGGCATTTTAAACAATGACCCAATTCTAGACTATTTTATCATAAAAAAAAATAAATTGTGTTTTTCCAAGCAAGTATTATTAATAAATTCATTAATTTTTAAACTAACTAAATTATTGGCATAAATAAGATGATTATTTTTATCTAAAACAAAATAACTTTTTCGCGCTAAAAGCGAAACTTTATTTTTAATAAATCAACGATTTAATGGCATCTTATTTACTATTATTTTATTTAGTAATAGTAAATCATTAGTAATTGTGATTGGTCATTGCGTTGCTGTAATCTTAAAAAAATGCTTGTTTTTAGTTCCCCAATTAATAGTATTTTCTTGCCATTTTACGGGTAAATTAGTCTTTGAACTAATTTGTATTGTTGTGGGTTTTAAAAGATCATTATTAATAATATCAACATTATCATATGATTTAATTAAGGCATAATCCGCATTAATGTTAAGAATAAGATTGGGTTTTGGACTTTTTAACTCCTTAATTATTTCATCTAAAAATCTTCTTTTTTTATGACTAATTAAATGAACAACATTATTATTTTTAAAATAATTAAAAATAATAATTTTTTGTAATTTAAAATTATTAATAACATTAAAATTAGGAACACTAATTTGACCAAAATTATCAATTAAATAATTCTTGGCAATTAATTTTAATTGTTCATTCTCTTTATTTTTTTGGTCAATTTCTAATAACATATCTTGTAAATTAATTTGTTGAATTTCATTGCGAATAATATTGCGGTTATAAATTGCTAAAATATTAGTTGAATCAATCGCATAATTAACTTGCTGGTGCAATAAATATTCAATAATTTCTTCTCGTGTTATTTTTAACATAATTCGAAAGACATTAAGTTTTGTTCCCAACATTTGTGAATAGTAATAGCTATTTTGATTTAAACCATAATGTTCAACAATGCCGTTTCGTTGTTTTTGTAAAATATATGTCTCAATATGATCTGTTAAATTATGAGCAATTAAAACTCCCTGGCAATGATATTTTTCACTAATTTGGCAAAATAAATCATAACGTAAATCACGTGCAATCCGCTGGAAATTATGTGATAGCACTTGATATTGTTGATATTCCTGCACCGTTACTTTTTTAACATGTAACTTAATATTTCGTTTTTGACAATATTCAACAACAATTTGTTCATCATGATTACTATCTTCTCGTTTTTGATAGTTCACTAAACAAACAATAAAATTATTAATATCTAATTCAGAACTATGATAAATATTATCAAGTAAAAACATACTATCTGGGCCACCCGAAACACCAATAACATATTTTTCATTTTGTTTTAAAAGTTTAGTATCCATTTTAATCACCTATTTTCGAAATAATTTTAAAACTGTGGATTGGCAACCCTTTTTAGGACACTTTTTATATGGACTGTTGTTTTCTAAATTCAACAGGTGTTAAATAATTTAAACTACCATGAATTCGAATATTGTTATATCAATCCACAAAGTCAAATAATTTGTATTTTAATTGGGTTAAATTTATAAATTTTTGCCCCTTGATAAATTCCGTTTTAAAACTTTTGTAAGTTGTTTCAGCCACAGCATTATCGTATGGACAGCCTTTATTGCTTAATGATCATTTGATGTTAAAAGTATTTAAGATATTATCAATGATTTTATTTTTAAATTCATTACCCCGGTCAGTATGAAATAACGTAATTTGTTTTAATGGTCTTGTAATTGAATAAAAGGCTTTTTGTCCTAGTTGGGCTGTTTTGTTTGTACCGGCACTATAGCCAATTATTTCACGATTAAACAAGTCAATTAATAAACAAATATAATGTCATTTAGCACAAACTTGAACATATGTTAAATCACTAACAACAACTTCATTTGGTTGTTTATTATTAAATTCACGGTTTAAAACGTTGCTAATTTCGTTGTTATTAACCATTGACTTATGATTACGATATTTTAATTTGGTGTATTTAGATACTAACTGATTTTTAATCATAATTTGGCGAATTTTTCTTCGCGATAAGATAATATCTTTTCTGGTTAAAATAGCTTTAATTTTACGAGCTCCATAAATTTTGCGACTAGCATTAAATGCACTGATAACTTCTTGTTCATAATTATTAACATCAACCGTAGCGTATTTATTAATTTGATAGTAATATGTTGATTTTGCTATCTTTAATATTTGACCCATTTTTCGCACGGAATATTTTTCTTTATTATTGTTAATAATTTCTATTTTTTGCCAATTATCAGTGCCGCTTGCTTTAAAATGTCGTTTTCCATTCGTAATTGGATTAATTCTTTCCGCAAGGCAATCAGTTCATTTTCTTCAACAGTGCGGTTATCTTTTACTTTAAAAGATCCAGAATTATTTAATTTTTCAATTCACTGATATACGGCTGATTTTGACATCCCATATTCCTTAAAAATTTCAAGAATGGTTTTACCATTTTGATAAAGTAAAACAATTTGTTTTTTAAATTCATACACCGATGAATTTCTTCCCATTTTTATATTCCTATTTTCTTCATAATTATATTTTATTTGAAAGTCCACATAAATATGGTCCAACTTATTGTAACCTATCCACTGTCTGTATAGTGATAATCACTATTATGTACTATAATTGGTTCTTCAACAATAAGTCCTTCCCCGCTTTGAAAACGAGCTTCAATTATGCAAAAATCAATTGCTTCACTTGTTAAAAAAGGATGAATAAACTGTAATCGTTTAAATATTAAAACCATATTTAACTAATAAAGCAGTAATTTCTAATAATCTTGTTGTTCGATGAATAATCGTAAAATAATCCCGATTGGCAATTAATTTCTTAGCAGCAAAAATAATATCTTCTAAAATTACATTTGTTTCATGGCGTGCTGGAATTAATAACTTATTTTTCTCATTTAATTTTGCCCCATCAATTTTAAAAAAGGTGGTTATAGACTGCACCCAAAAAAGTAAGTATTAATAAAAAGGTTTACAAACTTTCATTTATTATATATTTTTCTTTTTGGTTTGAATATCATTTATTTCATTTTTTAACATCATTAATATATTCATTATGAGATTTATAATTTTTATTATGGATTGTTCCTTTTTTAAGTAATGAATGAAAACTTTCAATAATAATGTTGTCTGCACAATTATAATTTTTACCCATTGAAATTATAATTTTGTTATCTAAACATTTACTATTATAATCTTTAGATGTATATTGATATCCGTGATCTGAATGAATTATTGTTTTATTTAGATCTTTTTTTATTTTTTTAATTGCTGAATTATACTTGTAAGTGCAAGTAAATAAAATTGCAAAAAATATCATATAAAAATTTTATGATGCTAAGTTTATTTTAGAAAAAATAAAGCAAGGAGTTTTTATATGGGATATAAACATCTTGGCATAGATGAAAGAATTTATATTGAGAATCAATTGAAGTTTAAAATAAAAATTAGTGAAATAGCTAAAAATCTTAATCGAAGTATTAGTACTATTATTCGAGAAGTTAATAGAAATAAAGATAATAATCATTATTTTTCATTAATTGCACAAAATAAAGCAGAAAATAGAAAACAATCACATATTTATTTTCATAAGTTTAAAAATAGAGAATTAGTAAAATATGTACAACAAAAATTATTATTAGGTTGATCACCCGAACAAATTTATGGCAGAATTAAAAATTTTCATAAAGAATGAATTATTAGTTTTAAAACAATTTACAATTGAATTTATTCTGGATTACTTGAAAAAGTTACTAATAAAAATTTAAGAAGAAAAGGTAAGAAACGAAAATATCAAGAAAATCGGGGTAAATTTAATGGTAAATCAATTAAAGAACGAAATGCTAATGTTAATAATCGCGTAACTCTTGGTCATTGAGAAGGTGATACCGTAGTATCATCACGAGGTAAAAGTAAATCATGTTTAATAACTTTAGTTGAAAGAACATCAAGATTTACTTTAGCAATATTAGTTGAAAATAGAACTACTAAAGTTATTAACGAAAATATTAGCCATTATTTATCAATTCTTCCAAATAATCTTGTTAAGACTATAACATTTGATCGTGGTAAAGAATTTGCTAATTGACAACAACTTGAAAAAAATTTAAATGTGAAAATTTATTTTGCTAATGCATATTCACCCTGACAAAGAGGTACTAATGAAAATACTAATGGTTTAATTAGAGAAAAATTTCCTAAAAAATTTAATTTTTCAAATACTACTAAAAATGCAGTTCATAAATTTATATTGTCTTTAAACCAAAGACCAAGAAAAATACTAAATTATCTTTCGCCAATCGAATATTTGGTTAGAAAAATAATTTAGTTGCACTTAACTTTACAATTTGGCAATTTTATTAATTGCAGCATTTAAATTATCAATTACAAGTTTGTTATTATTAAATTTTGATCATTTTACATCAATAATTTCTTTAGTATATCCATCAATTATTGTTGATTGATAATGTTTTTTGCCATTTCAAATTAAATAAGTTACATCAGTAAATAAAATTGAAAATCTTTCTTTAATATCATTAAAATTACGATTTACTAAATCAGGATATTTAATTATATTTTTATTTCTATTTTGTTTTATTAATATTTTTCTACGCATACGCTTTACATACCCAAGCTGAATATGTAAAGCGTATGCGTAGAAAAATATGGCATTGTGTAGATACAAGCTCCAAATTTGTATCTCTTGTTAAATTAATAATAACATTATTTAAAATAAATGCAACTATTTTTTAAAAAATGTCCTTATCTTGTGATAATTTCGTAATAGTTATCTAGCAAAAATTTCGCAACCATTTAAAATTAAAAATGGTGATAACAATGGAAAGAAAACTAACAATGAAAGAACAACATAAATACAAAACAATTGAAAAAATTATTAACAATAAAATATCAAAGCAAAGAGCTGCAAATATTTTACACTTATCAATTCGTCGCATTGAACAACTTATAAAACTTTATGATCCACAAAATAGTCAATCATTTGCTAACCATTCTCGTGGAAGGATAGCTCACAATAAAACAAATCCACAAATTTGTGAAAAGATTATAAATTTATATAAAACTAAATATATTGGCTTTAATTTTACTCATTTCAAAGAAAAATTAATCGAAAATGAAGGAATAAACATTTCATATTCAGTTTTATACAAATTAATGTCCTTAAATCAAATTAAAACACCTCGAAAGCAAAAAATAAAGAAAAAAGATAAAACCCACCCTTTAAGAGAACGTCGAAAATGTTTCGGCGAACTATTACAAGCTGATGCCAGTGAACATCATTGATTAGGACCAAATGGTCCAAAATGATTTTTACATGGCGCAATTGATGATACAACAAATACGGTTGTTGGATTATATTTTGCTTGTCAAGAAACATTACAAGGTTATTATAATGTTTTACATCAAATTTTACGAAATTATGGAATTCCCATGACATTTTATACCGATAAACGAAAAATCTTTACATACCAAAAAAGTAGACTGCACCCAAAAAAGTAAGTAAAGAAAAAAAGTCTTTGCTAAACTTTTAAAGGAGGTGCATTTTTATATGGCAAGAAAAGGACAAAAATTTAATAAATATACAGCAGATTTTCGAAAAAGGATAGGACAAGAGATTAAAAATAATAGTATAAGTTTTATTGCAAAAAAATATGCAATTAATAAAAAAACTGTTGCTTCATGGTATGAAAATTTTAAGAAAGGAATTTTAAACACCAATAAAGGTCCAAAAGAATCATTTGAAAAAAGAGATTTAAACTATTACAAAGTTAGGTATGAATTACTAAAAAAGCTTCATGACTTTTAGACTGCACCCCGTTTAGTAAGTATTAGCCAAATTGTAAAGTTAAGTGCAACTAAATTATTTTTCTAACCAAATATTCGATTGGCGAAAGATAATTTAGTTGCACTTAACTTTACAATTTGGCATATTTATTATTTTTAATGATATTTTTATATTTTATTTATATATTTTTTTCTTGTTTTCTTGCTTTAATTTTGTAGAAAACTCTTGATAAAGTTAAAAACCCTTATAAAATATAGAGATTTGCAAAAAATACATTTTATAAAAAACCCAATAAAATCAAGGTTTTATTAAAATATCAAGATTTTTCGACAAAATTAAAGTATTGATGATTTTTTTTATTTTATCAAGAGTTTTCTACAAAATGATTGCGTTGCCAAAGTTGGGGAAAATAAAAAAGAAAGTTTTCAGTATAATTAAGTTTGAAAAAAATTAGAAAGAAAACTATCCTATGAATATTATAACTAGAATCCAAGAGTTTTTAAACGAAAATAATAACTCTTTTATTGATTTAATTAATGAAATTAGCCCCAATATCACTATTACAGCACTATTATCCTATTTAAACAATGAAATTAGTTCTGAAGCTTGAATACTATTTAAAAATATTTTTGAATATATTGATAACTATATTTTTAATAAGGACTGACGCAAAGCACGTTATATTCCAAAAGGATTTTATCAACGAACTTTGGTTTTTCGTAATGGTGAAGTTACTTTTAAACGACGAAAATATATCTTAAAACCAGAATTTCAAGTGGCAAAAAAACCAAAAACGGTCTTTTTACTTGATGTTCAATTAGGGATTGAAAGTTATCAGCGACTTGATTATGATTTTTCGTTAGAAATAATCAGCAAATTAGGCATAAATTTTAGTTATCAAGATATTTGTAATATGTATCGGAATGCTAACATAACAAAAAAAACAATTTTTAACCTTATTAAACGGTTTGATATTAAACATTTGTTAGAACTAATGCTAGATGAACCAGATACAAAACTAAAACACGATGGGGTTATTTATATTGAAACCGATGAAGCATATCGCAATGCCATTAGTTATCAAATCAAAAAACGATTAAAAATTAAGAAAAGAATCCGTTTAACCGTCTTTCATACTGGTTATAAAGATCCTAAAACAATACGAAAAACAATGCATAATGTCAAATTTCTAGTAACAATGACTAATGAAGTTAAAAAAAATAACTCTAAAAAATACTGACAAGGAATTAAAGAATTTATTAACTTAAATTATGAATCACCCGAGACAGCTAAAATTATTGTGCTTGGTGATGGTGCACAATATATTTCAACGGTTGAAAAACACATCAATGTTGAATTTATCATTGATCGTTTCCATGTTATTAAAAAAATTAAAGATTGTCTCCGTGGTCCACGATATTATAAACGTTATTTATTTAATAAAATTAGAAAAGCAATTCTAAAATTAAACTGAAACAAGGTTACAAAATACCTTGAATGAGCTTATCAGCTTGTTAAAACCGAAGAAGCGAAAGGAAAGTTACAAGAAATATCTAATTATTTAAGAACATACTATGGAGCAATTCAAAAATGAGAATATCAAGAAAATATTGGTTGTCGCATTGAAAGTTATATTGCTCGAATTATTAAAGTAATGTTTCGTTCAAAACCAAAAATATTTAATGAAAAAACGATTTATAAAGTAATGTTATTAAAACAATTGACAGCTAATGGGATTAATCCCTTTCAAGAACTAACAGAAATTAAAAATCTTCAAGTAAAAAATGAACAAATTACTTGAAGATGAATATTTAAAAAGATGAATAATCCAGAAGTTAAACAATATAACTTACCAATATTCACCGCTTCTACATTATCAAATACTAAAACTCTTTTAAAGAAAATAGTTTATAATTATTATTAGAACTTAATGCTGAAAACTTTTCCCCAACATTTTACACGCTACCCTAAAAAATTAAAGCTTACTTTTAATTAAGGATTAATTATAATATAATATATTATAATTACATTATTTAAATTGGATTATTAATAAGTGAGGCAGAAAAATGAAGATACATCCCCTTGTGAAAGAAGTTTTAATTACTACTGAAGAAATTGACCAAAAATGTTTTGAATTAGGTCAAAAAATTAGCCATTATTATCTTAATGAACATCCAGCTCAAGATAATACGATTTTATGTTTAGGTCTATTAAAAGGATGTATACCTTTTATGGCGAAACTTATTCCTCAATTAGTTGGCGTTGAATGTGAAACCGAATATATGGTTGTTTCCTCTTATTTTGGTGGGGTTAAAAGCAATGACACACCACAAATTTTACTTGATTTACCAATGCCGATAACAAATCGTGATATTTTATTAGTCGAAGACATTACTGATAGTGGTAAAACAATTAAAATGATAAAAGACTACTTATATCTCAAAGGAGCACGAAGTGTTAAAGTTGTTACTTTATTAGATAAGAAAGCCGGTCGCAAAGTAGACTTAGCTGCTGATTGGTATGGGTTTGATGTTCCACCGACTTTTTTAATTGGTTTTGGATTAGATTACCAAGAACGATTACGAAATTTACCATATATTGCGATTGCTGATCAGGATAAAATAAAAAACTGAAAATGAACAACAAAAAGATAACTTAAAAAATGTATGTGGTTTCTACATACTAAACGAGGTGCCGTCTAGTGCTAGCGAAATTGTAACAAAATTTAAAAATATTGTTATAAATAATAATTTAATTGGGAAAATTAAAGGAATAGACTGCACCCTGTTTAGTAAGTATTAATAAAAAGGTTTACAAACTTTCATTTATTGCCAAATTGTAAAGTTAAGTGCAACTAAATTATTTTTCTAACCAAATATTCGATTGGCGAAAGATAATTTAGTATTTTTCTTGGTCTTTGGTTTAAAGACAATATAAATTTATGAACTGCATTTTTAGTAGTATTTGAAAAATTAAATTTTTTAGGAAATTTTTCTCTAATTAAACCATTAGTATTTTCATTAGTACCTCTTTGTCAGGGTGAATATGCATTAGCAAAATAAATTTTCACATTTAAATTTTTTTCAAGTTGTTGTCAATTAGCAAATTCTTTACCACGATCAAATGTTATAGTCTTAACAAGATTATTTGGAAGAATTGATAAATAATGGCTAATATTTTCGTTAATAACTTTAGTAGTTCTATTTTCAACTAATATTGCTAAAGTAAATCTTGATGTTCTTTCAACTAAAGTTATTAAACATGATTTACTTTTACCTCGTGATGATACTACGGTATCACCTTCTCAATGACCAAGAGTTACGCGATTATTAACATTAGCATTTCGTTCTTTAATTAATTTACCATTAAATTTACCCCGATTTTCTTGATATTTTCGTTTCTTACCTTTTCTTCTTAAATTTTTATTAGTAACTTTTTCAAGTAATCCAGAATAAATTCAATTGTAAATTGTTTTAAAACTAATAATTCATTCTTTATGAAAATTTTTAATTCTGCCATAAATTTGTTCGGGTGATCAACCTAATAATAATTTTTGTTGTACATATTTTACTAATTCTCTATTTTTAAACTTATGAAAATAAATATGTGATTGTTTTCTATTTTCTGCTTTATTTTGTGCAATTAATGAAAAATAATGATTATTATCTTTATTTCTATTAACTTCTCGAATAATAGTACTAATACTTCGATTAAGATTTTTAGCTATTTCACTAATTTTTATTTTAAACTTCAATTGATTATCAATATAAATTCTTTCATCTATGCCAAGATGTTTATATCCCATATAAAAACTCCTTGCTTTATTTTTTCTAAAATAAACTTAGCATCATAAAATTTTTATATTAGATTTTTTGCAATTTTATTTACTTGCACTTACAAGTATAATTCAGCATTATATATTTTTCTTTTTGGTTTGAATATCATTTATTTCATTTTTTAACATCATTAATATATTCATTATGAGATTTATAATTTTTATTATGGATTGTTCCTTTTTTAATTAATGAATGAAAACTTTCAATAATAATGTTGTCTGCACAATGATAATTTTTACCCATTGAAATTATAATTTTGTTATCTAAACATTTACTATTATAATCTTTAGATGTATATTGATATCCGTGATCTGAATGAATTATTGTTTTATTTAGATCTTTTTTTATTTTTTTAATTTTATTAATTGCAGCATTTAAATTATCAATTACAAGTTTGTTATTATTAAATTTTGATCATTTTACATCAATAATTTCTTTAGTATATCCATCAATTATTGTTGATTGATAATGTTTTTTACCATTTCAAATTAAATAAGTTACATCAGTAAATAAAATTGAAAATCTTTCTTTAATATCATTAAAATTACGATTTACTAAATCAGGATATTTAATTATATTTTTATTTCTATTTTGTTTTATTAATATTTTTCTACGCATACGCTTTACATATTCAGCTTGAATATTATTTTCTTTCATAATTCGTAATACTTTCTTAGCATTATAAACAATGCCATAATCTTCTTTTAAATATTTGGTAATTCGACGATAACCAAATTGTTTTAAATTTTCTTCATAGACTTTTACAATATTTTTTAATGATTCGCTATCCTTACCATTACTTGAATAATTTTTATATTTATCTCAATAACTACGCTTTAAATCTGTTACATCAAGTAATAAATTTAGTGGATATTTATTGATGTTTTCTTTGATAAAAAATACAATTTTTCTTTTATTTAATTGTAAAAGTCATGAAGCTTTTTTAGTAATTCATACCTAACTTTGTAATAGTTTAAATCTCTTTTTTTAAATGATTCTTTTGGACTTTTATTGGTGTTTAAAATCCCTTTCTTAAAATTTTCATACCATGAAGCAACAGTTTTTTTATTAATTGCATATTTTTTTGCAATAAAACTTATACTATTATTTTTAACCTCTTGTCCTATCATTTTTCGAAAATCTGCTGTATATTTATTAAATTTTTGTCCTTTTCTTGCCATATAAAAATGCACCTCCTTTAAAGTTAGCAAAGACTTTTTTTCTTTACTTACTTTTTTAGGTGCAGTCTAGTCTACAGTCTACACTTTTTAATTTGTTAAGTTAACTTGTTCTAAAAACTGAAATGTTTTCTTCCCAACAATGACTTTTTTCTCCGTTTCACCATCAATTTGATAAAGCACTTTATTAAATATGCCATTGATATCAATACCAATTATTTGTGATAACATAATTTCTTCATCTAAAAAGAAAATTGTTGTTTGATTCACTTTAATTCATAGACTATTATTAACTAACGTATGAACAATTAAATAACTTAAAATTAAAGCATAATTACAAATTGCAATAATAACAAATAAATAAGCAAAAGTATCTGAAATATCAGTTAAAGTCATTAACAAAATATAATCAATAATAATAAAAATATTAATCGGTGTTAAGATAACATAAATTGTAATAAAGATAAAAAGGATCATTCCCTTTCATTTATATTCTTTAATACTATCCTTATTTTCTTTTTGTTTTTGATAATGAAGGAAAAATAAAGTATGAAAAGTATACAAAGCTAACATTAAAATTAATGAAAAAATGAAAATAATATTTATCTTCATTGCCTAATTAGCCTCCTTTTTCTTGCCATGCTTTAAAAATTATTATTGATATTTTAACATCATTTGTTATAAAACAATAAATTTTTTCAGCGGTACTAATGAAAAAACCAAGTTGATAAAGTCCATTCCGATTAAAAACACTTGGTAAGGCAAAATTGACATCTTTTAATAAAATTATTACATTTTGATCTTTAGTTTGCCATACCAAACGTTGGTTTGTTACATAAAGTGTTCCGGTCAGGGTTTCCCCACCCCTATTTATGGTTAAGTTTAAAAAACACGCCAGGTATTCAACATAATATTTATTTTGCATTCGTTGAATTAAATAATAAGCATTTTGGTTAAGTTCTTTTTTCTTATTGATTTCATAGCCACTAATTGTTGCTTGATAATAACATGTTTCATCTTTTGGCAATTCATATTTAATTTGGACTTCATTTAATGGATCAGTTAACAATGGTTGATTATCATCAATCATCGTTTGTAATTCATGTTTTTTTTGTTTAAAATGCTTAATTTTTTGTTGTTGGAAGAAAGCTAAAATAAGCACAATAATGATAGCGCCTCCTAAAATACTTCCAAATAAAATAAAAGAAATTAAATAACTATTGTTCATTTTTTCACACCTTATAAATTAGATATGGTGTTTCTAACCCTTTTACAATGATTATAAAGCACTTTTGTTGCATATATACTTTAATTTTGTCGAAAACTCTTGATAAAGTCAAAAAAATCATCAATATGACAATTTGAAAACGAATTTGGTGGAAGATTATTATTGTTCTTTAACTTTTTTAGATGTTAAAATATAATACCGTTGCTTGTTGGTTTGGTGTTAAACCTTTGTGTTGGTATTTTCATTTTCAGAAATTTAAATAATTTTGAATGTTAGTAAAACCTAAACCACGATAATGAATTAAGGCTTCTTTAAGACTTGCTTGTAATTTACTAATTTTATTTAATTTTCGATAACTGGCATCAGGATTTGTCCTAGTTTTAGTGGCATATAAAGTAGAACTTGTTTGTTTTGCTACTAATAAATATAATGGTTGCATATCAGAAATAATAATGGAATTTTTGTTAATTAATTTTGTATTCATATTTTCAATAATTCACTGTTTTTGTAATCGTTTGGTATTAGTGGATTGAACAAAAATATTATTATTAGTATCAACCGCCATTTGAATACAACATTTAGTGTTAGTGGAAAATGGATCAAGATGAGTTTTTCGTTTATCAAATTTATCTTTAAAATTACCTTCATGGATTTCTTTAATAAATGTTTCATCGATTTGTATTTGGCCATTTAATTTTTTAAATTTTAATTAAGTATTTTCTAATTATTTTGATTGCATTAATTTTTGGCGATTATATCAAGCTGTTTTGGGTGTTGTTTTAATAAAACGGGAAATTACTTTACTAGATTGTCCTAGCAATGAAATTTGAATTAATAAATTTCATTGTTCATAATTTAAATGACTTCAATAAGTAAAATGATGACGAAAAGCATCAAAACTAGCCCGACATTTTTTGCATAAATATTTTTGTTTTCTTTCGGGATTATGGCCATTTTTAACACAATGATAAGATTTGCAATTAGGGCATTTAATACCTTTATCTCTAAATTTTTGATTAATTCTGCTTCTTTTTTAACTTTTTCATAAAATTCTAAAAATTGATCATTTTTTAAACTATTTATTAATTATGCAAGTATTTTTTCCATCAATTATTTACCTCTCTTTATATTAGCTGAATTATACTTGTAAGTGCAAGTAAATAAAATTGCAAAAAATCTCATATAAAAATTTTATGATGCTAAGTTTATTTTAGAAAAAATAAAGCAAGGAGTTTTTATATGGGATATAAACATCTTGGCATAGATGAAAGAATTTATATTGAGAATCAATTGAAGTTTAAAATAAAAATTAGTGAAATAGCTAAAAATCTTAATCGAAGTATTAGTACTATTATTCGAGAAGTTAATAGAAATAAAGATAATAATCATTATTTTTCATTAATTGCACAAAATAAAGCAGAAAATAGAAAACAATCACATATTTATTTTCATAAGTTTAAAAATAGAGAATTAGTAAAATATGTACAACAAAAATTATTATTAGGTTGATCACCCGAACAAATTTATGGCAGAATTAAAAATTTTCATAAAGAATGAATTATTAGTTTTAAAACAATTTACAATTGAATTTATTCTGGATTACTTGAAAAAGTTACTAATAAAAATTTAAGAAGAAAAGGTAAGAAACGAAAATATCAAGAAAATCGGGGTAAATTTAATGGTAAATTAATTAAAGAACGAAATGCTAATGTTAATAATCGCGTAACTCTTGGTCATTGAGAAGGTGATACCGTAGTATCATCACGAGGTAAAAGTAAATCATGTTTAATAACTTTAGTTGAAAGAACATCAAGATTTACTTTAGCAATATTAGTTTAAAATAGAACTACTAAAGTTATTAACGAAAATATTAGCCATTATTTATCAATTCTTCCAAATAATCTTGTTAAGACTATAACATTTGATCGTGGTAAAGAATTTGCTAATTGACAACAACTTGAAAAAAATTTAAATGTGAAAATTTATTTTGCTAATGCATATTCACCCTGACAAAGAGGTACTAATGAAAATACTAATGGTTTAATTAGATAAAAATTTCCTAAAAAATTTAATTTTTCAAATACTACTAAAAATGCAGTTCATAAATTTATATTGTCTTTAAACCAAAGACCAAGAAAAATACTAAATTATCTTTCGCCAATCGAATATTTGGTTAGAAAAATAATTTAGTTGCACTTAACTTTACAATTTGGCATTAAAAATATACCTAATTTTAGGTATATTTTATAAATATCAAAAGTTTTCTACACAAAATTAAATAATTTCTGTCAATATCTAGCAAAAATTTCGCAAAATTATTTAATTGATAATGTTTGTAATGTATATTGATTATTTCAAGGATGATTTGGTTTTGGTTTATGTGCTTTAGATTTGGGAACTTTGTTTTCAATATTTTTAATAGGAACCGGAATGTATTCTAATAAATTATATATTTGATTGTTATATTTTAAATATAATGTTTCATCAAATGCTTTAATTACTGTAATTTTTGTTTTTGAATTAAAGACTTTTAACTTTTTATTATTATAAGCCATATATTTTTTATTGTTATAACTAATTGATGAACCATTGTCTGTTTGTCGCGTTGAAGTGATTGATAAAAATAAATTAATTTTGTCATTATTAGGAGCGTCAACAAAGACAGAATTGTTATAATCAATAGGAATGGCAAATTGTTTATTGAATTTGGTTATAAATTCTTTTAAGAATGTATTTGCTTCTTCAATAGTGGTTACTCCTGCGAGAATTAATTAATTTTTCAAGCGATCTTGTAGAACGCCTCATAAACGTTCAATTCGTCCCTTTGCTTGGGGAATTGAAGTAGTTATGATTTTGACACCTATTTCATCACAGCATCGGGTGAATTGAGTAAAGGTGTCTTTTTCTTCGGTTTTATCACTACTTTTTTGGTATGTAAAGATTTTTCGTTTATCGGTATAAAATGTCATGGGAATTCCATAATTTCGTAAAATTTGATGTAAAACATTATAATAACCTTGTAATGTTTCTTGATAAGCAAAATATAATCCAACAACCGTATTTGTTGTATCATCAATTGCGCCATGTAAAAATCATTTTGGACCATTTGGTCCTAATCAATGATGTTCACTGGCATCAGCTTGTAAAAGTTCGCCGAAACATTTTCGACGTTCTCTTAAAGGGTGGGTTTTATCTTTTTTCTTTATTTTTTACTTTCGAGGTGTTTTAATTTAATTTAAGGACATTAATTTGTATAAAACTGAATATGAAATGTTTATTCCTTCATTTTCGATTAATTTTTCTTTGAAATGAGTAAAATTAAAGCAAATATATTTAGTTTTATATAAATTTATAATCTTTTCACAAATTTGTGGATTTGTTTTATTGTGAGCTATCCTTCCACGAAAATGGTGAGCAAATGATTGACTATTTTGTGGATCATAAAGTTTTATAAGTTGTTCAATGCGACGAATTGATAAGTGTAAAATATTTGCAGATCTTTGCTTTGATATTTTATTGTTAATAATTTTTTCAATTGTTTTGTATTTATGTTGTTCTTTCATTGTTAGTTTTCTTTTCATTGTTATCACCATTTTTAATTTTAAATGGTTGCGAAATTTTTGATAGATAACTATTACGAAATTATCACAAGATAAGGACACACACACAAAATTAAAGAATTTCTTGCAGTTTTTTACAACAATGTTAAGATGATATTGTAATTTACAGAGGTAACTTATGAAGCATAAGTTTGAGAAATACTCTTAGAACCTGATCTAGTTAAGACTAGCGTAGGGAGTTCAAATTCGTTATTGATTTAATTTAAGAAATTTAATTTGATCCTCATTTTCACAGACGTTAATTACAAAGTTATTTGTGTAAGGAGATTTTCATATGGATGTAACCCCAACGGTTAAGTTTAATTTTAAACAACAAAAAATTATTTTATGATACAATAAAATAACTATTTTTGTTGTAATTAGTTTATATCTTAGTTTTTTAATAACTCTTAGTATTTTACCCTTATCAACTTTAAGTACCTTATTGCATTTAAATAATGATGAAAATTTTAAAGAAATATGAATTTTTTGTCTAACTATTTGTGCTTTTGGATTAATTTTTAGCATTTTATATGCGATAAGCGTTTGATTCGCAAGTTATGAAGAATATATTAATTATAAATTTCAGTTTATTATTTTAAATATTATTAGTTTTAATCTCCTGAATCTAATTAGTAATATTATTATTTATAGTTATGAAACAAAAGTTAGTGATTTTCTTTTTTCTAACGCCACTAAACGCAAACGTTTTTTAATTAATTTAGGAATTTGAAAATGAAAAACATTTGATTTTGTTATTATTGCAATGTTTGTTGTTTTAACCTTAATATTAGCCTATTTAGAAGCATTATTAATTAATTTACCCTCTGGTGGTGGTGTCGGACTAAAATATATTCCCCTTGTAATTATTGCTTTTTTGCATTCAGCTTTAGCCGGTTTTTTTATCGGGAGTATTAGTGCTTTAATGTCCCTATTATTTATTTCCTCGCATTTTTATGTTTCAGCATGATCATATTTACTGGATTATTTTGTCCCGATGATTATTCCTACTATTGCTGGCTTTATGCGTTTTAAGGTTAATAATGATAAAAAATATATTACATATGTTAATTATATTATTCTTTGTTTCAGTATTATTAGTTTAATTTATTTATCACAAGTATTATCTGGAGTCCTAATTTGAACAACTTTATTTCCTGGTTCAGTTTGACCAGGCTATACAAATTGATTATATGCAATTGCTTATAACTTTATTCATAGTTTTCTTTTTACCTATCCAATTATGCAACTTGTGATTCCGTTAGCTCTGCGGAGTTTAACTTCCGTTTTCTGACAACGTTATCTAAAATATACCGATTAAAAAAGTAAATTAAAGCTTAATTTGATACAAGACATGCTTTGCTAAAATATGTTTCGATGAAATATTTGGATGATAAAATTCGTTAACTTTTTCCATTCCAATTTTTTTCATTAACTGAATTGTAAGATTAAATGGAACCTTTAATTTTGTCGAAAACTCTTGATAAAATAAAAAAATAATCAATATGACAATTTGAAAACGAATTTGATGGAAGATTATTATTGTTCTTTAACTTTTTTAGATGTTAAAATATAATACCGTTGCTTGTTGGTTTGGTGTTAAATCTTTGTGTTGGTATTTTCATTTTCAGAGATTTAAATAATTTTGAATGTTAGTAAAACCTAAACCATGATAATGAATTAAGGCTTCTTTAAGACTTGCTTGTAATTTACTAATTTTATTTAATTTTCGATAACTAGCATCAGGATTTGTCCTAGTTTTAGTGGCATATAAAGTAGAACTTGTTTGTTTTGCTACTAATAAATACAATGGTTGCATATCAGAAATAATAATGGAATTTTTGTTAATTAATTTTGTATTCATATTTTCAATAATTCACTGTTTTTGTAATCGTTTGGTATTAGTGGATTGAACAAAAATATTATTATTAGTATCAACCGCCATTTGAATACAACATTTAGTGTTAGTGGAAAATGGATCAAGATGAGTTTTTTGTTTATCAAATTTATCTTTAAAATTACCTTTATGGATTTCTTTAATAAATGTTTCATCTATTTGTATTTGGTCATTTAATTTTTTAAATTTTAATTGAGTATTTTCTAATTGTTTTGATTGCATTAATTTTTGACGATTATATCAAGCTGTTTTGGGTGTTGTTTTAATAAAACGGGAAATTACTTTACTAGATTGTCCTAGCAATGAAATTTGAATTAATAAATTTCATTGTTCATAATTTAAATGACTTCAATAAGTAAAATGATGACGAAAAGCATCAAAACTAGCCCGACATTTTTTGCATAAATATTTTTGTTTTCCTTCGGGATTATGGCCATTTTTAACACAATGATAAGATTTGCAATTAGGACATTTAATACCTTTATCTCTAAATTTTTGATCAATTTCATTTAAGCGTTTTTGTTTTTTGATTAATTCTGCTTCTTTTTTAACTTTTTCATAAAATTCTAAAAATTGATCATCTGTTAAACTATTTATTAATTCTGCAAGTATTTTTTCCATCAATTATTTACCTTTCTTTATATTAAAAATATACCTAATTTTAGATATATTAGACTTCTTGCGATACCTTATTATTTATGCTTAAAAAGCAATTAAAATTTTTAAAAATGATTATTTTAAAGTTTAATTTAATTTTTTTAATTTGTAATTTTTTTATTTTTGTTAGTATCGCAAGAAGGTATAGACTGCACCCAAAAAAGTAAGTAAAGAAAAAAAGTCTTTGCTAAACTTTTAAAGGAGGTGCATTTTTATATGGCAAGAAAAGGACAAAAATTTAATAAATATACAGCAGATTTTCGAAAAAGGATAGGACAAGAGATTAAAAATAATAGTATAAGTTTTATTGCAAAAAAATATGCAATTAATAAAAAAACTGTTGCTTCATGGTATGAAAATTTTAAGAAAGGAATTTTAAACACCAATAAAGGTCCAAAAGAATCATTTGAAAAAAGAGATTTAAACTATTACAAAGTTAGGTATGAATTACTAAAAAAGCTTCATGACTTTTACAATTAAATAAAAGAAAAATTGTATTTTTTATCAAAGAAAACATTAATAAATATCCACTAAATTTATTACTTGATGTAACATATTTAAAGCGTAGTTATTGAGATAAATATAAAAATTATTCAAGTAATGGTAAGGATAGTGAATCATTAAAGAATATTGTAAAAGTCTATGAAGAAAATTTAAAACAATTTGGTTATCGTCGAATTACCAAATATTTAAAAGAAGATTATGGCATTGTTTATAATGCTAAGAAAGTATTACGAATTATGAAAGAAAATAATATTCAAGCTGAATATGTAAAGCGTATGCGTAGAAAAATATTAATAAAACAAAATAGAAATAAAAATATCATTAAATATCCTGATTTAGTAAATCGTAATTTTAATGATATTAAAGAAAGATTTTCAATTTTATTTACTGATGTAACTTATTTAATTTGAAATGGTAAAAAACATTATCAATCAACAATAATTGATGGATATACTAAAGAAATTATTGATGTAAAATGATCAAAATTTAATAATAACAAACTTGTAATTGATAATTTAAATGCTGCAATTAATAAAATTAAAAAAATAAAAAAAGAGCTAAATAAAACAATAATTCATTCAGATCACGGATATCAATATACATCTAAAGATTATAATAGTAAATGTTTAGATAACAAAATTATAATTTCAATGGGTAAAAATTATCATTGTGCAGACAACATTATTATTGAAAGTTTTCATTCATTACTTAAAAAAGGAACAATCCATAATAAAAATTATAAATCTCATAATGAATATATTAATGATGTTAAAAAATGAAATAAATGATATTCAAACCAAAAAGAAAAAGATATAATAAATGAAAGTTTGTAAACCTTTTTATTAATACTTACTAAACAGGGTGCAGTCTAATTTTTTGTCTTTTTTTGGGCGTTGGATTGCTGTTTCGGTTGCATCAATAATAATTGTTTTATCATTAAAATATTTATTTATTAATGTTTTTTGCCCAGCAAGTTGTTGAAAGTCAGGGTGTTTAATTAAAGTGTTTTCAATTCATTTGATATTACGATAACAATTACTCTCACTAATGCCAAAACTTTTGCCAAGATTAAAATAAGTGCGGTATTCTCTTCAATATGATAAAGTCATTAATAAACGATTTTCTAATGATAATTTATTAGCTTTTCCGCCTTTTTTAAATTTTTTTAACTCGGCTTCTTTTAAAATATCTAACATTTTATTAAAAGTATTTTGTTTTATTCCTGTTAATCGTAATAATTCTTTATCATTAAGAAGTTTAAAGTTATCATTTTTCATAGTTTTATACCCGCCTAATTTATATTTTTTATTTTTAATTATATTTTATAGAAATATTCTTAATAAGAAAACACGGTATCACAAGAAGCCTATTATTATAGTCCTAATTATTTAAAATTCTTAATGTTATTTTTCTATTTTATAAAAACAGCAAACATATTAATAAAAATTTTAAATAAAACAATAACTAGAAAATCTAATTATTGTTAACATTACTTATTTTTTGTTATTACTTTTTTTTGATAAAGTTTTATTCCCTGTTGTTTTTTATCGGGTGCTTTCGCTTCGCCAACCGTTATTACCTTTTCCATAGATTTTTTACTATTTTTTGTTTCAATTGCTTTACGTTGATTCACTGTTTTGCCTAATCGTTCCGCAATTAATCTTTCTGCTGTAATAGCAGTAGTAATAGCCGTTCCATCTTTTGCACGATAATCTGCTGCGGTTTTTGTATAAACATCTCCTACCGAGCGATCAATTGATCTTTTCATTGCTGGCGTTGAATCAATAACTGTTTGTGATTTAATGAATAATCATTTTTCTTTTGTCGCATTTTTTGATGTTGGTTTTTTAGCCGGGGGCACTTTTTTGCTTTTAGCTTTTGAGCTTACTGGCATACGTAATCTCCTTTCATAATGAAATCAAATCAATGTTTGCTAGTGTTAAATAATCTTAATCATTAGCTTTTTACATTAAATAATTTTTATCCCAAATTGAATTTATTATTTAAGATAATTGTAATATTTTAAGAAAAAGATAAAATTTTACCTTAAAATAGACGGTGTAATTATATCAAATTTAGGGTCATTAATGAACAGTTTCCGTGATTATTTTAAAATGATAAAATAAGGAATTTTTAGTTATAATATTTTTAATAAACAAGGATGGAATGGTGTAAAAAATGAAAGTTGTTAAAGTAACACCGCGGGGCTATTGTCTTGGCGTTGGTAAATCAATTAAATGAGCAAAAGAAGCGGCCATTAAATATGCCAGACGGGAAATTTATATGTTAGGTTATCTAATCCATAACAAACATGTTATTGATGAAATCGTTAATTTAGGAGTTATTCCAATTAATGATTTTAAACTTAATCGCCTGGACCTCACCCAAACCTTACCGGATAATGCAGTCGTTATTTTAAGTGCCCATGGCAGTAATGATCGAATTAAAGATATCGCGGTACAAAAAAATATTACTCTTGTTGATACCGAATGTGAGTGAGTAAATGTTACCAAAACATTAGACTTCTTGCGATACTAACAAAAATAAAAAAATTACAAATAAAAAAATTAAATTAAACTTTAAAATAATTATTTTTAAAAATTTTAATTTCTTTTTAAGCATAAATAATCAGGTATCGCAAGAAGTCTAATCTATAATTTTCAATTGTTATTATAAATAACACAAGAAGTTGAATGAAAATTAACTTTAAATTGTATTATGTAAATTCAAGCAGCAAATTCTGTCTCTTGTTAGTATGATAATAACATCATTTAAAATAAATGCAACTATTTTTTTAAAAAAATGTCCTTATGATTGCGTTGCCAAAGTTGGGGAAAATAAAAAAGAAAGTTTTCAGTATAATTAAGTTTGAAAAAAATTAGAAAGAAAAATATCCTATGAATATTATAACTAGAATCCAAGAGTTTTTAAACGAAAATAATAACTCTTTTATTGATTTAATTAATGAAATTAGCCCCAATATCCCTATTACAGCACTATTATCCTATTTAAACAATGAAATTAGTTCTGAAGCTTGAATACTATTTAAAAATATTTTTAAATATATTGATAACTATATTTTTAATAAGGACTGACGGAAAGCACGTTATATTCCAAAAGGATTTTATCAACGAACTTTGGTTTTTCGTAATGGTGAAGTTACTTTTAAACGACGAAAATATATCTTAAAACCAGAATTTCAAGTGGCAAAAAAACCAAAAACGGTCTTTTTACTTGATATTCAATTAGGGATTGAAAGTTATCAGCGACTTGATTATGATTTTTCGTTAGAAATAATCAGAAAATTAGGCATAAATTTTAGTTATCAAGATATTTGTAATATGTATCGGAATGCTAACATAACAAAAAAAAACAATTTTTAACCTTATTAAACGGTTTGATATTAAACATTTGTTAGAACTAATGCTAGATGAACCAGATACAAAACTAAAACATGATGGGGTTATTTATATTGAAACCGATGAAGCATATCGCAATTCCATTAGTTATCAAATCAAAAAACGATTAAAAATTAAGAAAAGAATCCGTTTAACCGTCTTTCATACTGGTTATAAAGATCCTAAAACAATACGAAAAACAATGCATAATGTCAAATTTCTAGTAACAATGACTAATGAAGTTAAAAAAATTAACTCTAAAAAATACTGACAAGGAATTAAAGAATTTATTAACTTAAATTATGAATCACCCGAGACAGCTAAAATTATTGTGCTTGGTGATGGTGCACAATATATTTCAACGGTTGAAAAACACATCAATGTTGAATTTATCATTGATCGTTTCCATGTTATTAAAAAAATTAAAGATTGTCTCCGTGGTCCACGATATTATAAACGTTATTTATTTAATAAAATTAGAAAAGCAATTCTAAAATTAAACTGAAACAAGGTTACAAAATACCTTGAATGAGCTTATCAGCTTGTTAAAACCGAAGAAGCGAAAGGAAAGTTACAAGAAATATCTAATTATTTAAGAACATACTAGACTGCGCCCAAAAAAGTAAGTAAAGAAAAAAAGTCTTTGCTAACTTTAAAGGAGGTGCATTTTTATATGGCAAGAAAAGGACAAAAATTTAATAAATATACAGCAGATTTTCGAAAAAGGATAGGACAAGAGGTTAAAAATAATAGTATAAGTTTTATTGCAAAAAAATATGCAATTAATAAAAAAACTGTTGCTTCATGGTATGAAAATTTTAAGAAAGGGATTTTAAACACCAATAAAGGTCCAAAAGAATCATTTGAAAAAAGAGATTTAAACTATTACAAAGTTAGGTATGAATTACTAAAAAAGCTTCATGACTTTTACAATTAAATAAAAGAAAAATTGTATTTTTTATCAAAGAAAACCTTAATAAATATCCACTAAATTTATTACTTGATGTAACAGATTTAAAGCGTAGTTATTGAGATAAATATAAAAATTATTCAAGTAATGGTAAGGATAGCGAATCATTAAAAAATATTGTAAAAGTCTATGAAGAAAATTTAAAACAATTTGATTATCGTCGAATTACCAAATATTTAAAAGAAGATTATGGCATTGTTTATAATGCTAAGAAAGTATTACGAATTATGAAAGAAAATAATATTCAAGCTGAATATGTAAAGCGTATGCGTAGAAAAATATTAATAAAACAAAATAGAAATAAAAATATAATTAAATATCCTGATTTAGTAAATCATAATTTTAACGATATTAAAGAAAGATTTTCAATTTTATTTACTGATGTAACTTATTTAATTTGAAATGGTAAAAAACATTATCAATCAACAATACTTGATGGATATACTAAAGAAATTATTGATGTAAAATGATCAAAATTTAATAATAACAAACTTGTAATTGATAATTTAAATGCTGCAATTAATAAAATTGCTGAATTATACTTGTAAGTGCAAGTATAATTCAGCAATAAATAAGTTTGTTAATTTAATTAATAAACTTATTTATTAAAGGTTTATTTCCTAAATTTTCTGTTAATAAAGTTAAAATTCGTAATATTAATAAATTCATTGTTTATTAAGAATTTTTAATTACTACTTCAATTGACTTTGTTTTACCAGTTGCTTTGTTTTTACCTTCAATTAAAACTTCAACAATTTTATCATTTGTAATATCAATTGGTCAGTCTTCACCTTTAGGATTAATAGAATAATCAAAATCATTTTCAGTTAAAGAACTATCTACAGTTTTAACTGCTTTTAAAACAACGTCTTTAAATTGTGGTTTTAATCATCCATCACTAACATCTTTGGGATCTGGTAAATTAATGATTGGTTTATCTAATTTATTTATTTTACTAATATCTATTTTAGCAACATCTGGTGTTAAAATTACATTAGATTTTGTTGTATTTATTGGTGTAGAAATTTCATAATCAACCGGCACTCTAAATGTTTTATTTAAATTACTTTTAGCAGTATTTATTTCTTCTTGTGTTGGTTCTTTTTCTAAAATAATCTTACATGTTTTTGGATATAAAATTGTTGGTGTTGCATATTGTACTTTACCAATTCATTTAGGGTTAGCAGTATCATTATCTAAAACTTGTTGAATAGTATCCATATTAATTGGATATGCTCATACTTGTTTATTAATAAGTAAACCATTTATATTAGTAAAATTATAACCTTTATCTCGGTTAACTTGTCCTTTTGTATATGTTTTTTCTAAATGAAAACTTTTTGATACCGGAATACCCATTGCGGTATTTTCATATAATTCACCGTTAACCATTGCTTTTAATTGAGCTTGTGAACCAATTACTTTTAAATAAGCAGGTGTTAATCCTAAATAGGATCTTCGTCCTAAAACCATAAACATTTTATCGGTTGGTAAACCAAAATATAAATTACTAATTTGATTTGTTAATTCAATCAAAGTTTCATTTAATGTAAAGAATGCTTTATTTGCATCATCAGCATTATCTGCTGTATAACCACGAAATGGAATTACTTCATATTGACCATCTGCTAAACAATAATCATAAATCCCCTGAATTAATTCACATTCTAAATTAACAAATTTATTCTGTACAACACTAGCAATAGCATCAGCAATAATACCATTTTTAATATTTTGTTCTATCATTGCTAAATCAAATTCTTCATTCATTAATTTTAAATTAAATCTTTTATTAATAGGCACCGGAATTCTTGTTAATCCCATAGTTTGAGTTGCCCCACCATTTGGTAACGCATAATCATCTTGTCATACCACACGATGAGTTAAATTATATAACGCTTGTCCTGCATTAGGTAATCAAGCAACTTGTTCTGCTGTTGCAGTTGCATATTGCATAATACTTGCATGCTCATTCATTAATGGTCCTCTTAGCATAGCGTTAACCATATCAACATAGGCTTTTTGACCTGTTGTATTACCTTGTAATGTAAAATGTACTTGCGGCAAATTAATTGTTGCCATAATATTTCACTCCCTTATTATCTAAGGTTTTTAAGTGTATAATCAGTTAATTTCTTAATTTCTTCTGGAGTATATGCTCCTTTTTCTTTAATAGTTTCAATTTCATCATTTTTATTTTCAACCGAATTTTCAATCATATCTTTAATAAAATTAGTTGGTGAAACTGATGGTTGTTCTTGCACAAACAAATCAGGTTTTAATTCTTTTAAAGTTTGCATTTTTTCAGATAAAGAATTGCCACTAACTTTTTCTAAATTAGTTTTAATATCTTCAATTTTAGTAGATGGAACATCTTTAAAGGCTTTTAATTCATCTAATTCATTATATAATTTAATAAAGTCTTCTTTTGATATAACATCTTCGCGTTTTTGCACACTTTCTCTAATTTGTTTTGCTTCATTATTAAACTGATTTAAGATATTTTCTGCAATCTCTTCACTTAAACCTTGTTCGATTAATTGTTATTTTGTAAGTGCCATTTTATAAACTCCTCTTTTTTTATCCTTGTCCGATTAACAAGTCAGCGTAACTCTTTTTTACGGAAAAAGATTAAACCTATGCCTTCATTATATACTATTATTTTACTAATACAATACTTTTTATACATAAAATACTAAACTTAATATATTTTATTACTATTTTAGGTCTTAAAACTCGTAATAATAGCTTTTTAACAAGATAAAAGCCTTTAAAATAATTACCAATTTTGCTTGTATATATATATATATATACAATGAGGATAGATCTTGATAAAAAAGTTTCAAGATTAAGAAAAGGAGAAAAACAAGTATGAAAAAATTACTTAGCTTATTAAGTGTGTTAACAATTAGTGGAACTGCTGTACCAACAACAATAGCCGCTAGTTCTTATCAAGAAGAAAATAATAAATTAAATATTATAAAAAGAGATACTAATTCACAAAAATTAAATAATTTAATAGATATCAAAAATAACCTATCTGAAAAAGTAAAAGATATGGGTGAAAAAGTAATTAAAGAATGTCAATTAATGATATTACTTGAGCGTGATTTAACGCTAAAATTACAAGAATTAGGAAATTATCTTAAAGAAGATTTATCGAAAAATATTAAAAATATTACTATAAATAAAAATAATCTAAAACAAAGTATTCAAAATTTAGGACAAAATGTAAAAACTTTTGGAATAAAATTGAAAGCAGTTGGAAAATTGGTAAAACAAATAACTAATGGTTTAATTAAAAGTTTAATAAATGTAGAAGATTTAGGTAATGGTTCTATTTCTCAAGGAGAAATTTTAGAAAAATTAGGTGAAATTATTGATTTATATAAAAATGAAATTTTAACTACTGATAGTATAAAAGAAAATATTAATATTATTGGTAAAAATATTAATACTATAGGTATAAAATTAACAATGAATGAAAAACTTAAATATTATCCAGACGTATTACCAGGATTAAAAGATTATAGAATGATTGTAAAACCATGATTAACAAATGAATTGAATGGATATGTTTTGGGGAATAACTTAAAAGAAATAGGAACTAAAATACAAAATATTCAAATAAGTAATAATAAAATATCTAATCAAAATATTGAAGATTTAGGACAAAATATTGAAGATTTAGGTGAAGAACTAAAAAATGTTTCGTTAATATTAGAACAAGGTTATAAATCTACAAAGTCTTTTGGATTATCGTTAGTTGAATTGGGAAAATTTATAAAATCATCAGTATAATTAAATTGATATAAATATTTTTTAAAATATTTATAGATGAAAATAATCTATATTATTTTCATTTTTAATTAAATTAACAAATAAAATTATATAAAAAAGAAAGGATAAATATGAAAAAAATACTAAATATTTTATGATCAATCACTTTAATAGGAACAAGTACAACAAGTTTAGTTGCTTGTAATACACCACAATATATTGAGGATGAATTAAAAACAGAAAAAGAAAAACATAAAATAGATACAAAAAACCAAACTATTAGAGACAATTTAGAATGAATATCACCACAAGAAAAATCATTTAATAATGTTGATAATAAATATTATTATGTAGTATGAAGAGAAAATAAAAATGTTAAATTGGTAATTACTAAATTTAAGAATGATAAAAAAGTAGATGATTTAATTAAAATTACTAATATAAATAATTGAAGTTTATGTTTAAATAAGGATATTCCTTATGACATAAAAGACAATAAAAATATAATCTTATTTATTGTTGAGGATGAAAAACAAGGAAAAATAAAACAAAATAATCATATTTGACAAAAAATAAATGATGATTATTTTAAATCAGTTTATCGTTGAAATTCATTAGATAAACCAGAACCTGATTTAGTTTTAGATGATAAAAACAATATAAAAGTTAAAGATTAATAAAAAATAGGGTTTTATCCCTATTTTTTATCTTGGTTTAATAGTTATTTTAATGGGGTTATTACTTTTATTTCTAATTCCCAAGACATTTGGGTTAGAAACATCTAATATAATTTCTTTATCATTACCAAAACGTTTAATTCTTTGTTGATGAAAATTAATATAATCACCAGATAAAAAAGGAATTATTTTTTTTGAAAATATAATTTTTAATTTCATATCATTTGTATAATATTCTTGTAAATATGTTTCTTTAATTTTATTGCTAACTTTGTTAAACAATGATGTTATTTGTAATAAAAATGATACATTACCAACCTTTATACCTGGTGTGTAATATTCTTCATATTTTTCTTTTGGTAAACCATTAGTTTTAAAAATATCAAGAGTTTTAATATCATTAGTTATTTCTTTTGTGTCTATTGTAAAAATATTTGGAAAATTAACATTATCAGTTTGTGATAATCCTTCTTTTTTTAAAGTTATTTTAGACAATAAACCAAAACCACCGTCACAAATAGAATTATATCCAGATAATAAATTTACTTTTCTATTATGAATAAAATTTTCTATCTTTGGTGGTCCACATTCAACTTGTAAATTACCCATATTACTTATTTCAATCGTTTTATAAGCATCTTGAAATTTATCAATACTTTGAATTGTTGGGTCAATTTGTTTTAAATCAATTTCAATATCATAATAAGCGTTATAATAATTATTATTAAATAAATTAATACCATCATTTAATAATGACCAAGTTGAAGTACATTGTGCTGGTGCGGTAATTTTAGTTTTTAATGGTTGTGCTGTATTAGCACCTCATATATCTTTTGTATAAGGTTTATAGTTATATGGCACTGGTGGTAATACATATTGTGGATAATTAAAGGTTGGTATTTCATAATCATGTGGTAATAAGAAACTGGTTTTATAATTAGTTGTCATATCTCGTAAATAATTATTTAATGTACTTTTTGTTTTTCCACGAAAACTCCATACTGATAATCTTAAATAATCTTCTTCATTATTGGTATATGGGTTATCAGCATAAAAGATAATTTCAAAATTACCTTTATATAATGATTGTATTGAAAACATATCAATAATATAACTACAATTTGTCCCATCTGGTGTTTGTAAGAATTCACAATCATTATCTTCTTCACCGTCACTAACTGGTGTTTGAGCATCTACTGCTGTTGTAAGTTCATTAATTAAATAAATTCGGTTAGTTTTTTGATTTAATTGTTGGTCGTATAAATTATTTTGGGGTTTTAAATTAATACCTTAGAAATTGTGGAATAATATACCACTTACTTAACCAAATTATATTACTTTTAATTTTATTGTCAATATATTTTTGTATTTTTTTAAATTTTTCCACAATAAAAATACATTTTTATTAAAATTATTTAATTTCTTATATAAAACTAATAAAAATATAAGTTTGGTTGTAAATTATTATTTACAAAATTATTAACTGAATAATTAATTCTATTTTCTTCTAATAGTTGTTCATTACTATTAAATAAATCAATTCTATTTTTTAATCCCATCATATTAGCATTTAATTTATTTATAATAGTTTTTTCACTATAAATGGCTTTTTTGATCATAGTGCCTTTTCAATAATGAGAAATATCACCTTCCATATGACAACCAACATTATTTCATAGTGTTTGATTTTTAACACCTTCTTCATTATTTTTAATTAATGTAATAGTTTTATTCAAAAAATCTAATTTAGAATCACTTATAAAAGATTTACTATCTTCTAAGCATTGTAATAATTCTTCATATTTAGCATTATAAAAATAATCAACGGCTTTATGATATGTTTCTCTATTTTCCTTATTTTTATTTTGAAATGGATATAATTTTTTAAATCTACTTGTAAGATGAAATTTATCTATTGTATGGTGAATTTTATTTTTAGGAAAATATTGATGCATAAAATTTTTAGTATTTTTAATTCATAATGCACCATCGCCTAAAATCATAATTTCAATATTGGGTGTCAGGTTGTAATGAGCTTCAATTAAAGTAAATAATTTTATAAGAACTGGTTTTAAATTTGCTTCTTTTTTAAGATAATCTGGAATATTATCCATTTCAAAAACACCTAATTTATTTGCAATTACAGGTCTTTTTACAGTATATTTTTCTTCATCATATCCAGTATGTACAGTAGATACTATCGTGTGTTTTTTTATCTTTTTTCTTCCTTGTTTTGTTGCATCTAACATTTTCAAATAAGTACCGTCCATTTGAATATATAAAGTATGCGGAATATCTATTTTTTTATTAGTTTTATTAATGTAATATTCTTCATCTGTTTTTACATTTTTCATAATATTAGATATTGTCATTAAACTAATTTTTACATTTTCCATAGTATCTAAAATATCCTTATATCTTTTTTTCTCAGTAATAAATGATAATATTTTTTCTTTAACATCATTAGTTACTCTTTTTCATTTTTCAATTCCAACAATTAAATCTAAAAGAAAAATATATTCTTCTTTACCTGTTTCTGGATTAATTTTATAATATCTTCTTCTTTTAAAAGTTATTTTTCCTTTTAAAATTATTACTGTTCTTTTAATTTTATCTTTTACTTTATATTTTTTTAAACTTTCATCATTCTTATAATTTTTAAAAATTAATTCATCATAATTTTCTAAATTTTGTTTAATCAAATCAACACTTTGTTTATCTAATAAAATATTAAAGTTGTTAAAAAAGTTATTATCAATATTTATCATTTATTTTGCCCTCTTTTCTTTTTATTTATAAATTAATAATGCCCACACACTAACCCCACTTTAAATATTTGTCAAACTTAATTTTAATAAAAAAACAAGATTAATAATAACCTTGTAAAGGGGATGATAATTAATATTATTAACTATCTTAATTTTTATTAAAACAAACAGCTATGGTTATCTCCCTATGCATGGGAAATAAAATAAATAGAAGTTAAAAAATAAATAACATTAATTACTTTTTAGTATTTTATATTTAAAATAAAAATAGTTTAATTAAACTATTTTTTTACTTATTTCCAAAAATTCAATAGCATCATCAATATTATTAACTGTTATAGAAATTGATATGGAGTCTTTAACCTTATTATAATTTTTTTCAACATTAAAATAGCCTTTTTCATTTTAGTCATTGATTTTTTTTATTTTTAAATCATTAATTTTCATATATTTACTCCCTTCGCTTTAATTTACGTGACGATGATACCGTCAATAAAATATAATGTCAAATAAATAATTAAAATAATTTACTATTTTTAATTATTGTATATTGTAAACCAAATGCAACACTTTATTATTTAGATTAAAACTCCTTATTTTTAAACTTAATAGTAATTTTAGTAATTAATTAAAGAAAATAACCCATAAAATAAAATATATTTTTGATTTAATTTTTATAATAAATCTTTAAAAATTTAAAAAGCTTGATTTTACAGTTCAAAAAGTGTTGCATTTACATTTACAATTTACATATTTTAAAATCCATATCAGGGAGTTATTTTATATGAAAAATACAAAAAAACACGCCCAAAAATCACCGCGAACCCAATGCTTGTTATTACAATAATAATTACAATAATAATCATTCCAATTTTCCGATATTTCTAAAATAATTCTAAAAGTGCTTGTATATATATATATATATATATAATGTCAATAAGATCTTGATAAAAAGTTTCAAGATAAGAAAGTGAAATAAATAAATAATATGAAAAAACTTTTAGGATTATTAGGAACAATTGTGATAACTTGTAATGCAATACCATCAGTAATTGCAACAGCACCAAATATAAAACACAATATTAAAAAAAGACAAAATAACGAAAATATTTCAACTACTCCAAAAATGCAAGATGATAAAAACTCTGAATTATCAACAACTTCAGATAGTGAATTTGACATTATTGAAAAAGAAATTATTTTAAACGAAAATTATTCTGATAATATTCAAAAAATTTTAAAAGAACTTATTAAAAATAATCAACTTGATCCGTTAAGAATGATAAATAATGAAGGGATTGTTAGAACAGATTATTTTGAAACACAAGATAAAAGAAATGAACGAGAATCTAATATTAAAATTATTGAAAAATTAGAAAAAATTTTAGAATTAAGAAAATTTGATGCAAATAAAATAAGAATTTTGGTTTTAACTTTAAAAAATAAAGATAATAATGAAATAAAATTAATAATTAATTTAGATAATTTTTACTTACAAGGATTTATTAATAATCAAAAGCAATATTTTTATTTTAAAGAAGAAAAAAGTCTTGAGCAATGAAATAAAGAAAAAAAGAAAATTGAAAACCAGTTAAATGAATGAAAAATTTTGGAGGGAAAATTTAATTCTTTAAGTTTAAACGATGAAACTAAAAATAAAATTAAAGAAATTGATAAATTTAAAGATGAATCAAAACCAAAATTGAATCAAGAAAATAGTGAAGAAAATAAAAAAATTATAAGACTTATCCAAAATAATTCATTTACTAAAATTGAAGAAAGTTGCCAAGATGATGAAATAAAACAAAAAATATTAGAATTTAAACCATTTTGAAATATTTATCAAAAAATTCAAAAAATAAGACAAAATGCTCTAAATTTATTAAAAAAAGGAAAATCAGAAATTAAAAAAGAATATGAAGAAAATATAAAAAAATATCAATGAGATAATGTATTTAACAAAATAGCTTCAAATATTGAAAGTAATATAAATACAATTGAACATAAAAAAATAAAAGAAAATAAAATAAATGAAGAAATAATAAAAAAATATTCAACAAATGAAAGCAACAAAAATAAGTTAAATTATAATGGTTCTTATCAAGATAAAGGTTTAAATACCGTTAATCAAAATATTGATATTACTAAAAAAAATTTAAATAATGCAATTACAAATTTATCGTTTCTTGATAATGAAAGTAATCAAAATCAAACAACAAAAAATGACTTAACGAAAGTTATTTTTATTACAAGTGAGGCAATGAGATTTGGTTCTTATATTAAATTTTTTAATTATGAAAAAGATGGAAACCAAGTTGAATTTAAAAATATTCAAGAGGATATTCAAAATATTATTAATTCTGTAAATAATGATGAAATTCAATGAAAAGATTATTATAAACAATTAATTGGCGGATGAAAGGCATCTAGTAAATGTTTAGAAGAAGAAAGAAAGAAAATTTTTCAAGATTTAAAAATTGGAATTATTGTTTCTAAATTTATTTCAATTTCAAAAAATTTAAAAAAACTAAATGAAATTTTAGAAAGACAAATATATCAAAAACAAAATTGAGAAAAAATAATTATTGAACCTGACTTTAATGAAATGTTTGAAAGCTTTTTAAAAGAAAATTATCAAAATGAAACAAAAGAATTTAAAAAAGAAGCAGAAATAATATTCTTAGATTATTTTAAAAAAATTTTTAAAATAAATGAAAAAACAATTGAAGAACAAAAAGAAAGAAAGCAAAAACATATTATTGGATTTCAATTTGTTGAATTAAATAAAGAATTTATAATTATGAAACAAATAATTTTGCAAAATAATTTAGATATTTTTAATTTAATTTTATTTAAAAAACCCGAAATTATCAATGTAAAAAATTAAAACGGTGGCAATCTCTTATGTGTTGCAGCAGAAAATAATAATATTGATATTATTAAATTATTACTTGCAAAAGGCGTTGATGTTAATGCAATAAATAAAGATGGCATTACTGCCCTAAATGTTGCGGCAGAAAATAATTATATTGATATTGTTCAATTATTGCTTGAAAAAGGAGCTAAAACCGAAATAGCCAAAATAAATGGAGGCACCACCCCTTTACATGCTGCATCAGCGAATGGTCATTTAGATGTTGTTAAATTATTACTTTACAATAAAGCTAATATAAATTCAACATCCAATAATGGTGCTACTCCTTTGCATTATGCGGCAGACAGGGGTAATGAAAACATTGTTAAATTATTAATTGAAAACAAAGTCAATATAAATGCAATAACTAATGATTGAGCTACTCCCCTACATGTTGCTGTACAAAAAAACCATATTAATATTGTTAAATTATTACTTGCGAATCGTGCTGATATTAATGCAAGAACTAAAGGTGGCGCTACTCCCATAGAAGGTACATCAAGAACAGATGATAAAAAAATTAAAGAACTTTTAGAAAAATTTATTGAATTAAAAAATAAAATAAAAAAATTATAAGAACAATTAAAAGAAACTAAAAATGAACAACAAAAAATAAAAATTAATAATATTTTGAAAGAAGCTAAAAAAGATTTAGAAACATTATTAAAAGTTGAATTGTCAGATGTTATTACAAATTGTGATTTAGGAGAAATATTAGATAATACTGAGCAGACAATTTTAAATCGTGTTAGAGAATTAAATTATAATTTAGATATTAATCAAGTTAAAATACAAGAAGATAGCATTAATGACACTACTGCAATTATTGAATTAACTGATTATGGTGTTTATAATGGTGATCCAATGAAAGTAACATTTATCATTGATAAACAAGAAGAAATTAAAGGTGAAATCCAAAACAAAGCTCCTGCTAATTTTAATGGTAATAGTGATAGTGCTAGAGAAAAAGAAAATAACTATGCAACAAAACAAGATTCTAGTGGTGATAATTCTGTTATCAGTAATACAAATCCTGTTGAAAGTAAAATACCAAATAGCGAAAATCAAAGATATGATGTGCCGGCATACGGTAGTTGTTTGTTTTGATCTGTGGCAACAGAATATTTATTGCAAGTAAGAAATAGTAATCAAGAATTTAAAAATCGATTTATCAAGTTATTTGGCAAAGAAAATTTAAAATATTTGCAACTTATTCAAAACTTATTAAAACAATATAATTTAGAAAATAATAGAGATTTAAATCAATTATTATATGAAGACCAAACAGCAATTAATTTAGTCACAAATGTTTTTCGTAATCACGTTGTTGATTATATTGAAAGAAATTTAGATACAATTTCAAATCATGGTAGTGAATTAACATTTAGAAATCTTATTCAAGAAAATAATGAAATTGATGTTAATTATTTAGAAAGAATGAGAGAAAATAATTCATGAGGTGGTACTCCAGAAATAATGGCAATGAGTAATCTTTTAAATGTTAATATTAGTGTAAATAATGACAGTCCTTATCAACCAATTAATCAAAATTAAAGTAATACCATAAATATATTTCATGTTAATGGGAACCATTACAATTTCGCTTTGCTAAATGAACGAAACGAAACAAATATAGAGGACGGATCTACTAGCAACAGTAATGGTATAAATGTAACTGTAAATAAATCAATAAAAACAAATATTACAAATTCACAAGAAACAACAACTAAAAATGCAATAAATAAATACAACACTCTTTCAAAAGAAGAAAAACAACAAAAATTAGATGAAATTAATCAACATTATCAAAATTTATCTGGAAATGATAAAAAAGCTTTTAAAAATAAATTAAAAATGATTGGTACACAAGCATTTGGAGCAGGAATGATTGGTGTAGGAGCAAAAATAACTGTTTCTAGTTCTGTAACCACTGGTGTTAATGCCGCATCCACAGCAGGTACAGAAGCAATAGAAATGACCCCGCTTTTATCAGCTAGTACAACAGAAGGTTTGGCAGCTGCAGAAACAATTACTGTTGAAGCTAGTGCTGCCACAGCTTTATCTCTCGAAACTTTAGGTTTATCATTGGTGATTGCGGGCTTAGCAATTGCTATAACAGGGATACTTTGATGAATTAATTCTGATCATACAACAGTTAAACATGAATCGCACAATCAATATAATGAAATTGAAAAATACTATAAATTTTTAGCTCGTGATCAATTAAAATTAGACATTAATATTAATGAATGAAATAAAATTAAACAAATTTATCAAGAAAATTCAAATAATTATCAAAAATTTAAAAATAAAATCAAATCAGAAATTACTAATTTTCACAGAGAAGATCATAGTGGTTGAGGCGGATCAATTACTAATCATGATATTGATTATTTAATCAATATTCTTTACAATCATTTTCAATAAATAAATAATCATTTTTTATCTAATCCTAACCATGGTTGAAAAATTATTACAAATACTGTTGGTAGTTATTTTATAATTGAAGATGAATAGAAAAATGAAAAAAATATTAAGTATTTTAGGAACAATTAGTTTAATTACTAGCGGAAGTAGTAATTTAATTGCTTGTGATAATAGTAAAGCAGAAAAACCGTCACAAGGAAGTTATTTAAAATTAATATCAAGTGTTTTAGGAGAAGGAGATACTGAAAAATGATACTTTGGTATTTTTAAAAAAAATAATAAATGAAATATTATTAAGTGAAAGGGTAATCAAGAATTTTTTTCATATTATTATGATAAAGTTTATCGTTGAGAAGGTGATGGTGAGCCAAATAACAATATGATTAAAATCAATGAAAAAACAGGCGAAATTATAAAATGAAATTAGTTTTTGTTTGAATTTAAGACACTAATGAAATAGTTAATTAAATTTTTTAATTAACTATTTTTTTGTTTTTATGGAACTGTCCATAATTCTCTGTATAAAGTTAATTAAATTAAATTCAGTCTGTAATCAAATTTTACTTCTAGAAAATAATTTGATTTTTTATAATTTTTTTGTTCTCTTTTTTATAAGGGGTGCTTAAAAATTATCTAGACATAATTAATTAGATAGCATCGATTTTATTAAGAAATTTAAAATAAATAACATTTAAAAACAAAAAATTGTATTTATTTAAAATAATAAATAACCATATAATATATATTTATTTTATAATTTCGCCTGTTTTTTCATTGATTTTAATCATATTGTTATTTGGCTCACCATCACCTTCTCAACGATAAACTTTATCATAATAATATGAAAAAAATTCTTGATTACCCTTTCACTTAATAATATTTCATTTATTATTTTTTTTAAAAATACCAAAGTATCATTTTTCAGTATCTCCTTCTCCTAAAACACTTGATATTAATTTTAAATGTTCTCAAATATAAACACTGCTATTTTTAATATATGTTTCAAGTTCTTTTAATTCTTGTGTTTTTCTATATTCTAAATTTGTTAAATAATTTTTAATATCTTTTACTTGTTTTTGTTTTTCTTGTAATAGTTCTTTTTCTTCTTCTATTTTTTGGGTTATTATCAATAGTTTTGATGGGTTATGACTTGATTCCATTAAAAGTGGTAATAAATATGTACTTTCATCTTTGGTTTTAATTTCTCAACTATTATCTGGATTATACTGTTTTATAAAACTTATTAATGGAAATTCATAAATACCATCTTTGGGTTTTTGATTTAAATTGTCTTGAATTAATTTTTATTTTATGTTAATTAATTTTACTTCAACGGGATTGCCAAATTCTTTTAATTCACCATTTATTAATTTTACTTATTTATTTAAATCCACTTTAATTACAATATAATAAGTTTCATTATTTTCTATATCATTTCAATTAAAAAGATATTTTGTATCTTTTTCAAATTTAATAATACGGCCACAAACACTTAAATATAATTGGGGGTTAAAAGTTAATTCAACACCATTGTTTGTTATTTTATATGTATATTTTAATTTTTCACTTTCATTTTGGATTAAAAAACCAGTTGAATTTTGGTGTATAGTTTCGCCATTGGGTAAAAGTGTTTTTGTTTGTTGTTTTAGTAATAAATCATATAATATTGCTTGATCTTTTGCTAAAACAATATCGCCGTTATCAAATGTTATTTTTCTAATTCCCATTTTTATTTCCTTTATTTTGTGCCATCATCATTTTTTATTATTGTTTCTATTTTTTCATCATCTAATTGATCACATTCTTTTTTAATTTTATCTTTTAATTTAATTAGTAATTTGTATTATGTAAATTCAAGCAGCAAATTCTGTCTCTTGTTAGTATGATAATAACAAGAGACAGAATTTGCTGCTTGAATTTACATAATACATTAATAATATTAACTCTAATTCGATTTACTTCATCTTTAAAATCTTTTATTAATTCTAATGGTTCTCTAAAAACAAAATCAATTTTACTAATAGCACTGGGTATATCTTTTAAATGTATATCTTGATAACCATTTAATGCATAATGATTAAGATGACGATAGATAAACTCTGCTAATTCTTTACCGTGATTATCAATTCAATTTTTAATCGGTAATGCTTTTAAACTTAATTCTTTAAAATCATTACCTTTTAAATAAAATGGATAGGTAATATTTTTAATTTGATTATTTAACTTTAAATCTGCCATAATTAAATTTCCTCCAAATCCATTTCACTTATTAAATTATCAATATATTCGTAAGCAGTCTCTTCTGAATAACATTCTTCTAATGCGATATTAAATAAATCTTCTTCGCTATAAACATAACCACTTTCATCTTTTCACATATTATTCATAATTTATCACTTCGTAGTCTGCTTCTTCATCTTCTAAATAATCATCTATTAAACTTTTAACCTCATCAATTTCATATCATTTTAAATTTAAATCAAAATCTTTTGGCAATGAAATATTACCTACATGTCGCTCTTCATTACCAAATTTAAGATATAAATTTAATTCTCAACTAATATCATAGTCACTATCAATTTGTGCATAAATAATATCTTTATTACTAATTTTTAATGCGTTATTATTAATTCATTTTTCATTTAAGTAATCACTAATACAATATGACATTTTCTTATTCCTCCTAATTATTTTTATTGTTTAATGCTCAATGTTCATCCGTAATATCTTCTTGTGATACTGAATAACTTTTAAGCATTAATTCATTCAATTTATTTTCTTTATTGCATTCTTTATGAAAACAATAACCTCAATATCTTTGTTTAAGACAAATTTTATTTAACTTTTTCATGTAAACCTCCTAAATTATTTGATTGATTTTTTTATCAATTTGTAATATTTTTCAACCATCTGATGCTAAATCTAAAATATCGTTAATTTTGTAATGTTGCATATAAGAAGCAATAACGTCTCATTTATCTTCAAATAAATTTAAATACATTTTTGCCCATTCTAAACATTGCAAATCATAATGATTTTTATGATGAGAAATATGACAATTAACAGGTTGACAATTCACTCAATCAAATAATGTTGTTATTTCATTTCAAGTTTTATTAATATACAAACTTTTATATTCCATTATATTTCCTCCTATTTTTAATTCGCTGGCACTCACTCCCAAGTGAAAGTGCCAAAGCGAGAATTAGTTATATAAGTATTTATCTATTTATTTACTACGCCATCCGCTTCACTGGGGGTGAGCGGTGGCGATAATATATTTAATATTTGTTTATTATTAGATAATAGACAGTTGTTTTTATGAGGTAAAGCCAGAGAATTCTCTCTCTTCATCCGCACCATTTCAGGTCAAAGCGTTCAGTTTTTAAAATAAATTCACTTGCACCTTGAAGAGCCTAATGCTGGCTTTGTGGTTTGTAGAACCGCTGCCATCCTCTATGGGACAATATATATCGCAAATTTATTTATAAAGTGGCCATCTCTATTTTTATTGTCGTTCGATGTTGACCTTGCACTTATCACGACTATCGCTTAGTTCTAATAAACCAGCGCCGATTTACATATTTCCTCATACACTATTTCAGTACTTGCCTCGGCTGGCTGTGGGAATGAGCTTAAACTCATGTTCTTATGGAAGCACTTAGTTATTTAAAATAACCGTCCCACACTGCATTAAGTTGTTTTATAAAATCAAAGTTTAAAAGAACCAGTTTCTCAATCAAAGATAATTTTTGAATTTTCTAATTTTTTATAAAACCGCGTTTGTTTTTTATCTTTTGTACGATTTAATAAATCTTTATGTTTTTCACAAGTTCATAAAAATTTATTTGATAAAAATTCTTCGGTAATAAATGATATTGATTTATAGCAATTATCAACATCACATATTGTTTGTTGCGTATTAATTTCCATTACTTACTCCTTCCTTTAATATTAAGTTTTTTCATTTATTAGCCAAATTAATTAACTAAAACAGAGAAAGGACAACACCTTAAAATTGGAGAAAAAAAGGTACACTTTGTAAAGATTTATAAGATATTTAATAAATGTGTAAACAACTTTAAGTTAATGAAAAAGTTGCGATAAAAAGTTTCTATTTTAAGAATTTAAGATGCTGCCCTTTCTCTGAATTAATTAATAATTATGGGTTTACAAATAAAAAAACAACCCTTTTTATTTAACAAGATTTGTTTTTTGGAGGTTCGTCGTACACGATGCCATATTAATAATAATCTAGAAAAATTTTTATTTATATATCTCAGTTAAAAGAAACATTGCAGTATAAATTCCTATTTGTATTTTTTCTTTATGAATTAATCTGCAATGATTATCTTAGTATCGTAAGAAGTCTATTAATTAAATAATATTTAACAAAGCCAGATTATCAAATTATTTTTATTGGAAAACACTTTCATCCAGAAACAAAAGCCATGTTAGCATTGATTCCGGATATGAATATTGTTACCACGGCCGCCGAAGTTGATCTAATCTTGCCAAAACTTGATCCAACAAAAAAATTTTGATCACTAACCAAACAACCCTTTCCAAAATTGACATTGAAGCAATTGTTGAAAAAATTAAAAGCCTTGTTCCCAATGAAATTACTTTTAAAAATGATTTATGCAATGCCACGTTAGAACGCCAAAATGCTGTTTTAAGTTTAGATTCAACAGCCATTGACCTCTTACTAGTTGTTGATGACGAACGCAGTAGCAATATTTTAAAACTCGTTACAATGGGTGAACAAATTGGCATTAAATCATACCGCATTAATTATAAAAATGACATTGAGCCTGCTTTATTAGAAAATAAAACTTGTGTCGCTGTTACCGCCGAGGGCCCTCAACACCAAGCCTTATTCAATTAAAAATAATTCGGTATTTAGAACAAATATAAAAAATATTATTAACGATAGTTAATAATATTTTTTATATGATAAGGAATAATTGTTAAAGTTGGAAACTTACGAGTTAGATAGCCCGTAAACGCTGTAGTAAAAAAATCTTCCATATAATGGTTAAAACAAACAACAGATAATTGCTGCTCGTTCGCTAAGATTCATTGATCTCATTTTATTTCTCCCGTAATAAAAAGATCAACATCTTTCGTAATTTTCGCAATAACATTCCCGGCCGCCCCAGCGGCTAACGCAACAGTTGTAATCGGTTGTGCTAGTGTTGTTAAATTATGTTGAACGGTTGCGATGTTAAAAATTGTTTTTAACTTTGCAATAATTTCATCCGCAGTTAATGTTACATACCCAACTTTTGTTAAATCATCCCCCTTAAAAGGAACGATTTTAGCCGAATTTAATTCTTGTAAAATTAATTCATTCATTAAACCATCATAATTCGTATGAACAGCATAGACCGTAATTTGATGTTCGGTCAATAAGTTAATTATTTTTTGTTTATATGGGATTCGACGGATTGTTTTTTTCTTGCCAAAAAAAAAGGGATGATGCGTAATAATCACATTCGCCTTTTTAGCAATGGCGGTGTTAATAACTTCACTTGTTAAATCTAAACTAACGATAATTTTTGTGGTAAAATGATTCGTACGACCATACTGATGGCCACTATAATCTCATTTGCAAACTGCTTTCAAGGAAAAATCAGTTTCAATTTCTTGATATATTTTTTTAATTAACATTATATCACCTTATTAATCATTTTTAATTTTGTCTTAATTTTCTTATGGTGCTCAGTTTTAAGCGGAATTTGATTTAACAATGTTAAATAATAATCATTTTTTAATAATCATTTTTCTTGAAAAAGTTGATGCGCTTCTTTTCGTAACCATGTACCAAAGAAAATATCTTTTTGATTTTTAACTTTGCGCCCGGCAACTTTATTGACAACAATAATTTCATAAATCAGATTATTTTCTTTCAATAATAACTCTTTTTCAATAAAATACTTTTGTTTTTTAATTCATGTCCGTAATAACATCGGGTCATAATTTGGACATAAAATATAACGATCAATTAAATCAGAATCTTGTTGAAGAATGCCTAAAATTGTCTCACTTCCTAAGCCCGAAATAATACATGAATCAATTTTAATGTTAACAAGGCCCATTAATCCATCGGCTAAAATTGGGGTAATAATTTCTTCAACTTGATATTTTGCAATATTCTTTTTCGCTTGAACTAGTGGTTGTTCGGCAATATCGCAAGCATAAGCTTTGGTAATTAAATTTCCTTTCGCTAAATAAATTGGAATCATCGCATGGTCTGTTCCAATATCGCAAATAATATCTTTATCATTAACTTGTTTGGCAATTAATAATAAACGTTCTGACAATCTATCCATTTTTAAGACCCCTATCCTTTGAAAAAATCTTTTAATACTTTTGCTTTTGAATTAGCTTGATTTGGTTTAAACTTACGAATTGTTTTCGCTTCAATTTGACGAATTCGTTCGCGGGTAACTTTAAATTCTTTCCCCACTTCTTCTAACGTCTTTGGTGAATCATATTTCGATAAATGTTTATCAATTAAATCATTCTTTTGACTCTGAACTTTTTCAATTGGTGTGTCATAGTGAATATCAAGGGCTTTAACTGTTTGTACTAACTCCGGAAAGGTTTCATCTTCACATTCCTTTGCTAATCGTAAAACTGTTCGTAATTTTGTTGGTAACAATCCAAAACGCATTCTAATTACTTTTTCTTCGCGTGCTGATAAAATTTCATGAAAAACTTCATCAATTACTTCCCGTAATGATTCTTTTTCGGCGTATTCATCGGGGGTAAAAACATCTTTATCATCGACAAAATCACCAAAATGAGTGTCATCTTCATCACCAATTGGTTTCTCTAATGACACTGGTTCAATTGATAATCTTTTAATTTCACGAACTTTTTCACCAACCATTCCTTGCCCCATTTTTTCGGCAATTTCATTGTAACTTGGTTCACGCCCTAATTCTTGCGTTAATTGTCGTTCAATTCTTGTTAATTTATTAATTGTTTCAACCATATGAACAGGAATTCGAATTGTTCGCGCTTGATCAGCAATTGCTCGCGTTGTAGCTTGGCGAATTCATCAAGTTGCATAAGTCGAAAATTTAAAACCACGCTTATAATCAAACTTATCAACGGCTTTCATTAACCCAATGTTCCCTTCTTCAATTAAATCAGAAAAATCTAATCCCCGGTTTAAATGTTTTCGGGCAACAGAAACAACTAACTTTAAGTTAGAAGTAATTAATTTATCCCGACCAAAGTGTCTTTCCTCCGGATCAGTTGATTCTAACATTTTGGCATATTTAATTTCTTCTTCTCGCGTTAAAATCTTACTTGTTCCTAGAATATTAAAGTATGCTTTAATAATATCTTGAATTTTTGTTTCATTCGAAATTCCACCAACTTTATAACGCAATTTCTCATTGACTTCTTTTTTGACTACTTTATCTAACTCAACAGTTTCTGCTTCTTCAATTTCCTTTAAATTAACATCAATAAATTCCACCCCATTGATGATTAATTCATCAAAGTATTCTTCAACATCATTATCATCCAATTCAAAATGATCGTTAATTAAAGTTATTAACTTTTCTTGTTCAATTTCATTGTTATTTTCTTCTAAATATTTACCAATATATTCTTTAAATTCATCAAAAGATTTCATATCTCTGACTTCTTTTTTTGATAATCTCATTCTCTCTACCCCTTTTTAAATTTTAATCGTTGATTCATATTATCAATTTCCATTGAAATTGCTTGTTGTTCAATCAGATTATTTGCTTTTTCTAATTTATTTCATAACATTGCAATCTCTTTTTCATTAGCAAAATCATCAATTAAAAGCGCATAGTCTTCTAATTCTTTCTTATTATATTTAATTTTAATCGTTGATTTATTAATAATATCCAGTAACATTTTTTTTAAAGTAGGATCATTTATTTCTTCACACAGCATATTAATTTTAACATTTTCTACCCCTAAATGTCCATTATAATAAGTAATTATATCGTTTGCTAGCAAACGATAACCATCAAAATTTAAATTTCCAATTTTTCTTTGATAAAAATCTGCTGCTTTTCGCGAAGCAAGTAATTGTAATAACATTTTTTCTTCAGCTAAAATATATCGTTTTAAATTTTTAATTTTATATTTGGTATTTTGAATAATAATGGTATTGAGCGGCGCTGAATTTACCTTTGCTGGTGAGCGCAGCGGCTGGTTATTATCTTCCCTTGTTGGTGGTCGTATTGGCGAATTTAAAGGTCCTTTTTGATATTTTTTAATTTGTTCAATTTTTGTTGTAATTGTTGCTTTTGAAATTCCGGTTATTGTAACTAAATTATTAATCGCTAATTCTTGTTCAAGCGGGTCAGGACTCGCTTTAATTAAGGGGACAACAATATTAATAAATTTCTCTAATTCATTGGCAACTTGTAAATTAAATTTATTTTGAAAATAATCCAGCGCAAAATTAATTGGATGTTCCGCCCAGCGGAACATTGTCCGAATTAATTCACCCTGCCCACTATTAACTAATTCATCAGGATCTTGCTGAGTTTCATTTAAGACAATCTTAACTTTGACCTTATTACTTAATAATTTCGCCGCGGCTTTTAAGCTGGCATTAATCCCGGCTTTATCTCCATCTAAAAAAACTAAACACTCCGGCGTTATTTTTTTAATTTCCTTTAAGTGGTACTCACTTAAATTAATACCCATTAAAGCAACCGTATTTTTAATATTTAACTTTTCTAAGCTAATAACATCCATATATCCTTCTAATAAAATTAGATTATTATGTTGGCGAATAAAAGGTTTTGCCCGATGGATATTATACATTAGTTGTTCTTTTTTAAATACTTTCGTTTCGGGCGTATTAAGATATTTTGCAACCTGGCTGGTGCTACCAATTATTCGTCCAGAAAACCCAATAATATGATTATCTTCATTCTTAATTGGAAACATTATTCGCTCATTAAAATAATCATATACTTTATCATTCCTAATTGCAATTAATCCTGTTTGCTGAATATCATTAATTGTGTATCCTTTTTTAATTAAAAAAGGATACAAATGATCAAACCTGCTTTCCGCATACCCAATTTGAAATAATTCAATTTCATTATTATTAATATTCCGCTGGGTTAAATATTCTTTTGCCGCATGGGCTTTTTTTGTTGCTAAATTATTACTAAAGTAAGATCTTGCTAGGGCATTAATTTCAAAAATTAACTGATCTGTTGCATCGTATTTTGGTTTTTCTTGATAAACAATTAATTCATCTAACGAAATATTTGCCATCACCGCAATCTTTTTTAAAGCTTCAATAAAACTAATATTTTCATATTCTTGTAAAAAAGTAAAAACATTCCCCCCCGCCGAACAAGCAAAACAACGATAAATTTGTTTTTCTGGTGAAATACTCATTGAAGGGTGGGAATCTTGATGAAAAGGACAAACCGCTCAATAATTGCGGCCCCGTTTTTCAAGCGATAAATACTCGGACGTTACTGTAACAATATTTACTTTTGATCTAATTAAATTAATTTTCTCATTACTAATTAATGCCATACCTTTCACTCCTTTTAATTATTTTAATACTGCTGTGAAATAATTCTCTAAATTAACAATTGCAACACGTTCTTGTTGCATTGTATCTCGATTTCGGACGGTAACTTTCTGGTCTGTCGCTGATTCAAAATCAAACGTTACACAAAATGGTGTCCCAATAGCATCTTGGCGACGATAACGTTTACCAATATTTCCCGTTTTATCATAGGTACATTGAAAACACATTAATAATTCTTCATACAACTGATATGCCGTTTTGTTTAATTGTTTGCTTAATGGAATAACCGCAATCTGATATGGTGCTAATAAGGGACTTAATTTTAACACAACTCTTGTCTCATTATCACTAACTTTTTCAACATGATAAGCATCATATAAAACTGCTAACATCAAGCGGCCAACACCAACTGATGGTTCAATAACATGCGGTAAAATTTTTTCATTTGTTTCTTGATTTAAATATGTTAAATCCTGTTTACTCATTTCACTATGACGACGTAAATCATAATCGCCACGATCGGCAATCCCCCATAGTTCACCCGTTCCAAATGGAAATTTATATTCAACATCAATTGTGCGTTTAGCATAATGAGCTAATTCACTAGCATCATGCTCGCGGAAAAGGTAGTTTTCAGCCTTTAAATTAATTAATGTTAAAAATTTCGTTACTTCTTGAACTCAGTATTCAAATCAATCAATCTTTTCCTTACTATCATAAAAAAACTCTAATTCCATTTGTTCAAATTCACGTGTTCGAAAAATAAAATTTCCTGGAGTAATTTCATTTCGGAATGACTTACCAATTTGGCCAATTCCAAAAGGCAATTTTTTTCGTAATGAACGTTGAACATTTTTAAAATTAACAAAAATTCCTTGGGCTGTTTCTGGTCGTAAATAAACAACTGATTTTTCATCTTTAATCACACCCTGGTTTGTTTTAAACATTAATTCAAATTGACGAATATCCGTAAAATCATGCACTCCACAATTTGGACAAGAAATCTTTTTTTCAGCAATAAAAGCTGATAATTGTTCATTGTTTCAACCCCCACAATTAAGTTTCGGATAATTATCTTCAATTAGTTTATCAGCTCGCATTCGCGTTTTACATTTTTTACAATCTAATAATGGATCAGCAAAATTACCCAGATGACCAGAAGCTTTTCACACACTATTGTTCATTAAAATCGAACTATCAAGACCAACATTATATTTTGACTTAGTAATAAAATGTTGTCATCACAATTTTTTTAAATTTCGTTCTAATTCAATTCCCAATGGTCCAAAATCTCAACTATTTGCTAAACCACCATAAATTTCACTGCCTTGGAAAACAAAACCTTGTGTTTTTAAATGATTAACAACTTCCTCTAGTGTATATTGCATTAATTGTAACTCCTTCTTATTTCTCTAACCTCAATTATACTATGTTATTCTTTAAAATAAATCTTTAATTTTGTAGAAGATTGCGTTGCCAAAGTTGGGGAAAATAAAAAAGAAAGTTTTCAGTATAATTAAGTTTGAAAAAAATTAGAAAGAAAACTATCCTATGAATATTATAACTAGAATCCAAGAGTTTTTAAACGAAAATAATAACTCTTTTATTGATTTAATTAATGAAATTAGCCCCAATATCCCTATTACAGCACTATTATCCTATTTAAACAATGAAATTAGTTCTGAAGCTTGAATACTATTTAAAAATATTTTTGAATATATTGATAACTATATTTTTAATAAGGACTGACGAAAAGCACGTTATATTCCAAAAGGATTTTATCAACGAACTTTGGTTTTTCGTAATGGTGAAGTTACTTTTAAACGACGAAAATATATCTTAAAACCAGAATTTCAAGTGGCAAAAAAACCAAAAACGGTCTTTTTACTTGATATTCAATTAGGGATTGAAAGTTATCAGCGACTTGATTATGATTTTTCGTTAGAAATAATCAGCAAATTAGGCATAAATTTTAGTTATCAAGATATTTGTAATATGTATCGGAATGCTAACATAACAAAAAAAACAATTTTTAACCTTATTAAACGGTTTGATATTAAACATTTGTTAGAACTAATGCTAGATGAACCAGATACAAAACTAAAACATGATGGGGTTATTTATATTGAAACCGATGAAGCATATCGCAATGCCATTAGTTATCAAATCAAAAAACGATTAAAAATTAAGAAAAGAATCCGTTTAACCGTCTTTCATACTGGTTATAAAGATCCTAAAACAATACGAAAAACAATGCATAATGTCAAATTTCTAGTAACAATGACTAATGAAGTTAAAAAAATTAACTCTAAAAAATACTGACAAGGAATTAAAGAATTTATTAACTTAAATTATGAATCACCCGAGACAACTAAAATTATTGTGCTTGGTGATGGTGCACAATATATTTCAACGGTTGAAAAACACATCAATGTTGAATTTATTTCCATGTTATTAAAAAAATTAAAGATTGTCTCCGTGGTCCACGATATTATAAACGTTATTTATTTAATAAAATTAGAAAAGCAATTCTAAAATTAAACTGAAACAAGGTTACAAAATACCTTGAATGAGCTTATCAGCTTGTTAAAACCGAAGAAGCGAAAGGAAAGTTACAAGAAATATCTAATTATTTAAGAACATACTATGGAGCAATTCAAAAATGAGAATATCAATAAAATATTGGTTGTCGCATTGAAAGTTATATTGCTCGAATTATTAAAGTAATGTTTCGTTCAAAACCAAAAATATTTAATGAAAAAACGATTTACAAAGTAATGTTATTAAAACAATTGACAGCTAATGGGATTAATCCCTTTCAAGAACTAACATAAATTAAAAATCTTCAAGTAAAAAATGAACAAATTAGACTGCACCCCGTTTAGTAAGTATTAATAAAAAGGTTTACAAACTTTCATTTATTATATCTTTTTCTTTTTGGTTTGAATATCATTTATTTCATTTTTTAACATCATTAATATATTCATTATGAGATTTATAATTTTTATTATGGATTGTTCCTTTTTTAAGTAATGAATGAAAACTTTCAATAATAATGTTGTCTGCACAATGATAATTTTTACCCATTGAAATTATAATTTTGTTATCTAAACATTTACTATTATAATCTTTAGATGTATATTGATATCCGTGATCTGAATGAATTATTGTTTTATTTAGATCTTTTTTTATTTTTTTAATTGCTGAATTATACTTGTAAGTGCAAGTATAATTCAGCATTTGTAATTTTTTTTATTTTTGTTAGTATCGCAAGAAGTCTATTCTAATCCATATCATTTTAAAACTCGAAACATAAAAGCAATCACAATACTTAAATTATCTTCTCACGCAACTAAATTATCTAAAGATCCCTTAAACCATTCATATAATTCTTCATCTGGTTCCCGGTCGGCAACTGCTTGTTCGGTAATTTCACAAAGTAACGTTACTAATAAATAATCATCATAATTTTGTGATAATTTAATTCTTGTTGTTAATAAATTACCGATCTTTAATTTACTTAATTTGTTATGCTTATATTCTAAAAATATTTCAAATTCACTAGTTGCTAAAAACTGGACTGCATACTTATTTTTTGATGTACTTTTTCGCACTCCTGGTGCGAAAAAAACTAACTTGCCGAGCAAAATAGTAACAATCTCACTATCATTGCCATAAGGTTGCTTATTGAGCACCATCGCAGTAAATTTTTGCCATTATCTTTTAATAACTTTCTTTGTTATAACCTAAGCGAGCAATCATTGATGGTTTATCGCGTCATTTATCAACAACTTTCACAAATAATTCTAGAAATATTTTATTTCCTAAAATTTGCTCTAATTCTAAGCGCACTTGTATGCCAATTTGTTTAATTAATCGTCCTTGTTTCCCAATTATAATTCCTTTTTGCGAATCACGTTCCACACAAATTGAAGCCATAATTTTTAACAACTGTGGTTTGTCTTCCAACTTATCAATTAAAATTGCCACACTATGTGGAATTTCCTCTTCTGTTAATAACAAAATTTTTTCACGAATAATTTCACGAATTAAAAACTGCTCTGGTTGATCAGTTAACATATCATCTGGATAATATTGTGGTCCTTTTGTTAAATGTCCTTTTAATAAAGTTAATAACTCGCCCATATTTTGATGTTTTACCGATGAAATCGGAATAATTGCCGTAAACTGGTGAATCTTTTCTCATTCATCAATTTTTACCATCAAATCACCTTTTGAAACTAAATCAATTTTTGTGACAACTAAAATAATTGGAATTTCGCGTTCTTGTAACGCTTTAATAATATAACGATCATTATCGCCAATCCGTTCATTCACAGGAGCTAAAAATAAGATAACATCAGCTGCTTTCGTTGTTGATAAAGCAACTTTATTCATAAATTTCTCCATTTCATGATGGGCTTTATGAATCCCTGGTGTGTCCATAAAAACAATTTGGGATTCTTTATCATTATAAATACCTTGAATTCGATTACGGGTTGTTTGTACTTTAGCGGTTACAATAGCTACTTTATTATTTAAAATTGTATTTAATAATGTTGATTTCCCAACATTTGGTCGCCCCACAATTGCCACAAATCCTGATTTAATTGCCATTTTCTTCACCTCTTAATCATTCTAATTATAAAGGAAAATAACCAAAAAAATATCTTATTTAAAACTCAAATGCAATTTGGTCATCTAATGATAAACCATTTAAAATATCAAGTTCTTCAAATGATTCTAAATTCGCTTTAGTAATATTTGTTCGTTTTTGTAAGTCAGCAATTGATAAAAATGGTTTTTCATGACGGGCATTAATGATACTATCCCCAACAACCCCGCCTAAACCATCAATTGCCGAAAATGGGGGTAAAATAATTTTTTCATCATTTTCATTTGTGACAACAGTAAAGTTTTTATTGCGACTTGTTTTTAAATCAATATTACTCATTTTAATTCCCCGTGCATACATTTCCAAAGCAATTTCATAAACAGGAATTAAATCCTTTTCTTTTTGTGATGGCTTTGTTGGCGCATTAAAATCTTTACTATCCAAGCGCGTTTGAATATCACGTAAAACTTGCTTAATTATTTCGGCTCCTTTTAAAATGGTCTTAATATCAAAAACATCAGTACGAGTTGAAAAAAATGTTGCATAGTATTCAACCGGATAATTAATTTTATATCACGCTACGCGTCATGCCATTAAAACATAGGCTGTGGCATGGGCCTTTGGAAACATATATTTAATCTTGTTACATGAATCAATATATCATTGCTCAACATTATTTTCCCGCATTAATTGCTCTTGTTCCACTGTTAAACCTTTTCCTTTTCGGACATCTTCCATAATTTTAAAAGCACTTTGGGCTGGTAATCCTTTATAAATTAAATTAACCATAATATCATCGCGACACCCGATTACGTCAGAAATAGTAATATTTTGATTGCGAATTAAGTCTTGGGCATTACCAATTCAAACATCTGTCCCGTGGGATAACCCTGAAATTTGTACTAAATCAGCGAACGACGTTGGCTTCGTATCTAATAGCATTTTCCGCACGAAAAAAGTTCCAAATTCTGGAATTCCAATTGCGCCGGTTTTTTCACCATTAATATCTTCTGGTTTAATGTTTAAAACATCTAAACTACGGAACAAGCTTAAAACTTTTTCATCATTAGTCGGAATTGTTTTTGGGTCAACGCCCGTTAAATCTTGTAACATTCTTAACGCCGTTGGATCAACATGCCCTAAAATATCTAATTTCAAAACATTATCATGAATTGCGTGGAAATCAAAATGGGTTGTTAATCAATTTGATTTAATATCATCCGCTGGAAAATTAACTGGGGTAAAAGATTCCACTTCATATTCATTAGGAATAACAACAATCCCCCCTGGATGTTGACCGCTTGTTCTTTTAACCCCTTCACATCCTTTTGCAATCCGTTCCAATTCAACGTGCCGCTTTAAATGTAAAATATTTTTACTTTCAAAGTAACCTTTTACATAACCATATGCTGTTTTTTCAGCGACAGTCGAAATTGTTCCGGCACGATAAACATTTCGTTCACCAAACATTTCTTTCGTAAAATCATGGGCAATTGGTTGATATTCACCAGAAAAGTTTAAATCAATATCCGGCACTTTATCCGCTTCAAACCCCAAGAAGGTTTCAAACGGAATATCATGGCCTTCCCCTTTTAGTGGTTTTTGACACTTTGGACAAGTGCGATCAGGTAAATCATAACCACATTTAACTGACCCATCAACAATAAATTCACTATAACTACAATAAATACATAAATAATGGGGTTGCAAAGAGTTAACTTCAGTAATATTACTCATTGTTGCAACAAAACTACTTCCAACACTCCCTCGTGAACCAACTAAATAACCATCTTGTAACGATTTATCAACTAGTTTATGGGCAATTCAATAAATAACAGCAAATCCATGCCTGATAATAGCATTTAATTCTCGCTCTAAACGACTAGCAACAATTGCTGGTAAGGGATTACCATAAATTTTATAAGCATTTTGATAACATAACTCTTTTAATAACTGATCACTACCCTCAATTTTGGGCGTATATAACTTATCTTTAATAATTTCAACTTTTTCAATTTGATCAGCAATTCGGTTTGAATTGGTGACGACAATTTCATAAATTAATTCATCATCCCCTAAAAACTTAAATTCATTTATCATTTCAGTTGTTGTGCGTAAAAACTGCTCTGGGTTCTCATTTATCCGTTGCTTATAGTCATATAAGGGATGGGGTCTACCCCCAATTCCTTTTGCATTAATATAAACTTCACGAAAAATTTTATCTTCAGGATTAAGATAATGCACGTCACCACTAGCAACAACTAATTTATTTAATTCTTTCGCTGTTAAAATAATGTCTTTAATAACCGTTAATAATCTTGTTTCGGAAAGATCACCCATTTGAACTAAATGTTTATAAACACTTGGTGGTTGAATTTCAATATAATCATAAAAACTAATTACTTCTCGTAATTCTGTTAAATCTTTATTCCGTGCTGTTTCAAAAACATCACCATTAACACATGATGAACCAATTAATAAATTACTCCGATGTTCAGCAATAACACTTCGTAATAATTTGGGAGTCAAATAAAAGTATTTGGTATGGGCTGCAGTAATTAATTGAAATAATTCTAGGAGACCACTTTGATTTTTTGCTAAAACAGTCATATGTTTTGCCCGTAGTTTTTTATAAACTGCCGAATCATGAATTTGGTCAATTTGATCATCAAACTCAATCTCATAAGTGTTAATTAATTTCCGCAATTGTTGTTCATAAATATCAGTTAATACAATCGCGTCATAATCCCCCCGATGGGCCACTTCTTCGTTATAAATAACACTATAACAACGGGCAATTGTTCCCAAACGATAATTTTTTAAATGTGGTTCTAAAATCCGCGATAATTGTAAAGTATCAATTACCGTATTATTAATTTTTGGCCGTCCCGCTTTTTCTAGTCATGATTGAATAAACCCCATATCAAATTCCGCATTATGAGCAATTAAAATGGCGTCTTCAAAATATGTTAAAATCTGGTCAATTGATTCAATAAAGGTTGGCTTATCGGCTAATAATTCATCCGTAATTCCCGTTAATTCCGTCGTAAATGATGATAACTTGACTGATGGTTTAAACAAATGATTAATACTTTGGCGTTCGCCACTAATTCCATCCATAATAACGGCTCCAAATTCAATAATTTTATCATAACTACTACTTAACCCCGTTGTTTCTAAGTCAAAAATAACATACTTAGCAGTTCTTAAATTATGATGGTGGGGATTTTTAACATATCATACCTTATCATCTAAGACATCCGCTTCGACCCCATAAATAATTTTAATATCCGGATATTTCTTATTAAGATTATAAATTTCCGGATAAATTTGCACATTCAAATGGTCTGTAAAAGCAATTGCCTTATGATTTCAATGTTGTAACGTTTTAAAAAGTGTATCAATATCAGTTACACCATCCATCACACTCATTTTAGTATGTAAATGTAACTCCACCCGTTTCTCTGGTGCATTATCCTCGCGATATAAATCTTCACGTTCTAATTGTGAAATTTTTTTAATAAAAAAAATTTGTTCATTGGCATAAGTATCATAACGAATGTTACCAAAAAGACTAACTCATTGATTTATTTTTAATGCTTCAATAAAATCATCTGGTTGTTCTGTTCGGGAAAAAAATTTTGCCCCAATCGTATCGCTATAATCGGTAATTGTAATTGTATAAATAAATTTTTTCGTTGAAATTAATTGGCGTTCTTTATTCAAGATTTTCCCATAAATGGTAACATTTGGAGCATCTTTATCAATATCAATTAACCGTTCATAACTTGCTTCCCCAATTTTCCCTTTGCTATAGTTATTCGTTCCTTTTCGCATACCATTCGCCATCATTGGTGGTTTCGAAACTACCGAGATAGCAGTTTGCACTGCTGCTTGATATTTAATTAACTCTTGTTCATTAATTTCTAAAATATTATTTTCTCGAAAATCAATTACTAATGCTAATTGCAAGTCATTAAAACCATAACGACGAATCTTTTGCTGATAATAATTACAATGTTCGCCGACTAATTTATGTTCACTTTCAGAATGGACAGTAATTTTTAAAATGTTATCTGTTAAGGCAAATCGTTCTGGGGCTAGTTTACTAAAAAAACTATTTTTTAATTCAGATTTATTTAACCGAATATATTCTAAATAACGAAAAATAGTTTCTAAGTGATATTGTTTTTGGCGTACTCGCAATGAAATTTTGGTTGGTAAGGTCTCACTTTCTAATAAAGTTTTTTCTAATTTTAATAAAATTTCAGGAGGTAAAAAATCATTAATTTCAATTACAATCCGAAATAATCCTTCGCTAGTACTATATTCAGTTTTAATGATTTTAGCATCATCAAAATAATTTTCGGTGAATGCTAAATTATTTGTTGTAAATAGTTTTATCAATTGTTGGTCCATCATTTAATCCTCATCTATATTTTCCGCTTAAAAAAAGACATCTTTAATTGTTATTCCAATAAATAATAAGATAAATAAGACGGCTCCCGTCACATTAATAATAATTTTTGCTTTATGGGGTAGCTGTCAATTTTGATCTTTTCCTTCATATTCTGCTAATAATAATTTTTTCTCCACTGGATTATGGCGTTTTCTTCAAATTCGAATCCGTCCATGCAACCGTTTTGTGTCACCAACAATTCCTTCAATTCCCGTTTCAAAAAACTTATAACCATCCAAAGGCGGAATTGGAATTAAGTTTAAAACAAATAAGTTAGCTGACAACATTCCCACATATATGAAGAACTCAGCTGGCCCACTTGTTAAAATTGAAGAAACTGTTTTGGAAATTCCAACTGGCCCCGATAATTGTCCCCATTGTCCAATAAATAATAACCCAAATGATTTTAAAATGGTTACTGACTGAGTAAATGTTTCCCGTCATCCATACCCATATGCTTGAGCCGTTGAATTAAATAAACGGTCAGGAGCTCTAACACCAACAACATAGGTTTTTTCTTTTACGATTAATTCCACCGGTTTAGTTTGAAACAACGACTTAATTTTATCATCAATCGTAATTTCTTTCTTACTATTTACCCGAGCAAAAGCAAGAGTAATATAATTAACCTTATCTTTTGCATTACTTTTATTATATTGTTTTTCTAAATTACTAATAAAATTATTAACAATTTTTTCATAATTAGGAATATCCGCGACTGTTCCCAAGTGACTTGCTAAAATTTGATTTTGGTCATTATCATCTTTATCTTTGCCTTGTTTAAAATAATATTCTCGTGCCGTTGTAAGTTTCGCTTCATCTGATCCTAATCAATAATGTAAAATAACAATATCTTGACCAATATCATCTGTTACAGTAGCTAAGGCTTGATAAGCTGCACCATTAGTATCATACTTAGCGCCTCAATAATTTAAATCAGATGGTCTATAACTTAACGCCGCAAAAGTTGTTGTAAAAATAAAAACAGCAATAAAAAAATTCATTAAAGCGCCGGCCACAATAAAAATTAAACGTTTTCATTTGGCAATATTTTCCATTTTTCGTTCAGAAGGAACTTTTTCCTCCTCCTGTCCTTTGGGTGGATCCACTAGTTCACTAGCAATATAAACATAACCACCAAATGGAAAAATCCGAATTGAATAACGGGTTTCTTTTTTCCCTCACGAAAAAATTTTTGGGCCAAAACCAATTGCGAATTCATAGACATAGGCCCCAGCTAATTTTGCAATAACAAAATGTGCAAACTCATGAATTGTAACTAGTATTAGTAAAATTATAATCCCAATTACAAAACCTAAAACTATCATCCCTGCCGACATTTATTTATTAACTCCTTACTGTTTTAATCGGAATAATATTATTTTTTTGAAAAATAATTAATAATATCTCTTTTAATGATATCATTTAATTTTTTTATTTGCAGATAATTAACCAATTTTTGTAGTTTAATCTGATTCATAAAATATTCAATATAGTCCACAATTTGATAAAACTTAATTTTTCCAGCTAAAAAAAGGCCCCGTAATTCTTCATTTGCGGCATTAAAAGTAACTGCCAAGGAATTATTTTCGTTTAGACAACGATAAGCTAACTGTAGTGCTTTTCAACGAGATAAATCCGCCTTCTGAAAAGTTAAGGTCATTAGTTCACTAAATTCTAAAGGTGGCAAGAGCGCATTATATTTTCGAACTGGATAATATAAAAAATAATTTAAAACTTGTAACATTGATGGTTTTGATAATTGCGCTAAAATTGAATAATCTTCATATTGAACCGCCGAATGTAACACCGACTGAGGATGTAAGACTACCGTAATATTCGTTGTTTTAAACAAATGGTAAGCTTCAATAATTTCTAATCCTTTGTTAACCATTGTTGAAGAATCAATCGTAATATTTTGTCCCATCGTTCAAGTTGGATGTTGTAAAACTTGATGCTCATCAATTGTCTTTAACTCCGCTAATGTCTTATCGGCAAACATTCCCCCCGAGGCCGTTAAAATAAGTTCTTGGCAACGATTATTTTGTTCTAAACATTGAAAAATAGCACAATGCTCCGAATCAATTGGATATAACTGATTATTGTTTTTTGTTAATAAACTATTAATTAAGCCCCCAGCAACCACCAATGATTCTTTATTTGCTAATAATAAGGTCCTGTTTTTACCCGCTAAAGTTTGCAAAGTTGGATATAACCCTGCAAAACCACCAATTGCATTAAGAACCATCGCTGTAGGATCAACCGCTAACATCGCATCAATCCCCGCTTCACCCGTCACAAATGTTATATTTGGATATTGGGTTGCTAATGCTGCTTGGTGGGTTTCATCGCCAAGATGGATAATTGTAATTGTTTGATGTTTTTGTAAAATTTTATGTAACACTGCAACATTATGATAAATACTAACCGCTGTTAACTGAAAATCATTTGGATTTGATTCAATAATTTGTAAAGCTTGTTGACCAATATTGCCAGAAGCACCAAAAATAATAATATTTCGCATCATTAATTATTGTTTTAAAACTACATTAGAAATAATAAACATTACAAAAAAGACTAATGAAAATGAATCCAAGCGATCTAAAACCCCACCATGGCCAGGCAATAAATTACTAAAATCTTTAATATCATAACGTCGTTTAACTCATGAAAATGATAAATCCCCTAATTGTGATAAAATACTCAATACAATTGCTAATAAAACATAGATTACATATCGCATAACATTTTTGTCATTATCATTTGAAAAAAAGTTAAAAACTAAATGTTGACTATTCGAATCAAAATGAAACATTAAGATAGCATAAGTAATTGCTACTCCGGCGGCGAAAACAGTTCCCGTCGCTGCCCCTTCTCACGTTTTATTTGGAGATATCGTTGGGGCTAATTTATGTTTTCCATAAGTAACTCCCCCCACAAAAGCAAAGATATCAGTTAAAGTAATAATTAAGGCTAATCAAACAACACTACTTCAACCATAAGCCGGATTTAACATAAATTTATTCATTGCTTTGAAGGCGAAAGTTAAATACAAGGTAAAAATTAAAACTAAAGTCATTTTATCAAAGGTAATATCTTTTGAACTAAATACTAAACAGTAATACAATAAAATGGTACATAAATAAATGAAAAAAATAATTCATGGTTTTAATCAAGTGAAGTTCAGGAAGGTATAAAACGGATAATTAATTGCCCCAATGGCCCCATATTCATCCGCCACTGCCTCAGCTGGAAATAAAAATAAAAAAATCATTAATAAGTAAGTAATAACTTGGGTATAAATTGGTCACTTTGTCCCACCAACTAACCGTAGAATTTCATAGTTAACTAACCCTAAAATAACAACATTAATAATAATAAAAACATAATTAGCAATTTCAATATGCGATGTTTTTGCTCAACCATGTCATTCTGTCGTAATTACGCCAGTAAATAAATATAATGTTAAAAAAACTAATAAGGCATAAAAGGTAATATGACGAGCAACATATTTTTTTTGAAACATGCCTTTATGATCTTTTGGTTTGTCTGGCTTATTTAATCCATTATTAGTTCCTGCTGACATTTCTTTTTCATCAACAAACACATTATTATCCTGATTTTTTATCACTTTCAATTCCTCCAAATCTTCTATTTCTATTATTATAATCCAATATTGCCGCAGTGAAAGCATTTTCATCCTTTAATTTTGTAAAAACTCTTGATAAAGGCAAAAACCCTTATAAAATATAGAGATTTTCAAGAAATACATTTTATAAAAAACCCAATAAAATCAAGGTTTTATTAAAATATCAAGATTTTTCTACAAAATTAAAATTTTCATCAAATTCTGGTTAAAAGTCTTTCGTAAAATATAATTTAGCATAACGACTTTGTAATAATAAGAAATTACTTAACCGTTGTTCACCACCACAGCGAATCATTAAATTAACATTGGGGAAGTCTTTGGTATATAAATGCTGAAATAATGTTTGTTCATCAATAGTTGCTAATTGCACGGGTGGTATTTGCTTAATTGCAGTTAATAATTCTTCAATTGCCCCATAATCAAAGGCAAAGGTTAAGACCATTCCATTATTATCTTTTGTTTGCAGCACCGCATTATCAATTGCGGATAATGTTTTAGGCGGCATTTTTGTCCGTCGACCAATATGATTTAAAACAATGTTTTCATTCTTAAAATTTTATTGATTTGTTTATTATTTAATAAGCGCTCGGGCATTGTCATTAAGTAAGTAACTTCCTTTGTTGTACGTTTTCAATTCTCCGTTGAAAAACAATAGATAGTCAAATACTTAACCCCCATCGCATTTGCTTTTAGCGTAACATCTTTAATTCGCTTCGCTCCTTCTTCATGGCCAGCTGTTCGTTCTAAACCTTGCTGGGTGTCCCAACGACCATTTCCATCTAAAATAATTGCTATATGTTGTGGTATTTTCATCCATTATGTCTTTCTTTCCAATTTTTTTAATTATACCAAGTGATATAAAAAAATGAAAGTTCTATACTTCCATTAGTTCTTTTTCCTTTAAAGTTGCTTTTTCATCAATCTTTTTAATAAACTGATCAGTTAATTTTTGAACTTCCCCTTCATAATATTTTTTATCATCTTCGTTTAAATCACCCTTTTTTTTAATATGTTCATTACTATCACGACGTTCATTACGAATAGCAATTTTAAATTGCTCGCTTGCCTTTCACATTTCTTTAACCAATATTTTTCGATGTTCTTCTGTTAATGAGGGAATATTTAACCGAATTAAATCTGCTTCCGAATTTGGTGTTAACCCTAAATCGGCTTTATTAATTGCTGTAACAATTAAACTAATAATTGAACGGTCATATGGTTTAATTACTAATTGGCGTGCCTCGGGGACCATAATATTAGCTAATTGTTGAATTGGGGTTAGTGTTCCATAGTAATCGATCATAATATGTGATAACATATTTGGATTAGCTCGACCAGTTCGAATTTTGACTAATTCATTTTCAAAGGAAACAATCACTTTCTTCATCTTTTCTTTGGTTTGATTAATAACTTCTTGCGACATCTATTTTTTTCCTCCTGTAACAATTGTTGAGCGAGCATTACCATGCGCTGCCTTATAAATATTATCTGATTCATTAATATCAAAAACAACAATTTTAACATTATCTTCCATTGCTAAACTAGAAGCAGTTAAATCCATCACTTTTAATTGTTTTTTTTGTAATTCATTTAAACTAATATTGTCAAAACGAACAGCATCGGCATTGTGATGGGGATCTTTATCATAAATCCCATCAACTCCATTTTTAGCCATTAACATCACATCCGCATCAATTTCAATTGTTCTAATTGTTGCTGCTGTATCAGTGGTAAATTTTGGTTGCCCAGTTCCTCCGGCCATAATAACAATTGTCCCTTTTTCTAAGGCAGCTTTTGCTTTTTTAAATAAATATGGCGAAGCAACTTCCGAAACTTGAATTTTTGAAGTTACGACAACATTTTCGCTACCTTCATTTTTTAAAACTGCTTCTAATGCTAACGCATTCATAACAGTTGCCAACATTCCCATATAATCTGCACTAATTGGGTTCATATTAATTGTATCAGCGCGATTACCACGTCAAATGTTACCGCCCCCAACAACAATTGCAATTTGTAAGCCTTCTTTTTGCAATTTAACAATTTGCTTAGCAATATCATGAATTTTCTTTGAATCATATAAATCATCAGAATTCCCTAAAGCTTCACCAGATAATTTTAATAAAACACGCTTATATTGTAACGCCATTATAAATTTTCCTCTCTTTGTTCTATTTTATTCTAATATAGGCGTTGTGTAGATACAAACGGCAAATTTATATCTTGTTAAATTAATAATAAAATATTTTTAATAAATTGCAACCATTTTTTTAATTTTGTAGAAAAATCTTGATATTTTAATAAAACCTTTATTTTATTGGGTTTTTAATAAAATGTATTTATTGCAAATTTCTATATTTTATAAGGGTTTTTGCCTTTATCAAGAGTTTTCGACAAAATTAAAGTTTTAATTGCAAATTACCTTAGATTTTATATAATATAATCACTTGATATTGAATGTTTTATAGCAAGTAAAGGGTTTAATATTTAAGAAAATTATTATATTATTATTGCTATGTTTTTTTAACGAAGCAATAAAACGAAAGGAGACATTTTAAAGATGGCAATATCAGACGTATTGAAAAATACATTTAACATTTCGCCAAAAGCACCTCGTAAATTTATTGCAATCGACTTAGGTACCACTAATTCAATTGCTTATGTTGCGGGGAGAGGCATTATTTTTAATGAAGCATCAGTAATGGCATTTGAAATCGGAACTAATAAACTAATAGCATTGGGGGATGATGCTAAAAAGTTAATTGGAAAAACCCACGATAAAATTGAAATTTATTCACCATTACGAAATGGCGCAGTTACAGATTTAACTATTGCAGAAGAATTTATTCAACAAATAGGAAAAAAAGCAAAGGTAACTGATTTATGAAAAAATGCTATTGTTTTAATTGCATGTCCCAAAAATGTTACAGATTTAGAAAAACAAGCAATAATTAAAATATGTAAAAATATTGGTGCTGACTTTGTAAAAATTGAAGAAGATTCATTAATGGCAGCCTTGGGAGCAGGCGAAAATATTTTTGCACCAAAAGGAACTTTCAATTTAGATATTGGTGGTGGCAAAACAAGTTGTGCCATTATCTCCGCTGGTGGAATTGTTAAAAGTAAATCAATTAAAACAGCCGGAAATTATATTGATGAAGAAATCCTAAAATATATTCGTGCAAAACATACCATCTCAATTGGTGTCGTAACCGCTGAACAAATTAAAAAACAAATTGGTTCGTTATACAAAACAAAAGAAAATAAAAAAATGATTATTTTTGGCCGTGATATTGTAACAGGAATGCCAAAAGAAACCGAAATTTTAGACTCAGAAATTAGAAAATTATTAATAAGTATTTTTTTATCAATTACACAATTAATAACAGAAGTTTTAGAAAAAACTCCTGCTGAATTAACTGGAGATGCTGTCGCTAACGGTATTTTAGTTACTGGCGGATGTGCCCAAATTGCTGGAATGAAAAAATTCTTATCCGAGTATTTCCAAATTCCTGTTCGAATAGCTAAAAATGCTGACACATCTGTTATTGACGGATGTATCGCCTATGAGAAAAAAATTAGAACTGAATTAATTGAAGAAAATAAAAAAAATAGATAAGAATTTTAAACCTTGCACAGTTTCAGATAACTGAGAATTTTAATTAAAAAATGCTTTCATTTCATATTGAAGTGGTGGCATTTTTAAATTTAAAATTTTTCTTTTTTCATTATAATGAATTATATAATTATCTACAATATTTTTTACTTCTAAAATATTTTTACAGTGTGATAATTCTGAGTTCTCGGTTTTAAGAATTGAAAATTGATTTTCAATCGGTGAATTATCTAAACAATTGCCTCTTCTTGACATACTTATATTTATACCGTGTTTTTTTAATAATTTTTCATAAGCTTTTGAAGTGAAATGAATACCTTGATCAGAATTAATAGTTAATTCACCTTTGATTATTTTTCTTTTAATAATTGCTTCTTTGATACAATTATTTACTCAATTTACTGTTGGAGTTGTTGTTAAAGAATAATTTACTATTAAATTACTAAATAAATCCTTGATTGCAAATAAATATACTCATTCTGTTATTGTTTTAACATACGTAATATCAATTGATCACTTTTGATTAGTTTTTTCAGCTTTAAAATTACGTTTTAATAGATATTTATGTCGAATATGTTCATTTGTCATTTTTAAGAAATGATTAATTTTTTTTCTTGTTTTAATTCTTACACTAGAAATTCTATTAGCTAATTTCATATAACGATAAACTGTTGAATTCGACACATTAATTTTTTGCTCTTCCAAAGATAATTTAATTTGTCTGTGTCCTTTAATACTATTTTCTCTATGAATTGCTTTAATTATTTCATATATTGAATAATCAATATTTGGTTGATATTCATCACAATTTTTTGAATATTTATTTCAAGTATCATATGAAATTCTTAATTCTTTTAAATATCATGATAAAGTAATTTTTGAAACTTGCAATTATGATTTAATAAAAGCAATTTGTTTTCTAATGTTTGTTTTTGTTTTTATCTTTGGAAGAGCTTCAAACTTTTTTAAAACCTCATTCTCAGCTTTTATTCTTTCATTTTCTTTTTTTAATAAATAGTTTTCACGTTCTAAGGGTTTTTTAAACTTATTTAATTCAAAATCTTTTCGCTTTTTTCGTTCTTTTAGAATTTCTTTATTTTGTTGAAATTGATTTACTCATTTTGAAATAGTTGCTAAACTAATGTGATATTCTTTTGCTATTTCACTATAAGATTTATTGTTAATTTAATATTCATTAACAATTTTTTCTTTAAATTCAAAAGAATGATCTTTAGACCCTTTTATTTTACCTTTAGCCATATAAAAATGTTTCTCATAACTTTATATATTAATAATAATCTAGAAAAATTTTTATTTATATATCTCAGTTAAAAGAAACATTGCAAAAATTTTAAACCTTATCTATTTTTTCTTTAATTTTGTCGAAAACTCTCTTTAATTTTGTAGAAAACTCTTGATATTTTAACAAAACCTTTATTTTATTGGGTTTTTGATAAAATGTATTTCTTGCAAATATCTATATTTTATAAGGTTTTTTGACTTCATCAATATGACAATTTGAAAACGAATTTGGTGGAAGATTATTATTGTTCTTTAACTTTTTTAGATGTTAAAATATAATACCGTTGCTTGTTGGTTTGGTGTTAAACCTTTGTGTTGGTATTTTCATTTTCAGAGATTTAAATAATTTTGAATGTTAGTAACAACCTAAACCATGATAATAGACTTCTTGCGATACTAACAAAAATAAAAAAATTACAAATAAAAAAATTAAATTAAACTTTAAAATAAGCATTTTTAAAAATTTTAATTGCTTTTTAAGCATAAATAATAAGATACCGCAAGAAGTCTAATAAGTAAAATGATGACGAAAAGCATCAAAACTAGCCCGACATTTTTTGCATAAATATTTTTGTTTTCCTTCGGGATTATGGCCATTTTTAACACAATGATAAGATTTGCAATTAGGGCATTTAATACCTTTATCTCTAAATTTTTGATCAATTTCATTTAAGCGTTTTTGTTTTTTGATTAATTCTGCTTCTTTTTTAACTTTTTCATAAAATTCTAAAAATTGATCATTTGTTAAACTATTTATTAATTCTGCAAGTATTTTTTCCATCAATTATTTACCTCTCTTTATATTAAAAATATACCTAATTTTAGATATATTTTATAAATATCAAGAGTTTTCGACAAAATTAAAGGTCCCATTTAATTTTATAATTCAGGTAAAAATAAAAAAACAATCTCACAAAGAATTGTTTTTTGCCGGTTCATCGCACAAGACGCCTTATTATTCGGAGCAAATTGAAAAGAATTATAAACTGCTAATGGTTCTGAAATAGGATTTTGACTAAACAAATAAAAACCTCCTTTACAATTGAAATTTATCAAAAATAAAGAAGATTTCCTTGTTATTAATAAGCACGGGCAAAATAAACTAAATTAATTGCTGGTTGCCCACAATGAAAGCACTTTGTTTTTTTAGGTGGCACATCAAAGGGAATACAACGTGATGTTGTTTGGGTCTCGGCCTTAATGGTATCTTCACATTCAATCCGTCCACAAAAAGAAACTAAAAATAAGCCATTCATTTTCGCTAAAGTTTTTTTATACTCAGAATAATTATCAATTTCTTTTGTTCGTTGCTGACGATTTTTTAACGCCTTTTGATATAGATTTGTCGCAATTTTTTGTAATAAATCAGCAACTGTCTTTTCAACTTTTGATAATGTAACGGTCATCTTTTCAAAAGTATCGCGACGAGCAATGGTAACTTGCTCTTGGGCTAAATCATGCGGCCCAATTTCAATTCGCAACGGAATCCCTTTAATTTCGGCATTCGCTGCTCGAAAACCAAAACCTTTATCAGATTGATCAATTTCACAACGATATGACTTTAATTTTTTTTGTAATTGGCAAGCGGCAGATAATTGCTCATCACTATCATTACTAATTGGTAAAATCATAATTTGTGTGGGGGCAATTTCGGGTGGTAAAACTAACCCATTATCATCACTATGTGTCATAATAATTCCCCCTATCAAGCGCGTAGAAACCCCTCACGATGTTGAATATGCGTATTCTAATTCATTTTTTTGATTAGCAAATTTTATATCAAAAGCTTTCGCAAAATTTTGATCAAAATAATGACTTGTCCCACATTGCAACGCTTGACCATCATACATTAATGATTCAATTGTATAAGTTTCTTCGGCCCCAGCAAATTTTTCCCGTTCAGTTTTTTTCCCTTTAATAACTGGTAATAATAAAGTTTTTTCAGCAAAGTTAGCATAAATATCTAAAATTTTTAGGGTAAACTGCTGCCCTTCTGTTTTTGTAGCATGAATCGTGTGCCCTTCTTGCCACAAAAATTCACTAGTTCGTAAAAAAGGACGAGTTGTTTTTTCTCATCGTAAGACATTAACTCATTGATTATATAACAATGGTAAATCACGATACCCTTGAATTTCTTTACTAAAGAAAGTCCCAAACAAAACTTCGGATGTTGGACGAATGTATAATTCTTCATCAATCACCTTATCACCAACTTTTGTTACCGTTGCAATTTCGGGGGAAAATCCAGCAATATGTTCTTTTTCTTTATTAAAAAGAGTCTTTGGAATTAGTAATGGAAAATAAACATTTTTGACACCAACTTTTTTAAACTCTACATCACAAATTTTTTGAATATTTTCTCAAATTGCATACCCATAGGGTTTAAAAATCGTTGTTCCTTTAACTGGCCCATAAGCAATTAAATCAGCATTTAAAACAATATCAGTATATCACTGGGCAAAATCAACTTCACGAGGAGTAATTTTCTCTAACTTTCTTTTCATTAATTATTTACTTCTTTCTATCTTCTGTTAAAACATTGGAAATATTCCCTTTTTCGACTTGAAAAATTTTAAGTTTTAAATGATTACTTTTAACATGTGTTTGAATTCGATTTAAATACTGATTATTTTTCATTAATATTCATCGAATTGCCGCTGGTTTAACATCTTCAAAAACTTTGACGCGGCGGGTAGCATCATCATATTATCAATCTTTTTTTGTTAAATCAAATAAACTTTTAATATCAATTGCAATTACCGCAATTTGAGTTGGATCAACTTTCTGCTCTGCAACTCAACTTCAAAAATAGTGCCGTGTTGAATTATCTAATTCAAATTCTAAATGATTTGGTTTTTCTAAATATGTTCAAACAATATACTTCTTGCGATACTAACAAAAATAAAAAAATTACAAATTAAAAAAATTAAATTAAACTTTAAAATAAGCATTTTTAAAAATTTTAATTGCTTTTTAAGCATAAATAATAAGGTATCGCAAGAAGTCTAATATATTAACTTTCTTTTGCCAATTGAATATTTTTAATTGGTTGTAAACCAAATTCTAATTGGCGTAAGACATTACTAATGTCAGTATAAAATAATAACGATTTAATTCGTTGTCGATTAAATTCCTTAATAATTTTATGCGTTTTACGGCGTTTAAAATTAAAACCAGTCTTAATCTTACTATTATCATTATCATCCTCAAATAAACTACTTTCTAAATCATCTGATGATGATTCTTGTAATAAGTTCCGCTTTTTCTCTTTTTTATTATCTTTTGTCTGGTCATCCTGCTCTTTTAATTTATTAAATAACATTATTAACTCTCCTTTTCTCATAATAATTATACAAAAAATTATTCCTGATGTTGTTATTAACTTATAAAATTGGGGCGACCAATTTTAAACATGTTAATAATAAACGATAACTTAATGGTTTATATTTAATCGGTCACTCACATCATAAAATGGCATGTTCATAATCTCATTCTCACCGCGGAAGAAAACTTTCCACTACTGCTGTATCGTATATCACAGCTGTTGTTTGATGATCAGAAAAGAAACTACGATAATCTAAATTACAAGTTCCAATAACGGCAACATCATCATCAAAAATAGCAATTTTATTATGACTAAAGGTATTATTCATTTCATAAATTTTAACACCACTAGCAATTAAATCTTTACAATAACTTTTGGTAATATCTAACACAAAAATTTTATCCGTTAAACCGGGAATTGTTAACCGAACATCAACGCCATCCCGAGCAGTCAGAATTAAGGTTTGAATAAGGTCATCTGGTGGAATAAAGTATGGTGTTGATAATCAAACCCGTTTTCGTGCTTTACTAATTAATGAAATATATAAATCCTTTGTAATTGAATGATCAATACTAGGACTATGATTAACAATTTGTAAATGTGATTTACCCGTAACATTATATTGCTTTGGTTCTAACACCGTCGGTTCTAAGTCAGTAATTTTTTCATGCCGTTTTGTGGCAAAATATCAATCATCAACAAAAATAACTTCTAACCCGCGAACTGCTTCGCCTTCAATTCGCACTTGCGTATCATGAAAAATCCCAAACTTTCATGAACGATCAGCATATAAATCTGCTAAATTAACTCCCCCGGTATAACCGATTAAACCATCAATAATAACATCCTTGCGGTGATTACGATAGTTTGCATTTCCACTAATAAAAGGTGTAATAATTGGTAAATACTTATGAACTTGGACCCCAACTTTAATTAGTTTTTTAATGCTTTTTTTACTAATTTTAAAATAACTTCCAACATGGTCATAAATCATGTAAACACGAACCCCAATGGCAATTCGTTCTTTTAAAACTGCTAAAAAAGACTCAAATAACTCCCCATCCGCAACAATAAAATAAGTTAATAAAATATATTCTTGTGCTTGCTGTAAATCGGTTAATAATGATTTGAAAACATTCGTTCCATTGGTAATAATTTTAATTTGATTATTTTGATATAATGGTTTATTAGCATGCCGCATTAGTAACTCAATAACATTCCCAAATTTTTGCGTTGGTGCAGTATATTTGCCTAAAGCGGCCTTATTTTTTTTCAAATAAGTATCATATTCTAATTTATTTAAATGGTTGTATAATAATGATTTTTTATTTGAATAATGGTATTTTCGTCCAAAAAAAACATATGAACATAACCCAATAAACGGAACAAAGTTAATAAAAATAATTCATGAAAATTTAACTTCATAACGCCGTTTTGAAAAAAAGAAAAAGAATGAGAAAACTAAATCAAGAATAACAATTCCTAAAAAAATATATAAAAACTTAACATTAAAAATAACAACGACAACGATTAATCCCATAATCGCCATTCCAAATAAAAAAATCATTGATAAAATAATTTTTAATCAATTTTTCATTATGTTTCCCCTTTATGGCACAATTATTAATATCTTTATTATACCTGAATTGTAAATATATTTGGGACACTTTATTTTTAATTTTGTAGAAAACTATTGATATTTTAATAAAATCCTGATTTTATTAAAATATCAATAGTTTTCTACAAAATTAAAGTAAGAAACTAAAAACTTTTTATTTTGTTCTTCAAATTATTTTTTCTCTGCTTCGGTTTTTAAAACTTTTCCCCAACATTTTACACGCTACCTAATGTTTTCTTTGATAAAAAATACAATTTTTCTTTTATTTAATTGTAAAAGTCATGAAGCTTTTTTAGTAATTCATACCTAAATTTGTAATAGTTTAAATATCTTTTTTCAAATGATTCTTTTGGACCTTTATTGGTGTTTAAAATTCCTTTCTTAAAATTTTCATACCATGAAGCAACAGTTTTTTTATTAATTGCATATTTTTTTGCAATAAAACTTATACTATTATTTTTAACCTCTTGTCCTATCCTTTTTCGAAAATCTGCTGTATATTTATTAAATTTTTGTCCTTTTCTTGCCATATAAAAATGCACCTCCTTTAAAAGTTTAACAAAGACTTTTTTTCTTTACTTACTTTTTTGGGTGCAGTCTAGTGACCATTAAAGAATATTGTAAAAGTCTATGAAGAAAATTTGAAACAATTTGGTTATCGTCGAATTACCAAATATTTAAAAGAAGATTATGGCATTGTTTATAATGCTAAGAAAGTATTACGAATTATGAAAGAAAATAATATTCAAGCTGAATATGTAAAGCGTATGCGTAGAAAAATATTAATAAAACAAAATAGAAATAAAAATATCATTAAATATCCTGATTTAGTAAATCGTAATTTTAATGATATTAAAGAAAGATTTTCAATTTTATTTACTGATGTAACTTATTTAATTTGAAATGGTAAAAAACATTATCAATCAACAATAATTGATGGATATACTAAAGAAATTATTGATGTAAAATGATCAAAATTTAATAATAACAAACTTGTAATTGATAATTTAAATGCTGCAATTAATAAAATTAAAAAAATAAAAAAAGAGCTAAATAAAACAATAATTCATTCAGATCACGGATATCAATATACATCTAAAGATTATAATAGTAAATGTTTAGATAACAAAATTATAATTTCAATGGGTAAAAATTATCATTGTGCAGACAACATTATTATTGAAATTTTTCATTCATTACTTAAAAAAGGAACAATCCATAATAAAAATTATAAATCTCATAATGAATATATTAATGATGTTAAAAAATGAAATAAATGATATTCAAACCAAAAAGAAAAAGATATAATAAATAAAAGTTTGTAAACCTTTTTATTAATACTTACTAAACAGGGTACAGTCTAGGTGAGTCTATTGATGATTTTTTTGCCTTTATCAAGAGTTTTCGACAAAATTAAAGGTTATTTCTTCATTTTTTCAATTAATTTTTTTATTTTTTCATTACAACTTGAATAAACATCAGATAAACTACGTTTTTCAATCATCGCTTTAATCATTTGTGAAATTAAATCAGCAATAGAAATAATTTCTAAACCATCAAATAAACGATCCTCATTAATATCAATTGTATTTGTAACAATAACTTTTTTAACTGTATCATCTTTAATAACTTCAGTTAAACGTTCTTTTGCTGGTGGTGAAAATACCCCATGACAAGCTAGTAAATACACTGCTTTTGCGCCATTTTGTTTCAATGCTTTCGCTGCATTGCAAATTGTTCCAGCCGTATCAATCATATCATCAACAATAAAACAAACACGATCTTTAACATCCCCTAAAATAAATTGAACCTCACTAACATTTGGCTTTGGTCGGCGCTTATCAATTACCGCAATATTCCCAGCTAAATTCCCTAACCGATCAACGACATTCCGTGCCCGAACTAATCCGCCATGATCTGGCGAAACAATTGTTACCTCTTCTTTAATATGGTTTTCTTCAATTTTCCGCATAATTCTTTTTACTAGTTCTTGAGTTGAACGCAAATCATCAACTGGTACATCAAAAAAACCCATCGATTGTGGTGAATGTAAATCAACAATCATTACCCTTGTTGCCCCGGCTGTTGTTAACATATTTGCTACTAATTTACACGTAATTGGTTGACGACCACGGGCCTTGCGATCTTGACGAGCATACCCAAAGTAAGGGATTATCACATTAATATTTTGAGCGCTGCCACGTTTTAACGCATCAATGGCAATTAATAATTCCATTAAATTTTCATTAACTGGTCAAGATGTTGATTGAATAATATAAACATCCTTCCCTCGTACCGAATTCATTGTGCGTACCAGAATTTCACCATCAGCAAAACGAATTGTTTCCATTTCTTGCCTTTTAACATCTAAAATTTTACAAATTTCATCAGCTAATTTTATTCCCGCGGATAGGCCATATATACTAAAAATTTTTTCTTCCATTAGTCCTCCTTTAAACATTTAAGCTCCAATAAAAAATTCTAAATTGAATTTATACCTATTATTATATACATTTCCATAATGAATTAAACAAAATTTCTCTTTAATTTTGTCGAAAACTCTTGATAAAGTCAAAAAAATCATCAATATGACAATTTGAAAACGAATTTGATGGAAGATTATTATTGTTCTTTAACTTTTTTAGATGTTAAAATATAATACCGTTGCTTGTTGGTTGGGTGTTAAATCTTTGTGTTGGTATTTTCATTTTCAGAGATTTAAATAATTTTGAATGTTAGTAAAATAGACTGCACCCTGTTTAGTAAGTATTAATAAAAAGGTTTACAAACTTTCATTTATTATATCTTTTTCTTTTTGGTTTGAATATCATTTATTTCATTTTTTAACATCATTAATATATTCATTATGAGATTTATAATTTTTATTATGGATTGTTCCTTTTTTAAGTAATGAATGAAAACTTTCAATAATAATGTTGTCTGCACAATGATAATTTTTACCCATTGAAATTATAATTTTGTTATCTAAACATTTACTATTATAATCTCTAGATGTATATTGATATCCGTGATCTGAATGAATTATTGTTTTATTTAGCTCTTTTTTTATTTTTTTAATTTTATTAATTGCAGCATTTAAATTATCAATTACAAGTTTGTTATTATTAAATTTTGATCATTTTACATCAATAATTTCTTTAGTATATCCATCAATTATTGTTGATTGATAATGTTTTTTACCATTTCAAATTAAATAAGTTACATCAGTAAATAAAATTGAAAATCTTTCTTTAATATCATTAAAATTACGATTTACTAAATCAGGATATTTAATGATATTTTTATTTCTATTTTGTTTTATTAATATTTTTCTACGCATACGCTTTACATATTCAGCTTGAATATTATTTTCTTTCATAATTCGTAATACTTTCTTAGCATTATAAACAATGCCATAATCTTCTTTTAAATATTTGGTAATTCGACGATAACCAAATTGTTTCAAATTTTCTTCATAGACTTTTACAATATTTTTTAATGATTCGCTATCCTTACCATTACTTGAATAATTTTTATATTTATCTCAATAACTACGCTTTAAATTTGTTACATCAAGTAATAAATTTAGTGGATATTTATTAAGGTTTTCTTTGATAAAAAATACAATTTTTCTTTTATTTAATTGTAAAAGTCATGAAGCTTTTTTAGTAATTCATACCTAACTTTGTAATAGTTTAAATCTCTTTTTTCAAATGATTCTTTTGGACCTTTATTGGTGTTTAAAATTCCTTTCTTAAAATTTTCATACCATGAAGCAACAGTTTTTTTATTAATTGCATATTTTTTTGCAATAAAACTTATACTATTATTTTTAACCTCTTGTCCTATCCTTTTTCGAAAATCTGCTGTATATTTATTAAATTTTTGTCCTTTTCTTGCCATATAAAAATGCACCTCCTTTAAAAGTTTAGCAAAGACTTTTTTTCTTTACTTACTTTTTTGGGTGCAGTCTAAAACCTAAACCATGATATTAGACTTCTTGCGATACTGGCTTTTCTTATTAATTATATTTTATAGAAATATTCTTAATAAGAAAAGCCAGTATCGCAAGAAGTCTAATAGTTATCGGTATACTGATGATTTAGGTTTTTTGTTTTCTTTTATGAAAGATAAAGAAGATATCTTTAATTTTAATGATGAAACTTATAACTATTATGGTAGCAATACTCCCAATACTGGTAAAGAGGTTTTTGAACAAATGAAAGGTCAAATTGAGATTAATAAATTTTTAAAAGCCTTTTTTGCTTATGCTTTGGTATCTGTTTTTCAAAATCGGAGTAATTTTATTGAAAGTGGTTATATTGATAATTTACAATATGATACTGTTTTAATTAACTTTTTTGGTTTAAAATTAGACAATTTTAAAGATGTTATTTTAGATGAAAATGAAAAGTCAATAAAATATTTTGATGATTATAATAACTATACTTATAAAGATTGTGTTGCCAAAGTTGGGGGAAATAAAAAATAAAGTTTTCAGTATAATTAAGTTTGAAAAAAATTAGAAAGAAAACTATCCTATGAATATTATAACTAGAATCCAAGAGTTTTTAAACGAAAATAATAACTCTTTTATTGATTTAATTAATGAAATTAGCCCCAATATACCTATTACAGCACTATTATCCTATTTAAACAATGAAATTAGTTCTGAAGCTTGAATACTATTTAAAAATATTTTTGAATATATTGATAACTATATTTTTAATAAGGACTGACGCAAAGCACGTTATATTCCAAAAGGATTTTATCAACGAACTTTGGTTTTTCGTAATGGTGAAGTTACTTTTAAACGACGAAAATATATCTTAAAACCAGAATTTCAAGTGGCAAAAAAACCAAAAACGGTCTTTTTACTTGATATTCAATTAGGGATTGAAAGTTATCAGCGACTTGATTATGATTTTTCGTTAGAAATAATCAGCAAATTAGGCATAAATTTTAGTTATCAAGATATTTGTAATATGTATCGGAATGCTAACATAACAAAAAAACAATTTTTAACCTTATTAAACGGTTTGATATTAAACATTTGTTAGAACTAATGCTAGATGAACCAGATACAAAACTAAAACATGATGGGGTTATTTATATTGAAACCGATGAAGCATATCGCAATGCCATTAGTTATCAAATCAAAAAACGATTAAAAATTAAGAAAAGAATCCGTTTAACCGTCTTTCATACTGGTTATAAAGATCCTAAAACAATACGAAAAACAATGCATAATGTCAAATTTCTAGTAACAATGACTAATGAAGTTAAAAAAATTAACTCTAAAAAATACTGACAAGGAATTAAAGAATTTATTAACTTAAATTATGAATCACCCGAGACAGCTAAAATTATTGTGCTTGGTGATGGTGCACAATATATTTCAACGGTTGAAAAACACATCAATGTTGAATTTATTATTGATCGTTTCCATGTTATTAAAAAAATTAAAGATTGTCTCCGTGGTCCACGATATTATAAACGTTATTTATTTAATAAAATTAGAAAAGCAATTCTAAAATTAAACTGAAACAAGGTTACAAAATAACTTGAATGAGCTTATCAGCTTGTTAAAACCGAAGAAGCGAAAGGAAAGTTACAAGAAATATCTAATTATTTAAGAACATACTATGGAGCAATTCAAAAATGAGAATATCAAGAAAATATTGGTTGTCGCATTGAAAGTTATATTGTTCGAATTATTAAAATAATGTTTCGTTCAAAACCAAAAATATTTAATGAAAAAACGAATTACAAAGTAATGTTATTAAAACAATTGACAGCTAATGGGATTAATCCCTTTCAAGAACTAACAGAAATTAAAAATCTTCAAGTAAAAAATGAACAAATTATTTGAAGATGAATATTTAAAAAGATGAATAATCCAGAAGTTAAACAATATAACTTACCAATATTCACCGCTTCTACATTATCAAATACTAAAAATCTTTTAAAGAAAATAGTTTATAATTATTATTAGAACTTAATGCTGAAAACTTTTCCCCAACATTTTACACGATACCTAATGTTTTCTTTGATAAAAAATACAATTTTTCTTTTATTTAATTGTAAAAGTCATGAAGCTTTTTTAGTAATTCATACCTAACTTTGTAATAGTTTAAATCTCTTTTTTTAAATGATTCTTTTGGACCTTTATTGGTGTTTAAAATTCCTTTCTTAAAATTTTCATACCATGAAGCAACAGTTTTTTTATTAATTGCATATTTTTTTGCAATAAAACTTATACTATTATTTTTAACCTCTTGTCCTATCCTTTTTCGAAAATCTGCTGTATATTTATTAAATTTTTGTCCTTTTCTTGCCATATAAAAATGCACCGCCTTTAAAAGTTTAGCAAAGACTTTTTTTTCTTTACTTACTTTTTTGGGTGCAGTCTACATTTTATAAACTCCTCTTTTTTTATCCTTGTCCGATTAACAAGTCAGCATAAACTCTTTTTTACGGAAAAAGATTAAACCTATACCTTGATTATATACTAATAGTTTACTAATACAATACTTTATGTAAATAATATAAAAAATACTAAATTTAATATCTTTGATTGATAATTTACCCCTTAAAACGTGTAATAAAAGTTATTTTAAAAGATAAAAGTTTTAAAATAATTACCAATTTTGCTTGTATATATATATATATATATATATAATGAGTATAGGTCTTGATAAAGAGTTTCAAGATTAAAAAAGGAGAAAAACAAGTATGAAAAAATTACTTAGTTTATTAAGTGTATTAACTATTGGTGGAACTGCTGTACCAACAACAATAGCCGCGAATCCTTATCAAAAAGGGAACAGTAAATTAAATATTATAAAAAGAGGTGTTAATTCACAAAAATTAAATAATTTAATAGATATCAAAAATAACCTATCTGAAAAAGTAAAAGATATGGGTGAAAAAGTTATTGAAGAATGTCAATTAATGATATTACTTGAGCGTGATTTAACGCTAAAATTACAAGAATTAGGAAATTATCTTAAAGAAGATTTATCAAAAAATATTAAAAATATTACTATAAATAAAAATAATCTAAAACAAAGTATTCAAAATTTAGGACAAAATGTAAAAACTTTTGGAATAAAAATGAAAGCAGTTGGAGAATTAGTAAAACAAATAACTAATGGTTTAATTAAAAGTTTAATAAATGTAGAAGATTTAGGTAATGGTTCTATTTCTCAAGGAGAAATTTTAGAAAAATTAGGTGAAATTATTTATTTATATCAAAATGAAAATTTAACTACTGATAGTGTTAATATATCTAAAATAAAAGAAAATATTAATATTATTGGTCAAAACATTAATACTATAGGTATAAAATTAACAATAGATGAGAAACTTAAATATTATCCAGACATATTACCGGGATTAAAAGATTATAGAATGATTGTAAAACCATGATTAACAAATGAATTAAACGGATATGTTTTAGGTAATAACTTAAAAGAAATAGGAGCTAAAGTAGAAAATATTCAAATAAACAATAATCAAATATCTAATCAAAATATTGAAGATTTAGGACAAAATATTGAAGATTTAGGTGAAGAAATAAAAAATGTTTCTTTAATAATAGAACAAGGTTATAAATCTACAAAAGCTTTTGGTTTTTCATTGATTGAATTAGGAAAATTTATAAAATCATCAGTATAATTAAATTGATATAAATATTTTAAAAAATATTTATAGATGAAAATAATCTATATTATTTTCATTTTTAATTAAATTAACAAATAAAATTATATAAAAAAGAAAGGATAAATATGAAAAAAATACTAAATATTTTATGATCAATCACTTTAATAGGAACAAGTACAACAAGTTTAGTTGCTTGTAATACACCACAATATATTGAGGATGAATTAAAAACAGAAAAAGAAAAACATAAAATAGATACAAAAAACCAAACTATTAGAGACAATTTAGAATGAATATCACCACAAGAAAAATCATTTAATAATGTTGATAATAAATATTATTATGTAGTATGAAGAGAAAATAAAAATGTTAAATTGGTAATTACTAAATTTAAGAATGATAAAAAAGTAGATGATTTAATTAAAATTACTAATATAAATAATTGAAGTTTATGTTTAAATAAGGATGTTCCTTATGACATAAAAGACAATAAAAATATAATCTTATTTATTGTTGAGGATGAAAAACAAGGAAAAATAAAACAAAATAATCATATTTGACAAAAAATAAATGATGATTATTTTAAATCAGTTTATCGTTGAAATTCATTAGATAAACCAGAACCTGATTTAGTTTTAGATGATAAAGACAATATAAAAGTTAAAGATTAATAAAAAATAGGGTTTTATCCCTATTTTTTATCTTGGTTTAATAGTTATTTTAATGGGGTTATTACTTTTATTTCTAATTCCCAAGACATTTGGGTTAGAAACATCTAACATAATTTCTTTATCATTACCAAAACGTTTAATTCTTTGTTGATGAAAATTAATATAATCACCAGATAAAAAATGAATTATTTTTTTTGAAAGCTGAATTATACTTGTAAGTGCAAGTATAATTCAGCAAATAAATTAATACCATCATTTAATAATGACCAAGTTGAAGTACGTTGTGCTGGTGCGGTAATTTTAGTTTTTAATGGTTGTGCTGTATTAGCACCTCATATATCTTTTGTATAAGGTTTATAGTTATATGGCACTGGTGGTAATACATATTCAGGGTAATTAAAATTTGGTATTTCATAATCATGTGGTAATAAGAAACTAGTTTTATAATTAGTTGTCATATCGCGTAAATAATTATTTAATGTACTTTTTGTTTTACCTCTAAAACTTCATACTGATAATCTTAAATAATCTTCTTCATTATTTGTATATGGGTTATCAGCATAAAATATAATTTCAAAATTACCTTTATATAAAGCTTGTATTGAAAACATATCAATAATATAACTACAATTTGTTCCATCAGGTGTTTGTAAGAATTCACAATCATTATCTTCTTCACCGTCACTAACTGGTGTTTGAGCATCAAATGCTGTTGTAAGTTCATTAATTAAATAAACTTGGTTATTTTTTTGATTTAATTGTTTTAGATTATATGTTGAATAAACTATATTATTTGTTGGTTTACCATCCTTAGTTAAAACAGTACCTACTAATTTATCAGTTAATAAAGTAGTAAACCCGAAACTAGTGGCATTTGCTCAAAAAATAGCACCAACTTTATCATTGCCTTGTTCTCTAAATATTTCAAATGGTAAATAACCATCACCTTTTGCATTACCACTTCAAAAAGCATGGTTATAAAAACTATAAACATTAGCACTCATAAAGCCATTAAGTCATTGAAAATTAGGTCAAGTTTTTTCATCTTGATTAATAACTCAGCCTCATGGAATACCAAATGAAATAAAGTTTAGGAATTTACCACACTAGACTGCACCCCGTTTAGTAAGTATTAATAAAAAGGTTTACAAACTTTTATTTATTATATCTTTTTCTTTTTGGTTTGAATATCATTTATTTCATTTTTTAACATCATTAATATATTCATTATGAGATTTATAATTTTTATTATGGATTGTTCCTTTTTTAAGTAATTAATGAAAACTTTCAATAATAATGTTGTCTGCACATTGATAATTTTTACCCATTGAAATTATAATTTTGTTATCTAAACATTTACTATTATAATCTTTAGATGTATATTGATATCCGTGATCTGAATGAATTATTGTTTTATTTAGATCTTTTTTTATTTTTTTAATTTTATTAATTGCAGCATTTAAATTATCAATTACAAGTTTGTTATTATTAAATTTTTGTCCTTTTCTTGCCATATAAAAATGCACCTCCTTTAAAAGTTTAGCAAAGACTTTTTTTCTTTACTTACTTTTTGAGGTGCAGTCTATTTGACTTTATTAAGAGTTTTCGACAAAATTAAAGGTAATTTTTAATGTAATATCTTTTGCAAGTGCTATAATTCAATTGATATATAGTAATAATTAGGGGGGAAGTAAAATGGATAATGTTATTAATAACATTATTAATAATCCAGTTAAATTAACATTATTTATTCTGTTTTTTATTTGCCTTTTACTATTAATTATAACGCTAGTGTTGTGAGGGCAAAAGCGTCATTTAAAAACAATTGAAATTAAAGTTATACAAAAGTTTGATATTTTAAAGCGGTTACCGTTAAAACATAAGCTTTTTCGGATTTCAGAAATTGCCCGTTATAATAATCGTTATGCAAAGAATCTTATTATATGACGAACAAAGTATGAAATTATTTATGAGAAAAAGTTGATAAGTTGTTTAGAAGTATTTCGAAAGTTAGATCAAACTAATAAAGCAGCAACAAAGAAATTGCCAAAGGTAACGACACAAAAACTTATTCCGTTATTGAGAGAATTAACATTATTAGAAGCAGAAGCTCGTCGCTTATTAGATGAAATTAATAGTCAATTACAAATTGAATTATTACAACGAGATTATATTTTAGCGCATAAGAAAATGTTTAATTCATTATTAGAAGATGCGGTTAAATTGCAAATGAATGTTTCATTAGATACAAAAAAGATTAATGATTTTGAACGAAATATTGAAAGAATGTTTGATGAATTTGAGGGTTATTTAACAGCGGGAGATTTTGCTAAAACAGAACAAATTTTATCAAATATTATTACTTCATTAACTATTTTTGTTGATATTTTAGATAACATCCCTCAAATTAAAACATTATTAACAAAAGTGGTTCCGAATAAACTTTCGTTATTAAAAGATAAATATGTTCTTTTTAATAAAGATGAAAGTAGTCGGAATTTGTTAAAGTATGGTTTTGATGAGTTAGCACAGAGTATCGATGTAACTAAAATTTTAATTTCAAAGTATATTGATAACTTGCAATATAAAAAAGCAACAAAAAAGACCATTGAGATTATTAATCAAATTAGTGATTTTGATCAAAGTATTGAACAACAAAAAGCAATTATTTCGTGTTTTAAAAAATACTACCAAATTGTAATGGATTATATAAATAAAATTGAACGAAGTTTTAATGCAATTTCGCGTCAAATTGAAGCATTGCGAAGTTCATCAACATTAATGGCACAAGAAGAAAGTATTTATCGTGAAGCAATGGGGAAAACAAAAAATTTAACCCATAATACTAACCGGTTAGTATTAGAAATTAACCGAAATGGGCAGAATTATGTTACCTTTAACCAAGAATTAGTTCGCTTATTAGAAAATGCGGTTGTGACACAAAAAGCATTAGAAAATGTTGTTAAAATTATTGAAAAACGGAATTTTGCTGAAACAGAAATTCGTCGGACAATTCATTTGTTAGAAGTAGTTTTATTACAAGCGGAAGTGCGGTTAAATCAATTACAATATAAAAAATTATTAGCAAAATATGAAAAACGAATTGCGGATTATCGACAATCCCTGGAAAAAATTAAACGAATATCATTTGATGTTAATAATCCTAGTGAAGTGGATGAAGTAACGGGGAAACTAAATTGTTTAAAAACCGAAGTTTTAAAATTGTTTGAAAAAATAAAAAACAATATTTTATTAGATTTATTATCACAAGAAACATTAGTTTATGCACAGAAATTTATTTTAACAAATGAAGATGTTGATGATCATTTACGGAATGCGCAAATTGCTTATTGTGATGGTGATTATGATGGTTCATTATTTTTAGCATTAAAAATTATTAATGGTGAGCAAGCAAAAAAAAAGTAAATGGAGTATAAAATGAATTTTGATGTAATATTATTATAGACTGCACCCAAAAAAGTAAGTAAAGAAAAAAGTCTTTGCTAAACTTTTAAAGGAGGTGCATTTTTATATGGCAAGAAAAGGACAAAAATTTAATAATAACAAACTTGTAATTGATAATTTAAATGCTGCAATTAATGCCAAATTGTAAAGTTAAGTGCAACTAAATTATTTTTCTAACCAAATATTCGATTGGCGAAAGATAATTTAGTATTTTTCTTGGTCTTTGGTTTAAAGACAATATAAATTTATGAACTGCATTTTTAGTAGTATTTGAAAAATTAAATTTTTTAGGAAATTTTTCTCTAATTAAACCATTAGTATTTTCATTAGTACCTCTTTGTCAGGGTGAATATGCATTAGCAAAATAAATTTTCACATTTAAATTTTTTTCAAGTTGTTGTCAATTAGCAAATTCTTTACCACGATCAAATGTTATAGTCTTAACAATATTATTTGGAAGAATTGATAAATAATGGCTAATATTTTCGTTAATAACTTTAGTAGTTCTATTTTCAACTAATATTGCTAAAGTAAATCTTGATGTTCTTTCAACTAAAGTTATTAAACATGATTTACTTTTACCTCGTGATGATACTACGGTATCACCTTCTCAATGACCAAGAGTTACGCGATTATTAACATTAGCATTTCGTTCTTTAATTGATTTACCATTAAATTTACCCCGATTTTCTTGATATTTTCGTTTCTTACCTTTTCTTCTTAAATTTTTATTAGTAACTTTTTCAAGTAATCCAGAATAAATTCAATTGTAAATTGTTTTAAAACTAATAATTCATTCTTTATGAAAATTTTTAATTCTGCCATAAATTTGTTCTGGTGATCAACCTAATAATAATTTTTGTTGTACATATTTTACTAATTCTCTATTTTTAAACTTATGAAAATAAATATGTGATTGTTTTCTATTTTCTGCTTTATTTTGTGCAATTAATGAAAAATAATGATTATTATCTTTATTTCTATTAACTTCTCGAATAATAGTACTAATACTTCGATTAAGATTTTTAGCTATTTCACTAATTTTTATTTTAAACTTCAATTGATTCTCAATATAAATTCTTTCATCTATGCCAAGATGTTTATATCCCATATAAAAACCCCTTGCTTTATTTTTTCTAAAATAAACTTAGCATCATAAAATTTTTATATGAGATTTTTTGCAATTTTATTTACTTGCACTTACAAGTATAATTCAGCTAATAAAATTAAAAAAATAAAAAAAGATCTAAATAAAACAATAATTCATTCAGATCACGGATATCAATATACATCTAAAGATTATAATAGTAAATGTTTAGATAACAAAATTATAATTTCAATGGGTAAAAATTATCATTGTGCAGACAACATTATTATTGAAAGTTTTCATTCATTACTTAAAAAAGGAACAATCCATAATAAAAATTATAAATCTCATAATGAATATATTAATGATGTTAAAAAATGAAATAAATGATATTCAAACCAAAAAGAAAAAGATATAATAAATGAAAGTTTGTAAACCTTTTTATTAATACTTACTAAACAGGGTGCAGTCTACCCCACTTGGTGTTACCCCAACACGATTTTATTGGGCTTTAATTTCTTTTGGAATTCCTATTTTCATTTCTTTGTTTCCTTTTCTAAAGACTTGTTAATTAAATTATTATAAAATTGTCGTTTATCGTAATATGATACTAAATAATCATCCAGATGATTAACTAGTTTTTCATTTCACTGAGAATAATTTTTTATTGAAAATATTGTGTTTCTTGCTGCTATATTAGGATTTGGTTTTTTTCTAATCTTTAAATAAGATAATAGCAACATTATTGATACATAAAAAACAACAATAACTGCTAATCATTTTAAATAGTTAGTAAAAACAGCTGGTTTGACATTTAACCCAACTTCAATCCCAACAAATACAGTTAGAAAAGCTAAGACTACGCCAAGAGCGCCCCCTAACATTAACCCAAAACTTGTTTTTGGTTGATATTTATTATTTTTATAATAAGAATACGCGGCAATTGGAACAGCGTATCCTGATGCTAAAGTCATAATCGGAAAGGCCACTTTAATATCCATTCCTAATAACGCAATTGTTGCTAAAGCGGGTGCATATAACCCAATTCCAAATGCTTGTAAACCACCATAAATAATAAATAAAATAAAAGCAAGCCCTAATTGTCATCCCGATAAACCAGTTTTATTACCACTTGTTGGTAAAAGGTTTAGTTGCATTAAAATCATTAATATGACGACAATTGCTAAAACAATAGCCATTGTTAAACTAATATGTTTCGCACTAATTCTTTTTGTTAATTCTGCCCCAATAAAACTTCCCAAAATAGCACCAAGGACTAACAACATTAATGTTAAAACTTGAACATTAATTGCCGCCACAAAAATTGTTCCAGCAATTAAATTTGGAATTCCTAAGCCAATGTTTAATGTTCCCGGTAACAAGGCATCATTTTTAACAATCTTCCCTGCTTTTAAACCGGCGGTTGCCACAGCAAAACTACCAACACCAATTGTATCTAAAAATGAACCAACAAAACCAATTGTTGTTATTTTAAAGATATTTTTTTCACGATCCATATAAGTTTTTCTAGTAACTTTTAACATTAAGATAAAATAACCAATAATTATTAATAAGGTTATTAAAACAATAATAAGCGCAACCAAATATTCTTTTTTCGCTAAATCAAAGCTTTCATTTCTTATTTTTGGAAAATAAATTAAATAATTAATTAATAATGTTCCAATAATCATTAACGGCAAACTTACCATACTAATTAAAATTAAATTTTTCGTTCCAAGTGGTTTTTTTATTTTTTGTTTTTCATTTTTTAATACTTCGCGAATTGATGCTTGTTCTAAACTTACTTTTTTATTTAAACTTTTGATTTCACTGTTTATTTTAATTAGGTCATCTAAAACCGCTAAATTATGTTCTTTTTTAAAAGCAATATTTTTCTCAAACGTAAACGTACATAAATCAGCCATTTGGATAATATCTCGTTTTAATTCTGATATTTTTGTTTTATACAAGTTTTTTAATATTTTTAAATTAGTTTGATATTCTTCAAGCGTTATTTTCTTCGCTTTTTTTAAAATGTTTAAATCTGCCAAATGATTTTTAAAATCTTTTTTTAAAATTTCTAGTAGTGTACTAAAATAATATAAATCATTAACAAATTTATCCAAATTATCTTCTTGTTCTAAAATTTGACGTTTAACGTTATTTAAATCTTCTTTCATTTTCTCCTCACATCATCTATTTATCTTTATTTAATATTTATTTGTTACCTCACACTTTATCATAATTATGCCACACATCTTTCCATAATTTGATAAAAGATTAGTTTCATTATACCTGAATTGTAAATATATTTGGGACACTTTATCTTTAATTTTGTCGAAAACTCTTGATATTTTAATAAAATCAGGATTTTATTAAAATATCAAGAGTTTTCGACAAAATTAAAGATATTTTTCAAAATGTTTTAAGAATCAGCGTCCTTCAACTGATAATAGCCGTTGTGTTTGTTCATTAAGTAACGTTTTTGATAATTCTTTATCAATTCGGTAAATTCGTGCATCTAAATTATCTAAAAATGATAAAATTTCGGCTTCCAATATGTGTGGTTCAACTGGGGAACCATATTCTAACCGTCCATGACTAGCTAAAATCATATGTTCTAACAAAACAATCTTTTCTGAATTTAATTTATTACTTTGGGCAAGATGGTTTAATTCATTGGCCATAATTGAAATATGGCCAAGCAATTTCCCTTCAAACGAAAAATCATTTGTTGCCCCACTTGTAATTTCAATAACTTTACCCAGATCATGTAAAATAACGCCACAATATAATAATTCGGCATCAATTAAACGATCTTGATAAACATCGACAACATTTTTTGCCATTTGTAGCATTGTTAAACTATGTCAGATTAAACCCGATTTTATTTCATGATGATTACGAATTGCCGCGGGTCAAATTTTAAATTGTTCCCCATATTTGGCTAAAATTAAGGTCATAATTTCACGGTATTCTGGTGTTTTCATTTTTTTTACGGTTGTCATAATTTCTTCATACATTTTATCCAGTGAAAGTGGTGCCACTTCAATAAAATCATCCAAATTAATACTTTCATTGTCAATGACATCATAACTATTAATTTTTGCTTGTAAAAATTTGCGATATTCAATAATATTAATGTTTACTTTATAACAATTACCTTTCGCTCAACATTTAAGGTCACTTGGGTGGGCATCTCATAATCTTGCTTCAATTGTTCCTGTGCGATCTTTTAATGTTATTGATAAATAAGTGCTTCCATTGGAAGATGTTCCTTGTGTTACTTTATCAGCAATCACATTTAATTCCACATTATTAACTTCTTTCGTTAAATCTTTAATATTCATTTTTTCGCCTCCTAAAAATAAAAAAAGTACGTAATAAAAAAATAGACTGCACCCCGTTTAGTAAGTATTAATAAAAAGGTTTACAAACTTTTATTTATTATATCTTTTTCTTTTTGGTTTGAATATCATTTATTTATTTTTTTTAACATCATTAATATATTCATTATGAGATTTATAATTTTTATTATGGATTGTTCCTTTTTTAAGTAATGAATGAAAACTTTCAATAATAATGTTGTCTGCACAATGATAATTTTTACCCATTGAAATTATAATTTTGTTATCTAAACATTTACTATTATAATCTTTAGATGTATATTGATATCCGTGATCTGAATGAATTATTGTTTTATTTAGCTCTTTTTTTATTTTTTTAATTTTATTAATTGCAGCATTTAAATTATCAATTACAAGTTTGTTATTATTAAATTTTGATCATTTTACATCAATAATTTCTTTAGTATATCCATCAATTATTGTTGATTGATAATGTTTTTTACCATTTCAAATTAAATAAGTTACATCAGTAAATAAAATTAAAAATCTTTCTTTAATATCATTAAAATTACGATTTACTAAATCAGGATATTTAATTATATTTTTATTTCTATTTTGTTTTATTAATATTTTTCTACGCATACGCTTTACATATTCAGCTTGAATATTATTTTCTTTCATAATTCGTAATACTTTCTTAGCATTATAAACAATGCCATAATCTTCTTTTAAATATTTGGTAATTCGACGATAACCAAATTGTTTTAAATTTTCTTCATAGACTTTTACAATATTTTTTAATGATTCGCTATCCTTACCATTACTTGAATAATTTTTATATTTATCTCAATAACTACGCTTTAAATCTGTTATATCAAGTAATAAATTTAGTGGATATTTATTAATGTTTTCTTTGATAAAAAATACAATTTTTCTTTTATTTAATTGTAAAGTCATGAAGCTTTTTTAGTAATTCATACCTAACTTTGTAATAGTTTAAATCTCTTTTTTCAAATGATTCTTTTGGACCTTTATTGGTGTTTAAAATTCCTTTCTTAAAATTTTCATACCATGAAGCAACAGTTTTTTTATTAATTGCATATTTTTTTGCAATAAAACTTATACTATTATTTTTAACCTCTTGTCCTATCCTTTTTCGAAAATCTGCTGTATATTTATTAAATTTTTGTCCTTTTCTTGCCATATAAAAATGGACCTCCTTTAAAAGTTTAGCAAAGACTTTTTTCTTTACTTACTTTTTTGGGTGCAGTCTATTATTTTTTTTGTCTTTTTTTGGGCGTTGGATTGCTGTTTCGGTTGCATCAATAATAATTGTTTTATCATTAAAGTGTTTATTTATTAGACTTCTTGCGATACCTGATTATTTATGCTTAAAAAGCAATTAAAATTTTTAAAAATGATTATTTTAAGCTGAATTATACTTGTAAGTGCAAGTAAATAAAATTGCAAAAAAACTCATATAAAAATTTTATGATGCTAAGTTTATTTTAGAAAAAATAAAGCAAGGAGTTTTTATATGGGATATAAACATCTTGGCATAGATGAAAGAATTTATATTGAGAATCAATTGAAGTTTAAAATAAAAATTAGTGAAATAGCTAAAAATCTTAATCGAAGTATTAGTACTATTATTCGAGAAGTTAATAGAAATAAAGATAATAATCATTATTTTTCATTAATTGCACAAAATAAAGCAGAAAATAGAAAACAATCACATATTTATTTTCATAAGTTTAAAAATAGAGAATTAGTAAAATATGTACAACAAAAATTATTATTAGGTTGATCACCCGAACAAATTTATGGCAGAATTAAAAATTTTCATAAAGAATGAATTATTAGTTTTAAAACAATTTACAATTGAATTTATTCTGGATTACTTGAAAAAGTTACTAATAAAAATTTAAGAAGAAAAGGTAAGAAACGAAAATATCAAGAAAATCGGGGTAAATTTAATGGTAAATCAATTAAAGAACGAAATGCTAATGTTAATAATCGCGTAACTCTTGGTCATTGAGAAGGTGATACCGTAAGTATCATCACGAGGTAAAAGTAAATCATGTTTAATAACTTTAGTTGAAAGAACATCAAGATTTACTTTAGCAATATTAGTTGAAAATAGAACTACTAAAGTTATTAACGAAAATATTAGCCATTATTTATCAATTCTTCCAAATAATCTTGTTAAGACTATAACATTTGATCGTGGTAAAGAATTTGCTAATTGACAACAACTTGAAAAAAATTTAAATGTGAAAATTTATTTTGCTAATGCATATTCACCCTGACAAAGAGGTACTAATGAAAATACTAATGGTTTAATTAGAGAAAAATTTCCTAAAAAATTTAATTTTTCAAATACTACTAAAAATGCAGTTCATAAATTTATATTGTCTTTAAACCAAAGACCAATAAAAATACTAAATTATCTTTCGCCAATCGAATATTTGGTTAGAAAAATAATTTAGTTGCACTTAACTTTACAATTTGGCTTAAAGTTTAATTTAATTTTTTTAATTTGTAATTTTTTTATTTTTGTTAGTATCGCAAGAAGTCTAATGTACTTAGTAAAAAAACAGAAACTAAATGAATTAACGGAGTAAAATAGGCTATAATAAGGTTATAAAATTTTAAATTAAATCGTTGATTTAAGAATAGTAATTAATACGCTTATCGTCAGAGAAGAGGTTATGGATGGTGCAAATAACTGGTGAGATATTAAGGAATCCACCTGAGGAGAGCTGCTAATCCCAGCCGTATTATTGAATGTAAATGATTCATTAAGAAGGAATTAAGACTAATTTATTAGTAAAAAAGGATGGTACCGTAAGAAATTGCTCCTTGTTTATATTTTTTTAATATAGGCAAGGATTTTTCTAACTTAATTAAAATTAAACAAGAAAGGATAAAATGATGGAAAAGGAATTAAAATTATTATTTACGCAAGCAACTAAAAAAATTACTGCGGCAAAAACAGTGGCGGAACTTAATGCGCTTAAATTAGAATATTTAGGGAAAAAATCAGTGTTAAATGATTTATTAAAAAAATTGAAGGATTTAAGTCATGAAGAACAGTTAATAGTTGGCCAAAAAGCAAATAAAATTAAGGCGGAATTAACTAATTTATACCAAGATAAAAAATATGAATTGGAAGATGCATTATTAATGACAGCCATTGAACAAGAGAAAATTGATTTATCATTGCCAGGGTATAATTTAACGTTAGCAACAAAGCATCCATTAAATCAAGTCATTGATGAAATTTCACAATTATTTCAAGAATTAGGATATGATGTTGTGTTTGGAACGGAAGTTGATGATGATGAATATAATTTTCAACGTTTAAATTTACCATTAGGACATTCCGCTCGTGATATGCAAGATACATTTTATTTAACAAAAAATACCTTATTACGAACACATTGTACCAATATGACAGCGCGCGCAATTTCCCAAATGAAAAATAACAAAGAAATTATTGCAATGATTTCAGCAGGAAATACTTATCGTCGCGATGATGATGATGCTACACATTCACATCAATTTATGCAAATTGATGGGTTTTTAATTGCCCCCAACATTACCTTTGCGAATTTAAAATGAACAATTCAATACTTTTGTCAAAGAATGTTTGGTGAAAAAACAAAAATTCGGTTACGACCAAGTTTTTTCCCGTTTACCGAACCATCAGTCGAAGTTGATGTAACATGTGTTAATTGTCAAGGCGAAGGTTGTTCAATTTGTAAACAAACGGGATGAATTGAAATTATGGGGGCTGGAATGATTAATCCGCTTATTTATAAAGCGTGTGATCAAGATCCAACCTTAACGGGGTTTGCCTTTGGGATTGGGATTGAACGGATTGCAATGTTAAAATATGGAATTGATGATATTCGTCGTTTTTATACGAATGATGTTCGTTTTTTAGAACAATTTAAGAAATTTGATTAGGAGGTGTTAAAGATGATTATTACAAGAAAATGATTAGATAAATATATTGATTTTACCGATATTAGTAATGACGATATTGTGGCTGCTTTAAATAGTTTGGGGTTTGAAGTTGAACGTACACATAATTTTGATCATAATCGCGATGTTGTTTGTGGACGGGTACAAGTTGTCAATGAAATTATCGATACGCATTTAAAGTTTTGTTTAGTTGATACAGGGCAAGAATTAGTTGATCCAATTGTTTGCGGAGCTAGTAATCCTGTGGAAAATGGGTATGTTATTGTTGCCCGTCCAGGAGCAATTTTAGCGGATGGCACTAAAATTGCTAAACGACAAATTAAAGGATATGCGTCAGAAGGAATGATGTGTTCTTTAATCGAACTGGGAATTCCCGAGAAATATTTAACAACGGTCGAAAAAGATGAAATTATTTTAACTTTTAATGAGAAAGAAGTTTCTTATGATATGATTGGTGCCGAAGATATTTTACCGAAAATTGGGTTAACAGATTATTTATTTGACATTGATTTAACATTGAATCGTAGTGATTGTTTAAGTGCTTATGAATTAGCCCGGGAATTAGCGAGTTATTTTAAACGAGAATTATTTCCATTAGAATTAGAATCAACGGAAAATTTAAAGGAATATCAAAATCCCTTGCAAGTTGGCATTGAGACTACGGCTGTTAAATCAGCAATTAGTGCCAATGTGAAGTTAACACCTGAAAAAAATCCGTTAAAATTAGCCGATCGAATTTGATTAAAAATTAATGAATATCAATCAGACAGTGTTGATCCATTTGGCGATCTAGCAATTAAAACAACGATTGAAACCGGACAACCATTATTATTATATGATTTTAATAAAATTAAGGGTCCTTTAAAAATTACGAATGATTATGAAAATAAAGATTTTAATATTAAAAAAGGGGATTTAGTTGTCATTGACAATAACGAATTTGTGGAATTAATTGGGGTTCGGGTAAATCCGGTTTATGCTATTACTTCAACAACAACCGAAATAACTGTGTTAGCTTTACATTTAAATCATATTCTAATGCGTTATCAACAACGAAAAGTTGGAATTAGTAATATTAATTTACAACGTTATATTAAGCCCCTTAGTTATGCAACGGTTGGGTTAGGATTATCGCGTTATTTATATTTATTAAAGATTAATGGTTTTTTATCGGAATTGTCAGTTTTAAATTTTATTAAAAAATATAAGAAAACTGTTGAACCAATTAGGATTACATTAAATGAAATTAACCAGTCAATTGGGCATCTTTTTAGTTTATTAGAAGTTAAAGGTTTGTTAGAACCATTAACATTTCATTTTAAAGAGGCCGCGGAAATTTTATTTGTGACTCCACCAGTCACGCGCACGGATATTTTTCAAAAGGCTGATATAATTGAAGAAATTGCGCGTTTATTTGGTTATAACAATATTGTTTCAGAACCACCAGTCTTACCAAACTTGGCTAAAGCAAACCGTTCAGCGGAGAAAACAATCAATAATTTTGAGACTTTCTTGTTAAATAATGGCTTTTATCAAGCAAAAACATATGCTTTAGTTAAACAACAAGAAATTAAGGACTTTAACTTTTTTAATTATCAAAAGCCACATCAATTATTATCACCATTATCCGAAGAACATGAAGTAATGCGGCTAAGTTTAACAAATAGTTTACTAAATAGTGTGGTGTATAATAATGCACGAAATAATAAAAATATTAAATTATTTACAGTTGAAAATATTTATGCTAATGGGAGAGAAAGTTATTATCATGGGGCTTTTGTCAGTCAAGCGGAAATTGTTGAAAATAAAGTAACAGGTGATAAACTAGCTAATTCATATTACTATGTTAAAAGTTTGTTGGAAGCTTATTTGCAAAGTGAACAAATTGATGTTAATGAATTATCATATCAAGCGGCTCCCAAAAATAAAGTTTATCATCCTTATCAAACAAGTCATGTTTTATTAGGGAAGCAATTATTAGCCATGATTGGAGTCGTTCACCCCGCTTATCACAATGCCGTTGATTTAAAAGGGGCCACTTATTTTGGTGAAATTAACTTCGAAGTAATTTTTAATTATTCGAATAAAAAACAAACATTTTTTACGCCACTTTCAAAATTTAGTGCAAGTAGTCGCGATATTTCAATTTGAGTACCAACAACGGTAAGCTATGAGCAAATTAAAAAGAAAATTTTAGCTGGGGTAAAAAATATTGTTAAGATGGAAGTTATTGATCAATATTTTGATCCGAAATTAAAAGCTGGCCATAATGCTTTAACAATTAGTTTTACTTTTAATGATATGACAAAGCAATTAACAGAAGCAGAAATTAATAAACAATTTGAACAAATTAAAAATAATTTAACAAAATTAGAATTATCAATTCGTTAAAAATAAAATTTATTGAGAATTAAGTTAAACTAGAACAAGGAGAACTTAATTCTTTTAATTTAACATAATTTATAAATATAGAATATTTAAGTAAATGTTACTTTTATATTTTTTTGATGTAAATTGTAAATTCAAATGACACACTTTATTTAATTTAATTATAACACAATAAAATAAGTATTCCATATAATTTTATTCCTGAATTGTAAATGATTGCGTTGCTAGTATTCCACTTATATATTTAAAATTAATACTTCTTACTTATTCTTTTAAGTAAAGGAGAAATAATTATTCATACACACTTATGAGTAGTAATCGTCATTGCTGTGGCAATAGGTTCCTACTTTCTTGGGTATTTAGTTGAAAAATATCTTAGATTTAAATTAAATAGCCAAATTGTAAAGTTAAGTGCAACTAAATTATTTTTCTAACCAAATATTCGATTGGCGAAAGATAATTTAGTTGCACTTAACTTTACAATTTGGCTATTTAATCATCGTTCATTTTTTTAAGTCAACGAAGAAATGTTTTTAAATTTTTAGGTGCTTTATTTTTTAATTATTCACCATGAATTCCCTTTTTTAAATTATAAAATAAAGATAATATAGACGGCACCCCAAAAAGTAAGTAAAGAAAAAAAGTCTTTGCTAAAATTTTTGGGGTGCCGTCTAGTTTTTTTATTTCAATACCAACCCTATTAAAAATATCAAAAAAACCTTTATCTTGAAAAGATAAAGGTTCACCAATTATTCTGCTTTTTGATTATCAGATTTTGGTTTCACTGTTTTTTTGTTAAGTTCTTTTTGTGATTTTGATGCTTTTTCTGTTTGTTTTGCTAACTCTTCTTTTTTATTAAATTTAAATTTAAATCTTTCAACACGGCCAGCTGCATTAGCAAACTGTTTACTACCGGTATAGAAGGGATGGCACGAAGAACAAGTATCAACTTTTAATTCTTCTGCTTTAGTAGAACCACTTGTGTACTCTGTTCCACAAGTTGTACACATGATTTTAGTATCAAAATATTTTGGATGGATTCCTTCTCTTGCCATATAACTCACCTCACTTTTAATAATATGCAGTCATATTATTTCCACGTAAGTGATGATAACACATATTTAAGTAAAAACAAAGATTATTTAATAATCTTTGCAAATTCATTAGACTTCTTGCGATACTAACAAAAATAAAAAAATTACAAATTAAAAAAATTAAATTAAACTTTAAAATAAGCATTTTTAAAAATTTTAATTGCTTTTTAAGCATAAATAATCAGGTATCGCAAGAAGTATAATATTAAAGGTATTTAAAATTTCATCAATGATTTTATTTTTAAATTCATTACCCCGGTCAGTATGAAATAACGTAATTTGATTTAATGGTCTTGTAAATTGAATAAAAGACTTTTTTGTCCTAGTTGGGCTGTTTTGTTTGTCTCGGCACTATAGCCAATTATTTCACGATTAAACAAGTCAATTAATAAACAAATATAATGTCATTTAGCACCAACTTGAACATATGTTAAATCACTAACAACAACTTAATTTGGTTGTTTATTATTAAATTCACGGTTTAAAACGTTGCTAATTTCGTCGTTATTAACCATTGACTTATGATTACGATATTTTAATTTGGTGTATTTAGATACTAACTGATTTTTAATCATAATTTGGCGAATTTTTCTTCGCGATAAGATAATATCTTTTCTGGTTAAAATAGCTTTAATTTTACGAGCTCCATAAATTTTGCGATTATCATTAAATGCACTGATAACTTCTTGTTCATAATTATTAACATCAACCGTAGCGTATTTATTAATTTGATAGTAATATGTTGATTTTGCTATCTTTAATATTTGACCCATTTTTCGCACGGAATATTTTTCTTTATTACTGTTAATAATTTCTATTTTTTGCCAATTATCAGTGCCGCTTGCTTTAAAATGTCTTTTTCCATTCGTAATTGGATTAATTCTTTCCGCAAGGCAATCAAGTTCATTTTTTTCAACAGTGCGGTTATCTTTTGCTTTAAAAGATCCAGAATTATTTAATTTTTCAATTCACTGATATACGGCTGATTTTGACATCCCATATTCCTTAAAAATTTCAAGAATGGTTTTACCATTTTGATAAAGTAAAACAATTTGTTTTTTAAATTCATCGGTGTATGAATTTCTTCCCATTTTTATATTCCTACTTTCTTCATAATTATATAAGTCCACATAAATATGGTCCAACTTATTGTAACCTATCCAAAACGTTATAAGTATAATAAGGTTTAATGCCAATTAAATAACTTTGTTTATTTTTATCTAAAAAACAAAAATCATTTGACACCGAAACATAACAAGTCCCGAAACGAACTTGATAACTTTTTTCAGTAAATTTTTTATTCACACTTTTTTTGCGGTGTGAAAATATTTGAAATATCCTTATTCGGATTTAATTGATTATAGACTGCACCCTGTTTAGTAAGTATTAATAAAAAGGTTTACAAACTTTCATTTATTATATCTTTTTCTTTTTGGTTTGAATATCATTTATTTCATTTTTTAACATCATTAATATATTCATTATGAGATTTATAATTTTTATTATGGATTGTTCCTTTTTTAAGTAATGAATGAAAACTTTCAATAATAATGTTGTCTGCACAATGATAATTTTTACCCATTGAAATTATAATTTTGTTATCTAAACATTTACTATTATAATCTTTAGATGTATATTGATATCCGTGATCTGAATGAATTATTGTTTTATTTAGCTCTTTTTTTATTTTTTTAATTTTATTAATTGCAGCATTTAAATTATCAATTACAAGTTTGTTATTATTAAATTTTGATCATTTTACATCAATAATTTCTTTAGTATATCCATCAATTATTGTTGATTGATAATGTTTTTTACCATTTCAAATTAAATAAGTTACATCAGTAAATAAAATTGAAAATATTTCTTTAATATCATTAAAATTACGATTTACTAAATCAGGATATTTAATGATATTTTTATTTCTATTTTGTTTTATTAATATTTTTCTACGCATACGCTTTACATATTCAGCTTGAATATTATTTTCTTTCATAATTCGTAATACTTTCTTAGCATTATAAACAATGCCATAATCTTCTTTTAAATATTTGGTAATTCGACGATAACCAAATTGTTTTAAATTTTCTTCATAGACTTTTACAATATTCTTTAATGGTTCACTATCCTTACCATTACTTGAATAATTTTTATATTTATCTCAATAACTACGCTTTAAATCTGTTATATCAAGTAATAAATTTAGTGGATATTTATTAATGTTTTCTTTGATAAAAAATACAATTTTTCTTTTATTTAATTGTAAAAGTCATGAAGCTTTTTTAATAATTCATACCTAACTTTGTAATAGTTTAAATCTCTTTTTTCAAATGATTCTTTTGGACCTTTATTGGTGTTTAAAATCCCTTTCTTAAAATTTTCATACCATGAAGCAACAGTTTTTTTATTAATTGCATATTTTTTTGCAATAAAACTTATACTATTATTTTTAATCTCTTGTCCTATCCTTTTTCGAAAATCTGCTGTATATTTATTAAATTTTTGTCCTTTTCTTGCCATATAAAAATGCACCTCCTTTAAAAGTTTAGCAAAGACTTTTTTTCTTTACTTACTTTTTTGGGTGCAGTCTATTATACTTCTTCCGATACATGATTATTTATGCTTAAAAAGCAATTAAAATTTTTAAAAATGCTTATTTTAAAGTTTAATTTAATTTTTTTAATTTGTAATTTTTTTATTTTTGTTAGTATCGCAAGAAGTCTATTGAAGGCCGGTGCTTAATTTTGTAATAATAATTCTTGCATAATAAATAATATGCTCCTTTCATTGTGTTATTCGTTTTTAACCCTCATTAGGGCGATTAATTGTCATAAAAAAATATAATTTTTATATTTTCGGTGCTAATAAGAGCTTAAAATTGCTTTATTTCAATAAATTATGTGCTTTTTTAATTTCTTCAACGCGTTTTTTATATTCGCGTTGTTTTTCTTTGTCTAAATTGACGAACCAGTTGCGTTTTCATTCATTGCGTAATTTAGTAAATTCGGCTTTTTTCTTTTCTAACGCCAGTTTGTTCGACAATAATTTATATTCTTTTTGTTTTTCTTTGGTTAAGTTCTCAAATCATCCACTTTTTCATTGTTTTTCTCACTGTTTTAATGCAATTCGACCAGTATTTTTCAATTCTTCATTTGGTTCATAATCAATGTTGGTATCAACATAACTCGCTCTTCGCATTATTTCACATCCTTTCTAATAAATAAAAAAATAGGCAGAATGAACTTTTGTCATTCTACCTATACACAAAATTATAAAAAATATTATAATTTAACCGCGAACTAACAAAAAATTCAGTTCAGATAAATTATAGTAACCCTCATTAAATGGTTTAGTTGATCGTTTAATAAGTGTATAGAAGAATGATGCTTTAAGTCATTTTTATTTGTTTTATTTAGTTTAGTTCATTATAACATTAATGCTACAATAAATTTATTTATTCGCCCTCTTTCTTTAACAAAGATTGCGTTGCCAAAGTTGGGGAAAATAAAAAAGAAAGTTTTCAGTATAATTAAGTTTGAAAAAAATTAGAAAGAAAACTATCCTATGAATATTATAACTAGAATCCAAGAGTTTTTAAACGAAAATAATAACTCTTTTATTGATTTAATTAATGAAATTAGCCCCAATATCCCTATTACAGCACTATAAGACTGCACCCAAAAAAGTAAGTAAAGAAAAAAAGTCTTTGCTAAACTTTTAAAGGAGGTGCATTTTTATATGGCAAGAAAAGGACAAAAATTTAATAAATATACAGCAGATTTTCGAAAAAGGATAGGACAAGAGGTTAAAAATAATAGTATAAGTTTTATTGCAAAAAAATATGCAATTAATAAAAAAACTGTTGCTTCATGGTATGAAAATTTTAAGAAAGGGATTTTAAACACCAATAAAGGTCCAAAAGAATCATTTGAAAAAAGAGATTTAAACTATTACAAAGTTAGGTATGAATTATTAAAAAAGCATCATGACTTTTACAATTAAATAAAAGAAAAATTGTATTTTTTATCAAAGAAAACCTTAATAAATATCCACTAAATTTATTACTTGATATAACAAATTTAAAGCGTAGTTATTGAGATAAATATAAAAATTATTCAAGTAATGGTAAGGATAGTGAACCATTAAAGAATATTGTAAAAGTCTATGAAGAAAATTTAAAACAATTTGGTTATCGTCGAATTACCAAATATTTAAAAGAAGATTATGGCATTGTTTATAATGCTAAGAAAGTATTACGAATTATGAAAGAAAATAATATTCAAGCTGAATATGTAAAGCGTATGCGTAGAAAAATATTAATAAAACAAAATAGAAATAAAAATATCATTAAATATCCTGATTTAGTAAATCGTAATTTTAATGATATTAAAGAAAGATTTTCAATTTTATTTACTGATGTAACTTATTTAATTTGAAATGGTAAAAAACATTATCAATCAACAATAATTGATGGATATACTAAAGAAATTATTGATGTAAAATGATCAAAATTTAATAATAACAAACTTGTAATTGATAATTTAAATGCTGCAATTAATAAAATTAAAAAAATAAAAAAAGAGCTAAATAAAACAATAATTCATTCAGATCACGGATATCAATATACATCTAAAGATTATAATAGTAAATGTTTAGATAACAAAATTATAATTTCAATGGGTAAAAATTATCATTGTGCAGACAACATTATTATTGAAAGTTTTCATTCATTACTTAAAAAAGGAACAATCCATAATAAAAATTATAAATCTCATAATGAATATATTAATGATGTTAAAAAATGAAATAAATGATATTCAAACCAAAAAGAAAAATATATAATAAATGAAAGTTTGTAAACCTTTTTATTAACACTTACTAAACAGGGTGCAGTCTATTACTAAATCAGGATATTTAATTATATTTTTATTTCTATTTTGTTTTATTAATATTTTTCTACGCATACGCTTTACATATTCAGCTTGAATATTATTTTCTTTCATAATTCGTAATACTTTCTTAGCATTATAAACAATGCCATAATCTTCTTTTAAATATTTGGTAATTCGACGATAACCAAATTGTTTTAAATTTTCTTCATAGACTTTTACAATATTCTTTAATGGTTCACTATCCTTACCATTACTTGAATAATTTTTATATTTATCTCAATAACTACGCTTTAAATCTGTTATATCAAGTAATAAATTTAGTGGATATTTATTAATGTTTTCTTTGATAAAAAATACAATTTTTCTTTTATTTAATTGTAAAAGTCATGAAGCTTTTTTAATAATTCATACCTAACTTTGTAATAGTTTAAATCTCTTTTTTCAAATGATTCTTTTGGACCTTTATTGGTGTTTAAAATCCCTTTCTTAAAATTTTCATACCATGAAGCAACAGTTTTTTTATTAATTGCATATTTTTTTGCAATAAAACTTATACTATTATTTTTAATCTCTTGTCCTATCCTTTTTCGAAAATCTGCTGTATATTTATTAAATTTTTGTCCTTTTCTTGCCATATAAAAATGCACCTCCTTTAAAAGTTTAGCAAAGACTTTTTTTTCTTTACTTACTTTTTTGGGTGCAGTCTTGCTTTACACATTTTCTCCATTTAATAATTTTTTCAAATAATCGCCAACTCCGCCTTCATCATTTGTTAAATGCGTAATTCCGCGCGCATTGGTTTTTAAATTATCATTTCCATTTTTCATTGCTATTCCATAGCCAACATTTTGTAATAGTTCTAAATCATTCATTTCATCGCCAAAGGCGATAACATCACGAATGTCAAAATTATAGTATTGTGCTAGAATATTAGCGGCAAATCCTTTTGAAACAAGTTTATTGGTAATATTAATCATTGTTTGGGTTTGACCACTACTATAGTGGCCAATGTTAACCTTTACAGAGTTTTTGAAATTTTCAAATATTCGTAATATTTGATCTTTTTCATTAGCATTATTTAAGTATAATGCCATATTACTAGCGGGACCTTTTCAAGCATTATAAGGATTAGCGACAAAATATTCATCATCAGCAACATCATCAAGATGAAAGTAATTTTCAATTGCTTCATTTTTTTTTCAACAAATTGCCTTATCATAATGTTCAATTAAAACATTTGCAACAATATTTTTAACATCGGTATGGTTGATAATACTCATAATAACATCATAAGAAATTGAGAAAACTAATCGTTTAAATTCTCGCTTTAATGGATCGTGAATATGGCCACCATCAAAGTTAGTTAATAAAGTGTCTAACCCTAATTCGCGATAAAAGCGAATGCTTGCCCGGTGCGGACGGCCAGTTGTAATACATATTTTGTGTCCGGCATGAACAGCTTGTTTGATAGCTTCATGTGTTTTTGGATGGATTGTTTTGCCATCATTCATTAACGTTGTTCCATCTAAATCAATTAGAATTAAACGTTTTTTATTTAAGTGTTGTAATTTCATGGGGCTCCTTTCTAAAAAAGCTATGTTTCTTATCCCTGTATATCTTATTATTATATCTAATATTTTTATTTTTATATTATTTTCTGCTTTTAATTTTGTCGAAAAATCTTGATAAAGTCAAAAAAATCATCAATATGACAATTTGAAAACGAATTTGATGGAAGATTATTATTGTTCTTTAACTTTTTTAGATGTTAAAATATAATACCGTTGCTTGTTGGTTTGGTGTTAAACCTTTGTGTTGGTATTTTCATTTTCAGAGATTTAAATAATTTTGAATGTTAGTAAAACCTAAACCATGATAATGAATTAAGGCTTCTTTAAGACTTGCTTGTAATTTACTAATTTTATTTAATTTTCGATAACTGGCATCAGGATTTGTTCTAGTTTTAGTGGCATATAAAGTCGAACTTGTTTGTTTTGCTACTAATAAATATAATGGTTGCATATCAGAAATAATAATGGAATTTTTGTTAATTAATTTTGTATTCATATTTTTAATAATTCACTGTTTTTGTAATCGTTTGGTATTAGTGGATTGAACAAAAATATTATTATTAGTATCAACCGCCATTTGAATACAACATTTAGTGTTAGTGGAAAATGGATCAAGATGAGTTTTTCGTTTATCAAATTTATCTTTAAAATTACCTTTATGGATTTCTTTAATAAATGTTTCATCAATTTGTATTTGGCCATTTAATTTTTTAAATTTTAATTGAGTATTTTCTAATTGTTTTGATTGCATTAATTTTTGACGATTATATCAAGCTGTTTTGGGTGTTGTTTTAATAAAACGGGAAATTACTTTACTAGATTGTCCTAGCAATGAAATTTGAATTAATAAATTTCATTGTTCATAATTTAAATGACTTCAATAAGTAAAATGATGACGAAAAGGATCAAAACTAGCCCGACATTTTTTGCATAAATATTTTTGTTTTCCTTCGGGATTATGGCCATTTTTAACACAATGATAAGATTTGCAATTAGGACATTTAATACCTTTATCTCTAAATTTTTGATCAATTTCATTTAAGCGTTTTTGTTTTTTGATTAATTCTGCTTCTTTTTTAACTTTTTCATAAAATTCTAAAAATTGATCATTTGTTAAACTATTTATTAATTCTGCAAGTATTTTTTCCATCAATTATTTACCTCTCTTTATATTAAAAATATACCTAATTTTAGATATATTTTATAAATAGGCATCGTGTACGATGAACCTCCAAAAAACAACTCTTGTTAAATAAAAAGGGTTGTTTTTTTATTTGTAAACCCATAATTATTAATTAATTCAGAGAAAGGGCAGCATCTTAAATTCTTAAAATAGAAACTTTTTATCACAACTTTAAGTTAAGAAAAAAAGTTGTATTACACATTTATTAAATATCTTAGAAATCTTTACAAAGTGTACCTGTTTTTTTCTCCTAATTTAAGGTGTTGTCCTTTCTCTGTTTTAGTTAATTAATTTGGCTAATAAATAAAAAAACTTAATATCAAAGAAAGGAGTAAGTAATGGAAATTAATACGCAACAAACAATCTGTGATGTTGATAATTGCTATAAATCAATATCATTCATTACCGAAGAATTTTTATCAAATAAAGTTTTATGAACTTGTGATAAACACAAAGATTTATTAAATCGTACAAAAGATAAAAAACAAAAGCGGTTTTATAAAAAATTAGAAAATTCAAAAATTATCTTTGATTGAGAAACTGGTTATTTTAAATTTTGATTTTATAAAACAACTTAATGCAGTGTGGGACGGTTATTTTAAATAACTAAGTGCTTCCATAAGAACATGAGTTTAAGCTCATTCCCACAGCCAGCCGAGGCAAGTACTGAAATAGTGTATGAGGAAATATGTAAATCGGCGCTGGTTTATTAGAACTAAGCGATAATCGTGATAAGTGCAAGGTCAACATCGAACGACAATAAAAATAGAGATGGCCACTTTATAAATAAATTTGCGATAGATATTGTCCCATCGAGGATGGCAGCGGTTCTACAAACCACAACGCCAGCACTTGGCTCTTCAAGGTGCAAGTGAATTTATTTTAAAAACTGAACGCTTTGACCTGAAATGGTGCGGATGAAGAGAGAGAATTCTCTGGCTTTACCTCATAAAAACAACTGTCTATTATCTAATAATAAACAAATATTAAATATATTATCGCCACCGCTCACCCCCAGTGAAGCGGATGGCGTAGTAAATAAATAGATAAATACTTATATAAGTAATTATCGCTTTGGCACTTTCACTTGGGAGTGAGTGCCAGCGAATTAAAAATAGGAGGAAATATAATGACAGAATATAAAAGTTTGTATGCCAAATTGTAAAGTTAAATGCAACTAAATTATTTTTCTAACCAAATATTCGATTGGAGAAAGATAATTTAGTATTTTTCTTGGTCTTTGGTTTAAAGACAATATAAATTTATGAACTGCATTTTTAGTAGTATTTGAAAAATTAAATTTTTTAGGAAATTTTTCTCTAATTAAACCATTAGTATTTTCATTAGTACCTCTTTGTCAGGGTGAATATGCATTAGCAAAATAAATTTTCACATTTAAATTTTTTTCAAGTTGTTGTCAATTAGCAAATTCTTTACCACGATCAAATGTTATAGTCTTAACAAGATTATTTGGAAGAATTGATAAATAATGGCTAATATTTTCGTTAATAACTTTAGTAGTTCTATTTTCAACTAATATTGCTAAAGTAAATCTTGATGTTCTTTCAACTAAAGTTATTAAACATGATTTACTTTTACCTCGTGATGATACTACGGTATCACCTTCTCAATGACCAAGAGTTACGCGATTATTAACATTAGCGTTTCGTTCTTTAATTGATTTACCATTAAATTTACCCCGATTTTATTGATATTTTCGTTTCTTACCTTTTCTTCTTAAATTTTTATTAGTAACTTTTTCAAGTAATCCAGAATAAATTCAATTGTAAATTGTTTTAAAACTAATAATTCATTCTTTATGAAAATTTTTAATTCTGCCATAAATTTGTTCGGGTGATCAACCTAATAATAATTTTTGTTGTACATATTTTACTAATTCTCTATTTTTAAACTTATGAAAATAAATATGTGATTGTTTTCTATTTTCTGCTTTATTTTTTGCAATTAATGAAAAATAATGATTATTATCTTTATTTCTATTAACTTCTCGAATAATAGTACTAATACTTCGATTAAGATTTTTAGCTATTTCACTAATTTTTATTTTAAACTTCAATTGATTCTCAATATAAATTCTTTCATCTATGCCAAGATGTTTATATCCCATATAAAAACTCCTTGCTTTATTTTTTCTAAAATAAACTTAGCATCATAAAATTTTTATATGAGATTTTTTGCAATTTTATTTACTTGCACTTACAAGTATAATTCAGCGTATATTAATAAAACTTGAAATGAAATAACAACATTATTTGATTGAGTGAATTGTCAACCTGTTAATTGTCGTATTTCTCATCATAAAAATCATTATGATTTACAGTGTTTAGAATGAGCAAAAATGTACTTAAATTTATTTGAAGATAAATGAGATGTTATTGCTTCTTATATGCAACATTACAAAATTAACGATATTTTAGATTTAGCAACAGATGGTTGAAAAATATTACAAATTGATAAAAAAATCAATCAAATAATTTAGGAGGTTTACATGAAAAAGTTAAATAAAATTTGTCTTAAACAAAGATATTGAGGTTTTTGTTTTCATAAAGAATGCAATAAAGAAAATAAATTGAATGAATTAATGCTTAAAAGTTATTCAGTATCGCAAGAAGATATTACGGATGAACATTGAGAATTAAACAATAAAAATAATTAGGAGGAATAAGAAAATGTCATATTGTATTAGTGATTACTTAAATGAAAAATGAATTAATAATAACGCATTAAAAATTAGTAATAAAGATATTATTTATGCACAAATTGATAGTGACTATGATATGAGTTGAGAATTAAATTTATATCTTAAATTTGGTAATGAAGAACGACATGTAGGTAATATTTCATTGCCAAAAGATTTTGATTTAAATTTAAAATGATATGAAATTGATGAGGTTAAAGGTTTAATAGATGATTATTTAGAAGATGAAGAAGCAGACTACGAAGTGATAAATTATGAATAATATGTGAAAAGATGAAAGTGGTTATGTTTATAGCGAAGAAGATTTATTTAATATCGCATTAGAAGAATGTTGTTCAGAAGAAAGTGCCTATGAATATATTGATAATTTAATTATGGATATGAATTTGGAGGAAATTTAATTATGGCAGATTTAAAGTTAAATAATCAAATTAAAAATATTACCTATCCATTTTATTTAAAAGGTAATGATTTTAAAGAATTAAGTTTAAAAGCATTACCGATTAAAAATTGAATTGATAATCACGGTAAAGAATTAACAGATTTTATCTATCGTCATCTTAATCATTATGCATTAAATGGTTATCAAGATATACATTTAAAAGATATACCCAGTGCTATTAGTAAAATTGATTTTGTTTTTAGAGAACCATTAGAATTAATAAAATATTTTAAAGATGAATTAAATCGAATTAGAGTTAATATTATTAATTTAGAAAAAGTACTTCAAAATAATAAAATTGAAATTAAAAATAGCCTAATACAAGTTCAATACTTAAAACAACAACAGTTTATTCAAACTAAAAAACAAGAACAAGAAAATAGGGTTGAATATGCTAATAACTTAACGCCTGATATGGGGTTAGACATGGACCAAATTGAAGATGAACAAGTTCGTGTTATGGAAGATGTAGCAAAAATAGAACAAGATTTAGAAAAAACTACTAGTAAATTTCGGAAAGAAAAAATATTAATTAAATATATTGATATTTTGGGTGTTAATGATGATTTTTTACAAAATGCTGATAAATTAGAACTTATTAATTTAATTAAAAATTATTTAATTGTTGATGAACAAATTGTTAAAAACGAAATTAAAAAACAATGAGATAGTAATAAAAATATTAATACTATTGGTGTTAATGGAATTAAATTCAAAATAAATAAAGGAGAGAAATAATTATGAATAATCAAATGGGAATAAAAGAATTAGTAGCAACAGCAGTTAAAGCATATGAATTAAATGTTAATGCTAAATATTTACAAGAAAATTTAATTGCTTTACAAGAACTAAAATTAAAAAATAATCAAAGTTATATTAATTTAGTGGGTAATGCTGATAATGGAAAAATTACAGCCTTAGGAATTATTAATTTAAGTAATAAAGGTTTAATATTCGGAAAAGATTTTAATATTATTCCATTCAAAAATAAATTAACAACTATTATTGATAGTAGTGTGTTTCAAAAAAGAATGGAACAAGAAAATTGAATTTTAAAACGAGGAATTATTTATAAAAGTGAAAAATTTGTATGAGATACTGATTTACAAAAACCAAAATTACATGAAATAGATTTTATGACAAATACCAGTCAATATGAAAATATTATTGGTGCTTATGCTTTTGGAATTAATCGTTTAACTGGTGAAACAAAAGGAATTTTATTAATAAAATCCGATATTGACCGTTTAAAAAATAGTAGTCCAAGTGGAAATGGTGAATATTCGCCTTTAAATAAATGACCAAAAGAAATGGTTGAAGCAAAATTATATCGTAAATTAGCCCAAGAATTAGGTGTAGATATTACTGACATTGATTTAGATGAAAAAGAAATTAAAGAAGATGGTAATTTTGATTATATACCTTTTAATGATATTACTGTCGCCAAAAATAAGGGGCAGATGAGCGATGAACCATTATCAAATAATATAAATACCCCATCTTATAAAGAAATAGCGGACACAAACGATAATGTAGTTAAAGAAGAAGATATTTCTAATGTAGTACCAACAGTTAATAATAATGATGAAGAATGAGCAAGATGGGAATAAAAATAGGTATTGACCCATCAAACTGGTACTACGGCTATTGTTGCTTTTAAAGATAATATGTTATTAGATAAACAAGAATTTATAAACAAAGATTGAAAAGAACACTCTAAATTTATTATAAATTATTTGAAAAATGAAAAACCATTTGAGGAAATATTATCAAATAATAATAAACTAAAATATTTAATTTTTATAGAAAATTGTTTATATACAAATGCCAATGGCTCAAAAGATAGAGATAATTTATTAAGACTATTGGGTTCATTAGAAACACAAGGATATATTGCTACTGTTTCACCAAAACATACTAAATCAATTGTTAAAAATATGGAAAATTTAAGTAAATATAATGATAGTTGTATATGAGAATTTGATAAAGATAGTAATTTAATTTATCAATATGGTAAAGGTTGAAAATATAATAATGAGAAAATAAGTAATCATTTACGAGATGCAATTATTATTGCTAATTATGAGGTTTAATATTATGAAAAAATCATATAATCAAAAAACAGGAAAATATTATTCTTGTAAAATTCGAAATGTTAATATTTACTTAAATGAAAATGAAGAAAAAGTTTGAAATAAATTATCTAACTTTGATACTTATTCACAACGAATAGAATATCTTATTAATTTTTATATAAGTCACAACAAAGAAAAATAAAAAATAACCTTAATTGGTTATTTTTTTAAATACTATTTGTTAGTTGTCTAATAGCATCTTTTTGTGCTTGTTTTTTGTCGTTTACTTTAACTTGTTTTTTAACATTTTTAATTTGACCTGTTTTTAGGGCTAATTCTGTTGCATAATCAGGTCCTCGTAAATGTTTTTCGTGGGCAATAACAGCCGTTCTTAATTCTCTAATTTCTGCTTTATATTTTTTAATTTTTTTAGCAGATAATCCAAGAATACCAAGACTACCCATTCCACCAGCACCAGCTAACACAAGTAAAGCAATCATTAATGTTTCATTCATGTTTTTTTGCTTCCTTTCTTATCCTTACTCAAACAGTGGCCATCCATTCTTTCAGAACAAAATAATTTATAAATTAAGCTATATAACCACCCAAAATATCTACCACCCCTATATATAGTCTATTTTAATAAAATTTAATTATTAGTTTCATAATTATTATTTATATTTAATTTTTTGTTATTTTCTTCTTGTTTTTGTTTTTTAATATTTTCGTTTTGTATATTTTTAAATATTTCTTCTGTTATACCATCTAAATTATTTCATTGTTTTGCTATTCTTGGTTGAATAACACGCGGATTAATCCGACAATCTAAACAATGTCTTAAATGGTCTTTTTTTCATTTTGATTTATCAATTCCAATAATAATTAAAGAAATAATTAAAGTAATCAAAGGCAAGATTGTAAATAATAATCCCATTTTAGAAACTTTTAATCGTGGGATATCAATTTTCATATCTACTTTGGGTTTACTACTAACAACAAATATGCCTTGAATCCCATGTGTAAATAAAGGTGTTAATAAAATGGCAATACCATTTCCTCAATATTGACCATAATTGTATCAATTAATTTGATCCTTAATACCATTAATCATCCCGTATTCCAATCAAAAATTTAATGTTAAAAATATTAAAGTATAAAAACTAACTACTCAACTCCTAATTTTATACTTTCTTTCTCATTCTCTAATATCTTTATGAGTTCAATTATAAGTCGGAATAGGGTCTTTTTTAAATAAATTTCAAGGTAATGCGCCCTTTAATCAAGTTGTTTTATCTTGCTTCACTAATTAAATTCCTTTCTAACTTACTTTTTTTCTTTCAATGTGTAAACCAGTAATTGTTCCATCTGTCCCACCAGTACGTATAGCAATAATTCCATCATCTTCTAATTCTACACGATGATAAAAAATGTCTTCTAATTCAAATGATCCAACAGTTATTTTTCCCTTAAAATTTTTGTATGTTGATAAATAATAATTATTTTGATTACTTGTTTTAATTCAAATATTGTATTTATAATTTTCTTTATCTCAATTTTGTATTTCATAATCAAACCTTGTATTATCTAAATCACTAGTGTCAACAATTTCTCAATCATTTATATTAATTTTAATATATTCGTTATAATCAATTTTAGAAAAATCATTAATAGTTGGATAAGTTATACTTATTGAATTATCAGTTTGTACTCGTTCTTTTAAATAAAATAATAAACTGTCATAAAATGTTTTTTTCGTAATATATTTATATTCTTCTTCTCAAGGATGAACATAATTCCTTAAATGATAATTATATGGTCTCGTAACTGTTTTACTAGATATAATATCAATTATTTCACCAGCTAATTTTAAAGCATTTTTAAAGTCACGAGTAATATTTTCATTTGCTTCGGGGTCATTAGTTTGTGAATAAGCAACTCCACCTTGTGAAAAAGATGCACTACCAGTTAAATCATTAACACCTTTTGGTAAATATCAATTCATAACTGCTAATAAACAAGCAGATTGAATATAACTTAATCATTTATCATATTCAATTAAACCTGTATTATCTTTTTTTACTCATGGAAATAAATCTTTTTTATTAATCTTATCTGAAATTGTGCCACCTGATAATCTATCCATTCATAAACTAGTTTTTAAGATAGCATTATAAATTAAATTATCATTATAAGCAGATTGCTTACGATCATTAATAGGTTGTCAAAGTTTACTTTTTTTAACATCTTCAACTGTTATAAATAACAAATTATTTAAATTATTTTCCATATAATACACCCCTTAATTGATTACGATATTTATTTCTTAAATTAGATGGTTTATAACTATTAACTTTTCTTTGTACTTTTTTAATTTTTCAAATAGTTTGATTAGTTTTATAAAACATACTTTTAACTGGTGTTTTATATAAATTCTTAATATTTTTAACATCACTTTTTCGCTCTCGATACCATTTTTTATTATTAATTTCACCATCAAAATTGAAATTAAAGTGTCCAATCTTTAAATTATTAATAAACCTTTTAATTTGTTGTAATTTTTGAATATGTGGTAATGTTAATTTGATATTTCCTTTTGGATATTTTTCTTTTAATTCTTGTGGTAATCGTTTTTTAATATAATCTCTTAAATGAATAGGTAATCATTTTATTAATCAATAACGCCAAAATAAAGTTCCTGCATTAGACACAGCATTACTTAATAATTTTCAAATTTCAACCGGAACACCAGGATAAACATATGGACCATAAAACTTCGGGTGTTTTGCTGTTTTTGTATATATTAAAATAGTTAAATTACCTGTTAAAGTTAACTTATTTGTTATATTAAACATACCACTATTAAGCCAACTACTATTTAAAGGTTGTCAATTAGTGTTTAGATAATTTTCTTTTTTAAATTGTTCTTTATTTTTAATATTGTTATCTTTTTCTAATTTACTTAATATTTGTTGAATTTCTTTTTGATGACCTTTTTTAATTAAATTTAAATAAGTATAAGGATTTAATCATTGATAAATATCTTCAACTTTATTTGTAATCTTTTGAAAAGGATTAGCATAATATGACGCAAATTTATTAACTTTATTAATTAAATTAACAAACTTATTTATTAAAGGTTTATTTCCTAAATTTTCTGTTAATAAAGTTAAAATTCGTAATATTAATAAATTCATTGTTTATTAAGAATTTTTAATTACTACTTCAATTGACTTTGTTTTACCAGTTGCTTTGTTTTTACCTTCAATTAAAACTTCAACAATTTTATCATTTGTAATATCAATTGGTCAGTCTTCACCTTTAGGATTAATAGAATAATCAAAATCATTTTCAGTTAAAGAACTATCTACTGTTTTAACTGCTTTTAAAACAACATCTTGCAATTTTGGTTTTAATCATCCATCATTAACATCTTTGGGATCTGGTAAATTAATTATTGGTTTATCTAATTTATTTATTTTACTAATATCTATTTTAGCAACATCTGGTGTTAAAATTACATTAGATTTTGTTGTATTTATTGGTGTAGAAATTTCATAATCAACCGGCACTCTAAATGTTTTATTTAAATTACTTTTAGCAGTATCAATTTCTTCTTGTGTTGGTTGTTTTTCTAAAATAATCTTACATGTTTTTGGATATAAAATAGTTGGTGTTGCATATTGCACTTTACCAATTCATTTAGGATTAGCAGTATCATTATCTAAAACTTGTTAAATAGTATCCATATTAATTGGATATGCTCATACTTGTTTATTAATAAGTAAACCATTTACATTAGTAAAATTATAACCTTTATCTCGGTTAACTTGTCCTTTTGTATATGTTTTTTCTAAATGAAAACTTTTTGATACCGGAATACCCATTGCGGTATTTTCATATAATTCACCATTAACCATTGCTTTTAATTGAGCTTGTGAACCAATTACTTTTAAATAAGCGGGTGTTAATCCTAAATAGGCTCTTCGACCTAAAACCATAAACATTTTATCGGTTGGGAAACCAAAATATAAATTACTAATTTGATTAGTTAATTCAATCAAAGTTTCATTTAATGTAAAGAATGCTTTATTTGCTTCATCGGCACTATCGGCTGTATAACTACGAAATGGAATTACTTCATATTGACCATCTGCTAAACAATAATCATAAATAGCTTGAATTAATTCACATTCTAAGTTAACAAATTTATTCTGGACAACACTAGCAATAGCATCAGCAATAACACCATTTTTAATATTTTGTTCTATCATTGCTAAGTCAAATGCTTCATTCATTAATTTTAAATTAAATCTTTTATCAATCGGAACTGGAATTCTTGTTAATACCATAGTTTGGGTTATTCCACCATTTGGTAATCCATAATCATCTTGTCATACCACACGATGAGTTAAATTATATAATGCTTGTCCTGCATTAGGTAATCAAGCAACTTGTTCGGCTGTTGCTGTTGCATATTGCATAATACTTGCATGCTCATTCATTAATGGTCATCTTAGCATAGCGTTAACCATATAAACATATGCTTTTTGTCCTGTTGTATTACCTTGTAATGTAAAAGGTACTTGTGGCAAGTTAATTGTTGCCATAATATTTCACTCCCTTATTATCTAAGGTTTTTAAGTGTATAATCAGTTAATTTCTTAATATCTTCAGGAGTATATTAGACTGCACCCCGTTTAGTAAGTATTAATAAAAAGGTTTACAAACTTTCATTTATTATATCTTTTTCTTTTTGGTTTGAATATCATTTATTTCATTTTTTAACATCATTAATATATTCATTATGAGATTTATAATTTTTATTATGGATTGTTCCTTTTTTAAGTAATGAATGAAAACTTTCAATAATAATGTTGTCTGCACAATGATAATTTTTACCCATTGAAATTATAATTTTGTTATCTAAACATTTACTATTATAATCTTTAGATGTATATTGATATCCGTGATCTGAATGAATTATTGTTTTATTTAGCTCTTTTTTTATTTTTTTAATTTTATTAATTGCAGCATTTAAATTATCAATTACAAGTTTGTTATTATTAAATTTTGATCATTTTACATCAATAATTTCTTTAGTATATCCATCAAGTATTGTTGATTGATAATGTTTTTTACCATTTCAAATTAAATAAGTTACATCAGTAAATAAAATTGAAAATCTTTCTTTAATATCATTAAAATTACGATTTACTAAATCAGGATATTTAATTATATTTTTATTTCTATTTTGTTTTATTAATATTTTTCTACGCATACGCTTTACATATTCAGCTTGAATATTATTTTCTTTCATAATTCGTAATACTTTCTTAGCATTATAAACAATGCCATAATCTTCTTTTAAATATTTGGTAATTCGACGATAACCAAATTGTTTCAAATTTTCTTCATAGACTTTTACAATATTCTTTAATGATTCGCTATCCTTACCATTACTTGAATAATTTTTATATTTATCTCAATAACTACGCTTTAAATTTGTTACATCAAGTAATAAATTTAGTGGATATTTATTAAGGTTTTCTTTGATAAAAAATACAATTTTTCTTTTATTTAATTGTAAAAGTCATGAAGCTTTTTTAGTAATTCATACCTAACTTTGTAATAGTTTAAATCTCTTTTTTCAAATGATTCTTTTGGACCTTTATTGGTGTTTAAAATTCCTTTCTTAAAATTTTCATACCATGAAGCAACAGTTTTTTTATTAATTGCATATTTTTTTGCAATAAAACTTATACTATTATTTTTAACCTCTTGTCCTATCCTTTTTCGAAAATCTGCTGTATATTTATTAAATTTTTGTCCTTTTCTTGCCATATAAAAATGCACCTCCTTTAAAGTTTAGCAAAGACTTTTTTTCTTTACTTACTTTTTTGGGTGCAGTCTAACATCATCTTTAATTTGTGTTTTACTTTGTCCAACAACTACCTCATTATTTTTTGGTCAACCTTTAATAACTATTTTATCTTTGGTACAAATTAAATTTAAAATAAATCCACTGTCTGATTGATGATAATTTAATCAAATATCAGCCCCTTGTTCAATTTCATTTATTTTACTTACACGTGATGTAAAGTTAAAAGGGTTAATTCATAAATCAATATTGCCATCACTAGTCTCTAATAAACCGAAAATAGTTTTACCCATTAAACTTGCTGTTAATTCATTTTTATCTAATTTTTCTTTTATTTTATAATTTTCATATCATCAATTTAATTTTTCTAAAATATCTTTACGATGAGACTTAAATAAAATATCTTTACCATTTATTAATCGCATTTGATGACGAGCAATAATATTTGCTAAATTAATTGTTCAATCATAATTATAAAATTTTAAAACACTATTAATATCACTTAAGTTTGGTAAACTAGGGAAAGTATTATTCATGGTTATTTTGCTCCTTTAATTTTAAGATAAGTGCATAATTAATAATATTTACTGTTAATAAATTTGGCTCATTTGCTAAAACTTGAACACATACTTTAACTTTTTGATATTTTTTAATATATTCGTTATATAAATTTAATTTACATATTGCGATATTATCTTTTTTTAATTCTTGACAAAGTCTTTTTTTAACTTGTCCACAAACAGACATATAAGGTCTTTTTGCATTTATTACACGTTCATCATGGATTACATAAATATCTTTTTTCATTAAGTTATTCACTCCCTTTGTTGTCATAATTTATAATCTGCTGAACTATTATGTTTAACCATTGGTATTAATTCAAAATGTAAAGCATAAAAATCACTATCAAATGTATCATCATATAAGTCTAACATTCGTTCTTCTCTGGCATCTGGTTTATCTTCTCATTGAATTAATTCATATTGGGTTTTACTTACAGGACATTTTTCTCATAATCATTTTAATTGGTTTGTATTTATTAACATTGTAAATGCTTCAATCCGATGTCTTATTTTAAATTTCTGTTTTTGTGCTGGTTTAAATGTCATATATTGACCAAAAGAATAATTATATTTTTCTCTATTTAAACTTTGTAATGTTGAATAAGCACTATCATCAACATTTATACTAATACCCTGCTGTATTAAATTAAAATATTGATTTAATTGATTGTTATAAAACTCTAAAATATCTTTTACTTGTTCTAATTCTGTTTTAAATTGCTGTGTAGCATTTGAATGCGTATACTCAGAAGCTTTATAAGCTTTTTTATCAAATATGAATTATATAGTCAAAAACTAGCGGCAGTAGTATGTCCCTTAGGACTGGTCGCGTTAGCAATATCAACACCACCTAATAATTTCGTTGGTTGAATAATATCTGTTGCTTGCATAATATCAATATATCTTGCAAAAATTGAACCACTAGTATTACCGGGCAATCCTCAACTCCATACTCTTGCTCTTTCAATATCTAATTGTTCTAATCTTAATTGTTCATTAACTTTATCTTGTGGTAATTTATAATTAAGTCTTCAACTAGAATAATGAATAATAATTTTCATATTTCATTTTTCAATATATTTAATTTGTTCATATTTACTACGCATTATTTCTTCATTAAAAGCTAATAATTCATTACAATAGCCAAAAATATATCTTTTTAAACTTTCAGGATTACACGTATTAATTGTTATTTTATTTTGATAACCACGAATAGCAAACTCTAAATCACTTAAATCTTTTTGTTGAAATTGGTCACATTCTTCTCTTCAATCAATTACTAATTTATACTTATTCAAATCAGCAAATGCTTTTAATTTTTCTTTTCGACTTGGTGAATGTAAACCTTTACAATATATTTTACTACCATTTGATAAAGTAAAAGTAAAATTTGATAAATTAATACTATAAGGTATATTATTTTCATCTAACATATTTCATATATTTTGAAATACACTATCTTTTAAATCTTTACTCCAATACATACTAGCAATTATACAAATTGGTTCTTTAATTAATAAACTAATTTTTAATAATTCACCAAACATTTTAATATTTGATATAGTGGTAAGACTATATCGTGTTCCAATTTGATTAATTTCATTTACTAATTCATATTTTTTAGCAAATGGATATTTATTACCAATAATACTATTTTGTAATAACCAATAAGGCGTTTCTAACAAATAAGTAAAATGATTAAGCATTATTTTCAGTTTCTTTTTTAATATCTCTAATATCCGTTTGTAAATTAACAATTATTGGTTGTTGATTATTTAAGTTTAATTCTTTTTCAAGTTCTTTTTCTTGCAGTGAATATTTATGATTAAATGCACGCTGTCAATATAACCTAGTACCTTCTGGCGTTTTAACCATTTGTTTAATAAGTTCACTTTCTATTTTATCAACTTGTTTTTCAAGTAAAGCAACTATCTTCTCGCTCCGATAAATTTCTTGTCTTCAATGGCGAGAAAGGTTTAATTTATTGGTTAAATCATTCAAAGTATAGGGGATATTAGGTGATTTATCACGTCAAAACTGCTCTATTTTACGATAAAATGTTCGTAAACTTGCTGTTTTTGGATTAAATTCTTTCATTTTTACTCCTTTTTGCATACTAAAATTGCTATTATTTAATGAATATGATTAAATAAAAGAGTAAACTATATCTGAAAATATAACAAAGAACCATCGCGGTTCTTTGTTTATCATTTATATTTTACATCAAAATAATAAAAAGTAAAGTAATTTACTTTTTATTTTAGTATACAAGCATAAAGAGATACAAATTCGATACTTGTTACATTATAATAATATATCTTTAAAATTATTTGTCAATACCTTTTTTTAAAAATTCGTGTATAAATGAATTTAAATAAAAGAAATGGATGTACAAATATATGCAAGATTATACACATGTAAAATTTGACGAACGAAGATTTATTAAGGATTTATTGTTATCTGATAGTTGCAAAAAGAAAAATGGAACGATTAATTTATCTGAAATATCAAGGCAAACGGGAAGAGATATTAATACTGTTAAAAGAGAAATTAATAGATTTAAAAATATAGAAGATTATGATGTTGGTAAAGCACATAATGATTATTTAAAAAAACGAAAAAAATCTATTAAAAAGCCCCCCAAATTCACAGAAGAACAAAAAGAATGACTAAATTTACGATTTAATATTCTTCATAATTCACCCGCACAAATTATTCATCGATATTTTATAAAGTTTGGTGTTAAATTTCCTGCTTGTGTTAAAACTTTTTATAAATGAATTGACTTAAAATTATTCGGTTTAAATAAACAAAATTTACGCAATCATGGTAAAAAATATAAGAAAAAGGGGGAATATGATAATCGTGGTAAATTAAATAATTTTAAATCAATATTAGATATTGAAAATAAGCAATCTAATGTTGACTGATTTGAAATGGATACCGTAGTTGGAAAAGACCATCAATCTAGTTGTTTAGTTTTAGTAGAACAATCAAGTAAAAATTACTTTGTAATGAAATTAAAAAATCATACCGCTAATGAGGTTTTAACAAAATTTAAAGATATGATTGTAAGTAATAATTTAATGGGTAAAATGAAAGGAATAATAACAGACCGCGGGAAAGAATTTAGTAAATGAAGAGAAATGGAAATATTTGCTGAAACACAAGTATATTTTTGTGACCCTGCTTCACCACAACAAAAACCATTAATTGAATATATGAATGGTGAATTTAGACATTGATTTAAAAAAGGAACTGATTTTAATAATGTTAGTCAACAAGAAATAGATTGAGTAGTTGATGTTATAAATGATAAACTTCGACCGTGTTTAAACTGAGTAAGTGCAAAAGAAATATTTTTACAAAATATTAAGTAAATTTTTATTAATTAAATTTAATAAATTATTTTTTAGTGTGTCAAAATATGTTCAAAATAATAACAATTTATAAATAATTTATTTTTTTTAAAAAATAGTTGCATTTATTTTAAATAATGTTATTATCAATTTAACAAGAGATACAAATTTGGAGCTTGTATCTACACAATGCCATATCAAGAGTTTTCTACAAAATTAAAGGTCCCATTTAATTTTACAATTCAGGTTTTATTAAATCTTAGTTTGGACTTTGTTTGGGAATCTTGCCAAACAATTCATGAAAGGCTCGTTTTCAACCAACTTTGCTAGCATGAATCAAAAACTCATTACTAGAAATAATAAAAGTACACAAGACAATTGACACAACATAAATTCAATAATATCATGTTGGTGGTGCAATCTCATTTGGAACATTTGCTGCAATAAAAATATATTGAAAAACAGGCGTTCAAAAGAACATTAACAATTGGGTTGAAGTTGTATAAGTTGGTCCAGCCATTGCTAAACAAGCATAATATAACATTCGCGAACTACCCATAATAATTCCCCCCGCAAGGATAATTAAAGCATAATCGTAATATTGAAAATTCGCAAAAACTTTATACCCATCTACGAAACTTTGATGAGAAAAAACCGCGGCAATTGGAGTTACCAATAATAACATTAATAATGCTGAAGATCCCGTCTTAATAGAAACTGTCTCATGATTTGAAAACTTAATTTTAGAAGAACTCATTAAATGCGACATCCCTACTGCTTCCATTGCATAAAAAGCAGCTGTTACTAAAGCTAAACACATCCCGCCAATCGACGATCAATCTAATCCTTCTTCAAGGGCAAAATGAATTGACATTCCGATAATTAAAAATGTTGAAATTGCTAATGCAGTCCAAGTATATTTACTTTGACGAGCACGAAAGAAAGTAGCACTTCCAACCGCCGCTAAAATAACATTTAAGTTTAATAATAATCCTGGCACTGTTCCATCTGTTCCACCATGATTAGTAATTGTTAATAATAGTGATAATTGAAAAAAAACCATCGCAACTGGGCCACCTAAGAAACCATATAAAACAACTAGTCATGTTTCTTTATGACGAAGTAATTTAAAAAAATTAATAAAATTTTTAGGCTTATAAAAAATAAACATCACAAAAAATGCCATTATTTCTTGCGCTGTAACATAAAAAGTAGCATTAATTGGTGATGTTAAATCTCTATAGGGTGATCCATGTGTTGGAATAATATATAACATTAAGGGGACAATAGAATACCCAACAGCAGAAATTAATCCATATAAAATCCCTAAAATAATACGTCGCTTTGTTCGAATTGTATATAATTCATTTTTTGTAAATTTTTCTTTTTGTAGCAGTTGTCCCTCTGCGTTAACCTGATCTGCCATATTTATACTTACCTAATCCAATCTCTTTTTTGCTAATATTGATATAATTTCACTTTTCCTTTAAAATTATTGATTATATCTTACACTAAACATAAAAAAAGTTAAAGAGTTTTTTTAATTTTGTAGAAAACTCTTGATATTTATAAAATATACCTAAAATTAGGTATATTTTATAAATATCAAGAGAGGTAAATAATTGATGGAAAAAATACTTGCAGAATTAATAAATAGTTTAACAGATGATCAATTTTTAGAATTTTATGAAAAAGTTAAAAAAGAAGCAGAATTAATCAAAAAACAAAAACGCTTAAATAAAATTGATCAAAAATTTAGAGAGAAAGGTATTAAATGCCCTAATTGCAAATCTTATCATTGTGTTAAAAATGGCCATAATCCCGAAGGAAAACAAAAATATTTATGCAAAAAATGTCGGGCTAGTTTTGATCCTTTTCGTCATCATTTTACTTATTGAAGTCATTTAAATTATGAACAATGAAATTTATTAATTCAAATTTCATTGCTAGGACAATCTAGTAAAGTAATTTCCCGTTTTATTAAAACAACACCCAAAACAGCTTGATATAATCGCCAAAAATTAATGCAATCAAAACAATTAGAAAATACTCAATTAAAATTTAAAAAATTAAATGGCCAAATACAAATCAATGAAACATTTATTAAAAAAATCCATAAAGGTAATTTTAAAGATAAATTTGATAAACGAAAAAATCATCTTGATCCATTTTCCACTAACACTAAATGTTTTATTCAAATGGCGGTTGATACTAATAATAATATTTTTGTTCAATCCACTAATACCAAACGATTACAAAAACAGTGAATTATTGAAAATATGAATACAAAATTAATTAACAAAAATTCCATTATTATTTCTGATATGCAACCATTATATTTATTAGTAGCAAAACAAACAAGTTCTACTTTATATGCCACTAAAACTAGGACAAATCCTGATGCCAGTTATCGAAAATTAAATAAAATTATTAAATTACAAGCAAGTCTTAAAGAAGCCTTAATTCATTATCATGGTTTAGGTTTTACTAACATTCAAAATTATTTAAATCTCTGAAAATGAAAATACCAACACAAAGGTTTAACACCAAACCAACAAGCAACGGTATTATATTTTAACATCTAAAAAAGTTAAAGAACAATAATAATCTTCCATCAAATTCGTTTTCAAATTGTCATATTGATGATTTTTTTGACTTTATCAAGAGTTTTATACAAAATTAAAGATTTTCGACAAAATTAAAAACTTAAAATGTGTTTATCAATTATTATAATGTTTGTTTATGAAAATAGCGGTCTGTTATTTCCATTTTTATTTGTTAAAGGTAGCGTGTAAAATGTTGGGGAAAAGTTTTCAGCATTAAGTTCTAATAATAATTATAAACTATTTTCTTTAAAAGAGTTTTAGTATTTGATAATGTAGAAGCGGTGAATATTGGTAAGTTATATTGTTTAACTTCTGGATTATTCATCTTTTTAAATATTCATCTTCAAGTAATTTGTTCATTTTTTACTTGAAGATTTTTAATTTCTGTTAGTTCTTGAAAGGGATTAATCCCATTAGCTGTCAATTGTTTTAATAACATTACTTTGTAAATCGTTTTTTCATTAAATATTTTTGGTTTTGAACGAAACATTACTTTAATAATTCGAGCAATATAACTTTCAATGCGACAACCAATATTTTCTTGATATTCTCATTTTTGAATTGCTCCATAGTATGTTCTTAAATAATTAGATATTTCTTGTAACTTTCCTTTCGCTTCTTCGGTTTTAACAAGCTGATAAGCTCATTCAAGGTATTTTGTAACCTTGTTTCAGTTTAATTTTAGAATTGCTTTTCTAATTTTATTAAATAAATAACGTTTATAATATCGTGGACCACGGAGACAATCTTTAATTTTTTTAATAACATGGAAACGATCAATGATAAATTCAACATTGATGTGTTTTTCAACCGTTGAAATATATTGTGCACCATCAACCAAGCACAATAATTTTAGCTGTCTCGGGTGATTAATAATTTAAGTTAATAAATTCTTTAATTCCTTGTCAGTATTTTTTAGAGTTAATTTTTTTAACTTCATTAGTCATTGTTACTAGAAATTTGAAATTATGCATTGTTTTTCGTATTGTTTTAGGATCTTTATAACCAGTATGAAAGACGGTTAAACGGATTCTTTTCTTAATTTTTAATCGTTTTTTGATTTGATAACTAATGGCATTGCGATATGCTTCATCGGTTTCAATATAAATAACCCCATCATGTTTTAGTTTTGTATCTGGTTCATCTAGCATTAGTTCTAACAAATGTTTAATATCAAACCGTTTAATAAGGTTAAAAATTGTTTTTTTTGTTATGTTAGCATTCCGATACATATTACAAATATCTTGATAACTAAAATTTATGCCTAATTTGCTGATTATTTCTAACGAAAAATCATAATCAAGTCGCTGATAACTTTCAATCCCTAATTGAATATCAAGTAAAAAGACCGTTTTTGGTTTTTTTGCCACTTGAAATTCTGGTTTTAAGATATATTTTCGTCGTTTAAAAGTAACTTCACCATTACGAAAAACCAAAGTTCGTTGATAAAATCCTTTTGGAATATAACGTGCTTTCCGTCAGTCCTTATTAAAAATATAGTTATCAATATATTCAAAAATATTTTTAAATAGTATTCAAGCTTCAGAACTAATTTCATTTTTTAAATAGGATAATAGTGTTGTAATAGGGATATTGGGGCTAATTTCATTAATTAAATCAATAAAAAAGTTATTATTTTCGTTTAAAAACTCTTGGATTCTAGTTATAATATTCATAGGATAGTTTTCTTTCTAATTTTTTTCAAACTTAATTATACTGAAAACTTTCTTTTTTATTTTCCCCAACTTTGGCAACACAATCTCGACAAAATTAAAGAGAGTTTTCGACAAAATTAAAGAAAATTTTTGTTATTATAATAACAAAAATAATGGAGTGATAAAGATGGAAAATCGTGATATATCAAAAAAAAGAACATATGTAAATACTGACTTATGTATTTCTTGTGGTAACTGTATTATGATTGATGAAACTGAAACATTTTTTATGGATGATGATGGCTTTGCAAATACAATTGACAATGACAAAGAACTATTTGAAGGGCAAATGGTTTGTCCGACAGCGGCAATTTTTATTAAAACATTAGAAGAATTTAAAGAAAACCGCAAAAGTATTTTGGATACTGATTAAAAAAATGTTTTATAAGGAAATTATAAAACATTTTTTTAATAATTATTTTCTTGACGGGCAAAATTAATTTTGTTTTTTATTATAAGCAGTAATTAAATCGTCTTCAGTAAATTTTAACTGTTCAGCAATGATAAAATATTGATTTAACACTTTAAAATAACTTTCTGGCGTTTGATTTTAATTAATTCCGCACAAATGGCAAAACACTTTAAATAAAGTTCGGTTAAACTAAGTTCTTTATTCTTATCCTCATTACAATATGGATAGGTTACAATAAGTTGGACCATATTTATTTGAAAGTCCAAATAAATATGGTCCAACTTATTGTAACCTATCCATATTGTAACCTATCCAATCATTGCAAATTAATTCATAAAGAAAAAATACAAATAGGAATTTATACCTCTTATTAATTTAATTCTTATAGTCTTTATAAGAATTAAATTAATAAGAGGTATAAATTCCTATTTGTACAGTTTCAGATAACTGAGAATTTTAATTAAAAAATGCTTTCATTTCATATTGAAGTGGTGGCATTTTTAAATTTAAAATTTTTCTTTTTTCATTATAATGAATTATATAATTATCTACAATATTTTTTACTTCTAAAATATTTTTACAGTGTGATAATTCTGAGTTCTCGGTTTTAAGAATTGAAAATCAATTTTCAATCGGTGAATTATCTAAACAATTGCCTCTTCTTGACATACTTATATTTATACCGTGTTTTTTTAATAATTTTTCATAAGCTTTTGAAGTGAAATGAATACCTTGATCAGAATTAATAGTTAATTCACCTTTGATTATTTTTCTTTTAATAATTGCTTCTTTGATACAATTATTTACTCAATTTACTGTTGGAGTTGTTGTTAAAGAATAATTTACTATTAAATTACTAAATAAATCCTTGATTGCAAATAAATATACTCATTCTGTGATTGTTTTAACATACGTAATATCAATTGATCACTTTTGATTAGTTTTTTCAGCTTTAAAATTACGTTTTAATAGATATTTATGTCGAATATGTTCATTTGTCATTTTTAAGAAATGATTAATTTTTTTTCTTGTTTTAATTATTACACTAGAAATTCTATTAGCTAATTTCATATAACGATAAACTGTTGAATTCGACACATTAATTTTTTGCTCTTCCAAAGATAATTTAATTTGTCTGTGTCCTTTAATACTATTTTCTCTATGAATTGCTTTAATTATTTCATATATTGAATAATCAATATTTGGTTGATATTCATCACAATTTTTTGAATATTTATTTCAAGTATCATATGAAATTCTTAATTCTTTTAAATATCATGATAAAGTAATTTTTGAAACTTGCAATTCTGATTTAATAAAAGCAATTTGTTTTCTAATGTTTGTTTTTGTTTTTATCTTTGGAAGAGCTTCAAGCTTTTTTAAAACTTCATTCTCAGCTTTTATTCTTTCATTTTCTTTTTTTAATAAATAGTTTTCACGTTCTAAGGGGTTTTTAAACTTATTTAATTCAAAATCTTTTCGCTTTTTTCGTTCTTTTAGAATTTCTTTATTTTGTTGAAATTGATTTACTCATTTTGAAATAGTTGCTAAACTAATATGATATTCTTTTGCTATTTCACTATAAGATTTATTGTTAATTGAGTATTCATTAACAATTTTTTCTTTAAATTCAAAAAAATGATCTTTAGACCCTTTTATTTTACCTTTAGCCATATAAAAATGTTTCTCCTAACTTTATATATTAATAATAATCTAGAAAAATTTTTATTTATATATCTCAGTTAAAAGAAACATTGCAGTATAAATTCCTATTTGTATTTTTTTTTATGAATTAATTTGCAATGATTATCATAGTATCGCAAGAAGTATATTATCATGGTTTAGGTTTTACTAACATTCAAAATTATTTAAATCTCTGAAAATGAAAATACCAACACAAAGGTTTAACACCAAACCAACAAGCAACGGTATTATATTTTAACATCTAAAAAAGTTAAAGAACAATAATAATCTTCCATCAAATTCGTTTTCAAATTGTCATATTGATGATTTTTTTGACTTTATCAAGATTTTTATACAAAATTAAAGACAAATTTTAAATACTATATGATTTTTGTTTTTTAAACTTAATTGGGGTTAATATTAAGTCTCCTTTTTGCATACATCATAACGTAATACTATGACGAGCGGTAATTAATTTGTATAAAATAGTAAAACTAGAAATTATCATTGGTAAATAAATTACCATTTGAATTGGAAACTTAATTGCTTTGACAATAAAAGTTGCCCCTAAAATAACTTGGTTTCAACCAATTGAATATAATCATAACACATTCAGACCAAATGAAATTACAACAAAAGCAATTATATATAAAATAATTATTTTCATAATTAATAATTTTTCACTTTTGAAAAGAAACACCATACTTCCCAGAAAACCATAAAAAGCAAGATTAAAAGCAAAACCACCATGATACATTCCAGAAATATTAACTAAAGCTTCTAAAGTATCAGTAACAATCCCACTTAAAACCCCAAAAAAAGGTCCAAATAACATTGCAGTTACAAAAATTAAGAAGTTACCTAAGGCTAACTTAATCCCTCCGACAATTGGAATTGTATAACCAATTAAATTCGTTAAAATAACTGATAAAGCAATTAATAAACTAGTAATAGTAATTGTTAAAATATTAATTTTTTTTAAATTTTTATAATCTAATAAAAATCCAATTCCAAATAAAATTGCAGTTCCTATTCAAGCTCCAATATTTGTTAATAAATATAACATCTCTTACACCCTTTCTAAATAAAACTGATAAACTAACGGAATAAAATACAGCGACCCACAAACTAAAATATTCTTTGTTTTATTTTGTGATAATAATTTTTTCCAATTTTTAACCTTATTCCCCATCTTAATATTATTAATCTTTCATGTCATTGGATGGTGAAATTCAGTAATATATAAATTATTTCCAAAATGTTCTTTTAATAATGTTAAATTCTGCATATAATCTTTTTTTTGGGATGAAGCATATAACAATAGCACTTCATTGCGGTTCAAATTATGTAACATTTCAAAAGTATGAATACAAGCCCGAATTCCTTCAGGATTATGTGCTCCATCAATAATGAAATATGGATTTTTACTTAATTGCGTAAAGCGTCCTAAAACAGGGTTTACTTTAAAAAGCTCATAATTAACTTTCAAATTAAAGACCTTTAAAAATTTAATCACTAGACCAACATTAAACTCTTGATAATAGTTGATTGCTTGCGGGTAAACTTCGCTTGTAATAATTCTATCCGAATCAAGATATTTTGCAATTAATGGAAAATCCTTTTTACAACTTGCACTAATAAAAAGGTTGCAATTATTTTTCACAATCCCAACTTTATTTTGAATAATACTTTCCAAATTATTCCCTAATACTTCGGTATGATCATAACCAATTGAGGTTAATAAAACAGCCAGTTTGTTATTAAAAACATTAGTCGCATCTAAGGTCCCACCAATTCCCGCTTCAATAACGGCAATCTCAATTTTTTGCTCTAAAAAATACTTAATGCAAATTAAAACCCAAATTTCAAAAAAGGTTAATTGATATTTCTTAATTTCGGGTTTAATTTCTTTTATAATTCGTTTTAAATCCTTATCACTAATAACCTTGTTATTAATTTTAATCCGCTCATTATGACTTAAAAAAGCGGGGGAAGTAAAAATACCAACGCGGTGATAATTTAACATTAATTGCTTCTGTAAGTAGTTTGAAACTGATCCTTTCCCATTTGTACCAACAACACTAATAACTTTAATGTTATTTTGGGAATTAGCATATTTTTCTGTTAATAATATTGCTAAATTATATTTTTTTTGAAATAACGTTACTTTAAAAAGTTTCTTTTTAACATCCATTGCAGAACCTTATTTTAATAATGGTTTTAAATATTGAGCCGTATAACTGATATCACTTTTTAAAACAATTTGTTCTGGTGTCCCGGTTGCAACAACAGTTCCACCGCCAATACCACCTTCTGGTCCTAAATCAATAATATAATCCGCCATCTTAATAACATCTAAGTTATGCTCAATTGTAATAGCCGTATCGCCATTATCAACAATTTTATTTAAAACAACTAATAGTCTTTTAACATCATCAACATGTAACCCTGTTGTTGGCTCATCCAATAAAAATAACGTTTTTCCTGTTGTTCGTTTAAGTAAGAAAGTTGATAATTTAACTCGTTGCGCTTCTCCACCAGATAGTTCGGTTGCTGATTGTCCCAATTTAATATAGCCCAAACCAACTTCTTGCATTGTTGCTAACTTCTGATTAATTTTTGATTGCGCTGCAAAAAATTCACAAGCCTGGTCAACGGTCATTTCTAACACATCGTAAATATTTTTCTCTTTAAATTTAACTAATAATGTTTCATCATTATAACGTTTCCCCTCACAAACTTCACAAGCAACATAAACGGTTGGTAAAAAGTGCATTGAAATTTTAATAATTCCATCACCCCGACAATTCTCACAACGCCCCCCCGGAACATTAAAAGAAAAACGTCCTTTTAAATAACCCCGTGCTTTGGCTTCGTTAGTATTAGTAAATAAATCTCGAATATCATCAAACACCGAAGTATAAGTGGCAGGATTACTACGTGGCGTTTTCCCAATTGGATCTTGGGAAATATTAATTACTTTATCAATATTATCAATTCCAACAATTTTATCATGTGCACCTGGACGTTCGGTTGCTAAACCTAAATTTTTCTTAACACCCTTTCATAAGATTTCATTCATTAAAGTTGACTTACCACTTCCAGAGACTCCTGTTAAACAAATAAATTTATTTAAAGGAATTGTGACATTAATACTTTTTAAATTATTTTCCCGTGCCCCTTTAATTTCTAAAACTAAACCATTGCCACCACGACGTTTATTTGGAACAGCAATTGTTAATTCCCCTGTTAAATATTTCCCCGTAATTGAATTAGGATTTTGTTTAATATCTTCAATATTCCCCGCGGCAACAACTTCACCACCATTAATTCCTGCTCGTGGGCCAATATCAATCACATAGTCACTAGCCCGAATTGTATCTTCATCATGTTCAACAACAATTAAGGTGTTCCCTAAATCACGCAAACTTTTTAAGGTTTCAATTAGTTTGTCATTATCACGTTGATGTAAACCAATTGAGGGTTCATCTAAGACATACAGGACGCCAGTTAACTGACTCCCAATTTGGGTTGCCAATCTAATCCGTTGCGCTTCTCCCCCGGATAATGTTGACGCATTTCGTGACAATGTTAAATAGCCCAAACCAACCCGGCTTAAAAAATCTAAACGATTAACTAATTCATTAATAATTAAGCGGGCAATTTCTTGTTGGTAATCGGTTAAACTTAAATTTAACACTTCTTTTAATTCGTCTTCAACTGACAAATCAGTAAATTCCGAAATACTAATATTATTAATCTTAACCGACAACGGGATTTCATTTAACCGTTTCCCTAAACAAGTTGCACATTTTTTATCAGTCATAAATTGCTTATAATATTCCCGTGCTGATTCACTTGTTGTTTCCGTATAACGCCGTTCAATTAACTGACCAATTCCTTCAATATAATCATAACCCCGTATAATATTACCACTCGCTGTTTTTAAATTATATTCAATTGGTTCATCACTACCCCGAATTAAATATTCTAACTGTTCCTTTGTTAAATCACTAACTGGCTCTTCTAACATAATATGATAATGATTAGCTAAAACCTTAAATTTTTGTCATTCAATATTTGTGGTATTAACAATATTTTTTAAATAAATAATGGCTCCTTGTAAAATCGACAATGACCTATTAGGAATTAATAAATCCTCATCAACTTCTAATTTTACACCTAATCCTTTACATTCATTACAAGCCCCCGCGGGTGAGTTAAACGAAAATAAACGTGGTTCTAATTCCGAAATTACAAAACCACAAATACTACATGAATAATTAGTTGAAAAAAGCATTTCTTTCTTTTGATCAACAAAATCAATTTTGACTAAAGCATTGCCATATTTTAAAGCGACTTCAATTGCATCGTGAATTCGACTCAATAAATCTTCGGTATCTTTATAAACCAAACGGTCAATAATAATATCAATATTTTGGCGTTTATTCTTATCTAACTCAATTTCCTCGTCTAAAGTTCTTATCTCATCATTAACTTTTACCCGAATAAAACTTTCTTGTTTTAAGCGAGCAAATAAATCTTTAAAACTTCCTTTTTTATCACGCACAACAGGTGATAAAATCATAAACTTTTTCCCTTCGTTTAAAAGTTGTTTTAAATTATTTATTATTTCTTTAATTGTTACTGACTTAATAACCCCATGATCGTTAATACAATATGGCGTCCCAACACGAGCATATAATAATCGTAAGTAATCATAAATTTCGGTAACTGTTCCAACGGTACTACGAGGATTATGACTAGTTGTCTTTTGATCTATCGAAATCGCTGGGGATAGTCCTTCAATTGCATCAACATCTGGTTTTTCATTACCCCCCAAAAATTGACGAGCATAACTTGATAAACTTTCAATATAACGACGACGACCTTCCGCATAAATCGTACTAAAAGCTAATGATGATTTTCCACTTCCTGATAAACCAGTAAAAACAACTAACTTATTTTTTGGAATTTCAGCATCAATATTTTTTAAATTATTTTCCCGTGCCCCTTTAACAACTATTCAATCTTTTCCCATTCTTTCACCCTCTTAATTATTTATTTAGTAAATTGTAAATTCAAGTGACACACTTTATTTAACTTAATTATAACACAATAAAATAAGTATTCCATATAATTTTTCTTTTAATGTCCTTATCTTGTGATAATTTCGTAATAGTTATCTAACAAAAATTTCGCAAAATTATTTAATTAATAATGTTTGTAATGTATATTGATTATTTCAAGGATGATTTGGTTTTGGTTTATGTGCTTTAGATTTGGGAACTTTGTTTTCAATATTTTTAATAGGAACCGGAATGTATTCTAATAAATTATATATTTGATTGTTATATTTTAAATATAATGTTTCATCAAATGCTTTAATTACTGTAATTTTTGTTTTTGAATTAAAGACTTTTAACTTTTTATTATTATAAGCTATAGACTGCACCCAAAAAAGTAAGCAAAGAAAAAAATCTTTGCTTACTTTTTTGGGTGCAGTCTATTCTTTGATAAAAGATACAATTTTTCTTTTATTTAATTGTAAAAGTCATGAAGCTTTTTTAGTAATTCATACCTAACTTTGTAATAGTTTAAATCTCTTTTTTCAAATGATTCTTTTGGACCTTTATTGGTGTTTAAAATTCCTTTCTTAAAATTTTCATACCATGAAGCAACAGTTTTTTTATTAATTGCATATTTTTTTGCAATAAAACTTATACTATTATTTTTAACCTCTTGTCCTATCCTTTTTCGAAAATCTGCTGTATATTTATTAAATTTTTGTCCTTTTCTTGCCATATAAAAATGCACCTCCTTTAAAAGTTTAGCAAAGATTTTTTTTCTTTGCTTACTTTTTTGGGTGCAGTCTATAGCTTATAATAATAAAAAGTTAAAAGTCTTTAATTCAAAAACAAAAATTACAGTAATTAAAGCATTTGATGAAACATTATATTTAAAATATAACAATCAAATATATAATTTATTAGAATACATTCCGGTTCCTATTAAAAATATTGAAAACAAAGTTCCCAAATCTAAAGCACATAAACCAAAACCAAATCATCCTTGAAATAATCAATATACATTACAAACATTATTAATTAAATAATTTTGCGAAATTTTTGTTAGATAACTATTACGAAATTATCACAAGATAAGGACATTAAAAGAAAAATTATATGGAATACTTATTTTATTGTGTTATAATTAAGTTAAATAAAGTGTGTCACTTGAATTTACAATTTACTAAATAAATAATTAAGAGGGTGAAAGAATGGGAAAAGATTGAATAGTTGTTAAAGGGGCACGGGAAAATAATTTAAAAAATATTGATGCTGAAATTCCAAAAAATAAGTTAGTTGTTTTTACTGGTTTATCAGGAAGTGGAAAATCATCATTAGCTTTTAGTACGATTTATGCGGAAGGTCGTCGTCGTTATATTGAAAGTTTATCAAGTTATGCTCGTCAATTTTTGGGGGGTAATGAAAAACCAGATGTTGATGCAATTGAAGGACTATCCCCAGCGATTTCGATAGATCAAAAGACAACTAGTCATAATCCTCGTAGTACCGTTGGAACAGTTACCGAAATTTATGATTACTTACGATTATTATATGCTCGTGTTGGGACGCCATATTGTATTAACGATCATGGGGTTATTAAGTCAGTAACAATTAAAGAAATAATAAATAATTTAAAACAACTTTTAAACGAAGGGAAAAAGTTTATGATTTTATCACCTGTTGTGCGTGATAAAAAAGGAAGTTTTAAAGATTTATTTGCTCGCTTAAAACAAGAAAGTTTTATTCGGGTAAAAGTTAATGATGAGATAAGAACTTTAGACGAGGAAATTGAGTTAGATAAGAATAAACGCCAAAATATTGATATTATTATTGACCGTTTGGTTTATAAAGATACCGAAGATTTATTGAGTCGAATTCACGATGCAATTGAAGTCGCTTTAAAATATGGCAATGCTTTAGTCAAAATTGATTTTGTTGATCAAAAGAAAGAAATGCTTTTTTCAACTAATTATTCATGTAGTATTTGTGGTTTTGTAATTTCGGAATTAGAACCACGTTTATTTTCGTTTAACTCACCCGCGGGGGCTTGTAATGAATGTAAAGGATTAGGTGTAAAATTAGAAGTTGATGAGGATTTATTAATTCCTAATAGGTCATTGTCAATTTTACAAGGAGCCATTATTTATTTAAAAAATATTGTTAATACCACAAATATTGAATGACAAAAATTTAAGGTTTTAGCTAATCATTATCATATTATGTTAGAAGAGCCAGTTAGTGATTTAACAAAGGAACAGTTAGAATATTTAATTCGGGGTAGTGATGAACCAATTGAATATAATTTAAAAACAGCGAGTGGTAATATTATACGGGGTTATGATTATATTGAAGGAATTGGTCAGTTAATTGAACGGCGTTATACGGAAACAACAAGTGAATCAGCACGGGAATATTATAAGCAATTTATGACTGATAAAAAATGTGCAACTTGTTTAGGGAAACGGTTAAATGAAATCCCGTTGTCGGTTAAGATTAATAATATTAGTATTTCGGAATTTACTGATTTGTCAGTTGAAGACGAATTAAAAGAAGTGTTAAATTTAAGTTTAACCGATTACCAACAAGAAATTGCCCGCTTAATTATTAATGAATTAGTTAATCGTTTAGATTTTTTAAGCCGGGTTGGTTTGGGCTATTTAACATTGTCACGAAATGCGTCAACATTATCCGGGGGAGAAGCGCAACGGATTAGATTGGCAACCCAAATTGGGAGTCAGTTAACTGGCGTCCTGTATGTCTTAGATGAACCCTCAATTGGTTTACATCAACGTGATAATGACAAACTAATTGAAACCTTAAAAAGTTTGCGTGATTTAGGGAACACCTTAATTGTTGTTGAACATGATGAAGATACAATTCGGGCTAGTGACTATGTGATTGATATTGGCCCACGAGCAGGAATTAATGGTGGTGAAGTTGTTGCCGCGGGGAATATTGAAGATATTAAACAAAATCCTAATTCAATTACGGGGAAATATTTAACAGGGGAATTAACAATTGCTGTTCCAAATAAACGTCGTGGTGGCAATGGTTTAGTTTTAGAAATTAAAGGGGCACGGGAAAATAATTTAAAAAGTATTAATGTCACAATTCCTTTAAATAAATTTATTTGTTTAACAGGAGTCTCTGGAAGTGGTAAGTCAACTTTAATGAATGAAATCTTATGAAAGGGTGTTAAGAAAAATTTAGGTTTAGCAACCGAACGTCCAGGTGCACATGATAAAATTGTTGGAATTGATAATATTGATAAAGTAATTAATATTTCCCAAGATCCAATTGGGAAAACTCCACGTAGTAATCCTGCCACTTATACTTCGGTGTTTGATGATATTCGAGATTTATTTACTAATACTAACGAAGCCAAAGCACGGGGTTATTTAAAAGGACGTTTTTCTTTTAATGTTCCGGGGGGGCGTTGTGAGAATTGTCGGGGTGATGGAATTATTAAAATTTCAATGCACTTTTTACCAACCGTTTATGTTGCTTGTGAAGTTTGTGAGGGGAAACGTTATAATGATGAAACATTATTAGTTAAATTTAAAGAGAAAAATATTTACGATGTGTTAGAAATGACCGTTGACCAGGCTTGTGAATTTTTTGCAGCGCAATCAAAAATTAATCAGAAGTTAGCAACAATGCAAGAAGTTGGTTTGGGCTATATTAAATTGGGACAATCAGCAACCGAACTATCTGGTGGAGAAGCGCAACGAGTTAAATTATCAACTTTCTTACTTAAACGAACAACAGGAAAAACGTTATTTTTATTGGATGAGCCAACAACAGGGTTACATGTTGATGATGTTAAAAGACTATTAGTTGTTTTAAATAAAATTGTTGATAATGGCGATACGGCTATTACAATTGAGCATAACTTAGATGTTATTAAGATGGCGGATTATATTATTGATTTAGGACCAGAAGGTGGTATTGGCGGTGGAACTGTTGTTGCAACCGGGACACCAGAACAAATTGTTTTAAAAAGTGATATCAGTTATACGGCTCAATATTTAAAACCATTATTAAAATAAGGTTCTGCAATGGATGTTAAAAAGAAACTTTTTAAAGTAACGTTATTTCAAAAAAAATATAATTTAGCAATATTATTAACAGAAAAATATGCTAATTCCCAAAATAACATTAAAGTTATTAGTGTTGTTGGTACAAATGGGAAAGGATCAGTTTCAAACTACTTACAGAAGCAATTAATGTTAAATTATCACCGCGTTGTTATTTTTACTTCCCCCGCTTTTTTAAGTCATAATGAGCGGATTAAAATTAATAACAAGGTTATTAGTGATAAGGATTTAAAACGAATTATAAAAGAAATTAAACCCGAAATTAAGAAATATCAATTAACCTTTTTTGAAATTTGGGTTTTAATTTGCATTAAGTATTTTTTAGAGCAAAAAATTGAGATTGCCGTTATTGAAGCGGGAATTGGTGGGACCTTAGATGCGACTAATGTTTTTAATAACAAACTGGCTGTTTTATTAACCTCAATTGGTTATGATCATACCGAAGTATTAGGGAATAATTTGGAAAGTATTATTCAAAATAAAGTTGGGATTGTGAAAAATAATTGCAACCTTTTTATTAGTGCAAGTTGTAAAAAAAGTAGACTGCACCCAAAAAAGTAAGTAAAGAAAAAAAGTCTTTACTTACTTTTTTGGGTGCAGTCTAATATAACGTGCTTTCCGTCAGTCCTTATTAAAAATATAGTTATCAATATATTCAAAAATATTTTTAAATAGTATTCAAGCTTCAGAACTAATTTCATTTTTTAAATAGGATAATAGTGCTGTAATAGGGATATTGGGGCTAATTTCATTAATTAAATCAATAAAAGAGTTATTATTTTCGTTTAAAAACTCTTGGATTCTAGTTATAATATTCATAGGATAGTTTTCTTTCTAATTTTTTTCAAACTTAATTATACTGAAAACTTTCTTTTTTATTTTCCCCAACTTTGGCAACGCAATCCCCAAATATATTTACAATTCAGGTTTTTAAAAATACGGTATGATTGATATATGAGGGGAAAGTGATTAGAAAATGTTTGGATTAACACAAGTAACAGATTTAGTTTATTTTGTTTTTATTATCATTGTTTCTTTATTTCTTATAGGTTGATTAATTTTTGACTTTGTTTTATTAAGTTTTAAAAGGAAAAAAACAACATTAAAGCCACGGATATTATTACGAAAAATGTTAGATGACAATGATTTACAAGATATTAATATTGGTGAACGAAAACATATTGTTAAAGCACAAAATTTTTCGAAAATAAGTAATGCGGTAATTATTAGCCGTACTGATGATAAAGAACAAAGTATTGTTAATCTTTATGATATGATTTTTCATTTTTATTATGTTTATAATCAAAAAACAAAACATTCGAAATGTTTCTTTTGATTAAAATTTTTATCATGGTTTTTAGTGTTTACATTATTTTTATTTATTGTTACAACAATTTTAGTTATTGTAGTTCAGTTTGTAAAAGATAATGTTGATATTAATGCCCTTAATATTAGTATTCAAGTTATTTCTATTATGGGTATTATTTGTTTAATTTTAGGTTGGTTTTGTTGAACAAATTTAGTAGAAAATTATCGACAAGATTTAATAGCGTTAGCATGTGATTATTTACCACCAGAAGTTATTAAAACTTTTAAAAGTTACACTAGTTTTAAAGCTTTTTTTCCTTTTTCGGAAAATGTAATTTGTTTTTCTTAAAAGGGGACTTTAATTTTGTAGAAAACTCTTGATATTTTAATAAAACCTTGATTTTATTGGGTTTTTTATAAAATGTAATTTTTACAAATTTCTATATTTTATAAGGTTTTTTGACTTTATCAAGAGTTTTCTCCAAAATTAAAGAAAGGGGATTGTATTTTTTCCCTAAATTGGGTATATTTAAAAGGTAAATGTATTAACAATAGACTGCACCCCGTTTAGTAAGTATTAATAAAAAGGTTTACAAACTTTCATTTATTATATATTTTTCTTTTTGGTTTGAATATCATTTATTTCATTTTTTAACATCATTAATATATTCATTATGAGATTTATAATTTTTATTATGGATTGTTCCTTTTTTAAGTAATGAATGAAAACTTTCAATAATAATGTTGTCTGCACAATGATAATTTTTACCCATTGAAATTATAATTTTGTTATCTAAACATTTACTATTATAATCTTTAGATGTATATTGATATCCGTGATATGAATGAATAGACTGCACCCTGTTTAGTAAGTATTAATAAAAAGGTTTACAAACTTTCATTTATTATATCTTTTTCTTTTTGGTTTGAATATCATTTATTTCATTTTTTAACATCATTAATATATTCATTATGAGATTTATAATTTTTATTATGGATTGTTCCTTTTTTAAGTAATGAATGAAAACTTTCAATAATAATGTTGTCTGCACAATGATAATTTTTACCCATTGAAATTATAATTTTGTTATCTAAACATTTACTATTATAATCTTTAGATGTATATTGATATCCGTGATCTGAATGAATTATTGTTTTATTTAGCTCTTTTTTTATTTTTTTAATTTTATTAATTGCAGCATTTAAATTATCAATTACAAGTTTGTTATTATTAAATTTTGATCATTTTACATCAATAATTTCTTTAGTATATCCATCAATTATTGTTGATTGATAATGTTTTTTACCATTTCAAATTAAATAAGTTACATCAGTAAATAAAATTGAAAATCTTTCTTTAATATCATTAAAATTACGATTTACTAAATCAGGATATTTAATGATATTTTTATTTCTATTTTGTTTTATTAATATTTTTCTACGCATACGCTTTACATATTCAGCTTGAATATTATTTTCTTTCATAATTCGTAATACTTTCTTAGCATTATAAACAATGCCATAATCTTCTTTTAAATATTTGGTAATTCGACGATAACCAAATTGTTTTAAATTTTCTTCATAGACTTTTACAATATTTTTTAATGATTCGCTATCCTTACCATTACTTGAATAATTTTTATATTTATCTCAATAACTACGCTTTAAATTTGTTATATCAAGTAATAAATTTAGTGGATATTTATTAAGGTTTTCTTTGATAAAAAATACAATTTTTCTTTTATTTAATTGTAAAAGTCATGAAGCTTTTTTAGTAATTCATACCTAACTTTGTAATAGTTTAAATCTCTTTTTTCAAATGATTCTTTTGGACCTTTATTGGTGTTTAAAATTCCTTTCTTAAAATTTTCATACCATGAAGCAACAGTTTTTTTATTAATTGCATATTTTTTTGCAATAAAACTTATACTATTATTTTTAACCTCTTGTCCTATCATTTTTCGAAAATCTGCTGTATATTTATTAAATTTTTGTTCTTTTCTTGCCATATAAAAATGCACCTCCTTTAAAAGTTTAGCAAAGACTTTTTTTCTTTACTTACTTTTTTGGGTGCAGTCTACTATTATCCTATTTAAACAATGAAATTAGTTCTGAAGCTTGAATACTATTTAAAAATATTTTTGAATATATTGATAACTATATTTTTAATAAGGACTGACGGAAAGCACGTTATATTCCAAAAGGATTTTATCAACGAACTTTGGTTTTTCGTAATGGTTAAGTTACTTTTAAACGACGAAAATATATCTTAAAACCAGAATTTCAAGTGGCAAAAAAACCAAAAACGGTCTTTTTACTTGATATTCAATTAGGGATTGAAAGTTATCAGCGACTTGATTATGATTTTTCGTTAGAAATAATCAGCAAATTAGGCATAAATTTTAGTTATCAAGATATTTGTAATATGTATCGGAATGCTAACATAACAAAAAAAACAATTTTTAACCTTATTAAACGGTTTGATATTAAACATTTGTTAGAACTAATGCTAGATGAACCAGATACAAAACTAAAACATGATGGGGTTATTTATATTGAAACCGATGAAGCATATCGCAATGCCATTAGTTATCAAATCAAAAAACGATTAAAAATTAAGAAAAGAATCCGTTTAACCGTCTTTCATACTGGTTATAAAGATCCTAAAACAATACGAAAAACAATGCATAATGTCAAATTTCTAGTAACAATGACTAATGAAGTTAAAAAAAATAACTCTAAAAAATACTGACAAGGAATTAAAGAATTTATTAACTTAAATTATGAATCACCCGAGACAGCTAAAATTATTGTGCTTGGTGATGGTACACAATATATTTCAACGGTTGAAAAACACATCAATGTTGAATTTATCATTGATCGTTTCCATGTTATTAAAAAAATTAAAAATTGTCTCCGTGGTCCACGATATTATAAACGTTATTTATTTAATAAAATTAGAAAATCAATTCTAAAATTAAACTGAAACAAGGTTACAAAATACCTTGAATGAGCTTATCAGCTTGTTAAAACCGAAGAAGCGAAAGGAAAGTTACAAGAAATATCTAATTATTTAAGAACATACTATGGAGCAATTCAAAAATGAGAATATCAAGAAAATATTGGTTGTCGCATTGAAAGTTATATTGCTCGAATTATTAAAGTAATGTTTCGTTCAAAACCAAAAATATTTAATGAAAAAACGATTTACAAAGTAATGTTATTAAAAGCTAATGGGATTAATCCCTTTCAAGAACTAACAGAAATTAAAAATCTTCAAGTAAAAAATGAACAAATTACTTGAAGATGAATATTTAAAAAGATGAATAATCCAGAAGTTAAACAATATAACTTACCAATATTCACCGCTTCTACATTATCAAATACTAAAACTCTTTTAAAGAAAATAGTTTCTAATTATTATTAGAACTTAATGCTGAAAAATTTTACCCAACATTTTACACGCTACCAATCAGGTATCACAAGAAGTCTATTATATATTATCAAATATATTGTTATAATGTTAACGCAATTAAAAATTATGAGGGATATCGATGATTAAATTAATTACAACAGCGTTGCCAGAATTAGCAATTACACCAGATCAAACAAAACAATTACAAATATATTATCAATATTTGATAGCACAAAACCAAGTGATGAATTTAACAACAATCACTAATGAAGAAGAGGTTTATCTTAAGCATTTTCTTGATTCGTTATTGTTATTGAAAGAATTTACTTTTTCTAAAGTGATGAAAGTTAGCGATGTTGGCAGTGGTGCTGGGTTTCCGGGGCTAGTTTTAAAAATTTTTTGTCCAACAATTAAATTAACAATTATTGAAGCGTTAGAGAAACGATGTTTATTTTTACAACGATTAGTGGCGAAATTACAATTAACAGATGTTGAAATTGTTCATGCGCGAGCTGAAGAATATAGCCGTGATCATTCCGAGACATTTGATGTTGTTGTCTCGCGTGCTATTGCGAATTTGGGGATGTTATTAGAATTGGTTGTACGGATGGTTAAAGTAAACGGAATGATGATTTGTTATAAAGGACCACATGTTAAGGAAGAATTACAAGCCGTGCAAAAAACATTGCCAGCCTTAAATTTAACATTAACAAAAATTCAAGAGGAAAAGATTAACCAACTTGGGGAACGAAATATTTGTTATTTCACTAAGACAGCCGCAACGCCAGCAACCTATCCACGACGCTTTAATCAAATAAAAAAATTTCCAATTGAATAAAGTGTTATATAATAATAATGTATAAATTTATTAGATGCAACGGAACAGAAAGGACAATTATGGGAAAAATTATTGCAATCACTAACCAAAAAGGGGGTGTTGGTAAAACAACAACTTCAATTAATTTAGCAGCCGGCTTGGCTCGTACTGGACGGAAAATTTTATTAGTGGATATTGATCCCCAGGGAAATGCAACAACAGGAACCGGAGCTAATAAGGAAGAAATTCATGAGAGTATGTATGATGTCTTAGTTGGTCAAATTTCATTAAAAAATATTATTATTCCTAATATTATGACTAATGTTGATTTAGCACCAGCGACAATTTCATTAGCCGGGGCTGATATTTACTTAATGGAAAGAACAGAAGATAACCAAAGCATTTTATTAGATCGTATTAAACCGGTTCGTGATAAATATGATTTTATTTTAACTGATTGTCCGCCTTCGTTAGGTTTAATTAATCGAAATGCATTAGCTTGTGCTGATTCTGTTTTAATTCCAATTCAAGCAGAGTATTATGCTTTAGAAGGGCTAGCCCAGTTATTAACAACAATTCATTTTGTGCAAAAAATGTTTAATGAAAGTTTAGCAATTGAGGGAATTGTATTAACAATGTTTGATTCACGGACAAAGTTATCTTTTGAAGTAATGACCGAGGTTAAAAAATATTTTAATGAAAAAGTTTATAGGACACATATTCCAAGAAATGTTAAAATTAGTGAATCACCGTCCCATGGTTTAAGTATTTTTGAATATGATAAGGGTGGCGCAGGCGCAGTTGCTTATGAAGAATTAGCGAGAGAGGTGTTGGCAAATAATGGCAAGTAACAGTAAAAATCGATTAAGTTCAAAAGGGTTAGATAAAATCTTTGGTGAAGGAATTAATGAAGTAATTAAGGGAATTGAAAGTAACGAAGAATTAAAAGCAACCGCAAATGAAATTACTTTAGCGGAAATTTTTCCTAATCCCCATCAACCCCGAAAAAATTTTAATGAAGAAGAGTTGGCAGAATTAGCAAAATCAATTAAAGAGTATGGTTTAATCCAACCAATTATTGTTAAAAAAACTAATAATGGTTATTATCTTGTCGCGGGAGAACGTCGTAGTCGTGCGGCAAAAATAGCAGGATTAACAACAATTCAAGCAATTGTGGTTGATTTTAATGACCAACAAATGAAAGAAGTTGCTTTAATTGAAAATATTCAACGGGTTGATTTAAATTCAATTGAAGAGGCTAATGCTTATAAAGAATTAATTGAATTGCTAGGTTTAACGCAAAAAGAGTTAGCCCAACGAATTGGGAAATCACGTAGTCATGTCACAAATACGATGCGATTATTAAATTTACCAACCGAAATTCAAACTTTATTATTGGAAAAAAAAGTAACAATGGGACAAGTCAAACCATTAATTAGTTTAAATGTTAATCGCAGTGAACTAACAAGAATTATTAATAAAATTATTAGTTTAAATTTAAATGCCCGCCAGGTGGAAGATTTAGTTAAAGAATATAATCTAAAAGTGTCAAAACCTTCGTTAGAAAATAATGAAAAAGAGAGTTCAAAACGAGCTGTTAATGAGTTTTTGGAAAATAAAGTAATGCGTAAATTAGGAACAAAAGTCGTAGTTGATACGAATAAAATTCTGATTAAGTACTCAGGAATTAAAGATTTAAACCGAATTTTGGAATTATTAGGTTTAATAGATGATTAATTAATAGTAAGGAAGAAAACGATGGCATTAAAAATGGGAATAGTTGGTTTACCAAATGTTGGTAAATCAACTTTATTTAACACAATTACAAATTCACAAGTTGAAGTTGCCAATTATCCGTTTGCAACAATTAATCCTAATGTTGGAACAGTGAAAGTACCTGACGAACGAATGTATACTTTAATTGCTTTATGTGAACCGCATAAAGCAATTCATAGTACTTTTGAATTTTACGATATTGCCGGCTTAATTGCTGGTGCCAGCAAGGGTGAAGGCCTAGGGAATTCTTTTTTACAAAATATTCGGGAAACAGATGCCATTTGTATGGTTATTCGTTGTTTTGATAATAAAGATATTACCCATGTTGAAGGAACAATTGATCCAATTCGCGATATTGAAATAATTAATTTAGAATTAATTATTTCTGATCAAGAACAGATTAAAAAACGAATTGATAATGTTGTCAAGAAAGCCCAAAGTTTCAAACAAAAAGAAGATGTTTTTGAATACGAATTATTGGTAAAGTTAGCAGCAGCCTTAGCTGAAAATAAATTATTAAAAGATGTAACATTATCGGATGATGAATTAAAAGCAGTCAAGAATTTTAATTTATTAACAATTAAGCCATTTATTTATGTTGCGAATGTTGCTGAAGATGATCTTAATAAACTCGATAATTTGTATGTTAAAACAGTGAAAGAATATGCTAGTCAACAACAAATTGAGGTTGTTGTTATTTGCGCTAAAATTGAAGAGGAGTTGTCAGCCTTAGAACCATCCGATCGCGAGTTACTAATGGATGATTATGGCATTAAAGAAGCTGGCTTAAGCCAGCTAATCAAAAAATCGTATGCTTTATTAGGGTTACAAACATTTTTTACAGCTGGTAATCAAGAAGTACGGGCGTGAACTTTTAAAAAAGGCGCAACCGCGCCAATGTGTGCCGGGATTATTCACTCGGATTTTGAACGGGGGTTTATTCGTGCAGAAGTTTATTCATATGCTGATTTAGTGAAATACGGCAGTGAAAAAGCAGTCAAAGAAAATGGCCGCTTACGAAGTGAAGGAAAAACCTATGTCATGCAAGATGGCGATGTTTGTTTTTTTAAATTTAATGTTTAGGGAGAAAAATAATGCGAGTTGGTAATAGTTATGATTTACATAATTTAACAGCGGGAACTGGTTTTTATTTGGGGGAAATTTTTATTACCTGTCAATACCAAGTGGAAGCTATTTCAGATGGTGATATTTTGTTGCATACAATTAGTGAAGCAATTATTGGTGCCTTAGGATTAGGCGATCTAGGGGAATGGTTTGATGAAACAAACCAAAAGCTTGCTTCGTCAGTAATTTTAGAAAAAGCCTTAGCCTTAATGACAGCCCAAAATTATCAAATTGGCAATATTGATGCAACAATAATTGTTGATCAACCCCGTTTACAAGATAATAAAAAAGCAATTAAAGTTAATTTACAGAAATTGTTGAAAATTGATCAGGCCAAAATTAATTTAAAAGCAACAACAACGGAACAAAATTTTCCGAATATTATTCAAAGTTATACAACATTATTACTTTTGCCCCAGAGTAATGAAACAAAAAGGTAGAATGAGGGATTAAAATGAGTCAAAAAGTTAGGTTACGTTATGCCCCAAGTCCAACGGGATTTTTACATATTGGTAATACGAGAACAGCATTATTTAATTATTTATTTGCGAAGCATTATCAAGGTGTTTTTGTTGTGCGAATTGAAGATACCGATTTTGAACGGAATGTGGAAGGAGCGATTGCTTCACAATTAGATAATTTACTATGATTAGGAATTGAACCAGATGAAACAATTGATAAACCAGGAGCTTATGGTCCATATCGCCAGTTAGAACGGTTAGAACTTTATCAAAAATATGCACAAGAGTTATTAACAGTGAAAAAAACATATTATTGTTTTTGCACGCTCGAAGAACTTGAAAATGATCGGGAAGCGCAATTAGCAAAAGGATATCTTTCACCACGCTACAATCGGAAATGTTGACAATTAACACCAACCGTGATTGCAGAGAAATTAGCACAGAAAATACCATATGATTTACGCTTTTTTGTTCCTGATGAAGCAACCTATGATTTTAATGATTTAGTACGGGGGCCTGTTCATTTTGAAGGAAAAGATTTGGGGGACTGGGTCATTTTAAAATCAAATGGGGTTCCAACTTATAACTTTGCTGTTGTGATTGATGATATGTTAATGGAAATTAGTCATGTTGTGCGGGGAGAAGAACATATTTCAAATACGCCAAAACAATTAATGATTTATGAATCATTTAAGACTCAACCACCTGTTTTTGCCCACTTAACTTTAATTGTTAACGAACAACATAAGAAGTTATCAAAACGTGATGGTAATTTAATGCAATTTATTAGTCAATATCGGACATTGGGATATTTACCCGCGGCAATCTTTAATTTTATTAGTTTATTAGGTTGATCGCCAACCGGGACAACCGAAATTTTCAGTCACGATGAATTAATTAAAATTTTTGATGAAACCCGTTTTAGTAAATCACCAAGTATGTTTGATGTTAAGAAATTAGCTTGAATAAATAATTATTATTTGAAACAAATGAGTGATGAAGAATATTTAGCTTTTGTCCGACCATTTTTAGCAGCGGAATATGACTTAACAAAAAAAACAGCTGCCTGAATAAATATGTTATTATTAATCTATAGAAAAGAGTTGCAATATGGTGCCGAAATTGTGGCTTTAGCAAAACCATTTTTTGAACAAACAACCAAGTTATCATCAGCGACGCAAGCAATGTTAACCGAGTTAAGTGGTTATGAAGCAATGATAGCAACTTTTAAAACAGGTTTGACGGAGCTTGCTGATTGAACAGAAACGAATATTAAAGAACTAATTACAAAAATGGGCGATCAATATGCTATGAAAGGAAAGAATTTATTTATGCCAATTCGAATTTTTACTTCTCATCAAGAACATGGACCAGAACTAGCGAAGGTTATTTATTTATTAGGGAAAGAACAAGTAATTAGTAATATTATTAAATTACAATAATACAACAATGAAACTACCACTAACAATTCGGGATAGTGTTCATGGCGATATTGAAATAAATGAAGAAATTACGGTGAAATTAATTAATACTCCCGAATTTCAACGATTACGACGCGTTAGCCAATTGGCCGGAGGACAATTTGTTTTTCCAAGTGCTTCTCATACGCGTTTTTCACATTGTATTGGTGTTTATCATCTTGTTAGTCAAATGTTGGAAACGGCAAGTTTTCAAGAAATGTATAGTAAGCATGAACAATTGTTAGTTAAATTGGCGGGCTTATTGCATGATGTTGGTCATGGTCCTTTTTCTCATACCTTTGAAATAATTAATAAAGTAACAAAACAACATATTAGTCATGAAAATTATTCATCCTTATTAATTAAAAGTCCAACAACCAAGCTTAATCAAATTTTAGCGGCTGAATTTAGTCCAGAGGAAATTGATGAATTATGTATGATTATTGAAGGAAAACATCCTGATGGTGTTTTATCATCCTTAGTTTCTTCCCAATTAGATGCTGATCGGATGGATTACTTATTACGAGATGGGCAAACAAGTGGTGTTTACTATAGTCATGTTGATACACAATGAATTATTCGTCACTTGTTTATTAAGGATAAGAAAATTGTTTTTCCATTAAAAGTCCAATATGCCATTGAATCATTTTTAATTGGTCGTTATCACATGTATAAACAAATTTATTTACATCCATTAGGAATTGGGTTTGATCTAACTTTTGAAATGATGTTTAAACGGTTATATGATTTGTACCACAGTAAACATCATTTTAAAAACAAAGCAATTATCACTTTGTTAACACCGCTTTTGCAAGGTAAGATGATGAGCCCTGAGCAATATTGTTTGTTAGATGATTATACTTTATTTACTTATTTAAAAATGTTAGAGAGTGAAAATGATGCGATTTTATTTACTTTAATTAAAATGTTAACCAACCGGACATTTTTCCGAAAAATAAACCCTGAGAAAAAAAAAATAGAAGAAATTAAAAATAAAAATAATTTGATAAAAAAATATAAAAACCATTATAATTACTTTATGGTTGAATATAACCTAAAACCAGTTAAATTATATGATAGTGATAAAAAACCAATTTATATTGATACACCTGCAGGAATCAAATGCATTATGGATGTTTCGGAAGTCTTAGCATTTAAAAATAATAGCAATAAAGCAGCAACAACAATTTGATTTTCAATTGGGGAAAAATATGAAAATGATTAATAGGAAAGATTTAAATTAATGAACGATAGTGTAGAGTTATTATAATTAGTGTATTCATATTTAAAGAAGAAAAAAAGAAGTGATACTTTTGAAAATATCTGAAATGATATTGCATCAAAAAGTGATGTAACAGTGCATGGTGCAAGTAAGGAAGATGTTATTACCGAATTATATACTGATTTAGTTTTAGATAATCGATTTGTTTTCTTTAATTTTGTTTTAATTTTGTATAAAACTCTTGATAAAATAAAAAAAATCATCAATATGACAATTTGAAAACGAATTTGATGGAATATTATTATTGTTCTTTAACTTTTTTAGATGTTAAAATATAATACCGTTGCTTGTTGGTTTGGTGTTAAACCTTTGGATAGGTTACAATAAGTTGGACCATATTTATGTGGACTAGACTGCACCCTGTTTAGTAAGTATTAATAAAAAGGTTTACAAACTTTCATTTATTATATATTTTTCTTTTTGGTTTGAATATCATTTATTTCATTTTTTAACATCATTAATATATTCATTATGAGATTTATAATTTTTATTATGGATTGTTCCTTTTTTAAGTAATGAATGAAAACTTTCAATAATAATGTTGTCTGCACAATGATAATTTTTACCCATTGAAATTATAATTTTGTTATCTAAACATTTACTATTATAATCTTTAGATGTATATTGATATCCGTGATCTGAATGAATTATTGTTTTATTTAGCTCTTTTTTTATTTTTTTAATTTTATTAATTGCAGCATTTAAATTATCAATTACAAGTTTGTTATTATTAAATTTTGATCATTTTACATCAATAATTTCTTTAGTATATCCATCAATTATTGTTGATTGATAATGTTTTTTACCATTTCAAATTAAATAAGTTACATCAGTAAATAAAATTGAAAATCTTTCTTTAATATCATTAAAATTACGATTTACTAAATCAGGATATTTAATGATATTTTTATTTCTATTTTGTTTTATTAATATTTTTCTACGCATACGCTTTACATATTCAGCTTGAATATTATTTTCTTTCATAATTCGTAATACTTTCTTAGCATTATAAACAATGCCATAATCTTCTTTTAAATATTTGGTAATTCGACGATAACCAAATTGTTTCAAATTTTCTTCATAGACTTTTACAATATTCTTTAATGGTTCACTATCCTTACCATTACTTGAATAATTTTTATATTTATCTCAATAACTACGCTTTAAATCTGTTATATCAAGTAATAAATTTAGTGGATATTTATTAATGTTTTCTTTGATAAAAAATACAATTTTTATCTTATTTAATTGTAAAAGTCATGAAGCTTTTTTAATAATTCATACCTAACTTTGTAATAGTTTAAATCTCTTTTTTCAAATGATTCTTTTGGACCTTTATTGGTGTTTAAAATCCCTTTCTTAAAATTTTAATACCATGAAGCAACAGTTTTTTTATTAATTGCATATTTTTTTGCAATAAAACTTATACTATTATTTTTAACCTCTTGTCCTATCCTTTTTCGAAAATCTGCTGTATATTTATTAAATTTTTGTCCTTTTCTTGCCATATAAAAATGCACCTCCTTTAAAACTTTAGCAAAGACTTTTTTTCTTTACTTACTTTTTGGGGTGCCGTCTAGACTTTCACATAAATATGGTCCAACTTATTGTAACCTATCCAGTATTTTTTCGGTAGCGTGTAAAATGTTGGGGAAAAGTTTTCAGCATTAAGTTCTAATAATAATTATAAACTATTTTCTTTAAAAGAGTTTTAGTATTTGATGTCCTTATCTTGTGATAATTTCGTAATAGTTATCTAGCAAAAATTTCGCAACCATTTTTAATTTTAAATGGTTGCGAAATTTTTGCTAGATAACTATTACGAAATTATCACAAGATAAGGACACTTTTAAAGAAAAATAGTTGCATTTATTTTAAATGATGTTATTATCATACTAACAAGAGACAGAATTTGCTGCTTGAATTTACATAATACAAATGAGAGGGATATTATGAGTCAAAACAAGAAATTTTTTTATGTTACAACCCCAATTTATTACCCAAGTGCTCAGTTACATATTGGTCATGCTTATACTACTAGTTTAGCTGATATTCTTAATCGTTATAAGAAGATGGATGGTTATGAAACTTTCTTTTTAACCGGAAGTGATGAACATGGGGAAAAAATTGAAAAGAAGGCAAAAGAAGCCGGGATTACACCGTATCAATTTACAACAATGATTGTTGATAATTTTAAATTATTGTGAAATAAATTAGGGATTGAATATTCGAAATTTATTCGAACTACGGATAAAAGCCATGAACTTAGTGTGCAAAAGATTTTTAGTAAATTATATAATAATGGGGATATTTATTTAGGAACATATGAAGGATTGTATTGTGTTGGTTGTGAAGAGTTTTTAACTGAAGCACAAATAGATAAAGCAACGAACCAATGTTTGGTTTGCGGTAATAAACCACAAAAGGTGAAAGAAGAAACTTATTTCTTTAAAGTATCAAAATATAGCCAATTTTTAATTAACTACTATAATAATCATCCGGGTTTTATTGAACCAGAAGCAAGGAAAAATGAAATGTTAAATAATTTTATTTTACCCGGTTTAACAGATTTATCGGTAACGAGAACAACTTTTTTATGAGGAATTAAAACATTAGAAAATGATAAACATATTATTTATGTTTGAATTGATGCTCTATCAAATTATTTAACAGCATTAGGCTATTTGTCAAAAGATAATACTTTGTTTAATAAGTTTTGAAATAATCCAAATGTTGAAATTTTACAGTTATTGGGAAAAGAAATTGCTCGTTTTCATACTATTTATTGACCAAGTATGTTAGAAAGTTTAGGATTACGGCAACCAAATAAGCTTTTGTCACATGGTTGAATTTTATTTAAGGATACTAAAATGAGTAAATCAATTGGGAATGTTGTTGATCCCTTATATTTAATTGATAAATATGGCCGTGATACCTTACGTTTTTACTTAGGATATGAAATTCCAACGGAAAATGATGGGAAATTTTCTTATGAAATGTTTTTAGAATCATATAATGCTCATTTAGTTAATAATATTGGGAATTTAGTATCACGAGTAAGTAATATGATTAGTAAATATTTTGATGGTAAATTAATGAAACAAAAAAAAATAGCCAATGATTTAATTAAAAGTTGTGCATTAGCAGTTCAAAATTATCAACAAGCAATGAATGCTTATCAGATATCAAAAGCATTAGATATTGTTTTAGAATTGTGTAATAAGGCTAACAAATATATTGAAGAAAACAAACCATGAGAATTAGAAAAAAACCAAAAAATTAATCAGTTACATGAAACTTTAGCAAGTTTAGCTTATACTATTATTGTTAGTGCTTTTTTATTACAACCAGTCTTAATTGATAATGCCCAAAAAATTGCCGATTATTTTAATATTAATTTAGCAAATTTAACATTTGTCACAATTTTAGAGCAAGAAATCATATATAATAAAAAGATAGAGAAAAAAGAAAATTTATTTAGTCGTGTAAGTGTTGAACAAGAATTAAAATAAATTGAAACAGAATTAAATCAATAAAATTTATAAAAGGAGGGAGTTTAATGAAAAAATACGATATAATTGTCATTGGTGCTGGTCACGCTGGTGTTGAAGCAAGTTTAGCAGCCGCGAGAATGCAGAAAAAAACATTATTAATTACTTTACATAAAGATAAAATTGCATTAATGCCATGTAATCCCTCAATTGGAGGACCAGCGAAAGGGATTGTAGTACGAGAAATTGATGCAATTGGTGGGGAAATGGCAAAAGCCGCTGATGCAACAGCACTCCAAATGAAATTATTAAATTCTTCGCGGGGACCAGCAGTGTGAGCATTACGAGCTCAATCAGATAAAATTAAATATGCAAAATATATGCAAACAGTAATTGAAAAACAAGATAATTTAGATTTATATGAAGGAGCAGTGCAAGAGTTATTAGTTGATAATAATAATTGTTATGGTGTAATTTTAAAAGATCAAACGCAATTTTTAGCAAAAAAAGTTATTTTAACAACGGGAACATATATGCAATCATTGGTGTTACAAGGGATGACAAAAAAAGTGGAAGGACCAGATGGTGATGTTACAACAGATGGTTTATCAACTCAGTTAAAACATTTAGGGTTTGAATTATTTCGTTTAAAAACAGGAACCCCCGCACGAGTTCTTAATACTTCAATTGACTATACAAAAGCACAAGAAGAGCCGGGAAGTGATTTACCGTTAGCCTTTTCTTATTCAACAAAAACCTTTACGTCATTGCAAGAACAAGAATTATGTTGATTAATTCATTCAACGCCACAGACACATAGTATTGTACAAGAAAATCTAACATCATCTGCAATGTATTCTGGTAATGTGCAAGGAACAGGGCCACGTTATTGTCCAAGTTTTGAAGATAAAATTGTTCGTTTTGCTGATAAACCACGTCATCAAATTTTTTTAGAACCAGAATCAAAAAGTTTAAACACAATTTATGTTCAAGGCTTTTCAACTTCAATGTCAATTGATGTTCAAGAAAAAATGCTGCGTTCATTACCAGGATTTGAAAATGTTGAGGTTTTAAAATGAGCTTATGCAATTGAATATGATGCCATTGTGCCAACCCAATTAAAACATACCTTAGAAACAAAAAACATTAATAATTTATATACCGCGGGACAAATTAATGGAACTAGTGGTTATGAAGAAGCGGCTTGTCAAGGTCTAATGGCGGGAATTAATGCTGTTTTAAGTATTGACCACAAAGAACCATTTATTTTACGCCGTGATCAAGCATATATTGGGGTTCTAATTGATGATTTAATTACAAAAGGAACACAAGAACCATATCGTTTGTTAACTTCTCGTGCAGAATATCGCTTATTGTTACGAAATGATAATGCTGAAGAACGTTTAAAAAAATATGCAAATCAATTTGGCTTAATTGACCAAGAAAGTTGAGAAGAATATCAAGTTAATGTACAAAACTATAATGTGGTCATTCAATTATTAAAAGAAACTTTTTTTATGGCGAAGTCACCCTTAATTCAAAAATTAAATGAATTAAGTGTTGCAAATATTACTGAACGAATTTCTGCTTATAATTTATTAAAACGACCAAATATTGAGTTAAAATATTTAGAGAAGGAGTTATCACCTTTAAATAATTTAAAATCATTTTTAAAACAAAATTTATTAATTAATATTCGCTTTAAGGGATATATTAAAAAAGAACAAGAAATTGCTTTAAAAACAATTAAGTTGGAAAAAAAATTAATCCCATTTAATTTAAATTATGATTTAGTCGATAACTTATCTCTTGAAGCCCGCGAAAAATTTAAACAAATTCGACCAATTTCAATTGGCCAAGCAAATCGGATTTCAGGGATTAATCCAGCTGATATTCAAATGCTGTTATTTCATTTAAAAAAGATGGAATTTGATGCAAATAGATAAGAGGGTGAAGGATGAAATTATATAATACTTTGACACGTAATTTTACTAATTATGGTCAAACAAAGAAAGTTAATATTTATGGTTGTGGGCCAACAGTTTATAATTATATTCATATTGGGAATGCCCGCGCAATTATTACCGTTGATTTGTTAGTTAGTTTTTTACAATTCCAACAAATTGAGGTTAATTATATTCAAAATTATACCGATATTGATAACAAAATTATCAACAAAGCAACAGCAGAGGAGAAAACAGAACAACAAATTGCCGAATTTTATATTAAGGCTTTTGAAGAAGATGTTTTTAACTTAAATGTTAGAACACCAACAAAACGCGTCCGGGTAACAGAACATATTAAAGATATTATTACTTTTGTCCAAAAATTAGTTAAAATTGATGCTACCTATGAAGTTAATGGCAGTGTCTATTTTAATATTACCAATTATCAAACAGAATATGGGAAATTAGCAAATAAAAAATTAGCCGAATTAGCTGTTAATGCTCGGATTGACCATGATGCTAACAAACATAGTCAATATGATTTTGCGTTATGAAAACAAACAACAGAAGGTATTTCATTTCCCTTTTATGATCAAAAGAGTAAATTATATCAAGGCCGCCCTGGCTGACATACCGAATGTGTTGTTTTGATTGATAAATTTTTTCATAAAGAAACAATTGATATTCATGCCGGTGGAATTGATTTAGTTTTTCCCCATCATGAAAATGAACGAATTCAATTTCTAGCTAAAAATAAATCCGAGATTGCAAAAATTTGAATGCATAATGGGCATTTAAATGTTGCGGATGAAAAAATGAGTAAATCATTAAACAATACTATTTTAGTTCGTAATTTTATTAAATTATATGGGGCAAATACATTGCGTTATTTGTTATATACAACGAATTATACCCAGCCATTAAATGTCACAGAAAGCTTAATTAGTAGTGCCCAAGGTGAAACAGGCAAGATTTTTAAAGTATTAAAAGCGATGAATTTATATTTGGCTGAATATGATTTAAATTATAATTTAATAAAACATGGCGAAAATATTAAAAAAGTTCTGGCAGAATTAGGAAACAACTTAAATAGTCCTAATGTTTTAACAATTATTAGTAAAATGATTAAAATTATTAATGGCCAGTTACGCGATAAAAAACTTGATTTACAACTTGCCAGTGACTTTTATAATATTATTTTTAATATTATAAATTTTAATTTTAATTTACCAGTGATTAGTGGTGAAATTCGCCGATACTTATTAGAATGAATTAAATCAAAAAATAATAAAGATTTTGTTAAAGCCGATGAACTACGTAAAATTCTCTTAAAAAAAGATATTTTATAGAACAATGAAACAAAAAGAATGCACAGTTTCAGATAACTGAGAATTTTAATTAAAAAATGCTTTCATTTCATATTGAAGTGGTGGCATTTCTAAATTTAAAATTTTTCTTTTTTCATTATAATGAATTATATAATTATCTACAATATTTTTTACTTCTAAAATATTTTTACAGTGTGATAATTCTGAGTTATCGGTTTTAAGAATTGAAAATCAATTTTCAATCGGTGAATTATCTAAACAATTACCTCTTCTTGACATACTTATATTTATACCGTGTTTTTTTAATAATTTTTCATAAGCTTTTTAAGTGAAATGAATACCTTGATCAGAATTAATAGTTAATTCACCTTTGATTATTTTTCTTTTAATAATTGCTTCTTTGATACAATTATTTACTCAATTTACTGTTGGAGTTGTTGTTAAAGAATAATTTACTATTAAATTACTAAATAAATCCTTGATTGCAAATAAATATACTCATTCTGCGATTGTTTAGACTGCACCCAAAAAAGTAAGTAAAGAAAAAAAGTCTTTGCTAAAATTTTAAAGGAGGTGCATTTTTATATGGCAAGAAAAGGACAAAAATTTAATAAATATACAGCAGATTTTCGAAAAAGGATAGGACAAGAGGTTAAAAATAATAGTATAAGTTTTATTGCAAAAAAATATGCAATTAATAAAAAAACTGTTGCTTCATGGTATGAAAATTTTAAGAAAGGAATTTTAAACACCAATAAAGGTCCAAAAGAATCATTTGAAAAAAGAGATTTAAACTATTACAAAGTTAGGTATGAATTACTAAAAAAGCTTCATGACTTTTACAATTAAATAAAAGAAAAATTGTATTTTTTATCAAAGAAAACATTAATAAATATCCACTAAATTTATTACTTGATGTAACAAATTTAAAGCGTAGTTATTGAGATAAATATAAAAATTATTAAAGTAATGGTAAGGATAGCGAATCATTAAAGAATATTGTAAAAGTATATGAAGAAAATTTGAAACAATTTGGTTATCGTCGAATTACCAAATATTTAAAAGAAGATTATGGCATTGTTTATAATGCTAAGAAAGTATTACGAATTATGAAAGAAAATAATATTCAAGCTGAATATGTAAAGCGTATGCGTAGAAAAATATTAATAAAACAAAATAGAAATAAAAATATCATTAAATATCCTGATTTAGTAAATCGTAATTTTAATGATATTAAAGAAAGATTTTCAATTTTATTTACTGATGTAACTTATTTAATTTGAAATGGTAAAAAACATTATCAATCAACAATAATTGATGGATATACTAAAGAAATTATTGATGTAAAATGATCAAAATTTAATAATAACAAACTTGTAATTGATAATTTAAATGCTGCAATTAATAAAATTAAAAAAATAAAAAAAGATCTAAATAAAACAATAATTCATTCAGATCACGGATATCAATATACATCTAAAGATTATAATAGTAAATGTTTAGATAACAAAATTATAATTTCAATGGGTAAAAATTATCATTGTGCAGACAACATTATTATTGAAAGTTTTCATTCATTACTTAAAAAAGGAACAATCCATAATAAAAATTATAAATCTCATAATGAATATATTAATGATGTTAAAAAATGAAATAAATGATATTCAAACCAAAAAGAAAAAGATATAATAAATGAAAGTTTGTAAACCTTTTTATTAATACTTACTAAACGGGGTGCAGTCTACTAAATACACCAAATTAAAATATCGTAATCATAAGTCAATGGTTAATAACGACGAAATTAGCAACGTTTTAAACCGTGAATTTAATAATAAACAACCAAATGAAGTTGTTGTTAGTGATTTAACATATGTTCAAGTTGGTGCTAAATGACATTATATTTGTTTATTAATTGACTTGTTTAATCGTGAAATAATTGGCTATAGTGCCGGGACAAACAAAACAGCCCAACTAGGACAAAAAGCCTTTTATTCAATTACAAGACCATTAAATCAAATTACGTTATTTCATACTGACCGGGGTAATGAATTTAAAAATAAAATCATTGATAATATCTTAAATACTTTTAACATCAAACGATCATTAAGCAATAAAGGCTGTCCATACGATAATGCTGTGGCTGAAACAACTTACAAAAGTTTTAAAACAGAATTTATCAAGGGGCAAAAATTTATAAATTTAACCCAATTAAAATACAAATTATTTGACTTTGTGGATTGATATAACAATATTCGAATTCATGGTCGTTTAAATTATTTAACACCTGTTGAATTTAGAAAACAACAGTCCATATAAAAAGTGTACTAAAAAGGGTTGCCAATCCAATACCCCTTATGAAACACAAAAAGATTATAAACAAAAGCGTAAAAAGTCTATTAAAAAAGCGCCTGAATTTAAAGAAAAACAGAAAGAATGATTAAATTTACGATTTAATATTATTCATGATTCACCAACACAAATTATTTATCGATATTTTATAAAATTTGGTGCTAAATTTCCTGCTTGTGTTAAAACTTTTTATAAATGAATTTATTTAAAATTATTAGGTTTAAATAAACAAAATTTACGGCATCACGGTAAAAAATACAAAAGAAAAGGAAAATCTGATAATCGTGGAAAATTAATTAATTTGCTGAATTATACTTGTAAGTGCAAGTAAATAAAATTGCAAAAAATCTCATATAAAAATTTTATGATGCTAAGTTTATTTTAGAAAAAATAAAGCAAGGAGTTTTTATATGGGATATAAACATCTTGGCATAGATGAAAGAATTTATATTGAGAATCAATTGAAGTTTAAAATAAAAATTAGTGAAATAGCTAAAAATCTTAATCGAAGTATTAGTACTATTATTCGAGAAGTTAATAGAAATAAAGATAATAATCATTATTTTTCATTAATTGCACAAAATAAAGCAGAAAATAGAAAACAATCACATATTTATTTTCATAAGTTTAAAAATAGAGAATTAGTAAAATATGTACAACAAAAATTATTATTAGGTTGATCACCATAACAAATTTATGGCAGAATTAAAAATTTTCATAAAGAATGAATTATTAGTTTTAAAACAATTTACAATTGAATTTATTCTGGATTACTTGAAAAAGTTACTAATAAAAATTTAAGAAGAAAAGGTAAGAAACGAAAATATCAAGAAAATCGGGGTAAATTTAATGGTAAATCAATTAAAGAACGAAATGCTAATGTTAATAATCGCGTAACTCTTGGTCATTGAGAAGGTGATACCGTAGTATCATCACGAGGTAAAAGTAAATCATGTTTAATAACTTTAGTTGAAAGAACATCAAGATTTACTTTAGCAATATTAGTTGAAAATAGAACTACTAAAGTTATTAACGAAAATATTAGCCATTATTTATCAATTCTTCCAAATAATCTTGTTAAGACTATAACATTTGATCGTGGTAAAGAATTTGCTAATTGACAACAACTTGAAAAAAATTTAAATGTGAAAATTTATTTTGCTAATGCATATTCACCCTGACAAAGAGGTACTAATGAAAATACTAATGGTTTAATTAGAGAAAAATTTCCTAAAAAATTTAATTTTTCAAATACTACTAAAAATGCAGTTCATAAATTTATATTGTCTTTAAACCAAAGACCAAGAAAAATACTAAATTATCTTTCGCCAATCGAATATTTGGTTAGAAAAATAATTTAGTTGCACTTAACTTTACAATTTGGCATTTTAAATCAATTTGAGATATTGAAAATAAAATTTCTAATGTTGGTTGATTTGAAATGGATACTGTAGTTGGTAAAGATCATCAATCTAGTAATTTAGTTTTAGTTGAACAATCAAGTAAAAATTACTTTGTAATCAAATTAAAAAATAATACTGCTAATGAAGTTGTAGCAAAATTTAAAGATATTGTTATAAACAATAATTTAATAGGTAAAATTAAAGAAATAATAACTGATAGAGGAAAAGAATTTAGTAAATGGAGAGAAATGGAAATATTTGCTGAAACACAAGTTTATTTTTGTGATCCGGGTTCACCACAACAAAAACCACTAATTGAATATATGAACTCTGAACTTAGACATTGGTTTCCCAAAGGAACTGATTTTAATAATGTTACGAAACAAGAAATAGATTGGGTAGTTAACATTATAAATGATAAACTTCGACCCCGTTTAAAATGAGTAAATGCAAAAGCAATGTTTTTACAAAATATTAAGTAAATTTTTATTAATTAAATTTAATAAATTATTTTTTAGTGTGTCAAAATATGTTCAAAACAATAACAATTTAAAAATATTTTATAACAAATTTTGCTTGTGGTAAAACCGATGATTTTCGTTTATTTAAAGAATCAAAAATACCGCTTTTAAAAGATACCAAAGTAATAGTTGATACAGGTTATCAAGGCTTGCAAAAAATGCATCGGAATGTTTTGATTCCGCATAAAAAAACAAAGCAAAAAACTTTAAACAACGAACAAAAACAGTATAATAAACTAATTTCACAAATGAGAATCGTTATTGAAAATGTTTTTGCTATCCTTAAAAAATTTAAAATTATTACTGAAAAATATCGCAATCGTAGAAAAAGCTTTGCTTTATGAATTAATATGCAATGATTATCATAGTATCGCAAGAAGTATATTAAAGTGTCCCAAATATATTTACAATTCAGGAAATAAAAAAATGTATCAATTTTTTAATTTTGTAGAAAATTCTTGATAAAGTAAAAAACCATTATAAAATATAGAGATTTGTAAGAAATAAATTTTATAAAAAACCCAATAAAATCAGTATTTTATTAAAATATCAAGAGTTTTCGACAAAATTAAAATATAAATTTGATACATTTTAAAACTTAGTTTGTGCCAAAAACATTTTTGAAAACTTCATCATATGTTCCAACTGGAATAATATTTAAAGTTTCTTGCACTTCTTTTGGAATATCTTCAATATCCTTGATATTCTTATGCGGAATTAAAATTGTTTTTAAACCACTACGGTTCGCGGAAATTGATTTTTCCCGTAACCCTCCAATTGGTAAGACTTGTCCTCGTAAGGTAATTTCTCCTGTCATCCCAATATCTTTCGAAACTGGGCGATTACTTAACGCACTAATAATTGCGGTTGTTAAAGTAATTCCCGCTGATGGTCCATCTTTTGGTACTGCTCCTTCAGGAACATGGATATGAATATCATGGGTTTCAAAGAATTTTGGATCAATGTTAAACTTACCAGAATTTGCTTTAACATAGTCTAAAGCAATTGAGGCTGATTCTTTCATTACATCTCCTAATTTCCCGGTTAAGACTAATGAACCTTTTCCTAAGAAACTATTAACTTCAATTGGCAAGATATCGCCCCCAAATTGGGTATATGCTAATCCTGTTACAACCCCAATTTGTGATTCTTTTTCTTTTTCAGTATGTTCAAAACGACGTTTACCTAATAGTTCATTAACTATGTTTGGTTGCACAACTAAGTTTACCATTTCTTTATTTAAAAATTTAACAATAAATTTCCGCGCAATAGCATTTAGGTCCCGTTCTAATTGACGAACTCCTGCTTCACGAGTATAATATTTAATTACTTCATTAATTGTCTCATCAGTAATTGTTAATTGACCATAGCCTAAACCATTATTACTTAATACTTTTGGTACTAAATAATCTTTGGCAATATGAAATTTTTCCAATTCTGTATATGATGATAATTGAATAATTTCCATTCGATCAATTAATGCTTCGGGAATATTATCATAATAGTTTGCTGTTGCAATAAACATAACATCACTTAAATCATATGTTTCTTCTAAGTAATGGTCAGAAAAGGATGAATTTTGTTCTGGGTCTAATACTTCTAACATCGCACTAGCTGGATCACCACGGTAATCTGATGCCATTTTATCAATTTCATCTAATAAGAACAATGGATTGATTGATCCAGCGCGCTTCATTGATTGAATAATGCGTCCTGGCATTGCCCCAATATATGTTTTACGATGACCACGAATTTCTGATTCATCTTTTATGCCTCCCAATGCCATCTTAACAAAATTACGTCCTGTTGCTTCGGCAATTGATTTTGCTAAACTTGTTTTCCCAACCCCTGGTGGCCCAAATAAACAGATAATTTGTCCTTTTAAAGATTTTGTCATTGTTTTAACCGCTAAGTATTCAATAATTCGTTCTTTAACTTTGTCTAAGCCAAAATGATATTTATCTAGCACTTCTTTCGCAAACTTTAAATCATTTTTTTCATCGGTTTTTTGTCATCATGGGATTTGCATCATTCAATCAATATAAGTTCGAATAATATTTGATTCACTTGATGCTTGTGGCAAGGCTTCATAACGAGTGATTTCTTGTTCAATTTTTTCTTTAATATTTTTGGGAAATGATTCTTTTGCTAAGTGTTCCTTATATATTTTCATTTCATCCGCTGCGCCATCAAATTCATCTAGTTCATCTTTAATTGCTTTTAATTTTTCCCGTAAGTAATATTCCCGTTGTTGTTCATCAACGCGTTCTTTAATCTTTTTACTAATTTTATTGTCAATATCATTCGCTTGTTGTTTATTAACTAAATGATCAAAAATTATTTGAAGTCTTTTTTCAACATCTAATTCTTCAATAATTTCTTGTTTTTTTGCCACTGGAATAAATGGTAAAAATTGGGCAATAGTATCAACAACTTCATTTCCATCAACTGAATCACCAATTTGATCTAATAAATCTTCTGGTAAAATATCTTGCAATTCCATCAATTCTTTAATATTAGCAGTTAATTTTTCAACAATTTTATCTTCTGATTGAACAAATGATTTTAAAATATCAATATCAGCCGCATAAAATTCACCTTCGCGTAATTCTAAAAGTTTTACCCGATCAACGGCTTTAAAGTTAACTGTTAAACTACCATCTTCCCATACTTTGCGAATTTTTAATTCTGTTAAAATACCAATTCGATAAATTTTCGATAATTTCGGATTATCTTCTAACGGTTTTTTCTGACTAACTAAAACAATATGATTATCAAAATCCTTACTAGCTGTATTTACTGCTAAAATTGATTTATCGCGTCCTACCTCTAATATTTGTTCAAAGCCTGGAAAAATATAACTACCCCGTGTTACTAAAACTGGTACATTTTTTAATTGTGTTATTTTTGAATCCATTTTCAAAACACCTCCTGTTTCTTTTCTTCACTTATATTGACAATATTTTATCGTATTTTCCGAAATATCGCAATATAAATTAAATTACAAAAAAATAGCACTTGCAATAGGTAAGTGCTATTTTTTAAAAAATCATCACACCTATGTTTTATTATATCTTATATCCTAAAATAAATAATACCAGTTTTAATACTTAATAATACTAAATTTATACCACAAAAAGCAGGAAAATTCAGCACCTTTACAGTCTAATCTTCCATCGATATAAAAAATAACATTTTTTGTTAGTTTTTATTCTCCGTTATTTTCATATAAAAAGGCAAATACCTTATCATGAATAACTTGTTCTTTTACTTGTTGATCAGACAATAATTTCGTTTCTTTTAATGTTTTCCCATCAATTCAAAATTGTTTTCCTAATTTCTCATATTGTTCATTAATTTCTTCTTCAGTTGCAATAATTTTTTCTTTTTGAACAACAGCATCAACAATAACGTTATTTTCTAACCGATTTTTAGCATCTTTAAATAGCTCATCAAAAATATCTTCTTCAGACATTCCTGTTCGTTTCTTATAAGTTTTGATATCCATTTGTTGTCCTTGTAATTTTTGCTCAAATTCATGTTTTAATTGATTTGTTTCTTTTCGAATAATTGACTCTGGTAAAGCAATCTTTGAATCCTTGGCAATTAAACGGAATAAGTGACCAATAAAATGATCATATTCTTGTTTGATTGATTGTTCATAAATATTATTTTTAACATGTGCTTCCAATATGACTAATGTATCAATTCCTTTTATATTAACGTCTTTTGCTAAATCGTCATTTAATGGTGGCAATACTTTTTCTTTAACCTCTTTAATATTTAATTTAAAAACAGCAGCAACTGAACGCAATTCTTCAACATGATAATCCTCAGGGAAAGTAAAATTAATTGATGTTTTTTGCCCAGCTTTGAAACCAATCATGGCATCTTCAAAACCTGGAATAAATTGATTGCTACCAATTTCTAAGGTAAAATCTGTTGCTTTGCCACCTTTAAATGGTTTTTCATCAACAAAACCTTCAAAATCAAAAATTACGGTATCACCTTTGGCAATTTTTCCTGGTACTTCTGATTCTCCTTTTTTTTCTGTTTTTGCTTTAAAAATGGCAAAACGATTACGAATTTGATTAATATTATCTTCAATATCTTTTTCTTTTATTTCAATTTTTGCTTTTTTTAAGTGCTTACCAGTAAAGCCAGTATATTTAATAATTTCAACTTTTGGTTTTAAATCAAATTCTAATTGTAGAATATATACTGCTCTACTAATTTTTTTAACACTTGCAACGGGAAAAGAAAATGGTTCAATATCTGATTTTTGATCAAACGCAAATTTATAGGCTTCATTAACAACTAAATGATGCGCTGCATCTAAAATTTTTTCTTCTGTTAAATGTTTCTTTAATAAATTAGCCGGCACTTTCCCCTTACGAAAACCAGGAACTTGTAATTGTTCTCCTGCTTTCTTTTGGGCCTTTTTAATATAATTGGATCATTCTGCTGTATCATCAATGGTTACATATCATCTTCCAATTCCTTTACTCTCGATTCTTTCAGCTCTAAATTTCATACTTTGCTCCTTAACTAATTATTGCACATAATTAATTATAGCAAAAAGAATGGGTTTAAATAACCTTTTTTTGCTAATTTTTATTTTGTTCCCCTAAAGGCACTTTTCAATCATAAATATTTTAAAGGTGTTTTTGGTCCAAATAAAGAACATATTTTTTCACTATTTCGTCTTGCACTTTAAATTGATCAGCCAACATTTGTAATGTTATATTTTCACCATACATCTGATGCCCTTGATATATAATCGCAATCGATAATTCTTTTGTTTCGTTATGTTCTAAAAAATAAGGATATAAATTATAATAATATGTTTCTAATAAATACAAACAAGTATGATATAAACTAGGGTTATCGTTATAAACTCATTGATCTAATAATTTCATAACAACTTTAACTTGGTCATTCTCTTTATATGGGATAATTTTGGTTGGATCTAAATTAAAAACACTATTTGTTTTTTGAACTTGAAATACCTCAGTAATTTCTTGTTTTTTTAAAAGATATAATAAATAAATTTTAGCAAAATCAGAAACCTTTTTATTAAGAAAATATTTACGAATGACTGGCAGAATTTGACGTAAATTTTGATCTTTTAAATATTGAAAAGCTAATAATTGTGTTTCTTCATCAGATGGATTTGCTAAAATAGCACTAATTTTTGCTAATGTTCAAACAGTCGTTTCGCTAGGTTTTTGTTCACGGATTTTTGCATTAACTTCTTGTGATAAGGTTGTTAATTTTTTTTCAATATGTTGTGGAACATACGACATCATTAATTCATCATTAATTTTCATAAAGGCTCCATCATAATCATTATTATTAATTAATTCCTTAATTTCATCAATTAACTCATCATAATAATTTAATGGTGTTTCCATTTAATAAGTCCTCCTGCCATGAATTTATCATTTATATTCATTATAACAATTTTAAAAACCTGAATTGTAAATATATTCTTTAATTTTGTCGAAAACTATTGATATTTTAATAAAACCCTGATTTTATTGGGTTTTTGATAAAATGTATTTCTTGCAAATATCTATATTTTATAAGGGTTTTTGACTTTATCAATAGTTTTCGACAAAATTAAAGAATATATTTACAATTCAGGAAAAATAAAGTTCTTTAATTACAAATAATTTTATTTTGTATTAACCTTTTTCCGTTTATTTGTTTCAGGAGTCATATTTGATTTAACACGACTAATAAAACTTTCTCGTAGTAATAGATTAACCTTGGGAACTAATAATCGTAAATGATTACGATATTCTGCCAAAATTAAATCGGAAGTGTAATAAAATATTAACAATAAAACTAAAACAACTGTGGCACAAATTGTTGAAATAATTGTCGTAATATTATCAATTTGAACAGCAAAATTATCCCGCAGAAGATATTGTTCTCCATAAATGTATTCTTTAAAGATTCCTACCTTTTTATCCCGGATCACATCATCCACAAACTTGATGATAAATTCAAAGCCAAACCATAGGAATTGGAATTGTGCAACAACTGGTTTATTCGTTGGCGAACGATACTTTCATTCACAGGTCATAGCAAATAAAATATTAAAACACATTGCAAAAGCTAAACCATTAATAACTTGTAATGCTAAGTAAGCTTCTGGGGAATGGTTAAAGGCCATAATACTGAAAAAAAGAAATCATAACAATAAACCTAACCCAAAACAATATTTAACACCAATTTTATTATAAAGTAAATGACACGCTAAATAAGCACCAAAAAACTGCGGAATTAAGAATAATTGCTCATTTAACCGGACAAATTGGTTAACTTTTAAAATATTATGGTATTTTTCCCATGTCCGTTGGCCCAACAATCAAATATAAATATTTGATTGTGATACTTCTTTTAAAATAATAATTAAAATTGCCATAAAGAAAATAATTAATACTTTTTTTCATTTAAAAGGTTCAAACATTTTTTGTTGTTCAATTGTAAATGGTGTTGAAGTAAACTCCTTATGGGAAAACATCGCATATAAAGTAGTCGCCACAGCCAAAGCTACAATGGCCCCCATTCCAATAATTGCAATTTGTAAATGATAAGATAAATTAGTTGCGGTGGTAATAACAATATTATTAAATTCACTACCAAAAACAAGGGCGAAAGTCATTAACGGTGCTACTAAACTAATTGTTTTAAATGAAAAAAACTTACGACCATAAGCCTCATTATACGATAAAAAATAACTAGATTTGGCAATAATTTCAAACCCGAGGAAAATAGCTGCAATAATTAGCGTTGGTAACGATGGATAAAAAATTAAAATAAAAATACCGATCATTGAAGCACCAAACATTGTATATTGAAAAAAATGACAACCAATTCGTGAAAAAATCTTATGTAGAAAGACATAAGGAATCATCGCTAAAAAAGCATACAAAGAAAGGTAAGTTGCCGCAATAATGGCAATGCCTTCCATATTATTAATTGATGCCGCGAAGAATAAATCACGAAACTCAAAATTATCACCAATAATGGCTGATAATGCAAATCAATATAAAAAGGTTTGAATAAAGAATGCTTTCTGACTAGTATGTTTGATTTTAATGTTTTTTATTAAAATTAAAACGTAAAGAACAAATAACAATAATAATATTAATGGATTAAATAAAAAAACATCTCAATTATCTTGTAACACCTAGGCACCCTCTTTCTGTCTTATAGATTATAACATAACTTAAATAATTACATCTGTTCAATAACATTAACCCCTAATAAATTAAAGGCATTTGATAAAACTTGATAAATTACTTTGATAAATACTAAGCGTTGTTTTGTTAATTCTAAGTTATCTAAATTAATAACTTTTGATTCATTATAATATGAATGGAATTGACTTGCAATACTTTGGACATAATCACAGATAAGATGTGGTTGGCACAATTTTGCGGCTCCTTCAATGCAATGATTAAATAGATCAATCTCATTTAAAAGATCTAATTCTTTTTGCGAAGTTAATAATTCAAAACTCGTCACATCATTAAAACTAATCTTGTTTTTTTTCGCTTGTTGCAAAACGCTATTACAACGAGCGGTGGCATATTGTGCATAATAAACCGGATTTTTCGAAGAATGCTCTTTTAAAATTCCAATATCTAAGTCCATATGACTTTGAGCACTTTTTGAAGCTAACATATAACGAATTGGATCAACGCCAATTTCTTCAATTAAATCAATTAACCAAACGGCTGTTCCTTTCCGTTTACTCATTTTATATTCAGCCCCGTCTTTAATTAGCCGCACCATTTGAATCATATCAATATCTAAAACATCTTTTTGATACCCTAATAACTGTAAACCAGCTAACATACGGACAATATAACCGTGATGATCACCACCCCAAAAGTTAACTAATTTATCCGCTTTGCTGCGTATTAAACGTTCATTGTGTGCTGATAAATCCGGGGTAATATAAGTTAAATCACCATTCGATTTAACTAAAACCCGATCTTTATCATCCCCAAAATTAGTTGTTTTTAATCATACTGCACCATCTTGTTCATAAGTTTTTCCTAATTTAGCATATTGCGCTAACATTGCATCAATTTTACCACCTTCATACATTGCCGCTTCTGAAGAATAATATTCAATATCAACGCGAAATAGTTTTAATTGGTTTTTAATTATATCTAAAAATAAATCAATTGATTTTTGGCGAAATATTTGGTGGACTTCGGGATCACTAATTTTATAATCTTTATCAAAAGTTAAATTAATAAATTTATCTTGATAATGATTAACAAAATATTGGGCAACATCATTATACATTTCACCACGATATGCTTCAGGAGGAAATTCAGTTTTCTTTCTTAATAAATTTAAATAACTAACAAAAACGGTCACAGCTAAAGTATTGATTTGATTACCAGCATCATTAACATAATATTCAGTTTGAACATGATAACCAGCTGCTCGTAAAATACGCGCAACACTATCCCCAATTGCCCCATTTCGGGCATGACCAATATGTAAGAAACCAGTTGGGTTCGCTGAAACAATTTCTAAATTATAAGTAAACTTTTTCGGAGCGGAATGCCCATATGTTGCTTGTAGTTTTAAAACATCATTAATAACTCGATGTAACTGTTCATCAGCTAGGGTAAAATTAATAAATCCGGCCCCAGCAATCTCAATTTTTTTAAAATATGATTTATTATCTTTTTCAATAAAAGCAATAATTTCCGCAGCAATTTTATTAGGATCCTTTTTTAAATCCTTTGCTAATAACAAGGCTAAATTGGATGATAAATGGCCAAATTCTTCTTGACGGGGCTTTTCAACCATCACTGGGATTATTAAATTACTGGCCTTTAGATATTCTTGTAAAAGATTTTCAATTAATTTAACATTCGTATTCATAATTATGCTTCCTTTCTTCTTCTTTATTTCCTGATTGATTGGAAAAACCTAGACTGCACCCAAAAAAGTAAGTATTAATAAAAAGGTTTACAAACTTTCATTTATTATATCTTTTTCTTTTTGGTTTGAATATCATTTATTTCATTTTTTAACATCATTAATATATTCATTATGAGATTTATAATTTTTATTATGGATTGTTCCTTTTTTAAGTAATGAATGAAAACTTTCAATAATAATGTTGTCTGCACAATGATAATTTTTACCCATTGAAATTATAATTTTGTTATCTAAACATTTAATATTATAATCTTTAGATGTATATTGATATCCGTGATCTGAATGAATTATTGTTTTATTTAGATCTTTTTTTATTTTTTTAATTTGCCAAATTGTAAAGTTAAGTGCAACTAAATTATCTTTCGCCAATCGAATATTTGGTTAGAAAAATAATTTAGTTGCACTTAACTTTACAATTTGGCTTGATAAAAAATACAATTTTTCTTTTATTTAATTGTAAAGTCATGAAGCTTTTTTAGTAATTCATACCTAACTTTGTAATAGTTTAAATCTCTTTTTTCAAATGATTCTTTTGGACCTTTATTGGTATTTAAAATTCCTTTCTTAAAATTTTAATACCATGAAGCAACAGTTTTTTTATTAATTGCATATTTTTTTGCAATAAAACTTATACTATTATTTTTAACCTCTTGTCCTATCCTTTTTCGAAAATCTGCTGTATATTTATTAAATTTTTGTCCTTTTCTTGCCATATAAAAATGCACCTCCTTTAAAAGTTTAGCAAAGACTTTTTTTCTTTACTTACTTTTTTGGGTGCAGTCTAAACCCCCTTTTTAGGACACTTTTTATATGGACTGTTGTTTTCTAAATTCAACAGGTGTTAAATAATTTAAACGACCGTGAATTCGAATATTGTTATATCAATCCACAAAGTCAAATAATTTGTATTTTAATTGGGTTAAATTTATAAATTTTTGCCCCTTGATAAATTCCGTTTTAAAACTTTTGTAAGTTGTTTCAGCCACAGCATTATCAGAAGGACAGCCTTTATTGCTTAATGATCGTTTGATGTTAAAAGTATTTAAGATATTATCAATGATTTTATTTTTAAATTCATTACCCCGGTCAGTATGAAATAACGTAATTTTATTTAATGGTCTTGTAATTGAATAAAAGGCTTTTTGTCCTAGTTGGGCTGTTTTGTTTGTCCCGGCACTATAGCCAATTATTTCACGATTAAACAAGTCAATTAATAAACAAATATAATGTCATTTAGCACCAACTTGAACATATGTTAAATCACTAACAACAACTTCATTTGGTTGTTTATTATTAAATTCATGGTTTAAAACGTTGCTAATTTCGTCGTTATTAACCATTGACTTATGATTACGATATTTTAATTTGGTGTATTTAGATACTAACTGATTTTTAATCATAATTTGGCGAATTTTTCTTCGCGATAAAATAATATCTTTTCTGGTTAAAATAGCTTTAATTTTACGAGCTCCATAAATTTTGCGACTAGCATTAAATGGACTGATAACTTCTTGTTCATAATTATTAACATCAACCGTAGCGTATTTGTTAATTTGATAGTAATATGTTGATTTTGCTATCTTTAATATTTGACCCATTTTTCGCACGGAATATTTTTCTTTATTATTGTTAATAATTTCTATTTTTTGCCGATTATCAGTGCCGCTTGCTTTAAAATGTCGTTTTCCATTCGTAATTGGATTAATTCTTTCCGCAAGGCAATCAAGTTCATTTTCTTCAGCAGTGCGGTTATCTTTTGCTTTAAAAGATCCAGAATTATTTAATTTTTCAATTCACTGATATACGGCTGATTTTGACATCCCATATTCCTTAAAAATTTCAAGAATGGTTTTACCATTTTGATAAAGTAAAACAATTTGTTTTTTAAATTCATCGGTATATGAATTTCTTCCCATTTTTATATTCCTACTTTCTTCATAATTATATTTTATTTGAAAGTCCACATAAATATGGTCCAACTTATTGTAACCTATCCAAAAGTTATAATTGCTGTTTTATGGTTTTTACCAACTATAGTATCTCCTTCTAGATGACCAAAGACATTTATTGCTTTAATATTTGGAAATTCAATATTACGTTCAATAATTGTTCGACAATTATTGACTTTTCCGCGGTTTTCTGTTTTATTATGTGGTTTATTTTTACCTTTTCGTAATAAATTTTCTTTATTAAAATTATAACGAGAAAAGTTAAACATATTATATAAAGTCTTTGAACAGATAAAATTTTTGGCAATATTCCTTATTATATTTGTAATAATATCTTGTGAGTAGTGTTCATAATTAACTAAATAATTAATAATTTCAAGGTAAATTTTATTTAATTTTTTTGTTTGCGGCCGGATTTTTTCTTGTTTTTATTACTATTTTCATAAATTTAAATTGGTGTTAAACCAGCAACCAACATTTTATAAATTCTATGGATAGTTGTTTTACTTTGATTTATTTCATAAGCTGTTTTTCTAATTGAATAATTAAAATTTTGATATTGTTGAATTGAAATTAATTTTTCTATTGTTTTTTTGATACGTTGTGTTATTTTTTCTTTTTTAAATTTGGATTTTAACACAATATTTTTATTTGTTTAACTTCCCCATTTAATTTTACAACTCAGGTATATATATTTTAAATATTTTTTATAATTACTTATCTTAATTACTTATCTTTTTTCTAATTTTACAATAATAGAATCCATCATTGTTATTTTCATAACCAAAAATTTGTTCGGTGGCAACAATTTCTAAATCATCATACTTTGCTAAAAAATTGCGGATCTGAACCGTATTCTCATACCCACCAAAAGTACAAGTTGAATAAACCAAGATTCCCCCTGGTTTTAATAATTCGTAAGCTTTTTCTAATAATTGTTCTTGAATTTCAACTAAATTGGCTAATTTTTGGTTAGTAAAAGTATGATATTTAATTTCCGGCTTACGCTTAATTACGCCTAACCCACTACAGGGGACATCACACAGAATTTTATCATATTGAATTTCGGTCTTAATTTCTCTGGCATCTAATAAATGCGGATAAATATTAGTAATCCCCAATCGCTGGGCATTCATTTTAATTAAATTAATTTTCTTTTCACTAATATCATATGCATGAATAATCCCCTTATTGTTCATTAATTGACTTAAATGGGTTGTTTTACCACCAGGTGCACTGCACATATCTAACACACGATCAGTCTCGTACGGATCTAACACTTCTGCAATCCGCATACTCATTTCATCTTGGACAAAAATTAAACCTTTCTGAAACATTTCTGAATTAACAACTGGTTTATCAGCAATAACACCAACTGGTGATACCAAACTCTTTGTTAATTTATAATTTGGATATTTTGTTAACAATTCATCCCGACTAATTTTTAGCGTATTAACGCGAAATGAAAGTTTTGGAATTGTCAAACTATCAACCATTACTTGCCGCGCAATATCTTCACTATATTCATTACGAAGAATTAAATATAATGCTGATGGAAAACTATATTTAATACTTAATTTTTTCATTTCATCAGAAACGTTAATTTCAAAAACACTATCTTCACTTTCAAAAATTTTCTTTAAAGTAGCATTAATAAAACCAGCACATTTTGAATTAACCATTTTCCCAATATTAACCGCTTCATTAACAATTGCGTAATTAGGAATTCGATCTAAAAACCGAAATTGATAAATACTCATTCATAAAAGAACTTGTAGTTTTTGATTTGTTTTATTAGCATTAATAAATTGATTAGCAATATATTCTAAATATAATTTATTTTTTAATGTTCCATACACAATTCGATAAATTAAAGTTTTATCTTGGTCACTAAAGTTATCATTTTGTTCAATTATGTTTGATAATAATTGATTACTAAACTTATTTTTTGCAAAGATTTTTCATAGAATATTCCAGGCTAATTCTCTTGTTTGCATTTCTTATTCCTTTATTCAAACTTATGACCGTTTAGCAATTTCTTTCTCTAAAATTGCTTTAATTTCTGTAACTGCTTGTTCAACTGTATTATTTACAACAACATAATTGTAATTACTTTGTAAGGGAAGTTCATCCGCTGCTTTTGTTAAACGTGCTTGTAGAACTTCCTCTGGCTCACTTTTTCGCCCACGGATGCGGTTTTCTAATTCTTCTAAACTCGGTGGAATTAAAAAAATTGAAACGGCATATGTGACTTTTTCTAATACTTGCGTTGCCCCTTGTATTTCAATTTCTAATAAAATATTTTTTCCAACATTAATTTGATCAAAACAATATGATTTTGGCGTTCCATAATAATTCCCAACAAAATCAGCATATTCTAATAGTTCATCATTTTTAATTGCCGCTTCAAATGTTGGCCGGTTAACAAAAAAATAATTTACCCCTTCAACTTCATCTTGCCTTTTTTCTCTTGTTGTCATTGAAACTGAATAAGCCAAATTTAATTCTTGATATTTAAAAAGTTCTTGGCATATTGTTCCTTTTCCGACTCCTGATGGGCCAGAAAAAATAATTAAAAAACCCTTTTTCTGCACATTAACTTTCTCCTTTTTCTAACCTTAAAATATACAAATACTTTTTACGATATGTTTTGCAACGTAACATAACTAAATTAAATTGATCAAATGATAACGCTTGATTTGATTCACAAACTATTATTCCATAGTTATCGATAATATTGTTATTCAATATTACAGTAATAATATCATAATAATATTGAATTTGCTCTTTAATTTTGCTTTAATTTTGTCGAAAACTCTTGATAAAATAAAAAAAATAATCAATATGACAATTTGAAAACGAATTTGGTGAAAGATTATTATTGTTCTTTAACTTTTTTAGATGTTAAAATATAATACCGTTGCTTGTTGGTTTGGTGTTAAACCTTTGTGTTGGTATTTTCATTTTCAGAGATTTAAATAATTTTGAATGTTAGTAAAACCTAAACCATGATAATGAATTAAGGATTCTTTAAGACTTGCTTGTAATTTACTAATTTTATTTAATTTTCGATAACTGGCATCAGGATTTGTCCTAGTTTTAGTGGCATATAAAGTAGAACTTGTTTGTTTTGCTACTAATAAATATAATGGTTGCATATCAGAAATAATAATGGAATTTTTGTTAATTAATTTTGTATTCATATTTTCAATAATTCACTGTTTTTGTAATCTTTTGGTATTAGTGGATTGAACAAAAATATTATTATTAGTATCAACCGCCATTTGAATACAACATTTACTGTTAGTGGAAAATGGATCAAGATGAGTTTTTCGTTTATCAAATTTATCTTTAAAATTACCTTTATGGATTTCTTTAATAAATGTTTCATCGATTTGTATTTGGCCATTTAATTTTTTAAATTTTAATTGAGTATTTTCTAATTGTTTTGATTGCATTAATTTTTGACGATTATATCAAGCTGTTTTGGGTGTTGTTTTAATAAAACGGGAAATTACTTTACTAGATTGTCCTAGCAATGAAATTTGAATTAATAAATTTCATTGTTCATAATTTAAATGACTTCAATAGACTTCTTGCGATACTAACAAAAATAAAAAAATTAAATTAAACTTTAAAATAATCATTTTTAAAAATTTTAATTGCTTTTTAAGCATAAATAATAAGGTATCGCAAGAAGCATAATGTTAGGAATGTAGTAAAAAATGATATAATAATTCAGGAAGTGGGTGGTTTCAATTATGCAGGATGGAATTTTTTTAATTAATAAACCAACAGGAAAAACGAGTCATCAAGTTATTCAAGAAATTAAACAAAAATTACAAATTAATAAAATTGGCCATGCCGGGACATTAGATCCATTAGCAACTGGCCTTTTAGTGGTCTTAGTGAATAATGCAACGAAAATGAGTGAATATTTGTTAACAGCTGATAAAGCTTATGATGTAGAAATGAAACTATTTATTGAAACAGATACTGGTGATATTACTGGTAATATTCTTAATGAAACAACGCTATTTAAAATTCAAAAAAAAATATTAAAAAAAGTTTTTAATGAATTCAATGGTTTCATGTATGAACAATATCCACCAAAATATTCAGCAATTAAAATTAATGGGAAGAAACTTTATGAATATGCTCGCGAAGATAAAGAAGTTGAAATTAAACCACGAACTGTCACAATTAAAGAAATTAAACTAAAAAAAAATGATGCACATAATCATACCATTAAATTTAGTGTATTGTGTACAAAAGGAACATATATTAGAAGTTTAGTTACTGATATTGCGGCAAAATTAAATACAATTGGGGCTGTTCAAAACTTATGTCGTACGCAATCAGGGAATTTTTTGTTATCAAAAGCAATTACTCTTGAAGAAGTAAATTTTAATGCATTAATATCAATGTATGATGCTTTATTTACGAATAATCAGCAATTGATGCTTCATCATAATGATGAAGAAATTCGACAAGGAAAGCCAATTGTTATTATTAACCATGCTGATCCAATTATTTTTATTATTGATAAAAATAAAAATGTTCTAGCAATTTATAAACATATTGGGAAACATGTTTATGCTTGCCAGCGGGTATTATGATCAAATGTTGAACCCTCTAAACAAGAAGAAAGCGAGAAAGGCGACCGTTATTAATGAAAACTTTACTATGAAATAAGCCAGCTTCTCAGGAACCAAAAATTGCTTGTTTAGGTTTGTTTGATGGTTTTCATCAAGACCATTTAAAATTAATTAATCGTTTAATGGAAATTAAAAACCAAGAACAACTTGCAGCCTTATTTTTTACAATGTCTCAAAGTGTTACTGATTTTTTACATCAAACAGATACGAAACTAATCTATAATGTTTCAAAACAACAAACTGCCGCCAAATTAGGTTTTGACTATTATTTGGAAGCACCACTAATAACTGAATTTATGAATTTATCAGCAAAACAATTTTTAACAATTTTAAAAAAACATTACAATGTCATAAAAGTTGTGATTGGTTCTGATTTTCGCTTTGGCAAAAATCGCGAAGGTGATTTTAATGATATTATTACTTTTTTTGGCCAAGAAAATGTTTATTTAATTCCACGACAAGATAATTTATTTTCTTCAACAACAATTCGGAATTTATTATTGCAGCATGATTTATCATCAGCAAACAAATTATTATATGAAGATTATCATTTACGTGGTGAAGTAAAACCGGGCAAAAATTTAGGCCGAACAATTAACTTTCCAACCGCTAATATTTATTTACTCCAAAAAGTAATTTTACCTTATGGTGTTTATGTAACAGAAACATTAGCTCAAGGAAAACTTTATTCATCAATGACGTCTTATAGATTATTTGAGGGAAAAGAAGTTATTGAAACATATTTACTTGATGTTAATCTCGACTTATATGGGCAAGAAATTATCGTTTATTTTAAAAAATATTTGCGACAAAATGTTAAAATTAATTGTTTAGCCGAATTAGTGTCTCTTTTAGAACAAGATTTAGCTAATACCCTTGATTTTTTTACTAATAAAGCATATTATTAATAAGGTTGTTATTTCGTTGATTTAAGATAACCCTTTCTTAAAATCTTTGATTTAACATGATTAAGCCACTAAATGAAGGGAGAAAATTACAATGGTTTCAAAAGTAAAAAAAGCAGAATTAGTGTCAAAATTTGGTAAAAATGCAAAAGATACTGGTGCAACAAAAGTTCAAATTGCAATTTTAACAGAAGATATTAATAATTTAACAGCACACTTGAAAGTCCATCAAAAAGATATTGTTTCAAGAAGAAGTTTATTACAAAAAGTAGCACAAAGAAAACATTTACTTGCTTACTTAACTAAAACTGACTTTAATGAATATAAAATCATCATTAAAGAATTAGGAATTAGAAAATAAAGTTTAAGAATTTTAAACTTTATTTTGTAAATTATCCTGAATTGTAAAATTAAATGGGGAAGTTAAACAAATAAAAATATTGTGTTAAAATCCAAATTTAAAAAAGAAGAAATAACACAACGTATCAAAAAAACAATAGAAAAATTAATTTCAATTCAACAATATCAAAATTTTAATTATTCAATTAGAAAAACAGCTTATGAAATAAATCAAAGTAAAACAACTATCCATAGAATTTATAAAATGTTGGTTGCTGGTTTAACACCAATTTAAATTTATGAAAATAGTAATAAAAACAAGAAAAAATCCGGCCGCAAACAAAAAAATTAAATAAAATTTACCTTGAAATTATTAATTATTTAGTTAATTATGAACACTACTCACAAGATATTATTACAAATATAATAAGGAATATTGCCAAAAATTTTATCTGTTCAAAGACTTTATATAATATGTTTAACTTTTCTCGTTATAATTTTAATAAAGAAAATTTATTACGAAAAGGTAAAAATAAACCACATAATAAAACAGAAAACCGCGGAAAAGTCAATAATTGTTCGACAATTATTGAACGTAATATTGAATTTCCAAACATTAAAGCAATAAATGTCTTTGGTCATCTAGAAGGAGATACTATAGTTGGTAAAAACCATAAAACAGCAATTATAACTTTTGGATAGGTTACAATAAGTTGGACCATATTTATGTGGACTTTCAAATAAAATATAATTATGAAGAAAGTAGGAATATAAAAATGGGAAGAAATTCATATACCGATGAATTTAAAAAACAAATTGTTTTACTTTATCAAAATGGTAAAACTAGACTGCACCCCGTTTAGTAAGTATTAATAAAAAGGTTTACAAACTTTTATTTATTATATCTTTTTCTTTTTGGTTTGAATATCATTTATTTCATTTTTTAACATCATTAATATATTCATTATGAGATTTATAATTTTTATTATGGATTGTTCCTTTTTTAAGTAATGAATGAAAACTTTCAATAATAATGTTGTCTGCACAATGATAATTTTTACCCATTGAAATTATAATTTTGTTATCTAAACATTTACTATTATAATCTTTAGATGTATATTGATATCCGTGATCTGAATGAATTATTGTTTTATTTAGATCTTTTTTTATTTTTTTAATTTTATTAATTGCAGCATTTAAATTATCAATTACAAGTTTGTTATTATTAAATTTTGATCATTTTACATCAATAATTTCTTTAGTATATCCATCAATTATTGTTGATTGATAATGTTTTTTACCATTTCAAATTAAATAAGTTACATCAGTAAATAAAATTGAAAATCTTTCTTTAATATCATTAAAATTACGATTTACTAAATCAGGATATTTAATTATATTTTTATTTCTATTTTGTTTTATTAATATTTTTCTACGCATACGCTTTACATATTCAGCTTGAATATTATTTTCTTTCATAATTCGTAATACTTTCTTAGCGTTATAAACAATGCCATAATCTTCTTTTAAATATTTGGTAATTCGACGATAACCAAATTGTTTTAAATTTTCTTCATAGACTTTTACAATATTCTTTAATGATTCGCTATCCTTACCAGTACTTGAATAATTTTTATATTTATCTCAATAACTACGCTTTAAATCTGTTACATCAAGTAATAAATTTAGTGGATATTTATTAAGGTTTTCTTTTATAAAAAATACAATTTTTCTTTTATTTAATTGTAAAAGTCATGAAGCTTTTTTAGTAATTCATACCTAACTTTGTAATAGTTTAAATCTCTTTTTTTAAATGATTCTTTTGGACCTTTATTGGTGTTTAAAATCCCTTTCTTAAAATTTTCATACCATGAAGCAACAGTTTTTTTATTAATTGCATATTTTTTTGCAATAAAACTTATACTATTATTTTTAACCTCTTGTCCTATCCTTTTTCGAAAATCTGCTGTATATTTATTAAATTTTTGTCCTTTTCTTGCCATATAAAAATGCACCTCCTTTAAAAGTTTAGCAAAGACTTTTTTTTCTTTACTTACTTTTTTGGGTGCAGTCTATAAAATATGAAAAAGGATAACTTTAAATTTCTTAATGATAAAGAATTATTACGATTAACAGGAATAAAACAAAATACTTTTAATAAAATGTTAGATATTTTAAAAGCTGAATTATACTTGCACTTACAAGTATAATTCAGCAATTAATAAGAGGTATAAATTCCTATTTGTATTTTTTCTTTATGAATTAATTTGCGATGATTATCATAGTATCGGAAGAAGTCTAATATAGTTATATCATTTAAAATAATTTTTGTAAAAATCTTCTTTAATTTTGTCGAAAACTCTTGATAAAGTCAAAAAAATCATCAATATGACAATTTGAAAACGAATTTGGTGGAAGATTATTATTGTTCTTTAACTTTTTTAGATGTTAAAATATAATACCGTTGCTTGTTGGTTTGGTGTTAAATCTTTATGTTGGTATTTTCATTTTCAGAGATTTAAATAATTTTGAATGTTAGTAAAACCTAAACCACGATAATGAACCAAGGCTTCTTTAAGACTTGCTTGTAATTTACTAATTTTATTTAATTTTCGATAACTGGCATCAGGATTTGTCCTAGTTTTAGTGGCATATAAAGTAGAACTTGTTTGTTTTGCTACTAATAAATATAATGGTTTCATATCAGAAATAATAATGGAATTTTTGTTAATTAATTTTGTATTCATATTTTCAATAATTCACTGTTTTTGTAATCGTTTGGTATTAGTGGATTGAACAAAAATATTATTATTAGTATCAACCGCCATTTGAATACAACATTTAGTGTTAGTGGAAAATGGATCAAGATGAGTTTTTCGTTTATCAAATTTATCTTTAAAATTACCTTTATGGATTTTTTTAATAAATGTTTCATCGATTTGTATTTGGCCATTTAATTTTTTAAGTTTTAATTGAATATTTTATAATTGTTTTGATGGCATTAATTTTTGACGATTATATCAAGCTGTTTTGGGTGTTGTTTTAATAAAACGGGAAATTACTTTACTAGATTGTCCTAGCAATGAAATTTATTAATTCAAATTTCATTGTTCATAATTTAAATGACTTCAATAAGTAAAATGATGACGAAAAGCATCAAAACTAGCCCGACATTTTTTGCATAAATATTTTTGTTTTCCTTCGGGATTATGGCCATTTTTAACACAATAATAAGATTTGCAATTAGGACATTTAATACCTTTATCTCTAAATTTTTGATCAATTTCATTTAAGCGTTTTTGTTTTTTGATTAATTCTGCTTCTTTTTTAACTTTTTCATAAAATTCTAAAAATTGATCATTTGTTAAACTATTTATTAATTCTGCAAGTATTTTTCCCATCAATTATTTACCTCTCTTTATATTAAAAATATACCTAATTTTAGATATATTTTATAAATATCAAGAGTTTTCGACAAAATTAAAGAAAACACTTATAAAATATAGAAATTTGTAAAAAGTCCATTTTAATAAAACGCAATAAAATCAAGGTTTTATTAAAATATCAAGAGTTTTCTACAAAATTAAAGAAAATAACTGTTATAAAATAATATTTTTAAGGTATAATAATTAACAAAATAAAAAAATAGAAAGGTCATTAATGATGGAAGAATATATATCCCAAAGTAATAGTAACTTAAAATCTTTTTTAAACACTAATTTTGAAACTGGCTTAACTTCTGAAGAAGTAATCGTGCGGCAAAAACAATATGGTAAAAATGAATTACCAAAAAGTAAAGTAACACCATGATATGTTATCTTTGGAAAATCGTTAATTGAACCAATTCAATTAATTTTAATTGTTGCTGCGGTAATTTCAGTTATTGCTCCTATGATTGGTAATAACTGACAAATTAAAGGGGAATATTTTATTGATTTTTCGGTTATTGCAGCAATTGTTATTCTTGATGCAATTTTAGAAACATTACAAACTGTAAAAGCACGAAAATCAATGTCCGTTTTAAAGTCACTATCGAAGCCCAAAGCGGTTGTCATTCGGAATGATGCACAACAAGAAATTCCAGCGCATGAATTAACAGTCGGTGATATTGTTATTTTAGAAGCCGGAAAATATGTTCCAGCGGAGTTACGAATTATTGAACAATCGGATGTTTTTATTGATGAAGCAATTTTAACTGGTGAAAGTGTTCCTGTTCATAAAACGGCTTTCCCAATTGAACCAACAACAATTTTAGCCAAAATGAAAAACATTGCTTTTATGTCAACTTTTATTAATGCTGGTCGTGCTATTGGTGTTGTGATTAAGGTTGGCCAACAAACTGAGATTGGTAAAATTGCCACAACAATTAATGAAACAGAAGAAACAACAACTAATTTAGAAAAAAAATTAACAAAGTTTTCATATTGAATTGCGGGATTAAGTTTTATTATTGCTGTTGTTATCTTTTTAGCATTATACTTTAATGGTGATAAGAATGGTTGAACTAGTTATTTAATGGTTGCGATTACTTTAGCAATTGGTGTTATTCCAGAATCATTAGCAGCTGTTGTTTCCATTACTTTATCGTTTTCAACGAAACGAATGGCGAAGCAAAATGTGATTGTAAAAAAACTAGCTAGTATGGAAACATTAGGAAGTGTAAATGTTATTTGTACTGATAAGACGGGGACTTTAACACAAAATAAGATGACTGTTAAAAAAGTAATTATGAATAATAATGTGATTAATGCTGATCAGTACATTAGTAGTCATCTTGATGAGCACCAGGATTTATTTTTAAAAGCATTAGTGTTGTGTAATGATAGTGTTACGGAAGATAAAGAACGGATTGGTGATCCAACCGAATTAGCATTAGTGGATTATGCTGAATTATTTGCTTATGATGAACAAGATTCTCGTGATAAATGAGAACGAATTGATGAGGTTCCTTTTGATTCAGAACGAAAACTAATGTCAACATTAAATGTTATTGAAGGGGTTAGCACAACTTTTACCAAAGGGGCTTTAGACAGTTTATTAGAGCACTGTGACCGGATTATGATTAAAAATGAAATTTTAACCTTAACCAAAAAAGATAAAGCTGAATTATTAAAATTAGCTGATGATTTATCAGCCCAAGCATTACGAGTATTATCCTTTGCTTACAATACTAATTTTGATGATGAACAAGATTCAGAAGCTTTAGAAACAAATTTAATTTTTTTAGGAGCTGTTGGAATGATTGACCCTGTGCGGCAATCAGCAATTGAAGCGGTAAAAAAAGCCCATGCGTCCGGAATTCAAGTTGTTATGATTACTGGTGATCATGCCACAACGGCTTTGGCAATTGCCAAGGAATTATATTTAGCATATTCGGAATATGAAGTAATTTCTTCAGAACAATTAAATGAAATGTCAGATGAACAATTGATTCGGATTGTCGATAATATTAAAGTGTTTGCCCGCGTTAATCCAGAACATAAGGTGCGGATTGTTAGCATTTTACAACAAAAAGGTTATCTTGTCTCAATGACCGGCGATGGGGTTAATGATGCCCCAAGTTTAGTCAAAGCGGATATTGGGGTCGCAATGGGAATTGCGGGGACGGATGTTGCAAAGCAAGCAGCAGATGTTATTTTAACCGATGATAATTTTGAAACAATTATTAAAGGAATTAATGAAGGCCGTAATGTTTACCAAAAAATTCGGCGCGCCATTACTTTTGTTATTGGGGTTAACTTAGCAAATGTGTTATCAATTTTTATTTTATCGTTAATTAATCATGTTTCATCAGTTGAAGCAACCGATATTTTATGAATGAATTTAGTTATTGAATCAATTTTAGCAATTTGTATCGGGATGGCCGATAATGATAATACTTTAATGACAATTAAACCGGTGCAAGGGAAGAATCCTTTGTTTAAGAATATTTGAGGACCAATGATTCGGATTACCCTCTTAACAGCCGGAGTTTGTATTGGGGCTTATTATTTTGGAATGAGTTTTGTCGCAGCGGAAAAATATGAAGCTTTTGGTTATCAAACAGTTTTTGATTTTTTACGAAGTAGCAATCCAAACATTACGATTGAGATGAAATTACAAATTTCTGACTTTGGTCGTACCGGAATTTTTATTGCTCTAACTTGTGCTCCAAGTATGTTTGTCAATACTGTTACTTTAACTAATTGAAAAATAAAATCACATTTTACACCAATTATTAATCGCCCATTAATTTACGCTGCCGTGGGAGCTGTTTTATTAAATATCATTATTTTGTTTATTCCTTGAATTAATAATAAGGTCTTAAATTTAAATGATTTAGAAGTCTATAATTTAAGCAACTGATATTTTGTTCCATCGTGTTTAGCAATGGCTATGATTCCAGTGACAATAATTATCATAACTGATGCTTGTCATTTTTGATGACATCATGAGTTAAAACAATCCTTACAAAAACTATTTAATTTTGTCGAAAAATCTTGATAAAGTCAAAAAAATCATCAATATAACAATTTGAAAACGAATTTGATGGAAGATTATTATTGTTCTTTAACTTTTTTAGATGTTAAAATATAATACCGTTGCTTGTTGGTTTGGTGTTAAATCTTTGTGTTGGTATTTTCATTTTCAGAGATTTAAATAATTTTGAATGTTAGTAAAACCTAAACCACGATAATGAATTAAGGCTTCTTTAAGACTTGCTTGTAATTTACTAATTTTATTTAATTTTCGATAACTGGCATCAGGATTTGTCCTAGTTTTAGTGGCATATAAAGTAGAACTTGTTTGTTTTGCTACTAATAAATATAATGGTTTCATATCAGAAATAATAATGGAATTTTTGTTAATTAATTTTGTATTCATATTTTCAATAATTCACTGTTTTTGTAATCGTTTGGTATTAGTGGATTGAACAAAAATATTATTATTAGTATCAACCGCCATTTGAATACAACATTTAGTGTTAGTGGAAAATGGATCAAGATGAGTTTTTCGTTTATCAAATTTATCTTTAAAATTACCTTTATGGATTTTTTTAATAGACTTCTTGCGATACTATGATAATCATTGCAAATTAATTCATAAAGAAAAAATACAAATCGAAATTTATACCTCTTATTAATTTAATTCTTATAGTCTTTATAAGCGATGCATTATTTTGGCACAACAAAAAATTATTTTATTAGAATTATTGCTATACCTTGTTATTTATGCTTAAAAAGCAATTAAATTAAATCTTAAAGCAAATCTTTTTCTACTATTGCGATATTTTTCAGTAATAATTTTAAATTTTTTAAGGATAGCAAAAACATTTTCAATAACGATTCTCATTTGTGAAATTAGTTTATTATGCTGTTTTTGTTCGTTATTTAAAGTTTTTTGCTTTGTTTTTTTGTGCGGAATCAAAACATTCCAATGCATTTTTTGCAAACCTTGATAACCTGTATCAACTATTACTTTGGTATCTTTTAAAAGCGGTATTTTTGATTCTTTAAATAGAATTCTTGCTATACCTTGTTATTTATGCTTAAAAAGCAATTAAAATTTTTAAAAATGATTATTTTAAAATTTAATTTAATTTTTTTATTTGCTGAATTATACTTGTAAGTGCAAGTATAATTCAGCATTAATTTAACAAGATATAAATTTGCCGTTTGTATCTACACAACGCCATTTATAAAATAATTCAGTTACTTTTCTTAGCTCAAGGCTTTTTTTTATTAATTAAATCATAATATAGTTTACCTTCTAAATGCGCTTGCTCATGTTGAAAAACAATTGCTTCATAACTACGTACAGTAATTGTTACTTGCTGTTGTTTTAAGTAATCATAACCTTCAACAATAATGCGAAAACTACGGGGAACTAATCCTTCTTTATCACCATTAACACTTAAACATCCTTCGCCTTCTTCAATACAGGATATTTGATTACTTTTTCCAATAATTTTAGGATTAATCATAGCATGTTCAGTTACTTTCTTGGTTCCAGTTTCTTCATCTGTATCTTCAATGCGAATATAATACATTTTAATATTATTTCCAATTTGTGGCGCTGCTAAACCAACAGCTGGTCTAATGGCATGGTCACTATTTTTTTGTGGATCTTGGGAATATTTCACAAAGTCAATTAACTTTTTCATCACAAGTTCATTATCAGGTGCTAATGGAAAAGCGACTTCCTTTGATGATTGCCGAATTTCCGGTGTATTATCAAATACTAATCAGTCTTTAGTTGGTATTTCATTTTGCAACACTAAAAATCACCTCTTAAAAAATTATAACATATTAATCAATTATTAAAGAAAATCATAAAGTTTTAGTATCCTGAATTGTAAATATATTTGGGACACTTTATTGAATATTTCGTATTAAATCCAATGAATTTTTATAACTTGCATCGTGTAGATACAAGTTATAAATTTGTATCTCTTGTTAGAATGATGATAACATCTTTTAAAAGAAATGCAACTATTTTTTTGTCCTTATCTTGTGATAATTTCGTAATAGTTATCTAGCAAAAATTTCGCAACCATTTAAAATTAAAAATGGCGATAACAATGGAAAGAAAACTAACAATGAAAGAACAACATAAATACAAAACAATTGAAAAAATTATTAACAATAAAATATCAAAGCAAAGAGCTGCAAATATTTTACACTTATCAATTCGTCGCATTGAACAACTTATAAAACTTTATGATCCACAAAATAGTCAATCATTTGCTCACCATTCTCGTGGAAGGATAGCTCACAATAAAACAAATCCACAAATTTGTGAAAAGATTATAAATGCCAAATTGTAAAGTTAAGTGCAACTAAATTATTTTTCTAACCAAATATTCGATTGGCGAAAGATAATTTAGTATTTTTCTTGGTCTTTGGTTTAAAGACAATATAAATTTATGAACTGCATTTTTAGTAGTATTTGAAAAATTAAATTTTTTAGGAAATTTTTCTCTAATTAAACCATTAGTATTTTCATTAGTACCTCTTTGTCAGGGTGAATATGCATTAGCAAAATAAATTTTCACATTTAAATTTTTTTCAAGTTGTTGTCAATTAGCAAATTCTTTACCACGATCAAATGTTATAGTCTTAACAAGATTATTTGGAAGAATTGATAAATAATGGCTAATATTTTCGTTAATAACTTTAGTAGTTCTATTTTCAACTAATATTGCTAAAGTAAATCTTGATGTTCTTTCAACTAAAGTTATTAAACATGATTTACTTTTACCTCGTGATGATACTACGGTATCACCTTCTCAATGACCAAGAGTTACGCGATTATTAACATTAGCATTTCGTTCTTTAATTGATTTACCATTAAATTTACCCCGATTTTCTTGATATTTTCGTTTCTTACCTTTTCTTCTTAAATTTTTATTAGTAACTTTTTCAAGTAATCCAGAATAAATTCAATTGTAAATTGTTTTAAAACTAATAATTCATTCTTTATGAAAATTTTTAATTCTGCCATAAATTTGTTATGGTGATCAACCTAATAATAATTTTTGTTGTACATATTTTACTAATTCTCTATTTTTAAACTTATGAAAATAAATATGTGATTGTTTTCTATTTTCTGCTTTATTTTGTGCAATTAATGAAAAATAATGATTATTATCTTTATTTATATTAACTTCTCGAATAATAGTACTAATACTTCGATTAAGATTTTTAGCTATTTCACTAATTTTTATTTTAAACTTCAATTGATTCTCAATATAAATTCTTTCATCTATGCCAAGATGTTTATATCCCATATAAAAACTCCTTGCTTTATTTTTTCTAAAATAAACTTAGCATCATAAAATTTTTATATGAGATTTTTTGAAATTTTATTTACTTGCACTTACAAGTATAATTAAGCAAATTTATATAAAACTAAATATATTGGCTTTAATTTTACTCATTTCAAAGAAAAATTAATCGAAAATAAAGGAATAAACATTTCATATTCAGTTTTATACAAATTAATGTCCTTAAATCAAATTAAAACACCTCGAAAGCAAAAAATAAAGAAAAAAGATAAAACCCACCCTTTAAGAGAACGTCGAAAATGTTTCGGCGAACTATTACAAGCTGATGCCAGTGAACATCATTGATTAGGAAAATGGTTCAAAATGATTTTTACATGGCGCAATTGATGATACAACAAATACGGTTGTTGGATTATATTTTGCTTATCAAGAAACATTACAAGGTTATTATAATGTTTTACATCAAATTTTACGAAATTATGGAATTCCCATGACATTTTATACCGATAAACGAACAATCTTTACATACCAAAAAAGTAGTGATAAAACCGAAGAAAAAGACACCTTTACTCAATTCAGCCGATGCTGTGATGAATTAAGTGTCGAAATCATAACTACTTAAATTCCCCAAGCAAAGGGACGAATTGAACGTTTATGAGGCACTCTACAAGATCGCTTGAAAAATGAATTAATTCTCGCAGGAGTAACCACTATTGAAGAAGCAAATACATTCTTAAAAGAATTTATAACCAAATTCAATAAACAATTTGCCATTCCTATTGACTATAACAATTCTGTCTTTGTTGACGCTCCTAATAATGACAAAATTAATTTATTTTTATCAATCACTTCAACGCGACAAACAGACAATGGTTCATCAATTAGTTATAACAATAAAAAATATATGGCTTATAATAATAAAAAGTTAAAAGTCTTTAATTGGCATCGTGTACGATGAACCGGCAAAAAACAACTCTTGTTAAATAAAAAGGGTTGTTTTTTTATTTGTAAACCCATAATTATTAATTAATTCAGAGAAAGGGCAGCATCTTAAATTCTTAAAATAGAAACTTTTTATCGCAACTTTAAGTTAACGAAAAAGTTGTATTACACATTTATTAAATATCTTAGAAATTTTTACAAAGTGTACCTTTTTTTCTCCAATTTTAAGGTGTTGTCCTTTCTCTGTTTTAGTTAATTAATTTGGCTAATAAATAAAAAAACTTAATATTAAAGGAAGGAGTAAGTAATGGAAATTAATACGCAACAAACAATCTGTGATGTTGATAATTGCTATAAAGCAATATCATTAATTACCGAAGAATTTTTATCAAATAAAGTTTTATGAACTTGTGAAAAACATAAAGATTTATTAAATCGTACAAAAGATAAAAAACAAACGCGGTTTTATAAAAAATTAGAAAATTCAAAAATTATCTTTGATTGAGAAACTGGTTCTTTTAAACTTTGATTTTATAAAACAACTTAATGCAGTGTGGGACGGTTATTTTAAATAACTAAGTGCTTCCATAAGAACATGAGTTTAAGCTCATTCCCACAGCCAGCCGAGGCAAGTACTGAAATAGTGTATGAGGAAAAATGTAAATCGGCGCTGGTTATATTTAAACTAAGCGATAGTCGTGATAAGTGCAAGGTCAACATCGAACGACAATAAACATAGAGATGGCCACTTTATAAATAAATTTGCGATAGATATTGTCCCATCGAGGATGGCAGCAGTTCTACAAACCACAAAGCCAGCACCAGGCTCTTCAAGGTGCAAGTGAATTTATTTTAAAAACTGAACGTTTTGACTTGAAATAGTGCGGAAGAAGAGAGAGAATTCTCTGGCTTTACCTCATAAAAACAACTGTCTATTATCTAATAATAAACAAATATTAAATATATTATCGCCACCGCTCACCCCCAGTGAAGCGGATGGCGTAGTAAATAAATAGATAAATACTTATATAACTAATTCTCGCTTTGGCACTTTCACTTGGGAGTGAGTGCCAGCGAATTAAAAATAGGAGGAAATATAATGGAATATAAAAGTTTGTATATTAATAAAACTTGAAATGAAATAACAACATTATTTGATTAAGTGAATTGTCAACCTGTTAATTGTCGTATTTCTCATCATAAAAATCATTATGATTTGCAATGTTTAGAATGGGCAAAAATGTATTTAAATTTATTTGAAGATAAATGAGACGTTATTGCTTCTTATATGCAACATTACAAAATTAACGATATTTTAGATTTAGCATCAGATGGTTGAAAAATATTACAAATTGAGAAAAAAATCAATCAAATAATTTAGGATGTTTATATGAAAAAGTTAAATAAAATTTGTCTTAAACAAAGATATTGAGGTTATTGTTTTAATAAAGAATGCAATAAAGAAAATAAATTGAATGAATTAATGCTTAAAAGTTATTCAGTATCACAAGAAGATATTACTGATGAACATTGAGCATTAAACAATAAAAATAATTAGGAGGAATAAGAAAATGTCATATTGTATTAGTGATTACTTAAATGAAAAATGAATTAATAATAACGCATTAAAAATTAGTAATAAAGATATTATTTATGCACAAATTGATAGTGACTATGATATGAGTTGAGAATTAAATTTATATCTTAAATTTGGTAATGAAGAGCGACATGTAGGTAATATTTCATTGCCAAAAGATTTTGATTTAAATTTAAAATGATATGAAATTGATGAGGTTAAAAGTTTAATAGATGATTATTTAGAAGATGAAGAAGCAGACTACGAAGTGATAAATTATGAATAATATGTGAAAAGATGAAAGTGGTTATGTTTATAGCGAAGAAGATTTATTTAATATCGCATTAGAAGAATGTTATTCAGAAGAGACTGCTTACGAATATATTGATAATTTAATAAGTGAAATGGATTTGGAGGAAATTTAATTATGGCAGATTTAAAGTTAAATAATCAAATTAAAAATATTACCTATCCATTTTATTTAAAAGGTAATGATTTTAAAGAATTAAGTTTAAAAGCATTACCGATTAAAAATTGAATTGATAATCACGGTAAAGAATTAGCAGAGTTTATCTATCGTCATCTTAATCATTGTGCATTAAATGGTTATCAAGATATACATTTAAAAGATATACCCAGTGCTATTAGTAAAATTGATTTTGTTTTTAGAGAACCATTAGAATTAATAAAAGATTTTAAAGATGAAGTAAATCGAATTAGAGTTAATATTATTAATTTAGAAAAAGTACTTCAAAATAATAAAATTGAAATTAAAAATAGCCTAATACAAGTTCAATACTTAAAACAACAACAGTTTATTCAAACTAAAAAACAAGAACAAGAAAATAGGGTTGAATATGCTAATAACTTAACGCCTGATATGGGGTTAGACATGGACCAAATTGAAGATGAACAAGTTCGTGTTATGGAAGATGTAGCAAAAATAGAACAAGATTTAGAAAAAACTACTAGTAAATTTCGGAAAGAAAAAATATTAATTAAAGATATTGATATTTTGGGTGTTAATGATGATTTTTTACAAAATTCTGATAAATTAGAACTTATTAATTTAATTAAAAATTATTTAATTGTTGATGAACAAATTGTTAAAAACGAAATTAAAAAACAATGAGATAGTAATAAAAACATTAATACTATTGGTGTTAATGGAATTAAATTCAAAATAAATAAAGGAGAGAAATAATTATGAATAATCAAATGGGAATAAAAGAATTAGTAGCAACAGCAGTTAAAGCATATGAATTAAATGTTAATGCTAAATATTTACAAGAAAATTTAATTTCTTTACAAGAACTAAAATTAAAAAATAATCAAAGTTATATGAATTTAGTGGGTAATGCTGATAATGGAAAAATTACAGACTTAGGAATTATTAATTTAAGTAATAAAGGTTTAATTTTTGGCAAAGACTTTTAAAGGAGGTGCATTTTTATATGGCAAGAAAAGGACAAAAATTTAATAAATATACAGCAGATTTTCGAAAAAGGATAGGACAAGAGGTTAAAAATAATAGTATAAGTTTTATTGCAAAAAAATATGCAATTAATAAAAAAACTGTTGCTTCATGGTATGAAAATTTTAAGAAAGGAATTTTAAACACCAATAAAGGTCCAAAAGAATCATTTAAAAAAAGAGATTTAAACTATTACAAAGTTAGGTATGAATTACTAAAAAAGCTTCATGACTTTTACAATTAAATAAAATAAAAATTGTATTTTTTATCAAAGAAAACATTAATAAATATCCACTAAATTTATTACTTGATGTAACAAATTTAAAGCGTAGTTATTGAGATAAATATAAAAATTATTCAAGTAATGGTAAGGATAGCGAATCATTAAAGAATATTGTAAAAGTCTATGAAGAAAATTTGAAACAATTTGGTTATCGTCGAATTACCAAATATTTAAAAGAAGATTATGGCATTGTTTATAATGCTAAGAAAGTATTACGAATTATGAAATAAAATAATATTCAAGCTGAATATGTAAAGCGTATGCGTAGAAAAATATTAATAAAACAAAATAGAAATAAAAATATAATTAAATATCCTGATTTAGTAAATCGTAATTTTAATGATATTAAAGAAAGATTTTCAATTTTATTTACTGATGTAACTTATTTAATTTGAAATGGTAAAAAACATTATCAATCAACAATACTTGATGGATATACTAAAGAAATTATTGATGTAAAATGATCAAAATTTAATAATAACAAACTTGTAATTGATAATTTAAATGCTGCAATTAATAAAATTAAAAAAATAAAAAAAGATCTAAATAAAACAATAATTCATTCAGATCACGGATATCAATATACATCTAAAGATTATAATAGTAAATGTTTAGATAACAAAATTATAATTTCAATGGGTAAAAATTATCATTGTGCAGACAACATTATTATTGAAAGTTTTCATTCATTACTTAAAAAAGGAACAATCCATAATAAAAATTATAAATCTCATAATGAATATATTAATGATGTTAAAAAATGAAATAAATGATATTCAAACCAAAAAGAAAAAGATATAATAAATGAAAGTTTGTAAACCTTTTTATTAATACTTACTTTTTTGGGTGCAGTCTACTTTAATAGGGATATTGGGTCTAATTTCATTAATTAAATCAATAAAAGAGTTATTATTTTCGTTTAAAAACTCTTGGATTCTAGTTATAATATTCATAGGATATTTTTCTTTCTAATTTTTTTCAAACTTAATTATACTGAAAACTTTTTTTATTTTCCCCAACTTTGGCAACGCAATCAAAATGAAATTATTGCTAATTTCATTTTTTATTTATGTTATAATTTTGATGGTAAGGGGGTTTAAATGATTAGTAATTTTGATAAATTTGGTTTTAAACGGTTTTTAAATTTAGGTTTTGCTGAATTAAATTTTACAGACCCAACGAATGTCCAGGATAAGGTTATGCCGTTATTATTAAAGCATCAAAATGTTATTTGTAAAGCCCACACAGGAACGGGGAAGACATTTGCATTTTGTTTGCCAATTTTAAATAATTTAGATTATGACCAAGCAAAGATTCAATGTATTATTGTAACGCCAACGCGTGAGTTAGCGAAACAAATTTATGATAATATCCGCTTTTTTAAAAAATTTCAACCAACATTACAAGTTAATTATTTTATTGGTGGTGAAGACATTAAACGGCAAATTGAAAAATTACAACGCACACAGCCGCAAATTGTTATTGCAACGCCAATGCGTTTAAAATATTTATTTGATCAACAAAGTTTAAACTTAAGAAAATTAACTACTTTTATTATTGATGAATGTGATATGATGTTTGATTTAGGTTTTATTGAAAATGTGGACTATATTTTGAGTAAAGTTAATCCCAATGTTCAAGTATCGGTTTTTTCAGCGACAATTCCCGATGAATTAAAACCTTTCCTAATGAAGTATTTAAAAAATCCCCATTATTTGGATTTAAGTTCTAATCAATTAACAAACCAGAATATTACGCATATCTTAATTCCAACCAAACATCAAGAACGAGAAACAATTTTATTAAATCTTTTAAAAACATTTGACCCATATTTATGTTTAATTTTTGTTAATAAAAAAGAAGAAATTAATAAATATTATGAATTATTATTGGAACATAATTATTCGGTGACGCAATTTCACGCGGGTTTAGAGCCACGCTTACGCACACAAGTTGTGAAACGGATTCGCAATTTAGAATATAAATATGTTATTGCCAGTGATATTGCAGCCCGGGGAATTGATTTTGTTGGTGTGAGTCATGTTATTTCACTTGATTTACCAAATGATTTAGAATACTATATCCATCGTAGTGGTCGTACTGGGCGAGCAAATTATACGGGGTATAGTTATGTTTTGTATGATATTAAAAATTTAACTTTAGTACAACAATTAATTGCCAAAGGAATTACTTTTGAACCTAAAAAATGAAATCAAGCAGGAGAATTAGTCGAAACTGATCTTGGTGGGGGTAAACCTAAAAAGCAAGCTCCTCCAACAGTTAATAATGAAATTAATAAAATTATCCATCGTTATAAAACAAAAGATAATAATAAAAAAGTCAAACCAGGTTATAAGAAAAAACGGAAAGCCGAAATTGTTGAGCTTAAGAAACAAATTCGTCGTGATCATATTAAAGCATCAATTAAAAAAATTAAAAAAGAAAGGGCAAGAGAACGCGCAATTAAATTATTTGATAAAGATTAAGGAATGAAACACCAAAGATTTTGTTAAAATTAATTTTTTTAAAAAAGTAACAACAGTCTTTTTTTGTATAATTATCTTGTAATTTTAAAAATTACAAGATATATATAATTTAATTAATACAGAAGGATGAAATTATGGCACAGAATGAAACAATGGAAATACTGCAGAAGAAAGAAAAAACAAATGTTAGTAAAAAAATAATGAATTTTTTTACAATAAAAATGTTTCGTTATACTTTAATTAAAATTTTAAAGGTTCCATCGACATGAGTCATTTTTTTAACATTGATTGTCGGATTAATTATGGTTTTATCATTAACGTTTGAGATGGAAGATATTGCTAGTGGGGACTATACGGATACTGCTAGATCATTGTTTACAATTTATTCATGAATTTGATATATTTTGTATTTTGGTTTAACCTCAATGTTTATTGGTTTTAAAGCAGTCCAATTAATTTGGGATGAAATTTATGATGGAGAACATTACTAATTTTTTCATCCATTCCAATGTCAAGAACAAGAATGATTATTGAAAAATGATTAGCTTTACAATTATTATGTTTAGTTTATTCAGTAATTATTCTATTATTACCACCACTTTTAACATTAGGAATGAGACCAAAGGGGGCCGCATTTGGAAAAGTAATTTTAAGCAAAGTTAACTTTATAATTTTAACAAGTTTTATTTTACAATTATTTTTAACAACAATTGGAATTTTAATTTCGCTAGGATTAAATTCAAAAGGGGTTATTGGAATTTTATTTACTCTTGGTTTTTTAACAGTTGGATAGGTTACAATAAGTTGGACCATATTTATGTGGACTTTCAAATAAAATATAATTATGAAGAAAGTAGGAATATAAAAATGGGAAGAAATTAATACACCGATGAATTTAAAAAACAAATTGTTTTACTTTATCAAAATGGTAAAACCATTCTTGAAATTTTTAAGGAATATGGGATGTCAAAATCAGCCGTATATCAGTGAATTGAAAAATTAAATAATTCTGGATCTTTTAAAGCAAAAGATAACCGCACTGTTGAAGAAAATGAACTGATTGCCTTGCAGAAGAATAGACTGCACCCAAAAAAGTAAGTAAAGAAAAAAAGTCTTTGCTAAACTTTTAAAGGAGGTGCATTTTTATATGGCAAGAAAAGGACAAAAATTTAATAAATATACAGCAGATTTTCGAAAAAGGATAGAACAAGAGGTTAAAAATAATAGTATAAGTTTTATTGCAAAAAAATATGCAATTAATAAAAAAACTGTTGCTTCATGGTATGAAAATTTTAAGAAAGGAATTTTAAACACCAATAAAGGTCCAAAAGAATCATTTGAAAAAAGAGATTTAAACTATTACAAAGTTAGGTATGAATTACTAAAAAAGCTTCATGACTTTTACAATTAAATAAAAGAAAAATTGTATTTTTTATCAAAGAAAACATTAATAAATATCCACTAAATTTATTACTTGATATAACAGATTTAAAGCGTAGTTATTGAGATAAATATAAAAATTATTCAAGTAATGGTAAGGATAGTGAAACATTAAAGAATATTGTAAAAGTCTATGAAGAAAATTTAAAACAATTTGGTTATCGTCGAATTACCAAATATTTAAAAGAAGATTATGGCATTGTTTATAATGCTAAGAAAGTATTACGAATTATGAAAGAAAATAATATTCAAGCTGAATATGTAAAGCGTATGCGTAGAAAAATATTAATAAAACAAAATAGAAATAAAAATATAATTAAATATCCTGATTTAGTAAATCGTAATTTTAATGATATTAAAGAAAGATTTTCAATTTTATTTACTGATGTAACCTATTTAATTTGAAATGGTAAAAAACATTATCAATCAACAATAATTGATGGATATACTAAATAAATTATTGATGTAAAATGATAAAAATTTAATAATAACAAAATTGTAATTGATAATTTAAATGCTGCAATTAATAAAATTAAAAAAATAAAAAAAGATCTAAATAAAACAATAATTCATTCAGATCACGGATATCAATATACATCTAAAGATTATAATAGTAAATGTTTAGATAACAAAATTATAATTTCAATGGGTAAAAATTATCATTGTGCAGACAACATTATTATTGAAAGTTTTCATTCATTACTTAAAAAAGGAACAATCCATAATAAAAATTATAAATCTCATAATGAATATATTAATGATGTTAAAAAATGAAATAAATGATATTCAAACCAAAAAGAAAAAGATATAATAAATGAAAGTTTGTAAACCTTTTTATTAATACTTACTAAACGGGGTGCAGTCTAAACCAACAAATAATATATTTTATTCAACATATAATCTAAAACAATTAAATCAAAAAAACTAACCGAGTTTATTTAATTAATGAACTTACAACAGCAGTAGATGCTCAAACATCAGTTAGTTATAGTGAAGAAGATAATGATTGTGAATTCTTACAAACACCAGATGGGACAAATTGTAGTTATATTATTGATATGTTTTCAATACAAGCATTATATAAAGGTAATTTTGAAATTATCTTTTATGCTGATAACCCATATACCAATAATGAAGAAGATTATTTACGTTTATCAGTATGGAGTTTCAGAGGTAAAACAAAAAGTACCTTAAATAATTATTTACGCGATATGACAACTAATTATAAAACTAGTTTCTTATTACCACATGATTATGAAATACCAACATTTAATTACCCACAATATGTCTTGCCACCAGTGCCATATAGCTATAAAACTTATACAAAAGATATATGAGGTGCCAATGCAATTCAACCATTAAAAACTAAAATTACAGCACAAGCACAATGTAGTACAACCATTTCTTTTCTTTGAAAAAAAGACTTTATTAATTTATTTAATAACAATTATTATGATGCTTATTATGAAACTGAAATTGATTTAAAGCAAATTGATCCCACAATTCAAAGCATTGATAAATTTATTAGTTCTTATAAAACAATAGAAATAAGTAATCTTAATAATTTACAAGTTGAATGTGGAAAACCAGATATAAATAATTTTATTCCTAATAGAAATATTGATATTTTAGGTGGTGTTAATGATTGTAATGACAATATTAACTCTTTGTCCAATGGTGTGTTAAAATTTGGAGGTTCATCCCAAACTGATAAAGTTAATTTTGATAATACAATAACTTTATATACAGATAATATAAATAATTATATTAAAAAATTTTCTACTGCATATACTAATGGTTTATATATTGGAAGATTTTATCAAAATCGTTATTCTTTTACTAAAAATTCTGATTTTTCCTTTTTACTTCAAATAACAAAACTATATAATAATGATAACGATAAAATTAAAGAAACATATTTACAAGCATATTATACTAATGATGTAAAATTAAAAATTAGATTTACAAAAGTAATAAGACCTGACCTTTCGTTTTATAGAGTAAATATAGTTACATTAGAAACTTATAAATATTTTGGCAATGATAAAGATATAATCATAGATTTAAATGCTTTGGGTGTATTAAATATTGTAAATATGAGTGATAATCCTATTCAAATTACAATTAAACCAAGATAAACAAAAAAATATATTTAATTATCTATTTTTCTATTTTTATTTAACTTTTATAATATTACCATTTTCATCAATATCTAATTTAGGCAAATTTTGTTCTTCATCATTTCAACGATAAACAAATTTAAAATAATTACTATTTATTTCTCATCATTTACTAGGCTCATAAGTAAAATCATATATATTTATAACTAAACCATTTGGAGAAATAAATAAATCGTGTTCTTTATAATGATCAAGTTTTCTTTTTAATGAAATAGAATTTAAATCTATATTGTTATTAAATTTAGTTAAAAATCAATCATTATTTTCATCACCACGCCATACAACAAAATATCATTTATCATCAACTTGATTGAATGGTTTTTCTTGTGGTGCTATTCATTCTAAATTATCTCTAATAGTTTGATTATTTGTTTTAATTTTGTTTTCTTCTTTTAATTTTGCTAATTCTTCTTTTGTATATTCTTGCGGTGTATTACAAGCAACTAAACTTGCTGTACTTGTTCCTATTAAAGTGATTGTTCCTAAAACGCTTAATATTTTTTTCATATTTTATTAAATTAATATATTTATAATATATTTAAGCATTAGCTATATCACAAATTGCTGAAACCGTACCTGAAATTGTTGAAATTAAAGTTCCAATAACAGGAATTCATCCTGTAGTAACTGAAATAATAGAACCAACTTTTGTACAAGTTTCTAAATCTTGATTACCTTCTAAGTCATTTCTTATTTTATCTATTTTTTGATTTAATTCACTAATTTGTTGTTTTAAATCATTAATGTCTTTTTGTAATTTTGTAATTTTATGTTTTAGTTTATTAATATTTTCACTATTTTCTATTATTTTTAAATCTTGTTTTAAAGAATGAATCTTATCTTTTAATTGGTTATACTTATCCCCTTTTCAAGTTCTTTTTTGTTCTTCAGTAAAGCTAGGAACATCTTCTTTAATCTGACGATTTAATTCATTTTTTCATATATTAAAATTTTCTTCTCATTCTAACATTAAACTAAAATGTTCTTTTTTATAGAAATCAAATTCTAATAATTTATCATTTATTATTATAAATTTATCAAGCCTAGATTTTGAATCAACAAAATGACTATATGTATCATTATTATTCATTACAAAAAGTGTTCTTTTAGGTTCTGCTGATCATAATTCAATTATATAACCATAATCATAATTAACCCCATTTTCTATATTATATTTCTTATTAATAATATCTTGCATTGAATCATTTCCCATAATCTTGATATCTTTAATAATATTATTATTTTGATCTTTAATAATTATTTGATTATAAAGTTCACTATTAAAATAATTATGGAATGGAATATCATTTCCAAAAAATAATATTTTTTTACTATCAATATCTAAGCCAATTTCTCCTTTATAATTATCACCTAATTCATTAAATTTAATTTTTTCTTTATATCAAGAATAATCGTTTGAACATTGAAACTTAAAAGCATCTTTTCTTAAAGAAGAATCATCTCAAATCAATAAATCAAAACCACAATTAACTCTTGAAGACATGTATTTTTCATCAAGATATGAAAAATTGCTTAAAATTGATTTTGAAATCCTATTTAAATGTTTACTATTTCTAGAATCTAATCTATAATCTTTTCAAAATCCACTATAAAGTATATCATCAATAAATTCTTGTTTAAATGATTCAAAATTATTTTTTCTTTTATGTAATTCTCTAGTTTTAATTCAATTTTCTCTAGAAATCAGAAAGAAATAATCTGGGCCGCTAATCAGCCATTGCATATTTATTATGTTTTTATTAACTGAGTTATTTCAACTTCTTTTATTTCTAATTAAATTTTCTAAATTATTTGTTTGTGAATAAATAATACCATTATTTTCTAATTTAATTTCTTCTTTTTCGTAACTACTACAAGCAATTGTTGTTGGTAAAGCACTTCCTCCAATTGTTAACACACTTAATAAACTAAGTAATTTTTTCACACTTGTTTTTCTCCATTTCTTAATCTTGAAACTTTTTATCAAGATCTATCCTCATTATATATATATATATATATATATATATATATATATACAATCAAAATTAGTAATTATTTTAAAAAATTTTATCTTGTTAAAAAGCTATTATTAAGCGTTTTAAGGGGTAAATTAGCAATTAAATATATTAAGTTTATTTTATTTACATAAAGTGTTGTATTAGTAAAATAATAGTATATAATGAAGGCATAGGTTTAATCTTTTTCCGTAAAAAAGAGTTATGCTGACTTGTTAATCGGACAAGGATAAAAAAAGAGGAGTTTATAAAATGGCACTTACAAAAGAACAATTAATCGAACAAGGTTTAAGTGAAGAAATTGCAGAAAATATCTTAAATCAGTTTAATAATGAAGCAAAACAAATTAGAGAAAGTGTGCAAAAACGCGAAGATGTTATATCAAAAGAAGACTTTATTAAATTATCTAATGAATTAGATGAATTAAAAGCCTTTAAAGATGTTCCATCTACTAAAATTGAAGATATTAAAACTAATTTAGATAAAGTTAGTGGTACTTCTTTGACTGAAAAAATGCAAACTTTAAAAGATGTATCATGTACGATGAACCGGCAAAAAACAACCCTTTTTATTTAACAAGAGTTGTTTTTTGCCGGTTCATCGTACATGATACATCATTAAAAAATTTAAAGTTATCCTTTTTCATAGTTTTATATCCGCCTAATTTATATTTTTTATTTTTAATTATATTTTATAGAAATATTCTTAATAAGAAAAACCGGTATCGCAAGAAGTCTAATAAGTAAAATGATGACGAAAAGCATCAAAACTAGCCCGACATTTTTTGCATAAATATTTTTGTTTTCCTTCGGGATTATGGCCATTTTTAACACAATGATAAGATTTGCAATTAGGGCATTTAATACCTTTATCTCTAAATTTTTGATCAATTTCATTTAAGCGTTTTTGTTTTTTGATTAATTCTGCTTCTTTTTTAACTTTTTCATAAAATTCTAAAAATTGATCATCTGTTAAACTATTTATTAATTCTGCAAGTATTTTTTCCATCAATTATTTGCCTCTCTTTATATTAAAAATATACCTAAAATTAGGTATATTTTTAATATAAAGAGTTTTCGACAAAATTAAAGACAATATTTAACAACTGTTAAACCAATGCATGAATATTTTGTTGAACCAAGTATTAAATATGCGGATATTATTGTGTCATATTACGAAGGAAATGAAATTGCAATTGATATGATTGCAACCAAAATTAAGGCATTATTTTTGGAAAAAAAATCAAAAATCGCATTATTATCTTTTTTAAGGTATAATAATCATTGTTGTAATTTAAAAACAAAGAAGAACGGAGATAACACAATGAATGAAGAAATTTTGTTAACTAAAGAGGGAATTAAAGACTTACAAGAAGAATTAGATAATTTAATTAATGTTGTCCGTCCCGAAGTTATTGAAGAATTAAAAGAAGCTCGTGCCCAAGGAGATTTATCAGAAAATGCTGATTATGATGCAGCGCGTAATCGTCAAGCAGAAGTTGAAGGGCGAATTAAAGAAATTGAATCATTATTAACAAAAGCAAAAGAAATTAAAGAAGTTAAATCAAAAACAGGAATTATTAAATTAGGAAGTACCGTAACTTTTACTAATTTATTAATTAATAAAAAATATGAACTTAAAATTGTTGGGGTGGTTGAAGCGAATCCTTTTGAAAATACAATTTCAAATGAATCACCAATTGCGAAAGCAATTATTGGAAAAAAAGTTGGTGATTTAGTTGAAATCAAAGAAATTCAAGAACCATATAAGGTTAAGATTATAACTGTTGAGTAAATAATAAATTAAGTAATTTTAAAATTACTTTTTTTGAAACTAGTGTTTATTAGGTGTCGCAAAAAAATAAGGTAAACTATTATTAAATTAAGTATCAATTAAATATCATAATTCACGAATCACATTATAAAAAACAATTAAAAATGCAAATTGCAAATGTCACACTTTATTTAATTTCATTATAAAACAATAAAATAAGTATTCAATAGACTTCTTGCGATACTATGATAATCATTGCAAATTAATTCATAAAGAAAAAATACAAATAGGAATTTATACCTCTTATTAATTTAATTCTTATAGTCTTTATAAGAGATGCGTTATTTTGGCACAACAAAAAATGATTTTATTATTTAAAGTTAATTTTCATTCAACTTCTTATATTATTTATAATAACAATTGAAAATTATAGATTGAAGCAATTAAATTAAATCTTAAAGCAAAGCTTTTTCTACGATTGCGATATTTTTCAGTAATAATTTTAAATTTTTTAAGGATAGCAAAAACATTTTCAATAACGATTATCATTTGTGAAATTAGTTTATTATGCTGTTTTTGTTCGTTATTTAAAGTTTTTTGCTTTGTTTTTTTATGCAGAATCAAAACATTCCGATGCATTTTTTGCAAGCCCTGATAACCTGTATCAACTATTACTTTGCTAGCTTTTAAAAGCGGTATTTTTGTTTCTTTAAATAAACGAAAATCATCGGTTTTACCACAAGCAAAATTTGTTGCAATAATAGTTTTGCTTTCTTTTTCGATGATTATTTGTGTTTTGATAGTATGCTTTTTCTTTTTTTCCGGAATAGTATTTTTTTTGTCTTTTTTTTGGGCGTTGGATTGCTGTTTCGGTTGCATCAATAATAATTGTTTTATCATTAAAATATTTATTTATTAATGTTTTTTGCCCAGCAAGTTGTTGAAAGTCATGGTGTTTAATTAAAGTGTTTTCAATTCATTTGATATTACGATAACAATTAATCTCACTAATGCCAAAACTTTTGTCAAGATGAAAATAAGTGCGGTATTCTCTTCAATATGATAAAGTCATTAATAAAAGATTTTCTAATGATAATTTATTAGCTTTTCCGCCTTTTTTAAATTTTTTTAACTCGACTTCTTTTAAAATATCTAACATTTTATTAAAAGTATTTTGTTTTATTCCTGTTAATCGTAATAATTCTTTATCATTAAGAAATTTAAAGTTATCCTTTTTCATAGTTTTATACTCTCCTAATTTATATTTTTTATTTTTAATTATAGACTGCACCCAAAAAAGTAAGTAAAGAAAAAAAGTCTTTGCTAAACTTTTAAAGGAGGTGCATTTTTATATGGCAAGAAAAGGACAAAAATTTAATAAATATACAGCAGATTTTCGAAAAATGATAGGACAAGAGGTTAAAAATAGATTGTATGTATTATTTAAGGGTTTTAATTAATACCTTAGAAATTGTGGAATAATATACCACTTACTTATTTAGATTATATTACTTTTAATTTTATTGTCAATATATTTTTCTATTTTTTTAAATTTTTCCACGACAAAAATACATGTTTATTAAAGTTATTTAATTTATTAGATAAAATTAATGCTGAATTATACTTGTAAGTGCAAGTAAATAAAATTGCAAAAAATCTCATATAAAAATTTTATGATGCTAAGTTTATTTTAGAAAAAATAAAGCAAGGAGTTTTTATATGGGATATAAACATCTTGGCATAGATGAAAGAATTTATATTGAGAATCAATTGAAGTTTAAAATAAAAATTAGTGAAATAGCTAAAAATCTTAATCGAAGTATTAGTACTATTATTCGAGAAGTTAATAGAAATAAAGATAATAATCATTATTTTTCATTAATTGCACAAAATAAAGCAGAAAATAGAAAACAATCACATATTTATTTGATGGAATAAAATATTCGTTTGGTGATGTCTTATTTTAATAAATATTTTATCTATTAAAATAAAACTAACTAAGAAAAAGACAAATTTATCTTTTTTAACCATCTTGATAATAACATAAAATCACAAAATTACAAAACAAAAATAATAATTTATAAAATTATTTAATAAATATTTATTGAATTGTTTTATATTTTAAATAAACACGCTTGCTTGTTGAGAAACATTTTTATTTATTAAAAATTGGTAATTATCATTATTTTTAAAATAATAACTATGTTCTTTTTGCAGGTGATTAGCATCATTTTTGAAATAATAATTATGTTCTCTTTGCAATTTTTTATTTAACTTATTAAGATAAAACTCAATTAAATTAACCCCGTTTTCTTTCGCCATTTTCATTGCAATCATATTTTTGAAAACTTTTTCACTATATGATTTAGAGCCATATCCTTTTAATCATTTGACATTATGTGAAATTTGTGATTCAGTGCAAGACCCCCAATATCAATCTTCTTTATAAACCTTAATCCCATCTTTTCTTTTATTAATATAATTAATAAATTTTTTTATATCTTCTTTTTTATCTTTCAAAAATGGATGTTCTTTAATGTTCTTGATTTTTATTAAATTTTTTAAATATTTTATCGCTTCATCAGGATCGCCACTTTTCAATAATTTATTCATATCTAAATAAATTTGTTTTCTTATTTTTTCGTTATCAGTTAAATTTTTGGTAAGTTTTCTTCTTCGATAAGGAACTATTGTTTTTAATTCTTTCATTAAGTGAAATTCATCTAAAATATAAATTGCACCAATTTCATTAGCGAATTTTTGAATTCATGTTGCTCCATCACCTGCCAGCGTTAACTTACAATTTTCAATATTAAAATTTTGATTTAAAAAATGTAAAAATTCTTTTTTATATTTTTTAATAAGATAATATTTATTTTTTACTGATTTCATAACAATAAAAATCTTTTTATCTCTTAAAACATTTTTGTTTTTAGTACTTTTTACTTCATCATATCCAGTATGGAAATATGCTACTCTAAACATGTTTTTTTCTATTTTTTTATATTTTGTTAAATTACTAAAAGAATCGTCAACTCCAGCATATAAATATGGTGTTTGAACATTTATTTTTTCTGTCTTTGTTTTTAATTGTTCTTTAAATAATTTATCAAAATTAACCTCTTTATTAATATTTGTGATTGTCATATTGGATATGTTTAATTTTGGATACGTATCCTTAATATCTCTTTGTCTTTTGGCACTATCCATTTCTTTTCAAATTGCTATTTTAATAAAAATGCTAATTCTACTTCATTTTTTTCTCCCAATTTTTTTATCAAATAAAAAAACAAATTCATATTTATTAGTATCTTTATTGTAAAAACGAAATAATGTTCTATAAAAAGTAATATCGCCATACTCTGTTTTTTCTGTAAAAGGTCTTTTCCCTCACATAATATAACCATTTTGACCGTTGCAATTTTGTTTTCTTAATTCTTGATCAGTGCTTTCTCATTCTTCTAATATTAATCTTTTTCCTACTTCATTAACATCAATATTTACTTTTTCTCTAAAATTAATAGTATTGAAAATATTTAACATATACTTATATTCCTTTTAAATCATCATTGCATGATAGTAAGATTTTATACTGCTTAAAATAATTTGTCAGCAGTTTTATTACATTATTTTTATCGATAGAAAGATAGAAATTAATTAACCTTCTTATCCTTTTTCTTTTTATTTTTCACTAGTTATTTGTTAAATAACTTTATTGCTTTTCCTCATTTAGGCAGAGTTTCCCTTAGGCATTGGTTTGGTTAATCACTTGCGACTACTCTTCTGCCCCGTGTAGTACTAATTTAATTAGTTGATTAACCTTATCAGATATCCTCCCCACTTCGTTTATTTTTTAGTGTTCCAGCTTGACCACTTTGTGAAATCTTACTATTTATAAAAAATAATTATTCCTTTTCAGAATAATTATTGGTTTTCTTGTCTTTTGATTAACTCTGTTTCAAGATTTTTAATTTTTTGTAAAAGTAAATTTATCATTGTTTTATTTTGAATAGATTTATAGTTTGTTTTTTCATATTCTGTTAATTGGATTTTTAAATTATTAATATTTGTTGTAATTTCTTCTGTTGTTAAATTGGCAAATTCATTAGTTTCATTTTCTTTCATTTCTTTTTTATTATTTTTAATATCATAAAAATATTCTTTATTAAAATTGATATATTCAATTTCTTTTAATTGAAATGGGTTTGTTTTTTCTGATAACTTTAAATCTTTCCATAGTTTTAAAGTTATTTTCATTGGGTTATAGCGTGATATTTTAACAATTCCTTGTCCTTGTTTTAAATTTGCTAACTCACTAGTTAACATTAGCGGATGGCTTTTTAAATTTTTTGAAACACTAATATTGCTTTTATTTTCATTGATACTAATTTGTTCGATTGTTTTTGTACCAAATAATTCGCTATAATATTTAATTGTTTCTAAATCGTTGGTATGTAAGAAAATATGCATTCCACAATTATTTAAAATAATTTTTGCTATTGTATCACCATAATTTAATTTTAATTGGTTGATATCTTGTAATATTAATTGAAAAAAGATGTTTCTACTGCGTGAAATACTAACTCATCTTTCAAAATTATTTATTTTTGTTAAATTAGCAAATTCATCTAAAATAAAATATATTGATTTTTCTAGTTTTTGCTTGATTGTTTTACTTGCGTGATTTGTTAAAAATTGATAAATTTGACTAATTAATATTGCTATTAATTTATAGTAATTATCATTTTCATCACTAAATATGATGTATAGAACTGTTGGATATTCGATAAAATCATTGTAATTAATATCATTTTGGGATGTTAAATTACGAATAAAATCATTGTTAAATATTTCTAAACTTTTTGCAACAGTCATTAAAATACTATCTAGTGTCCGATTTTCTTTACTATCAACTAAAGCCTGGCTTGCGGTGATTTTGGCAATGCTGGTATTTTTTCGATTATTTAGTCATTCAACTAAATCTTTTTTAAAACTAGCGATTGCTGCCACTGATGCCATATTAAATTTGTTAAAAAATAATTCTTGGTTTAAATTTTCTTCGATTTCTGATTTTTTACTAAATTTATTTATTTTATCTTCATAATCTTCTAATATTGCCAAAATAATTCCTTGAACAATCATGCTTGTTGATTCGTTTCAAAATTCATTTTCAATATTTATATTTTTGTTAATTAACATACGACTAAGTGATCTAATTTTATCTTGATATTTTATTTTTCACTTTATTTTTTCTTTTTCGTTATCTGTTATCATCATTTTAATAAAATCATCGTAAATTAATTTTAATGGATTTCAAGTATTTCCTTTCTCTAAATTACGAAAATCAATAACTTTTATTTTATAACCATTTTCTGCTAAAAACCCACTGGTTAAATTATATAATTCACCCTTAGGGTCGGTTATGATCATAGTTGGTTTGGTGGTTGATTTTCCGTTTAAATAAATTGTTGGTACTACTATTCCTTGTGTTTTTCCGCTTGCTGTTGAGCCAACAATAACACTATGAATATTATTTTTTAAGTTAAACAATAAATCTTTTTTATTTTTATTACAGCTAAAAACAAAACCAGTATTTTTATAATTATCTTTGATATTAACTTTATCACCAATATCATCAATTTCTTTTATACTTAATCACTTACTATCCCCAAAATCTATTTTATCGGTTGTTTTAATTGCAGTTTCTTTACTCTTCACTTTACTAAATAAAACAAAATAAAAAAACCAGCAATAAAAAGATAAACTTAATCCAACTGTTATTAATAATCCGTATTCACTTTTAATTATATAATTTCATCATGATAATATTTGAAATTGCTTAATTTCGTTGATAAATATTACCATTTGTTTTCAATTATTAAAAATTGAATAACCTATTCCAAATAATGTTAAACAAAAAATAAAAATTATTGGAACAAAACATAAACCAATTAATAAACTTATTTTTTTCTTTTTAATTTTATTTCACATATTTTTATAACTCTCTTTCTATACTGCTCACCAAATCATAACCTTTTTGCATAATTGGATTGATTTTAAAAACCATTTCATTAAATTTTTGTTCAATTAAACTCATATTTTTAAAATCTGATTCTTTTGGGTTAGTGATAGTAGTGATAATCTTGTAGTATTTCATTTTTTCTGCTAAATCTAAATATTTAGTTAATTGATTTATTTCATAATCTGTAAAATTATTTTCATATCTTAAATATTGTTTAATTTCATAAATTAAACCATCATAATCATCACTGATACCTTTAATTTTGCTAAATTCTTCTATATTATCTTTGGTAGACCTATATTCATCAAATAGAGTATTAATTTCATTTTCTAACTTATTTCGTTCAAATTCTTTAACTTGCCGAAAATTCATCGCATTATAGCTACCTTTACCGCCGATTTCACCAGGTTCGATTTCATAACCTGCTTTTGTTAAATAATTAGCATGATAGCGATGAAATTTGTTTAGTAAATCATCTTTTTGTCTAATTGTAAAAAAACTATTACTACCACCAAAAAGTTTATTCTGACTAATTGTATATCTTTCTTCATTAAGTTTTTTTGAAAAACCTTTATTAATTGGAATTAAATCAAAATGAATATGGGGCGTTGTTTCGTCCAAATGGATTGCTGAATATAGATAACCCATATCTGTACCAAGATTATTTTTCATTCATTGTTTCATAAAATTAATTTCAATGTTAACTCATTCATTTAATTTATTCCAATTGATACTTTCAAGAATTAATTTTCCCATTTTACGTGTTCCAGTAAATTTATCTCATACTTGAATATCTGTAAATTGACATATTCCCATTTTTTCAAATCATTCCTGCCTTGTTCCCGGCAAAATAATGTCTATATAAATATTTTTCTTTTCACAATTATTTTTAAAACTTGTTTTTTGTGCTTCACTATATTTAGTTTGTTGTTTATTTCAATTATCTTCTAATAACTTCATTTTTTCAAATCTTTTTTGTTTTACTATTTCAAAACCTTTGCCATTGTTTGTTATTTCTTTTATGCCATTAACATAGTAAAAATTATATTTTGTAAATTCAGGGTTAACATTTTCGGGTATTTTAATTCTAAAATTATGCCGTATTAATTTATCAACGGCACCATTGATATATTTTTGATATTTTCCAATCGGTGGTGATGACTTAAATTTATATTCTTTTTCCATATTTTATTCCTCCTTATTTTGGAAATTTTTACCCTTTAAAATTTGTTAAATTTAAAAAGCCAAAAGTCCACTCATTATATCTTTTGGCTTTGCCAAAATATTTCAAAAATTTCATTTTTATTTTGTCTAATTAATTGTCTTTTTTTGGAAATTTATTACCATTAAAATATTTTAAATTTTCTTGGTATATTTGTTTTTTCTCGGCTTTTTTAATTAAACATTGTTTATTCAACGCCAACAAAAAAGGGTGCAGTTTTTCTCAATTAACCTCACCCTCAATTTTTCAATCTTTATTTTTAATATAAAAGTTTTGATTTCTAAAAATTGTAATAAAACAATAATCTTTGTTATATTGTAATTTAAAATATTTATTATTTATATTAATACTTGCATAAGGATACAATAAATCTTTTATCCTTAACTCAATTCATTTACTACCTTTATTATCATAATAAGGTTTTGTTAAAATTAAATTACTTGTCATAAGTTGATAACTTATATATTTTTCTGTTTCTTTCATTTTGATAGTTCCTTTCTTTTTAGTTTTTTATTTTAATTATCTTTTTTTCCAAATCCGGCTTTTTCTTTTTTGTTTGCTTGTATTTCAATCCGATATCTTTCAAATCCTGAAACAAAAAATAGTCCTTGTCCTTTTACACTACGAGCAATATAGTCTTTTTCTGCCGATGTTAATCCCCCATAACTTTTATATAAATTAATTACTTTTTCTAAGTCATTGGGTTTTAACCCCATAATAAATGAATATTGACTATTATTTATAATTGCTGTTGTTTTCTTTAAAACGGTTTCATTTTCTACAAAATCAGCGATATTTTGCGTTGCCACAACCAAAGCACCATTATATTTCCGAATCCTTTTTGTCATTTGGTACATAAAATTTAAAGCCACTGGATTATCTTTATCAATTGCTAAATGAGCTTCATCAACAATTATCACTATTTCATTATCATCTTTGAAACGATTTTCTTTTACTTCTTTTTTGATAATATTTAGCATTAAAATTAATTGTGCTGCGTTTGTTTTTTTGTCATCTAAGTCAAACAAATTATAAACATCATAAACAACAAAATTATTTTTAAATTTTATCGTTGTATGTCCATTTCAAAGTGCTTGATATTTTCCATCATTTAAAAAATCTGTGGTAATTAAATCCATAAACTCTTTTAAAAGTTGATTTTTATTATTTTTATATTCTTTTTCTAATAAGTCATAAAAATCACTCATAATTGGAAAATCAATGTTATTAATTTTGTTAATTTCGCTATTATTTGTAATGTTAAATTGGTGATATAATAATTTTAAATATTTTGTTAATAAATTAATTTCTCGCCCGTTAAAATCGGGATAAAGCGTTTTAAATCACTGCTCTAAAAATCGTAAATGATTTGATAATGGCGATGAATTAGCATTTTCCACATCATCAATAAAATTATTATCTAAAATTTGTAAGGGGTTTATTTTTCCGATCGAAGCATCTCCTGCATCAATTCAATTTCCATCATAATATTTGCATAATTCTTGGTATTCTCGTTCAGGGTCAATAACAATAACTTTACGACCCATCTTGATATGATGATTTATCATTTTTTTCATTGTAAATGATTTTCCCATTCCGGATGTACCGAGAATAAACATATTATGGTTTGTTCTTTTGCTCGTAATTTTAAATTGATCTCACAACACAACATTACCCATATTATTCGTTCCTAATCACGCACCTTTTTTATCATATAAACCACTATCAATAAATGGAAATGATGCTGCTAGGGTACTTGTTGGCATTTCTCGGCCATATTTTTTTATTATGATTTTATTGTTATATGGTATAAATCCTTTTAAACCATTAAATTGTTGATATCACAATGGATTAACTTTAATATCCATTTCTTTTAATGCTTTTGTTAATCGTACTTGTGCTTGTGATAATGTTTTTTTATTTGTTCCATAATTTAAAAATAAAATATTAACATTTTTCAATAATTCACCGCCACCATTAACCTCATCAATTAAATGATAGTATGTTTCTAGTTCATAGTTATTTTCATTTGTATTAACATATGATTTTGTCATTACTTGTCTTGTTTGGGTTGTTTGAATAGCACTGTTTATTGCTTTTTTTGTTTCATCATAATTTAGAGGATTTATATTTCAAATGATAGTTTGTTCGTTTGAAAATAAACATGCCCCTCATAAATCATTAATAAATAAAGGATAGTCCTGAATGGTATTAATTGAATAATATAAATCATTTGCTATAAAATAATTTTTTTTAATATTTAGGTAGTTAAATTGCAATAATTTTGCTAAATTATCTTTATTTTTATTAAAATCTGTTTTATTTAATGGTTTTTCATGTGGATTTCACATTAATTTTAAGATTTTTGTTATTTCATAATTAGATAAAATATTACAATTAATTTTTCCTTTATATAATTTATCTTCTAAAAATAATATTTTTTCGTTTAAATCTTGTTCACTATTTCCGTACACAAAAAGAAAAAAACATTTTTCAGTTTTAATTTCATCGTTTATTTTAATTAATTCTTTTTTTAAAAAATTAATATTATTTTTAATTTGTTTTGTAATTTTTACAAATTGATTAAAACTAATTTCTTTGTCTTTATAACGGATTTGCGTTTTATTAATTTGTTTTTGTAAATATTTAATGTTATCATCAAAATTTAATGGTAATTCTAACTTTAATAAAGTTATTGGAAAATTAGCAAATTTAAAAATATCTTGTAAATCTCTTAATCTTATTATTTGCTCTTCACCGCTTAATAAAGTAATGTCAAATCCTTTTATTTGAATTCCTCCAATTAGAGTCTTTTTTAAAGTACCTTTTAAAATTCCGTGAGTTGTAATAAAGTTATTGGTAATAACTTTATTATATGGTACCAGTAAGCTGGTTTTGTTTTTACTATATTTCTTACAACTAAATAAGTAATTAATTTTATAATATAAGCATTGTCACCCCTTTAAATTAGTTTTTTTATTTGTAATAATTAGTGGTAAACTAATTAAAATCATTATTGATGATGATAATAATTTTATTCATAGTTTTCATTGAAAACCAAATATAAACATAATTGTTAATCCAACTCAAACGGCAATTATTAAAACATCTGTTATTGTTATATTGCGTCAAAATCGGTATTTGGCGTCTTTTAGTTTTTTTGGTATTACATTTTTCATATTTTGCGCCTCTTTCTTTTAAATTAAAAACGACATTTAAAATGCCGTTTTAAAAACTATTTTCATATTTATAATATTTTATATTTTAATAAAATAACTTTCAGCGCCTAATTTACCCCTTAAAATGCGTAATAAGGGTATTAAATAAAAGGGGAATAAACAGATATTATTTATTGTTTTTTTATTTCCTTTTTGTTTTTACTTTTTTTATTTTCTATTTTGCCCCCAATTTTTTTATTTAATTGATTTTTAATGATAATTCAAGTTATAAACCCACCAACTATCCCACAACTAATCAAAGTCATAAAAAATAAATTAACTGGTTTTTTTAAAAACTTTTTTCAACCACTTTCATTATTTTCATTAGGTTTGTTAGGATCTGGTTGTTTATTTGGTTTTTCTGGTTTATTTGGATTATTATTTTCTCCATTCCCGTTATTTCCGTTATTTCCATTTGGATTATTGGGATCAATTGGTTTATTGATAATGTTAAGTATAATACCCTCTGTTGGGGGAATTTCATTTGGTTTGTTGGGGGCATTTTCTGTTATTGGGTTGTTTATTAATTTATATGAAGCATTCCCAATAACTTTTAAACTATTATCCAAAGCATAAATAGTAATTTTTAACTCAGCACCTTTATTTTCTTGAATCTTTTTCATAAATTCCTGTAATTCATTATCATTAATATTAATCTTTTTTCCGTTTACTCCTTGCAATGATATTTGATAATCAATATCTTGTTTTAAGATTTCATCTAATTTATTAATTTTAAAACCTTGTTTAATATATTCCATAATATAATTATTAAAAATATTATCTTTTGTTTTATCTTTAAAATTATATTCTTGATTTTGATATTTAATTTTACTTAAATCAATTACTTTATTTTCATCATAATTTAAGTTGTTAATAACTTTAAATTGGTTTGTTTCCCCAATTAGTATCATTGATGTATTTAGTGCTTTTATTTTTATCATTATTTCTTTTGTTTGTTCTTGTTGATTAGTTATTAGTTCATTTAAATCATCATCAATTAATTTTTGTCATTGCTGATTTTTATATATTTGAATAATATAATCTTTGTTTATTGTTGCTAATAAACTAAGTTTATTTATTTCTTGTCAAACATATTTGTTAATTTTATCTCTAATAGTTTTAATATCTTTGGCATTCATTTTTAAAGCACTAATATTTAAATCATTTAATGCCTTAAAATTATTGATACTTTCATTGATTGCTAAATGATTGCGAATATCTGAAACATAATCTCGCCAATATGATAACACTGCTTCATAATTTAATTTTGCTAAATCATTGTCTGTGTTTCACTTTTTATAGTTAATCATGTAATCTTTTAGATGTCTTCCTTGTGTTGTATTTCAAAAATCACTCGCATCTTTACTATCAACTGAATTTAAAAAATACTGATAATTTGAACTTTTATTTTTATCAACATAGATAAATTTGTGTTGATAAAATGGCGGTTGGGTATTACCATTTAAATCATTAAAGCGTTTTTGTTGAATAATAAAATGAAATCACCCAGCACTAGTGTTAACATCACCAGTTTTGTTTTTTTCTAATTGATAGCCATTTTCGAATTTAGTATTTAACTTTTCATTTGATAAATAACGAGTAACTTTTTCAATGTTGTCATTATTGTAAAAGTTTTCAAAACCAGCTCCGACTGCACTTGCTTCTGCTAAATAACCGATATCATAATCATTAATATTACTAGTTTTTATTAAATTTCCATCTTTGTCAATTGGATCTAATGGAAAAGGGGTGTTAGATTGATGTTGAACTCAGATTAATTGCTTTTTCGTCCCTGTTTCTTTATTAATTTCTTTATCATAATTAGGGTTTTTGATTGATTTATTTTCATTGCTAGGGTCTTTGATAAATTCATTTGTTAGTTTTTCATAGTCAATATTCTTTGGCCCTCATCCCATTAATTTTAATTGCAATGATGGGGTAATTGTTTCAATTAAAATTGTTAACTTAAAATTACCACCAACATCTCCCCCAATTTTAGGGTTTGGTCGGTGAATAATTTCAATTTCATATTTATTAACTTTTTCTTTATCATCAAAAGTATGTGTGTATAAACCATTAACAGCGTTTAAATTAACCCCATTTATTTTAACAATATCATAATCAGGATCATTATTATTTTCCTTTGGTTCGATATATTGAAAAAATGTTGTTGTATGATATTTTATTATTCCTTTATTGTATTTATTTTCCCTTCCCTCACCGTTATTAATAACTTCTTCGATATCATTAATCATTGTAACCCCATTTTTATCACTAATTTTTCCTGGTGTTATTAAAATTCGTTCTTGTAATTTACTTTTTCAATATTTTGCACTTAATGAAAAATTGAGTTTTGTTTTAAAAACTCAATTTTCTCATTGTTCTGTTAAATGATTAAAAATATTAAAACTTGTTTTAAGATAATAATTATTATTTTCTGTTATTAAAGCATAATTTGGTTTAATAAGTTTTTTTCATTCAATTATGCTTCCTTTTTTGCTTAAAACATTAAATATTTTATTATCTAAGATAGTTTTAATTGCATTTCAATTACTTTCATCTAAAATATTGGTTGATGTATCACTTTGATAAATAATTGTTTGTTTTAACTCGTTTTCTATTCTATTTTTGGCATTAGCAATATTATAATCGCTATTAAAATTTAAAGGTGTTTTAAATTCTCATATTTCAGAACTGCCATTTTGATAATTTTCAATATTAAAACTTGTTTTAAGATAATAATTATTGTTCCTTTTTTCTAATTGATAATTTGGGTTTAAAAATTCAATTCATTCCTGTGTATTATTATTATCATTTAGTGCTTTTCTGATTTTGCTATCCATTTGCTCTTTAATTTGATTTCAATTATTAGCACTTTGCGGGTTATTATCAATATTAGAATAATAACTAAGCTCTTTATTTAATTCGCTTATTAAACTACTTTTCATCTCATTAAAACTAAAACTCGTATTAAAAATCAATTTATTAACTTTTAATCAGGTTTTAGCTCATGTATTATGAGAATTTCATCCGTTTGTGGCTCTTGCATAAACCAAAAAATCAATTTTAATGCGCTCATCATTATTTTCTAATTGGTATCTTACATCTGCTCATCCTCATTCTGCATTTTGGGTATAACCTTGATAGTGATGAAAAATTTGGGATGTTTTGGCCATGCCACTTATTTGACTTAGATTGATATAATAGTAAGCATTATAATCAACCCTATCTGCTTGGTTATGATCAACATAACCCTCAAAATCTATTTGAATTTGTTTATACTTATTTTTAAAATCATTTCAACTACTTGCATAATCTAAAATATTAACATAATAGTATCCTGATTCTACTTTTTCTGTATAATCACCACTCCAAGTACCGCCAGTTTCGACATCAATATTATTATCTCAATTAATATTTTTCGTAAAACTTGGGGCTGTTGGGTTAAAACTTTTCTTTGCATTTTTATTTATAATTTGTTCTTGTTTTGCAATCGAAAAATTATCATTGAGGGATGATTTAAAAATAAGTGGTTCACTTATACCAATTGTGGCTGTTAATAACAATGGTACCAATATAGTTTTTTTCATATCATATAACCTCCTTTCTGTTTTAAAAAAATATATGTTTGTGTATTACTGAAATATAAAACCACGCAGATAAATGACCCCGCGGTAGATATTATGCAAATTCATTTTCTGAATTTATGAAATCTGGAATAACAAAAATTAGTAATTTTGAAATAACGGACCATAATGGTTAAGCTGGCTAACTATTAATGATAATTTAAATTCATTGACAAACTTTGTAAAAATTATTCAACAGCTTTAACAAAGTTTCTTTAATTTTGTAGAAAACTCTTGATATTTATAGAATATACCTAATTTTAGGTATATTTTTAATATATAGAGGTAAAAAATTGATGGAAAAAATAATTAAAGAATTAAAAAACAGTTTTACAGATGATCAATTTTTAGAATTTGCTGAAAAAATAAAAAAAGAAGAAGAGCTAATCAAAAAACAAAAACGTTTAAATGAAATTGATCAGAAATTTAGAGATAAAGGCATTATATGTCCTAATTGCAAATCTTTTCATTGTTAGGACAATCTAGCAAAATAATTTCTTGTTTTATTAAAACAACACCAAAAACCGCTTGGTATAATCGACAAAAACTAATCCAATCAAAACAATTAGAAAATACTCAATTAAAATTTAAAAAATTAAGTGGTCAAATCCAAATGGATGAAACTTTTATTAAAGAAATCCATAAAGGTAATTTTAAAGATAAATTTGATAAACGAAAAACTCATCTTGATCCATTTTCAACTAATACCAAATGTTGTATTCAAATGGCAGTTGATATCAATAATAATATTTTTGTTCAATCCACCAATACCAAACGATTACAAAAACAATGAATTATTAAAAATATGAATAAGCAATTAATTAAAGAAAAATCATTGATTTTTTCTGACATGCAACCATTATATTTATTAGTAGCAAAACAAACAAATTCTACTCTATATTCTACCAAAACTAGTATAAATCCTGATACTAGTTATCGAAAGTTAAGTAAGATTAGTAAATTACAATCTAGTCTTAAAGAAGCCTTAATTCATTATCATGGTTTAGGTTTCATTAATATTCAAAATTATTTAAATCTATGAAAATGAAAATACCAGCATAAAGGTTTAACACCAAAACAACAATCAACGGTATTATATTTCAACGTTTAAAAATTTAAAGCAAAATCATATTCTTACACAAAATTAGTTTTTAAATTGTCATATTGATGATTTTTTTTATTTCATCAAGAGTTTTCTACAAAATTAAAGCAAAGTTTTATTTTAATTACTTTTCCACTAACTATCTTATCATTTTTTTAAATGATGTCCGGTACATCCTAATCTAATTATTTGAAATATTTTATTTTTATTGCAATTATCACACATATTTTATTCCTCCTTTCTATTTTTAAAAATTATATATAGCTTTTTATTTTATAAAATATATGATCTATAAGATAAAAAAACATCAGCCGAATTGGCATAATAACAAATCATATTAACCATTCACTCGTATTGTAATTTTTAATTAAATATATTGAATTTGTTGCGAAAAAGTATATTCCAATTAAAAAATTGCCAACTCGAAAAACACATATTAAAAATATGAATTTTTTTTTTATTTTATTTCAAAGTTGGATATATTAATCCAATTCACAATCCAATTACTAACAAAAATAACACAAAACAACTTATACTAAAATATAATATTATTCGACAAGTTTTTTTGTATTTCGTTAACTCAATTTGTTTTTTCATTTTTTGCAATTTAATACCAAGAAACTTCCATAAACAAACAAACAAGCCGATTACGGCGATTGTTCCCATCATTCCAATTATTGTATTTAACATCATTTACACTTCCTTTCTTTTTTTATCTCTTATTTGTGGTAAATAACTTGTAAAGTATTCGTTTCAAAATGCTCATATTTTTGTTTGCATACTTTGTTTTGCTAATAACCAATATGCAAATCCCTCTGCCAATAACTCCTCATCATCACTCAATCCATAATTACTGTTAGCAAATATCCTTAACACTTTTTCTTTGTCTAGTTCTGCAAACTTATTTAAGTTATTAATTTTCTGTCCTAAAAATTGCTTTAAATAAAAAATATGATTGATTTTAAATGCTTCTCAATCATAAAAATAAAAGATATGTCCTAATTCACGGATTAAAATATGCAGAAAATTATTGGTTGTAAATTGTCCTTTGTGTCATTCACTATTTATTGTTTTTTCAAACGCACAAGATAAAACCTTTTTGTTTAGCAAAATAGTTTGGTGATTATTTGTTTGTCCCCAAACATTATCATCCCCATCAATCACATTTTCAATTTCTATTTTCCTTAAAATTGAATTAATCATTGTTTTATTTCAAATATTTGAAATAAAATTATAAAATAATAAGATAAGTTGTTTTAAATTATCTTGGTATTTTTGACAAATATTATTAAGTAAATTTTGTCAGTAATTTTGTTGTTCTATTTTTAGATAACTTTGTAGTTGTTCATAAGTACTAAATTCTGTTTTAAATTTAATTGCTAAATTATTATCTGCTTTGCTTAAAAAAACATTTGTTAACCGTTTGATAGTATCTGTCTTATATTGATTAAAGAAAGTTCCTTTATAACCTCGTTTTTGCATTAAAATAGGGTGGGATAAGTATCTTTTTTCTAAATCAATATTTGTTTCTAAATTAATTTTTAAATTATTTTTAAAATTATTTGGCTGTAAATGTGGTTTGTTGGTATCAATATTACCACAACCAATCAACGTCATTGTGTTTGCACATGACAACGAAAATATTACCAACAAACTAAGTAATTTTTTCATCCATTTTTTATCATCCTTTCTATTTTGCCAAAATAAAAAATGGCAATTTAATTAAATTGCACAGTTTCAGATAACTGAGAATTTTAATTAAAAAATGCTTTCATTTCATATTGAAGTGGTGGCATTTTTAAATTTAAAATTTTTCTTTTTTCATTATAATGAATTATATAATTATCTACAATATTTTTTACTTCTAAAATATTTTTACAGTGTGATAATTCTGAGTTCTCGGTTTTAAGAATTGAAAATCAATTTTCAATCGGTGAATTATCTAAACAATTGCCTCTTCTTGACATACTTATATTTATACCGTGTTTTTTTAATAATTTTTCATAAGCTTTTGAAGTGAAATGAATACCTTGATCAGAATTAATAGTTAATTCACCTTTGATTATTTTTCTTTTAATAATTGCTTCTTTGATACAATTATTTACTCAATTTACTGTTGGAGTTGTTGTTAAAGAATAATTTACTATTAAATTACTAAATAAATCCTTGATTGCAAATAAATATACTCATTCTGTGATTGTTTTAACATACGTAATATCAATTGATCACTTTTGATTAGTTTTTTCAGCTTTAAAATTACGTTTTAATAGATATTTATGTCGAATATGTTCATTTGTCATTTTTAAGAAATGATTAATTTTTTTTCTTGTTTTAATTCTTACACTAGAAATTCTATTAGCTAATTTCATATAACGATAAACTGTTGAATTCGACACATTAATTTTTTGCTCTTCCAAAGATAATTTAATTTGTCTGTGTCCTTTAATACTATTTTCTCTATGAATTGCTTTAATTATTTCATATATTGAATAATCAATATTTGGTTGATATTCATCACAATTTTTTGAATATTTATTTCAAGTATCATATGAAATTCTTAATTCTTTTAAATATCATGATAAAGTAATTTTTGAAACTTGCAATTCTGATTTAATAAAAGCAATTTGTTTTCTAATGTTTGTTTTTGTTTTTATCTTTGGAAGAGCTTCAAGCTTTTTTAAAACTTCATTCTCAGCTTTTATTCTTTCATTTTCTTTTTTTAATAAATAGTTTTCACGTTCTAAGGGGTTTTTAAACTTATTTAATTCAAAATCTTTTCGCTTTTTTCGTTCTTTTAGAATTTCTTTATTTTGTTGAAATTGATTTACTCATTTTGAAATAGTTGCTAAACTAATATGATATTCTTTTGCTATTTCACTATAAGATTTATTGTTAATTGAGTATTCATTAACAATTTTTTCTTTAAATTCAAAAGAATGATCTTTAGACCCTTTTATTTTACCTTTAGCCATATAAAAATGTTTCTCCTAACTTTATATATTAATAATAATCTAGAAAAATTTTTATTTATATATCTCAGTTAAAAGAAACATTGCACAATTTAATTAAATTGCCATTTTAAATATTTATTTATTAAAAATATTTTTCTAATATATCACAACAATCAGCCAAACTGGTTATACTTGTTCCAAATAAACTAATTGTACCTAAAATACTTAATATTTTTTTCATAAGTTTTCTTATTTTATACTACAGAGATAGTTACATCTGTTCTTATTTTGCTTTCTATTTCTGATGAAATAAGTGCTTTTCCATTAAAAGTTATACTATTATCTTCATTAATAATAATTTCATCTGGTAATAAACTATAATTTTGCAATATTTGTATTGCTTCTTTAATTGAAAATGTAACCATTTGTTCTTCATTAGAAGAACTAACTATTTTAGCAGTAACTGTCCCCATAACTTTTTGTTTTAAATTTAATATATTTTTATATTTATTAATTATTAATGGAGAATAATTAATTTGTAATTTTTCATTTGAGTTAAGTTCAAATTTATCACTAGACTCATTTAAATAATGTATAACTGTTTCTTGTTCTTGTTTATTTATATTTGATAAATCAAAATTATTTGATAATTCATTAATAATCTCATTATTTTCACTAACATTTGGATTTACAAATTCCACCAACTTCATTTCATCATCATAATTTATACTTCAACCATTTAATTTGTTTTCATTGTTTTTGTTAATTAGTCCTATTACAATTTGAAATGTTAATTTATATTTTGAATTATATACACAAACGGGTATATTAAATGATCTTACATTTGTAGTCTTATTAATAAATTCTTTATTAGAACATATACTTTTTTTATTAATAGATTTTGATAATGAATTTATTTTTTTTGTTACTTCAACATTTGAAAAAATTAAATTATTAGTATTAATATCTTTTATTTCTTTAAATTTTAAATTAGGATTTTCATCTCGAAATTTAAAAAATATTGCCTTTTTAATTAATTCATTTAAGTTAATAACATTAACCTCATCTTTATTTTTAATTATAAAATTAAAAATAAATTCATCAAAATATTTCTTGTTTTTTGATTTAATTGTAACTGATGTGTTTGTTTTGTTAATAACTTCTAATTGTGATATGTCTATATCGGGGTTTAAATAATTTAATTCATTTAAAATTGCATTATCAGAATTATCATTAATTTGTCCTAAATTTGAATCTAAACGGTACTCACTATATTCATAAACATTACCATCTGCGGATCCAAAATATAACTTATTATTGAAAACTACACCAGAAGATTCATTTCATGAATCTGTTGTAAATATAATTCTTTTTTGTCCTGTTACTGGATCATACTCATAAAAATTTTTATCTCCTGAACAAAAATATAATTTATTATTAAATATTACCCCAAAAGTTCGAATTTTTTCATTTGCTGTCATGACAACTTTTTGTTGTCCTGTTACTGGATCATATTCATAAATATTATAATCATCTGAACCAAAATACAATTTATTTTTGAAAGCAATTCCGCCCCCATGAATTTCACCGTCTGTTCTAATAACAACTTTTTGTTGTCCTGTTACTGGATCATATTCATAAACATTTTTATCTGTTGCACCAAAATAAACTTTATTATTGAAAACTACACCAGAAGTTTGGACAGCCCCCTCTGCTATAATAACGATTTTTTGTTTTCTTGTTACTGGATCATATTCATAAACATTTTTATCTGTTGCACCAAAATATAACTTATTATTGAAAACTACACCAGAAAATCAAATTTCCCCCTCTGTTCTAATAACGATTTTTTGTTGTCCCGTTACTGGATCATACTCATAAACATTTTTATCTCCTGAACCAAAATATAACTTATTGTTTAAGCTTACACCAATGCCAAGAGATCTTATCCAATTACTTGCTGTCATGACAATTTTTTGTTGTTCTGTTACTGGATCATACTCATAAACATTATGATCATCTGAACCAAAATATAACTTATTATTGAAAACCACACCAGAAGATCAAATTTCCCCCTCTGTTCTAATAACGATTTTTTGTTGTACCGTTACTGGATCATACTCATAAACATTATGATCACTCGAACCAAAATAAACTTTATTATTTAATATTATTCCAGCAGATCTAATTATTCAATTTGCTTTAATTACAACTTTTGTTTTAATTATATTTTCATTATTGCTTCTTTTTTGTCTTTTATTTATTTTTGATTTTGTTTCTTTTTGATAAGGACTGGCAGCAATTGTTGTTGGTATAGTAGTTCCACTAATTGTTAATATACTTAATATACTTAAAAGTTTTTTCATTTTTATTTGTTTCCTTCTTTTAATTTTAGTTCTATTTCTAAAATTTCTTTTTTTAAGCGTAAATTTTCATTTTCAAGGGTTAAGTCAGGTTTCTTTTCTTGTTGTGTTTGTATTTCTTTTGCTTTCAATGATTCTAATTCTCTTTTTAATTTTGCAATTTCTGATTTTTGTTTAGTAATATTTTCTTCGTAGTATTTTATTAATTTATGTGTTGTTTTAGATGGTTTATCTATTTTATTTCATTTTGTTTTATTTTCACTTTTTCTTCATATTTCATAATATTCTATTTCTTGTTTATAAAGAACAAATTTACTTTCATCTTCTTCTAATTCTTTTTCGCGGATTTGAATGCGATATTTGAGAAATGGAATTGCTCCGCTTTTATATTCGTCGTATCATTCTCACGCTTGATCTCATCTTATTTGATTATATTCAAATCTTCTGGAATGTAAATTTCCAATACCATCAACTGGTTTTAATCATCGATATTTAGCGGTTGTTGGGACACTACGACCAAACTTTTCTAACACTCACATGACATTATTTTTGTCATCATCATTTAATCTATCAATGCTTAGCGGAATATTGATGGATGAACCCCCCCCGAGTGCATCAATAATTGCAGCATGAATTTCTCGCAAATGTTCTTTATTTTGCATTCTGGCAACGCATTCTCAGTTGACTTCGCCACCTAATAATCGTCATAATCCCATGATTTATCAATCCTTTTAATTAGATTATACACATATTTATTGTTTTTGTCAGGTGTTTTTTAAATTATGACTTTTTCTTTTCTGCTTTTTTGGTTGCTTGTTCTGTTCATTTTTTGTTTCTAGTATTTTGTTTTGTAATATGACTACCAATATTTTTATTAAATTTATCTTCTTTTTTATAAACTTTTTTAACTGGTTTATTATGTTTTGCTTGTTGCTTATTTTGTGGATTAACAAAAACAAAACTATTATTTGGAATGTTTAATTTATTTTTGACTTTACTTACTTTACCTAGTTTTTTATTTAAAGACTCAGTTTTTCAATCACTTAAATCTTTTGTATTTCTTTTGTTTTCTTGATTTCCTTTGCTAGTCAATTGTGGATTAAATCTTTTACCAATTGCTTTGAATGGTGTTGCAACTCCAATTCCAATTTGGCGGAAGAATCCTTTTGTTCCACCGCCGCGAGCAGCCCCCACTAGTTTACTTGTGGCAAGTGTTGTGACTCCAAGTCCGAAGCCTGCTAACCCGACAATCCCAGCACGCGAACTCATTCCCTCGGTAGCGTGTCAGAAATGGCGAAAGTCAAGTGGTTTTTCTTGGCGAGATTGACTGTTTGATGTTTCATTATCCCCTCAATCACCATCGCCATAACCCATCGCATTCATGGTTTTATCTGCCATACTAGTACCACCCATTGCCATTGCTCGTTTGGCTCTTTTACTTTTGGCAAATCCGAATGCTTTTCCTGCCATTTTAGCAGCCCCCATTGCCATCATTCCACCAGCAACAGTTGATTTCATTGAACTCATACCTTCCCGAACACCAGCTGCTTCACCAATTAAGTTGGCAACAACATCCGAAAACGCCATTACTGCCAATCCGCCACCACACATCATCAGAATAACAAACAATGATTTTCCAATTCCCTCAATGCCTAATCCTGCTAAATTAGTGCTTAAAATTGTTTGAATTGTTGTCATAAAAATAAAATATCCTGTTAAAGTGGCAGTTGATGCTAGAAATTTTGCAATTACCATATCTTTTAAAATAAATGCTCCTTTACCATTGTCAATAGTCATGGCAACCATTACTCATGGTGAAATAATAAATAAGAAAAACAATTCGATTATTTTTTGTACCAAAACAATTCCAATCATAAACATTGCAAATAACATAAATCATACTCCAAAAACTTCGGCAATCATATTAAAATCACCAATATTATCAGGATAGGAATAATTGCTTGGTATATTATCGCCACCACCATCTCAATTGGCATTTCCAATATTGTATAGGTAATTGGCAATATTTCCGTTTTCACCCCCAAACCCCGATGTAATCATTTTGGCAATGTTGGCCATTGCAAAATTTGCCAAAAAGAAAAATATTGGAATGAAAAAAATAAAAACAAACGCTTTACTACCATTTTGTAAAGCAACAATAAATTTTGTTTTTGTTTCGGTAGCATCTTGAAACAAAATTTTAATCATGGTAATTGTAAAAATTAAAGCAAATAAACAAACAGCACTAATTACAAAATATCAGAATGCCATTGGGATATTTTGAAAACTAAATTCTTGTTTTGATCCAAACATTAAATCACCAACCACACCGCCCGTTAAATAATTTAGGACGGTGTTAAATGATGCGATTAATTGCAATGGCCCTTGTACAAAAATTGATCATATTAATTTATACAGTGCATTAACTATCATTTTTTATCACTTCCTTTCATTTTTATATAAACTATCCGCCAATCGCGGGATTATATCCTTTATAAGCTTGCAGAAAAACATTAATTATGGCAATTACTACCAAAGAAGCAATAATTCCGACAATTGGTCATTTTAAAGCACCTAGATCATTTGCTCGCGCCTCTGGATTATCGGCATTTCGCATTATTGAAATTAAAATAATAATTAATTTTCAACCTGCAAATATAACTTGCAATGTTAGAATAACTCCCAAAACAATATTAGTTCACATTATGGCAACATCAATTATTCCGCTAAAATCTGCTGTGTTGTTTGCTTTCACATTTTCGTCCTCCTTTGTTATTTTAAAAATTTTCTTTTGTTAAATTTATTAATTTTTTTATAAAAATTATTTTTCTTCTTTTGATAATATTGTTGTTGATTATTAAAGTAATTTTTAATATTGTTTTTCTTAGCCATTTTTGTCTTTCCTTTCGAAAGGTAGAAAAAATAAACGCAATAATAAATCACCTAATATCAGATCACAATCAATTCCAAGGGAAATTAAAAACAAAATAGGGGAAATTACTAGCAACAAAATTCCGATTATAATTGTCAAAGGATATAAAATCCATTTTCATCAAACTTTTCTCTTATTTTGCATCTTTAATTTTTCCTTTCTATTTGAAACATTGCTGTAAAAATTCTTTCTAGCACATCCACAACAATACTATTGCCAGCTTGTTTATAAAGTTGGGTTTCTGAAACAACTTTGCTTGCTTTATCAAAGTCTTTATTACTAAATCCCATTAATAATCAACATTCTTTTGGAGTTAATACTCGCAAAAAATATTCTTTTTCATTAATTAAAAAAGATAGTATTTTACTACTATCTTGTTGTTGTAATTTATGTTTATCAACGATGATTTTATTGATATTACTTGCTGCGATTGTTCCCATATAGTTATTTTCTGTTTTTCAAAACCGATTATATGAACCATTAACTAGTAAACCATCTTTTGCTCGTGGTAAAACAATAAAATTTCTATAATTTTTAATTGGAGTTGCAATTTTTGCTGATTTTGAATTTGTAGTTAATGTATCTAGATATGTATTTTCATTACTAGCATCATATACTCTACTTTCTTGTTGATAAGAATTAAAGTCTATTTCCATTTTGCCACGAGCATTAAATTTTATATCATTGGGAATTGCAATAATTCCAGCGTTTCCTCATCGCATTTGTTTTGTTGTAATTGTATAAGCACATTGTTCAATAATTTTAAGTTTATTGTTTTCAATTGCTTTTTTCATTGATTCTTGTCTAATAAAATATTTTTCATTTACATTATTTTCTAAAATATCTTTTACCAAAAATTTTAAATTACAAGGTTGGGGATATTGAAATGTAAAATCTTGCTTTAATGTTGAAATCATAAACAATCTTTTCCGATTTTGGGGAACTCCATAATCTTTGGCATTCATTGTAAAATATTGGTTATAATATCCTAATTCACCAAGTTGATTTTGAAGATTTTGAAATCCGACAAAAAACTTTTTATTTAATAAATTTGGTACATTTTCCATTAAAAGATATTTTGGTTTAGTTGGCATTGTTTTTATTAAATCAACAACCTTGTAAGCTAAACCACTTCGCTTGCCATTTAATCCTCGCCCATTATTATTGGCATTTGATATGTCTTGGCATGGAAATGATCAAGTTATTAAATCAGCATACGGTAAAGTTTCTAGTTTAGTAATATCTCCTAAATTTTGTGTGTCATAATCATTAAATATTGCTCGATATGATTTTTCAGCGTATTTATCGTTATCACAAAATGCAATTACTTTGTGGTTAATTCCAATCTTTTCTAAAGCTTTTCTTTGACTTCCAATCCCAGCAAATAATTCAATTATTTTAAGCATAACAAACCATCGTTCTTCTAATTTTTCTTTTATCTAAAATGATTCATGGATTGGGATGCCTATAAGAACAAAAAAATAATATTTGGGTATTGTTTTCATTATAAATATGATGGACATATTTACACAACGGACAATTTATCATTTCTGCACCTCTTTCTAAAAAAACAAGATATTAGTTATCTTGTTTTTGTGTTATTTTTATTATTTTTGTTTTGTTTTTTATTTTCAATTAGTTCTCAAATACAAAATAACAAATCAAATATTATTTTTCCAATAAAAAGAATATCCACAACAACAAGGATAATGTATATAATTAAACGGAAAAAAGCAATCTGTATTCCTCATTCGTTATACTTAAAACTAGATGATGGCCATATTTTAAAATAAAAAACAAAAATGTTGTTGTTATTGTTATCAATAAACTCGTTAAACAAATTTTAAAAATATCATTTTTTCCTCCTTTTTTAAAAAATTTTTTCACATTAAATTTATTCCTTTCTTTTAAAATTTATATATAATTTATTTAGATTTATATTTTAGTATTTTATTAAAATCAAATTAATGGGGTAAAAATGAAAAAAAGTACTAAGCATTTGTTTGTTTGAATTTTATATTGTATTTTCATATTTTCGAGTTTTATTATTATTGCTGTGCCTTTGTTTTCTATCTTATTTTCTTTATTATTATTAATTTCAAATTTTTTAATTAAATTAGAAAATCAAAATTGATTATTATATACTATTTCAATAGGAATTCCATTTTTTTTCAATATATTGTTGGTTTATAGTAAAGAGTAATTTTGGAATAATAATTGCTAATAAATTTTGAATATTAAATAATCATAAAATATTAACTATTAAACATTTAGATATGTATATAGAATTAAAAAATAAAATAAAAAATCAATGTATAGAATATGAAATTAATATTGAAAATCATTATTTTTTAAATAAAATAGATAAAATTATAACTAACTATTTAAATTTTTTGAAATAAAGTAATTACTTATCTTGTTTTATTTTTTTGTTGTCTATAAATTCTGAAATTTCACTCAAAGTAAATACTATAAACAAACCAACAAAAGCAGAATTATAACAACAGAAACAAATATATATTGAAAAAATTAATAAGTTTTCACTTGAATATCATTCTCTACATAAAATTAAAACTGTGGTCATTAAAACACACATTATAATTGATATGCAACTAAAAAATAATCTTAATTTATTAATTTTATATTTTTTCACATTAAATCATTCCTTTCTTAATTGTTTTTAATTTCATCTAAAATAATTTTTGTATTTTTAAACTTTGTTTGAATTTTTTCTAAATCTTTCTGATCAAAATCACTATTTTTAATTTCGTTTAGTAAATTTAAAGCACTATTTAAGTTGTTAATTTGGTTTTCTAACAACTTAATTGCTTGTTGTTTTTGTTCCTCAGTAAATTTGTTTTCTTTTTGACATAGTAAAATTTGATATTCACAATTATTTAGTTCAGACATTTTAATAAATTTTTCTGCTTGTGTTTGTTTTAGTTCTGTTTGATAATCTGTTTCGTTTTCATAATCATTTTTACTATTTTCAAATTCTTTAATTATTTCATCATATTCTTTGGTTTCTGCTGTAATTTCTTGTTTTAATTTTTCATAGTAAAAAACATCTTTTATTATTGGTTTATTCGGTTTTGTTGGTGGTAAGTATGGTTTTTTGTTATTTGCAATATTACCACAACTAATCAAATTCACCGTGTTTGTACACGATAACAAAAATATTGATAACAAACTAATTATTTTTTTCATATTTGTTGTATCCTAAATAAAAACCATTATCTCAATAATTGGGGTTATCAATATTTTCTAAATCTTCTAGTAATTGTTTTAATTGTTCTGATGTTAATTTTTGTTGTGTTGTTTTGTTATCATAATGATTGTTATATTCATTTAGTAAATCATTATTAGCATAATTTTTGCTTTGTAAATTAAACTGTTTTTCATTTTCTTGTTTTAATTTTTCAAAATATAAAATTAAATTTTTTCCCACAATATTACCATTTTTATTATTAACCCTACTATGAACCATATAATTTTTATTTTCATCAATTTCTAAACTAAAATAATTTTGATAACTTGATAAACCTAAACAATTTTTATCTAAAACAACGCAATCTTTTTGTTTGTTTATTAAAATGTGTGTTTTATTATTTATTTCTTGTGAAATTATATTTTGGTTTAAATAAATTTTTTTTATCATATTTAATACCTCACTTTATTTTTTACATTTTTGGCATTTATAGAATTTATTAAGCGTTAATCATTCTGAATTTAAAATAGCGAACTCTTGTTCACATCTAATACAGTCAATAATTATATTTCCATTTAATTTTGCTTTTGGTTTTGAATAATCTTTTTTATGATAATCACCTCGCTTTTTTGCTTTTAATTTTATTTTTCCTAAAATTAATATCCAATAGTAGTTTAAAAATAAATAATTAATTAAACCATAGAACCGCTTCATAACGAACTGGTTCTATATTTTTGTCTGGATCTTTTTTCAATTAATATCAGATAAATGATTTACCACTATATAACCAAATTTATCTTCAACATAATTTTCTATAATTTCATTTCACGATTTTTCTTGTAATTCTTTAAACTTTTTTATTAAATATTCATCAATATCTTTTATATTATCTATCATTCCGCTTGATCAACAATATTCCGTTCAATATTGTTCTAAACTAAATTTATATAAAAAGTTTTCTTTTTCTTAATGATCGGTATTTTTTGAAATTAAATCCGTTATTTTATAATGATCTTTTATATTATCTGAATCTTTTATAACTAAATACATGTTTTATCCTTCTTACTAGGTAATCTGTCATATAATGAATTATCTTTTAAATTAATTATTCTTTCTCATCCACAAGTTCGACACTTATTGTCAAAAGGAAATTCTTCACCTCTACAATTAATACAATATTTATATACTGTAAAATTTTCTTTATATAATTGTGTTTGTTGTAATTCATATTTATCACATACAAGAATTTCTCATTCTTTTTCTAAATTTTTAATTTGTTTATCTTTTTCAACAAGTTCTTTTTTAAGTTTTTCATTTTCTTCTTTAATTTTATCAAATTTAATTGATTCTGTTATATTCATTATTTGAAACCCTCATTTCCAATATAATTATTTTTTGAAAAAAAATAATTATTACTGTATCATAAATCTTTACAATCGTCGTCTATTTTATAAAATATTAAGTTTAAAAAAATAAAATTTTAATATTCAGTATAATAAACATCTTCAAATCATTCTGTTTTTTCACGATGGTTAACTTTGTGAAACTGATTTGGTGTTCCACATTTTTTGCATTTAATAAAAGTATTTTCAGACATACTTTTTCATCTCCTTTATTTTTTATTTATCAAAAATAAAAAACCAACTAATTTTAATAAATAGTTGGTTTAATTTTTTTATCTTATTTGATTTAAGATATTTTCAATATTGTTAACTTTGTCAATTAAAGCTTCCATAATTTGTTCTAAATTGCTTAAATTGTTTTCTGTTGTTGTTTTAATTTCGTTAATTAAATCACTAATTGTATTTTTGATATTATTTTCGAGCATATATATTTTCCTTTCCTCATTTATTTTTTTGTTATATAAAAATAGAGAGTAAACAATTGTCTTACTCTCTCTCTTTTCTTTTTGTTTATCATTAGTTATTTGTTAAATAACTTTATTGCTTTTTCTCATTTAGGTAGAGTTTCCCTTAGGCATTGGTTTGGTTAATCACTTGCGACTACTCTTCTGCCCCGTGTAGTAATAATTTAATTAGTTGATTAACCTTATCAGATATCCTCCCACTTCGTTTATTTTTTAGTGTTCCAGCTTGACCACTTTGTGAAATTTCTTACATCTATATATATTTCCTAATTTTTGATATTAATAATTTTCCATTTATTTTGTTCAAAAATTAATTTTTTAATAATTTGATGATTATTTTGGCATTGCAAAGTTAAAAATCAAAGTTTAGCATTTATTTTTTGTTTATTAATAAATTCTAACCTTGCTAAACAATGCCGAGCATATTTTTTACAATATCAACCACCTTTTCTATTTTTGGTTAATTTTGTAAAGTACTCATTGATATAACACTGACATTTATTAATTGATATTGTCTTATTTGCTAATTTAATTTTTAACTCTTTTCAACAGAGTTCTTTTAAAGACACTTTCAAAACCTCCTTATAAATAGTAAGATTTCTAAATTTTTTTATTGTGGAACACTTACCATTTGACCATTGCAGGTTAAAGATTTATCCCCAAACCACGATAACTCTTTTATATTGCCTAAAAGAATTGCCTCCATTATGTCGTAGCGGTACGGCCACCCCTATATTGTTTATCCTCGCTTGCTTGGTTTAACGACATTCCAAGTAGGATAGTTTTATTCGGTTGGTTTTGCTATTATTTTTTTAAACTAAGCAAGGTTAACGACAATTTTAACCTAATTAAAAAAGACTTATTTTATCTCAGTCTTTTTCTTAGTAGTTTTTTTAAAATTCTCACCAAACGATTTCTTTATGCGGTCTATTTATTTTCATAAGTTTAAAAATAGAGAATTAGTAAAATATGTACAACAAAAATTATTATTAGGTTGATCACCCGAACAAATTTATGGCAGAATTAAAAATTTTCATAAAGAATGAATTATTAGTTTTAAAACAATTTACAATTGAATTTATTCTGGATTACTTGAAAAAGTTACTAATAAAAATTTAAGAAGAAAAGGTAAGAAACGAAAATATCAAGAAAATCGGGGTAAATTTAATGGTAAATCAATTAAAGAACGAAATGCTAATGTTAATAATCGCGTAACTCTTGGTCATTGAGAAGGTGATACCGTAGTATCATCACGAGGTAAAAGTAAATCATGTTTAATAACTTTAGTTGAAAGAACATCAAGATTTACTTTAGCAATATTAGTTGAAAATAGAACTACTAAAGTTATTAACGAAAATATTAGCCATTATTTATCAATTCTTCCAAATAATCTTGTTAAGACTATAACATTTGATCGTGGTAAAGAATTTGCTAATTGACAACAACTTGAAAAAAATTTAAATGTGAAAATTTATTTTGCTAATGCATATTCACCCTGACAAAGAGGTACTAATGAAAATACTAATGGTTTAATTAGAGAAAAATTTCCTAAAAAATTTAATTTTTCAAATACTACTAAAAATGCAGTTCATAAATTTGCTGAATTATACTTGTAAGTGCAAGTAAATAAAATTGCAAAAAATCTCATATAAAAATTTTATGATGCTAAGTTTATTTTAGAAAAAATAAAGCAAGGAGTTTTTATATGAGATATAAACATCTTGGCATAGATGAAAGAATTTATATTGAGAATCAATTGAAGTTTAAAATAAAAATTAGTGAAATAGCTAAAAATCTTAATCGAAGTATTAGTACTATTATTCGAGAAGTTAATAGAAATAAAGATAATAATCATTATTTTTCATTAATTGCACAAAATAAAGCAGAAAATAGAAAACAATCACATATTTATTTTCATAAGCCAAATTGTAAAGTTAAGTGCAACTAAATTATTTTTCTAACCAAATATTCGATTGGCGAAAGATAATTTAGCAATCTTGAAGTGAAAAGAGAAAAAGATTCAAAATTATCACATAATAGTTACTTTAAAGATGTTTGTTTTAAAATTAAAACATACAATAATAAGTCCCCATTATCAAAAATAATTGTTATACCATATTGTAAATATAATATAAAATCAAAATTTATGTTTCAAATTATAAAAGGAATAAGTAAAAGCGGAAAAGATAATTCACAAAATGGTTGGATTTTAAATATGGAGGATGAAAATAAATTGTTTGATTTTGTAAATATTAATTATAGAGATAAAACAATAATACACACTTTATCAAATGATTTTGATTTTTCAAATTTAAATAAACAAGAACAAGAAATGATTTTGTATTCATTTAATAAAGAATCAGAAGATGAAATAGAAATTAACCCCAATGAAAAAGCAACAATTCTTTATTCTGTCAGAGAAAGAAAATATGAATCTATATTAAATTTAAAACAAAAAATTACAGGAATAATTAATGCAAAAATAATTGATGATAATAATGAAGAACAAATAGTCACATTATCAATTAAAGAAACGATGCAAATATTACAAAAATATAGTTTATTACCAGATGAAATTCTTCTTAATGAAGATAATAGTATAACTTTTAACGGAAAAGCAATTTTTTCATTAATAAGAGATGATAAACCAAAGTTAATTATAAATACAGAAATAATATAAATTATGAAAAAAATATTAAGTATTTTAGGAGCAATTAGTTTAATTACCAGCGAAAGTAGCAATTTAATTGGTTGTGATAACAAAAAAACAGAAAATAATAAATCAGATCCAACATTCAAACCAGAACAACCGCTAGAAACCAGCAATTGAAGTTTAATTGATGAAAATAATTGAGAGAATGAATTTAAAGAAAAAAATAATAAATGATATTTTTTAATTAAAACCCTTAAAATAGCTGGTTCTGCAATTTTTAAAGAAAAATATGATCAGAAAAATAAGATTGTAATTTCTAATATTGATAATTATAAAATTATACAATTTGGAAATATGGCAATACAACAATTTAAAAATAGACCAAGAGTGTTTGTAATTTATCGATGAGATAGTGTTGATGAGCCTGAAACACCTAAAATTGATAATATTACAGGCAAGATTGTAGATTGAAAATAATAAAATAACCTTAATTTGGTTATTTTTATTAATTACAAAAATTTAGTACTTCCATTATATATAATAATGTTTTATTAATTAATATTTTTAAGAATTATGTTTCTGAATAATTTGTTTTTTAATTATGCTGATAGTATAACAAAAATTGAGTTTTTATAAAAATTATAAATAAATAAATAGACAAAATTTTTTAAAAAGCTTAATTTATCAATGTTTTAAATACATCACAATACGAATGAAAAAAATAATTATTATATCAAAATCTCAACCTTTTCTTACTACCATTATAAGGAAAGAGAATAAACAAATTGACTTTAATTTTTTCGAAAACTCTTGATATTTTAATAAAATCAAGGTTTTATTGGGTTTTTTATAAAATGTATTTCTTGCAAATATCTATATTTTATAAGAGTTTTTGACTTTATCAAGAGTTTTATACAAAATTAAAGCAATAACTTTAATAAATATTTACTCTTGCTCCCCACTAATAAATTTAATGCGATTAATAATACCATTAATCTTATTATTATATGTCCCTAAACGAATATTTAATAATAAAACATTATTAACTTTTAATAAATTTGCATAATCCTTATATATTTCGGCAAAAGCAGTAATACTAATTTCGCCACTTTCATCGTAACAATATAAGAAAGCCATTTTATTATTATTTTTATCCGTAATTGTTTTTACCCGTTTAACTAAAACTAAAACATTTGTTGAACCCAATGTTAATCGTAAATTACTAATTAAGGTTATTTTATCTTGGTATCCCTCTTTTTCACGAAGATATTTCAAAGGATGGTTCGATAAATAAAATCCTAAAAATTCATACTCTTTTTCCAAACAAACAACTTCATCATCTGGTTCAATTACTAATTCTGGTTTTTCCGCTAATGAAAAGTCAACAACTAAATTTTCATTTTCTTCTTGGGTTTTAATTAATTCAATATAAGTAAGAATCCGTTGATAATTATTAAATAATGTAATTCGATTTAATTTAAAAACATCTAACGCCCCCGAAAAACATAATGATTCATAAGTTTTACGATTTAAACCCTTTTTATACAAACGAATAAACAAATCACATAAATCGGTAAATAAACCATTCGTCTGATATTCTTGCGAAATATTATTAAAAAAGGAAAAACCAATTTGTTTAATAATTAATAATGGCACACAAATTTGATTATCAACCGTATAATATTGGCGATATGGGGCATTAATATTTGGTGGAACAATTGTTAAATTATTTTTCTTTGCTAAATTAATATAATCACGAGTCTTATGTTCATCACCAATAACATGTGTTAACAAACTAGCCAAAAATTGCGAAGGATAGTTTGTTTTTAAATACGCCATTTGATAACTCAATAATGAATAAGCAACCGCATGACTACGGTTAAAACCATACGCCGCAAATTTATAAATTAATTCTCATATTTCTTGAGCGGTTTTCTCAACATAATGATTTTTTACTGCCTCTTCAATAAATTTTGTTTTCATTTGGCTCATAATTGTGGCATCTTTTTTCCCCATCGCACGACGAAGAATATCCGCTTTCGTTAGGGAAAAATTAGCAACTTTCTGGACAATTAACATAACTTGTTCTTGATAAACAATAATCCCATATGTTGGGGCTAAAATTTCCGCTAAACGTTCATCAATATAAGTAACTTTCGCTAAATGTTTTTTTCGTTTAATAAATAAAGGAATATTATCCTGCGGTCCCGGACGATACAATGATGAAGTTGCAACAATATCTTCTAATTGGTCCGGAACCATATCAACTAAAACCTTTGTCATACCAGGTGATTCTAACTGAAAAATCCCTTTTGTATCGCCTTGTGCTAACAATTGATACGTTTTTTGATCATTTAACGGCAAGGTGTTAACATCTAATTTTACTTTTGTTTCCTGATAAATATTATTAACAACATCATGTAAAATAGTTAAATTCCGTAATCCTAATAAATCCATTTTTAAAATTCCCAATTCTTCTAAATAATTCATTGAATATTGGGTTTGATAAATGCCATTATATCCCTTTTTAATCGGAATAATTGTTTGTAATCGTTGTTGGGTTAAAACAACCCCTGCTGCATGGGTTCCTGTTTGCCGTGGTAAACCAATAATTTTTTTTAAATGCAAAAAGACTTGGGAGTATTTTTTTTGATAAATTTCAAAAAGAGGATTAGCACTAATTGCTTGCTCATAATGATAATTAAATTCTAATGGAACTGCTTTATTCATTTTGTTCGCTTCTTCAATTGCAATATCAAAAATACGACAAATATCCCGAATGGCCATTTTCATCCCAATTGTTTGAAAAGTTATAATATGAGCAACATGTTCACTACCATATTTTTCAAATAAATATTCAATCACCATTTCCCGCTTATCGTCTTCAAAATCAATATCAATATCAGGTAAACTTTTTCGTTCAGGATTTAAAAAACGCTCAAAAAGTAAATTATAAGTAATTGGATCAATTGTTGCAATATCTAATAAATAACTAACTAAACTACCCGCGGCACTTCCTCGTCCCGGACCAACAAAAATGTTTTGTTCTTTAGCATACCGAACATAATCTCAAACAATTAAAAAATAATCATTAAAACCCACCTTATTAATAACTGTTAATTCATAATTTAATCGTTCAAGATATGTTTTTTTTAATTTTGTAATCTTTTTTTGTGCCAAGGCTGTCTCACAAATTTCTCGTAAAAATTGTTGCACTGGTTGATTATCCGGCGTTGGATAATGTAATAAATTATCAAAAATAGTACCTTTATGCAGCGGAAAAACATCAATTGTTGCAATAAAAGAATTAATATTATCAAAATATTGGTGATAAAGGTTTGACGGTGCTACTCAACCATATAAATCTTGCAATTTACTATCTTTAAATAAAGTTTGTGTTTTAATCGTATCAACAACTTTGTACGTAGTAAAATCTTCACTAGTAAAATATTGCACTTTATTATTTCAAATAATTTGTTCCGCTTCTAGTAATGTCTGAAAAGAAGCTAATAACGATAAATTATCATTATTAATCCCTACATATAGATCAGTTTCTTGATTTAAAATACTCTGTAGAGTTTGGTACAGGCCTGGTTGATAATTATCCGTTGTATAATTAATAATAATCTTAACATCAGCTGTTAAAAATTGTTTAATTTCATCTAATGTTAAAAGTTTTTTATGTTCGGCATTAATCATCATGATGGATGAAATTTCAACTAAATTAAAATAACCCTTTTGATTACACGCGAATAAATTCATATTATAAGTAACATTATTAAATAAAATAGTAACATTTAAGCCAATGATTGGTTTAATTTTATTTTTTTGACAAAGTTGATGAAACTCATAAATCCCAAACATATTATTGTCACAAATTGCTAATGATGTTAAACCTGTTGTCATAGCATGATTAAAATATTTATCAAATGTAATTAAAGATGATAATAAACTATAACTTGTTCGAACATTTAAATGGGGAATTGTCATCATTGCTACCTCGCTCTCCTTACATTTTAACGAAAAAGAAAATAAAAACCACAATTGTGGTTAATTTTTATAATTTAGATTGCGTTGCCAAAGTTGGGGAAAATAAAAAAGAAAGTTTTCAGTATAATTAAGTTTGAAAAAAATTAGAAAGAAAACTATCCTATGAATATTATAACTAGAATCCAAGAGTTTTTAAACGAAAATAATAACTCTTTTATTGATTTAATTAATGAAATTAGCCCCAATATCCCTATTACAGCACTATTATCCTATTTAAACAATGAAATTAGTTCTGAAGCTTGAATACTATTTAAAAATATTTTTGAATATATTGATAACTATATTTTTAATAAGGACTGACGGAAAGCGCGTTATATTACAAAAGGATTTTATCAACGAACTTTGATTTTTCGTAATGGTGAAGTTACTTTTAAACGACGAAAATATATCTTAAAACCAGAATTTCAAGTGGCAAAAAAACCAAAAACGGTCTTTTTACTTGATATTCAATTAGGAATTGAAAGTTATCAGCGACTTGATTATGATTTTTCGTTAGAAATAATCAGCAAATTAGGCATAAGTTTTAGTTATCAAGATATTTGTAATATTTATCGGAATGCTAACATAACAAAAAAAACAATTTTTAACCTTATTAAACGGTTTGATATTAAACATTTGTTAGAACTAATGCTAGATGAACCAGATACAAAATTAAAACATGATGGGGTTATTTATATTGAAACCGATGAAGCATATCGCAATGCCATTAGTTATCAAATCAAAAAACGATTAAAAATTAAGAAAATAATCCGTTTAACCGTCTTTCATACTGGTTATAAAGATCCTAAAACAATACGAAAAACAATGCATAATGTCAAATTTCTAGTAACAATGAATAATGAAGTTAAAAAAATTAACTCTAAAAAATACTGACAAGGAATTAAAGAATTTATTAACTTAAATTATGAATCACCCGAGACAGCTAAAATTATTGTGCTTGGTGATGGTGCACAATATATTTCAACGGTTTAAAAACACATCAATGTTGAATTTATCATTGATCGTTTCCATGTTATTAAAAAAATTAAAGATTGTCTCCGTGGTCCACGATATTATAAACGTTATTTATTTAATAAAATTAGAAAAGCAATTCTAAAATTAAACTGAAACAAGGTTACAAAATACCTTGAATGAGCTTATCAGCTTGTTAAAACCGAAGAAGCGAAAGGAAAGTTACAAGAAATATCTAATTATTTAAGAACATACTATGAAGCAATTCAAAAATGAGAATATCAAGAAAATATTGGTTGTCGCATTGAAAGTTATATTGCTCGAATTATTAAAGTAATGTTTCGTTCAAAACCAAAAATATTTAATGAAAAAACGATTTATAAAGTAATGTTATTAAAACAATTGACAGCTAATGGGATTAATCCCTTTCAAGAACTAACAGAAATTAAAAATCTTCAAGTAAAAAATGAACAAATTACTTGAAGATGAATATTTAAAAAGATGAATAATCCAGAAGTTAAACAATATAACTTACCAATATTCACCGCTTCTACATTATCAAATACTAAAAATCTTTTAAAGAAAATAGTTTCTAATTATTATTAGAACTTAATGCTAAAAACTTTTCCCCAACATTTTACACGCTACCTTTTAACTGAGATATATAAATAAAAATTTTTCTAGATTATTATTAATATATAAAGTTAGGAGAAACATTTTTATATGGCTAAAGGTAAAATAAAAGGGTCTAAAGATCATTCTTTTGAATTTAAAGAAAAAATTGTTAATGAATATTCAATTAACAATAAATCTTATGGTGAAATAGCAAAAGAATATCATATTAGTTTAGCAACTATTTCAAAATGAGTAAATCAATTTCAACAAAATAAAGAAATTCTAAAAGAACGAAAAAAGCGAAAAGATTTTTAATTAAATAAGTTTGCCAAATTGTAAAGTTAAGTGCAACTAAATTATCTTTCGCCAATTGAATATTTGGTTAGAAAGATAATTTAGTTGCACTTAACTTTACAATTTGGCAATTGATAATGTTTGTAATGTATATTGATTATTTCAAGGATGATTTGGTTTTGGTTTATGTGCTTTAGATTTGGGAACTTTGTTTTCAATATTTTTAATAGGAACCGGAATGTATTCTAATAAATTATATATTTGATTGTTATATTTTAAATATAATGTTTCATCAAATGCTTTAATTACTGTAATTTTTGTTTTTGAATTAAAGACTTTTAACTTTTTATTATTATAAGCCATATATTTTTTATTGTTATAACTAATTAATGAACCATTGTCTGTTTGTCGCGTTGAAGTGATTGATAAAAATAAATTAATTTTGTCATTATTAGGAGCGTCAACAAAGACAGAATTGTTATAATCAATAGGAATGGCAAATTGTTTATTGAATTTGGTTATAAATTCTTTTAAGAATGTATTTGCTTCTTCAATAGTGGTTACTCCTGCGAGAATTAATTCATTTTTCAAGCGATCTTGTAGAGTGCTTCATAAACGTTCAATTCGTCCCTTTGCTTGGGGAATTTAAGTAGTTATGATTTCGACACTTAATTCATCACAGCATCGGCTGAATTGAGTAAAGGTGTCTTTTTCTTCGGTTTTATCACTACTTTTTTGGTATGTAAAGATTGTTCGTTTATCGGTATAAAATGTCATGGGAATTCAATAATTTCGTAAAATTTGATGTAAAACATTATAATAACCTTGTAATGTTTCTTGATAAGCAAAATATAATCCAACAACCGTATTTGTTGTATCATCAATTGCGCCATGTAAAAATCATTTTGGACCATTTGGTCCTAATCAATGATGTTCAATGGCATCAGCTTGTAATAGTTCGCCGAAACATTTTCGACGTTCTCTTAAAGGGTGGGTTTTATCTTTTTTCTTTATTTTTTGCTTTCGAGGTGTTTTAATTTGATTTAAGGACATTAATTTGTATAAAACTGAATATGAAATGTTTATTCCTTCATTTTCGATTAATTTTTCTTTGAAATGAGTAAAATTAAAGCCAATATATTTAGTTTTATATAAATTTATAATCTTTTCACAAATTTGTGGATTTGTTTTATTGTGAGCTATCCTTTCACGAGAATGGTGAGCAAATGATTGACTATTTTGTGGATCATAAAGTTTTATAAGTTGTTCAATGCGACGAATTGATAAGTGTAAAATATTTGCAGCTCTTTGATTTGATATTTTATTGTTAATAATTTTTTCAATTGTTTTGTATTTATGTTGTTCTTTCATTGTTAGTTTTCTTTCCATTGTTATCACCATTTTTAATTTTAAATGGTTGCGAAATTTTTGCTAGATAACTATTACGAAATTATCACAAGATAAGGACATATCTTCCTTTCGTCCTTGAAATTATTATATCAAAGTTTATAATTAATATATTGTTAAAACTTGGTCGCATAAAAAAGATTGGGGTATAAAAAATATTAATTTATATTAATATAATAATAGTTTAACTATTTTATTAAAAATTATGCGATATTAATTAAAACCCCAAAATAATTTATGTGACCTAAAACTTTAACAATACATTAACTTAGGTTCAATGATACTTAAAATTACAGAAAATATATGGAGGAAAAATATGCGCAAAGTTGCATTAATAATCGACTCATCATCAGGAATTAAAAAAGGTGAACTAAAAAAATACGAAGATACGTATTTGTTACCATTATTACTAAATTTCCCAGATGGTAGTGAAGTTGAAGATGATGAAAATGTCATTTCTTTTAATGAATTTTATGATATCTTAGAACATCAAGTAATTAAAACTAGTCAGATTCCAATGGGGAAAATGTTAAGTACTTGAAACGAATTGTTAAGAAAATATGATGGCATTATTTTTATGGGATTATCAAAAGGATTATCTGGCCAACATGAAAATATCTCAATGTTAGCACAAGATGATGAATATAAAGACAAGGTTTTTGTTATTGATACTGATGGTGTAAGTCAACTATTGGTATATACGATTGATCTAGTTTATCAATGAATTGGTGAAGGAATTAAATTAACAGAAATTCAACCAAAACTTGATTTAATTAAAACAAAAGTTAGCGCATTCATTATCCCAAAAAGTTTGGAAACTTTAAAACGCGGAGGGCGAATTACAGCAACAGTTGCAGCCTTAGCATCGCTTTTAAAAATAACACCTATTTTGAGATATGATGGTCGCATTGATAAATTTGACAAAACTAGAACATTTAAAAAAGCTGTCGAAACAGCTTTCCAACAAATTAAAAAAGAACGGCAAAATTGAAAAAATATTATTTTATTGCATTCAAAAACTGATGATGAAACTTTGCAAGAAGTTTATAACATTATTGACGATGCGGGTGCTAAAATTAATTCGACATACATTTTGCCAAATGTTATCGCAGCTCATACAGGAGCAAATACGGTCGTGCTAGTATGTTGAGATCAATAAAAGGAGGTCCAACTAATGAGTAAAAAAATTGCAATCTTAACTGATTCATCCGCAAGTTTTACAACAGCAGAAATTAAACAATTGGGTATTCATGTCACTCCCTTACACATTAGACTTCTTGCGATACTAAGATAATCATTGCAAATTAATTCATAAAGAAAAAATACAAATAAGAGGTATAAATTCTTATTTGTATTTTTTCTTTATGAATTAATTTGCAATGATTATCTTAGTATCGCAAGAAGTCTAATAAAGTGTCTCAAATATATTTACAATTCAGGTTTTAAAAACTAAGTGTTTGCAAAGAACTACTTTGTTTTTTTCGTAAATCGTTCATATAATTCATTAATCCGTTTTTCATATACACTATGTAATTTTGGATGATAATAAACAACTCCGCACATTTCTTTTGGTAAATATTGCTGTGACACATAATCATCGGGAAAATCATGGGGATATTGATAACCAATTCCATTCCCTAACTTCCCAGCGGAAGCATAACTAGTATCTCGTAAGTGATGTGGAATTGGATAAAGCTTACCATTTAAAACATCCTCATACGCTTGATCAGTCGCTAAATAAGCACTATTTGATTTTTCACTTAAGCACATTTCAACAATCGCTAACCCCAATGGAATTCGTCCTTCTGGCAACCCAATTTGGCGAAAACTATCAATTGCTGTTTTAACATGTCCCGCAATGGCTGGATTAGCTAAACCAATATCTTCATAAGCAATAATTTGCATTCGGCGAAGTAATGCTTCATAGTCACCACTCGCTAATAACCGAGCAAAATAATATAATGCTGCATCAACATCGCTTCCCCTAATTGATTTTTGCAAGGCTGATTTTAAATCATTATGCTCATCACCGGCAGAAAAATTAATTAAATTAGCTGATGGAGCAATATTTTTAACAATTACAGGTGTAATTTCTTCGGTAGGATATAAATTCAAACATAATTCTAAAATATTAATCGCAATGCGCAAGTCACCACTCGCTAATTGGCAAATTAAAGTTAAAGCATCCGTTGTAATTGTTAAAGGTAATTTTTTATTTGTAATTAATTTTTTCAAACCAGTCAACATTTCTTCCGGCGTAATTCGTTCTAATTTAATAATATTAGCTCGAGAACGTAGTACTGGGTTAATAACAAAATATGGATTTTCCGTTGTACAAGCAAACATAATTAAATGACCATTTTCTAAATATTGTAATAAAATATCCTGGCGATCTTTATTCATCCGATGAACTTCTTCAATAATAATAATAAACCGTTCAATCGCCCCGGCTTGATTGATAATGTTTTCTAAATCTTGTTTTTTATCAATTTCAGCATTAAAAATAGCATAGTCGATTTGTAAATCATTCGCCAATGCCCGGGCAATAATGCTTTTCCCAACCCCTGGGTCACCAGAAAAAATTAATGAACTGGCAAAATTATATTTCAACATTCGTGAAATAACACCATTGTGGTCGTTAATAATATGACTTTGCCCAATAATATCGGCAATTGTTGTGGGTCGTAATACAAATGCTAATGGTTCCGCCATTTTTTCTCCTAAGTACTTTTTTACATCATAACATATAAAACTGATTAATTATCAGTTTTATAATAAACCACCCTTAACTTTTGTTAGGTTGGTTTTGATTATTATAGTTGAGCTATGCTGACCATATTTGTTATTTTGATATTCTATTTATCATTATATATATCAACTTCTGACATAGTTTAATAATCTAATTCTTTGATTTTATGATGTTCTTGACGAATAATATCATAAATATCTGATTCGAATTTTTTTGTTCCATTGATAACAGCTAATAATGGTTGTTCACCAATCTTAGCTGATAATTGCAAGGTATCTTCAAAGTAATGATCAATTCCTTTGATTAAACCACCACCCCCACAAATGGTAATTCCATTGCGGAAAATATCACCCGCTAATTCTGGTGGAGTTTCTTCTAGAACTTGAACTGCTAAATCAATAATTCGTGATACTGAAAATTTTAAAACTTCTCGTATTTCTTCGGGGGTTAATTCAATTTCCCGTGGTAAACCTGAAACAACATCTCGTCCATATACTTTCATTTTTTGTTCATCACCATATTTTGCTAATGAGCCAATTTCGATTTTAATCATTTCTGCTGTTTTAATTCCAATTTCTAAACCATATTGTGAACGGACATATTTTAAAACCTCATCATTTAAATAATTTCCAGCAACTTTAACTGATTTTGAAATTACAATATCTCCTGAAGCAAGAACAGCAATATCTGTTGTTCCTCCTCCCATATCAATTACTAAGTTTCCAAAAGGTTTATAAATATCAAGTCCACCACCTAAAGCAGCCATTTTAACTTCTTCCTCAACAAATACTTTTGTTGCCCCTAAATTAATTGCAATTTTTTTCAATGCATTTTTTTCTAATTCGGTAATAACTGACGGACAAGCTAATAACATAACTGAATTAACTAACTGTTTATTAATCCGTAAACGGTTAAAAATATATTTTAATTGTGCTTCAGTTGCACGAATATCAGTAATAACACCGTCAATCATTGGACGGACAATTCTAATTGTCTTATTTCCTTTTCCAATCATTTTATATGCTTCATTCCCGACAGCAATAATCCGGTTTTCTTTAATTTTATATGCCACAATGGATGGTTCATTATAAATAATCCCGCTCCCTGAGATATAAACCAAGGTAGAAGATGTCCCTAAATCCATTGATACAAAAGTCGGCTTCTTATTATTAAATATGGCCATATCAAATCCTCCTTAATAGTAATTATATTCTTTTTTATAAGAAAAACAATAAGTATTATTTTTTAATTTGATTGCGTTGCCAAAGTTGGGGAAAATAAAAAAGAAAGTTTTCAATATAATTAAGTTTGAAAAAAATTAGAAAGAAAACTATCCTATGAATATTATAAATAGAATCCAAGAGTTTTTAAACGAAAATAATAACTCTTTTATTGATTTAATTAATGAAATTAGCCCCAATATCCCTATTACAGCACTATTATCCTATTTAAACAATGAAATTAGTTCTGAAGCTTGAATACTATTTAAAAATATTTTTGAATATATTGATAACTATATTTTTAATAAGGACTGACGCAAAGCACGTTATATTCCAAAAGGATTTTATCAACGAACTTTGGTTTTTCGTAATGGTGAAGTTACTTTTAAACGACGAAAATATATCTTAAAACCAGAATTTCAAGTGGCAAAAAAACCAAAAACGTTTTTTTTACTTGATATTCAATTAGGGATTGAAAGTTATCAGCGACTTGATTATGATTTTTCGTTAGAAATAATCATCAAATTAGGCATAAATTTTAGTTATCAAGATATTTGTAATATGTATCGGAATGCTAACATAACAAAAAAAACAATTTTTAACCTTATTAAACGGTTTGATATTAAACATTTGTTAGAACTAATGCTAGATGAACCAGATACAAAACTAAAACATGATGGGGTTATTTATATTGAAACCGATGAAGCATATCGCAATGCCATTAGTTATCAAATCAAAAAACGATTAAAAATTAAGAAAAGAATCCGTTTAACCGTCTTTCATACTGGTTATAAAGATCCTAAAACAATACGAAAAACAATACATAATGTCAAATTTCTAGTAACAATGACTAATGAAGTTAAAAAAATTAACTCTAAAAAATACTGACAAGGAATTAAAGAATTTATTAACTTAAATTATGAATCACCCGAGACAGCTAAAATTATTGTGCTTGGTGATGGTGCACAATATATTTCAACGGTTGAAAAACACATCAATGTTGAATTTATCATTGATCGTTTCCATGTTATTAAAAAAATTAAAGATTGTCTCCGTGGTCCACGATATTATAAACGTTATTTATTTAATAAAATTAGAAAAGCAATTCTAAAATTAAACTGAAACAAGGTTACAAAATACCTTGAATGAGCTTATCAGCTTGTTAAAACCGAAGAAGCGAAAGGAAAGTTACAAGAAATATCTAATTATTTAAGAACATACTATGGAGCAATTCAAAAATGAGAATATCAATAAAATATTGGTTGTCGCATTGAAAGTTATATTGCTCGAATTATTAAAGTAATGTTTCGTTCAAAACCAAAAATATTTAATGAAAAAACGATTTACAAAGTAATGTTATTAAAACAATTGACAGCTAATGGGATTAATCCCTTTCAAGAACTAACAGAAATTAAAAATCTTCAAGTAAAAAATGAACAAATTACTTGAAGATGAATATTTAAAAAGATGAATAATCCAGAAGTTAAACAATATAACTTACCAATATTCACCGCTTCTACATTATCAAATACTAAAAATCTTTTAAAGAAAATAGTTTCTAATTATTATTAGAACTTAATGCTAAAAACTTTTCCCCAACATTTTACACGCTACCTTTTAATTTTGTCGAAAACTCTTGATATTTTAATAAAACCTTGATTTTATTGGGTTTTTAATAAAATGGACTTTTTACAAATTTCTATATTTTATAGGGGTTTTTGACTTTATCAAGAGTTTTTTAAAAAATTAGACTGCACCCCGTTTAGTAAGTATTAATAAAAAGGTTTACAAACTTTTATTTATTAGATTTCTTGCGATACTAACAAAAATAAAAAAAATTACAAATGCTGAATTATACTTGCACTTACAAGTATAATTCAGCATCTTTATTTCTATTAACTTCTCGAATAATAGTACTAATACTTCGATTAAGATTTTTAGCTATTTCACTAATTTTTATTTTAAACTTCAATTGATTCTCAATATAAATTCTTTCATCTATGCCAAGATGTTTATATCCCATATAAAAACTCCTTGCTTTATTTTTTCTAAAATAAACTTAGCATCATAAAATTTTTATATGAGATTTTTTGCAATTTTATTTACTTGCACTTACAAGTATAATTCAGCATTTTATCAAGAGTTTTCGACAAAATTAAAATATAATTTCATTAACTTTTTATGATTTAGTTTTACAATATACAATTCAAAAAAATTGCCTCATCACGAACTTTAAATAATTTAATTGAAACATTAGTTGAGACTTGAGAAAAATTTAAGAAAACAATGAAATTAAACTTTCAATTATTTGTTTTAAAAACAAGTGCATGTAATAATAAAGTTTGGGACAACGTTATCCAAAAATTAGATGAGTTAAAAGTTACATATCAAACTGAAATTTGTTGCCCATACGGGATTAAATACAATTGCTTTTGTCGCAGTTTCTCAAATTAAATAATAATGAAAAACCATTTCTACTTTAGAAATGGTTTTTTTATTTTTCGATTAATTTTAATGGCGGAAGTAAAGAGATTCGAACTCTTGCATGGATCACTCCATCTAACGGTTTTCGAGACCGTTCCCTTCAACCAGACTTGGGTATACTTCCACTTTTTTACTGGCAGGGGTAGCAGGACTTGAACCCACAACGTACGGTGTTGGAGACCGCTGTTCTACCATATTGAACTACACCCCTAAATCCTTTTTCAATCATAACATAATAATAGAAAGATGACAAAATAAAAAAGTATTTCCACACTTTCATCTTTTCATGTTATGGCAGGGGTAGCAGGACTTGAACCCACAACACTCGGATTTGAAGTCCGATGTTCTACCGCTTGAACTATACCCCTAACAAAGTAAATTAAGCACCTAAATTGGCACTTAATCATTTTAACAAAATAAATTAAAAATAGCAAACAATTTTATTTATTTTCCTCATTCAAATTATCTTCAAAATGAGGGCTTAGACTGCACCCTGTTTAGTAAGTATTAATAAAAAGGTTTATAAACTTTTATTTATTAGATTTCTTGCGATACTAAGATAATCATTGCAGATTAATTCATAAAGAAAAAATACAAATAGGAATTTATACCTCTTATTAATTTAATTCTTATAGTCTTTAAGAGATGCATTATTTTGGCACAACAAAAAATGATTTTATTATTTAAAGTTAATTTTCATTCAACTTCTTGTCTTATTTATAATAACAATTGAAAATTATAGATTGAAGCAATTAAATTAAATCTTAAAGCAAAGCTTTTTCTACGATTGCGATATTTTTCAGTAATAATTTTAAATTTTTTAAGGATAGCAAAAACATTTAAATAACGAACAAAAACAGCATAATAAACTAATTTCACAAATGAGAATCGTTATTGAAAATGTTTTTGCTTTGTTTTTTTATGCGGAATCAAAACATTCCGATGCATTTTTTGCAAGCCTTGATAACCTGTATCAACTATTACTTTGCTAGCTTTTAAAAGTGGTATTTTGATTCTTTAAATAAACGAAAATAATCGGTTTTACCACAAGCAAAATTTTTTGCAATAATAGTTTTGCTTTCTTTTTCGATGATTATTTGTGTTTTGATAGTATGCTTTTTCTTTTTTCCGGAATAGTATTTTTTTGTCTTTTTTTGGGCGTTGGATTGCTGTTTCGGTTGCATCAATAATAATTGTTTTATCATTAAAGTGTTTATTTATTAATGTTTTTTGCCCAGCAAGTTGTTGAAAGTCAGGATGTTTAATTAAAGTGTTTTCAATTAATTTGATATTACGATAACAATTACTCTCACTAATGCCAAAACTTTTGCCAAGATGAAAATAAGTGCGGTATTTTCTTCAATATGATAAAGTCATTAATAAACGATTTTCTAATGATAATTTATTAGCTTTTCCGCCTTTTTTATTTTTTTTAACTCGGCTTCTTTTAAAATATCTAACATTTTATTAAAAGTATTTTGTTTTATTCCTGTTAATCGTAATAATTCTTTATCATTAAGAAATTTAAAGTTATCATTTTTCATAGTTTTATACCATCCTAATTTATATTTTTTATTTTTAATTATATTTGCTGAATTATACTTGTAAGTGCAAGTAAATAAAATTGCAAAAAATCTCATATAAAAATTTTATGATGCTAAGTTTATTTTAGAAAAAATAAAGCAAGGAGTTTTTATATGGGATATAAACATCTTGGCATAGATGAAAGAATTTATATTGAGAATCAATTGAAGTTTAAAATAAAAATTAGTGAAATAGCTAAAAATCTTAATCGAAGTATTAGTGCTATTATTCGAGAAGTTAATAGAAATAAAGATAATAATCATTATTTTTCATTAATTGCACAAAATAAAGCAGAAAATAGAAAACAATCACATATTTATTTTCATAAGTTTAAAAATAGAGAATTAGTAAAATATGTACAACAAAAATTATTATTAGGTTGATCACCCGAACAAATTTATGGCAGAATTAAAAATTTTCATAAATAATGAATTATTAGTTTTAAAACAATTTACAATTGAATTTATTCTGAATTACTTGAAAAAGTTACTAATAAAAATTTAAGAAGAAAAGGTAAGAAACGAAAATATCAAGAAAATCGGGGTAAATTTAATGGTAAATCAATTAAAGAACGAAATGCTAATGTTAATAATCGCGTAACTCTTGGTCATTGAGAAGGTGATACCGTAGTATCATCACGAGGTAAAAGTAAATCATGTTTAATAACTTTAGTTGAAAGAACATCAAGATTTACTTTAGCAATATTAGTTGAAAATAGAACTACTAAAGTTATTAACGAAAATATTAGCCATTATTTATCAATTCTTCCAAATAATCTTGTTAAGACTATAACATTTGATCGTGGTAAAGAATTTGCTAATTGACAACAACTTGAAAAAAATTTAAATGTGAAAATTTATTTTGCTAATGCATATTCACCCTGACAAAGAGGTACTAATGAAAATACTAATGGTTTAATTAGAGAAAAATTTCCTAAAAAATTTAATTTTTCAAATACTACTAAAAATGCAGTTCATAAATTTATATTGTCTTTAAACAAAAGACCAAGAAAAATACTAAATTATCTTTCGCCAATCGAATATTTGGTTAGAAAAATAATTTAGTTGCACTTAACTTTACAATTTGGCAATTAAAAAAATAAAAAAAGATCTAAATAAAACAATAATTCATTCAGATCATGGATATCAATATACATCTAAAGATTATAATAGTAAATGTTTAGATAACAAAATTATAATTTCAATGGGTAAAAATTATCATTGTGCAGACAACATTATTATTGAAAGTTTTCATTCATTACTTAAAAAAGGAACAATCCATAATAAAAATTATAAATCTCATAATGAATATATTAATGATGTTAAAAAATGAAATAAATGATATTCAAACCAAAAAGAAAAAGATATAATAAATGAAAGTTTGTAAACCTTTTTATTAACACTTACTAAACAGGGTGCAGTCTATAGTATCTAAATACACCAAATTAAAATATCGTAATCATAAGTCAATGGTTAATAACGATGAAATTAGCAACGTTTTAAACCATGAATTTAATAATAAACAACCAAATGAAGTTGTTGTTAGTGATTTAATATATGTTCAAGTTGGGTGCTAAATGACATTATATTTGTTTATTAATTGACTTGTTTAATCGTTAAATAATTGGCTATAGTGCCGGGACAAACAAAACAGCCCAACTAGGACAAGAAGCCTTTTATTCAATTACAAGACCATTAAATCAAATTACGTTATTTCATACTGACCGGGGTAATGAATTTAAAAATAAAATCATTGATAATATCTTAAATACTTTTAACATCAAACGATCATTAAGCAATAAAGGCTGTCCTTATGATAATGCTGTGGCTGAAACAACAACTTACAAAAGTTTTAAAACGGAATTTATCAAGGGGCAAAAATTTATAAATTTAACCCAATTAAAATAAAAATTATTTGACTTTGTGCATTGATATAACAATATTAGAATTCACGGTCGTTTAAATTATTTAACACCTGTTGAATTTAGAAAACAACAGTCCATATAAAAAGTGTCCTAAAAAGGGTTGCCAATCCAATTTTTTACAAATTTCTATATTTTATAGGGGTTTTTGACTTTATCAAGAGTTTTCGACAAAATTAAAATTGCAAGAAAACTTTTTTAATTTGCTTTCTGAGATATTTTACATCATAACGCGTTCAACAACTTTAATGTCGGGAATCGCTAATAATGATGAGCGAATTTGTTGTAAACGATCATCATTATTAATTTTAATAATTGTCTTAATTGTTAAATTCATTAAATCATTCGAAATATTAGCCGTCATCATTTGCACAGAAGCATTTAAATGACTTAACACTTTTGTCACATCAACTAATAAGGCTGGTCGCTCAATCGCTTCAATTCGAATGGCACAATCATATTGTTTATTTTTACAAACAGCTTCGTTTCAACTAACTTCAACTTGTCGATCTTGTTTATCGCCGCTTTGAATATTACGACATGTTTTTAAATGAATCTTAATTCCTTCTGCTTTTGAAACATAACCCGTAATATTTTCATAGGGGATTGGTAAACAGCATTGGGAAATAACAACCTTAATGCTCGAAATTCCTTGCACAATAATGTCATCTTTTAATTGGGATTTTTTATATTGTTTATCCTGTAATTTTTTAATAATTTTTTCATTTTGACTTGTTTCATGGTCAAGATAAACTAAATTAATTGCTTCCTCTAAAGTATATTCATTATTAGCAACATCTAATAAGAAATCTTCAATATTATTAAAATTAATAGCATGTAACCGTTCAAATTGGGTTTCTACATCAACTAGTTTTCATTTTAAATCTTTTTTGGCAATATACTCTTCAATTTGCACTTTCGTTTGTTTAATTTTTTCTAAATTAATTGATTTACTATCGCTGCTTGCTTCCGCTAGTTCTTTTTTCAAATATTTTTTAATTTTTTGTAATGCTGATGATGTTTTAGCAACTACTAATCAAGAATGATTTGGTTTCTGGGTCGCTGCTGTTTTAATATCAACAACATCCCCCGATTTTAAGACCGTTGAAATTGGTGAAAATAAGCCATTAATTTTCGCTCCAATTGTTTTTTCGCCAATTTCAGAATGGATTTTATAAGCAAAATCAAGAACAGTTGAGCCAAACGATAATGTCACAACTTTACCATTTGGTGTTAACACATAAATTAATGATGAAAAAATGTCATTTTGAATTATTTGCTCCATTAAATGATCTGGGTTATAAACTTCTTGTTGAATTTCATCGCGTTCTTGGACCGAGATATTTTCTAAATCTAAAATACGTTTAAAAATATCTAATCGATCATCAATATCTTTTTGTTTCTTCGCAATATCATAATTTTCGCCCTCTTTATAACGTCAGTGGGCGGCAACCCCTTGCTCTGCTAATTCATCCATTTCCTCAGTTCGAATTTGAATTTCAAAAATAAGGCCATCTTCAGCCGCAATTGTAGTGTGTAATGATTGATATAAATTATGTTTTGGCGTCGCAATATAATCCTTAAAACGATTATTTAAGGGGGTATAATGCTGATGCACAAATCCTAACACCTTATAACAATCATCAATACTATTCGTAATAATGCGGACTGCTAAAATATCATGAATGTCATCAAAGTTTTTCCCAAATTGATTCATTTTCCGATAAATCGAATAAATTGTCTTACTACGTCCATAAACTTTGACCGACATCTTTTTTTCAGTAATCAAAATTTGTTTTAACTCTTCAATCTTTTGATTAATAGTATTTTCTAGTTCTTTATTACTTGATTCTAATAATGAAACAATCTTATTATATTGCACTTGATTAATAATTTTAAAACTAATATCTTCAATTTCTTGTTTAACCGCTTTCATCCCTAACCGGTGGGCAATGGCAGAATAAATTTCTAAACTTTCACGAGCAATAATTTGTTGCCGTTCTGGTTTTAAATAACCAATTGTTTTTAAATTATGTAAGCGATCGGCTAACTTAACAATAATAACACGAATATCTTTCGCCATTGATAAGTATAATTTTCGTAAATATTGAGCTTTAATTTGGGTACGATTTTCTTTCGCGAAATAACTAACCTTTGTTACTCCTTCAACTAAATTAGCAATTTCAATCCCAAACAAATTTTGTAATTCTTCAAATGTGGCTGGGGTATCTTCTAAAACATCATGGAGAAGACCCGCAATTAATGTTTTTGGTCCCATTCGTCATTGTGCCAAAAAAAAGGTTGTTCATAAGGGATGAATAATATACGCTGTCCCGCTATTACGAACTTGACCATGGTGTTTTTCTTTGGCATATTCATATGCTTTCTGAATTTCCTTTAACGTTGTTTCGTCTTTAATGTATAGCTTAATTTGGGCTAATACTTTATCGTATTTAATATCTTGATCCATTACAAACAACCCCCTTTTTCTTATAATTAGGCGTTGTGTAGATACAAACGGCAAATTTATATCTTGTTAAATTAATAATAAAATATTTTTAATAAATTTCAACCATTTTCTTTAATTTTGTAGAAAACTCTTGATAAAATAAAAAAATCATCAATATTTTAATTTTGTCGAAAAATCTTGATATTTTAATATTTGCTGAATTATACTTGTAAGTGCAAGTAAATAAAATTGCAAAAAATCTCATATAAAAATTTTATGATGCTAAGTTTATTTTAGAAAAAATAAAGCAAGGAGTTTTTATATGGGATATAAACATCTTGGCATAGATGAAAGAATTTATATTGAGAATCAATTGAAGTTTAAAATAAAAATTAGTGAAATAGCTAAAAATATTAATCGAAGTATTAGTACTATTATTCGAGAAGTTAATAGAAATAAAGATAATAATCATTATTTTTCATTAATTGCACAAAATAAAGCAGAAAATAGAAAACAATCACATATTTATTTTCATAAGTTTAAAAATAGAGAATTAGTAAAATATGTACAACAAAAATTATTATTAGGTTGATCACCCGAACAAATTTATGGCAGAATTAAAAATTTTCATAAAGAATGAATTATTAGTTTTAAAACAATTTACAATTGAATTTATTCTGGATTACTTGAAAAAGTTACTAATAAAAATTTAAGAAGAAAAGGTAAGAAACGAAAATATCAAGAAAATAGGGGTAAATTTAATGGTAAATCAATTAAAGAACGAAATGCTAATGTTAATAATCGCGTAACTCTTGGTCATTGAGAAGGTGATACCGTAGTATCATCACGAGGTAAAAGTAAATCATGTTTAATAACTTTAGTTGAAAGAACATCAAGATTTACTTTAGCAATATTAGTTGAAAATAGAACTACTAAAGTTATTAACGAAAATATTAGCCATTATTTATCAATTCTTCCAAATAATCTTGTTAAGACTATAACATTTGATCGTGGTAAAGAATTTGCTAATTGACAACAACTTGAAAAAAATTTAAATGTGAAAATTTATTTTGCTAATGCATATTCACCCTGACAAAGAGGTACTAATGAAAATACTAATGGTTTAATTAGAGAAAAATTTCCTAAAAAATTTAATTTTTCAAATACTACTAAAAATGCAGTTCATAAATTTATATTGTCTTTAAACCAAAGACCAAGAAAAATACTAAATTATCTTTCGCCAATCGAATATTTGGTTAGAAAAATAATTTAGTTGCACTTAACTTTACAATTTGGCATATCATTAAAATTACGATTTACTAAATCAGGATATTTAATTATATTTTTATTTCTATTTTGTTTTATTAATATTTTTCTACGCATACGCTTTACATATTCAGCTTGAATATTATTTTCTTTCATAATTCGCAATACTTTATTAGCATTATAAACAATGCCATAATCTTCTTTTAAATATTTGGTAATTCGACGATAACCAAATTGTTTTAAATTTTCTTCATAGACTTTTACAATATTTTTTAATGATTCGCTATCCTTACCATTACTTGAATAATTTTTATATTTATCTCAATAACTACGCTTTAAATCTGTTATATCAAGTAATAAATTTAGTGGATATTTATTAATGTTTTCTTTGATAAAAAATACAATTTTTCTTTTATTTAATTGTAAAAGTCATGAAGCTTTTTTAATAATTCATACCTAACTTTGTAATAGTTTAAATCTCTTTTTTCAAATGATTCTTTTGGACCTTTATTGGTGTTTAAAATTCCTTTCTTAAAATTTTCATACCATGAAGCAACAGTTTTTTTATTAATTGCATATTTTTTTGCAATAAAACTTATACTATTATTTTTAACCTCTTGTCCTATCCTTTTTCGAAAATCTGCTGTATATTTATTAAATTTTTGTCCTTTTCTTGCCATATAAAAATGCACCTCCTTTAAAAGTTTAGCAAAGACTTTTTTTCTTTACTTACTTTTTTGGGTGCAGTATAAACATTATAAAATATAGAGATTTGCAAGAAATACATTTTATTAAAAACCCAATAAAATCAGGATTTTATTAAAATATTAAAATATCAAGAGTTTTCGACAAAATTAAAATAAAAATACTTTATTTTTTTGTCATTTTGAGATATACTTATTAAGTTGTTAAACTTTAATTTATTCTGTTATCTAAAATAATATAAATATGTAAATTCAACAGCTGTAATGTTAAAAAAACAACTAAACTATGATATGAAAATAAAAGGAGATTAAATGAATTTTAATACATTAAATTTATACCCATCATTACAGCGAATGATTGCTAAAATGGGTTATACTAATCTAACTGAAATCCAAGAAAAAGCGATTCCAGTTGCCCTAAATAATCAAGATATTATTGGTAAAAGTCATACCGGAACTGGTAAAACGGTAGCATTTATTTTACCTATCTTGCAAAACTTAGATACAAACTTAAAACGGTCACAAACAATTATCTTATGTCCAACACATGAACTAGCAACCCAAATTATTGGTCAAGTACGTAGATTTGCAACTTATTTAGAAGGAGTAAATGCAACATTAATTTGTGGTGGTTCGCATATCCAACGCCAAATTTATGCTTTACGAAAAAGCAATATTATTGTTGGAACACCAGGGCGAATTGCTGATCATATTAATCGTAAGACATTACGCTTAGATAAAATTAAAACAATTGTCCTTGATGAAGCTGATGAAATGTTAAAAATGGGTTTTAAAAATGATCTTGATAAAGTGTTTGAAAATGCCCCAGAAAAATATCAAACATTATTGTTTTCTGCAACAATGCCAAAACAAGTATTAGAAATTGCTAATACTTATCAAAATAATCCAGTTGAAATTGTTGTTACAAAAAATAGCATTGAACAAAATAATATAACACAACAATATGTTAATGCAATTAATTATCATAAGAAAGATGTTTTAATTGCTTTATATCAACATTTACAACCAAAACGCAGTATTATTTTTTCTAACACAAAAGCTTTTACAAATAAAATTGCGGATATGTTAACAAGCAATGGTATTAGTTGCTGTGTTATTAATGGTGATAAAAGTCGTTATGAACGAACACAAGCAATGCGTTTATTCCGTGATGGTAAAGCAACGGTAATGGTTGCAACTGATGTTGCTGCGCGAGGAATTGATATTGAGAATATCGATTATGTTATTAATTATGATATTCCAACTGAACGAGAAAGTTATATTCACCGTATTGGACGAACAGCACGAGCTGGTGCAACTGGAGTAGCAATCTCAATTGTTTCAAATTGTAATGAATTGAAAGAAATGCAGCACTTAGGTGAATATCAGAAGAAGAGAATTGAATTATTAAATATTTCAGAATATTATTTAAAACCAAAACCACAAGGAACAAAAAAATTTGATGCTAATCATAAACAAACGAGTTTTAAACAAAAGAATAGTAATTTTAAATATGATAATTCACAACGTAGCAATAAAAGTAAGCAATCTAATGGTAAGAGAGACTTCAGTTCACAAGGTAATAAAACTTGAAAAGAAAAAAAGAAAAAATTTGGGAGAAATAATTTTACATTTAACCGAATTTAAAGCAAATAATTTCTTACAAAATGTTCTTTGTAAGAAATTAAGTTGTTAAAAGCACCATGGTGCTTTTTTTCAGTATAATTAGACTGCACCCTGTTTAGTAAGTGTTAATAAAAAGGTTTACAAACTTTCATTTATTATATCTTTTTCTTTTTGGTTTGAATATCATTTATTTCATTTTTTAACATCATTAATATATTCATTATGAGATTTATAATTTTTATTATGGATTTGGATTGGCAACCCTTTTTAGGACACTTTTTATATGGACTGTTGTTTTCTAAATTCAACGGGTGTTAAATAATTTAAACTACCGTGAATTCGAATATTGTTATATCAATCCACAAAGTCAAATAATTTGTATTTTAATTGGGTTAAATTTATAAATTTTTGCCCCTTGATAAATTCCGTTTTAAAACTTTTGTAAGTTGTTTCAGCCACAGCATTATCGTATGGACAGCCTTTATTGCTTAATGATCGTTTGATGTTAAAAGTATTTAAGATATTATCAATGATTTTATTTTTAAATTCATTACCCCGGTCAGTATGAAATAACGTAATTTGATTTAATGGTCTTGTAATTGAATAAAAGGCTTTTTGTCCTAGTTGGGCTGTTTTGTTTGTCCCGGCACTATAGCCAATTATTTCACGATTAAACAAGTCAATTAATAAACAAATATAATGTCATTTAGCACCAACTTGAACATATGTTAAATCACTAACAACAACTTCATTTGGTTGTTTATTATTAAATTCACGGTTTAAAACGTTGCTAATTTCGTCGTTATTAACCATTGACTTATGATTACGATATTTTAATTTGGTGTATTTAGATACTAACTGATTTTTAATCATAATTTGGCGAATTTTTCTTCGCGATAAGATAATATCTTTTCTGGTTAAAATAGCTTTAATTTTACGAGCTCCATAAATTTTGCGACTATCATTAAATGGACTGATAACTTCTTGTTCATAATTATTAACATCAACCGTAGCGTATTTATTAATTTGATAGTAATATGTTGATTTTGCTATCTTTAATATTTGACCCATTTTTCGCACGGAATATTTTTATTTATTATTGTTAATAATTTCTATTTTTTGCCGATTATCAGTGCCGCTTGATTTAAAATGTCGTTTTCCATTCGTAATTGGATTAATTCTTTCCGCAAGGCAATCAAGTTCATTTTCTTCAACAGTGCGGTTATCTTTTGCTTTAAAAGATCCAGAATTATTTAATTTTTCAATTCACTGATATACGGCTGATTTTGACATCCCATATTCCTTAAAAATTTCAAGAATGGTTTTACCATTTTGATAAAGTAAAACAATTTGTTTTTTAAATTCATACACCGATGAATTTCTTCCCATTTTTATATTCCTACTTTCTTCATAATTATATTTTATTTGAAAGTCCACATAAATATGGTCCAACTTATTGTAACCTATCCATACATCTAAAGATTATAATAGTAAATGTTTAGATAACAAAATTATAATTTCAATGGGTAAAAATTATCATTGTGCAGACAACATTATTATTGAAATTTTTCATTCATTACTTAAAAAAGGAACAATCCATAATAAAAATTATAAATCTCATAATGAATATATTAATGATGTTAAAAAATGAAATAAATGATATTCAAACCAAAAAGAAAAATATATAATAGGCTTCTTGCGATACCTTGTTATTTATGCTTAAAAAGCAATTAAAATTTTTAAAAATGATTATTTTAAAGTTTAATTTAATTTTTTTAATTTGTAATTTTTTTATTTTTGTTAGTATCGCAAGAAGTATAATAAATAAAAGTTTGTAAACCTTTTTATTAATACTTGCTGAATTATACTTGTAAGTGCAAGTAAATAAAATTGCAAAAAATCTCATATAAAAATTTTATGATGCTAAGTTTATTTTAGAAAAAATAAAGCAAGGAGTTTTTATATGGGATATAAACATCTTGGCATAGATGAAAGAATTTATATTGAGAATCAATTGAAGTTTAAAATAAAAATTAGTGAAATAGCTAAAAATCTTAATCGAAGTATTAGTACTATTATTCGAGAAGTTAATAGAAATAAAGATAATAATCATTATTTTTCATTAATTGCACAAAATAAAGCAGAAAATAGAAAACAATCACATATTTATTTTCATAAGTTTAAAAATAGAGAATTAGTAAAATATGTACAACAAAAATTATTATTAGGTTGATCACCCGAACAAATTTATGGCAGAATTAAAAATTTTCATAAAGAATGAATTATTAGTTTTAAAACAATTTACAATTGAATTTATTCTGGATTACTTGAAAAAGTTACTAATAAAAATTTAAGAAGAAAAGGTAAGAAACGAAAATATCAAGAAAATCGGGGTAAATTTAATGGTAAATCAATTAAAGAACGAAATGCTAATGTTAATAATCGCGTAACTCTTGGTCATTGAGAAGGTTATACCGTAGTATCATCACGAGGTAAAAGTAAATCATGTTTAATAACTTTAGTTGAAAGAACATCAAGATTTACTTTAGCAATATTAGTTGAAAATAGAACTACTAAAGTTATTAACGAAAATATTAGCCATTATTTATCAATTCTGCCAAATAATCTTGTTAAGACTATAACATTTGATCGTGGTAAAGAATTTGCTAATTGACAACAACTTGAAAAAAATTTAAATGTGAAAATTTATTTTGCTAATGCATATTCACCCTGACAAAGAGGTAATAATGAAAATACTAATGGTTTAATTAGAGAAAAATTTCCTAAAAAATTTAATTTTTCAAATACTACTAAAAATGCAGTTCATAAATTTATATTGTCTTTAAACCAAAGACCAAGAAAAATACTAAATTATCTTTCGCCAATCGAATATTTGGTTAGAAAAATAATTTAGTTGCACTTAACTTTACAATTTGGCACTTACTAAACAGGGTGCAGTATATTTTTATTAAAAACCCAACAGAATCAATGTTTTATTAAAATATCAATAGTTTTCGACAAAATTAAAGGAAATAAAGAAGTTTTTTTCGTCTGGTATGCTATAATCCTATTGATTAATTATGAACAAGAAGGGAATATTAAAATGACAAAATTTACAGCAAATGCAATACGAAAGATGTGGTTAGATTTTTTCCGTAGTAAGGACCATTATGAATTACCGGCCGTATCGTTAATTCCCGTTGATGATCCATCATTACTATGAATTAATTCAGGTGTCGCAACCTTAAAACCATATTTTGATGGTCGTAAAAATCCACCTTCACCACGGTTAACAAATTCACAAAAATCAATTCGAACTAATGATATTGAAAATGTTGGTTATACTGCTCGTCATCATACATTGTTTGAAATGCTTGGTAATTTTTCGATTGGTGATTACTTTAAAAAAGAAGCAATTATTTATGCTTGAGAGTTTTTAACAGATAAAAAATGAATTGGTTTCGATCCATCTAAATTATATGTCACAATTTATAAAGACGATAAGGAAGCATATGAAATTTGACATAATGTTATTGGATTAAGTGATGACCGAATTATCAAAGGCGATAAGGATCCTAATTTTTGAGAAATTGGGGAAGGACCTTGTGGCCCAAATACAGAAATTTTTTATGATAAGGGTGAAAAGTATGACCCTGACCATTTAGGATTGAAATTATTACAAGAGGATTTAGAAAATGATCGTTATTTAGAAGTTTGAAATATTGTTTTTTCACAATATAATAATAATGGTGATGGTACATATACTGATTTACCCCGCAAGAATATTGATACGGGGGCTGGATTAGAACGAATTACTTCAATTATTCAAGAAACGCCAACTAATTTTGAAACTGATTTATTTATGCCAATTATTAAAGCGATTGAAGAACTTGTAAAGGGGAAATACCATTATGCTGAAACAGCATTGTTTAGTGGTGATGTGCAACAATTAAAAATTAATACGGCTTTTAAAGTGATTGCTGATCATTTGCGGGCAGTTACTTTTACGATTGCAGATGGTGCTTTTCCCGGCAATAAAGATCGTGGTTATGTTATTCGTCGTTTAATTCGTCGTGCTAGTTTATATGGAAAAAAACTAGGGTTAGAAGAACCATTTTTATTTAAACTAGTAGCAACGGTTGTTAAAATTATGCGAGAATATTATTCTTATTTAGTGGAAAAACAACCAATTATTGAACAAGCTGTCTTAGATGAAGAAAATAAATTTTTAAAAACATTAGAACAAGGAAGCAAACTTTTTACCGAAGTTAAAACCAAATATGGTGTTATTTCGAAAGAACATGCTTTTCGATTATTTGAAAGTTATGGTTTTCCAATTGAATTAATTGAAGAAGAAGCTCATGAAGCGGGGATTAAAGTGGACCGGGATGGTTTTGATGAATTGTTAGAAAATTCCAAAACAATTTCACGGACTAATCGAAAAGATATTAAAGCGATTCAACTACAAAATGAACTTTTTACCAAGTTAGATGCTGCTAGTAAATTTGTTGGTTATGAACATGAACAAGTTAATAATACGAAAATTGTCTTTATGTTTGCAGATGATAAACCAGTTACAAAGTTAACAGATACAACAGGTTATATTATTTTGCAAGAAACACCATTTTATGTTGAAAAAGGTGGACAAGCGGCGGACCATGGTCTTATTTTAAAAGACAATACAACAGGTTATGTGCTTGATGTGCAACAAGTATCTAATAAACAACACTTACATTTTGTTAAAGTGGAAGGAATTTTACAGGTTGGCGATGTCGTTAGTGCTTCTATTGATAGTGATCGTCGTTTTTATATGCGAAAAAATCATTCAGGGACGCATTTAATTCATGCAGCGTTACGGGAAGTTTTAGGGACGCATATTATGCAAACAGGTTCTTATAATGATGATGAAAGATTACGGATTGATATTACCCATAATCAACCAATTACTCCAGCTGAAATTACGGCGGTTGAAACGTCAGTTACCAAGGCAATTAAGACGGCTATTTCTTGTGAAATAATTTATACTGACATTCAAACGGCATTAGATGTTCATCATGCTTTAGCTTTTTTCACGGAAAAATATGATGCGGAAGTACGGATTGTTAAATTTGGCACTTATTCTTGTGAACTATGTGGGGGGACTCATGTTGCTAATTCCCAAGATGTTGAAGATTTATTAGTGACAGGCCTTGAATCAAAAGGGACTGGGACACTTCGTATTCATGCTATTACATCCAATAAAACGATTGCTAGTTATTTAAATGACCAGTTTTTAAAAGAGAAAACCGAAGCAATAAATTATTTTGATAAATATAATAAAGGCAAAAGCAAATTACCTGATCAAAATTTAGAACAAATGTGAAATCAAATTATTAATTTAACAGTTTCAAAAGCAAATTGGAAATTATTAAAAGAATTAGTTGGGAAATTTAAAGAAATTTTTAAACAATGACAAAAACACTATGAAAATAGTTTAATCCAACAATTTGTTAAACAGCATAATACCTTGGCACCACAAAAAAAAAATAACCTTAATATTTTAATTCATCAATTTTCAACAAAAGTTAATGTTAATGCTTTAAAAGTATTAATTGATGATTATAAATCACGTTATTCTAACTTAGTAATTTTCTTAGTTACAATGGGCGATGATAATCAAGCAACATTAGTTGTGGGTGTTAGTGATGATTTACATGATCGTTACCAAGCTGGCCAAATTATTCAGCAATTAAATCCGTTATTAGAAGGAAAAGGTGGCGGCAATAACAGCGTGGCACAAAGTGGTTTTAAAAATCAAAATAGTGATATTTTAACGAAGTTATTAACTGATCCGCTGGAATTTTTAAAACAGCATGAATAAGTATTATTTAGGAGTTGACCTGGGGACAAAAACTGTCGGGTTAGCAAAAAGTCGTGGTCTTATTGCAACAGCGTATGGTGTTCATCGTTTTACCGAAAACGATTTTTTATCGGCAGCACAGTATTTATCGGAGTTAATTACAAAGGAACATTTTAGTGATATTATCATAGGATATCCCAAAAATATGAATAATACCATTGGTTCAGGAGCATTAATGGTTGATGATTTTGTTACTTTATTAAAATCTTTATTAGATTCAACTATAACAATTCATTTGGTTGACGAACGGTTAACAACTCATCAAGCTCATCAAATTATGTTAGAAGCAAATATTTCTCGCCAAAAACGAAAACAAAAGAAAGATAGTTTAGCTGCGCAATTAATTTTAGAGACATATTTACAACAAAAATAAAAGAGATTTTCTCTTTTATTTTTTTAGTTATTAATTATACTTCTTGCGATACTAACAAAAATAAAAAAATTTACAAATTAAAAAAATTAAATTAAACGCCAAATTGTAAAGTTAAGTGCAACTAAATTATTTTTCTAACCAAATATTCGATTGGCGAAAGATAATTTAGTATTTTTCTTGGTCTTTGGTTTAAAGACAATATAAATTTATGAACTGCATTTTTAGTAGTATTTGAAAAATTAAATTTTTTAGGAAATTTTTCTCTAATTAAACCATTAGTATTTTCATTAGTACCTCTTTGTCAGGGTGAATATGCATTAGCAAAATAAATTTTCACATTTAAATTTTTTTCAAGTTGTTGTCAATTAGCAAATTCTTTACCCCGATCAAATGTTATAGTCTTAACAAGATTATTTGGCAGAATTGATAAATAATGGCTAATATTTTCGTTAATAACTTTAGTAATTCTATTTTCAACTAATATTGCTAAAGTAAATCTTGATGTTCTTTCAACTAAAGTTATTAAACATGATTTACTTTTACCTCGTGATGATACTACGGTATCACCTTCTCAATGACCAAGAGTTACGCGATTATTAACATTAGCATTTCGTTCTTTAATTGATTTACCATTAAATTTACCCCGATTTTCTTGATATTTTCGTTTCTTACCTTTTCTTCTTAAATTTTTATTAGTAACTTTTTCAAGTAATCCAGAATAAATTCAATTGTAAATTGTTTTAAAACTAATAATTCATTCTTTATGAAAATTTTTAATTCTGCCATAAATTTGTTCGGGTGATCAACCTAATAATAATTTTTGTTGTACATATTTTACTAATTCTCTATTTTTAAACTTATGAAAATAAATATGTGATTGTTTTCTATTTTCTGCTTTATTTTGTGCAATTAATGAAAAATAATGATTATTATCTTTATTTATATTAACTTCTCGAATAATAGTACTAATACTTCGATTAATATTTTTAGCTATTTCACTAATTTTTATTTTAAACTTCAATTGATTCTCAATATAAATTCTTTCATCTATGCCAAGATGTTTATATCCCATATAAAAACTCCTTGCTTTATTTTTTCTAAAATAAACTTAGCATCATAAAATTTTTATATGAGATTTTTTGCAATTTTATTTACTTGCACTTACAAGTATAATTCAGCAAACTTTAAAATAATCATTTTTAAAAATTTTAATTGCTTTTTAAGCATAAATAATCAGGTATCGCAAGAAGTCTATTATACAAGTATTCTTTAATTTTGTCGAAAACTCTCTTTAATTTTTTAGAAAACTCTTGATGAAGTCAAAAACCCCTATAAAATATAGAAATTTGTAAAAAATACATTGAAGTGATATAATGAAACGTATTGAAAAAAACGATGATTTAACAAACAATCTTTTTGCTGATGGAACAATTTTAATGTTACATCATTTATTAGGAACACATAGTCATCATCAAAATTATCGGTTACAAAAAATAAGTTTATTCTGTTTTGTTTATATCATTATATTTAAAAAGGAGTATGTCACGTGTCGAAACGCCAGGAACGCATTAATATTATTAATTTGTTATATCGTCATTTTGTTTTACAGCATGATGTTTTAACAACGAAACAAGAAGCTTATGATTATTCTCAAATGGTAACAACAACCATTGAAACAACCCAAATTGAGGAAATATTAGCAAATTTGCCAGATATTATTGCGAATATTAATCAACATTTAAAACCTGGTTGAGATTTTGAACGCTTAAGTAATTATCATAAAGCTGTTTTAGTATATGGTGTTTATGAAATTTGTTATCAACAATTATCAAAAGCAATTGTTATTAATGAAAGTTTAGAAATTTTAAAATTATATAGTGAAGATACTGATTTTAGTTATATTAATTCAGTTCTTGACCAAGTATAAACAATAAAATAAATTTAATATTACTAGTTACTAAAAATAAAAAACGAAAATAGAATACTGCACCCAAAAAAGTAAGTAAAGAAAAAAAGTCTTTGCTAAACTTTTAAAGGAGGTGCATTTTTATATGGCAAGAAAAGGACAAAAATTTAATAGGCTTCTTGTGATACCGGTTTTTCTTATTAAGAATATTTCTATAAAATATAATTAAAAATAAAAAATATAAATTAGGAGGGTATAAAACTATGAAAAATGATAACTTTAAACTTCTTAATGATAAAGAATTATTACGATTAACAGGAATAAAACAAAATACTTTTAATAAAATGTTAGATATTTTAAAAGAAGTCGAGTTAAAAAAATTTAAAAAAGGCGGAAAAGCTAATAAATTATCATTAGAAAATCGTTTATTAATGACTTTATCATATTGAAGAGAATACCGCAATTATTTTCATCTTGGCAAAAGTTTTGGCATTAGTGAGAGTAATTGTTATCGTAATATCAAATGAATTGAAAACACTTTAATTAAACACCCTGACTTTCAACAACTTGCTTGGCAAAAAACATTAATAAATAAACACTTTAATGATAAAACAATTATTATTGATGCAACCGAAACAGCCATCCAACGCCCAAAAAAAGACAAAAAAATACTATTCCGGAAAAAAGAAAAAGCATACTATCAAAACACAAATAATCATCGAAAAAGAAAGCAAAACTATTATTGCAACAAATTTTTCTTGTGGTAAAACCGATTATTTTCGTTTATTTAAAGAATCAAAAATACCGCTTTTAAAAAATACCAAAGTAATAGTTGATACAGGTTATCAAGGCTTGCAAAAAATGCATCGGAATGTTTTGATTCCGCATAAAAAAACAAAGCAAAAAACTTTAAACAACGAACAAAAACAGCATAATAAACTAATTTCACAAATGAGAATCGTTATTGAAAATGTTTTTGATATCCTTAAAAAATTTAAAATTATTAGTGAAAAATATCGCAATCATAGAAAAAATTGCTTTAAGATTTAATTTAATTGCTTCAATAGATTTCTTGCGATACCCTATTATTTATGCTTAAAAAGCAATTAAAATTTTTAAAAATGATTATTTTTAAGTTTAATTTAATTTTTTTAATTTGTAAATTTTTTTATTTTTGTTAGTATCGCAAGAAGTATAATAAATAAGTAAAATGATTAAGTATTATTATCACTTTCTTTTTTAATATCTCTGATATCCGTTTGTAAATTAACAATTATTGGTTGTTGATTATTTAAGTTTAATTCTTGTTCCAGTTGTTTTTCTTGCAGTGAATATTTATATTTAAATGCACGCTGTCAATATAATTTAGCACCATCAGGTGAACGCATCATATATTCAATTATTTCACTTTCAATCCTGCACAGTTTCAGATAACTGAGAATTTTAATTAAAAAATGCTTTCATTTCATATTGAAGTGGTGGCATTTTTAAATTTAAAATTTTTCTTTTTTCATTGCTGAATTATACTTGTAAGTGCAAGTAAATAAAATTGCAAAAAATCTCATATAAAAATTTTATGATGCTAAGTTTATTTTATAAAAAATAAAGCAAGGAGTTTTTATATGGGATATAAACATCTTGGCATAGATGAAAGAATTTATATTGAGAATCAATTGAAGTTTAAAATAAAAATTAGTGAAATAGCTAAAAATCTTAATCGAAGTATTAGTACTATTATTCGAGAAGTTAATAGAAATAAAGATAATAATCATTATTTTTCATTAATTGCACAAAATAAAGCAGAAAATAGAAAACAATCACATATTTATTTTCATAAGTTTAAAAATAGAGAATTAGTAAAATATGTACAACAAAAATTATTATTAGGTTGATCACCCGAACAAATTTATGGCAGAATTAAAAATTTTCATAAAGAATGAATTATTAGTTTTAAAACAATTTACAATTGAATTTATTCTGGATTACTTGAAAAAGTTACTAATAAAAATTTAAGAAGAAAAGGTAAGAAACGAAAATATCAAGAAAATCGGGGTAAATTTAATGGTAAATCAATTAAAGAACGAAATGCTAATGTTAATAATCGCGTAACTCTTGGTCATTGAGAAGGTGATACCGTAGTATCATCACGAGGTAAAAGTAAATCATGTTTAATAACTTTAGTTGAAAGAACATCAAGATTTACTTTAGCAATATTAGTTGAAAATAGAATTACTAAAGTTATTAACGAAAATATTAGCCATTATTTATCAATTCTGCCAAATAATCTTGTTAAGACTATAACATTTGATCGTGGTAAAGAATTTGCTAATTGACAACAACTTGAAAAAAATTTAAATGTGAAAATTTATTTTGCTAATGCATATTCACCCTGACAAAGAGGTACTAATGAAAATACTAATGGTTTAATTAGAGAAAAATTTCCTAAAAAATTTAATTTTTCAAATACTACTAAAAATGCAGTTCATAAATTTATATTGTCTTTAAACCAAAGACCAAGAAAAATACTAAATTATCTTTCGCCAATCGAATATTTGGTTAGAAAAATAATTTAGTTGCACTTAACTTTACAATTTGGCATTATAATGAATTATATAATTATCTACAATATTTTTTATTTATAAAATATTTTTACAGTGTGATAATTCTGAGTTCTCGGTTTTAAGAATTGAAAATCAATTTTCAATCGGTGAATTATCTAAACAATTGCCTCTTCTTAACATACTTATATTTATACCGTGTTTTTTTAATAATTTTTCATAAGCTTTTGAAGTGAAATGAATACCTTGATCAGAATTAATAGTTAATTCACCTTTGATTATTTTTCTTTTAATAATTGCTTATTTGATACAATTATTTACTCAATTTACTGTTGGAGTTGTTGTTAAAGAATAATTTACTATTAAATTACTAAATAAATCCTTGATTGCAAATAAATATACTCATTCTGTGATTGTTTTAACATACGTAATATCAATTGATCACTTTTGATTAGTTTTTTCAGCTTTAAAATTACGTTTTAATAGATATTTATGTCGAATATGTTCATTTGTCATTTTTAAGAAATGATTAATTTTTTTTCTTGTTTTAATTCTTACACTAGAAATTCTATTAGCTAATTTCATATAACGATAAACTGTTGAATTCGACACATTAATTTTTTGCTCTTCCAAAGATAATTTAATTTGTCTGTGTCCTTTAATACTATTTTCTCTATGAATTGCTTTAATTATTTCATATATTGAATAATCAATATTTGGTTGATATTCATCACAATTTTTTTAATATTTATTTCAAGTATCATATGAAATTCTTAATTCTTTTAAATATCATGATAAAGTAATTTTTGAAACTTGCAATTCTGATTTAATAAAAGCAATTTGTTTTCTAATGTTTGTTTTTGTTTTTATCTTTGGAAGAGCTTCAAGCTTTTTTAAAACCTCATTCTCAGCTTTTATTCTTTCATTTTCTTTTTTTAATAAATAGTTTTCACGTTCTAAGGGGTTTTTAAACTTATTTAATTCAAAATCTTTTCGCTTTTTTCGTTCTTTTAGAATTTCTTTATTTTGTTGAAATTGATTTACTTATTTTGAAATAGTTGCTAAAATAATATGATATTCTTTTGCTATTTCACTATAAGATTTATTGTTAATTGAGTATTCATTAACAATTTTTTCTTTAGATTCAAAAGAATGATCTTTAGACCCTTTTATTTTACCTTTAGCCATATAAAAATGTTTCTCCTAACTTTATATATTAATAATAATCTAGAAAAATTTTTATTTATATATCTCAGTTAAAAGAAACATTGCAAAAGAACCGCGATGGTTCTTTTATATTAATTATATTTTACATCAAAATAAAAAATATATTTACAATTCAGGAAATTAAAAAGTGTTTTTTCTTAAAAAGAAAAAACACTTTTTAATGCATGAGGACTAAAAGAATCAATAACTGTTAAAGTATCTTGTTCTGTTTTTGCGCCCATTTTACGATCAATTTTATAATAACTATTGTTTAACATTTTAATTCATTCAATAATATTTTTTACTTCTTCTAATTCTTCATAAAAATAAATAATAAACTTCTTGCGATACTAACAAAAATAAAAAAAATTACAAATAAAAAAAATTAAATTAAACTTTAAAATAATCATTTTTAAAAATTTTAATTGCTTTTTAAGCATAAATAATCAGGTATCGCAAGAAGTCTAATGAATCAATAATAAAATTTATAAGTAACTAAATCACCAATTTCATTAGCATGCTTTGCTAATTTATTTGTTAAGTCGGAAAAAGTTGCTCGTCTTTTTTTGATATCCATTAGCTCAATAATATTTTTAATATCCTTATATTCTTCTGCAATATTTTTAATTTGGTACTGTCCATCACGGTCTAACACAAAATTCATAATTCGTCGTTGATGTAACACTTCATCTTGTCCTTGAACTTAGAAATAATGACTGAAGCCTGGAAAACATAGCTTATTAGCGGCTGAACTTAAATTATAGCAAAAAAATTACATTTTAAGATGTTCATCAAGATAATTTTGTAAATCTTTCTTAATTTCTTTTGTTAACATAGTTTCTTTCCTCTCTTTCTATTATTATTGTACACTCTTAAAAGTTAATTATTTTCATTTTATTTTAAAACAAATCTTTTTATTGAAAGAATAAAATTGGTTTTCTTTAAATTTAAATTTTGATACTTCAATTTTCTTAGCTTCTGGTTTAATTTTTAGTTCATCAAAAGTAATGAAATCATTAACATCAAGGTTAAAAATTGTTGTTTTTTGTTCATTAATGTGGGGATAAAAATTATTTCAAATTGTTTTAATTGCCGCGGTTTTTTCAGGAGAATGAATAACCCCATTTAATAACATACCAATTTTTTTTTTGTTAATGTTAAAGCAGCAGTATTCTCTGGTTTTGTTATCTTTAACTTTGTTTGTTGTAAAATTTTACTTAAATCAATTTTGAAAGTTTGATTAACAACCAAATCATCAATAAATTTATTTCCGGATGTTGGTAAAGCAGCAATATTAAAACTATAATTTGTAATTTCGGGATGTTTTTCGTCTTGTTCATTTGTTTTAAAATATTTTAACTCAAAATATTTTTCAAAAACCTCATTTTCATATCCTAAAAATTCCATTACTTTTGTTTCAATTACTGTTGGCAGTTTATCAACATAATTATCTTCACCAATAACAATATTATTATTTAAATACTTTCCAAATTTTCACGTTTGCAAACTATGAAAATCAACATATTCTTTTTCGTACATAAAACCATTTTTACGGAATTTTCGCGGCGCTCCTCACTGCGCATAAATTGCTAATCCTAACCCAATGACCGCAATTAAAAGTAAAACTGTATAATCTAATGCCCGATGGTTTTTAATAAATAAAGTTGATGAGTCATCTCGTTGTGTTTCTAACACAAAACGAATTAAATTCCATAAAAAGAAATAAAAACCATTTTTCACTCCACTCTTTGTTATTAAATAACCCTGAGGGTTATTTAATTTTGTTAAAGCAACACTATCATTATGTCATCATTTTTTAATCTTATCCTTAAAAGTTAGTTTCTCTTTCCAGCTAAGTTGGCTTTGCGTTGATTTTGGCATTTCATCTAAGACTTTTTGGTTTGGCGCATAGTTAAAGTATGCTTTATCCCACGCTTCTTTTCATGTCATTTTATCGGGTTTAATATATTTCCGGTTAAAGAAATGAATAAAATTATATTTTGAATTAAACGGATATTCTTTGGGGGTTTTTTTTCATGGTTTTTTACTAAATAATTGTCCAGCAAAAGGAATGAAAAAAGTAATAAATAATCATGCTAATAAATTGAAAAATGATTCATATAAAAAGATTGGTTGACGGAAAACAATCTGACCACCATCCATTTCTGGTGATAAACCTTGTAATTGTCATAAATTATCCCGAATAAACGCTGGTAATCAACGTAGCGAATCATATGAAGTAACACTTCCTAATAGCTCATGATTAAAAAAATTACCTCAACGTCCTAATATTTGCCCTAATAAAATATTTGGAATAATACAATCAGTATAAATTCAAAGGGAAACTTTTTCTTTCCGACCAACAATACCAAAAACAATTAATCCTGTAATTGTGCCAAATAAGACACCACCATGAATACTCATTCCTGCTTTTCAAAAAGCAAATAAAGATCAAAAGGGAACATCACCGGGATCTAACACTCAAGGATGATTAACATCATTATTAAATTTACCAAAAAAACTAGCACCTAATAATGAAAATGGAATAATAGCAAAAATTGACCAAATTAATGGCTCAATTGGGACTTTTTTTATTTTTAATCTAATAAAGCAAGCTAAAACCGAGCAAATCATTCCCAAGGTAATAAAAACAGCATACATATGAATTCATCTCCCATATGTGGCTAAAATATGATATGGCGTATTATTTGTCGTAATTCATCCTGGATTTGGGTTACTACTTGTTAATAAAAGACTATTCATTTAATTTTTCGCTCCTTTTATAAGTATTAATTAGTTGTTATCATAAACAATGCATAATTATTATACACCAAGACCTAAAAAAGTCCACTTATTTTCTAGACGATTGCGTTGCCAAAGTTGGGGAAAATAAAAAAGAAAGTTTTCAGTATAATTAAATTTGAAAAAAATTAGAAAGAAAACTATCCTATGAATATTATAACTAGAATCCAAGAGTTTTTAAACGAAAATAATAACTCTTTTATTGATTTAATTAATGAAATTAGCCCCAATATCCCTATTACAGCACTATTATCCTATTTAAACAATGAAATTAGTTCTGAAGCTTGAATACTATTTAAAAATATTTTTGAATATATTGATAACTATATTTTTAATAAGGACTTACGCAAAGCACGTTATATTTCAAAAGGATTTTATCAACGAACTTTGGTTTTTCGTAATGGTGAAGTTACTTTTAAACGAGGAAAATATATCTTAAAACCATAATTTCAAGTGGCAAAAAAACCAAAAACGGTCTTTTTACTTGATATTCAATTAGGGATTGAAAGTTATCAGCGACTTGATTATGATTTTTCGTTAGAAATAATCAGCAAATTAGGAATAAATTTTAGTTATCAAGATATTTGTAATATGTATCGGAATGCTAACATAACAAAAAAACAATTTTTAACCTTATTAAACGGTTTGATATTAAACATTTGTTAGAACTAATGCTAGATGAACCAGATACAAAACTAAAACATGATGGGGTTATTTATATTGAAACCGATGAAGCATATCGCAATGCCATTAGTTATCAAATCAAAAAACGATTAAAAATTAAGAAAAGAATCCGTTTAATCGTCTTTCATACTGGTTATAAAGATCCTAAAACAATACGAAAAACAATGCATAATGTCAAATTTCTAGTAACAATGACTAATGAAGTTAAAAAAATTAACTCTAAAAAATACTGACAAGGAATTAAAGAATTTATTAACTTAAATTATGAATCACCCGAGACAGCTAAAATTATTGTGTTTGGTGATGGGTGCACAATATATTTCAACGGTTGAAAAACACATCAATGTTGAATTTATCATTGATCGTTTCCATGTTATTAAAAAAATTAAAGATTGTCTCCGTGGTCCACGATATTATAAACGTTATTTATTTAATAAAATTAGAAAAGCAATTCTAAAATTAAACTGAAACAAGGTTACAAAATACCTTGAATGAGCTTATCAGCTTGTTAAAACCGAAGAAGCGAAAGGAAAGTTACAAGAAATATCTAATTATTTAAGAACATACTATGGAGCAATTAAAAAATTATAATATCAAGAAAATATTGGTTGTCGCATTGAAAGTTATATTGCTCGAATTATTAAAGTAATGTTTCTTTCAAAACCAAAAATATTTAATGAAAAAACGATTTACAAAGTAATGTTATTAAAACAATTGACAGCTAATGGGATTAATCCCTTTCAAGAACTAACAGAAATTAAAAATCTTCAAGTAAAAAATGAACAAATTACTTGAAGATGAATATTTAAAAAGATGAATAATCCAGAAGTTAAACAATATAACTTACCAATATTCACCGCTTCTACATTATCAAATACTAAAACTCTTTTAAAGAAAATAGTTTATAATTATTATTAGAACTTAATGCTGAAAACTTTTCCGCAACATTTTACACGATCCGTCCTTATCTTGTGATAATTTCGTAATAGTTATCTAACAAAAATTTCTCAACCATTTAAAATTAAAAATGGTGATAACAACGGAAAGAAAACTAACAATGAAAGAACAACATAAATACAAAACAATTGAAAAAATTATTAACAATAAAATATCAAAGCAAAGAGCTGCAAATATTTTACACTTATCAATTCGTCGCATTGAACAACTTATAAAACTTTATGATCCACAAAATAGTCAATCATTTGCTCACCATTCTCGTGGAAGGATAGCTCACAATAAAACAAATCCACAAATTTGTGAAAAGATTATAAATTTATATAAAACTAAATATATTGGCTTTAATTTTACTCATTTCAAAGAAAAATTAATCGAAAATGAAGGAATAAACATTTCATATTCAGTTTTATAAAAATTAATGTCCTTAAATCAAATTAAAACAACTCGAAAGCAAAAAATAAAGAAAAAAGATAAAACCCACCCTTTAAGAGAACGTCGAAAATGTTTCGGCGAACTATTACAAGCTGATGCCAGTGAACATCATTGATTAGGACAAAATGGTCCAAAATGATTTTTACATGGCGCAATTGATGATACAACAAATACGGTTGTTGGATTATATTTTGCTTGTCAAGAAACATTACAAGGTTATTATAATGTTTTACATCAAATTTTACGAAATTATGGAATTCCCATGACATTTTATACCGATAAACGAACAATCTTTACATACCAAAAAAATAGTGATAAAAACGAAGAAAAAGACACCTTTACTCAATTAAGCCGATGCTGTGATGAATTAGGTGTCGAAATCATAACTACTTCAATTCCCCCAAGCAAAGGGACGAATTGAACGTTTATGAGGCGCTCTACAAGATCGCTTGAAAAATGAATTAATTCTCGCAGGAGTAACCACTATTGAAGAAGCAAATACATTCTTAAAAGAATTTATAACCAAATTCAATAAACAATTTGCCATTCCTATTGATTATAACAATTCTGTCTTTGTTGACGCTCCTAATAATGACAAAATTAATTTATTTTTATCAATCACTTCAACGCGACAAACAGACAATGGTTCATCAATTAGTTATAACAATAAAAAATATATGGCTTATAATAATAAAAAGTTAAAAATCTTTAATTCAAAAACAAAAATTACAGTAATTAAAGCATTTGATGAAACATTATATTTAAAATATAACAATCAAATATATAATTTATTAGAATACATTCCGGTTCCTATTAAAAATATTGAAAACAAAGTTCCCAAATCTAAAGCACATAAACCAAAACCAAATAATCCTCGAAATAATCAATATACATTACAAACATTATCAATTAAATAATTTTGCGAAATTTTTGCTAGATATTGACACTTTAATTTTGTTTTAATTTTGTCGAAAACTCTTGATAAAGTAAAAGAATTAAAATGATGATTTAAAATAATTTAATTGCTGTCGTCTGGGCTGTAATATTAAATTGCAAATTATGTTGACCACCAGTAAAATAAGTTTGACAATTAATAGATCGCAAGTTTGCTAAAACTACCCTAGCCGGATAATTTTGTCGTTTGGTTTTTTCACCAGAAATGAAACAAACTTGTGGATTAATCTTTTGCAGAAAAGTTAGGCTTGAACTAGTTTCTGAACCATGATTGAGCAACCTGCAACAAAGTAATCGGCAATAACTGTTCTTTGAATATACTTCTTGCGATACTAACAAAAATAAAAAAAATTACAAATTAAAAAAATTAAATTAAACTTTAAAATAAGCATTTTTAAAAATTTTAATTGCTTTTTAAGCATAAATAATAAGGTATCGCAAGAAGTCTATTATTGTTTTATCGGCTTTAAAGAAAACACCATCTCAAATTGTCGAAATTTTACAAATCCATCCATTTCGAGTAAAGAAAATTTCAGAACATATGCATAATTTTAGTATTAAAAAAGCAAATAATATTATTCAAGAATTATTTTGAATTGATTATAATATAAAAAAAGATATAATAATAATAGAAATTAGCAGTGATTTGTATTTAATTAAATTATTTCTTTAATTTTGTCGAAAACTCTTGATATTTTAATAAAATCATTATTTTATTGGGTTTTTAATAAAATGGACTTTTTACAAATTTCTATATTTTATAAGGGTTTTTGACTTTATCAAGAGTTTTCGACAAAATTAAAGAATTATTTTATATAAATTAAATTATCGCAAAGAGAGATGAGGGAAAGAAATCAATGAAAGAAAATAAAATATATGCCCATATAGTTTATACATTATATAATGTCTTCAAGGATGATAATATAAAGGCACAGGTAATAGTTAATGTTGAATTTAAACAATTAGTAATTCAACAAATTTGTAATTTATTAACATTAGAAAAAGAATTTAATTCAAATTTAAATGATAATAAGTTTACTCTTTCATTTGCTCAAGTTTTAGCGGATATTACTAATGAATCAGAAACTATTGAGAAAGTTGATGGTGTTACTTTCAGCACCCTAGATGAAGAATATGTTGCTTTTGTGCAATATATTGTTCAAAATTTTGAAGTTGAAAAAAGTTATATTACTAGAGAAAATCACATTACAAATGAATTAATTGATACAACAGTTGATTTTACGGATGAAAAAGCAATTGATAATGCTAAAGATAAATTGAAAATTAAAACTAATAAAACTAATGAACAAAAGGCAGCTGAGTCGTCATCTGATCCAGGACCTACAGTTGGGATTGGTGGGGTGGGAGCTTCAATGGGGGGCATTGGTCCAGATTTTAATGATTCTGGTAAATTTTATATGTCACAAATGATGCAACAAATGGCAAATATGCCTATTCATCCTCGCTTAGATCCACGTTTTTATTTTTATACTTCAAAACCAAAATATATGCCAATTTTAAAGAAAATTGTTGCTGGTTTTGTGATTTTAGCTTCTACTTTGTTAGTTTTATTATGATTTTTAAATTCATATTTAAATATTCATTTAGAAACAAAAGTAATTGTTTATACAATTCCAGGGACTGGCCAAACAATTATTGTTGGGCGTGGCGCTGACAGTGCTTTACATAATAGTAATAATAATTTTAGTGAAGCTTTTGTTTTTGGCTCAAAGTATAAGTTTTTATTAATGCAGTCCGCAGGTTTACAAACCTTTTCGGGAATTTTATCAATTTTACCAGGAATTTTATTGGGTTATGAATTATTGGGAAAGAAACGTTTTAAACGGGATAACTATGTTGTTAGATTTTGATCAGTTGTATTGTCAATTATTATTTTGCTTTATTCTTCATTATCATTAATCCAAGTATTATTACCAAATGCTGTTGATAAATATTTTAATAATATCTCAGTACCAAATGGTGGGTATATTTTTAAAAATGATCCAAATTTAGAAATAACAGGTGGACTATTATTACCTGATTCAGATTTAGCTATCACAATTAAAAGTTTATTAAATGAAGTTAATAATAGTACAACTTACCAAGTATTACGAGTTTTCACAATTATTTCAATGATTGTTGGGATTATTGCTGGGGTTATGGTTGTTGTTTTAGCGGTTTTAGCTCCTAAAAAAGACAGTAATAAATTAATTCGTGCTAATACAGAATATCAAAAAGCTGTAACAGCAATGATAAATGGAAAAAAATATGAAATGGATCCAACATTATTTGATGATGAGTTTAAGTATGATAATGTTTTTGAAAAAGATGATTCTAACAAATCAAAAGATAAATAAAATAATTAAAAACTTTAATTTTGTAGAAAACTCTTGATAAAATAAAAAAATCATCAATATGACAATTTGAAAACGAATTTGGTGGAAGATTATTATTGTTCTTTAACTTTTTTAGATGTTAAAATATAATACCGTTGCTTGTTGGTTTGGTGTTAAATCTTTGTGTTGGTATTTTCATTTTCAGAGATTTAAATAATTTTGAATGTTAGTAAAACCTAAACCATGATAATGAATTGCACAGTTTCTCCTAATTTTATATATTAATAATAATCTAGAAAAATTTTTATTTATATATCTCAGTTAAAAGAAACATTGCACATATAAAATAAAGCCTTATTTTTATCTAAAAAATCTTAATAAAAATAAAGGGATCATAATTTTAATTAATTTACATAAAAAAATATTTAAATTGTATTTATTTAATTTAAAAGCTGAATTATACTTGTAAGTGCAAGTAAATAAAATTGCAAAAAATCTCATATAAAAATTTTATGATGCTAAGTTTATTTTAGAAAAAATAAAGCAAGGAGTTTTTATATGGGATATAAACATCTTGGCATAGATGAAAGAATTTATATTGAGAATCAATTGAAGTTTAAAATAAAAATTAGTGAAATAGCTAAAAATCTTAATCGAAGTATTAGTACTATTATTCGAGAAGTTAATAGAAATAAAGATAATAATCATTATTTTTCATTAATTGCACAAAATAAAGCAGAAAATAGAAAACAATCACATATTTATTTTCATAAGTTTAAAAATAGAGAATTAGTAAAATATGTACAACAAAAATTATTATTAGGTTGATCACCCGAACAAATTTATGGCAGAATTAAAAATTTTCATAAAGAATGAATTATTAGTTTTAAAACAATTTACAATTGAATTTATTCTGGATTACTTGAAAAAGTTACTAATAAAAATTTAAGAAGAAAAGGTAAGAAACGAAAATATCAAGAAAATCGGGGTAAATTTAATGGTAAATCAATTAAAGAACGAAATGCTAATGTTAATAATCGCGTAACTCTTGGTCATTGAGAAGGTGATACCGTAGTATCATCACGAGGTAAAAGTAAATCATGTTTAATAACTTTAGTTGAAAGAACATCAAGATTTACTTTAGCAATATTAGTTGAAAATAGAACTACTAAAGTTATTAACGAAAATATTAGCCATTATTTATCAATTCTTCCAAATAATCTTGTTAAGACTATAACATTTGATCGTGGTAAAGAATTTGCTAATTGACAACAACTTGAAAAAAATTTAAATGTGAAAATTTATTTTGCTAATGCATATTCACCCTGACAAAGAGGTACTAATGAAAATACTAATGGTTTAATTAGAGAAAAATTTCCTAAAAAATTTAATTTTTCAAATACTACTAAAAATGCAGTTCATAAATTTATATTGTCTTTAAACCAAAGACCAAGAAAAATACTAAATTATCTTTCGCCAATCGAATATTTGGTTAGAAAAATAATTTAGTTGCACTTAACTTTACAATTTGTCAAAAAAAATTAAATTAAACTTTAAAATAAGCATTTTTAAAAATTTTAATTGCTTTTTAAGCATAAATAACAAGGTATCGCAAGAAGTCTATTAAAGAAATCCATAAAGGCAATTTTAAAGATAAATTTGATAAACGAAAAACTCATCTTGATCCATTTTCCACTAACAGTAAATGTTGTATTCAAATGGCGGTTAATACTAATAATAATATTTTTGTTCAATCCACTAATACCAAACGATTACAAAAACAGTGAATTATTGAAAATATGAATACAAAATTAATTAACAAAAATTCCATTATTATTTCTGATATGCAACCATTATATTTATTAGTAGCAAAACAAACAAGTTCTACTTTATATGCCACTAAAACTAGGACAAATCCTGATGCCAGTTATCGAAAATTAAATAAAATTAGTAAATTACAAGCAAGTCTTAAAGAAGCCTTAATTCATTATCGTGGTTTAGGTTTTACTAACATTCAAAATTATTTAAATCTCTGAAAATGAAAATACCAACACAAAGATTTAACACCAAACCAACAAGCAACGGTATTATATTTTAACATCTAAAAAAGTTAAAGAACAATAATAATCTTCCATCAAATTCGTTTTAAAATTGTCATATTGATGATTTTTTTAACTTTATCAAGAGTTTTCGACAAAATTAAAACAAAATTAAAGCAAAATATTCAATAAAGTGTCCCAAATATATTTACAATTCAGGTATGAAAATCAGTCAATTCTTGACTGATTTTAAAATAATTCTATTTTTTACTTTTATCTAAAATATCATGAATTGTTAATTGCAATTCTTTTGTTTCTTCAACTGCTAAGTTTTTTTTAAATTTTTTTGTAATACCCTGCTTTGGTATTTGATTAAAATCAACTCTTTGAAGAGTTTGCTCATGATTATTTGAATTAACATTTTTTAAACCAACTTCAATTGTCTCCGCGGGGGCTTGTTCAATTGCTTTTAATCATTCTGTTCGTGATTTATCTTTTACAATCGGTCTTGTTACTGTTTCTTCATAACCCTCATTATTATTAAATTTAAAATCAATTTGTTGTTGATGTTTATCTTTCAAAAGAACTTCAACAATAGTAACTACTTTCCCAAAAGTTGGTTTTGTTGGATGAAAAAAAGTTTCCGTTATTTGCTCATTTTTTGATGGCTGGTTTTGTTGTGCTTGGGCTTTTATTAATGCTACTTTTGCTTGTTCACGTTGTTTCTTTTCAATCAACATATTGGCCGTTGTTTTTACTTTCCCAAATGTTTTACGAACAAACAAGGTCGGTTGTTGTGGTGGAGGTGGAGGAACCCGGGGTAATGTTTTCGTCTCTTTAAACCTCGCCTACCTCTGGTGGTGAAATTGTTCTTTTTCATATTTTGCTTTTAAGTATTTCTTTTTCATTGCTTTAATATTTTGCTTTTTTTTCCGCATTTTTTCTCCGCGTGGTTTAATCACAGTTTTTTCTTTAATCGCTTTGTTTTTTTAATATTCTTTTCAAATGTCTTAATCGGTTCTACTGTTGCAATAACTTGTTCCGCTTGATAAATTTCATTAGTTGGAATCATTAGAGCTAATTTAACAGTGAGATCACTTTCTTCATCATTATTACTATCTGGTGGATTTGTTCCTTGTTCATATTTTTTTTCATCTGAAACAGTTTTATTAATTGGGACATTATTAGGCGTATTTGTTGCTTCAATTATGCGTTTAGCACTATTAGTATTTTCATGTTCATGATGATTAGCGTTTTTCTTACCAGTAATATTACTGTTTTCCAAACTTTTTTTCGAAGGAATTACTTTTAAATCATAGTATTGGGGAATCACAATATCAACAATGTTTTCAAATCTTAACACATGATTAGCCATAACTAATTTGTGAACATCCATTTTATCAGTATTAAATAAATCAATTTTATCACTTTGATTTAACATATGTAAAGTGTCTTTCCCTTTTGTTAAAAAAGCTCAGCGGACAAGTTCGTTCATATCTTTATTTAATTTATACAAGCGAGTCCCTCGAACTGGTCGAGTCGATGTTGGAATTTCGGTTAAAGATATCTTTTTCCCGGTATTAAGGTTCGTAATGAAAACTAAATCATCTTCTTCACAATAACCAGCACTAATAACAACATCATCTCGTAAATTGATTGATTTAACCCCCGCTGTGCGTAATCCTAAGATTGGAATTTGTTTTCTCCGATATTTAACAATAAAACCATTCGCTGTTGTTATCACAACATAAGGATAATGGCCAACTAGCTGACTAGCAACAACTTCATCATCATTTTTTAAGTTAATCGCTTTAATTGCTTTACTAATTCGCGTCGCTTCAAAATCCTTAACTGCCGTCTTTTTAATCATTCCGTTTTTAGTTGCTAACATAATATATTGTTCTTTTTTATTAAAATCATTTAGTAAAAAAGCACTAATAATTTTTTCTTCTCCTGGTAATTCGGAAATTGTATTAACATGTTCACCAATATCACGTAAACGAACGGTTTTAATTTTATAGACTGGAATAATAACATAATTTCCTTTTGAAGTAATTAATAAAATTTTATCAGAAGTACTTGCTTGTAAATCAGCAATTCATAAATCCCTTGGTTTTCGTTTAAATTCTTCGGATGATAAGCGGACTAATTGATTATTTTCTAACGCTTTTAAATATCCATCGCGAGAAATTCAAATACTCAAATCTTTTTCAATAATTGTTTCTGTCTTTTGAATTTCAATTGTTTCAATTTCATTTTCAATAACACTCCGACGACGAGAAACAAACTTTTTCTTAATTAATTCTAATTGATTAATAATAACATGATTTAATTTGTTGATATCTATTAAAATTGCTTTTAACTCCGCAATTGTGGCAATTAATTCTTTTTGTTCAGCTTTTAATTGCAAAATATCATTTGAAGTTAAACGATATAAACGTAATTGTACAATCGCTTCTGCTTGAATTTGTGTAAAAGCAAACTTTTTCACTAAGTTATGGATTGCATCACTACGATCTTTAGAATGGCGAATAACAGCAATAACTTCGTCTAAAATACTAATTGTTTTAATTAATCCCGCTACAATTTCAGAACGTTTTTGGGCACGAGATAATTCAAAACGTGAACGATTAGTAACAACTTCTTGTTGATGTTCAACATAGTATGCTAAAATTGCTTGTAAACCTAATTGACGTGGCTGTTTTTTGGCAATTGCAACCATATTAAAATTATAAGAAATTTGCAAATTAGTATTTTTTAATAAAAATTTCCGAACAGTTTCAACATTTACTTGTTTCCCTAATTCAATGATAATCCGTAACCCTTCTCGGTCTGTTTCATCACGGACTTCTTTAATATTTAAGCCTGGTTCATTATATTTAATATCATCAATCTTTTTAACTAAGTCTTGTTTAACAACTTCATACGGGATTTCGGTAATAACTAAGGCATTATTCTCATAAGCAATCTTACTACGAACAATAATTTTTCCTTTTCCTGTTTCATACGCTTCTAAAATCCCACTTTTTCCTTGGATAATTCCCCCCGTTGGAAAATCAGGACCCTTAACGTATTTTACTAATTCTTTAACGGTACTGTCTGGTTTTTGAATAAAATGAATTGTTGCATTAATAATTTCATGTAAATTATGGGGAGGAATATTCGTGGCATATCCAGCCGCAATTCCGGTTGAACCATTAACTAATAAATTTGGAAATAAGGATGGTAAAACAACCGGTTCTTGTTCTGAATCATCAAAATTAGGAGCAAAAGCAACTGTTTTTTTATCAAGATCTTGTAATAAAAATGATGAAATTTCACTTAAACGAGTTTCAGTATAACGCATCGCTGCGGATGGATCACCATCAATTGAACCATTGTTTCCGTGCATATCAATTAAGGGATAACGAACTTTTCAATCTTGCGATAATCTGACCATTGCGTCGTAAACAGAAGTATCACCATGGGGATGATATTTCCCAATTACTTCTCCAACAATCCGCGCTGATTTCTTATAACTAATATTAAAAGTTAACCGTAACTCATTCATCGCAAATAAAATTCGGCGTTGAACGGGTTTTAATCCATCACGAACATCGGGTAAGGCACGATCTTGAATAATATATTTTGCATAACGACCAAATCGTTCTGACATAATATCATTTAAAGTATAAATTAATTCATTTTCTTTTTCATTACTACTCATTTTTAAATCCCTCTCTATAAATGAACTTTCATCATTTATGTCTTAATTATAAATTTTTTATAATCAATTTGACAAAATAACTTTTGCCCTAATTTTGTTAATATTCAATAATCCTGTTCTTTATCATAGCCAAAAAGTTGTTGATGATGAGTTAATAATAACAACGTTCGATAATATTCTAATATTTGGCTTTTAAATGCATTACATATTGTAATTAAGTGTAAAAATTGGAATAAAATATCTGTTCTTATTGCAAATTATTGTTGATAATAAATTATTGTTCCTGATTTAATTATATACATTCCTTTTTGTGATAATCAATCAATTTCGAATTAATAAGCTAATGTTCCTTCAATTAAGGATAATTTATAAGTTGTTTGGTTTAAAGCATTTAATTGTTGTTTAATTTTTGCCTCTAAATTTGGAACATTAATTAATCCAGGTTTTGCAAAGTTTACACTCATATTAATTTTTTGGTAAGCAATCAAAATTATTAAAATATTATAATTATAGTAATTTAATTCAAGCGCAAAAGCATTATCATTAAAAAATGAAGGCCTCTTTTGGTTAATGCGTATAAGTTACTACTGCTTTCTAATTTATAAAGTGGTTCTGGCTGTTGTATTATTTTTTTCAAAAAAATTCTTTTTGAACAGTTTGTTGTTCCGATAATAATAAACTTTCATAACATCATCTTAATGTTGTTTCATCCGTTATTGGCAAATCAATCGTTGTTACAATAATATTATCACTATTTTCACTACCACTAGTTGTTGATATTTCTAATGTTAAAATCGTACTTGTTTCTTTTGTTTTAATAAGTCATAACTGAAAATTTTGGTATTGACTAAGGGATATATTTATTTGATTTAGGTTATCAATTACTTTTTTAATTGATTGTTGCAACATCATAATCCTTGTTAACTAATGATTGCTTGAAAATCGTCTTCTAAAGTGAATTTAACATTTTCATCAATTCAATCTTTGCGTTTTTTAGCATCATCTCCCATTAAGGTTACAATACGTTTTTCAGCTATAACAGCGTCATCAATTGTTACCAAAATTAACTGACGAGTTTGCGGATTCATCGTGGTTTCCCATAATTGTTCGGCATTCATCTCCCCTAATCCTTTATAGCGCTGTAATTCAAATTTACCATTAAATTGACTTAATTTATTTTTTAATTCATTTTCATCTCACGAATATTCAATATGCTTATTTTTGGTACTAGTAATTTTAAATAAAGGGGGTAAGGCAAGAAACACCCGATGATTTTCAATTAATGGCCGCATGTAACGGTAAAAAAATGTTAATAATAAAGTTTGAATATGCGCACCATCAGTATCAGCATCAGTCATTATAATTACTTTTCCATAATTTGCATCATTAATATCAAACCCATTCCCAACACCAGCGCCAATGGCATTAATCATAACATTAATCTCTTCATTATTCATTAAATCCTGCATTTTTGCCTTTTCGGCATTAATTACTTTTCCTCGTAATGGTAAGATTGCTTGAAAACGACGATCACGCCCTAACTTTGCACTACCACCAGCTGAATCTCCTTCAACCAGAAAAATCTCATTATCAAATTTATTGCGACTTTGAGCGGGGGTTAACTTCCCTGTTAATAAACGGTCACTATTCCCACGTTTTTTGTTATTCCGCGCTGCTTCCCGCGCTTTACGAGCTTCTTCGCGAACATTACGAGCTAATAATGCTTTTTCAATAATAGTATAAGCGTTTGTTTTATTTTCGTTTAATCAAAAGCCAAATTGTTTCGCAACAATGTTTTCAACCACTGTGCGAGCTTCATAAGTTCCTAATTTTCCTTTTGTTTGTCCTTCATATTGAATTAAATTTTCGGGAATTTTTACGGAAATAACTGCTGTTAAGCCCTCACGAGTATCAACTGAATCAAGGTTCTTATCTTTTTCTTTTAACAATCCTTCTTTTCGGGCATAATCATTAATAACTTTTGTTAATCCTGTTCGAAACCCAGCAACATGGCTTCCGCCTTCACTTGTCTTAACATTATTAGCAAAACTAAGTAAATTTTCATTAAATTCGGTTGAATATTGCAAAGCGATTTCAACTTCAATTTGTTTTTCTACCCCTTTTAGCATCACAATTGGGGTAATACTTTTTTTCCCTTCATTCATATATGTAATAAATTCTTCTAAACCATCATTAAATAAATATGATACTTTTTTATCAGTTCGTTGATCATGTAACGTAAGTTTTACACCACTATTTAAAAAGGCTGATTCATGAATTCGTTCAGCAATTGTTGAAAAGGAAAAATCAACTACTTTAAAAATCTTATGATCAGGTAAAAAAGTAATTGTTGTTCCAATTTTAGTTGTTGTTCCAATTTTAGTTAATGGTTCTTTTACTTGTCCCCCATTAGCAAATTTAATATTTCAAACCTTTTGGTCACGATAAATTGTCACATCAAATGCTGATGATAAAGCATTAACAACCGAAGAACCAACCCCATGTAATCCTCCTGATGTTTTATAACCATCACCACCAAATTTTCCCCCCGCATGTAAAACAGAAAAAATTACTTCTGGCGTTGACTTTCCTGAAGCATGAATTCCGGTTGGAACACCACGGCCATTATCAGCAACGGTAATGGCATTATTTTTATAAATGATAATATTAATTTCATCGCAATAGCCTGCCAATGCTTCATCAATTGAATTATCAATAATTTCTCAAACCAAATGATGTAAACCACGAACATCAGTTGACCCAATATACATCCCTGGTCGTTTTCGAACAGCGTCTAATCCTTCTAAAATTTGAATTGATGATTCATCATACTTTAATGTTTTATCTTCAATACTCATATTCTCTATCATCCCTTTTACTTATAATTTCACTATTAATATCTTATATTATAACGGTTTTATTTACAATTATTTTTAATTTTGAGAAAAATCTTGATAAAGTTAAAAACCCTTATAAAATATAGATATTTGCAAGAAATACATTTTATAAAAAATCAATAAATAGACTGCACCCTGTTTAGTAAGTATTAATAAAAAGGTTTACAAACTTTCATTTATTATATCTTTTTCTTTTTGGTTTGAATATCATTTATTTCATTTTTTAACATCATTAATATATTCATTATGAGATTTATAATTTTTATTATGGATTGTTCCTTTTTTAAGTAATGAATGAAAACTTTCAATAATAATGTTGTCTGCACAATGATAATTTTTACCCATTGAAATTATAATTTTTTTATCTAAACATTTACTATTATAATCTCTAGATGTATATTGATATCCGTGATCTGAATGAATTATTGTTTTATTTAGATCTTTTTTTATTTTTTTAATTTTATTAATTGCAGCATTTAAATTATCAATTACAAGTTTGTTATTATTAAATTTTGATCATTTTACATCAATAATTTCTTTAGTATATCCATCAATTATTGTTGATTGATAATGTTTTTTACCATTTCAAATTAAATAAGTTACATCAGTAAATAAAATTGAAAATCTTTCTTTAATATCATTAAAATTACGATTTACTAAATCAGGATATTTATCGCCAAATTGTAAAGTTAAGTGCAACTAAATTATCTTTCGCCAATCGAATATTTGGTTAGCAAAATAATTTAGTTGCACTTAACTTTACAATTTGGCGATTTTAAAAAATACAATTTTTCTTTTATTTAATTGTAAAAGTCATGAAGCTTTTTTAATAATTCATACCTAACTTTGTAATAGTTTAAATCTCTTTTTTCAAATGATTCTTTTGGACCTTTATTGGTGTTTAAAATTCCTTTCTTAAAATTTTCATACCATGAAGCAACAGTTTTTTATTAATTGCATATTTTTTGCAATAAAACTTATACTATTATTTTTAACCTCTTGTCCTATCCTTTTTCGAAAATCTGCTGTATATTTATTAAATTTTTGTTCTTTTCTTGCCATATAAAAATGCACCTCCTTTAAAAGTTTAGCAAAGACTTTTTTTCTTTACTTACTTTTTTGGGTGCAGTCTAGGATATACTAAAGAAATTATTGATGTAAAATGATCAAAATTTAATAATAACAAACTTGTAATTGATAATTTAAATGCTGCAATTAATAAAATTAAAAAAATAAAAAAAGATCTAAATAAAACAATAATTCATTCAGATCACGGATATCAATATACATCTAGAGATTATAATAGTAAATGTTTAGATAACAAAATTATAATTTCAATGGGTAAAAATTATCATTGTGCAGACAACATTATTATTGAAAGTTTTCATTCATTACTTAAAAAAGGAACAATCCATAATAAAAATTATAAATCTCATAATGAATATATTAATGATGTTAAAAAATGAAATAAATGATATTCAAACCAAAAAGAAAAAGATATAATAAATGAAAGTTTGTAAACCTTTTTATTAACACTTACTAAACAGGGTGCAGTCTATTCCATTGTGTGTTGGACTTGAAACAATGGCACTACCATTTTTGTCATTACTATTAATTTTTAAATCTGCGGGGTTGTTAGAATTTTTTGACTTAGCAGCATTTAAAACTGTTGCATCTTCGCCATTTGCTAATTTACCAACTGCTTTTATAGTAATTTTATCGGATAATTTAGGTTTTTCTGTAATTTGATAAGAATGCTTAATAATTCCTTTTGCTTCAACTACTGCTCCACCTAAATATAAAACTCTTTCCATAATTAAAGTATTACCCATTCCAGTACCTAATGCCGCAGCACCAACTCTTAACGGAGTATGGTCTTTTTTGCGTAAAATAAGAGGGTCATATTTTTTACTAAATTTAAAGGCAATTGCATTAACATCATCTGGTAATAAAGCAATCATTCCTTCTGAACCATCTTTATTAATAATTGGTAATTTTTTCGGAACCATATAGTATGTTGTTCCTTCAACAGTTTTCATTGCTCCACTTGTTGTGATTACACTTTTTATTTGGTCGTTTGCTACAAGTTGTAACTGTAATTTATTACGAATGCCACGAATAAAATCAGCCGAACCCAAAACAACTGTTTCTGATGGGGTAAAACCATTTTCATATAATTTATCCATAATTTCATCATGAATTTGTAAAGCATTTGTCTCATCTGCTTTTTTCCCTTCAATAGTTGTAACTGTTCCTTTGTTAATAATATCTAAAATTTTATTGCGTTTATAAGCAACCTCAGTATCCATTGCTTGTTCAACATCCGCGGCCCAAAGATTAGGATTAAAATCACTTTCTACAGGGTCTAATTTACGAGCAAAAGTTAAAATTGTATCTAATTCAACAATTCCATCTTCAAATTCAACAGTTGAATATTTTAGAATATTATCATCAGTATTAAATCCTTGTCCGTTCGTCCCTAAACCTTCACTATATTGAATATTTTTCTTTCTTTTATATGTTAAACCAAACTTATTGGCTTCTTTTCACGCAAATAATGCTTCTCAACTAAATTTTTGTTGGTATGTTTGCAAATATCATTGGTCAAATGCTTCACACTCTTTTTGTGTTGCTTTGTTAGCAATATCTCCAAATATTCTTTGTGGATTTTGTGCCATAATTAATTTCCTTCCTTCTATTTATTAAATACATTGTCTGTATCGATAATATTTTTTTCTTTGTTTTCTATTTTTGGTACACCACCAGTATTAACAGTTTGTACCTTAATTAATTCATCATAAACACTTTGCAATTGTGTTTTAATGATTTCAATATTGTCATTAATATCATAAGATTTTAATAAGATATTTTTAAATTCTTGATTGTCAGTTCAAAAATCAATCATAAATTCAATTACTTCTTGTTTTAATTGAATAGTTTGTTGTTCAAGTTGTGAAATTAATGCATTATTTTTTATTTCTAATTCATTAATTTGTTGATCAATGTTTTCTAAATTACTTGCATTAAATTCTTCAACTTCAGCAGTATTTTCTAAAATAATTTCAGCAGTTTTAATATCAAAACTATCGTTTTCATTTTTAATTGGTTCATTATTTTCGTTTATAAGAACATATTTTACATTTTTTAATGCCATTGTTTTTCCTCCTATTTTTTAATATTTGTATTTGTTCTTTTTCTAATCACCTTTTTTATAATTTCAAAAGTATCGACTCGAAAAGATAAAAAATAACGTTTAGTTTTTAAATTCAACTGATTAAATACCAAGCCTTTAATTTTTATCTCATCATCTTTTTTTCATTTCAAAAAAGCAGTTAAAATAGATGGGCTATAGATTGATAATGTTGAGTAATTTAATCCCTCTCACTGACATTTCGCTGAACAAGCATCAACTTCAACACCACCAGCAACAAGGGCCTTAATTTTAGTTTTAACAGGATTTTCATGTAGTCTAACCGTTAATTCTAACTTATTAACTCTTTTTTTTGTTTTTGTCTTTTTAGGAGTGACTGTTGTTTTACATAAATTACTTTTTGTTTGTGAAATTTTCATCAACTCCTTTTGCTAAAAAATATTGTAAATGTTTTCAAGCATCATGTTCATGCTCGGTAATTATAATATTTCCTTTATAAATATAATTTTTCTTAACAACTGGTGATTGTAAAACATAATTTAAATTAAATAGATATTTGCATAAAACTTTTAAACCACCAATAAATTTAGGGGTAGATAATGGATTTGTTATTTTTAAACCCTTATGCAGTTGATAATCTTCAATTATTACAAGAACTTTATTTAAATAAGAACAAGTTTGCTTTTGAAAATTGTTTAATATTAAATAGATATTATTTATTGCTTCTTCTTCATTTTTAGAATTAAAAGTAATATTATTAATTATTTTCTGTTGCAAAACATTATAAATAATAATACCAGTTTGTCCAATTCCGGCAGGATCAACTGCAATAATATATTTAGTCATTTTTAGTGAAATAATTTAGCATTTTTAATTTACCCCTTTTTAAGAAACAATTTATTTTTTGCCAAATTGTAAAGTTAAGTGCAACTAAATTATTTTTCTAACCAAATATTCGATTGGCGAAAGATAATTTAGTATTTTTCTTGGTCTTTGGTTTAAAGACAATATAAATTTATGAACTGCATTTTTAGTAGTATTTGAAAAATTAAATTTTTTAGGAAATTTTTCTCTAATTAAACCATTAGTATTTTCATTAGTACCTCTTTGTCAGGGTGAATATGCATTAGCAAAATAAATTTTCACATTTAAATTTTTTTCAAGTTGTTGTCAATTAGCAAATTCTTTACCACGATCAAATGTTATAGTCTTAACAAGATTATTTGGAAGAATTGATAAATAATGGCTAATATTTTCGTTAATAACTTTAGTAGTTCTATTTTCAACTAATATTGCTAAAGTAAATCTTGATGTTCTTTCAACTAAAGTTATTAAACATGATTTACTTTTACCTCGTGATGATACTACGGTATCACCTTCTCAATGACCAAGAGTTACGCGATTATTAACATTAGCATTTCGTTCTTTAATTGATTTACCATTAAATTTACCCCGATTTTCTTGATATTTTCGTTTCTTACCTTTTCTTCTTAAATTTTTATTAGTAACTTTTTCAAGTAATCCAGAATAAATTCAATTGTAAATTGTTTTAAAACTAATAATTCATTCTTTATGAAAATTTTTAATTCTGCCATAAATTTGTTCGGGTGATCAACCTAATAATAATTTTTGTTGTACATATTTTACTAATTCTCTATTTTTAAACTTATGAAAATAAATATGTGATTGTTTTCTATTTTCTGCTTTATTTTGTGCAATTAATGAAAAATAATGATTATTATCTTTATTTCTATTAACTTCTCGAATAATAGTACTAATACTTCGATTAAGATTTTTAGCTATTTCACTAATTTTTATTTTAAACTTCAATTGATTCTCAATATAAATTCTTTCATCTATGCCAAGATGTTTATATCCCATATAAAAACTCCTTGCTTTATTTTTTCTAAAATAAACTTAGCATCATAAAATTTTTATATGAGATTTTTTGCAATTTTATTTACTTGCACTTACAAGTATAATTCAGCTTTTAAATTAAATAAATACAATTTAAATATTTTTTTATGTAAATTAATTAAAATTATGATCCCTTTATTTTTATTAAGATTTTTTAGATAAAAATAAGGCTTTATTTTATATGTGCAATGTTTCTTTTAACTGAGATATATAAATAAAAATTTTTCTAGATTATTATTAATATATAAAATTAGGAGAAACTGTGCAATTCATTATCATGGTTTAGGTTTTACTAACATTCAAAATTATTTAAATCTCTGAAAATGAAAATACCAACACAAAGGTTTAACACCAAACCAACAAGCAACGGTATTATATTTTAACATCTAAAAAAGTTAAAGAACAATAATAATCTTCCACCAAATTCGTTTTCAAATTGTCATATTGATGATTTTTTTATTTTATCAAGAGTTTTCTACAAAATTAAAGTTTTTAATTATTTTATTTATCTTTTGATTTGTTAGAATCATCTTTTTCAAAAACATTATCATACTTAAACTCATCATCAAATAATGTTGGATCCATTTCATATTTTTGTCCATTTATCATTGCTGTTACAGCTTTTTGATATTCTGTATTAGCACGAATTAATTTATTACTGTCTGTTTTAGGAGCTAAAACCGCTAAAACAACAACCATAACCCCAGCAATAATCCCAACAATCATTGAAATAATTGTGAAAACTCGTAATACTTGGTAAGTTGTACTATTATTAACTTCATTTAATAAACTTTTAATTGTGATAGCTAAATCTGAATCAGGTAATAATAGTCCACCTGTTATTTCTAAATTTGGATCATTTTTAAAAATATACCCACCATTTGGTACTGAGATATTATTAAAATATTTATCAACAGAATTTGGTAATAATACTTGGATTAATGATAATGAAGAATAAAGCAAAATAATAATTGACAATACAACTGATCAAAATCTAACAACATAGTTATCCCGTTTAAAACGTTTCTTTCCCAATAATTCATAACCCAATAAAATTCCTGGTAAAATTGATAAAATTCCCGAAAAGGTTTGTAAACCTGCGGACTGCATTAATAAAAACTTATACTTTGAGCCAAAAACAAAAGCTTCACTAAAATTATTATTACTATTATGTAAAGCACTGTCAGCGCCACGCCCAACAATAATTGTTTGGCCAGTCCCTGGAATTGTATAAACAATTACTTTTGTTTCTAAATGAATATTTAAATATGAATTTAAAAATCATAATAAAACTAACAAAGTAGAAGCTAAAATCACAAAACCAGCAACAATTTTCTTTAAAATTGGCATATATTTTGGTTTTGAAGTATAAAAATAAAAACGTGGATCTAAGCGAGGATGAATAGGCATATTTGCCATTTGTTGCATCATTTGTGACATATAAAATTTACCAGAATCATTAAAATCTGGACCAATGCCCCCCATTGAAGCTCCCACCCCACCAATCCCAACTGTAGGTCCTGGATCAGATGACGACTCAGCTGCCTTTTGTTCATTAGTTTTATTAGTTTTAATTTTCAATTTATCTTTAGCATTATCAATTGCTTTTTCATCCGTAAAATCAACTGTTGTATCAATTAATTCATTTGTAATGTGATTTTCTCTAGTAATATAACTTTTTTCAACTTCAAAATTTTGAACAATATATTGCACAAAAGCAACATATTCTTCATCTAGGGTGCTGAAAGTAACACCATCAACTTTCTCAATAGTTTCTGATTCATTAGTAATATCCGCTAAAACTTGAGCAAATGAAAGAGTAAACTTATTATCATTTAAATTTGAATTAAATTCTTTTTCTAATGTTAATAAATTACAAATTTGTTGAATTACTAATTGTTTAAATTCAACATTAACTATTACCTGTGCCTTTATATTATCATCCTTGAAGACATTATATAATGTATAAACTATATGGGCATATATTTTATTTTCTTTCATTGATTTCTTTCCCTCATCTCTCTTTGCGATAATTTAATTTATATAAAATAATTCTTTAATTTTGTCGAAAACTCTTGATAAAGTCAAAAACCCTTATAAAATATAGAAATTTTTAAAAAGTCCATTTTATTAAAAACCCAATAAAATAATGATTTTATTAAAATATCAAGAGTTTTCGACAAAATTAAAGAAATAATTTAATTAAATACAAATCACTGCTAATTTCTATTATTATTATATCTTTTTTTATATTATAATCAATTCAAAATAATTCTTGAATAATATTATTTGCTTTTTTAATACTAAAATTATGCATATGTTCTGAAATTTTCTTTACTCGAAATGGATGGATTTGTAAAATTTCGACAATTTGAGATGGTGTTTTCTTTAAAGCCGATAAAACAATAATAGACTTCTTGCGATACCTTATTATTTATGCTTAAAAAGCAATTAAAATTTTTAAAAATGCTTATTTTAAAGTTTAATTTAATTTTTTTAATTTGTAATTTTTTTTATTTTTGTTAGTATCGCAAGAAGTATATTCAAAGAACAGTTATTGCCGATTACTTTGTTGCAGGTTGCTCATCATGGTTCAGAAACTAGTTCAAGCCTAACTTTTCTGCAAAAGATTAATCCACAAGTTTGTTTCATTTCTGGTGAAAAAACCAAACGACAAAATTATCCGGCTAGGGTAGTTTTAGCAAACTTGCGATCTATTAATTGTCAAACTTATTTTACTGGTGGTCAACATAATTTGCAATTTAATATTACAGCCCAGACGACAGCAATTAAATTATTTTAAATCATCATTTTAATTCTTTTATTTTATCAAGAGTTTTCGACAAAATTAAAACAAAATTAAAGTGTCAATATCTAGCAAAAATTTCGCAAAATTATTTAATTGATAATGTTTGTAATGTATATTGATTATTTCGAGGATTATTTGGTTTTGGTTTATGTGCTTTAGATTTGGGAACTTTGTTTTCAATATTTTTAATAGGAACCGGAATGTATTCTAATAAATTATATATTTGATTGTTATATTTTAAATATAATGTTTCATCAAATGCTTTAATTACTGTAATTTTTGTTTTTGAATTAAAGATTTTTAACTTTTTATTATTATAAGCCATATATTTTTTATTGTTATAACTAATTGATGAACCATTGTCTGTTTGTCGCGTTGAAGTGATTGATAAAAATAAATTAATTTTGTCATTATTAGGAGCGTCAACAAAGACAGAATTGTTATAATCAATAGGAATGGCAAATTGTTTATTGAATTTGGTTATAAATTCTTTTAAGAATGTATTTGCTTCTTCAATAGTGGTTACTCCTGCGAGAATTAATTCATTTTTCAAGCGATCTTGTAGAGCGCCTCATAAACGTTCAATTCGTCCCTTTGCTTGGGGGAATTGAAGTAGTTATGATTTCGACACCTAATTCATCACAGCATCGGCTTAATTGAGTAAAGGTGTCTTTTTCTTCGTTTTTATCACTATTTTTTTGGTATGTAAAGATTGTTCGTTTATCGGTATAAAATGTCATGGGAATTCCATAATTTCGTAAAATTTGATGTAAAACATTATAATAACCTTGTAATGTTTCTTGACAAGCAAAATATAATCCAACAACCGTATTTGTTGTATCATCAATTGCGCCATGTAAAAATCATTTTGGACCATTTTGTCCTAATCAATGATGTTCACTGGCATCAGCTTGTAATAGTTCGCCGAAACATTTTCGACGTTCTCTTAAAGGGTGGGTTTTATCTTTTTTCTTTATTTTTTGCTTTCGAGTTGTTTTAATTTGATTTAAGGACATTAATTTTTATAAAACTGAATATGAAATGTTTATTCCTTCATTTTCGATTAATTTTTCTTTGAAATGAGTAAAATTAAAGCCAATATATTTAGTTTTATATAAATTTATAATCTTTTCACAAATTTGTGGATTTGTTTTATTGTGAGCTATCCTTCCACGAGAATGGTGAGCAAATGATTGACTATTTTGTGGATCATAAAGTTTTATAAGTTGTTCAATGCGACGAATTGATAAGTGTAAAATATTTGCAGCTCTTTGCTTTGATATTTTATTGTTAATAATTTTTTCAATTGTTTTGTATTTATGTTGTTCTTTCATTGTTAGTTTTCTTTCCGTTGTTATCACCATTTTTAATTTTAAATGGTTGAGAAATTTTTGTTAGATAACTATTACGAAATTATCACAAGATAAGGACGGATCGTGTAAAATGTTGCGGAAAAGTTTTCAGCATTAAGTTCTAATAATAATTATAAACTATTTTCTTTAAAAGAGTTTTAGTATTTGATAATGTAGAAGCGGTGAATATTGGTAAGTTATATTGTTTAACTTCTGGATTATTCATCTTTTTAAATATTCATCTTCAAGTAATTTGTTCATTTTTTACTTGAAGATTTTTAATTTCTGTTAGTTCTTGAAAGGGATTAATCCCATTAGCTGTCAATTGTTTTAATAACATTACTTTGTAAATCGTTTTTTCATTAAATATTTTTGGTTTTGAAAGAAACATTACTTTAATAATTCGAGCAATATAACTTTCAATGCGACAACCAATATTTTCTTGATATTCTAATTTTTTAATTGCTCCATAGTATGTTCTTAAATAATTAGATATTTCTTGTAACTTTCCTTTCGCTTCTTCGGTTTTAACAAGCTGATAAGCTCATTCAAGGTATTTTGTAACCTTGTTTCAGTTTAATTTTAGAATTGCTTTTCTAATTTTATTAAATAAATAACGTTTATAATATCGTGGACCACGGAGACAATCTTTAATTTTTTTAATAACATGGAAACGATCAATGATAAATTCAACATTGATGTGTTTTTCAACCGTTGAAATATATTGTGCACCATCAACAATAATTTTAGCTGTCTCGGGTGATTCATAATTTAAGTTAATAAATTCTTTAATTCCTTGTCAGTATTTTTTAGAGTTAATTTTTTTAACTTCATTAGTCATTGTTACTAGAAATTTGACATTATGCATTGTTTTTCGTGTTGTTTTAGGATCTTTATAACCAGTATGAAAGACGGTTAAACGGATTCTTTTCTTAATTTTTAATCGTTTTTTGATTTGATAACTAATGGCATTGCGATATGCTTCATCGGTTTCAATATAAATAACCCCATCATGTTTTAGTTTTGTGTCTGGTTCATCTAGCATTAGTTCTAACAAATGTTTAATATCAAACCGTTTAATAAGGTTAAAAATTGTTTTTTTGTCATGTTAGCATTCCGATACATATTACAAATATCTTGATAACTAAAACTTATGCCTAATTTGCTGATTATTTCTAACGAAAAATCATAATCAAGTCGCTGATAACTTTCAATTCCTAATTGAATATCAAGTAAAAAGACCGTTTTTGGTTTTTTTGCCACTTGAAATTCTGGTTTTAAGATATATTTTCGTCGTTTAAAAGTAACTTCACCATTACGAAAAACCAAAGTTCGTTGATAAAATCCTTTTGGAATATAACGTGCTTTCCGTCAGTCCTTATTAAAAATATAGTTATCAATATATTCAAAAATATTTTTAAATAGTATTCAAGCTTCAGAACTAATTTCATTGTTTAAATAGGATAATAGTGCTGTAATAGGGATATTGGGGCTAATTTCATTAATTAAATCAATAAAAGAGTTATTATTTTCGTTTAAAAACTCTTGGATTCTAGTTATAATATTCATAGGATAGTTTTCTTTCTAATTTTTTTCAAACTTAATTATACTGAAAACTTTCTTTTTTATTTTCCCCAACTTTGGCAACGCAATCGATAAGGACATTAAAACAAAATTAAAGTTTTAATTAATATGTTTTATGATAATATTACTTTATCATAGTTTTTAGAACATTTTAAAGGAGTTTCAAAAAAGATGTTTTTAATATATGGCGAAGATGCTTTTTTAATTAAAATGCAGAAAAATAAGATTTTAACAAAAATTAATCCTGATAATGAATATGATTTACAAGAATATAACTATTTAGAAGATGCTTTACCATCAATTTTAACTGATGCGAACACTATTCCATTATTTTCAGAAAAAAGAATTATTATCGTAAATGATAGTTATTTTATTACGGAAGAAAAAATTAACACAAAAGTAGATAATAAGAGTCATTTATCACAGTTAATGGAATATTTAACAGCACCAAATCCTAATACTTTTATTATTTTTATTTGCCCAGTCAATAAGATTAGTAATCGTTTAAAAATAACGAAACAAATGTTGGCATTAACTAGTGTTTTAAAGGCAACAAATTTATCATATAATGAATTAACAAAATTTATTAATGATTATATTGTAAAAAATAATGGAACGATTAAACAGCATCTAATTCCCAAGATTGTGGAATATTTACCAAATAATTTGTATATTATCCGAAATGAATTAAAAAAATTATTATTAATTAATTCTGATATTACCGATGACTTAATTGAAAATAATATGACAAAATATTTGGATACCGACATTTTTAAATTAGTTGATGACTTATTAAAAAATGATTTAAATAGTTTTTTAATAAATTATCATTATTTGCAAGAACGAGGATTAAGTAGTGTTGCTTTATTAGCATTGATTACGAGTAGTGTTATTTTTACAAGAGATATTATTGTTTTATCGGCTTTAAAGAAAACACCATCTCAAATTGTCGAAATTTTACAAATCCATCCATTTCGAGTAAAGAAAATTTCAGAACATATGCATAATTTTAGTATTAAAAAAGCAAATAATATTATTCAAGAATTATTTTGAATTGATTATAATATAAAAAAAGATATAATAAGAAGAGAAATTAGCAGTGATTTGTATTTAATTAAATTATTTCTTTAATTTTGTCGAAAACTCTTGATATTTTAATAAAACCTTTATTTTATTGGGTTTTTGATAAAATGTATTTCTTGCAAATTTCTATATTTTATAGGGTTTTTTGACTTTATCAAGATTTTTCTACAAAATTAAAGAAAACGGACCGAATTAAATTACAAGAATATTATACAATTAAGCCATTAAAAATTGTTGTGCAACAACAATCAAAAGATGGAACAGTAAAATTTTTGTTTCAATTAGCAGATGGCTATAAAATTGAAACAGTTTTAATGCCGCAAAATTATGGTAATTCAGTTTGTGTGACAACACAAGTTGGAATGTAATATGGCTTGCACTTTTTGTGCCTCAGGGCTATTAAAGAAGATGCGGAAATTATCAAATTCTGAAATTGTCCAACAAGTTATGATGGTTAACCGTTACTTAGCAGCAACGCAAGATCGTGTTAGTCACATTGTTGTAATGGGGATTTGATAATTTTGATAATACCCCTTAAGTTTGTTAACATTATTAATGATGCAAAAGGTTATCAAATTGGTGCTCGTCATATTACAATTTCAACTTGTGGCTTGATTCCTAAAATTAAACAATTTGCGGAGTTAAAAACGCAAGTTAATTTAGCTATTTCGTTGCATGCACCAAACAATACGATTCGTAATCAATTAATGCCAATTAATAAAGTTTATCCAGTGGAAAAACTAATGAATGCTGTGCGTTATTATATTAGACTTCTTGCGATACTAACAAAAATAAAAAAATTACAAATTAAAAAAATTAAATTAAACTTAAAAATAAGCATTTTTAAAAATTTTAATTGCTTTTTAAGCATAAATAATCAGGTATCGCAAGAAGTCTGGTGAATTAACTAATCGTCGGGTTACTTTTGAATATATTTTAATTGAGGATGTTAATGATAGTCGTGAAACAGCGTTATAATTAGCAAAATTAATTCGGAGATTAAATGCTTATGTTAGTTTAATTCCGTATAATAAGGTCGTATAAAATGGTTATCAACGTAGTACTAAAATTAATCAATTTTTTGAAACTTTACAACAACAAAAAATTAATTGTATTGTACGTCGTGAATTTGGCCATGATATTGATGCTGCTTGTGGACAATTGCGTGCTAAAAATGAAGGGATTATTAGAAAATAATTATGCAAATACGGTTTGGATATAAAACTGATATTGGTGCTTATCGTAATAGTAATCAAGATTACTTTGATTTTGCTAATAATAGTTTTAATAATTATATTGCGATTGTTTGCGACGGAATGGGTGGCCATAAGCATGGGGAAGTTGCTAGTAAAATGGCGGTTGATAGTTTAGTCGAACATTTTAAACGAACAAATTTTAATCATTTATCGGATGAAGAAATTAACAAATGATTTCGAGAAACAATTTTAGCAATTCAAGAAGAAATGGTCACTTATGCGCAAGTTTATCCTGATACGAGTGATATGGGGACAACTGTTGTGGCAGCATTAATTGAAAATGAAAAAGTATATGTAATTAATATTGGTGATTCACGGTTATATAAATTACATCATGATAAAATTTATCAAATTACGACTGATCAAAATATGGAAAATTCAACCGAGTATCGGGAAAAACAAGAATTAGAATTTCAAGGTCAGTATAAAAAACAATATAATATGCATACTTTTTGAAAAGTATTAACAAGTGCCTTAGGACCAACTAAGAATTTAAAAATTGATACTTATGTAATTGAAGATATTAAGGGGCAATATTTATTAACAACAGATGGTATTCATGATTATGTTGATGAAATTGATTTGATTGAAACCTTAAAATCAGAAAATAAATTAAATGATAAAGTTAAAATTTTAATTGATCGGGCATTAGAAAACTTATCAACAGATAATTTAACAGGCGTTGTTTTTGAAATAACAGATTAAAGCCCTGTTATTTTTTATTGTTGTTTTTTCTTTCGTGTTTTTTTGTGTTATGATGTTGGATAGGTTACAATAAGTTGGACCATATTTATGTGGACTTTCAAATAAAATATAATTATGAAGAAAGTAGGAATATAAAAATGGGAAGAAATTCATACACCGATGAATTTAAAAAACAAATTGTTTTACTTTATCAAAATGGTAAAACCATTTTTGAAATTTTTAAGGAATATGGGATGTCAAAATCAGCCGTATATCAGTGAATTGAAAAATTAAATAATTCTGGATCTTTTAAAGCAAAAGATAACCGCACTGCTGAAGAAAATGAACTTGATTGCCTTGCGGAAAGAATTAATCCAATTACGAATGGAAAACGACATTTTAAAGCAAGCGGCACTGATAATCGGCAAAAAATAGAAATTATTAACAATAATAAAGAAAAATATTCCGTGCGAAAAATGGGTCAAATATTAAAGATAGCAAAATCAACATATTACTATCAAATTAATAAATACGCTACGGTTTATGTTAATAATTATGAACAAGAAGTTATTAGTCCATTTAATGCTAGTCGCAAAATTTATGGAGCTCGTAAAATTAAAGCTATTTTAACCAGAAAAGATATTATCTTATCGCGAAGAAAAATTCGCCAAATTATGATTAAAAATCAGTTAGTATCTAAATACACCAAATTAAAATATCGTAATCATAAGTCAATGGTTAATAACGATGAAATTAGCAAGGTTTTAAACCGTGAATTTAATAATAAACAACCAAATGAAGTTGTTGTTAGTGATTTAACATATGTTCAAGTTGGGTGCTAAATGACATTATATTTGTTTATTAATTGACTTGTTTAATCGTGAAATAATTGGCTATAGTGCCGGGACAAACAAAACAGCCCAACTAGGACAAAAAGCCTTTTATTCAATTACAAGACCATTAAATCAAATTACGTTATTTCATACTGACCGGGGTAATGAATTTAAAAATAAAATCATTGATAATATCTTAAATACTTTTAACATCAAACGATCATTAAGCAATAAAGGCTGTCCTTATGATAATGCTATGGCTGAAACAATTTACAAAAGTTTTAAAACGTAATTTATCAAGGGGCAAAAATTTATAAATTTAACCCAATTAAAATACAAATTATTTGACTTTGTGCATTGATATAACAATATTCGAATTCACGGTAGTTTAAATTATTTAACACCTGTTGAATTTAGAAAACAACAGTCAATATAAAAAGTGTCCTAAAAAGGGTTGCCAATCCATGTTTACAAGCTGAAATAATAAAGTAAAAGGGTGGAGAAAATGGAATAAATCCCAATTGGAACGATTTTACATAATCGATATCATATTTTAGCTAAAATTGCTGATGGTGGAATGGCTGAAGTTTTTGAAGGGTACGATATGTTATTAAAACGCCCTGTTGCAATTAAAATTATGACGTTAACTTTATCAAAGAATAAATAAGCAGTGGAGCGTTTTAATAAAGAATACAATTCAATTGAACAATTTTCCCATAATAATGTTGTTAAGATTTATGGTTCATTTGAAGCATATGACCGTCATTGTTTAGTTTTAGAATTAGTGAAAGGTTATACTTTAAAAGACCATTTATTAACGTTAGGACCGTGTACTGTTAAAGAATTATTATATTTTTTTGATGAAATTAATTTATCAATTACAGAAGCACATCAAAATGATATTATTCACCGGGATATTAAATCATAAAATATTTTAATTTCATATGATGGGAAAATCAAAGTTGCTGATTTTGGAGTCGCAATTTTAGAAAATAGTGAAGATTTAGAAAGCAGCAAGATTATTGGAACCTCAAAATATATGGCTCCTGAAATTGTTCATTCAAAACCAACCACTAAACGCAGTGATATTTATGCATTAAGAATTATGTTATATGAGTTAGCAATTGGAACAGCACCGTTTGTTGGGAAAAATCCAACATTTGTTGCGGTGAAACATATTAAAGAATTACCATTACGTCCGCACTTAGTGAATCCAATGTTACCACAAAGTTTGGAAAATGTTATTTTAAAAGCAATTGCCAAAGACCCCAGTGAACGTTTTCAAACGGTTACGGAGTTTAATGCTAGTTTACAAGCAGTTGAAGCAATTGAACATAAAAATGATAAACCATTAAAATTATCTAATTTAATTGATGTATAAAAGGGAAGTCACATAAACTGTATGATCGCTATTATTCTTACCCATGGTTTTTAAAAATTAAGGTTGCCTGATGGTTTAGTTTCTTGTTTGTTGGTTTTATTATTGCGATGGTTTGCCTTTGATTGTTTTTACCAAGGTAAAGTAATGTGCATCAAATAGGAATGATTATTTGCATTGTTAGCGAGTTTTGTTATGTGAAAAATGATACTGACCAACAGGTTTATGCATGTAAAGCAAAAGGATTATTTCGCCATCAAGAGATTAAACCAGTTGTTGGGAACTATGTTCAGTTTGAAATCCAAAATGACAATCAAGGAATTATTTATCAAATTAAACCACGAAAAAATGAATTATATCGCCCCCGAATTGCCAATGTTGATCAAGTTATTATTATTACAGCAATGGCCGAGCCAACTTTTAGTTCATATTTATTTAATAAATATTTAGCATTTATTAGAATTCTTGCGATACCTTATTATTTATGCTTAAAAAGCAATTAAAATTTTTAAAAATGCTTATTTTTAAGTTTAATTTAATTTTTTTAATTTGTAATTTTTTTTATTTTTGTTAGTATCGCAAGAAGTCTATTGAATATAAAAGTTTAAAACCAGTGATTGTTTGCACTAAGAAAGACTTAGTACAAACAGAGGACCTTTATCAAAAATATTTTAATTGATATCCAGCCTTAGGGTATGAGGTTTATTTTATTAGTAATAAAAAGGATGACAAAAAAACATGACAACAATTTGAACAACTTTTTCAAAATAAAATTTCAGTTTTTACTGGTCAAACGGGAAGTGGCAAGTCGTCAACATTAAATACCTTATTACAAGCGGAAATAATTAAAACCCAAGAAATTTCAAAAGCCTTAGGGCGGGGGAAACATACAACAACAAGTGCCTTATATGAATTATTACATGGGATGATTGCAGATACGCCATGTTTTTCAACCTTTGATTTAAGAGATTATGAAAAAAGCGGTTTAGCCCGCACGTATCATTTTTTTAATCAGTATGCTAGTGAATGTAAGTTTCGAACTTGTTTACACTTACATGAACCTCATTGTAAAATAAAAGCCTTAGTGCAAGAAAATATTATTCCGCATTTTTTATAATAGACTTCTTGCAATACTAACAAAAATAAAAAAAATTACAAATTAAAAAAATTAAATTAAACTTTAAAATAAGCATTTTTAAAAATTTTAATTGCTTTTTAAGCATAAATAATCAGGTATCAGAAGAAGTCTAATGATCATGTGCGAATTATGCAAGAACAATAGAAAGAGGTAATGATGAAAAAATATATTGTTGCACCGAGTGTTTTAAGTGCAAATTATTTAATATTAAAAGACGAATTAACGGCTATTAAAGCGGCCGGAGCACAGTGAATTCACTTTGATGTAATGGATGGTGACTTTGTACCAAATTTAACTTTTGGTCCAAAAATTTTAGCTGATATTACTAGTTATAGTGATTTATTTCTTGATTGTCATTTAATGGTTAAAATTAAAAATGATAGTGTTGAAAATTATTTAATGCCATTTATTCAAGCGGGATCTTCAGCCATAACGTTGCATTATGAAGCATTAACCCCATCGCAATTAACAGAATTTTTAACTTTACGCGCAAAGTTAAAATTAAAAATTGGGTTAGCCGTTAAACCAGCGACCCCAATTGATGTAATTATTCCGCATTTAAATAGTCTTGATTTAGTATTAATAATGACTGTTGAACCTAGTTTTGGGGGGCAAGCTTTTATATCGACCGCCGCCGCAAGCAAGATTAAAACATTACGAAATTATCTTGACCAAAATAAGATGCAGACTTTAATTGAAGTTGATGGTGGAATTAATGCTGAAACGACTAAGGTTTGTAAACAATATGGGGTTGATGTTTTAGTTGCCGGAAGTTATTTATTTGGACACGCTGATTTAGCAATCCGTGTAAAGGAATTAATGACTGATGAAAGCAAATAAGGTGGTAATTGTTTGCTCTGAAACAAACCTCGATTTACAGCCTTATCAAGATTATTATAAAATTGGGGTTGAACGGGGAGCGTTAGATTTAATTAAAACTTTTGATACTTTTGATTTTTTTTGTTGTGATCAAGATAGTTTAACAGCATTGGAAGCAAAGTTAATTACTAGTAAGGCAAAAGAAGTTTTAGTAGTTCCGGAAATGAAAGATTATCTTGATGGGGAATTAGCCCTTCAGGAGGTTCTTAAATTAGAACCACAAGAAATTGTTTTTATTGCACAAGGTGAACGGTTCGATATACAATTGAGTTGTTTTTACTTTATTTATCATTACAATATTATTTTTATCAATGATCATACTTATGCTTATTTATTAAAACCAGGGATGAATGAAGTGTTTGCTAAACCGGCATATCGTTATTTTTCCTTATTTAGTTTGCAATCAGCAACTGTAACAATTACTAATTTAAAATATAATGTTAAGCAATTTCAGTTAGCAGAGTTATCCCCGAATGCTGTTAGTAATGAATTTATTGGGTCAACGGGGAATATTGAAGTTTTATCGGGACAGGTTGTAGCCATTTATAGTAAATAAAAAATCGGTTGTTTAAACCGATGCACAGTTTCAGATAACTGAGAATTTTAATTAAAAAATGTTTTCACTTCATATTGAAGTGGTGGCATTTTTAAATTTAAAATTTTTCTTTTTTCATTATAATGAATTATATAATTATCTACAATATTTTTTACTTCTAAAATATTTTTACAGTGTGATAATTCTGAGTTCTCGGTTTTAAGAATTGAAAATCAATTTTCAATCGGTGAATTATCTAAACAATTGCCTCTTCTTGACATACTTATATTTATACCGTGTTTTTTTAATAATTTTTCATAAGCTTTTGAAGTGAAATGAATACCTTGATCAGAATTAATAGTTAATTCACCTTTGATTATTTTTCTTTTAATAATTGCTTCTTTGATACAATTATTTACTCAATTTACTGTTGGAGTTGTTGTTAAAGAATAATTTACTATTAAATTACTAAATAAATCCTTGATTGCAAATAAATATACTCATTCTGTGATTGTTTTAACATACGTAATATCAATTAATCACTTTTGATTAGTTTTTTCAGCTTTAAAATTACGTTTTAATAGATATTTATGTCGAATATGTTAATTTGTCATTTTTAAGAAATGATTAATTTTTTTTCTTGTTTTAATTCTTACACTAGAAATTCTATTAGCTAATTTCATAAAACGATAAACTGTTGAATTCGACACATTAATTTTTTGCTCTTCCAAAGATAATTTAATTTGTCTGTGTCCTTTAATACTATTTTCTCTATGAATTGCTTTAATTATTTCATATATTGAATAATCAATATTTGGTTGATATTCATCACAATTTTTTGAATATTTATTTCAAGTATCATATGAAATTCTTAATTCTTTTAAATATCATGATAAAGTAATTTTTGAAACTTGCAATTCTGATTTAATAAAAGCAATTTGTTTTCTAATGTTTGTTTTTGTTTTTATCTTTGGAAGAGCTTCAAGCTTTTTTAAAACCTCATTCTCAGCTTTTATTCTTTCATTTTCTTTTTTTAATAAATAGTTTTCACGTTCTAAGGGTTTTTTAAACTTATTTAATTCAAAATCTTTTCGCTTTTTTTGTTCTTTTAGAATTTCTTTATTTTGTTGAAATTGATTTACTCATTTTGAAATAGTTGCTAAACTAATATGATATTCTTTTGCTATTTCACTATAAGATTTATTGTTAATTGAATATTCATTAACAATTTTTTCTTTAAATTCAAAAGAATGATCTTTAGACCCTTTTATTTTACCTTTAGCCATATAAAAATGTTTCTCCTAACTTTATATATTAATAATAATCTAGAAAAATTTTTATTTATGCTGAATTATACTTGTAAGTGCAAGTAAATAAAATTGCAAAAAATCCCATATAAAAATTTTATGATGCTAAGTTTATTTTAGAAAAAATAAAGCAAGGAGTTTTTATATGGGATATAAACATCTTGGCATAAATGAAAGAATTTATATTGAGAATCAATTGAAGTTTAAAATAAAAATTAGTGAAATAGCTAAAAATCTTAATCGAAGTATTAGTACTATTATTCGAGAAGTTAATAGAAATAAAAATAATAATCATTATTTTTCATTAATTGCACAAAATAAAGCAGAAAATAGAAAACAATCACATATTTATTTTCATAAGTTTAAAAATAGAGAATTAGTAAAATATGTACAACAAAAATTATTATTAGGTTGATCACCCGAACAAATTTATGGCAGAATTAAAAATTTTCATAAAGAATGAATTATTAGTTTTAAAACAATTTACAATTGAATTTATTCTGGATTACTTGAAAAAGTTACTAATAAAAATTTAAGAAGAAAAGGTAAGAAACGAAAATATCAAGAAAATCGGGGTAAATTTAATGGTAAATCAATTAAAGAACGAAATGCTAATGTTAATAATCGCGTAACTCTTGGTCATTGAGAAGGTGATACCGTAGTATCATCACGAGGTAAAAGTAAATCATGTTTAATAACTTTAGTTGAAAGAACATCAAGATTTACTTTAGCAATATTAGTTGAAAATAGAACTACTAAAGTTATTAACGAAAATATTAGCCATTATTTATCAATTCTTCCAAATAATCTTGTTAAGACTATAACATTTGATCGTGGTAAAGAATTTGCTAATTGACAACAACTTGAAAAAAATTTAAATGTGAAAATTTATTTTGCTAATGCATATTCACCCTGACAAAGAGGTACTAATGAAAATACTAATGGTTTAATTAGAGAAAAATTTCCTAAAAAATTTAATTTTTCAAATACTACTAAAAATGCAGTTCATAAATTTATATTGTCTTTAAACCAAAGACCAAGAAAAATACTAAATTATCTTTCGCCAATCGAATATTTGGTTAGAAAAATAATTTAGTTGCACTTAACTTTACAATTTGGCTTATATATCTCAGTTAAAAGAAACATTGCAGTTGTTTAAACCGATTATTTTTTCTCTTAAAATGGTACCCATGATCGGGCTCGAACCGATACGAATTTCTTCGGTAGATTTTGAGTCTACTGCGTCTGCCTATTCCGCCACATGGGCATTTCGTACTTTTTTAATTTTATCCTATTTTATAGAAAAAGTTTTTAATTTTGTCTAAAAATCTTGATATTTTAACAAAATCCTGATTTTATTGGGTTTTATTAAAATGGACTTTTTAAAAATATCTATATTTTATAAGGGTTTTCTTTAATTTTGTAGAAAAATCTTTATATTAAAAATATACCTAAAATTAGGTATGCAATGTTTCTTTTAAATGAGATATATAAATAAAAATTTTTCTAGATTATTATTAATATATAAAGTTAGGAGAAACATTTTTATATGGCTAAAGGTAAAATAAAAGGGTCTAAAGATCATTCTTTTGAATTTAAAGAAAAAATTGTTAATGAATATTCAATTAACAATAAATCTTATAGTGAAATAGCAAAAGAATATCATATTAGTTTAGCAACTATTTCAAAATGAGTAAATCAATTTCAACAAAATAAAGAAATTCTAAAAGAACAAAAAAAGCGAAAAGATTTTGAATTAAATAAGTTTAAAAAACCCTTAGAACGTGAAAACTATTTATTAAAAAAAGAAAATGAAATAATAAAAGCTGAGAATGAGGTTTTAAAAAAGCTTGTTGCTCTTCCAAAGATAAAAACAAAAACAAACATTAGAAAACAAATTGCTTTTATTAAATCAGAATTGCAAGTTTCAAAAATTACTTTATCATGATATTTAAAAGAATTAATAATTTCATATGATAGACTGCACCCTGTTTAGTAAGTATTAATAAAAAGGTTTACAAACTTTCATTTATTATATCTTTTTCTTTTTGGTTTGAATATCATTTATTTCATTTTTTAACATCATTAATATATTCATTATGAGATTTATAATTTTTATTATGGATTGTTCCTTTTTTAAGTAATGAATGAAAACTTTCAATAATAATGTTGTCTGCACAATGATAATTTTTACCCATTGAAATTATAATTTTGTTATCTAAACATTTACTATTATAATCTTTAGATGTATATTGATATCCGTGATCTGAATGAATTATTGTTTTATTTAGATCTTTTTTTATTTTTTTAATTTTATTAATTGCAGCATTTAAATTATCAATTACAAGTTTGTTATTATTAAATTTTGATCATTTTACATCAATAATTTCTTTAGTATATCCATCAATTATTGTTGATTGATAATATTTTTTACCATTTCAAATTAAATAAGTTACATCAGTAAATAAAATTGAAAATCTTTCTTTAATATCATTAAAATTACGATTTACTAAATCAGGATATTTAATTATATTTTTATTTCTATTTTGTTTTATTAATATTTTTCTACGCATACGCTTTACATATTCAGCTTGAATATTATTTTCTTTCATAATTCGTAATACTTTCTTAGCATTATAAACAATGCCATAATCTTCTTTTCAATATTTGGTAATTCGACGATAACCAGATTGTTTTAAATTTTCTTCATAGACTTTTACAATATTCTTTAATGGTTCACTATCCTTACCATTACTTGAATAATTTTTATATTTATATCAATAACTACGCTTTAAATTTGTTATATCAAGTAATAAATTTAGTGGATATTTATTAATGTTTTCTTTGATAAAAAATACAATTTTTCTTTTATTTAATTGTAAAAGTCATGAAGCTTTTTTAGTAATTCATACCTAACTTTGTAATAGTTTAAATCTCTTTTTTTAAATGATTCTTTTGGACCTTTATTGGTGTTTAAAATCCCTTTCTTAAAATTTTCATACCATGAAGCAACAGTTTTTTTATTAATTGCATATTTTTTTGCAATAAAACTTATACTATTATTTTTAACCTCTTGTCCTATCCTTTTTCGAAAATCTGCTGTATATTTATTAAATTTTTGTCCTTTTCTTGCCATATAAAAATGCACCTCCTTTAAAGTTAGCAAAGACTTTTTTTCTTTACTTACTTTTTTGGGTGCAGTCTAGTCTACAGTCAGATTCTTTTTTTCTAATTAGCTATTATTCCCTAATCAACTCTAATAACTTCTTTATCCTTATAATATCCACATTCACGACAAACTCTATGTGGTTTAATTGATGCTCCACAATTTTTACATGCTATCAAAGTTGCTCCAACTAATTTAAAATGTGTTCGGCGTTTTCTTTTTGCTTGTTTTGATGTTTTTCGAAATGGTACCGCCATTATTTTTCCTCCTCTTTTGTTTTAACTAATTTTTCGTGGAATTGTTCTCATTGTGAATCCGCTTGAGCTGTTTGATACGCTGCAAATTCTTCTTCGGAAAAAACTTATTTATCAAGTTGAATCACCACTAATTATTTTATCACTATTTTTCGATAAGTTAATAGGAATATTCCTTTAATTTTGTAGAAAACTCTTGATATTTATAAAATATATCTAAAATTAGGTATATTTTTAATATAAAGAGAGGTAAATAATTGATGGAAAAAATACTTGCAGAATTAATAAATAGTTTAACAGATGATTAATTTTTAGAATTTTATGAAAAAGTTAAAAAAGAAGCAGAATTAATCAAAAAACAAAAACGCTTAAATGAAATTGATCAAAAATTTAGAGATAAAGGTATTAAATGCCCTAATTGCAAATCTTATCATTAGACTTCTTGCGATACTATGATAATCATCGCAAATTAATTCATAAAGAAAAAATACAAATAGAAATTTATACCTCTTATTAATTTAATTCTTATAGTCTTTATAAGAGGTGGATAGGTTACAATAATTTGGACCATATTTATGTGGACTTTCAAATAAAATATAATTATGAAGAAAGTAGGAATATAAAAATTGGAAGAAATTCATACACCGATGAATTTCTTCCAATTTTTTAGACTGCACCCCGTTTAGTAAGTATTAATAAAAAGGTTTACAAACTTTAATTTATTATATCTTTTTCTTTTTGGTTTGAATATCATTTATTTCATTTTTTAACATCATTAATATATTCATTATGAGATTTATAATTTTTATTATGGATTGTTCCTTTTTTAAGTAATGAATGAAAACTTTCAATAATAATGTTGTCTGCACAATGATAATTTTTACCCATTGAAATTATAATTTTGTTATCTAAACATTTACTATTATAATCTTTAGATGTATATTGATATCCGTGATCTGAATGAATTATTGTTTTATTTAGATCTTTTTTTATTTTTTTAATTTTATTAATTGCAGCATTTAAATTATCAATTACAAGTTTGTTATTATTAAATTTTGATCATTTTACATCAATAATTTCTTTAGTATATCCATCAATTATTGTTGATTGATAATGTTTTTTACCATTTCAAATTAAATAAGTTACATCAGTAAATAAAATTGAAAATCTTTCTTTAATATCATTAAAATTACGATTTAATAAATCAGGATATTTAATTATATTTTTATTTCTATTTTGTTTTATTAATATTTTTCTACGAATACGCTTTACATATTCAGCTTGAATATTATTTTCTTTCATAATTCGTAATACTTTCTTAGCATTATAAACAATACCATAATCTTCTTTTAAATATTTGGTAATTCGACGATAACCAAATTGTTTTAAATTTTCTTCATAGACTTTTACAATATTTTTTAATGATTCACTACCCTTACCACCATTACTTGAATAATTTTTATATTTATCTCAATAACTACGCTTTAAATCTGTTATATCAAGTAATAAATTTAGTGGATATTTATTAAGGTTTTCTTTGATAAAAAATACAATTTTTCTTTTATTTAATTGTAAAAGTCATGAAGCTTTTTTAGTAATTCATACCTAACTTTGTAATAGTTTAAATCTCTTTTTTTAAATGATTCTTTTGGACCTTTATTGGTGTTTAAAATTCCTTTCTTAAAATTTTCATACCATGAAGCAACAGTTTTTTTATTAATTGCATATTTTTTTGCAATAAAACTTATACTATTATTTTTAACCTCTTGTCCTATCCTTTTTCGAAAATCTGCTGTATATTTATTAAATTTTTGTCCTTTTCTTGCCATATAAAAATGCACCTCCTTTAAAAGTTTAGCAAAGACTTTTTTTCTTTACTTACTTTTTTGGGTGCAGTCTATTAGTACTATTATTCGAGAAGTTAATAGAAATAAAGATAATAATCATTATTTTTCATTAATTGCACAAAATAAAGCATAAAATAGAAAACAATCACATATTTATTTTCATAAGTTTAAAAATAGAGAATTAGTAAAATATGTACAACAAAAATTATTATTAGGTTGATCACCCGAACAAATTTATGGCAGAATTAAAAATTTTCATAAAGAATGAATTATTAGTTTTAAAACAATTTACAATTGAATTTATTCTGGATTACTTGAAAAAGTTACTAATAAAAATTTAAGAAGAAAAGGTAAGAAACGAAAATATCAAGAAAATCGGGGTAAATTTAATGGTAAATCATTTAAAGAACGAAATGCTAATGTTAATAATCGCGTAACTCTTGGTCATTGAGAAGGTGATACCGTAGTATCATCACGAGGTAAAAGTAAATCATGTTTAATAACTTTAGTTGAAAGAACATCAAGATTTACTTTAGCAATATTAGTTGAAAATAGAACTACTAAAGTTATTAACGAAAATATTAGCCATTATTTATCAATTCTTCCAAATAATCTTGTTAAGACTATAACATTTGATCGTGGTAAAGAATTTGCTAATTGACAACAACTTGAAAAAAATTTAAATGTGAAAATTTATTTTGCTAATGCATATTCACCCTGACAAAGAGGTACTAATGAAAATACTAATGGTTTAATTAGAGAAAAATTTCCTAAAAAATTTAATTTTTCAAATACTACTAAAAATGCAGTTCATAAATTTATATTGTCTTTAAACCAAAGACCAAGAAAAATACTAAATTATCTTTCGCCAATCGAATATTTGGTTAGAAAAATAATTTAGTTGCACTTAACTTTACAATTTGGCTTCTATTTTGTTTTATTAATATTTTTCTACGCATACGCTTTACATATTCAGCTTGAATATGTAAAGCGTATGCGTAGAAAAATATTAATAAAACAAAATAGAAATAAAAATATAATTAAATATCCTGATTTAGTAAATCGTAATTTTAATGATATTAAAGAAAGATTTTCAATTTTATTTACTGATGTAACTTATTTAATTTGAAATGGTAAAAAACATTATCAATCAACAATACTTGATGGATATACTAAAGAAATTATTGATGTAAAATGATCAAAATTTAATAATAACAAACTTGTAATTGATAATTTAAATGCTGCAATTAATAAAATTAAAAAAATAAAAAAAGAGCTAAATAAAACAATAATTCATTCAGATCACGGATATCAATATACATCTAAAGATTATAATAGTAAATGTTTAGATAACAAAATTATAATTTCAATGGGTAAAAATTATCATTGTGCAGACAACATTATTATTGAAAGTTTTCATTAATTACTTAAAAAAGGAACAATCCATAATAAAAATTATAAATCTCATAATGAATATATTAATGATGTTAAAAAATGAAATAAATGATATTCAAACCAAAAAGAAAAAGATATAATAAATGAAAGTTTGTAAACCTTTTTATTAATACTTACTAAACGGGGTGCAGTCTATTTTTCGACAAAATTAAAGGCTATTTTTAATTATTTTGTTAAAATGATTAAGTGCTAATTTAGGTGCTTAATTTACTTTGTTAGGGGTATAAAGTTCAAGTGGTAGAACATCGGACTTCAAATCCGAGTGTTGTGGATTCAAGTCCTGTCACCTCTGCCAGTAAAAAAGTGGAAGTATACTCAAGTCTGGTTGAAGGGAGCGGTCTCGAAAACCGTTAGATGGAGTGATCCATGCAAGAGTTCGAATCTCTTTACTTCCGCCATTAAAATTAAGCGAAAAATAAAAAAACCATTTCTAAAATAGAAATGGTTTTTCATTGTTATTTAATTTGAGGAACTGCGACAAAAGCAATTGTATTTAAACCCGCATGGGCAACAAAAATATTAGCTAAATTTTCAGTTTGATATGTAACTTTTAACTCATCTAATTTTTGGATAACGTTGTCCCAAACTTTATTATTACATGCACTTGTTTTTAAAACAAATAATTGAAAGTTTAATTTCACTGTTTTCTTAAATTTTTCTCAAGTTTCAACTAATGTTTCAATTAAATTATTTAAAGTTCGTGATGAGGCAATTTTTTTTGGGTGTTCACCTCATTGAATTAAAATTTTAATTTTGAATATATTAATTAATGATAATAAAACTTTTCCAACACGACCACCCTTTGATAAACGATCTAGGCTTCCAGGAATCATTGCCATATATGTTCTTTTTTCAAGAACGCTTGTTTTAGCAATGATTTCTTTTACGCTAAGATTTTGTTTTGTTAATTCATTAGCATAAATTACTAATGTTTTTAAAGCAAAAGCTGCTGTGTGATTACGAACAACATGAACTCTACCAAGATATGCTTCATCTTGACTTAGAGTATAAGTTGTTGCATATTGACTTGAAAGTTTTTCATCGATTGGATAATGAATAATTTCATCATATGTTTTTAATATTTCATCATATTTTGCCATTAATTCACCAGTTGAAGCTTGGCTTGTTTTTGTTGTTCCAGTTTGAACAATTTCATAAAAATTATATTTTGTTGTTTCTTCTTCAGTATCTAAAATATCAGTTTCATTATTTAAAATAATGTGTAAGGGAATGACATGAATACCCAATTTTTTAATTTCTGCTGTTGTAAAACCTGCGGATGAATCAGTTAAGATTGCAATTTTTTTATTCATTAGTTGGACCTCCTTTTATTGATCTCAACATACTAGCACGACCGTATTTGCTCCTGTGTGAGCTGCGATAACATTTGGCAAAATGTATGTCGAATTAATTTTAGCACCCGTATCGTCAATAATGTTATAAACTTCTTGCAAAGTTTCATCATCAGTTTTTGAATGCAATAAAATAATATTTTTTCAATTTTGCCGTTCTTTTTTAATTTGTTGGAAAGCTGTTTCGACAGCTTTTTTAAATGTTCTAGTTTTGTCAAATTTATCAATGCGACCATCATATCTCAAAATAAGTGTTATTTTTAAAAACGATGCTAAGGCTGCAGCGGTTGCTGTAATTCGCCCTCCACGTTTTAAAGTTTCCAAACTTTTTGGGATAATGAATGCGCTAACTTTTGTTTTAATTAAATTAAGTTTTGGTTGAATTTATGTTAATTTAATTCCTTCACCAATTCATTGATAAACTAGATCAATCATATATACCAATAGTTGACTTACACCATCAGTATCAATAACAAAAACCTTGTCTTTATATTCATCACCTTGTGCTAACGTTGAGATATTTTCATGTTGGCCAGATAATCCTTTTGATAATTCTATAAAAACAATGCCATCATATTTTTTTAACAATTCGTTTCAAGTACTTAACATTTTTCCCATTGGAATCTGACTAGTTTTAATTACTTGATGTTTTAATGTTTTAAGATATCATAAAATTCATTAAAAGAAATGACATTTTCATCATCTTCAACTTCACTACCATCTGGGAAATTTAGTAATAATGGTAACAAATACGTATCTTCGTATTTTTTTAGTTCGCCTTTTTTAATTCCTGACGATGAGTTGATTATTAATGCAACTTTGTGCATATTTTTCCTCCATATATTTTCTGTAATTTTAAGTATCATTGAATCTAAGTTAATGTATTGTTAAAGTTTTAGGTCGCATAAATTATTTTGGGGTTTTAATTAATATCGCATAATTTTTAATAAAATAGTTAAATTATTATTATATTAATATAAATTAATATTTTTTATACCCCAATCTTTTTTATGCGACTAAATTTTAACAATATATTAATTATAAACTTTGATATAATAATTTCAAGGGCGAAAGGAAGATAACAATGAAAATAAGTGCGGAAAAGCAAAAAATGTATGAAAGTATTTTACAAGCATTTGGTCCATCTGGATGTGAATATTGAATGTCAAGTTGTTACATTGCTAAAAGAATACTATCAAAAATATACGTCAGAAATAATTCAAGATAACTTGGGGGAGTTGTTTTGCTGTCATCCGAAATCAAAAGGGGATTGCAAATCCTAAAAAAGTAATATTAATGGCACACGGTGATGAAGTTGGTTTTATGATTAGTCAAATTAATAATAAAGGGTTAGTTCGGATTAACCCTTTAGGTGGAATTTGAGAACAAACATTATTAGCTAAGCGAGTAAAGTTGTTAAAAGATGATGAGTCATTTCTAAGTGGAGCAATTTCTGAAATTGCACCGGATTTATTATCGCCAGAAGCATGATCAAAACCAACACCAATTGCTAACATGCTAGTTGATTTTGGTTTTTCTACGCAAGCAGAAGCATATGCGGCAGGAATTCGGGAAGGAAACTTTGTTATTTGTGAAGGGTCAATAGTCTTTTTAAATTGTATATTAGACTTCTTGCGATACCTTATTATTTATACTTAAAAAGCAATTAAAATTTTTAAAAATGATTATTTTTAAGTTTAATTTAATTTTTTTAATTTGTAATTTTTTTTATTTTTGTTAATATCGCAAGAAGTCTAATAAATATTTCATCGATTTGTATTTGGCCATTTAATTTTTTAAATTTTAATTGAGTATTTTCTAATTGTTTTGATTGCATTAATTTTTGACGATTATATCAAGCTGTTTTGGGTGTTGTTTTAATAAAACGGTAAATTACTTTACTAGATTGTCCTAACAATGAAATTTGAATTAATAAATTTTATTGTTAATAATTTAAATGACTTCAATAAGTAAAATGATGACGAAAAGCATCAAAACTAGCCCGACATTTTTTGCATAAATATTTTTGTTTTCCTTCGGGATTATGGCCATTTTTAACACAATGATAAGATTTGCAATTAAGACATTTAATACCTTTATCTCTAAATTTTTGATCAATTTCATTTAAGCGTTTTTGTTTTTTGATTAATTCTGCTTCTTTTTTAACTTTTTCATAAAATTCTAAAAATTGATCATCTGTTAAACTATTTATTAATTCTGCAAGTATTTTTTCCATCAATTATTTACCTCTCTTTATATTTATAAAATATACCTAAAATTAGGTATATTTTATAAATATAAATATCAAGAATTTTCGACAAAATTAAAGAAAAGGTAGCCTGTAAAATGTTGGGGAAAAGTTTTCAGCATTAAGTTCTATAGACTGCACCCAAGCACAATAATTTTAGCTGTCTCGGGTGATTCATAATTTAAGTTAATAAATTCTTTAATTCCTTGTCAGTATTTTTTAGAGTTAATTTTTTTAACTTCATTAGTCATTGTTACTAGAAATTTGACATTATGCATTGTTTTTCGTATTGTTTTAGGATCTTTATAACCAGTATGAAAGACGGTTAAACGGATTCTTTTCTTAATTTTTAATCGTTTTTTGATTTGATAACTAATGGCATTGCGATATGCTTCATCGGTTTCAATATAAATAACCCCATCATGTTTTAGTTTTGTATCTGGTTCATCTAGCATTAGTTCTAACAAATGTTTAATATCAAACCGTTTAATAAGGTTAAAAATTGTTTTTTTTGTTATGTTAGCATTCCGATACATATTACAAATATCTTGATAACTAAAATTTATGCCTAATTTGCTGATTATTTCTAACGAAAAATCATAATCAAGTCGCTGATAACTTTCAATCCCTAATTGAATATCAAGTAAAAAGACCGTTTTTGGTTTTTTTGCCACTTGAAATTCTGGTTTTAAGATATATTTTCGTCGTTTAAAAGTAACTTCACCATTACGAAAAACCAAAGTTCGTTGATAAAATCCTTTTGGAATATAACGTGCTTTCCGTCAGTCCTTATTAAAAATATAGTTATCAATATATTCAAAAATATTTTTAAATAGTATTCAAGCTTCAGAACTAATTTCATTGTTTAAATAGGATAATAGTGCTGTAATAGGGATATTGGGGCTAATTTCATTAATTAAATCAATAAAAGAGTTATTATTTTCGTTTAAAAACTCTTGGATTCTAGTTATAATATTCATAGGATAGTTTTCTTTCTAATTTTTTTCAAACTTAATTATACTGAAAACTTTCTTTTTTATTTTCCCCAACTTTGGCAAAGCAATCAAAGATAAATTTGTCTTTTTCTTGGTTATTTTTGTTTTAATAGATAAATATTTATTAGAATAAGATATCACCAACCGAATAATTTATGCCCTCCAAATTTATCTTTAAAATTACCTTTATGGATTTCTTTAATAAATGTTTCATCGATTTGTATTTGGCCATTTAATTTTTTAAATTTTAATTGAGTATTTTATAATTGTTTTGATTGCATTAATTTTTGACGATTATATCAATCTGTTTTGGGTGTTGTTTTAATAAAACGGGAAATTACTTTACTAGATTGTCCTAACAATGAAATTTGAATTAATAAATTTTATTGTTCATAATTTAAATGACTTCAATAAGTAAAATGATGACGAAAAGCATCAAAACTAGCCCGACATTTTTTGCATAAATATTTTTGTTTTCCTTCGGGATTATGGCCATTTTTAACACAATGATAAGGTTTGCAATTAGGACATTTAATACCTTTATCTCTAAATTTTTGATCAATTTTATTTAAGCGTTTTTGTTTTTTGATTAATTCTGCTTCTTTTTTAACTTTTTCATAAAATTCTAAAAATTGATCATCTGTTAAACTATTTATTAATTCTGCAAGTATTTTTTCCATCAATTATTTACCTCTCTTTATATTATACTTTTTGCGATACTAACAAAAATAAAAAAATTACAAATAAAAAAATTAAATTAAACTTTAAAATAAGTATTTTTAAAAATTTTAATTGCTTTTTAAGCATAAATAACAAGGTATCGCAAGAAGTCTATTAAAAATATACCTAAAATTAGGTATATTTTATAAATATAAATATCAAGATTTTTCGACAAAATTAAAGAAAATTTTTAAACAAATGTCTTATCATCATTACTTTCCACCTCCATATACTAATAATATAATCATATTATATTGTTAATTATTTATCAAAATGATATTCTGGTTTCTTTGCTAACTTTTGTAAGGCATTGCGGGCGGCCAATTGCTCGGCTTCCTTGTGCGTATAACCGCACCCTTCGCCATACCGAATACCGCCAATTTCAGCAATAACAGTATATAAAACGCGGTTGCCTTCCAATGGTGGCGATTCTTTAACTAACTTATATTCTAATGTGCGGGCATAACCAGCCTGTAAAAATTCCTGTAATTCAGTTTTATAATCGCGAATTTGGTCAAAAAAACCAGGATTAGAAACCATGCGAATAAGAGTATTATTAATAAAGGTTCGGACAGTTTCTTCCCTCAAATCAAGATATAAGGCGGCCAGCATTGATTCATAAATATCGGCTAAAATCCGGTTTTTTTCATACCCTTTTGTTTTAATTTCTCCTTTTCCTAATAATAAAAAGGGTGCTCAATTCATCCGGTGCACTAATTCTGCTAAAGTTCCTTCCCGCACAATTTTACTACGTAAATTAGTAATTTCTCCTTCATTTTTATCGGGGAAACTTAAAAATAAATATAAGGAAATTTCTTTCGCTAAAATAGCATCCCCCAAAAATTCCATTCGTTGATAAGTATAAGTCAAATTATGCTCATTGGCATAAGAGTTATGTGTTAAGGCTTCTAAATAATATTGTTGTTTTTTAATAAAAATATGATACTGTTCAAAAAAAGCTTTTAATTCATGAAAAAGTTGTTGCGGGTGTTTATTTACAAACTGCATCGTATCATTAATCCCCCTTTAACAATTTTGCTGTCATTTTTTGGACAAAATCATTAACAACTGCATTACGAGTTAATTCTAAAGTATTAATTCATGATTTTTCATCACTACTACCATGGGTTTTAACAGCAATTGCCTTTAAACCGATGACTAATGCTGCCGCATTATTTCGATAGTCAAAGGTTTCGCACACGCATCGAAAAACTTTTCGCAACGATAGTGCTTTTAATTTTCGATAAAAGTTCTTTGTTAACTCGTGTTTAATTACACCCATTAAATTTTTAGCCATTCCCTCTAATGTTTTTAAAGCAATATTACCAGTAAAACCATCTGTTACAATAATATCAACAATATCACTAGTAATATCACGTGGTTCAATATTCCCCTTAAAAAAAAATTTGTTATTATTTGTTAATAATTTATAAGCTTCTTTATGATAATCTTTCCCTTTTGTTGTTTCTTCGCCAATGTTTAACATTGCAACAGTTGGTTTTGGATTATGCATAATTTCTTGAGCATAAACACTGGCCATAATTGCAAAATTAACAAGATCTTGGGCATCATTTTCTAAATTAGCCCCAACATCTAACATTAAAATCGACTTTCCTTTTTTAACGGTTGGAATAAAAGGCATAAAAGCTGACCGAGAAACACTAGGAATTTCGCCCACAAGAAAATGACATGCGGCTAAAAAAGCGGCTGTTGAACCACCTGAAACCAAAGCATCTACTTTTTGATCACGTAATAATTCCGCTCCCCGAACCATTGAACTATCTGGTTTACGCCGAACTTCCATCATTCCTTCTGTCATAGCAATTATTTCTGTTGTAGCAAAAATTTCATATTTAGTATTATCTAATTTTGTTTCTTCAGCAGCAGTTTTAAGCTCTTTTTCATTTCCGATTAAGATAAAAGTAACATCTTGATATTTTTTCATAAAAACTTTTAAAGCTCCGATAATCGGTGTAATACCTAAATCAGTTCCCATCATATCAATTGCAATTTTACTCATAATTAACTCTCCTAATTCTTTTTTAATTATAACAAATATTTTAACTAGTTATTTAAGAGTTTTCCTTTAATTTTCTTTAGATTGCGTTGCCAAAGTTGGGGAAAATAAAAAAGAAAGTTTTCAGTATAATTAAGTTTGAAAAAAATTAGAAAGAAAACTATCCTATGAATATTATAACTAGAATCCAAGAGTTTTTAAACGAAAATAATAACTCTTTTATTGATTTAATTAATGAAATTAGCCCCAATATCCCTATTACAGCACTATTATCCTATTTAAACAATGAAATTAGTTCTGAAGCTTGAATACTATTTAAAAATATTTTTGAATATATTGATAACTATATTTTTAATAAGGACTGACGGAAAGCGCGTTATATTACAAAAGGATTTTATCAACGAACTTTGATTTTTCGTAATGGTGAAGTTACTTTTAAACGACGAAAATATATCTTAAAACCAGAATTTCAAGTGGCAAAAAAACCAAAAACGGTCTTTTTACTTGATATTCAATTAGGAATTGAAAGTTATCAGCGACTTGATTATGATTTTTCGTTAGAAATAATCAGCAAATTAGGCATAAGTTTTAGTTATCAAGATATTTGTAATATTTATCGGAATGCTAACATAACAAAAAAAACAATTTTTAACCTTATTAAACGGTTTGATATTAAACATTTGTTAGAACTAATGCTAGATGAACCAGATACAAAATTAAAACATGATGGGGTTATTTATATTGAAACCGATGAAGCATATCGCAATGCCATTAGTTATCAAATCAAAAAACGATTAAAAATTAAGAAAATAATCCGTTTAACCGTCTTTCATACTGGTTATAAAGATCCTAAAACAATACGAAAAACAATGCATAATGTCAAATTTCTAGTAACAATGAATAATGAAGTTAAAAAAATTAACTCTAAAAAATACTGACAAGGAATTAAAGAATTTATTAACTTAAATTATGAATCACCCGAGACAGCTAAAATTATTGTGCTTGGTGATGGTGCACAATATATTTCAACGGTTGAAAAACACATCAATGTTGAATTTATCATTGATCGTTTCCATGTTATTAAAAAAATTAAAGATTGTCTCCGTGGTCCACGATATTATAAACGTTATTTATTTATAATAGACTGCACCCCGTTTAGTAAGTATTAATAAAAAGGTTTACAAACTTTCATTTATTATATCTTTTTCTTTTTGGTTTGAATATCATTTATTTCATTTTTTAACATCATTAATATATTCATTATGAGATTTATAATTTTTATTATGGATTGTTCCTTTTTTAAGTAATGAATGAAAACTTTCAATAATAATGTTGTCTGCACAATGATAATTTTTACCCATTGAAATTATAATTTTGTTATCTAAACATTTACTATTATAATCTTTAGATGTATATTGATATCCGTGATCTGAATGAATTATTGTTTTATTTAGATCTTTTTTTATTTTTTTAATTTTATTAATTGCAGCATTTAAATTATCAATTACAAGTTTGTTATTATTAAATTTTGATCATTTTACATCAATAATTTCTTTAGTATATCCATCAATTATTGTTGATTGATAATGTTTTTTACCATTTCAAATTAAATAAGTTACATCAGTAAATAAAATTGAAAATCTTTCTTTAATATCATTAAAATTACGATTTAATAAATCAGGATATTTAATTATATTTTTATTTCTATTTTGTTTTATTAATATTTTTCTACGCATACGCTTTACATATTCAGCTTGAATATTATTTTCTTTCATAATTCGTAATACTTTCTTAGCATTATAAACAATGCCATAATCTTCTTTTAAATATTTGGTAATTCGACGATAACCAAATTGTTTTAAATTTTCTTCATAGACTTTTACAATATTTTTTAATGATTCACTACCCTTACCACCATTACTTGAATAATTTTTATATTTATCTCAATAACTACGCTTTAAATCTGTTATATCAAGTAATAAATTTAGTGGATATTTATTAAGGTTTTCTTTGATAAAAAATACAATTTTTCTTTTATTTAATTGTAAAAGTCATGAAGCTTTTTTAGTAATTCATACCTAACTTTGTAATAGTTTAAATCTCTTTTTTTAAATGATTCTTTTTGACCTTTATTGGTGTTTAAAATCCCTTTCTTAAAATTTTCATACCATGAAGCAACAGTTTTTTTATTAATTGCATATTTTTTTGCAATAAAACTTATACTATTATTTTTAACCTCTTGTCCTATCCTTTTTCGAAAATCTGCTGTATATTTATTAAATTTTTGTCCTTTTCTTGCCATATAAAAATGCACCTCCTTTAAAGTTTAGCAAAGACTTTTTTTCTTTACTTACTTTTTTGGGTGCAGTCTATAAAAAATTAAAAAAGCAATTTTAAAATTAAACTGAAACAAGGTTACAAAATACCTTGAATAAGCTTATCAGCTTGTTAAAACCGAAGAAGCGAAAGGAAAGTTACAAGAAATATCTAATTATTTAATAACATACTATGGAGCAATTCAAAAATGAGAATATCAAGAAAATATTGGTTGTCGCATTGAAAGTTATATTGCTCGAATTATTAAAGTAATGTTTCGTTCAAAACCAAAAATATTTAATGAAAAAACGATTTACAAAGTAATGTTATTAAAACAATTGACAGCTAATGGGATTAATCCCTTTCAAGAACTAACAGAAATTAAAAATCTTCAAGTAAAAAATGAACAAATTACTTGAAGATGAATATTTAAAAAGATGAATAATCCAGAATTTAAACAATATAACTTACCAATATTAACCGCTTCTACATTATCAAATACTAAAACTCTTTTAAAGAAAATAGTTTATAATTATTATTAGAACTTAATGCTGAAAACTTTTCCCCAACATTTTACACGCTACCAATATGAAATTCTTAATTCTTTTAAATATCATGATAAAGTAATTTTTAAAACTTGCAATTCTGATTTAATAAAAGCAATTTGTTTTCTAATGTTTGTTTTTGTTTTTATCTTTGGAAGAGCTTCAAGCTTTTTTAAAACCTCATTCTCAACTTTTATTCTTTCATTTTCTTTTTTTAATAAATAGTTTTCACGTTCTAAGGGTTTTTTAAACTTATTTAATTCAAAATCTTTTCGCTTTTTTCGTTCTTTTAGAATTTCTTTATTTTGTTGAAATTGATTTACTCATTTTGAAATAGTTGCTAAACTAATATGATATTCTTTTGCTATTTCACTATAAGATTTATTGTTAATTGAATATTCATTAACAATTTTTTCTTTAAATTCAAAAGAATGATCTTTAGACCCTTTTATTTTACCTTTAACCATATAAAAATGTTTCTCCTAACTTTATATATTGCTGAATTATACTTGTAAGTGCAAGTATAATTCAGCAATATATAAAGTTAGGAGAAACATTGCAATTCACTATTAGATACCTTCTTTTTTTAAGTATTTTTTTTCTTTAATGAGGCTTTATATTCAATATAAGCTTTTTTATGATCCACATCTTGATATTGTTCAATTCCTTTTTTAATAATTTGTTTAACATTATTAGCAATTAACTCCGTTGGTTTTGTCATAAATGTATCGGGTTTAATTGGTTTATGAAACACAACATGCACATACTTCTTCCCGCGTTTTTTAAATTCTTTATTAAAAATTATATAAGAATTAACAATTGAAACAGGAATAATTGGTGCATGAGATTTTTGGGCAATTTTAAAACTTCCCGCATGGAATTCGCCAATTTCTTGGTTACGACTACATGTTCCCTCGGGAAAAACAACCATTGTTCGCGGTACACGAATTAAGTCATTAGCTTCTTTAATAACTTCTAGGGCTTGACGAGGATTTTCACGGTCTAAAAATAAAACATCAATTAATTTTAAAAAATTCTTATATGTCCGATCATTTGCTAATTCTTTTTTAGCAATAAAAGCACATGGCACTGTTTTATTAAAATCATTTAAAGCATACAATAACACTGGATCAACATTTGACTGATGATTTGCAATCATTAAACAACCTTTATCAATTCAATTATCCCGATCATGGGCAATTATTTTAACATCATATACTCATAACATATAACGTGTTCGTTTTTGCAATCAATGATAACGATATTCTTCTGAAACAATATTTGGATCATGTTTAATCTTTTTACTAATACTTCTTGCCTTAGTAATTGTTCGCAAAAATATTGGTCATGTTAGAATAATTTTTCAAATATTTACCATTTTAATTTTGTTCCTTTCTCTTATAATATTTTATTACAAATTGTTGATATTCGGCTGTTTTAATTAACGTAAATTGTATTAAATCAAATTCCGGAAAATAAGTATCTCCTTTGTAATTTCCTTTAATATAACTAATAATTAATTCATCAGCAACTGGTAATGTTGCCTGATAAATTTGTTGACCCCCACAAATATAAATATTCTCTGTTGGATTTTGATAATAAAAATTAATAATTGCTGATAAATCAGTTACCATTTTAACATCCGGATGGTTAATTTGATAATCTGGTTGGGTTGTTAAAACTAATGTTTTGCGGTTTGGAAGCAGATGACCAATTCCTTCATAAGTTAAACGCCCAAATAAAATTGTTTGTCCAAGAGTTGTTGCTTTAAAATGTTGCAATTCTTCAGCGATATGTCATGGTAATCGATTATTTTGTCCAATTAAATTATTTTCATCCATTGCTCATAATAACTTAATCATTATACTGCAACAGTTCCTTTAATCAATGGGGCTGGGTCATAATCCACCAGTGATATATCTTCAAATTTAAAATCAAATAAGGAAGTAATTGCTGGATTTAATTTTAAAGTCGGTAATTTGCGTGGTGTTCGTGTTAATTGTTCTTTAATTTGATCAAAATGATTTTTATAAATATGACAATCCCCAAAAGTATGGACAAAATCGCCAACTTCTAAACCAACAACTTGGGCAATCAAATGAGTTAATAAAGCATAACTGGCAATATTAAAAGGAACACCTAAAAAAACATCAGCACTACGTTGATATAATTGACAACTCAATTTATTATCTTTTGAAACATAAAATTGCATCAAAGTATGGCATGGTGGCAAAGCCATTTCATCAACTTCCTTTGGGTTTCAAGCACTAATAATATGACGACGAGAATAAGGGTTTTTTTTAAAATTCGTTAGTAATTTTGCTAACTGGTCCACCCCATCAAAGTTTCGTCATTGTTTCCCATATACTGGTCCTAAATCACCAAATTCCGCAGCAAAATTTGCATCAGTCTTAATTTTTTCTACAAATTCGGCTAATGTTTCATTATTATATTTTGCTGATTCTTTATATTTTTCATATGGTCATTCATTTCAAATTCGAATATCATGATCAACCAAATATTTAATGTTAGTATCGCCTTTAATAAGTCATAGCAATTCATAAACAACTGATTTAAAATGAAGTTTTTTTGTTGTTAAAATTGGAAAACCTTCTTTTAAATTAAAGCGCATTTGATAACCAAAAGCAGAAATTGTTCCAGTGTTTGTCCGATCATCTTTTTCTTGTCCATGCTCTAAAATAAAGTGAGTCATTTTAAGATATTGTTCCATCCTTTTCACCCTATTTTCTATTCTCACATACTTAAATCTTACCTTATTTTAAAAATAAAATCATCTGAAAAAACTTTAATTTTGTAGAAAAATCTTGATATTTATAAAATATACCTAATTTTAGATATATTTTATAAATATCAAGATTTTTCTACAAAATTAAAGAAAACCCTTATAAAATATAGAAATTTGTAAAAAGTCCATTTTAATAAAACCCAATAAAATCAGGATTTTATTAAAATATCAAGAGTTTTCGACAAAATTAAAGTAATAAGACCTATTTTTAAAGATAAATTTATTAAATAATTCATAATTTTGATTGTATATATATAATGTCAATAGATCTTGATAAAAAGTTTCAAGATCAAGATTAAAAAAGAAGAAAAACAAGTATGAAAAAATTACTTAGTTTATTAAGTGTATTAACTATTGGTGGAACTGCTGTACCAACAACAATTGCCGCTAGTAGTTATGAAAAAAGCTACGAAATTAAATGCCAAATTGTAAAGTTAAGTGCAACTAAATTATTTTTCTAACCAAATATTCGATTGGCGAAAGATAATTTAGTTGCACTTAACTTTACAATTTGGCTTAAATGGAATAATATTAAAATCTTTGCCAAAAATTAAACCTTTATTACTTAAATTAATAATTCCTAAGGCTGTAATTTTTCCATTATCAGCATTACCCACTAAATTCATATAACTTTGATTATTTTTTAATTTTAGTTCTTGTAAAGAAATTAAATTTTCTTGTAAATATTTAGCATTAACATTTAATTCATATGCTTTAACTGCTGTTGCTACTAATTCTTTTATTCCCATTTGATTATTCATAATTATTTCTCTCCTTTATTTATTTTGAATTTAATTCCATTAACACCAATAGTATTAATGTTTTTATTACTATCTCATTGTTTTTTAATTTCGTTTTTAACAATTTGTTCATCAACAATTAAATAATTTTTAATTAAATTAATAAGTTCTAATTTATCAGCATTTTGTAAAAAATCATCATTAACACCCAAAATATCAATATCTTTAATTAATATTTTTTCTTTCCGAAATTTACTAGTAGTTTTTTCTAAATCTTGTTCTATTTTTGCTACATCTTCCATAACACGAACTTGTTCATCTTCAATTTGGTCCATGTCTAACCCCATATCAGGCGTTAAGTTATTAGCATATTCAACCCTATTTTCTTGTTCTTGTTTTTTAGTTTGAATAAACTGTTGTTGTTTTAAGTATTGAACTTGTATTAGGCTATTTTTAATTTCAATTTTATTATTTTGAAGTACTTTTTCTAAATTAATAATATTAACTCTAATTCGATTTACTTCATCTTTAAAATCTTTTATTAATTCTAATGGTTCTCTAAAAACAAAATCAATTTTACTAATAGCACTGGGTATATCTTTTAAATGTATATCTTGATAACCATTTAATGCATAATGATTAAGATGACGATATATAAAATCTGCTAATTCTTTACCATGATTATCAATTCAATTTTTAATCGGTAATGCTTTTAAACTTAATTCTTTAAAAGCATTACCTTTTAAATAAAATGGATAGGTAATATTTTTAATTTGATTATTTAACTTTAAATCTGCCATAATTAAATTTACTCCAAATCCATTTCACTTATTAAATTATCAATATATTCGTAAGCAGTCTCTTCTGAATAACATTCTTCTAATGCGATATTAAATAAATCTTCTTCGCTATAAACATAACCACTTTCATCTTTTCACATATTATTCATAATTTATCACTTCGTAGTCTGCTTCTTCATCTTCTAAATAATCATCTATTAAACTTTTAACCTCATCAATTTCATATCATTTTAAATTTAAATCAAAATCTTTTGGCAATGAAATATTACCTACATGTCGCTCTTCATTACCAAATTTAAGATATAAATTTAATTCTCAACTCATATCATAGTCACTATCAATTTGTGCATAAATAATATCTTTATTACTAATTTTTAATGCGTTATTATTAATTCATTTTTCATTTAAGTAATCACTAATACAATATGACATTTTCTTATTCCTCCTAATTATTTTTATTGTTTAATGCTCAATGTTCATCAGTAATATCTTCTTGTGATACTGAATAACTTTTAAGCATTAATTCATTCAATTTATTTTCTTTATTGCATTCTTTATGAAAACAATAACTTCAATATCTTTGTTTAAGACAAATTTTATTTAACTTTTTCATATAAACCTCCTAAATTATTTGATTGATTTTTTTCTCAATTTGTAATATTTTTCAACCATCTGATGCTAAATCTAAAATATCGTTAATTTTGTAATGTTGCATATAAGAAGCAATAACGTCTCATTTATCTTCAAATAAATTTAAATACATTTTTGCCCATTCTAAACATTGCAAATCATAATGATTTTTATGATGAGAAATACGACAATTAACAGGTTGACAATTCACTCAATCAAATAATGTTGTTATTTCATTTCAAGTTTTATTAATATACAAACTTTTATATTCCATTATATTTCCTCCTATTTTTAATTCGCTGGCACTCACTCCCAAGTGAAAGTGCCAAAGCGAGAATTAGTTATATAAGTATTTATCTATTTATTTACTACGCCATCCGCTTCACTGGGAGTGAGCGGTGGCGATAATATATTTAATATTTGTTTATTATTAGATAATAGACAGTTGTTTTTATGAGGTAAAGCCAGAGAATTCTCTCTCTTCTTCCGCACCATTTCAGGTCAAAGCGTTCAGTTTTTAAAATAAATTCACTTGCACCTTGAAGAGCCTGGTGCTGGCGTTGTGGTTTGTAGAACCGCTGCCATCCTCTATGGGACAATATATATCGCAAATTTATTTATAATCTATTTTTATTGTCGTTCGATGTTGACCTTGCACTTATCACGACTATCGCTTAGTTTAAATATAACCAGCGCCGATTTACATGTTTCCTCATACACTATTTCAGTACTTGCCTCGGCTGGCTGTGGGAATGAGCTTAAACTCATGTTCTTATGGAAGCACTTAGTTATTTAAAATAACCGTCCCACACTGCATTAAGTTGTTTTATAAAATCAAAGTTTAAAAGAACCAGTTTCTCAATCAAAGATAATTTTTGAATTTTCTAATTTTTTATAAAACCGCGTTTGTTTTTTATCTTTTGTACGATTTAATAAATCTTTATGTTTTTCACAAGTTCATAAAACTTTATTTGATAAAAATTCTTCGGTAATTAATGATATTGCTTTATAGCAATTATCAACATCACAGATTGTTTGTTGCGTATTAATTTCCATTACTTACTCCTTCCTTTAATATTAAGTTTTTTCATTTATTAGCCAAATTAATTAACTAAAACAGAGAAAGGACAACACCTTAAAATTGGAGAAAAAAAGGTACACTTTGTAAAGATTTATAAGATATTTAATAAATGTGTAAACAACTTTAAGTTAATGAAAAAGTTGCGATAAAAAGTTTCTATTTTAAGAATTTAAGATGCTGCCCTTTCTCTGAATTAATTAATAATTATGGGTTTACAAATAAAAAAACAACCCTTTTATTTAACAAGAGTTTTTTTTGGAGGTTCATCGTACACGATGCCAAAAAATAAAAAAAGATCTAAATAAAACAATAATTCATTCAGATCACGGATATCAATATACATCTAAAGATTATAATAGTAAATGTTTAGATAACAAAATTATAATTTCAATGGGTAAAAATTATCATTGTGCAGACAACATTATTATTGAAAGTTTTCATTCATTACTTAAAAAAGGAACAATCCATAATAAAAATTATAAATCTCATAATGAATATATTAATGATGTTAAAAAATGAAATAAATGATATTCAAACCAAAAAGAAAAAGATATAATAAATGAAAGTTTGTAAACCTTTTTATTAATACTTACTAAACAGGGTGCAGTCTAGTCTTTAACCGCTTTTTTATTATAGTTCTTGTTATTTTAAATTTTGTAAAATTGATTCAATACTATTAGCATTATCTAATGAATGATCAAAAATAAATTCTAAATCAGGACAACGATAAATTTCTAATTTATGTGCTAATTTACTACGGATTTCATTTTTATACTTTTTCACAATAGGATTAAGCTCTGCTTCTGGTTTATTTAATAATGATGAATAATAAACCTTGGCATGGCCTAAATCATTTGATAATTTTACCACATGCACTGATAAAGTATTTAAAATCTCATCGCGAATTTCGCGTTGCATAATAATTGTTAAATCACGAGCAATCAAAGATTGCATTCTTTCAACTTTAATTTTATTTGCCATTGTCTCACCTTTTTTCTAACTTATTAATATTATAGCAAAGAATTTCCTAAAACGAATAATTTCTTTAATTTTGATTGCGTTGCCAAAGTTGGGGAAAATAAAAAAGAATTTTATGATAATATGTAAATATATCACTAGACTGCACCCCGTTTAGTAAGTATTAATAAAAAGGTTTACAAACTTTCATTTATTATATCTTTTTCTTTTTGGTTTGAATATCATTTATTTCATTTTTTAACATCATTAATATATTCATTATGAGATTTATAATTTTTATTATGGATTGTTCCTTTTTTAAGTAATGAATGAAAACTTTCAATAATAATGTTGTCTGCACAATGATAATTTTTACCCATTGAAATTATAATTTTGTTATCTAAACATTTACTATTATAATCTTTAGATGTATATTGATATCCGTGATCTGAATGAATTATTGTTTTATTTAGATCTTTTTTTATTTTTTTAATTTTATTAATTGCAGCATTTAAATTATCAATTACAAGTTTGTTATTATTAAATTTTGATCATTTTACATCAATAATTTCTTTAGTATATCCATCAAGTATTGTTGATTGATAATGTTTTTTACCATTTCAAATTAAATAAGTTACATCAGTAAATAAAATTGAAAATCTTTCTTTAATATCATTAAAATTACGATTTACTAAATCAGGATATTTAATTATATTTTTATTTCTATTTTGTTTTATTAATATTTTTCTACGCATACGCTTTACATATTCAGCTTGAATATTATTTTCTTTCATAATTCGTAATACTTTCTTAGCATTATAAACAATGCCATAATCTTCTTTTAAATATTTGGTAATTCGACGATAACCAAATTGTTTCAAATTTTCTTCATAGACTTTTACAATATTCTTTAATGATTCGCTATCCTTACCATTACTTGAATAATTTTTATATTTATCTCAATAACTACGCTTTAAATTTGTTACATCAAGTAATAAATTTAGTGGATATTTATTAAGGTTTTCTTTGATAAAAAATACAATTTTTCTTTTATTTAATTGTAAAAGTCATGAAGCTTTTTTAGTAATTCATACCTAACTTTGTAATAGTTTAAATCTCTTTTTTCAAATGATTCTCTTGGACCTTTATTGGTGTTTAAAATTCCTTTCTTAAAATTTTCATACCATGAAGCAACAGTTTTTTTATTAATTGCATATTTTTTTGCAATAAAACTTATACTATTATTTTTAACCTCTTGTCCTATCCTTTTTCGAAAATCTGCTGTATATTTATTAAATTTTTGTCCTTTTCTTGCCATATAAAAATGCACCTCCTTTAAAAGTTTAGCAAAGACTTTTTTTCTTTACTTACTTTTTTGGGTGCAGTCTACACGGAGGGATTATGAAACGTTGAAATTATCGAATTTGATACAAAGATTATTTTTGATATTATAAAGTAATAATTGCTATCTTATCTTTTGCTTTTTTAACTTATGGGTTTTTATATGGATATTTTTAAAGAATTTCTTTAATTTTGTCGAAAAATATTGATATTTATAAAATATATCTAAAATTAGGTATTTTTTTAATATAAAGAGAGGTAAATAATTGATGAAAAAAATACTTGCAGAATTAATAAATGGTTTAACAGATGATCAATTTTTAGAATTTTATGAAAAAGTTAAAAAAGAAGCAGAATTAATCAAAAAACAAAAACGCTTAAATGAAATTGATCAAAAATTTAGAGATAAAGGTATTAAATGTCCTAATTGCAAATCTTATCATTGTGTTAAAAATGGCCATAATCCCGAAGGAAAACAAAAATATTTATGCAAAAAATGTCGGGCTAGTTTTGATGCTTTTCGTCATCATTTTACTTATTGAAGTCATTTAAATTATGAACAATAGACTTCTTGCGATACCTTATTATTTATGCTTAAAAAGCAATTAAAATTTTTAAAAATAATTATTTTAAAGTGCTGAATTATACTTGTAAGTGCAAGTAAATAAAATTGCAAAAAATCTCATATAAAAATTTTATGATGCTAAGTTTATTTTAGAAAAAATAAAGCAAGGAGTTTTTATATGGGATATAAACATCTTGGCATAGATGAAAGAATTTATATTGAGAATCAATTGAAGTTTAAAATAAAAATTAGTGAAATAGCTAAAAATCTTAATCGAAGTATTAGTACTATTATTCGAGAAGTTAATAGAAATAAAGATAATAATCATTATTTTTCATTAATTGCACAAAATAAAGCAGAAAATAGAAAACAATCACATATTTATTTTCATAAGTTTAAAAATAGAGAATTAGTAAAATATGTACAACAAAAATTATTATTAGGTTGATCACCCGAACAAATTTATGGCAGAATTAAAAATTTTCATAAAGAATGAATTATTAGTTTTAAAACAATTTACAATTGAATTTATTCTGGATTACTTGAAAAAGTTACTAATAAAAATTTAAGAAGAAAAGGTAAGAAACGAAAATATCAAGAAAATCGGGGTAAATTTAATGGTAAATCAATTAAAGAACGAAATGCTAATGTTAATAATCGCGTAACTCTTGGTCATTGAGAAGGTGATACCGTAGTATCATCACGAGGTAAAAGTAAATCATGTTTAATAACTTTAGTTGAAAGAACATCAAGATTTACTTTAGCAATATTAGTTGAAAATAGAACTACTAAAGTTATTAACGAAAATATTAGCCATTATTTATCAATTCTGCCAAATAATCTTGTTAAGACTATAACATTTGATCGTGGTAAAGAATTTGCTAATTGACAACAACTTGAAAAAAATTTAAATGTGAAAATTTATTTTGCTAATGCATATTCACCCTGACAAAGAAGTACTAATGAAAATACTAATGGTTTAATTAGAGAAAAATTTCCTAAAAAATTTAATTTTTCAAACACTACTAAAAATGCAGTTCATAAATTTATATTGTCTTTAAACCAAAGACCAAGAAAAATACTAAATTATCTTTCGCCAATCGAATATTTGGTTAGAAAAATAATTTAGTTGCACTTAACTTTACAATTTGGCAAGTTTAATTTAATTTTTTTAATTTGTAATTTTTTTTATTTTTGTTAGTATCGCAAGAAGTCTAATAAATATTTCATCGATTTGTATTTGGTCATTTAATTTTTTAAATTTTAATTGATTATTTTCTAATTGTTTTGATTGCATTAATTTTTGACGATTATATCAAGCTGTTTTGGGTGTTGTTTTAATAAAACGGGAAATTACTTTACTAGATTGTCCTAACAATAAAATTTGAATTATTAGGATTCTTGCGATACTAACAAAAATAAAAAAAATTACAAATTAAAAAAATTAAATTAAACTTTAAAATAATTATTTTTAAAAATTTTAATTGCTTTTTAAGCATAAATAATAAGATACCGCAAGAAGTCTAATATATAAAAGTTTGTAAACCTTTTTATTAATACTTACTAAACGGGGTAGTTGCTGTTAAGCGACTTTAGACTGACTAAAAGAGATTGAATAAAAAAATAACCTTACGGTTATTTTTTTAAATTTGAAACATGTTTCTTTAAATTATAGAATGTTTTAATTCCATCATATTCGGCTACCGTTCCTAATTCATCTTCAATTGCTAATAAACGATTATATTTGGCAATACGGTCACTTCTTGACATACTTCCTGTCTTAATTTGACCAGTATTTAAAGCAACAGCTAAGTCAGCGATTGTTGAGTCTTCTGTTTCTCCTGAACGGTGTGAAACAACGGCTGTTCAACCAGCTTTTTGTGCTAATTGAATTGTATCAATTGTTTCGGTAACTGTTCCAATTTGGTTTAATTTAATTAAAATTGAATTCGCTGCATTATGAGCAATTCCTTCTGCCGTAATTTTTGGATTTGTTACAAATAAGTCATCACCAACAATTTGGATTTTATGCCCCATTGTTTTAACTTGTAATTCAAAACCAGATCAATCATTTTCTGCTAAACCATCTTCAATTGAAATAATTGGATATTTATCAACTAATTTGTCTAAATATTTAATTAATTCTTCTGTTGTCATTGCATAGTATTTACCCGTAACTTTTTCAATTTTCTTAAAGTGATATTTTTTATCTTCAAAGTATAATTCTGATGAAGCACAATCCATTGCGATCATAACCCCATCTTCTCCTGCTTTATATCCCGCTGTTTTAATCGCTTCAACAATTAAGTCTAATGCAACTTCAGCTGGAGTTTTTGCTTGGAATGATTCTAAAATTTGGTCTTTATATGCTCAATTAAAATGCGGAGCAAACCCACCTTCATCGCCAACGGCAGTAATATCTCCTTTATCATGTAAGATTTTCTTTAAAATATGGAAAATTTCTGATGATCATCTTAAAGCTTCTTTAAATGTTTCAGCTCCAACAGGCATAATCATAAATTCTTGGAAATCAATTGCACTATCGGCATGTTCTCCTCCATTAATAATATTTAACATTGGAACTGGTAGTTTTTTTCCATTAGCACCACCCAAGTATCGATATAATGGCATTTCTAATTCGCAAGCAGCAGCTTTGACAACAGCCATTGATACTCCTAACATTGCATTAGCTCCTAAATTTTTCTTAAATTCAGTTCCATCTAAGGCAATCATGGCGTGGTCAATTGCAACTTGATTTGTTGCTTCCATTCCAACTAGTAATTCGGCAATTTTTGTATTAACATTCCCAACTACTTTTAAAACACCTTTACCTTGATAACGGCCTTTGTCACCGTCTCTTAATTCTAATGCTTCACGGCTCCCTGTTGAAGCTCCTGATGGAACCATCGCTGAACCATATCCACCAAATTCTGTTCAAGCTTCAACTTGAACAGTTGGATTTCCTCGTGAATCAATTACTTCACGAGCATTAATTTTCTCTATTCTCGACATAATTTTGTACTCTCCTTCTAAGTGTATATTATCATTATATTATTTGTTCAAAAAATAGTAAACAAAATCATTTAATTTTGTCGAAAACTCTTGATATTTATAAAATATATCTAAAATTAGGTATATTTTTAATATAAAGAAAGGTAAATAATTGATGGAAAAAACACTTGCAGAATTAATAAATAGTTTAACAAATGATCAATTTTTAGAATTTTATGAAAAAGTTAAAAAAGAAGCAGAATTAATCAAAAAGCTGAATTATACTTGTAAGTGCAAGTAAATAAAATTGCAAAAAATCTCATATAAAAATTTTATGATGCTAAGTTTATTTTAGAAAAAATAAAGCAAGGAGTTTTTATATGGGATATAAACATCTTGGCATAGATGAAAGAATTTATATTGAGAATCAATTGAAGTTTAAAATAAAAATTAGTGAAATAGCTAAAAATCTTAATCGAAGTATTAGTACTATTATTCGAGAAGTTAATAGAAATAAAGATAATAATCATTATTTTTCATTAATTGCACAAAATAAAGCAGAAAATAGAAAACAATCACATATTTATTTTCATAAGTTTAAAAATAGAGAATTAGTAAAATATGTACAACAAAAATTATTATTAGGTTGATCACCCGAACAAATTTATGGCAGAATTAAAAATTTTCATAAAGAATGAATTATTAGTTTTAAAACAATTTACAATTGAATTTATTCTGGATTACTTGAAAAAGTTACTAATAAAAATTTAAGAAGAAAAGGTAAGAAACGAAAATATCAAGAAAATCGGGGTAAATTTAATGGTAAATCAATTAAAGAACGAAATGCTAATGTTAATAATCGCGTAACTCTTGGTCATTGAGAAGGTGATACCGTAGTATCATCACGAGGTAAAAGTAAATCATGTTTAATAACTTTAGTTGAAAGAACATCAAGATTTACTTTAGCAATATTAGTTGAAAATAGAACTACTAAAGTTATTAACGAAAATATTAGCCATTATTTATCAATTCTGCCAAATAATCTTGTTAAGACTATAACATTTGATCGTGGTAAAGAATTTGCTAATTGACAACAACTTGAAAAAAATTTAAATGTGAAAATTTATTTTGCTAATGCATATTCACCCTGACAAAGAGGTACTAATGAAAATACTAATGGTTTAATTAGAGAAAAATTTCCTAAAAAATTTAATTTTTCAAACACTACTAAAAATGCAGTTCATAAATTTATATTGTCTTTAAACCAAAGACCAAGAAAAATACTAAATTATCTTTCGCCAATCGAATATTTGGTTAGAAAAATAATTTAGTTGCACTTAACTTTACAATTTGGCAAAAACAAAAACGCTTAAATGAAATTGATCAAAAATTTAGAGATAAAGGTATTAAATGTCCTAATTGCAAATCTTATCATTATGTTAAAAATGGCCATAATCCCGAAGGAAAACAAAAATATTTATGCAAAAAATGTCGGGCTAGTTTTGATGCTTTTCGTCATCATTTTACTTATTGAAGTCATTTAAATTATGAACAATAAAATTTATTAATTCAAATTTCATTGTTAGGACAATCTAGTAAAGTAATTTCCCGTTTTATTAAAACAAAACCCAAAACAGCTTGATATAATCGTCAAAAATTAATGCCATCAAAATAATTAGAAAATACTCAATTAAAATTTAAAAAATTAAATGGCCAAATACAAATCGATGAAACATTTATTAAATAAATCCATAAAGGTAATTTTAAAGATAAATTTGATAAACGAAAAACTCATCTTGATCCATTTTCCACTAACACTAAATTTTGTATTCAAATGGCGGTTGATACTAATAATAATATTTTTGTTCAATCCACTAATACCAAACGATTACAAAAACAGTGAATTATTGAAAATATGAATACAAAATTAATTAACAAAAATTCCATTATTATTTCTGATATGCAACCATTATATTTATTAGTAGCAAAACAAACAAGTTCTACTTTATATGCCACTAAAACTAGGACAAATCCTGATGCCAGTTATCGAAAATTAAATAAAATTAGTAAATTATAGACTGCACCCAAAAAAGTAAGTAAAGAAAAAAAAGTCTTTGCTAAACTTTTAAAGGAGGTGCATTTTTATATGGCAAGAAAAGGACAAAAATTTAATAAATATACAGCAGATTTTCGAAAAAGGATAGGACAAGAGGTTAAAAATAATAGTATAAGTTTTATTGCAAAAAAATATGCAATTAATAAAAAAACTGTTGCTTCATGGTATGAAAATTTTAAGAAAGGGATTTTAAACACCAATAAAGGTCCAAAAGAATCATTTAAAAAAAGAGATTTAAACTATTACAAAGTTAGGTATGAATTACTAAAAAAGCTTCATGACTTTTACAATTAAATAAAAGAAAAATTGTATTTTTTATCAAAGAAAACCTTAATAAATATCCACTAAATTTATTACTTGATGTAACAGATTTAAAGCGTAGTTATTGAGATAAATATAAAAATTATTCAAGTACTGGTAAGGATAGCGAATCATTAAAGAATATTGTAAAAGTCTATGAAGAAAATTTAAAACAATTTGGTTATCGTCGAATTACCAAATATTTAAAAGAAGATTATGGCATTGTTTATAACGCTAAGAAAGTATTACGAATTATGAAAGAAAATAATATTCAAGCTGAATATGTAAAGCGTATGCGTAGAAAAATATTAATAAAACAAAATAGAAATAAAAATATAATTAAATATCCTGATTTAGTAAATCGTAATTTTAATGATATTAAAGAAAGATTTTCGATTTTATTTACTGATGTAACTTATTTAATTTGAAATGGTAAAAAACATTATCAATCAACAATAATTGATGGATATACTAAAGAAATTATTGATGTAAAATGATCAAAATTTAATAATAACAAACTTGTAATTGATAATTTAAATGCTGCAATTAATAAAATTAAAAAAATAAAAAAAGATCTAAATAAAACAATAATTCATTCAGATCACGGATATCAATATACATCTAAAGATTATAATAGTAAATGTTTAGATAACAAAATTATAATTTCAATGGGTAAAAATTATCATTGTGCAGACAACATTATTATTGAAAGTTTTCATTCATTACTTAAAAAAGGAACAATCCATAATAAAAATTATAAATCTCATAATGAATATATTAATGATGTTAAAAAATGAAATAAATGATATTCAAACCAAAAAGAAAAAGATATAATAAATAAAAGTTTGTAAACCTTTTTATTAATACTTACTAAACGGGGTGCAGTCTATTATACCCGCCTAATTTATATTTTTTATTTTTAATTATATTTTATAGAAATATTCTTAATAAGAAAAGCCGGCAACGCAATCCAGTTAAAATAAACATTGCAAATTAAAGAAAAGTTTTATTTTTTTTTGATATAATACAGTGATAAGAGAGCAAATATTATGCTCGCATTTTTTAAGAAATGAGGTGAGGTTATGAGGAAAATTAAAGAGTTAATTGATATTAATAAAATTGAGAAGAATTTACATTACAATGAATTACATCAAAAAAATCAAACTCGTAAGCAAGAAACGCCACTAGAAATGATGAAGCGGATTAAGGCACCTCATATTGGTTTTTTTAAGTTAGTTGCGATTTATTATCGTCGTTATATTTTACGTTCATTGACAATTTTACTAACATTGGTATTGAGTTCCACTTCAATTGTTATAATGACTTTTTTAATTAACCAGTTAATGAGTGAAATTTTATATGAATTTGGGGATGACCCAATGGCAATAACAATCAGATTAAGATGATATATATGATTAATTATTATTGGGGCTGATTTATTAGTAGCCATAATCACAACTAATGTTCGAGAACGAGTAGGTGGGATGTTAGGTCGGAATATTGAAATTGATGTCCGTAATGCGGTGTTAAATAATTTAGTTAATTTAAACATTGGTTATTATTCTGATAAAAAAATTGGAGAAACAATGACAAAATTAATTAATGATACCCAAGTAATTGGTGATGAATCACAGTTAACACCAGCTAACTTAATTAGTATTCCAATTATTTTTATTGGTAGTGCTATTTCATTGTTAAATATTGATTGAAAATTAGCATTAATTTGTTTAGGCTCAACAGCATTATTTATGACTGCTGTTGCCGTAACTTTTCGTTCACAAGCAGCAGAAACAGAAAATGTTCGTGCTAAAATTACTGATGTTAATGGGGATGTAACAGATCGTATTGCTTCAATTGCTTTAATTAAATCAACTGGAACGGAAGAATATGAACGTGTTCGTTTTGAACAAATTCATAAAGAATATTACTGTGTTAATCGTCGTTTGAATCGGATTCAAGCTCGTATGACAACAACTATTATTTTATGTGCTTTGAGTTTGACAGTTATTGTTGTTTTAGCAAGTATTATTTTATATAATAATAAAGAAGAAGAACATACTAACCGTATTATGAAAATTTTACCAGCCTTCATTACCGGGGTTAATACATTAGCCTTTCCAATTTGAACATTGACAGGGTTAGTGCCCGGATTAGCACGGGCAACCGCGTCAACAAAAAGAATTATTCAATTAATTCGTGTTGATACAACAATTAAACCAAACCGTAATGCTCCAGCAGTAAAAGAAGTTAAAGGAAATATTATCTTAAAAGATATTGTTTTTGAATATCCCGAAAAACCCGGAGTTACTATTTTACCAAAAACAACAGTTACTTTTGAAAAAGGAAAAAATTATGCTTTTGTTGGGGAAACAGGAAGTGGTAAATCAACAATTTCAAAATTATTATTACGTTTTTATGACCCAACAAGTGGTGAAGTTATTGTTAATAATACTAATTTAAAAGAATTAAATTTATCAAGTTATTTAACGCATGTTGGATATGTGGAACAAGAACCAAAAATTTTATTTGGAGATGTTATGTATAATGTTAAATACGGAATGTTTAATGCTACGGATGAAGAAGTTGTTGAAGCTTGTAAAAAAGCTAATCTGCATGAGTTAGTGATGGGTTGAAAAGACGGTTATAATACCATTTTAGGAGAACGTGGTTTCATGTTATCTGGGGGGCAAAAACAACGGTTAGTTATTGCCCGAATGATTTTAGAAAATCCCCAAATTCTAATCTTAGATGAAGCTACAAGTGCTTTGGATAATATTGTTGAAAAAGAAATTCAAACGGAATTAGAAAAAATTATGGTTGGCAAAACAACAATTTCAATTGCCCACCGGTTAAGTACCATTAAAAATGTTGATCAAATTTTTGTATTAGGAAAAGGACAAGGAATTATTCAAAATGGAACATATGAGGAATTAATTGCGATTGATGGTCCTTTCCGTGATCTGCATCGCGCTGGCTATAAAGGAAATTAAAAAAGTGTTAAAAAGACTGCACCCATTTTAGTAGGTATTAATAAAAAGTATTTACTATTTTTTTAATTATATCTTTTTCTTTTCGTTTTGAATATCATTTATTCTTTAATTTTGTCGAAAACTCTTGATAAAATAAAAAAAATCATCAATATAACAATTTGAAAACGAATTTGATGGAAGATTATTATTGTTCTTTAACTTTTTTAGATGTTAAAATATAATACCGTTGCTTGTTGGTTTGGTGTTAAATCTTTATGTTGGTATTTTCATTTTCAGAGATTTAAATAATTTTGAATGTTAGTAAAACCTAAACCACGATAATGAACCAAGGCTTCTTTAAGACTTGCTTGTAATTTACTAATTTTATTTAATTTTCGATAACTGGCATCAGGATTTGTCCTAGTTTTAGTGGCATATAAAGTAGAACTTGTTTGTTTTGCTACTAATAAATATAATGGTTTCATATCAGAAATAATAATGGAATTTTTGTTAATTAATTTTGTATTCATATTTTCAATAATTCACTGTTTTTGTAATCGTTTGGTATTAGTGGATTGAACAAAAATATTATTATTAGTATCAACTGCCATTTGAATACAACATTTAGTGTTAGTGGAAAATGGATCAAGATGAGTTTTTCGTTTATCAAATTTATCTTTAAAATTACCTTTATGGATTTTTTTAATAAATGTTTCATTGATTTGTATTTGGCCATTTAATTTTTTAAGTTTTAATTGAATATTTTATAATTGTTTTGATGGCATTAATTTTTGACGATTATATCAAGCTGTTTTGGGTGTTGTTTTAATAAAACGGGAAATTACTTTACTAGATTGTCCTAGCAATGAAATTTGAATTAATAAATTCAATAGACTTCTTGCGATACATTATTATTTATGCTTAAAAAGCAATTAAAATTTTTAAAAATGCTTATTTTTAAGTTTAATTTAATTTTTTTAATTTGTAATTTTTTTATTTTTGTTAGTATAGCAATAATTCTAATCTATAATTTTCAATTGTTATTATAAATAAGACAAGAAGTTGAATGAAAATTAACTTTAAATTTTAATTTTGTCGAAAACTCTTGATAAAGTCAAAAACCCTTATAAAATATAGATATTTGTAAGAAATACATTTTATAAAAAACCTAATAAAATAAAGGTTTTATTAAAATATCAAGAGTTTTCTACAAAATTAAAAACTTTAAATAATAAAATCATTTTTTGTTGTGCCAAAATAATGCATCTCTTAAAGACTATAAGAATTAAATTAATAAGAGGTATAAATTCCTTTGCAATGTTTCTTTTAACTGAGATATATAAATAAAAATTTTTCTAGATTATTATTAATATATAAAGTTAGGAGAAACATTTTTATATGGCTAAAGGTAAAATAAAAGGGTCTAAAGATCATTTGCACAGTTTCAGATAACTGAGAATTTTAATTAAAAAATGCTTTCATTTCATATTGAAGTGGTGGCATTTTTTAATTAAAATTCTCAGTTATCTGAAACTGTGCAATATAAATTCCTATTTGTATTTTTTCTTTATGAATTAATTTGCAATAGACTTCTTGCGATACTAACAAAAATAAAAAAATTACAAATAAAAAAAATTAAATTAAACTTAAAAATAAGCATTTTTAAAAATTTTAATTGCTTTTTAAACATAAATAATCAGGTATCGCAAGAAGTCTATTGTGTTATTTCTCCTTTTTTAAATTTGGATTTTAACACAATATTTTTATTTGTTTAACTGTCCCATTTAATTTTACAATTCAGGATTTTAAAAAAAGCATAACAAAAATTAATATTAATTTTTGTTATGCTAAACTATTTTTTCACATTGGTCAAATTCAACTTCAGTAGGTGTTAAACGACCAAACATTTCTAAATTTACTGTTACAACCCCTTTTGAAGTGTCAATTTTTGTTACTTGTCCTTCCATTTTGATAAAAGTTCCGGATAGAATTCGAATATAATCGTTAACTTTAAAGTTTGCCACAAATACTTTTTTGACTTTTTTCCCTTGTTGCGATGCCGCTTTTTTTGCGGCGATTGATTTTGAAAGCATTGTTTTTGCTTCTTGGTCAGTTAAAGGAAATGGTTTTGTTCCTCGTCCTGATGAACCAATAAACCCAGTAACGCTTGTTGTATTCCGAACAATATACCAAGCTTCATCATTCATAATCATATTAATAAAAATATATCCTGGATAAACATTCTTTTCGGTTGGTTTTCCTTTTTTCGATGGAACCATTTCTTTGACAACTCTAATATTAAAAACAACATTTTTCATATTTAATGATTCTACCCGTTGGATTAAGTCATCACGAACGCGATCTTCATGACCAGAATAACAATTAATTACATATCATTTCCCAGGATATTTTGTCACATCCTCTAAATTCTCACTGCTATCCAATTTATCGTTCGTTTTATCATTATTAATGATTTCATCTGTTATTGTGTTTTTCCCTAACATTACCTTACTCCTTTAAATCTTACCTATTAATTATTATATAATGCGAGCAACAGTTAGTAGATGATGTAAAACTAAATCTAATACTAAATAAAATACCGCAAAAGCAATAATAAATAAAATTGTGATTAAAAACTTGCGTCCTAAACTATCTTTACTTGTTCAACGAATTCTTGTAATTTCTTTTGCCATTTTAACAGGAAATTCACGGAAAGCTAATTTTCAACTAGTCTTTTTATTTTTACCTGAATTTTTGCGTTTAAAAAGACCTTTTTTTATTGGGTCACCATTTTTATCAACTGCTGAGGTGATAATTTCTTTTTTCGTTCCAACTTGAATTGGTACTACCTTATTTGTTTTTTTTTGAAAAATTAAAACTGCTTTTTCATTTTTCTTTTGAATTTTTAAAACTATTTTTTCTTCTTTTGTTAAAGCAGTTTTAATTTCTTTTTTTGGTTTTTCCTTTTTTTCCATTCCGAACACCTACCTTGTTTCTTTATGTTTAGTATGTTTATTACATGTTTTACAAAATTTATTTACTTCTAAACGTTCTTTTTGTGTCATTTTGTTTTTAAACGTTGTATAATTTCGATCTAAACATTCGGAACACACTAATATGATCTTTTCGCGCATAATACTCACCGTGGTTAATTATATTATATTAATAACAATATTAATATACTTAATTAATTATTTTTGTAAAAATCTTCTTTAATTTTGTCGAAAACTCTTGATAAAGTCAAAAAAATCATCAATATGACAATTTGAAAACGAATTTGGTGGAAGATTATTATTGTTCTTTAACTTTTTTAGATGTTAAAATATAATACCGTTGCTTGTTGGTTTGGTGTTAAATCTTTATGTTGGTATTTTCATTTTCAGAGATTTAAATAATTTTGAATGTTAGTAAAACCTAAACCACGATAATGAACCAAGGCTTCTTTAAGACTTGCTTGTAATTTACTAATTTTATTTAATTTTCGATAACTGGCATCAGGATTTGTCCTAGTTTTAGTGGCACATAAAGTAGAAATTGTTTGTTTTGCTACTAATAAATATAATGGTTGCATATCAGAAATAATAATGGAATTTTTGTTAATTAATTTTGTATTCATATTTTTGTATTATGTAAATTCAATCAGCAAATTCTGTCTCTTGTTAGTATGATAATAACATCATTTAAAATAAATGCAACTATTTTTTTAAAAAAAATGTCCTTATCTTGTGATAATTTCGTAATAGTTATCTAGCAAAAATTTCGCAACCATTTAAAATTAAAAATGGTTATAACAATGGAAAGAAAACTAACAATGAAAGAACAACATAAATACAAAACAATTGAAAAAATTATTAACAATAAAATATCAAAGCAAAGAGCTGCAAATATTTTACACTTATCAATTCGTCGCATTGAACAACTTATAAAACTTTATGATCCACAAAATAGTCAATCATTTGCTCACCATTCTCGTGGAAGGATAGCTCACAATAAAACAAATCCACAAATTTGTGAAAAGATTATAAATTTATATAAAACTAAATATATTGGCTTTAATTTTACTCATTTCAAAGAAAAATTAATCGAAAATGAAGGAATAAACATTTCATATTCAGTTTTATACAAATTAATGTCCTTAAATCAAATTAAAACACCTCGAAAGCAAAAAATAAAGAAAAAAGATAAAACCCACCCTTTAAGAGAACGTCGAAAATGTTTCGGCGAACTATTACAAGCTGATGCCAGTGAACATCATTGATTAGGACCAAATGGTCCAAAATGATTTTTACATGGCGCAATTGATGATACAACAAATACGGTTGTTGGATTATATTTTGCTTATCAAGAAACATTACAAGGTTATTATAATGTTTTACATCAAATTTTACGAAATTATGGAATTCCCATGACATTTTATACCGATAAACGAACAATCTTTACATACCAAAAAAGTAGTGATAAAACCGAAGAAAAAGACACTTTTACTAAATTCAGCCGATGCTGTGATGAATTAGGTGTCGAAATCATAACTACTTCAATTCCCCCAAGCAAAGGGACGAATTGAACGTTTATGAGGCACTCTACAAGATCGATTGAAAAATGAATTAATTCTCGCAGGAGTAACCACTATTGAAGAAGCAAATACATTCTTAAAAGAATTTATAACCAAATTCAATAAACAATTTGCCATTCCTATTGATTATAACAATTCTGTCTTTGTTGACGCTCCTAATAATGACAAAATTAATTTATTTTTATCAATCACTTCAACGCGACAAACAGACAATGGTTCATCAATTAGTTATAACAATAAAAAATATATGGCTTATAATAATAAAAAGTTAAAAGTCTTTAATTCAAAAACAAAAATTACAGTAATTAAAGCATTTGATGAAACATTATATTTAAAATATAACAATCAAATATATAATTTATTAGAATACATTCCGGTTCCTATTAAAAATATTGAAAACAAAGTTCCCAAATCTAAAGCACATAAACCAAAACCAAATCATCCTTGAAATAATCAATATACATTACAAACATTATCAATTAAATAATTTTGCGAAATTTTTGCTAGATATTGACACTATTTTTTTAAAAAAATAGTTGCATTTATTTTAAATGATGTTATTATCATACTAACAAGAGACAGAATTTGCTGCTTGAATTTACATAATACATATTAAAGAAAGATTTTCAATTTTATTTACTGATGTAACTTATTTAATTTGAAATGGTAAAAAACATTATCAATCAACAATAATTGATGGATATACTAAAGAAATTATTGATGTAAAATGATCAAAATTTAATAATAACAAACTTGTAATTGATAATTTAAATGCTGCAATTAATAAAATTAAAAAAATGCTGAATTATACTTGCACTTACAAGTATAATTCAGCTTATAAAAAATAAAGTAATTAAGTTTATGCAATGTTTCTCCTAACTTTATATATTAATAATAATCTAGAAAAATTTTTATATGGCTAAAGGTAAAATAAAAGGGTCTAAAGATCATTCTTTTGAATTTAAAGAAAAAATTGTTAATGAATACTCAATTAACAATAAATCTTATAGTGAAATAGCAAAAGAATATCATATTAGTTTAGAAACTATTTCAAAATGAGTAAATCAATTTCAACAAAATAAAGAAATTATAAAAGAACGAAAAAAGCGAAAAGATTTTGAATTAAATAAGTTTAAAAAACCCTTAGAACGTGAAAACTATTTATTAAAAAAAGAAAATGAAAGAATAAAAGCTGAGAATGAGGTTTTAAAAAAGCTTGAAGCTCTTCCAAAGATAAAAACAAAAACAAACATTAGAAAACAAATTGCTTTTATTAAATCAGAATTGCAAGTTTTAAAAATTACTTTATCATGATATTTAAAAGAATTAAGAATTTCATATGATACTTGAAATAAATATTAAAAAAATTGTGATGAATATCAACCAAATATTGATTATTCAATATATGAAATAATTAAAGTAATTCATAGAGAAAATAGTATTAAAGGACACAGACAAATTAAATTATCTTTGGAAGAGCAAAAAATTAATGTGTCGAATTCAACAGTTTATCGTTATATGAAATTAGCTAATAGAATTTCTAGTGTAAGAATTAAAACAAGAAAAAAAATTAATCATTTCTTAAAAATGACAAATTAACATATTCGACATAAATATCTATTAAAACGTAATTTTAAAGCTGAAAAAACTAATCAAAAGTGATCAATTTATATTACGTATGTTAAAACAATCACAGAATGAGTATATTTATTTGCAATCAAGGATTTATTTAGTAATTTAATAGTAAATTATTCTTTAACAACAACTCCAACAGTAAATTGAGTAAATAATTGTATCAAAGAAGCAATTATTAAAAGAAAAATAATCAAAGGTGAATTAACTATTAATTCTGATCAAGGTATTCATTTCACTTCAAAAGCTTATGAAAAATTATTAAAAAAACACGGTATAAATATAAGTATGTCAAGAAGAGGCAATTGTTTAGATAATTCACCTATTGAAAATTGATTTTCAATTCTTAAAACCGAGAACTCAGAATTATCAAACTGTAAAAATATTTTAGAAGTAAAAAATATTGTAGATAATTATATAATTCATTATAATGAAAAAAGAAAAATTTTAAATTTAAAAATGCCACCACTTCAATATGAAATGAAAGAATTTTTTAATTAAAATTCTCAGTTATCTGAAACTGTGCAGCATTAAATTAATTTTCTTTTTTTATTCAACAGCAATTAAAAATGGATATAATGTTTGGTCACCATCAATGAATTCATATTCAACATCGAAACTTTCATCTAAATATTTTCGAATTGCATTGATATCCCGCGTTTCAGCTTCTTCACCAGTAAAAATTGTAACAATTTCGGTTGATTTAGTAATTGCGCGGTCAAACAAATATTTCATTGTTTTTGTTAATATTGGGTATGAACAAATAATTTTTTTGTTTATAATCCCCATGTATTCCCCTTTATTAATCTTAACCCCATCAATTGAAGTTTGTTTAGCAGAAATCGTAATTGATAAACTTGCCACATTTTTAAGACTTGATTTTAAAGTTGAATAAATCTTTTTAGGAGCTTCTCCTGATTCAAATGACAACGCCGCTACCATTCCTTCTTGAACGGATGTTGTTGGTATGACATAGACATTTGATTTAAGTTCAACTTTTGCGGCTTGTTGCGCGGCTAAAATCGCATTACTATTATTTGGTAAAATAAAGACATCAACTGCATCAACCGCTTCAATAGCACTTAAATAATCATCTGTTGATGGATTCATTGATGTACCACCATTAACCGTAAATTGAATATTTAAGTCAGTTTTAAAAAAATTAGCAATCCCATTTGATGGTGTAACAGCGATAATAGCGGCCGGATTTTTAAATTGCCGATCAACTTTAAGTGTTTTAACATGTTTTTTGGCTTGTAAATTCATATTTTTAATTTTAATATTTTTAAATTCACCATGTTGTTGTAAAAAAGTTAAAATATGACCGGGCAGTAAAGTATGAACATGAACTTTTAAAATATCATTATCAACAACAGCGACAATTGATTTTCCACCTTGGTCCTCTAATGTTTGACAAACTTGTGTAACATTAATTTTATTAATATGCCTACTATCGAGCAGCACAACTACTTCAGTACAATAACCGAATTTTTCATTTTGCAAATCCATCACAACATTTTCACCAACATTTTTGACTTGTTTTTTTCGTTGTGGCACAATTTTTCCTGTTTTTCAATATTCTGTAATTCCTTCGAAAATTTTTACTAAACCAAAACCACCGGAATCAACAACCCCAACTTCTTTTAAAACGGGTAATAACTCTGGTGTATGATTTAATGACTCTGTTGCAAAATCAACAATTTTTTGAAATAATTCTGGAATAGGAATTTCTTTATCTAATGTTGAAACATGCTCTGCTGTTTCGCGAATTACTGTTAAAATTGTTCCTTCAACCGGTTTCATTACCGCTTTATAAGCAACTTCATTCGCTTGGGAAATTCCCGCTTTAACTGAATCAAAATTTAATTCATCAAATTCCTTTAAACCGTTCGCAAAACCACGAAAAATCTGTGATAAAATAACCCCCGAATTCCCACGCGCGCCCATAATTAAGCCACGTGCAAAAACATCAGCAATCTTACTAATTGATTTCGAATTGATCTCATTGATTTCCTTGACAGCATTAGTCATTGTTAAATTCATATTTGTTCCTGTATCACCATCAGGAACTGGAAAAACATTTAATTTATCAATTTCTGGATAAAAATTATATAAATTATTATAACCGCTGATCAGTGAATCTTTAAAAGATTTTGCATTAAATTCCATTTCTATCACCTTTACATTTTTCATCAATTACTTTCTTTAATTTTGTCGAAAACTCTTGATAAAGTTAAAAACCCCTATAAAATATAGATATTTGCAAGAAATACATTTTATCAAAAACCCAATAAAATAAGTATTTTATTAAAATATCAAGAGTTTTCGACAAAATTAAAGATTACTTTTCCTTTTTTTTAACTCTCCTAAGTGATATAATTGTAAATTTTGATCTTGATCTTGCATCATTCTAAATATCTCGTTTTTAATAAACTTTCCTAAATTAATAAATCTTGAATATTTACATTAACATAAATCATAATGTCATTTGAATAAATATCTAACTTTTCTAACTCATATTTAATACTAATTTGTATTTTTCGCGCAATATCCTTAATATTTACTCCTTCAAGCAAAATTATAAAGATATCAATATAAAAATTACGACCATCTTGCCTCAATTTAATCGACTGTGAGTAATCTTTAAGCAGCATTATCACACTTTCTTCATTATTTTCAGTATCATCAAATTTTGCGAATCCAGCTACCCCAGGTACTGTAATAACTGCTGCATGAACCAAATCTGCAATTTTAACTACATTAATTTTCTCAATCATAAAAATCACCACTAAACTAAATTAACAATACTAATTATAACTAGAAAATATAATAAAGCAATAGTTCCATATCAATTGTCCTTATCTTGTGATAATTTCGTAATAGTTATCTAGCAAAAATTTCGCAACCATTTAAAATTAAAAATGGTGATAACAATGGAAAGAAAACTAACAATGAAAGAACAACATAAATACAAAACAATTGAAAAAATTATTAACAATAAAATATCAAAGCAAAGAGCTGCAAATATTTTACACTTATCAATTCGTCGCATTGAACATTATGATCCACAAAATAGTCAATCATTTGCTCACCATTCTCGTGGAAGGATAGCTCACAATAAAACAAATCCACAAATTTATGAAAAGATTATAAATTTATATAAATGCCAAATTGTAAAGTTAAGTGCAACTAAATTATTTTTCTAACCAAATATTCGATTGGCGAAAGATAATTTAGTATTTTTCTTGGTCTTTGGTTTAAAGACAATATAAATTTATGAACTGCATTTTTAGTAGTATTTGAAAAATTAAATTTTTTAGGAAATTTTTCTCTAATTAAACCATTAGTATTTTCATTAGTACCTCTTTGTCAGGGTGAATATGCATTAGCAAAATAAATTTTCACATTTAAATTTTTTTCAAGTTGTTGTCAATTAGCAAATTCTTTACCACGATCAAATGTTATAGTCTTAACAAGATTATTTGGAAGAATTGATAAATAATGGCTAATATTTTCGTTAATAACTTTAGTAGTTCTATTTTCAACTAATATTGCTAAAGTAAATCTTGATGTTCTTTCAACTAAAGTTATTAAACATGATTTACTTTTACCTCGTGATGATACTACGGTATCACCTTCTCAATGACCAAGAGTTACGCGATTATTAACATTAGCATTTCGTTCTTTAATTGATTTACCATTAAATTTACCCCGATTTTCTTGATATTTTCGTTTCTTACCTTTTCTTCTTAAATTTTTATTAGTAACTTGTTCAAGTAATCCAGAATAAATTCAATTGTAAATTGTTTTAAAACTAATAATTCATTCTTTATGAAAATTTTTAATTCTGCCATAAATTTGTTCGGGTGATCAACCTAATAATAATTTTTGTTGTACATATTTTACTAATTCTCTATTTTTAAACTTATGAAAATAAATATGTGATTGTTTTCTATTTTCTGCTTTATTTTGTGCAATTAATGAAAAATAATGATTATTATCTTTATTTCTATTAACTTATCGAATAATAGTACTAATACTTCGATTAAGATTTTTAGCTATTTCACTAATTTTTATTTTAAACTTCAATTGATTCTCAATATAAATTCTTTCATCTATGCCAAGATGTTTATATCCCATATAAAAACTCCTTGCTTTATTTTTTCTAAAATAAACTTAGCATCATAAAATTTTTATATGAGATTTTTTGCAATTTTATTTACTTGCACTTACAAGTATAATTCAGCAAAAGTAATTGATCAAACACTTGCGTTTGGTATTCCATCAATTTTTGTTAACTTACTTTCCTTTAAATTATAAATAAACGCCCCTAAACTTACACACCCTAAGTAAAGCTCATTATAATTTTTTTCATTAAAAACTACAAAGTAAATATTATAACCTAATAATTTTTCTATTTTCTCAATATTTAAATCGTCATTAATACTTCTTTTGTTTTTTAAATAATTAATTTTACTATTTAATTTTTCTTCTTTTTGATAAGGACTAGCAGCAATTGTTGTTGGTATAGCAGTTCCGCAAATTGTCAATACACTTAATAAACTAAGTAATTTTTTCATACTTGTTTTTTTCCTTTTTTAATCTTGAAACTTTTTATCAAGACCTACTCCCAGTATATATACAAGCAAAATTAGTGATTATTTTAAAAACTTTTATCTTGTTAAAAAGCTATTATTACGCGTTTTAATACCTAAAATAGTAATAAAATATATTAAGTTTAGTATTTATGTACAGGTAGCGTGTAAAATGTTGGGGAAAATAAAAAAGAAAGTTTTCAGTATAATTACGTTTGAAAAAAATTAGAAAGAAAACTATCCTATGAATATTATAATTAGAATCCAAGAGTTTTTAAACGAAAATAATAACTCTTTTATTGATTTAATTAATGAAATTAGCCCCAATATCCCTATTACAGCACTATTATCCTATTTAAACAATGAAATTAGTTATGAAGCTTGAATACTATTTAAAAATATTTTTGAATATATTGATAACTATATTTTTAATAAGGACTGACGCAAAGCACGTTATATTCCAAAAGGATTTTATCAACGAACTTTGGTTTTTCGTAATGGTGAAGTTACTTTTAAACGAGGAAAATATATCTTAAAACCATAATTTCAAGTGGCAAAAAAACCAAAAACGGTCTTTTTACTTGATATTCAATTAGGGATTGAAAGTTATATTGCTCGAATTATTAAAGTAATGTTTCGTTCAAAACCAAAAATATTTAATGAAAAAACGATTTACAAAGTAATGTTATTAAAACAATTGACAGCTAATGGGATTAATCCCTTTCAATAACTAACAGAAATTAAAAATCTTCAAGTAAAAAATGAACAAATTACTTGAAGATGAATATTTAAAAAGATGAATAATCCAGAAGTTAAACAATATAACTTACCAATATTCACCGCTTCTACATTATCAAATACTAAAACTCTTTTAAAGAAAATAGTTTCTAATTATTATTAGAACTTAATGCTGAAAACTTTTCCCCAACATTTTACACGCTACCTGTAACCTATCCAGTATTTCTTGCAAATTTCTATATTTTATAAGGGTTTTTGACTTTATCAAGAGTTTTCGAGAAAATTAAAGGTCCCATTTAATTTTATAATTCAGGATATCTAAAAATTAAACAACTGGTAAATATTTTATTAAACTTTGAATTTTATCCAATTTCTCCCATGGTAATTCTGTATGATAACGCCCAAAATGACCATAAATTGCTGTTTGTTGATAAATTGGCTTTTGTAATTCTAGTGTTTCAATCATTGCTTGTGGCCGAAAATCAAAATTTTCTTTGATTGCTTTTAAAATAACATCATTCGGAACAAAATTAGTGCCAAATGTTTCAACAAAAATGGAAATTGGTTCCGCAACGCCAATTGCATAAGATAATTGAATCTCGCATCGTTCTGTTAAGCCTGCTGCGACAATATTTTTTGCAACATATCGTGCCATATACGCCGCTGAGCGATCAACTTTTGTCCCATCTTTTCCTGAGAAGGCTCCACCACCATGTCGAGCATAACCACCATAAGTATCAACAATAATTTTTCGTCCCGTTAAGCCAGCATCACCTTTTGGTCCGCCAATAACAAAACGACCAGTTGGATTAATTAAAACTTTAAAATCTAAATTTAATTTAAACTCATGGGCAACTGGTTCCATAATTTCGATAATGACAAATTGTTTAAATTTTGTTTCATCAATATCTTCATTATGTTGAATTGACATTAAGATTGTATCAATATAAAGATGTTTCATATTAGTTAAATCTAATGTTACTTGTGATTTCATATCTGGTCGGGCCCCAATAAAGACTCCTTTTTTCCGTAACATCGTTGCACGTTTTACTAAAGCATGGGCAATTGAAATTGCCAATGGCATATAATTATCTGATTCATTTGTTGCATAACCAAACATAATTCCTTGGTCCCCCGCTCCCGCTTTATCAACCCCTATTGAAATATCAGTTGATTGGGTTTTAATTAAAACTTCAATTTCACAAGTTTCTCAATCAATGCCTCATTCGGCATTATTATATCCTATTTCTTTTAAAACTTTGCGAGCTACCGCGGCATAATCCACCTTGGTTTTTGTGGTAATTTCACCACCAATAATAACACGGTTCGTTGTAATAAAGCACTCACAAGCAACACGAGCTAATGGGTCTTCTTTTAAACACGCGTCTAAAACAGCATCCGAAATTTGATCACAAATCTTATCCGGATGACCTTCCGATACTGACTCTGATGTAAATAAAATGCGCTCTTTTCCCATTTTCTATTCTCCTTAATCATAAATAAAACCACATCAGAATAATGTGGCATTAATAACAATATGGTTACATATAAATTAATAGTTAACTTCTTTTCAATAACTAATAAATCTTATTGGTAGCATATCATTTTGCTCTGCTAAAAGCACCCTCTAGTTAAATATAGGGTTGCTAGTGGATCATCGTTTAGCGTACTAACCACTTCTGAATAAGTTTTATGTAAATTGTAAATTCAAATGACACACTTTATTTAATTTCATTATAACACAATAAAATAAGTATTCCATATAATTTTATTCTTTAATTTTGTCGGATTGCGTTGCCAAAGTTGGGGAAAAGTTTTCAGCATTAAGCTCTAATAATAATTAGAAACTATTTTCTTTAAAAGAGTTTTAGTATTTGATAATGTAGAAGCGGTGAATATTGGTAAGTTATATTGTTTAACTTCTGGATTATTCATCTTTTTAAATATTCATCTTCAAGTAATTTGTTCATTTTTTACTTGAAGATTTTTAATTTCTGTTAGTTCTTGAAAGGGATTAATCCCATTAGCTGTCAATTGTTTTAATAACATTACTTTGTAAATCGTTTTTTCATTAAATATTTTTGGTTTTGAACGAAACATTACTTTAATAATTCGAGCAATATAACTTTCAATGCGACAACCAATATTTTCTTGATATTCTCATTTTTGAATTGCTCCATAGTATGTTCTTAAATAATTAGATATTTCTTGTAACTTTCCTTTCGCTTCTTCGATTTTAACAAGCTGATAAGCTCATTCAAGGTATTTTGTAACCTTGTTTCAGTTTAATTTTAGAATTGCTTTTCTAATTTTATTAAATAAATAACGTTTATAATATCGTGGACCACGGAGACAATCTTTAATTTTTTTAATAACATGGAAATGATCAATGATAAATTCAACATTGATGTGTTTTTCAACCGTTGAAATATATTGTGCACCATCACCAAGCACAATAATTTTAGCTGTCTCGGGTGATTCATAATTTAAGTTAATAAATTCTTTAATTCCTTGTCAGTATTTTTTAGAGTTAATTTTTTTAACTTCATTAGTCATTGTTACTAGAAATTTGACATTATGCATTGTTTTTCGTATTGTTTTAGGATCTTTATAACCAGTATGAAAGACGGTTAAACGGATTCTTTTCTTAATTTTTAATCGTTTTTTGATTTGATAACTAATGGCATTGCGATATGCTTCATCGGTTTCAATATAAATAACCCCATCATGTTTTAGTTTTGTATCTGGTTCATCTAGCATTAGTTCTAACAAATGTTTAATATCAAACCGTTTAATAAGTTTAAAAATTGTTTTTTTGTTACGTTAGCATTCCGATACATATTACAAATATCTTGATAACTAAAATTTATGCCTAATTTGCTGATTATTTCTAACGAAAAATCATAATCAAGTCGCTGATAACTTTCAATCCCTAATTGAATATCAAGTAAAAAGACCGTTTTTGGTTTTTTTGCCACTTGAAATTATGGTTTTAAGATATATTTTCGTCGTTTAAAAGTAACTTCACCATTACGAAAAACCAAAGTTCGTTGATAAAATCCTTTTGGAATATAACGTGCTTTGCGTCAGTCCTTATTAAAAATATAGTTATCAATATATTCAAAAATATTTTTAAATAGTATTCAAGCTTCAGAACTAATTTTAGACTGCACCCAAAAAAGTAAGTAAAGAAAAAAAGTCTTTGCTAAACTTTTAAAGGAGGTGCATTTTTATATGGCAAGAAAAGGACAAAAATTTAATAAATATACAGCAGATTTTCGAAAAAGGATAGGACAAGAGGTTAAAAATAATAGTATAAGTTTTATTGCAAAAAAATATGCAATTAATAAAAAAACTGTTGCTTCATGGTATGAAAATTTTAAGAAAGGGATTTTAAACACCAATAAAGGTCCAAAAAAATCATTTGAAAAAAGAGATTTAAACTATTACAAAGTTAGGTATGAATTACTAAAAAAGCTTCATGACTTTTACAATTAAATAAAAGAAAAATTGTATTTTTTATCAAAGAAAACCTTAATAAATATCCACTAAATTTATTACTTGATGTAACAAATTTAAAGCGTAGTTATTGAGATAAATATAAAAATTATTCAAGTACTGGTAAGGATAGTGAACCATTAAAAAATATTGTAAAATTCTATGAAGAAAATTTAAAACAATTTGGTTATCGTCGAATTACCAAATATTGAAAAGAAGATTATGGCATTGTTTATAATGCTAAGAAATTATTACGAATTATGAAAGAAAATAATATTCAAGCTGAATATGTAAAGCGTATGCGTAGAAAAATATTAATAAAACAAAATAGAAATAAAAATATCATTAAATATCCTGATTTAGTAAATCGTAATTTTAATGATATTAAAGAAAGATTTTCAATTTTATTTACTGATGTAACTTATTTAATTTGAAATGGTAAAAAACATTATCAATCAACAATAATTGATGGATATACTAAAGAAATTATTGATGTAAAATGATCAAAATTTAATAATAACAAACTTGTAATTGATAATTTAAATGCTGCAATTAATAAAATTAAAAAAATAAAAAAAGATCTAAATAAAACAATAATTCATTCAGATCACGGATATCAATATACATCTAAAGATTATAATAGTAAATGTTTAGATAACAAAATTATAATTTCAATGGGTAAAAATTATCATTGTGCAGACAACATTATTATTGAAAGTTTTCATTCATTACTTAAAAAATGAACAATCCATAATAAAAATTATAAATCTCATAATGAATATATTAATGATGTTAAAAAATGAAATAAATGATATTCAAACCAAAAAGAAAAATATATAATAAATGAAAGTTTGTAAACCTTTTTATTAACACTTACTTTTTTGGGTGCAGTCTACTTCATTGTTTAAATAGGATAATAGTGCTGTAATAGGGATATTGGGGCTAATTTCATTAATTAAATCAATAAAAGAGTTATTATTTTCGTTTAAAAACTCTTGGATTCTAGTTATAATATTCATAGGATAGTTTTCTTTCTAATTTTTTTCAAACTTAATTATACTGAAAACTTTCTTTTTTATTTTCCCCAACTTTGGCAACGCAATCAAGTACAAAATGTATGTGGTTTCTACATCTTATATATGATATTATGAAACTGATTAAAAAGAAATTTTAATTTTGTCGAAAACTCTTGATATTTTAATAAAATCCTGATTTTATTGGGTTTTTGATAAAATGTATTTCTTGCAAATCTCTATATTCTATAAGGTTTTTTTACTTTATCAAGAGTTTTCGACAAAATTAAAGAAAAGAAAGGATGACTTAAGGATGAAAGATTATAATTTAATTATTGGCAGTCATGTTAGCATGAATAAGCAGCAGAAATATTTATTGGGGGCTTTAAATGAAAGTTTAAATAATAAGGCTAATGCGATGATGATTTATACCGGACCACCACAAAATACGATTCGGATTAGTACCGAGCAGTTTTTTATTCCAGAATTTTATCAACAATTAAAAGAGCACGAGTTTGATATTAACAATGTCATTATTCATGCTCCCTATATTATTAATTTAGCTAATACGACTAATCCTAGTACCTTTGAAATTGCTGTTGAATTTTTAAAAAAGGAAATTAACCGGGCTGATGAAATTGGGGTTAAAACAATTGTCTTACACCCTGGGAGTGCTGTTGGGGCTCCTGAACAAGTTGGACTAGATTGTATTATTGAAGGATTAAATTTAGTTTTAACTCCTGATCAAAAAGCAAAAATTGCTTTAGAGACCATGGCTGGGAAGGGAAGCGAATTAGGAACTAATTTTGCCCAATTAAAGTATATTATTGATAATGTTAAATTAAATGATAAATTAGGAGTGTGCTGAGATACTTGCCATATGCATGATGCTGGTTATCGTTTGACAGAAGCTTTAGATGATATTATTATAGAATTTGACCAATTAATTGGGTTAGACCGGTTATTATGTTTGCATATTAATGATAGTAAAAATTCATTAGATGCGCATAAGGACCGGCACGAAAACATTGGTTATGGTTACTTAGGTTTTGAGACCCTTTTAAAAATAATTTATCATCCCAAATTAGATGGAATGGTTAAAATTTTAGAAACCCCATATGTCGGTGAAAAAAATGCTGCATTCCCACCTTATAATGATGAAATTACTATGATTAAAGCAAAGAATTTTACTGACCCGTTTCACCAAAATGAGAAAAGAAAAGTAGATTTAGGAGAATAAAAATGTCCGCAAAGAAAATTATCGATAATTTGTATCTGGGTGATCGTCATAGTATTCCAAAAGATGCGAAGTTAGTAGTTAGTTGTGCTGAGGAAATTTATCGGGAACAAATTCAAAAAAATAAAATTAAAGATGATAATCAAGAATATTTGTGAACTGATTATGAGCATGTTTATTTTAATTTTAAAGATTATCCAATATTACATGAATTAGATGTTAATGTTGTCATTCAAGCATTAAAGATTATTGATAATAATATTAAAAATAAAAAAATTTATGTGCATTGTATTTGAGGAGTTAATCGGAGTGCCTCAATTGTTTTTATGTATTTAGTTGCCAAAGGGTATATTAATCATGATGATTTTGATAGTGCTTTAGAGCAATTTGAACGAATTTATCCGTATATAAATCCAAATCCAGGTTGATTTGATTTTTTACTAAATGAATTTCCCTACAGTCATTTAACTTCAAATTAAAAAACTAGGTAACTACCTAGTTTTTTAATTAACGTTTATTTTTACAACACTTACATTTTTTATTAACACAATCTGTACAAGAAATACAAATTAAACAAGAATGGCATCCAACTTTTGACTTACTACAAGTACGACACGAAAAACAATCATGGTTTTTAGCGGAGCAACACATATTCATATTATTTACCTCTATTTTCTTTATGGTTTTATTGTTTTGTATCATGTACGATGAAGCGACAAAAAACAACTCTTGTTAAATAAAAAGGGTTACCAATCCAAAATAACAACATTATTTGATTGAGTGAATTGTCAACCTGTTAATTGTCGTATTTCACACCATAAAAATCATTATGATTTGCAATGTTTAGAATGGGCAAAAATGTATTTAAATTTATTTGAAGATAAATGAGACGTTATTGCTTCTTATATGCAACATTACAAAATTAATGATATTTTAGATTTAGCTGCGGATGGTTGAAAAATATTACAAATTGAGAAAAAAATAAAACAAATAATTTAGAAGGTTTATATGAAAAAGTTAAATAAAATTTGTCTTAAACAAAGATATTGAGGTTATTGTTTTCATAAAGAATGCAATAAAGAAAATAAATTGAATGAATTAATGCTTAAAAGTTATTCAGTATCACAAGAAGATATTATTGATGAACATTGAGCATTAAACATTAGACTTCTTGCGATACTATGATAATCATTGCAAATTAATTCATAAATAAAAAATACAAATAGGAATTTATACTGCAATGTTTCTTTTAACTGAGATATATAAATAAAAATTTTTCTAGATTATTATTAATATATAAAGTTAGGAGAAACATTTTTATATGGCTAAAGGTAAAATAAAAGGGCCTAAAGATCATTCTTTTGAATTTAAAGAAAAAATTGTTAATGAATATTCAATTAACAATAAATCTTATAGTGAAATAGCAAAAGAATAGACTGCACCCTGTTTAGTAAGTATTAATAAAAAGGTTTACAAACTTTCATTTATTATATCTTTTTCTTTTTGGTTTGAATATCATTTATTTCATTTTTTAACATCATTAATATATTCATTATGAGATTTATAATTTTTATTATGGATTGTTCCTTTTTTAAGTAATGAATGAAAACTTTCAATAATAATGTTGTCTGCACAATGATAATTTTTACCCATTGAAATTATAATTTTGTTATCTAAACATTTACTATTATAATCTTTAGATGTATATTGATATCCGTGATCTGAATGAATTATTGTTTTATTTAGATCTTTTTTTATTTTTTTAATTGCCAAATTGTAAAGTTAAGTGCAACTAAATTATTTTTCTAACCAAATATTCGATTGGCGAAAGATAATTTAGTATTTTTCTTGGTCTTTGGTTTAAAGACAATATAAATTTATGAACTGCATTTTTAGTAGTATTTGAAAAATTAAATTTTTTAGGAAATTTTTCTCTAATTAAACCATTAGTATTTTCATTAGTACCTCTTTGTCAGGGTGAATATGCATTAGCAAAATAAATTTTCACATTTAAATTTTTTTCAAGTTGTTGTCAATTAGCAAATTCTTTACCACGATCAAATGTTATAGTCTTAACAAGATTATTTGGCAGAATTGCTAAATAATGGCTAATATTTTCGTTAATAACTTTAGTAGTTCTATTTTCAACTAATATTGCTAAAGTAAATCTTGATGTTCTTTCAACTAAAGTTATTAAACATGATTTACTTTTACCTCGTGATGATACTACGGTATCACCTTCTCAATGACCAAGAGTTACGCGATTATTAACATTAGCATTTCGTTCTTTAATTGATTTACCATTAAATTTACCCCGATTTTCTTGATATTTTCGTTTCTTACCTTTTCTTCTTAAATTTTTATTAGTAACTTTTTCAAGTAATCCAGAATAAATTCAATTGTAAATTGTTTTAAAACTAATAATTCATTCTTTATGAAAATTTTTAATTCTGCCATAAATTTGTTCGGGTGATCAACCTAATAATAATTTTTGTTGTACATATTTTACTAATTCTCTATTTTTAAACTTATGAAAATAAATATGTGATTGTTTTCTATTTTCTGCTTTATTTTGTGCAATTAATGAAAAATAATGATTATTATCTTTATTTCTATTAACTTCTCGAATAATAGTACTAATACTTCGATTAAGATTTTTAGCTATTTCACTAATTTTTATTTTAAACTTCAATTGATTCTCAATATAAATTCTTTCATCTATGCCAAGATGTTTATATCCCATATAAAAACTCCTTGCTTTATTTTTTCTAAAATAAACTTAGCATCATAAAATTTTTATATGAGATTTTTTGCAATTTTATTTACTTGCACTTACAAGTATAATTCAGCTAAAATTAGAAAAGCAATTCTAAAATTAAACTGAAACAAGGTTACAAAATACCTTGAATGAGCTTATCAGCTTGTTAAAACCGAAGAAGCGAAAGGAAAGTTACAAGAAATATCTAATTATTTAAGAACATACTATGGAGCAATTCAAAAATGAGAATATCAAGAAAATATTGGTTGTCGCATTGAAAGTTATATTGCTCGAATTATTAAAGTAATGTTTCGTTCAAAACCAAAAATATTTAATGAAAAAACGATTTACAAAGTAATGTTATTAAAACAATTGACAGCTAATGGGATTAATCCCTTTCAAGAACTAACAGAAATTAAAAATCTTCAAGTAAAAAATGAACAAATTACTTGAAGATGAATATTTAAAAAGATGAATAATCCAGAAGTTAAACAATATAACTTACCAATATTCACCGCTTCTACATTATCAAATACTAAAACTCTTTTAAAGAAAATAGTTTATAATTATTATTAGAACTTAATGCTGAAAACTTTTACCCAACATTTTACACGCTACCTCGCAAGAAGTCTAATAAAATATCTCAAAAATATAAAAATAGGACTTTGGTCCTATTTTTATATTAGATTATTATCTTGTAAAATAGCAACTAAACCGTGAAAAATTAAATCTTTATCATAATGATAATTAACTAATTTTTTAATGTAGTCAGCATTACCCCCCGTTAAAATGACTTGTGGTTTGCTTACTTCACTGGCAAGTTGATTAACAAAGCCGGTTATTGCTAACAAATGACCATTGACTAACCCGATATTGATTGCTTGTTTGGTATTTTTTCCTAAAATAACATTATCATAAGAGAAATCAAATTTTTGTAATAATTGAGCCCGTTCAAATAAAGCTTCAGCTGATGTTTCTAAACCAGACATAATAATTGTTCCTAATAATATGTCTTTTTTTAATAAGGAAATCGTTGTTGCAGTTCCCATATTAACTAAAATAACATCTTGTTTTGGGAATAAATTTAATGTTGCATAAGAGCCAACAATTAAATCCGCCCCAAGATTACGAGGATTAGGAATATCTGTTATTAACCGATCGGTTAATAAATTTTTTTTAACTTGATAAAAAGGAATCTTTAAATCTAACGCTAATTGGTAAATTAGATCATCTCACATTGGTCTAACTGATAACAACGCCAATAAAGTAAGATCAGTTAAATTACAGTTTATTTTGCTTAAAGCAGTAGTTATTTTTTGGCGAAAATTTTTTTCCGCCACTAATTCGCGACTAGACATTGTTAAAAAAACAATGATTTTTTTTTGCCGATTAAGAATAGCAAATTTAATTGCGGTGTTACCAATATCAACTAATAATTTCATCTTATTGTTCACGCTCCTTTATTAGTTCATTAATTGCCATTAAAATTTCCTTTGCAATAACAAGTTTATTTTGACTAGGAATTTGTCGTTGCCCTTTTCTCGTTAATAAAATAATTTTATTTTTATCAATGCCCATGGCCTTAATCTGATTAATTGTATCATGTACGATGAAGCGGCAAAAAACAACTCTTGTTAAATAAAAAGGGTTGTTTTTTTATTTAACAAGAGTTGTTTTTTGCCGCTTCATCGTACATGATACAAAATCTAAATTTTTTTCAATTAATTTTCGTTGTGCATAAACTAAATAAAAATCAGATTGCGCACTAAAATCAACTAAAATTTGGTGTTGTTTTAATTTTCCTAATTCAGTCAAAACATCAATATTACTGACTAAGGATACTTCAAGTTCGGGATGTTAACGTTTATTAATTTTCCCTTTTGTTGGAACGGTAACTTGATAATCATTAGACTTCTTGCGATACTATGATAATCATTGCAAATTAATTCATAAAGAAAAAATACAAATAGGAATTTATACTTCTTATTAATTTAATTCTTATAGTATTTATAAGCGATGCATTATTTTGGCACAACAAAAAATTATTTTATTATTTAAAGTTAATTAGACTGCACCCAAAAAAGTAAGTAAAGAAAAAAAGTCTTTGCTAAACTTTTAAAGGAGGTGCATTTTTATATGGCAAGAAAAGGACAAAAATTTAATAAATATACAGCATATTTTCGAAAAATGATAGGACAAGAGGTTAAAAATAATAGTATAAGTTTTATTGCAAAAAAATATGCAATTAATAAAAAAACTGTTGCTTCATGGTATGAAAATTTTAAGAAAGGAATTTTAAACACCAATAAAGGTCCAAAAGAATCATTTGAAAAAAGAGATTTAAACTATTACAAAGTTAGGTATGAATTACTAAAAAAGCTTCATGACTTTTACAATTAAATAAAAGAAAAATTGTATTTTTTATCAAAGAAAACATTAATAAATATCCACTAAATTTATTACTTGATGTAACAAATTTAAAGCGTAGTTATTGAGATAAATATAAAAATTATTCAAGTACTGGTAAGGATAGTGAACCATTAAAAAATATTGTAAAAGTCTATGAAGAAAATTTAAAACAATTTGGTTATCGTCGAATTACCAAATATTGAAAAGAAGATTATGGCATTGTTTATAATGCTAAGAAAGTATTACGAATTATGAAAGAAAATAATATTCAAGCTGAATATGTAAAGCGTATGCGTAGAAAAATATTAATAAAACAAAATAGAAATAAAAATATCATTAAATATCCTGATTTAGTAAATCGTAATTTTAATGATATTAAAGAAAGATTTTCAATTTTATTTACTGATGTAACTTATTTAATTTGAAATGGTAAAAAACATTATCAATCAACAATAATTGATGGATATACTAAAGAAATTATTGATGTAAAATGATCAAAATTTAATAATAACAAACTTGTAATTGATAATTTAAATGCTGCAATTAATAAAATTAAAAAAATAAAAAAAGATCTAAATAAAACAATAATTCATTCAGATCACGGATATCAATATACATCTAAAGATTATAATAGTAAATGTTTAGATAACAAAATTATAATTTCAATGGGTAAAAATTATCATTGTGCAGACAACATTATTATTGAAAGTTTTCATTCATTACTTAAAAAAGGAACAATCCATAATAAAAATTATAAATCTCATAATGAATATATTAATGATGTTAAAAAATGAAATAAATGATATTCAAACCAAAAAGAAAAAGATATAATAAATGAAAGTTTGTAAACCTTTTTATTAATACTTACTAAACAGGGTGCAGTCTAAATTTTCATTCAACTTCTTGTCTTATTTATAATAACAATTGAAAATTATAGATTGAAGCAATTAAATTAAACTTTAAAATAATCATTTTTAAAAATTTTAATTGCTTTTTAAGCATAAATAATAAGATACCGCAAGAAGTCTATCATGTTATTTCTCCTTTTTTTAATTTGGATTTTAACACAATATTTTTATTTGTTTAACTGTCCCATTTAATTTTATAATTCAGGAGATATTAAATTTTATAAATATTTGTTATTACTTGTTTAATAGATTTATATTTTTTTTACTTGCATTTACTTACAATTTACAAAGTGATTAATAATATTCCATTTTTTTCTTTTTTCAATGATATTATTAATTGGAAGAGCATGACAACAATTGGAGGGGGCACATGAGTAAAAATATTTATACGGTTAGTGAAGTTAATTATTATTTAAAAACAATGATTGAACAAGAACCAAATTTAATTAATATTTCTTTGCAGGGAGAAATTTCTAATATTACAAATCATTCTTCAGGGCATATTTATTTTACAATTAAAGATGATAAATCCCAAATTCGTGCAATTATGTTCGCTTTTAGTGCTAAAAATTTAAAATTTAAATTAAAAGAGGGCTTAAAAATTGTGGCAACAGGTTCGATTAAACTATATGAACCACAAGGGACATATAGTTTGCAAGTTGTTGCTTTGTCTTTACAAGGTGTTGGTGATTTATTTTTAAAATACGAAGCATTAAAGCAAGAATTAATTAAAAAAGGATGGTTTGATCAATCCTTAAAAAAACCAATTCCTCGTTTTCCAAATAATATTGGGGTTATAACAGCACCAACCGGAGCTGCCATTCGCGATATTATTACCACCATTCATCGTCGTTTTCCACAAGCAAATATTTATTTATTTCCTAGTTTAGTGCAAGGAGCTGAGGCAAAACGTGATATTCGTGCAAAAATTAAGGAAGCCCAAGCTTTTAAACCACAAATTGATACCTTAATTGTTGGTCGTGGTGGTGGTAGTATTGAAGATTTATGAGCCTTTAATGAAATTGAAGTTGTTGAGGCAATTTATCAAGCAACGATTCCAATTATTGCTGCTGTTGGGCATGAGGTTGATTTTACGTTGACTGATTTTGTTAGTGATTTACGAGCATCAACCCCAACTGCTGCGGCTGAATTAGCAACCCCTGATCAAAAAGAATTAGGAACTTATTTACAACAACAACGGAGTAGTTTAATTAATATTATTAAAAGCAAGGTTGATAAGGTTGGAGATAAGTTAAATGATTTAAAACATAGTTATGTGTTAACAAAGACACAAGCTTTGTATACTAATCAGCAGCATGTTTATCAATTGTTATTAAATAAATTTAATATCTTACAAGAGACTTTCTTTTTAGCAAATAAGAATATAATTAAAACTTATTATCAAACTTTAATAAGTACAATTCAGCAACAAATATTAACAATTGAACATGTTAAAAATAATTTATTAAGTAAATTAGACTTATTAAGTCCGTTAAAAACATTAACACGGGGATATAGTATTACGTACAATAATAATAAAAATGTCGTAACAACAACTCAAGATATTAAGAATAATGATATAATTATAACACGTGTGCAAGATGGAATTATTCAATCAATCGTGCAAGCAATTAATAAGGATGGTGAAAAGAATGACAAATAATAAATCATTTGAACAAATTTTAGAACAATTAAAACAAATCGTTAATGATTTAGAAAATAATCAATTACCATTAGATCAAGCAATTGATGCTTTTGAAACTGGCATTAAATTAACGAAAGTAGCGGAAACTAAGTTACAAGATATTAAAGATAAAGTCACTAAAATTGTTAAAGATAATAATGCCACTGATTTTATTGTTGATGAAGACTAGTTTATAATGGCAGGACAAATTTTTGAACGTAGTGGCTCAGTTAAAAAAAATAATATTAAAATTTGAAAAAAATTACATGAATTAAAATTAAATCGAGTTATTTTAAAAGATTTTAAAACTTTTGATGAAAAAGGAATTTTAATTAAAAATTTTGTTTACTTATTACGATTAAATAATTTAGATGAACAAGAATATTTTGATAGTATTATTTTAATCAAGTTAGTTTTAATTTATTATTATATGCAATATATTCGTCATTCGGGGGTAAAACGAGAAGGGGAACGAATTTTAAAAGTAATTAAGGAATTAAAAACGAAAATTTTTGTTAACCAGCTTGATACTAATTATGAAACAGAAATTTTTGCGGATAGTGATATTACTAATCCAAAAATTAAAATGTATTATAAGTTTAATTTTCTTTATAACTTTATTGCTAATATTTTTTACCAACCATTTACTAAATTGGAAAATCATAAGTTATATTTTGATTATGGTTATTATCTTGTTTTTTTAATTAATTTAACTGTAATGAAAAAGGTTTTAAAAGATAGCAATAATGTTGAAATTTATAAAACAAAATTAGCCGTAACCGCTAAATGTCATTATTTAATTGGTGAAATTACGCCACTATATTTCAATAATTTTGTTCAACAAATTAATTATTTTTTACAAAAATATTAAGTGGGGTTAAAAGATGAAATTGCAAGATTATCAGAGTCATCAGGATTTAAAAAATTTAAAAACAAAAGCTTTAATTGAATTAGCAGAGGATGTTCGCCGTCTTATTATTGCAACAGTGACGAAAAATGGTGGTCATTTAGCTAGCAATTTAGGAGTAGTTGAGTTAACAATTAGTTTATTGCAAACTTTTGATATTGATAATAATGATGTGATTATTTTTGATACTGGTCATCAAACTTATGCGTATAAGATTTTAACTGATCGAAAAACCCATTTTACAACAATTCGCTTGCCAGAAGGGTTAGTTGCTTTTCAACATGTTGATGAAAGTAAATATGACTATCTTTCAAATGGCCATGCTGGAACGGGCTTATCAACGGCTATTGCTTATAGTTATAATCAAAAGTATCATAATATTATTTGTGTAATTGGTGATGCTGCTTTTACCAATGGGTTAACTTTAGAAGCTTTAACTTATTTAGGAACAATTTCGAATAAAATTATTGTTATTATAAATGATAATGCGATGAGTATTTCAAAAAATGTTAATATTTTACATACAGCAGTTAGTAAAATTCGAACTGGGTGATTATACCGGGGGGCTAGTAAAATTGCGCGAGTTTTACGTTATATTCCACCATTAACATTGTTATGATTAGGACATTTATTAGTGGAAAAAATTATTCGTAGTTTTGCTATTCCGAGTTTATTTGCTGGTTTTAATTTGGATTATATTGGGACTGTTGATGGGCATAATTTTCGTAAGTTAACAAAAAGTTTGCGGCAGACAAAAAAACGCAGTGCCAGTGTTGTCCTACATGTTAAAACAAAGAAAGGACATGGTTATGGATTATCACAAGCAGAGCAAGAAAAATATCATTCTTATAGTTTAACCGAGAATAAAAATAATGAATGAAGTTATTATGTTGCTCAAACAGTGGAAAAAACCTTCCAAACTGCCCCCGAAAAATTTTATTTTATTTCAGCGGCAATGCAAGCTTCCGTTCATTTGGAAGAATTTATGTTACAAAATCCCCAATATTGTTTTGATGTTGGATTAGCAGAGGAGCATGCTGTGACATTAGCAGCTGGTTTTGCTTTAGACCATCATAAAGTAATTGTGAATATGTATGCTACTTTTTTACAACGGACTTATGATCAAGTTTTACATGATGTTATTCGTAATCATTTACCGGTGATCTTTTTAATTGACCGGGCTAGTTTATCACTGGGGGATGGCGATAGTCACCATGGGATTTATGATGTTGGTTTTTTAAATAGTATGGGGGATATCCCAATTATTAGTCAACCAGCAACTAGTGGTGAATTTGAGCAATTATTAAAGTTAGCGTTAGCAAATCAAACAAATCCTTTTTTTATTCGTTATCCAAAGGGTGGAATTACGCATCAAGCTTGTGCGGAACCATTTCAAATTGGGCAATGAGAATATGTTATTCAAAATGCTAAAGTACCAATTTTATTAATAACATATGGGAATAATGTCGTGAAAGCTCAAACAATTATTACGAAGTTAGCAACAAAAAAAATTAATCTTATCAATGCACGATTTATTAATCGACTTGATAAACAAATGCTAGCGCAAATTAAGACAGCGAAATATCGACAAATTATTGTTTTTGAAGAAGTTATTAAAGAAACGGGGTTATATGCTAAAATTATTGATTTTTTAATTAACAATCATACAACGACAATTTCACATTATGGTTACGATAATGGTTTAATTAAAAAAGAGAATAATAATTTAGCCGAATTATTAAGAAACTTAATTAATCCTGAATTGTAAATTATTTGGGACACTTTATTAGACTTCTTGCGATACTAACAAAAATAAAAAAATTACAAATAAAAAAAATTAAATTAAACTTTAAAATAAGAATTTTTAAAAATTTTAATTGCTTTTTAATCATAAATAATCAGGTATCGCAAGAAGTCTGATGAATTTTTATAATTTAATGATTTTCTTGGCATTGAATTTATTTTCAATGCTATTTTATTTAAGTCATCTTGATAAAATATTGATAAATCTATTCCTTTTGGTAAACTTCGTATCAAAATTCCATTATTATTTTCGTTTAATCCTCGTTGGCCAATGCACCAAACCAACAAGCAACGGTATTATATTTTAACATCTAAAAAAGTTAAAGAACAATAATAATCTTCCACCAAATTCGTTTTCAAATTGTCATATTGATTATTTTTTTGACTTTATCAAGAGTTTTCGACAAAATTAAAGTGTTATTTATAATAACAATTGAAAATTATAGATTAGAATTCTTGCGATACCTTATTATTTATGCTTAAAAAGCAATTAAAATTTTTAAAAATGCTTATTTTAAAATTTAATTTAATTTAATTTGTAATTTTGCTGAATTATACTTGCACTTACAAGTATAATTCAGCAATAAATAATATTTATTAAAAATAAATATAAGGCATTGTGTAGATACAAGCTCCAAATTTGTATCTCTTGTTAAATTGATGATAACATCATTTAAAATAAATGCAACTATTTTTTAAAAAAAATAAATTATTTTTAAATTGTTATTATTTTGAAAATATTTTGACACACTAAAAAATAATTTATTAAATTTAATTAATAAAAATTTACTTAATATTTTGTAAAAATATTTCTTTTGCACTTACTCAGTTTAAACAGGGTCGAAGTTTATCATTTATAATATTAACTACCCAATCTATTTCTTGTTGAGTAACATTATTAAAATCTGTTCCTTTGGAAAACCAATGTCTAAGTTCAGAGTTCATATATTCAATTAATGGTTTTTGTTGCGGTTTGCCGGGGTCACAAAAATAAACTTGTGTTTCAGCAAAGATTTCCATTTCTCTTCATTTACTAAATTCTTTGCCTTGATCTGTTATAATTACTTTTATTTTACCTATTAAATTATTATTTATAACAATATCTTTAAATTTTGCTACAACTTCATTAGCAGTGTTATTTTTTAATTTGATTACAAAGTAATTTTTACTTGATTGTTCAACTAAAACTAAATTACTAGATTGATGATCTTTACCAACTACAGTATCCATTTCAAATCAACCAACATTAGATTTTTTATTTTCAATATCTCATATTGATTTAAAATTATTTAATTTACCACGATTATCAGGTTTTCCTTTTGTTTTATATTTCTTACCATGATGTCGTAAATTTTGTTTATTTAAACCTAATAATTTTAAATCAATTCATTTATAAAAAGTTTTAACACAAGCAGGAAATTTAACACCAAATTTTATAAAATATCGATGAATAATTTGTGTTGGTGAATCATGAAGAATATTAAATCGTAAATTTAATCATTCTTTATGTTCTTTTGTAAATTCAGGCGGTTTTTTAATAGACTTTTTACGCTTTTGTTTATAATCTTTTTGTGCTTCATAAGGGGTATAATATTATATATTTTTAAATCTATTAATCTCTCTTTTAATAGTATTAATATCTCTTCCTGTTTGTCTTGCTATTTCTGATAAATTAATTGTGCCATTTTTCTTTTTACAAGTATCAGATAACAATAAATCACTAAACAAATCTCTCTCATCAAATTTTACATGTGTATATTTTTTCATATCTTTGTATATCCAATCTTTTTATTTAAATTTATTTATACACTATTTTTTTAAAAAGATATTGACAAAAAGTTTAAGAATTATATAATTAAATTGTAACAAGTAACAAATTTGTATCTCTATTACTTGTATTACAAAATAAAGGAGTAAAGTAATTTACTTTTTTTTATTTTGATGTAAAATGTAATTAATATAAAAGAACCGCGATGGTTCTTTTATACATTTCTATTTACTCTTTTATTTAATCATATTCATTAAATAATAGCAATTTTAATATGCAAAAAGGAGTAAAAATGAAAGAATTTAATCCAAAAACAGCAAGTTTAAGCACATTTAAGCGTAAAATAGATGAATTTTGAGCCGATAAGAAACCTAATATTCTCTATACTTTGAATGATTTAACCAATAAATTCAACCTTTCTCGTAAATGACGATATGATACTTATGCGAGCGAAAAGATAGTTCCTTTGCTTGAAAGACAAATTAATAGAATTGAAAGTGAAATAATTGAATATATGATGCGTTCACCTGATGGTACTAGGTTATATTGACAGCGTGCATTTAATCATAAGTATTCACTGCAAGAAAAAGAACTTGAAAAAGAATTAAACTTAAATAGTCAACAACCAATAATAGTTAATTTACAAACTGATATTAGAGATATTAAAAAAGAAAGTGATAATAATGCTTAATCATTTTACTTATTTGTTAGAAACGCCTTATTGGTTATTACAAAATAGTAATATTGGTAATAAATATCCATTTGTTAAGAAATATGAATTAGTTAATGAAATTAATCAAATTGGGACACGATATAGCGGTAAGACTATAGACTGCACCCCGTTTAGTAAGTATTAATAAAAAGGTTTACAAACTTTTATTTATTATATCTTTTTCTTTTTTGGTTTGAATATCATTTATTTCATTTTTTAACATCATTAATATATTCATTATGAGATTTATAATTTTTATTATGGATTGTTCCTTTTTTAAGTAATGAATGAAAAATTTCAATAATAATGTTGTCTGCACAATGATAATTTTTACCCATTGAAATTATAATTTTGTTATCTAAACATTTACTATTATAATCTTTAGATGTATATTGATATCCGTGATCTGAATGAATTATTGTTTTATTTAGATCTTTTTTTATTTTTTTAATTTTATTAATTGCAGCATTTAAATTATCAATTACAAGTTTGTTATTATTAAATTTTGATCATTTTACATCAATAATTTCTTTAGTATATCCATCAATTATTGTTGATTGATAATGTTTTTTACCATTTCAAATTAAATAAGTTACATCAGTAAATAAAATTGAAAATCTTTCTTTAATATCATTAAAATTACGATTTACTAAATCAGGATATTTAATGATATTTTTATTTCTATTTTGTTTTATTAATATTTTTCTACGCATACGCTTTACATATTCAGCTTGAATATTATTTTCTTTCATAATTCGTAATACTTTCTTAGCGTTATAAACAATGCCATAATCTTCTTTTAAATATTTGGTAATTCGACGATAACCAAATTGTTTTAAATTTTATTCATAGACTTTTACAATATTCTTTAATGATTCGCTATCCTTACCAGTACTTGAATAATTTTTATATTTATCTCAATAACTACGCTTTAAATCTGTTACATCAAGTAATAAATTTAGTGGATATTTATTAAGGTTTTCTTTTATAAAAAATACAATTTTTCTTTTATTTAATTGTAAAAGTCATGAAGCTTTTTTAGTAATTCATACCTAACTTTGTAATAGTTTAAATCTCTTTTTTTAAATGATTCTTTTGGACCTTTATTGGTGTTTAAAATTCCTTTCTTAAAATTTTCATACCATGAAGCAACAGTTTTTTTATTAATTGCATATTTTTTTGCAATAAAACTTATACTATTATTTTTAACCTCTTGTCCTATCATTTTTCGAAAATCTGCTGTATATTTATTAAATTTTTGTCCTTTTCTTGCCATATAAAAATGCACCTCCTTTAAAAGTTTAGCAAAGACTTTTTTTTCTTTACTTACTTTTTTGGGTGCAGTCTACATTCAGATCACGGATATCAATATACATCTAAAGATTATAATAGTAAATGTTTAGATAACAAAATTATAATTTCAATGGGTAAAAATTATCATTGTGCAGACAACATTATTATTGAAATTTTTCATTCATTACTTAAAAAAGGAACAATCCATAATAAAAATTATAAATCTCATAATGAATATATTAATGATGTTAAAAAATGAAATAAATGATATTCAAACCAAAAAGAAAAAGATATAATAAATGAAAGTTTGTAAACCTTTTTATTAATACTTACTAAACGGGGTGCAGTCTATATTTCCATTATATTTCCTCCTATTTTTAATTTGCTGGCACTCACTCCCAAGTGAAAGTGCCAAAGCGAGAATTAGTTATATAAGTATTTATCTATTTATTTACTACGCCATCCGCTTCACTGGGGGTGAGCGGTGGCGATAATATATTTAATATTTGTTTATTATTAGATAATAGACAGTTGTTTTTATGAGGTAAAGCCAGAGAATTCTCTCTCTTCATCCGCACCATTTCAGGTCAAAGCGTTCAGTTTTTAAAATAAATTCACTTGCACCTTGAAGAGCCTGGTGCTGGCGTTGTGGTTTGTAGAACCGCTGCCATCCTCGATGGGACAATGTCTATCGCAAATTTATTTATAAAGTGGCCATCTCTATTTTTATTGTCGTTCGATGTTGACCTTGCACTTATCACGACTATCGCTTAGTTTAAATATAACCAGCGCCGATTTACATTTTTCCTCATACACTATTTCAGTACTTGCCTCGGTTGGCTGTGGGAATGAGCTTAAACTCATGTTCTTATGGAAGCACTTAGTTATTTAAAATAACCGTCCCACACTGAATTAAGTTGTTTTATAAAATCAAAGTTTAAAAGAACCAGTTTATCAATCAAAGATAATTTTTGAATTTTCTAATTTTTTATAAAACCGCGTTTGTTTTTTATCTTTTGTACGATTTAATAAATCTTTATGTTTTTCACAAGTTCATAAAACTTTATTTGATAAAAATTCTTCGGTAATGAATGATATTGATTTATAGCAATTATCAACATCACAGATTGTTTGTTGCGTATTAATTTCCATTACTTACTCCTTCCTTTAATATTAAGTTTTTTCATTTATTAGCCAAATTAATTAACTAAAACAGAGAAAGGACAACACCTTAAAATTGGAGAAAAAAACAGGTACACTTTGTAAAGATTTATAAGATATTTAATAAATGTGTAAACAACTTTAAGTTAATGAAAAAGTTGCGATAAAAAGTTTCTATTTTAAGAATTTAAGATGCTGCCCTTTCTCTGAATTAATTAATAATTATGGGTTTACAAGCTGAATTATACTTGTAAGTGCAAGTATAATTCAGCATAAATAAACAAAAAAACATCAATTTCACGCCTAAGTAAAAATTGATGTTTTTTAAATTGAATAAGCCTTATTTTTCTTATTCTTATAGATTTTACCAAAAATATATAATATATACAACATTTCTTTAATTTTGATGTCCTTATCTTGTGATAATTTCGTAATAGTTATCTAGCAAAAATTTCGCAACCATTTAAAATTAAAAATGGTGATAACAACGGAAAGAAAAATAACAATGAAAGAACAACATAAATACAAAACAATTGAAAAAATTATTAACAATAAAATATCAAAGCAAAGAGCTGCAAATATTTTACACTTATCAATTCGTCGCATTGAACAACTTATAAAACTTTATGATCTACAAAATAGTCAATCATTTGCTCACCATTCTCGTGGAAGGGATAGCTCACAATAAAACAAATCCACAAATTTGTGAAAAGATTATAAATTTATATAAAACTAAATATATTGGCTTTAATTTTACTCATTTCAAATAAAAATTAATCGAAAATGAAGGAATAAACATTTCATATTCAGTTTTATACAAATTAATGTCCTTAAATCAAATTAAAACACCTCGAAAGCAAAAAATAAAAAAAAAGATAAAACCCACCCTTTAAGAGAACGTCGAAAATGTTTCGGCGAACTATTACAAGCTGATGCCAGTGAACATCATTGATTAGGACCAAATGGTCCAAAATGATTTTTACATGGCGCAATTGATGATACAACAAATACGGTTGTTGGATTATATTTTGCTTATCAAGAAACATTACAAGGTTATTATAATGTTTTACATCAAATTTTACGAAATTATGGAATTCCCATGACATTTTATACCGATAAACGAACAATCTTTACATACCAAAAAAGTAGTGATAAAACCGAAGAAAAAGACACCTTTACTCAATTCAGCCGATGCTGTGATGAATTAGGTGTCGAAATCATAACTACTTCAATTCCCCAAGCAAAGGGACGAATTGAACGTTTATGAGGCACTCTACAAGATCGCTTGAAAAATGAATTAATTCTCGCAGGAGTAACCACTATTGAAGAAGCAAATACATTCTTAAAAGAATTTATAACCAAATTCAATAAACAATTTGCCATTCCTATTGATTATAACAATTCTGTCTTTGTTGACGCTCCTAATAATGACAAAATTAATTTATTTTTATCAATCACTTCAACGCGACAAACAGACAATGGTTCATCAATTAGTTATAACAATAAAAAATATATGGCTTATAATAATAAAAAGTTAAAAGTCTTTAATTCAAAAACAAAAATTACAGTAATTAAAGCATTTGATGAAACATTATATTTAAAATATAACAATCAAATATATAATTTATTAGAATACATTCCGGTTCCTATTAAAAATATTGAAAACAAAGTTCCCAAATCTAAAGCACATAAACCAAAACCAAATCATCCTTGAAATAATCAATATACATTACAAACATTATCAATTAAATAATTTTGCGAAATTTTTGCTAGATATTGACACATTTCTTTAATTTTTATTGCGTTGCCAAAGTTGGGGAAAATAAAAAAGAAAGTTTTCAGTATGCTGAATTATACTTGTAAGTGCAAGTAAATAAAATTGCAAAAAATCTCATATAAAAATTTTATGATGCTAAGTTTATTTTAGAAAAAATAAAGCAAGGAGTTTTTATATGGGATATAAACATCTTGGCATATATGAAAGAATTTATATTGAGAATCAATTGAAGTTTAAAATAAAAATTAGTGAAATAGCTAAAAATCTTAATCGAAGTATTAGTACTATTATTCGAGAAGTTAATAGAAATAAAGATAATAATCATTATTTTTCATTAATTGCACAAAATAAAGCAGAAAATAGAAAACAATCACATATTTATTTTCATAAGTTTAAAAATAGAGAATTAGTAAAATATGTACAACAAAAATTATTATTAGGTTGATCACCCGAACAAATTTATGGCATAATTAAAAATTTTCATAAAGAATGAATTATTAGTTTTAAAACAATTTACAATTGAATTTATTCTGGATTACTTGAAAAAGTTACTAATAAAAATTTAAGAAGAAAAGGTAAGAAACGAAAATATCAAGAAAATCGGGGTAAATTTAATGGTAAATCAATTAAAGAACGAAATGCTAATGTTAATAATCGCGTAACTCTTGGTCATTGAGAAGGTGATACCGTAGTATCATCACGAGGTAAAAGTAAATCATGTTTAATAACTTTAGTTGAAAGAACATCAAGATTTACTTTAGCAATATTAGTTGAAAATAGAACTACTAAAGTTATTAACGAAAATATTAGCCATTATTTATCAATTCTGCCAAATAATCTTGTTAAGACTATAACATTTGATCGTGGTAAAGAATTTGCTAATTGACAACAACTTGAAAAAAATTTAAATGTGAAAATTTATTTTGCTAATGCATATTCACCCTGACAAAGAGGTACTAATGAAAATACTAATGGTTTAATTAGAGAAAAATTTCCTAAAAAATTTAATTTTTCAAATACTACTAAAAATGCAGTTCATAAATTTATATTGTCTTTAAACCAAAGACCAAGAAAAATACTAAATTATCTTTCGCCAATCGAATATTTGGTTAGAAAAATAATTTAGTTGCACTTAACTTTACAATTTGGCAATTAATAAAATTAAAAAAATAAAAAAAGAGCTAAATAAAACAATAATTCATTCAGATCACGGATATCAATATACATCTAAAGATTATAATAGTAAATGTTTAGATAACAAAATTATAATTTCAATGGGTAAAAATTATCATTGTGCAGACAACATTATTATTGAAAGTTTTCATTCATTACTTAAAAAAGGAACAATCCATAATAAAAATTATAAATCTCATAATGAATATATTAATGATGTTAAAAAATGAAATAAATGATATTCAAACCAAAAAGAAAAATATATAATAAATGAAAGTTTGTAAACCTTTTTATTAATACTTACTAAACATGGTGCAGTCTATACCTTCTGGCGTTTTAACCATTTGTTTAATAAGCTCACTTTCTATTTTATCAACTTGTTTTTCAAGTAAAGGAACTATCTTCTCGCTCGCGTAACTATCATATCTTCACTTGCGAGAAAGATTTAATTTATTGGTTAAATCATTTAAAGTATAGGGAATATTATGTGATTTATCACGTCAAAACTGCTCTATTTTACGCTTAAATGTTCGTAAACTTGCTGTTTTTGGATTAAATTCTTTCATTTTTACTCCTTTTTGCATACTAAAATTGCTATTATTTAATGAATATGATTAAATAAAAGAGTAAACTATATCTGAATATATAACAAAGAACCGCGATGGTTCTTTGTTTATCATTTATATTTTACATCAAAATAAAAAAAGTCTTTAATTTTGTCGAAAACTCTTGATATTTATAAAATATATCTAAAATTAGGTATATTTTTAATATAAAGAAAGGTAAATAATTGATGGAAAAAATACTTGCAGAATTAATAAATAGTTTAACAGATGATCAATTTTTAGAATTTTATGAAAAATTTAAAAAAGAAGCAGAATTAATCAAAAAACAAAAACGCTTAAATGAAATTGATCAAAAATTTAGAGATAAAGGTATTAAATGCCCTAATTGCAAATATTATCATTGTTTTAAAAATGGCCATAATCCCGAAGGAAAACAAAAATATTTATGCAAAAAATGTCGGGCTAGTTTTGATTCTTTTCGTCATCATTTTACTTATTGAAGTCATTTAAATTGTGAACAATGAAATTTATTAATTCAAATTTCATTGTTAGGACAATCTATTAAAGTAATTTCCCGTTTTATTAAAACAACACCCAAAACAGCTTGATATAATCGTCAAAAATTAATGCAATCAAAACAATTAGAAAATACTCAATTAAAATTTAAAAAATTAAATGGCCAAATACAAATCGATGAAACATTAGAATTCTTGCGATACCTTATTATTTATGCTTAAAAAGCAATTAAAATTTTTAAAAATGATTATTTTTAAGTTTAATTTAATTTTTTTTATTTGTAATTTTTTTATTTTTGTTAGTATCGCAAGAATTCTATTATTTACCTCTTTCACTAAAAATATACCTAATTTTAGACTGCACCCCGTTTAGTAAGTATTAATAAAAAGGTTTACAAACTTTCATTTATTATATCTTTTTCTTTTTGGTTTGAATATCATTTATTTCATTTTTTAACATCATTAATATATTCATTATGAGATTTATAATTTTTATTATGGATTGTTCCTTTTTTAAGTAATGAATGAAAACTTTCAATAATAATGTTGTCTGCACAATGATAATTTTTACCCATTGAAATTATAATTTTGTTATCTAAACATTTACTATTATAATCTTTAGATGTATATTGATATCCGTGATCTGAATGAATTATTGTTTTATTTAGATCTTTTTTTATTTTTTTAATTTTATTAATTGCAGCATTTAAATTATCAATTACAAGTTTGTTATTATTAAATTTTGATCATTTTACATCAATAATTTCTTTAGTATATCCATCAATTATTGTTGATTGATAATGTTTTTTACCATTTCAAATTAAATAAGTTACATCAGTAAATAAAATTGAAAATCTTTCTTTAATATCATTAAAATTACGATTTACTAAATCAGGATATTTAATTATATTTTTATTTCTATTTTGTTTTATTAATATTTTTCTACGCATACGCTTTACATATTCAGCTTGAATATTATTTTCTTTCATAATTCGTAATACTTTCTTAGCATTATAAACAATGCCATAATCTTCTTTTAAATATTTGGTAATTCGACGATAACCAAATTGTTTCAAATTTTCTTCATAGACTTTTACAATATTCTTTAATGATTCGCTATCCTTACCATTACTTGAATAATTTTTATATTTATCTCAATAACTACGCTTTAAATCTGTTACATCAAGTAATAAATTTAGTGGATATTTATTAAGGTTTTCTTTGATAAAAAATACAATTTTTCTTTTATTTAATTGTAAAAGTCATGAAGCTTTTTTAGTAATTCATACCTAACTTTGTAATAGTTTAAATCTCTTTTTTCAAATGATTCTTTTGGACCTTTATTGGTGTTTAAAATTCCTTTCTTAAAATTTTCATACCATGAAGCAACAGTTTTTTTATTAATTGCATATTTTTTTGCAATAAAACTTATACTATTATTTTTAACCTCTTGTCCTATCATTTTTCGAAAATCTGCTGTATATTTATTAAATTTTTGTCCTTTTCTTGCCATATAAAAACGCACCTCCTTTAAAGTTTAGCAAAGACTTTTTTTCTTTACTTACTTTTTTGGGTGCAGTCTATTTTAGATATATTTTATAAATATCAAGAGTTTTCGACAAAATTAAATCCGAAAGGTTGTTTTTTAATAAAATTAGTTAAAAACTAATCACTTTTTAAACGAATTGTAACTTTGAATGAACCAACTTTGATTGGATCATAATCATTTCTAGTAATATCAACGACAGTGTAATCTCTTTGATACTTTTGTTTTAAAGTGCCAAATTTAACACTTCTGTTTGTTCCTTTATTTGAAGAAATAAACACGGGAATTTTACGATAATCTAATGTTGGAATTGTCATATAAATAACAATTTGTTGATATGGTGAATCAACATCTTTTAATGTTTCATTCAAGTATTTAACAAATTCATTACTTACTAATTGTGTTCCAAATTCTTTATTTTCCACAAATTCATGTGATTGATTGTGGGTAATGTAAAATGAAACTTTAGCATCACAATTTACTAATAAGTATTTTTCTGGTACTGTTGCATCATTATATGTATATGATGATTTATCTTGACATTTTTCAGCAATAGCAGCTGCAATTTCATTGGCAACTGTTTCAATTTTATATAATCTTTCATTATTTAAATCATATTTTGATGATTTATTTCATAATAATTCATCATCATTAACACGAACTTGTTCTAAAAATAATAACTTACGTAATCATTTTTTTGGCGCATTTTTCCATTCATCTTCGCCTAAAATTACTTTACTTGGTCCTTCTGTTTCTTTCGCTTTTGAACGTATTACTTGAATAATATCCAAGGCAACTGGTGTTCTTTCTGCTTTATCAACTAACATTAATGAAGGTCCAAATCCCGATAATACTTTGTGTGTATTTGGTTTAAATAATTTAATTCATTGGTCATGTTTAATTTCAAATAATTCATTAATTGAATCTAAATCATCTTGTGAAGATTGTGACAAGTCAATAATATATCTTGAACTTAATAAATTAAATAACCTTCTTAATAAATATTTTAATGTATTAACTGTTTCATACATTTTAAATTTATGAATTGGGTCATTATCTCATGGTGATAATGCATTATTATAAATAATTTTTAAAGCAACATAATTAATACTTGACTTTTTCGCAATTTGTGCAATTGCACCAGCTTCAGTGTCAATCACATCAATGGTATGCCCATATTTATCAACCATTTCTTTAAATTGTTTTGAGTTATAAATCAACATATCTGCTGTTCCAGTAACCCCTTCAGTTAGTCCTAATTTAAAGCCTTTAACAACCTTAGCAAATTCACCATCGAATTGGAATGATTCTGGTTCATTAACAATTTGCCCATATTTAATATCTTTGAAAACCGTTAAGTCCGCATCACAATAAATAAATTTTGTTGAGATTGTTGTATCTCCTGTGTCATGTTTATCATTTGTTGATAATGCTAAGTCTACATTTAAAATTGTTTGTAAACCAGGATATTTTTCTAATAAATAAGTAATAGCCATTGCAGCGTTTGCTTTACCATATCCTACTGTTGCTATAATGAAAGTTTTTCCATGGTATTTAACATGTTGAATTACACAGTTCTTTCACCAATATTTTTTTACTGTTTTAATACTGTGTTTATCTTTCATAGTAAAATATGCTGTTGAAATTACACCGATCATTTATTTTCCACCTCTATTTTCATATTTTTATTTCAAAAATTGTCTATTTTTAGTGCATCTTACTATAATTAATATTTGATTATATGCAAAATACAACTATGTTTATTGTATCGTATTTTGACCTAATTATCAATGACTAACCCTAAAATGTTCAAAATTGTTAAAATGACAAAAATTATTTTGTTTTCCTGAATTGTAAATATATTTGGGACACTTTATTGAATATTTTGTATTAAATCCAATGAATTTTTATAATTTAATTATTTTCTTGGCATTGAATTTATTTTCAATGCTATTTTATTTAAGTCATATTGAGAAAATATTGATAAATCTATTCCTTTTGGTAAACTTCGTCTCAAAATTCCATTATTATTTTCGTTTAATCCTCTTTGGCCAGGACAACCATAATCAGCAAAATAAACTTTTATTTTACAAATATTTTAAAGTTTTTTTCACTTGCTAAATTATTTACCACGATCAAATGTAATTTTTTTTATTGTGCCAGGGTGGTTTGTTTAAAATAAATTTTATTATACTTTCTATGACATCTTTGCTTTTTCTACTATTAGTTACTAGCGGGATTGCTGTTTTAGATCATATATCAGCTAAAGTTATAATTGCTGTTTTATGGTTTTTACCAACTATAGTATCTCCTTCTAGATGACCTAGACTGCACCCAAAAAAGTAAGTAAAGAAAAAAAGTCTTTGCTAAACTTTTAAAGGAGGTGCATTTTTATATGGCAAGAAAAGGACAAAAATTTAATAAATATACAGCAGATTTTCGAAAAATGATAGGACAAGAGGTTAAAAATAATAGTATAAGTTTTATTGCAAAAAAATATGCAATTAATAAAAAAAACTGTTGCTTCATGGTATGAAAATTTTAAGAAAGGAATTTTAAACACCAATAAAGGTCAAAAAGAATCATTTAAAAAAAGAGATTTAAACTATTACAAAGTTAGGTATGAATTACTAAAAAAGCTTCATGACTTTTACAATTTGGCATTTAAAATATTAAATAGACAATATAAAAAAAGAAGTTGATTCATACAATAATAATTTAAAATCTTATATTAAAAATATTTTTAATAAGGCATTGTGTAGATACAAGCTCCAAATTTGTATCTCTTGTTAAATTGATGATAACATTATTTAAAATAAATGCAACTATTTTTTAAAAAAAATGTCCTTATCTTGTGATAATTTCGTAATAGTTATCACAAGATAAGGACAGAATTTTCGACAAAATTAAATCAAATTTGCGAACAATGTTATAATTAAAAAAGATAAAAATTTAGAAAGGGTAATAAATATGGAATTTTCGCATAAAGCAATTGAACAAAAATGACAGCAATACTGAGAAGAACATCAAACTTTTAAAACAACAAATAATTCGGAACAAAAAGCTTATATTTTAGATATGTTTCCCTATCCGTCAGGAGCAGGATTACATGTTGGTCACCCTAAAGGTTATGTTGCAACAGACGTTATTAGTCGTATGCGAAAATTACAAAGTTATGATGTTTTACATCCAATTGGTTGAGATGCCTTTGGTTTACCAGCCGAACAATATGCCTTACAAACAGGGAATGATCCAGCGGAATTTACATTGCAAAACATTGCTAATTTTCGTCAGCAATTAAAAGGACTTGGTTTTAGTTATGATTATGATAAAGAGGTTAATACTTCGTCACCAGGATTTTTTAAAACAACACAATTAATTTTTGAATTATTATATCAAAATGGTTTAGCTGAAATGCGGGATGTTGATGTTAATTGATGTCCAGAGTTAGGAACTGTGTTAGCAAATGAAGAGGTTTTAAATATTGATGGCAAAATGGTTTCAGAACGGGGTCATTATCCAGTTTTTAAAAAACCGATGCGTCAGTGAGTTTTAAAAATTACGGCTTATGCTGAAAAATTATTGGCAGGTTTAGATGAGGTTGATTGACCTGAATCAGTTAAAGAGTTACAATGAAATTGAATTGGTAAATCAGTTGGTGCGGAAATTAAGTTTGCTGTACAAAATAGTTCAGAAATAATTGAAGTTTTTACAACTCGTGCTGATACCATTTTTGGTGTTGAGTATCTTGTTTTAGCTCCAGAGCATCCTTTGGTTTCAAAATTGACAACTTCAGAGTATGAACCAGCGGTGGAAAAATTTTTAGCAGCAACAAAAGCAAAAAGTGAATTAGACCGCCAAGATATTAGTAAAGAAAAAAATGGTTTATTCATTGGTAGTTATGCAATTAATCCAATTAATCAAAAAGTTATTTCAATTTGAATTGCTGATTATGTGTTACCGTTTTATGCAACAGGAGCGGTGATGGCGGTCCCAGGACATGATGAACGCGATTATTTATTTTCCTTAAAATATCAATTACCAATTAGTTATGTGATTGAAGGAGAACATCATAATAAGTTGAATAATAAAGATGGGAAACATATTAATTCTGATTTCTTAAATGGTTTAACAACGCAAGCCGCAACGGAGAAAGCAATTGATGTTTTAACAGCGACTGGAAATGCTAGAGTTAAAACAACTTATAAATTACGTGATTGATTATTCTCTCGTCAACGTTATTGAGGAGAACCATTCCCAATTATTCATTGAGAAGATGGGTCAATTAGTTTAGTTGATGAAGCTGAATTACCATTAGAATTACCAAAAATGACAAATATTAAACCATCTCAAACGGGGGAATCGCCATTAGCTAATGCAAAAGATTGATTAACTGTTGTTGATAGTACTGGGAAAAAAGGGCGTCGTGAAACAAATACGATGCCGCAGTGAGCAGGTAGTTGTTGATATTATTTGGGTTATGTTTTAATGGAAAATAAGGAAATGTTAGATTTGCGTAGTGCAAAGGGACAAGCCTTACTTAAAAAATGATTACCAGTTGATTTGTATGTTGGTGGTCAAGAACATGCTGTTTTACATTTATTATATTCTCGTTTTTGACATAAATTTTTATATGATCAAAAATTAGTACCAACTTCTGAACCGTTTTATAAGTTAGTTAACCAGGGAATGATTTTAGGGGCTGATGGTTCGAAAATGAGTAAGTCAAAAGGAAATGTCGTTAATCCCGATGATATTGTTAAATCACATGGGGCTGATACCTTACGGGTATATGAAATGTTTATGGGGCCAATTGATGCATCGTTATCGTGAAATCATAATGGTTTAGATTCAGCTCGAAAATGATTAGACCGAATTTATCGGTTGGTTAAAAATAATAATTTTTCCCAAGTTAATGATCATCAACTTGATTTTGCTTATCATAATATGGTTAAAAAAGGAACGGAAATGTTAGAGAAGTTAAGTTTTAATACTGCAATTTCGCAATTAATGGTCTTTATTAATGCTTGCTATAAAACAACCGGACCAATTAATCAACCATATTTTGAAGGGTTTACTAAGATGTTAAGTTTATTTGCACCGCATTTAGCAGAAGAAATTTGAGTTAATTTACAACAACCATCTTCGGTTGCCTTAGCAACTTGGCCAACATATGAAGAAAAATATTTACAAAAAGATGAAGTTATCATTGCTGTTCAAATTAATGGTAAATTACGAGCTAAATTAGAAGTTTTGATTGATACACCGGAAGATGAATTATTAGCTTTAGCAAAAGCTAATCAAAATGTTCAAGCGTTTTTAGCAAACCATGAAATTCTTAAAGAAGTTATTATTAAAAATAAAATTATTAATTTTGTTGTAAAATAATATTATATAACATCATATTAATTATTTAATTAACCTTAATCTTTAATTTTGTCGAAAACTCTTGATAAAGTTAAAAAAATCATCAATATGACAATTTTAAAACGAATTTGGTGGAAGATTATTATTGTTCTTTAATTTTTTTAGATGTTAAAATATAATACCGTTGCTTGTTGGTTTGGTGTTAAATCTTTGTGTTGGTATTTTCATTTTCAGAGATTTAAATAATTTTGAATGTTAGTAAAACCTAAACCATGATAATGAACCAAGGCTTCTTTAAGACTTGCTTGTAATTTACTAATTTTATTTAATTTTCGATAACTGGCATCAGGATTTGTCCTAGTTTTAGTGGCATATAAAGTAGAACTTGTTTGTTTTGCTACTAATAAATATAATGGTTGCATATCAGAAATAATAATGGAATTTTTGTTAATTAATTTTGTATTCATATTTTCAATAATTCACTGTTTTTGTAATCGTTTGGTATTAGTAAATATTATTATTAGTATCAACCGCCATTTGAATACAACATTTAGTGTTAGTGGAAAATGGATCAAGATGAGTTTTTCGTTTATCAAATTTATCTTTAAAATTACCTTTATGGATTTCTTTAATAAATGTTTCATCGATTTGTGTTTGGCCATTTAATTTTTTAAATTTTAATTGAGTATTTTATAATTGTTTTGATTGCATTAATTTTTGACGATTATATCAAGCTGTTTTGGGTGTTGTTTTAATAAAACGGGAAATTACTTTACTAGATTGTCCTAGCAATGAAATGGATAGGTTACAATAAGTTGGACCATATTTATGTGGACTTTCAAATAAAATATAATTATGAAGAAAGTAGGAATATAAAAATGGGAAGAAATTCATATACCGATGAATTTAAAAAACAAATTGTTTTACTTTATCAAAATGGTAAAACCATTCTTGAAATTATTAAGGAATATGGGATGTCAAAATCAGCCGTATATCAGTGAATTGAAAAATTAAATAATTATGGATCTTTTAAAGCAAAAGATAACCGCACTGTTGAAGAAAATGAACTTGATTGCCTTGCGGAAAGAATTAATCCAATTACGAATGGAAAACGACATTTTAAAGCAAGCGACACTGATAATCGGCAAAAAATAGAAATTATTAACAATAATAAATAAAAATATTCCGTGCGAAAAATGGGTCAAATATTAAAGATAGCAAAATCAACATATTACTATCAAATTAATAAATACGATACGGTTGATGTTAATAATTATGAACAAGAAGTTATCAGTCCATTTAATGATAGTCGCAAAATTTATGGAGCTCGTAAAATTAAAGCTATTTTAACCAGAAAAGATATTATCTTATCGAGAAGAAAAATTCGTCAAATTATGATTAAAAATCAGTTAGTATCTAAATACACCAAATTAAAATATCGTAATCATAAGTCAATGGTTAATAACGACGAAATTAGCAACGTTTTAAACCGTGAATTTAATAATAAACAACCAAATGAAGTTGTTGTTAGTGATTTAACATATGTTCAAGTTGGTGATAAATGACATTATATTTGTTTATTAATCGACTTGTTTAATCGTGAAATAATTGGCTATAGTGCCAGGACAAACAAAACAGCCCAACTAGGACAAAAAGCCTTTTATTCAATTACAAGACCATTAAATCAAATTACGTTATTTCATACTGACCTGGGTAATGAATTTAAAAATAAAATCATTGATAATATCTTAAATACTTTTAACATCAAACGATCATTAAGCAATAAAGGCTGTCCTTCTGATAATGCTGTGGCTGAAACAACTTACAAAAGTTTTGAAACAGAATTTATCAAGGGGCAAAAATTTATAAATTTAACCCAATTAAAATACAAATTATTTGACTTCGTGCATTGATATAACAATATTCGAATTCATGGTCGTTTAAATTATTTAACACCTGTTGAATTTAGAAAACAACAGTCCATATAAAAAGTGTCCTAAAAAGGGTTGCCAATCCAAAATTTGAATTAATAAATTTCATTGTTCATAATTTAAATGACTTCAATAAGTAAAATGATGACAAAAAGCATCAAAACTAGCCCGACATTTTTTGCATAAATATTTTTGTTTTCCTTCGGGATTATGGCCATTTTTAACACAATGATAAGATTTGCAATTAGGGCATTTAATACCTTTATCTCTAAATTTTTGATCAATTTCATTTAAGCGTTTTTGTTTTTTGATTAATTCTGCTTCTTTTTTAACTTTTTCATAAAATTCTAAAAATTGATCATCTGTTAAACTATTTATTAATTCTGCAAGTATTTTTTCCATCAATTATTTACCTCTCTTTATATTAAAAATATACCTAATTTTTTTAATTTTGTCGAAAACTATTGATACTTTAATAAAACATTGATTTTATTGGGTTTTTGATAAAATGTATTTCTTGCAAATCTCTATATTTTATAAGGGTTTTTGACTTTATCAAGAGTTTTCGACAAAATTAAAAAAAACATTTTATTGCTTGTTTAAAAAAAAGTATGTTATAATTCTAAGTGCTTGTATTCAATAAAATTAATGGTATACAATACACATTTATGGATTCATTTGCCCAGTGCTATTTATTTTAATAAGATAGTGGTAAATGTTAGAAATAAGTGGATGTTTAACGAAAAGGAGAATTAAATAAAAATATGGCAAAAGAATTAACAAGAGAAATGTTATGAGAAGCTGGTGCTCAATTTGGGCATCAAACAAAAAGATGAAATCCCAAAATGAAACCATATATTTATGGGGAAAAGAATAAGATTCATATTATTGATTTACAACAAACATTATGAAGATTAGAAGATATTAAAAAATTAATGGCAAATATTGCTGCTCGTAAAGGAAAAATTTTATTTGTTGGAACAAAAAAACAAGCAAAATGAATTGTTAAAGATGCAGCGGAACGTTCTGAATGTTTTTATGTTAATCAACGTTGATTAGGAGGAACCCTAACAAACTTAAAAACAATTCATTTACGTGTTAAACGTTTATGAAGTATTGAACGCCAAAAAAATGGTGAATTAAAATTATTACCAAAAAAAGAGCAAATGTTAATTAAAAAAGAAAAAGAAAAATTAGAAAAATTCTTAGGTGGAATTAAAGGAATGAAAGAATTACCACAAGCATTGTTTGTGGTTGATCCAAAAGAGGAACATATTGCTGTTCGTGAATCCCGTAAATTACGAATCCCAGTTATTGCGATTTGTGATACAAATGTGGATCCCGATCCAATTGACTATATCATTCCCGCAAATGATGATACTTCTCGTTCAATTGCGATTATTACCCATCATATTGCTGACTTATATGGTGATGCTATGGGAATTAAAATTCCAGAACCGCAATTTAAACCAAATGAATTTACGCGTCGTGATGGCGAAGAAAATCGTCATTACCGTGGTGGTCAATATGATAATCGCAGAATGGGTGGAAAATATGAACGCGGAAAAAACCAACAATATAGTTCTACACATCGCCAAAGTTATCCATCCAAAGAAGAAACTGTTGTCGCAGCTTCTGCGACCCCAAAAGCGGCCCCAGTTGCCCCAACAACCACACCAAGTTTTAATTTAGAAACAATTAGTGTTGTGGATAATGATTTAGAAAAGACTTTAGCAAAATTAAAAGTTGATGAGTTAGAAACCCTTGGTGGAAGTTTTGCTTTACCAAAGGCCAAAAAAGCATAAATGATTAATAAGTTAAGTAAACATTTAGCAATTATTGATAACAAGATTGTAAAAAATAACCGACAAAGCAAATTGTATTAACTGGTTAATTTCAATACAAGCACCCTTAAATTTGAAAGGAGAATCTCAATATGACAGTTACTGCACAATTAGTAAAAAAATTAAGAGATCGAACAGGATCCGGGATGTTAGATTGTAAAAAAGCATTAGAAGTTACTGAAGGTAATATCGAAGAAGCTATTACATGGTTACGTGAGAAAGGAATTACCAAAGCAGCGAAAAAATATGATCGGATTGCCGCTGAAGGATTAGTTGGTTTAATAACCAAAGGAGATAAAACAGTTATTTTTGAAATTAATTCAGAAACTGATTTTGTTACCAAAAATAAACAATTTTTAGATTTAATGGCTACTGTAGGGGAAGCGTTAATTACTCATGAACCAAAAACGGTTGAAGAAGCATTAAAAATAGTTGTTAATAGCGAACCATTAGAAACAGTTATTGTGCATGCTATTGCCACAATTGGCGAAAAGATTACGCTTCGTCGATTTAAAACATTGCATTTAAAAGCCGATCAATCAATGGGTGTTTATTTACATTCAAATAATCGCATTGCAACGGTGTTAATTTTTAATGGAAAAATTGATGAAACAATTGGCAAACAATTGGCAATGCATGTTTCGGCAATGCGACCACAATTTATTTCTCGCGATGATATTTCTGCTTATTTTTTAAATAGTGAAAAAACAATTTTAACCGCTGAGGCGAAAAATGATCCCAAAAATGCTGGGAAACCAGATAATATTTTAGCAAAAATGGCCGAAGGACGTTTAAACAAACAATTAGCTGAAATATCGTTTTTAGATCAAGTTTTTGTTGTTAATCCTGATCAAAAAATTGGGGATGTTATCAAAACAAATAATGTTACTGTTGTTGACATGATCCGATATGAAGTTGGTGAAGGGATTGAAAAAGCAGAAATTTATTTTGCTTCTGAAGTAATGGCCCAAGTTCGCAAGTAAGAATAATAATGATGGAAAGGAGGTCATAATAATGGATAATGCTGAAAGAGGGACAATAATTGCCCTTTCAATGGCAAGCTTTTTATTTGCTGCTGTTGGTTTATCAATTATTGGTTATTTAATTAGCTTTACAAAACGAGAATTTAAAATCCGTTTTATTAATAAAAAGATTTTAATTATTTTATTTTTTATTTTAGGGGCTAATTTACCAGTTGATATTATTGCTTTTGTTTTACAATTTGGAATTAAGGTATCATCAGATGTACCGTTAATTATCATGATTGTGCTTGCTTTTGCTTTAACTGTTGGAGTTGGAATTTATATTTTCTTATTCTTACAATTAATTGCAATTGGAATTGATGAAAAAGAAATTACCTTTTTAGGAGAACGAATTTTAATTCGTAAAATTACTCGTGTTGAACACAATTATAAAACAAATCAATTATTAATTTATTATACCGAAGGAAGACGTAGTAAGAAAAAAACTCGTTTTTCATTGGCAAGTCAAGCAGGGCAATTTATGGTTAATAATGTTGATTTATTAAATCAAGAAATTATGATGTTTGTTCCAAATCAATCGGATCAAACATTAGAAACTGTTGATTCAACAGCACCAGAAGCAGTTGAAAAAACTGCACCAGAAAAAAAAGATTAAGCAATTTCGCTTGGAAAATCTTTTTTTTTGAGAAATATTTATGTCAATATCTAGCAAAAATTTCGCAAAATTATTTAATTGATAATGTTTGTAATGTATATTGATTATTTCAAGGATGATTTGGTTTTGGTTTATGTGCTTTAGATTTGGGAACTTTGTTTTCAATATTTTTAATAGGAACCGGAATGTATTCTAATAAATTATATATTTGATTGTTATATTTTAAATATAATGTTTCATCAAATGCTTTAATTACTGTAATTTTTGTTTTTGAATTAAAGACTTTTAACTTTTTATTATTATAAGCCATATATTTTTTATTGTTATAACTAATTGATGAACCATTGTCTGTTTGTCGCGTTGAAGTGATTGATAAAAATAAATTAATTTTGTCATTGGTAGCGTGTAAAATGTTGGGGAAAAGTTTTCAGCATTAAGTTCTAATAATAATTATAAACTATTTTATTTAAAAGAGTTTATAATTATTATTAGAACTTAATGCTGAAAACTTTTCCCCAACATTTTACACGCTACCTCAATATGAAATGAAAGCATTTTTTAATTAAAATTCTCAGTTATCTGAAACTGTGCAGTCTAAATTCCTATTTGTATTTTTTCTTTATGAATTAATTTGCAATGATTATCATAGTATCGCAAGAAGTATAATGATAATTTATTAGCTTTTCCGCCTTTTTTAAATTTTTTTAACTCGGCTTCTTTTAAAATATCTAACATTTTATTAAAAGTATTTTTTTTATTCCTGTTAATCGTAATAATTCTTTATCATTAAGAAATTTAAAGTTATGATTTTTCATAGTTTTATACCCTCCTAATTTATATTTTTTATTTTTAATTATATTTGCCAAATTGTAAAGTTAAGTGCAACTAAATTATTTTTCTAACCAAATATTCGATTGGCGAAAGATAATTTAGTATTTTTCTTGGTCTTTGGTTTAAAGACAATATAAATTTATGAACTGCATTTTTAGTAGTATTTGAAAAATTAAATTTTTTAGGAAATTTTTCTCTAATTAAACCATTAGTATTTTCATTAGTACCTCTTTGTCAGGGTGAATATGCATTAGCAAAATAAATTTTCACATTTAAATTTTTTTCAAGTTGTTGTCAATTAGCAAATTCTTTACCACGATCAAATGTTATAGTCTTAACAAGATTATTTGGCAGAATTGATAAATAATGGCTAATATTTTCGTTAATAACTTTAGTAGTTCTATTTTCAACTAATATTGCTAAAGTAAATCTTGATGTTCTTTCAACTAAAGTTATTAAACATGATTTACTTTTACCTCGTGATGATACTACGGTATCACCTTCTCAATGACCAAGAGTTACGCGATTATTAACATTAGCATTTCGTTCTTTAATTGATTTACCATTAAATTTACCCCGATTTTCTTGATATTTTCGTTTCTTACCTTTTCTTCTTAAATTTTTATTAGTAACTTTTTCAAGTAATCCAGAATAAATTCAATTGTAAATTGTTTTAAAACTAATAATTCATTCTTTATGAAAATTTTTAATTCTGCCATAAATTTGTTCGGGTGATCAACCTAATAATAATTTTTGTTGTACATATTTTACTAATTCTCTATTTTTAAACTTATGAAAATAAATATGTGATTGTTTTCTATTTTCTGCTTTATTTTGTGCAATTAATGAAAAATAATGATTATTATCTTTATTTCTATTAACTTATCAAATAATAGTACTAATACTTCGATTAAGATTTTTAGCTATTTCACTAATTTTTATTTTAAACTTCAATTGATTCTCAATATAAATTCTTTCATCTATGCCAAGATGTTTATATCCCATATAAAAAATCCTTGCTTTATTTTTTATAAAATAAACTTAGCATCATAAAATTTTTATATGAGATTTTTTGCAATTTTATTTACTTGCACTTACAAGTATAATTCAGCATTTTATAGAAATATTCTTAATAAGAAAAACCAGTATCGCAATAAGTCTAATGATATAACAATATTCGAATTCACGGTAGTTTAAATTATTTAACACCCGTTGAATTTAGAAAACAACAGTCCATATAAAAAGTGTCCTAAAAAGGGTTGCCAATCCAATTTTAATTATAAACTGTTCAAACAAAAAAAATAAACTCATAAGATCTTTAATTTTGTCGAAAAATCTTGATATTTTAATAAAACCTTGATTTTATTGGGTTTTTGATAAAATGTATTTTTTTGCAAATCTCTATATTTTATAAGGTTTTTTACTTTATCAAGAGTTTTAGACAAAATTAAAGCATAAGATTAATGAGTTTATTTTCCTTTTATTCAAAAGTAACATTTAATTTGTAATTTGGAACGTATGTCATTTCAGATGCTAAAGCATCAGAGATAGCCAAAATTTTTGAACCTGGTTTAGCACTAACAATTGCTCCTGCTCCATTTTTTGTAAAAGTTACTGAAATTTCATCATATCAAATTGCTTTATATTGATCAGCAAATTCTTTTCCTAATAATTTAGTAACAAGTTCATAACGAAGTTCATCTTCATTTTCTTTTGTATAAGTCTTATCTAATTTAACGGCAATTTCTTTCGTTCCTGTTGGATCTACATTATTTTGATTTAAAAACTTACGCAGTGTTGTATAAATTTTAAAATTAGCTGATAGTGTCGATAAATTAATAATACCTTCAACTTCAGTCTTGATTTGTAATGTTCCTTCTCCGTTTTCATTAATTTCTAACTTAATTCCGCCTTTCACAATTGCATTAAACATTGCTGTAAACATTGCTGTTTTATATAAATTAGCAAAACGATTTCGATCCCCAACAAATTCCATAATAGCTGCTGTCATGGACACTTTCCCATCTGTTGGTTTATTTTGATATTCTGCCCAAAGTTTCTCATTAATATAAATATCCCCTATGTTACTCAAAGGGAACGCCTCTGGAAATGTAATTGGCTCATCAACAATTTCAACTGCTGATCCAGTAAAGTTACCATCAACTTTTGGGGTAATTATTCATTGTTGAGTATTATCTTGATCAAATTTTACATCAACATCGTCAAAAGTAAAATTTGTTCCATTTAAATTATTAACAGCCATTAATAATTCTGCTGCTCCTAATTTTACCTTAACGTTATTTTTTTGTTCACCATTCTCATATGGTAGTGAAGTAAAAGTAATAATTTTACTAATATCATTTGTGGATCATTTTAAATTGATTTCTTTTGTTAAAAAAGAAGGGTTTGGTGCATCCGGCATAAAACGAATTGTTGCTATTTTCATACCTGGTGCTAAGTCAACATCCAAGTTATCAACATTATAACCTTGTTTCTTTAAATTTGCTTTAATAGCTGCAATAGTTGGAACCCCAGTACCTTCATCTCCTTTATCAATGTTATGACACGCTGTAATTGTTCTAGCAATTGGGGCTGTTAGTGCAAAAGATGTTAAAATCATCATTAATTTTTTCATTATTTTATTCTCCTTTAATTTTATTTTAATAAATTTTTTTAATTTTGTTTTAATTTTGTCGAAAAATCTTTATATTTTAATAAAACCTTGATTTTATTGGGTTTTTGATAAAATGTATTTCTTGCAAATATCTATATTTTATAAAGGTTTTTGACTTTATCAAGATTTTTCTACAAAATTCAAAGAAGTTTTCTTGCAATCTCCAAAATGTGTGTGGTATATAGTAGACTGCACCCAAAAAAGTAAGTATTAATAAAAAGGTTTACAAACTTTTATTTATTATATCTTTTTCTTTTTGGTTTGAATATCATTTATTTCATTTTTTAACATCATTAATATATTCATTATGAGATTTATAATTTTTATTATGGATTGTTCCTTTTTTAAGTAATGAATGAAAACTTTCAATAATAATGTTGTCTGCACAATGATAATTTTTACCCATTGAAATTATAATTTTGTTATCTAAACATTTACTATTATAATCTTTAGATGTATATTGATATCCGTGATCTGAATGAATTATTGTTTTATTTAGATCTTTTTTTATTTTTTTAATTTTATTAATTGCAGCATTTAAATTATCAATTACAAGTTTGTTATTATTAAATTTTGATCATTTTACATCAATAATTTCTTTAGTATATCCATCAATTATTGTTGATTGATAATGTTTTTTACCATTTAAAATTAAATAAGTTACATCAGTAAATAAAATTGAAAATATTTCTTTAATATCATTAAAATTACGATTTACTAAATCAGGATATTTAATTATATTTTTATTTGCTGAATTATACTTGTAAGTGCAAGTAAATAAAATTGCAAAAAATCCCATATAAAAATTTTATGATGCTAAGTTTATTTTAGAAAAAATAAAGCAAGGATTTTTTATATGGGATATAAACATCTTGGCATAGATGAAAGAATTTATATTGAGAATCAATTGAAGTTTAAAATAAAAATTAGTGAAATAGCTAAAAATCTTAATCGAAGTATTAGTACTATTATTCGAGAAGTTAATAGAAATAAAGATAATAATCATTATTTTTCATTAATTGCACAAAATAAAGCAGAAAATAGAAAACAATCACATATTTATTTTCATAAGTTTAAAAATAGAGAATTAGTAAAATATGTACAACAAAAATTATTATTAGGTTGATCACCCGAACAAATTTATGGCAGAATTAAAAATTTTCATAAAGAATGAATTATTAGTTTTAAAACAATTTACAATTGAATTTATTCTGGATTACTTGAAAAAGTTACTAATAAAAATTTAAGAAGAAAAGGTAAGAAACGAAAATATCAAGAAAATCGGGGTAAATTTAATGGTAAATCAATTAAATAACGAAATGCTAATGTTAATAATCGCGTAACTCTTGGTCATTGAGAAGGTGATACCGTAGTATCATCACGAGGTAAAAGTAAATCATGTTTAATAACTTTAGTTGAAAGAACATCAAGATTTACTTTAGCAATATTAGTTGAAAATAGAACTACTAAAGTTATTAACGAAAATATTAGCCATTATTTATCAATTCTGCCAAATAATCTTGTTAAGACTATAACATTTGATCGTGGTAAAGAATTTGCTAATTGACAACAACTTGAAAAAAATTTAAATGTGAAAATTTATTTTGCTAATGCATATTCACCCTGACAAAGAGGTACTAATGAAAATACTAATGGTTTAATTAGAGAAAAATTTCCTAAAAAATTTAATTTTTCAAATACTACTAAAAATGCAGTTCATAAATTTATATTGTCTTTAAACCAAAGACCAAGAAAAATACTAAATTATCTTTCGCCAATCGAATATTTGGTTAGAAAAATAATTTAGTTGCACTTAACTTTACAATTTGGCATTTCTATTTTGTTTTATTAATATTTTTCTACGCATACGCTTTACATATTCAGCTTGAATATTATTTTCTTTCATAATTCGTAATACTTTCTTAGCATTATAAACAATGCCATAATCTTCTTTTAAATATTTGGTAATTCGACGATAACCAAATTGTTTTAAATTTTCTTCATAGACTTTTACAATATTCTTTAATGGTTCACTATCCTTACCATTACTTGAATAATTTTTATATTTATCTCAATAACTACGCTTTAAATTTGTTACATCAAGTAATAAATTTAGTGGATATTTATTAATGTTTTATTTGATAAAAAATACAATTTTTCTTTTATTTAATTGTAAAAGTCATGAAGCTTTTTTAGTAATTCATACCTAACTTTGTAATAGTTTAAATCTCTTTTTTCAAATGATTCTTTTGGACCTTTATTGGTGTTTAAAATTCCTTTCTTAAAATTTTCATACCATGAAGCAACAGTTTTTTTATTAATTGCATATTTTTTTGCAATAAAACTTATACTATTATTTTTAACCTCTTGTCCTATCCTTTTTCGAAAATCTGCTGTATATTTATTAAATTTTTGTCCTTTTCTTGCCATATAAAAATGCACCTCCTTTAAAAGTTTAGCAAAGACTTTTTTTCTTTACTTACTTTTTTGGGTGCAGTCTACTTTTTTTATTCAATTACAAAACCATTAAATCAAATTACGTTATTTCATACTGACCGGGGTAATGAATTTAAAAATAAAATCATTGATAATATCTTAAGTACTTTTAACATCAAACGATCATTAAGCAATAAAGGCTGTCCATACGATAATGCTGTGGCTGAAACAACTTACAAAAGTTTTAAAACGGAATTTATCAAGGGGCAAAAATTTATAAATTTAACCCAATTAAAATACAAATTATTTGACTTTGAGCATTGATATAACAATATTCGAATTCACGGTAGTTTAAATTATTTAACACCTGTTGAATTTAGAAAACAACAGTCCATATAAAAAGTGTCCTAAAAAGGGTTGCCAATCCATTAACAGGAATAAAACAAAATACTTTTAATAAAATGTTAGATATTTTAAAAGAAGCCGAGTTAAAAAAATTTAAAAAAGGCGGAAAAGATAATAAATTATCATTAGAAAATCGTTTATTAATGACTTTATCATATTGAAGAGAATACCGCACTTATTTTCATCTTGGCAAAAGTTTTGGCATTAGTGAGAGTAATTGTTATCGTAATATCAAATGAATTGAAAACACTTTAATTAAACACCCTGACTTTCAACAACTTGATGAGCAAAAAACATTAATAAATAAATATTTTAATGATAAAACAATTATTATTGATGCAACCGAAATAGCAATCCAACGCCCAGAAAAAGACAAAAAAAATACTATTCCGGAAAAAAGAAAAAGCATACTATCAAAACACAAATAATCCTCGAAAAAGAAAGCAAAACTATTATTGCAACAAATTTTGCTTGTGGTAAAATCGATGATTTTTGTTTATTTAAAGAATCAAAAATACCACTTTTAAAAGCTAGCAAAGTAATAGTTGATACAGGTTATCAAGGCTTGCAAAAAATGCATCGGAATGTTTTGATTCCGCATAAAAAAACAAAGCAAAAACCTTTAAATAACGAATAAAAACAGCATAATAAACTAATTTCACAAATGAGAATCGTTATTGAAAATGTTTTTCTATCCTTAAAAAATTTAAAATTATTACTGAAAAATATCGCAATCGTAGAAAAAGATTTGCTTTAAGATTTAATTTAATTGCTTCAATCTATAATTTTCAATTGTTATTATAAATAAGACAAGAAGTTGAATGAAAATTAACTTTAAATAATAAAATCATTTTTTGTTGTGCCAAAATAATGCATCTCTTAAAGGCTATAAGAATTAAATTAATAAGAAGTATAAATTCCTATTTGTATTTTTTCTTTATGAATTAATTTGCAATGATTATCATAGTATCGCAAGAAGTCTAATGAATAAAATTAATACCAACAAAACAAATGACACTTTCATATTTTGTTGAAAATGGTTATGAACTTTTTTTGACTCTTCCTAATTTTCTTGATTTTGAGCCAATCCTTAATCAATTATATTTAGTTAATGATTTTGGTTTATTTTTAAGGTAATTATCAATAAATTTCAATAATTATTTAAAAGTTATTTTTGTTTCTTGATGACTATTAATAATTAAGGTTAATTGAAAATCAGAAATTTTATTTTATAAATAAGTATTTAAGGTAGCTTTTTCGTGATCATTAAGCGGTTGTTGTAAAATTTCATTTACTTGGTCAAATAAAATCTTTTTCTCAACATTTAACTGTAAGTTTTCAAGTGAAATAATAATTTTATTAAAAATTGGTGATAAATCCATTTCCAAAACATCTTTTTTCATCTTAATATCAATGAAATCATCTTGTTTCAACTGATCTCTTTAATTTTGTATAAAACTCTTAATAAAGTCAAAAACCCTTATAAAATATAGATATTTGCAAGAAATAAATTTTATCAAAAACCCAATAAAATCATGATTTTATTAAAATGTCAAGAGTTTTCGACAAAATTAAAAACTGATCTAACATTTGTTTTGATTGTGCTTCGGTAAAATTAGAATGATTTGAAATCTCTAACGGCGTAATAAACCTTTTATCAGAAGAAGAACAGTTCATAATCAACATGATTAACACTAACTGTTCTTCTTCTTATAAAAGGTTTATTAATTTATAATGACTTAACAAAAAGCGTCACTTATTAATACTGCCTTTGTTAAATAAACTATTTAACATAACAATTAAATCTTTCCTAATTGTTAATTAGTTTTAATGCATCTTTTAATTGTTTAGCTGGTTTAAATTTAGCTGCTTTAGAAGCTGGAATCTTGATTGTTTCCCCCGTTGCTGGATTTCTTCCATCTCTTGTTGCTCTTTTATTTACAACAAATTTACCAAATCCTGCAATTGATACTTCATCTTCTTTTACTAAAGTTTCTTTAATTTTATCAAAAATAAAATTTGTAATTTCTTCAGCACATGATTTTGATAAATCAGTAAATTGTCCTGCAATTTGTTCTGCTAGTTCTTTTTTTGACATAATTACACCTCTTCTAATAAACCTTTTATAAATTTAGGTTTATATTATCTTACCCAATTTTCCAGAAAATGTATACCTTTTTAGCCAAAAACATTACTTTCAGCAAGTTTTCTAACTAGACTGCACCCAAAAAAGTAAGTAAAGAAAAAAAGTCTTTGCTAAAATTTTAAAGGAGGTGCATTTTTATATGGCAAGAAAAGGACAAAAATTTAATAAATATACAGCAGATTTTCGAAAAATGATAGGACAAGAGGTTAAAAATAATAGTATAAGTTTTATTGCAAAAAAATATGCAATTAATAAGAAAACTGTTGCTTCATGGTATGAAAATTTTAAGAAAGGAATTTTAAACACCAATAAAGGTCCAAAAGAAAAAAGAGGAAAAAGAGATTTAAACTATTACAAAGTTAGGTATGAATTACTAAAAAAGCTTCATGACTTTTACAATTAAATAAAAGAAAAATTGTATTTTTTATCAAAGAAAACCTTAATAAATATCCACTAAATTTATTGCTTGATATAACAGATTTAAAGCGTAGTTATTGAGATAAATATAAAAATTATTCAAGTAATGGTAAGGATAGTGAACCATTAAAGAATATTGTAAAAGTCTATGAAGAAAATTTAAAACAATTTGGTTATCGTCGAATTACCAAATATTTAAAAGAAGATTATGGTATTGTTTATAATGCTAAGAAAGTATTACGAATTATGAAAGAAAATAATATTCAAGCTGAATATGTAAAGCGTATGCGTAGAAAAATATTAATAAAACAAAATAGAAATAAAAATATCATTAAATATCCTGATTTAGTAAATCGTAATTTTAATGATATTAAAGAAAGATTTTCAATTTTATTTACTGATGTAACTTATTTAATTTGAAATGGTAAAAAACATTATCAATCAACAATAATTGATGGATATACTAAAGAAATTATTGATGTAAAATGATCAAAATTTAATAATAACAAACTTGTAATTGATAATTTAAATGCTGCAATTAATAAAATTAAAAAAATAAAAAAAGATCTAAATAAAACAATAATTCATTCAGATCACGGATATCAATATACATCTAAAGATTATAATAGTAAATGTTTAGATAACAAAATTATAATTTCAATGGGTAAAAATTATCATTGTGCAGACAACATTATTATTGAAAGTTTTCATTCATTACTTAAAAAAGGAACAATCCATAATAAAAATTATAAATCTCATAATGAATATATTAATGATGTTAAAAAATGAAATAAATGATATTCAAACCAAAAAGAAAAAGATATAATAAATAAAAGTTTGTAAACCTTTTTATTAATACTTACTTTTTTGGGTGCAGTCTATATTTCTTGCAATAATATCTAATAACTTAACAGGACTCATTGGCGTTACTGTTACAATTAAACGGGATTTTTTTTCAACAACAACATATAAATCCCCTTTTAAATCATTTAATTTAATATATAAATTCTGGGTTGTTTCAATTCGTTCAGAAGAATTATCAATCATTTTAATAATTTTTTCTTTAATAATTCAATCATTTTCATTTTTAAAAATTGGAATTCGTTGCCGAATTCGTTGTAAACAATGAAAAGAAAAATTTAAATGATGTTTATAATAATAACCCATTCCGATCCACCTACTTTGTAATTATTATACATAATATTTAAAAAAATATTTCCTTTAATTTTGTCGAAAACTCTTGATAAAATAAAAAAAATCATCAATATGACAATTTGAAAACGAATTTGATGGAAGATTATTATTGTTCTTTAACTTTTTTAGATGTTAAAATATAATACCGTTGCTTGTTGGTTTGGTGTTAAACCTTTGTGTTGGTATTTTCATTTTCAGAGATTTAAATAATTTTGAATGTTAGTAAAACCTAAACCATGATAATGAATTAAGGCTTCTTTAAGACTTGCTTGTAATTTACTAATTTTATTTAATTTTCGATAACTGGCATCAGTATTTGCCCTAGTTTTAGTGGCATATAAAGTAGAACTTGTTTGTTTTGCTACTAATAAATATAATGATTGCATATCAGAAATAATAATGGAATTTTTGTTAATTAATTTTGTATTCATATTTTCAATAATTCACTGTTTTTGTAATCGTTTGGTATTAGTGGATTGAACAAAAATATTATTATTATTATCAACCGCCATTTGAATACAACATTTACTGTTAGTGGAAAATGGATCAAGATGAGTTTTTCGTTTATCAAATTTATCTTTAAAATTACCTTTATGGATTTCTTTAATAAATGTTTCATCGATTTGTATTTGGCCATTTAATTTTTTAAATTTTAATTGAGTATTTTATAATTGTTTTGATTGCATTAATTTTTGACGATTATATCAAGCTGTTTTGGGTGTTGTTTTAATAAAACGGGAAATTACTTTACTAGATTGTCCTAGCAATGAAATTTGAATTAATAAATTTCATTGTTCATAATTTAAATGACTTCAATAAGTAAAATGGCATCGTGTACGATGAACCTCCAAAAAACAACTCTTGTTAAATAAAAAGGGTTGTTTTTTTATTTGTAAACCCATAATTATTAATTAATTCAGAGAAAGGGCAGCATCTTAAATTATTAAAATAGAAACTTTTTATCGCAACTTTTTCATTAACTTAAAGTTGTTTACACATTTATTAAATATCTTATAAATATTTACAAAGTGTACCTTTTTTTCTCCAATTTTAAGGTGTTGTCCTTTCTCTGTTTTAGTTAATTAATTTGGCTAATAAATGAAAAAACTTAATATTAAAGGAAGGAGTAAGTAATGGAAATTAATACGCAACAAACAATCTGTGATGTTGATAATTGCTATAAATCAATATCATTCATTACCGAAGAATTTTTATCAAATAAAGTTTTATGAACTTTTGAAAAACATAAAGATTTATTAAATCGTACAAAAGATAAAAAACAAACGCGGTTTTATAAAAAATTAGAAAATTCAAAAATTATCTTTGATTGAGAAACTGGTTCTTTTAAACTTTGATTTTATAAAACAACTTAATGTAGTGTGGGACGGTTATTTTAAATAACTAAGTGCTTCCATAAGAACATGAGTTTAAGCTCATTCCCACACCCAGCCGAGGCAAGTACTGAAATAGTGTATGAGGAAATATGTAAATCGGCGCTGGTTTATTAGAACTAAGCGATAGTCGTAATAAGTGCAAGGTCAACATCGAACGACAATAAAAATAGAGATGGCCACTTTATAAATAAATTTGCGATAGATATTGTCCCATCGAGGATGGCAGCGGTTCTACAAACCACAACGCCAGCACCAGGCTCTTCAAGGTGCAAGTGAATTTATTTTAAAAACTGAACGTTTTGACTTGAAATAGTGCGGATGAAGAGATAATTCTCTGGCGTAAACAATAAAAAAAACTGTCTATTATCTAATAATAAATAAATATTAAATATATTATCGCCACCGCTCACCCCCAGTGAAGCGGATGGCGTAGTAAATAAATAGATAAATACTTATATAACTAATTATCGCTTTGACACTTTCACTTGGGAGTGAGTGCCAGCGAATTAAAAATAGGAGGAAATATAATGACAGAATATAAAAGTTTGTATATTAATAAAACTTGAAGTGAAATAACAACATCATTTGATTGAGTGAATTGTCAACCTGTTAATTGTCGTATTTCTCATCATAAAAATAATTATGATTTACAATGTTTAGAATGAGCAAAAATGTATTTAAATTTATGTGAAGATAAATGAGATGTTATTGCTTCTTATATGCAACATTACAAAATTAACGATATTTTAGATTTAGCATCAGATGGTTGAAAAATATTACAAATTGAGAAAAAAATAAAACAAATAATTTAGAAGGTTTATATTAAAAAGTTAAATAAAATTTGTCTTAAACAAAGATATTGAGGTTATTGTTTTCATAAAGAATGCAATAAAGAAAATAAATTTAATGAATTAATGCTTAAAAGTTATTCAGTATCACAAGAATATATTACTGATGAACATTGAGCATTAAACAATAAAAATAATTAGGAGGAATAAGAAAATGTCATATTGTATTAGTGATTACTTAAATGAAAAATGAATTAATAATAACGCATTAAAAATTAGTAATAAAGATATTATTTATGCACAAATTGATAGTGACTATGATAAGAGTTGAGAATTAAATTTATATCTTAAATTTGGTAATGAAGAGCGACATGTAGGTAATATTTCATTGCCAAAAGATTTTGATTTAAATTTAAAATGATATGAAATTGATGAGGTTAAAGGTTTAATAGATGATTATTTAGAAGATGAAGAAGCAGACTACGAAGTGATAAATTATGAATAATATGTGAAAAGATGAAAGTGGTTATGTTTATAGTGAAGAAGATTTATTTAATATCGCATTAGAAGAATGTTATTCAGAAGAGACTGCTTACGAATATATTGATAATTTAATAAGTGAAATGGATTTGGAGGAAATTTAATTATGGCAGATTTAAAGTTAAATAATCAAATTAAAAATATTACCTATCCATTTTATTTAAAAGGTAATTATTTTAAAGAATTAAGTTTAAAAGCATTACCAATTAAAAATTGAATTGATAATCATGGTCAAGAATTAGCAGAGTTTATCTATCGTCATCTTAATCATTATGCATTAAATGGTTATCAAGATATACATTTAAAAGATATACCCAGTGCTATTAGTAAAATTGATTTTGTTTTTAGAGAACCATTAGAATTAATAAAAGATTTTAAAGATGAAGTAAATCGAATTATAGTTAACATTATTAATTTAGAAAAAGTACTTCAAAATAATAAAATTGAAATTAAAAATAGCCTAATACAAGTTCAATACTTAAAACAACAACAGTTTATTCAAACTAAAAAACAAGAACAAGAAAATAGGGTTGAATATGCTAATAACTTAACGCCTGATATGGGGTTAGACTAGACTGCACCCAAAAAAGTAAGTAAAGAAAAAAAAGTCTTTGCTAAACTTTTAAAGGAGGTGCATTTTTATATGGCAAGAAAAGGACAAAAATTTAATAAATATACAGCAGATTTTCGAAAAAGGATAGGACAAGAGGTTAAAAATAATAGTATAAGTTTTATTGCAAAAAAATATGCAATTAATAAAAAAACTGTTGCTTCATGGTATGAAAATTTTAAGAAAGGGATTTTAAACACCAATAAAGGTCCAAAAGAATCATTTAAAAAAAGAGATTTAAACTATTACAAAGTTAGGTATGAATTACTAAAAAAGCTTCATGACTTTTACAATTAAATAAAAGAAAAATTGTATTTTTTATCAAAGAAAACATTAATAAATATCCACTAAATTTATTACTTGATGTAACAGATTTAAAGCGTAGTTATTGAGATAAATATAAAAATTATTCAAGTACTGGTAAGGATAGCGAATCATTAAAGAATATTGTAAAAGTCTATGAAGAAAATTTAAAACAATTTGGTTATCGTCGAATTACCAAATATTTAAAAGAAGATTATGGCATTGTTTATAACGCTAAGAAAGTATTACGAATTATGAAAGAAAATAATATTCAAGCTGAATATGTAAAGCGTATGCGTAGAAAAATATTAATAAAACAAAATAGAAATAAAAATATAATTAAATATCCTGATTTAGTAAATCGTAATTTTAATGATATTAAAGAAAGATTTTCAATTTTATTTACTGATGTAACTTATTTAATTTGAAATGGTAAAAAACATTATCAATCAACAATAATTGATGGATATACTAAAGAAATTATTGATGTAAAATGATCAAAATTTAATAATAACAAACTTGTAATTGATAATTTAAATGCTGCAATTAATAAAATTAAAAAAATAAAAAAAGATCTAAATAAAACAATAATTCATTCAGATCACGGATATCAATATACATCTAAAGATTATAATAGTAAATGTTTAGATAACAAAATTATAATTTCAATGGGTAAAAATTATCATTGTGCAGACAACATTATTATTGAAAGTTTTCATTCATTACTTAAAAAAGGAACAATCCATAATAAAAATTATAAATCTCATAATGAATATATTAATGATGTTAAAAAATGAAATAAATGATATTCAAACCAAAAAGAAAAAGATATAATAAATAAAAGTTTGTAAACCTTTTTATTAATACTTACTAAACGGGGTGCAGTCTAGACATGGACCAAATTGAAGATGAACAAGTTCGTTTTATGGAAGATGTAGCAAAAATAGAACAAGATTTAGAAAAAACTACTAGTAAATTTCGGAAAGAAAAAATATTAATTAAAGATATTGATATTTTGGGTGTTAATGATGATTTTTTACAAAATGCTGATAAATTAGAACTTATTAATTTAATTAAAAATTATTTAATTGTTGATGAACAAATTGTTAAAAACGAAATTAAAAAACAATGAGATAGTAATAAAAACATTAATACTATTGGTGTTAATGGAATTAAATTCAAAATAAATAAAGGAGAGAAATAATTATGAATAATCAAATGGGAATAAAAGAATTAGTAGCAACAGCAATTAAAGCATATGAATTAAATGTTAATGCTAAATATTTACAAGAAAATTTAATTGCTTTACAAGAACTAAAATTAAAAAATAATCAAAGTTATATGAATTTAGTGGGTAATGCTGATAATGGAAAAATTACAGCCTTAGGAATTATTAATTTAAGTAATAAAGGTTTAATATTCGGAAAAGATTTTAATATTATTCCATTCAAAAATAAATTAACAACTATTATTGATAGTAGTGTGTTTCAAAAAAGAATGGAACAAGAAAATTTAATGTTAAAACGAGGAATTATTTATAAAAGTGAAAAATTTGTATGAGATACCGATTTACAAAAACCAAAATTACATGAAATAGATTTTATGACAAATACCAGTCAATATGAAAATATTATTGGTGCTTATGCTTTTGGAATTAATCGTTTAACTGGTGAAACAAAAGGAATTTTATTAAGAAAAGCCGATATTGACCGTTTAAAAAATAGTAGTCCAAGTGGAAATAGTGAATATTCGCCTTGAAATAAATGACCAAAAGAAATGGTTGAAGCAAAATTATATCATAAATTAGCCCAAGAATTAGGTGTAGATATTACTGACATTGATTTAGATGAAAAAGAAATTAAAGAAGATGGTAATTTTGATTAATGATATTACTGTCGCCAAAAATAAGGGGCAGATGAGCGATGAACCCTTATCAAATATAAAAAATACCCTATCTTATACAGAAATAGCGGACACAAACGATAATGTAGTTAAAGAAGAAGATATTTCTAATGTAGTACCAACAATTAATAATAATGATGAAGAATGAGCAAGATGGGAATAAAAATAGGTATTGACCCATCAGGAACTGGTACTACGACTATTGTTGCTTTTAAAGATAATATGTTATTAGATAAACAAGAATTTATAAACAAAGATTGAAAAGAACACTCTAAATTTATTATAAATTATTTGAAAAATGAAAAACAATTTGAGGAAATATTATCAAATAATAATAAACTAAAATATTTAATTTTTATAGAAAATTGTTTATATACAAATGCCAATGGTTCAAAAGATAGAGATAATTTATTAAGACTATTGGGTTCATTAGAAACACAAGGATATATTTGCTACTGTTTCACCAAAACACACTAAATCAGTTGTTAAAAATATGGAAAATTTAAGTAAATATAATGACAGTTGTATATGAGAATTTGATAAAGATAGTAATTTAATTTATCGCCAAATTGTAAAGTTAAGTGCAACTAAATTATTTTTCTAACCAAATATTCGATTGGCGAAAGATAATTTAGTATTTTTCTTGGTCTTTGGTTTAAAGACAATATAAATTTATGAACTGCATTTTTAGTAGTATTTGAAAAATTAAATTTTTTAGGAAATTTTTCTCTAATTAAACCATTAGTATTTTCATTAGTACCTCTTTGTCAGGGTGAATATGCATTAGCAAAATAAATTTTCACATTTAAATTTTTTTCAAGTTGTTGTCAATTAGCAAATTCTTTACAACGATCAAATGTTATAGTCTTAACAAGATTATTTGGCAGAATTGATAAATAATGGCTAATATTTTCGTGCCAAATTGTAAAGTTAAGTGCAACTAAATTATTTTTCTAACCAAATATTCGATTGGCGAAAGATAATTTAGTTGCACTTAACTTTACAATTTGGCCTTAAATATTTTTGGTTTTGAACGAAACATTACTTTAATAATTCGAGCAATATAACTTTCAATGCGACAACCAATATTTTCTTGATATTCTCATTTTTTAATTGCTCCATAGTATGTTCTTAAATAATTAGATATTTCTTGTAACTTTCCTTTCGCTTCTTCGGTTTTAACAAGCTGATAAGCTCATTCAAGGTATTTTGTAACCTTGTTTCAGTTTAATTTTAGAATTGCTTTTCTAATTTTATTAAATAAATAACGTTTATAATATCGTGGACCACGGAGACAATCTTTAATTTTTTTAATAACATGGAAACGATCAATGATAAATTCAACATTGATGTGTTTTTCAACCGTTGAAATATATTGTGCACCATCACCAAGCACAATAATTTTAGCTGTCTCGGGTGATTCATAATTTAAGTTAATAAATTCTTTAATTCCTTGTCAGTATTTTTTAGAGTTAATTTTTTTAACTTCATTAGTCATTGTTACTAGAAATTTGACATTATGCATTGTTTTTCGTATTGTTTTAGGATCTTTATAACCAGTATGAAAGACGGTTAAACGGATTCTTTTCTTAATTTTTAATCGTTTTTTGATTTGATAACTAATGGCATTGCGATATGCTTCATCGGTTTCAATATAAATAACCCCATCATGTTTTAGTTTTGTATCTGGTTCATCTAGCATTAATTCTAACAAACGTTTAATATCAAACCGTTTAATAAGGTTAAAAATTGTTTTTGTTATGTTAGCATTCTGATACATATTACAAATATCTTGATAATTAAAATTTATGCCTAATTTGCTGATTATTTCTAACGAAAAATCATAATCAAGTCGCTGATAACTTTCAATCCCTAATTGAATATCAAGTAAAAAAACCGTTTTTGGTTTTTTTGCCTCTTGAAATTCTGGTTTTAAGATATATTTTCGTCGTTTAAAAGTAACTTCACCATTACGAAAAACCAAAGTTCGTTGATAAAATCCTTTTGGAATATAACGTGCTTTGCGTCAGTCCTTATTAAAAATATAGTTATCAATATATTCAAAAATATTTTTAAATAGTATTCAAGCTTCAGAACTAATTTCATTGTTTAAATAGGATAATAGTGCTGTAATAGTGATATTGGGGCTAATTTCATTAATTAAATCAATAAAAGAGTTATTGTTTTCGTTTAAAAACTCTTGGATTCTAGTTATAATATTCATAGGATAGTTTTCTTTCTAATTTTTTTCAAACTTAATTATACTGAAAACTTTCTTTTTTATTTTCCCCAACTTTGGCAACGCAATCTTATTTTTAATTAATCAAGCTTTGTCTTTAAAATAAAGGTATAATGTACTTAAAAGAAAGAAAAGGTGACGCTAACAATGTTTAAATATGCTATTATTGCCAATGATTATCAGGAATCAACACAGTTGGTTACTAAAATTAATAAACTTTTACAAGAGGAACATTTCGAAGAAGACCGTGTTAATCCGCAATATGTTTTTATTATTGGGGGAGATGGAACCTTATTACGAGCAGTTAATAAATTTCAAGAAATTATTGACAAAGTTGCTTTTATTGTTATTAAGTCAGGTTCATTAGGGTTTTATGCCAATTATGATGAAAATACTTATCCGAAAGCAATTGATGATATTCTTAATCAGAAGATTAATCTGCGTGAAATGCCCTTATTAGAAATTAAATATAATCAGAATTTAATTCGGTATGCTTTAAATGAAGCGAAAGTTGTTGATCATGTTAAAACAATTCGAACTGAAATTTATGTTAATGATGAATTATTAGAACATTTCCGGGGAAGTGGTCTTGTTTTTGCAACTAAAACGGGGTCAATGGGTTATATGCGAGCAATTAATGGTTCAATTATTGCAACTAATACTTCAACTTTATGGCAATTAAAAGAAATTGCTCCCGTTGCAAATTCAACTTTTTCAACAATTAATGCTTCGGTGATTTTAGACCAAGAACAAGTAGTGCGGTTAACAGGGGAGTTAGTTGGAAAGAGTTTGGTCATTGATACTTATGAATCAGAAATTTTAAATTCTGATGTGGAATTAAAAATTAGTCAGAAAACATTAAATTTATTTTATGATAGTGAAAATAATTTAAGTATGATTGTCAAGATGAAGTTATTATTTGTTCATTGTAATGATAACAGAAGGGAAGACTAAGCATGCGGGTTGAATATATTATTATCATTAGACTTCTTGCGATACTAACAAAAATAAAAAAAATTACAAATGCCAAATTGTAAAGTTAAGTGCAACTAAATTATTTTTCTAACCAAATATTCGATTGGCGAAAGATAATTTATTATTTTTCTTGGTCTTTGGTTTAAAGACAATATAAATTTATGAACTGCATTTTTAGTAGTATTTGAAAAATTAAATTTTTTAGGAAATTTTTCTCTAATTAAACCATTAGTATTTTCATTAGTACCTCTTTGTCAGGGTGAATATGCATTAGCAAAATAAATTTTCACATTTAAATTTTTTTCAAGTTGTTGTCAATTAGCAAATTCTTTACCACGATCAAATGTTATAGTCTTAACAAGATTATTTGGCAGAATTGATAAATAATGGCTAATATTTTCGTTAATAACTTTAGTTGAAAGAACATCAAGATTTACTTTTACCTCGTGATGATACTACGGTATCACCTTCTCAATGACCAAGAGTTACGCGATTATTAACATTAGCATTTCGTTCTTTAATTGATTTACCATTAAATTTACCCCGATTTTCTTGATATTTTCGTTTCTTACCTTTTCTTCTTAAATTTTTATTAGTAACTTTTTCAAGTAATCCAGAATAAATTCAATTGTAAATTGTTTTAAAACTAATAATTCATTCTTTATGAAAATTTTTAATTCTGCCATAAATTTGTTCGGGTGATCAACCTAATAATAATTTTTGTTGTACATATTTTACTAATTCTCTATTTTTAAACTTATGAAAATAAATATGTGATTGTTTTCTATTTTCTGCTTTATTTTGTGCAATTAATGAAAAATAATGATTATTATCTTTATTTCTATTAACTTCTCGAATAATAGTACTAATACTTCGATTAAGATTTTTAGCTATTTCACTAATTTTTATTTTAAACTTCAATTGATTCTCAATATAAATTCTTTCATCTATGCCAAGATGTTTATATCCCATATAAAAACTCCTTGCTTTATTTTTTCTAAAATAAACTTAGCATCATAAAATTTTTATATGAGATTTTTTGCAATTTTATTTACTTGCACTTACAAGTATAATTCAGCAAATAAAAAAATTAAATTAAACTTTAAAATAAGCATTTTTAAAAATTTTAATTGATTTTTAAGCATAAATAATAAGATATCGCAAGAAGTCTAATGATACTGCTAACCCTAAATGAATTGGTAAAGTACAATATGCAACACCAACTAGATTGCACCCTGTTTAGTAAGTATTAATAAAAAGGTTTACAAACTTTCATTTATTATATATTTTCTTTTTGGTTTGAATATCATTTATTTCATTTTTTAACATCATTAATATATTCATTATGAGATTTATAATTTTTATTATGGATTGTTCCTTTTTTAAGTAATGAATGAAAACTTTCAATAATAATGTTGTCTGCACAATGATAATTTTTACCCATTGAAATTATAATTTTGTTATCTAAACATTTACTATTATAATCTTTAGATGTATATTGATATCCGTGATCTGAATGAATTATTGTTTTATTTAGATCTTTTTTTATTTTTTTAATTTGGCATCGTGTACGATGAACCTCCAAAAAACAACTCTTGTTAAATAAAAAGGGTTGTTTTTTTATTTGTAAACCCATAATTATTAATTAATTCAGAGAAAGGGCAGCATCTTAAATTCTTAAAATAGAAACTTTTTATCGCAACTTTTTCGTTAACTTAAAGTTGTTTACACATTTATTAAATATCTTATAAATCATTACAAAGTGTACCTTTTTTTTCTCCTAATTTAAGGTGTTGTCCTTTCTCTGTTTTAGTTAATTAATTTGGCTAATAAATGAAAAAACTTAATATTAAAGGAAGGAGTAAGTAATGGAAATTAATAAGCAACAAACAATATGTGATGTTGATAATTGCTATAAATCAATATCATTCATTACCGAAGAATTTTTATCAAATAAAGTTTTATGAACTTGTGATAAACACAAAGATTTATTAAATCGTACAAAAGATAAGAAACAAAAGCGATTTTATCAAAAAATAGAAAATTCAAAAATTATCTTTGATTGAGAAACTGGTTATTTTAAACTTTGATTTTATAAAACAACTTAATGCAGTGTGGGACGGTTATTTTAAATAACTAAGTGCTTCCATAAGAACATGAGTTTAAGCTCATTTCCACAGCCAGCCGAGGCAAGTACTGAAATAGTGTATGAGGAAATATGTAAATCGGCGCTGGTTATATTTAAACTAAGCGATAGTCGTGATAAGTGCAAGGTCAACATCGAACGACAATAAAAATAGAGATGGCCACTTTATAAATAAATTTGCGATATATATTGTCCCATCGAGGATGGCAGCGGTTCTACAAACCACAACGCCAGCACCAGGCTCTTCAAGGTGCAAGTGAATTTATTTTAAAAACTGAACGCTTTGACCTGAAATGGTGCGGATGAAGAGAGAGAATTCTCTGGCTTTACCTCATAAAAACAACTGTCTATTATCTAATAATAAACAAATATTAAATATATTATCGCCACCGCTCACCCCTAGTGAAGCGGATGGCGTAGTAAATAAATAGATAAATACTTATATAACTAATTCTCGCTTTGGCACTTTCACTTGGGAGTGAGTGCCAGCAAATTAAAAATAGGAGGAAATATAATGGAATATAAAAGTTTGTATATTAATAAAACTTGAAATGAAATAACAACATTATTTGATTGAGTGAATTGTCAACCTGTTAATTGTCGTATTTCTCATCATAAAAATCATTATGATTTACAGTGTTTAGAATGAGCAAAAATGTACTTAAATTTATTTGAAGATAAATGAGACGTTATTGCTTCTTATATGCAACATTACAAAATTAACGATATTTTAGATTTAGCATCAGATGGTTGAAAAATATTACAAATTGAGAAAAAAATCAATCAAATAATTTAGGATTTTTATATGAAAAATTTAAATAAAATTTGTCTTAAACAAAGATATTGAGGTTATTGTTTTCATAAAGAATGCAGTAAAGAAAATAAATTGAATGAATTAATGCTTAAAAGTTATTCAGTATCGCAAGAAGATATTACGGATGAACATTTAGCATTAAACAATAAAAATAATTAGGAGGAATAAGAAAATGTCATATTGTATTAGTGATTACTTAAATGAAAAATGAATTAATAATAACGCATTAAAAATTAGTAATAAAGATATTATTTATGCACAAATTGATAGTGACTATGATATGAGTTGAGAATTAAATTTATATCTTAAATTTGGCAATGAAGAGCGACATGTAGGTAATATTTCATTGCCAAAAGATTTTGATTTAAATTTAAAATGATATGAAATTGATGAGGTTAAAAGTTTAATAGATGATTATTTAGAAGATGAAGAAGCAGACTACGAAGTGATAAATTATGAATAATATGTGAAAAGATGAAAGTGGTTATTTTTATAGCGAAGAAGATTTGTTTAATATAGCACTTGAAGAATTCCATTCAGAAGAAAGTGCATATGAATATATTGATAATTTAATTATGGATATGAATTTGGAGGAAATTTAATTATGGCAAATTTAAAATTAAATAATCAAATTAAAAATATTACCTATCCATTTTATTTAAAAGGTAATGATTTTAAAGAATTAAGTTTAAAAGCATTACCGATTAAAAATTGAATTGATAATCATGGTCAAGAATTAGCAGAGTTTATCTATCGTCATCTTAATCATTATGCATTAAATAGTTATAGAGATGTTAATTTAAAAGATGTAAAAAGTTCTATTAGTAAAGTTGATTATGTTTTTAGAGAACCATTAGAATTAATAAAAAATTTTAAAGATGAATTAAATCGAATTAGAGTTAATATTATTAATTTAGAAAAAGTACTTCAAAATAATAAAATTGAAATTAAAAATAGCCTAATACAAGTTCAATACTTAAAACAACAACAGTTTATTCAAACTAAAAAACAAGAACAAGAAAATAGGGTTGAATATGCTAATAACTTAACGCCTGATATGGGGTTAGACATGGACCAAATTGAAGATGAACAAGTTCGTGTTATGGAAGATGTAGCAAAAATAGAACAAGATTTAGAAAAAACTACTAGTAAATTTCGGAAAGAAAAAATATTAATTAAAGATATTGATATTTTGGGTGTTAATGATGATTTTTTACAAAATGCTGATAAATTAGAACTTATTAATTTAATTAAAAATTATTTAATTGTTGATGAACAAATTGTTAAAAACGAAATTAAAAAACAATGAGATAGTAATAAAAATATTAATACTATTGGTGTTAATGGAATTAAATTAAAAATAAATAAAGGAGAGAAATAATTATGAATAATCAAATGGGAATAAAAGAATTAGTAGCAACAGCAATTAAAGCATATGAATTAAATGTTAATGCTAAATATTTACAAGAAAATTTAATTGCTTTACAAGAACTAAAATTAAAAAATAATCAAAGTTATATTAATTTAGTGGGTAATGCTGATAATGGAAAAATTACAGCCTTAGGAATTATTAATTTAAGTAATAAAGGTTTAATTTTTGGCAAAGATTTTAATATTATTCCATTTAAAAATAAATTAACAACTATTATTGATAGTAGTGTGTTTCAAAAAAGAATGGAACAAGAAAATTGAATGTTAAAACGAGGAATTATTTATAAAAGTGAAAAATTTGTATGAGATACCGATTTACAAAAACCAAAATTACATGAAATAGATTTTATGACAAATACCAGTCAATATGAAAATATTATTGGTGCTTATGCTTTTGGAATTAATCGTTTAACTGGTGAAACAAAAGGAATTTTATTAAGAAAAGCCGATATTGACCGTTTAAAAAATAGTAGTCCAAGTGGAAATAGTGAATATTCGCCTTGAAATAAATGACCAAAAGAAATGGTTGAAGCAAAATTATATCGTAAATTAGCCCAAGAATTAGGTGTAGATATTACTGACATTGATTTAGATGAAAAAGAAATAAAAGAAGATGGTAATTTTGATTATATACCTTTTAATGATATTACTGTCGCCAAAAATAAGGGGCAGATGAGCGATGAACCCTTATCAAACAATATAAATACCTCATCTTATATAGAAATAGCGGATACAAACAATAATGTAGTTAAAGAAGAAGATATTTCTAATGTAGTACCAACAGTTAATAATAATGATGAAGAATGAGCAACTTGATAAAAATAGGTATTGACCCATCAGGGACTGGTACTACTGCTATCGTTACTTTTAAAGATAATAAATTAATTGATAAATCCGAATATACACATTATGATTGAATTACACAACCCGATATTATTTTAGATGTATTAAGACCAGATGCAATTATTAATATTGAAGATTGTTTATATACATCTGCTAATGCAAGTAAAGATAGGGATGATTTATTAAAAGTAATTGGAACAGTTAAATACAATACAAAAAAAGTGCACAATATTAATTGAGTATCACCAAAACATACTAAATCAATTGTTAAAAATATGGAAAATTTAAGTAAATATAATGATAGTTGTATATGAGAATTTGATAAAGATAGTAATTTAATTTATCAATATGGTAAAGGTTGAAAATATAATAATGATAAGATAAGTAATCATTTACGAGATGCCATTATTATTGCTAATTATGAGGTTTAATATTATGAAAGAATCATATAATCAAAAAACAGGAAAATATTATTCTTGTAAAATTCGAAATGTTAATATTTACTTAAATAAAAATGAAGAAAAAATTTGAAATAAATTATCTAACTTTGATACTTATTCACAACGAATAGAATATCTTATTAATTTTTATATAAGTCACAACAAAGAAAAATAAAAAATAACCTTAATTGGTTATTTTTTTAAATACTATTTGTTAGTTGTCTAATAGCATCTTTTTGTGCTTGTTTTTTGTCGTTTACTTTAACTTGTTTTTTAACATTTTTAATTTGACCTGTTTTAAGGGCTAATTCTGTTGCATAATCAGGTCCTCGTAAATGTTTTTCGTGGGCAATAACAGCAGTTCTTAATTCTCTAAGTTCTGCTTTATATTTTTTAATTTTTTTAGCAGATAATCCAAGAATGCCAATACTACCCATTCCACCAGCGCCAGCTAACACAAGTAAAGCAATCATTAATGTTTCATTCATTTTTTTGCTTCCTTTCTTATCCTTACTTAAACAGTGGCCATCCATTCTTTCAGAACAAAATAATTTATAAATTAAGCTATATAACCACCCAAAAATATCTACCACCCCTATATATAGTCTATTTTAATAAAATTTAATTATTAGTTTCATAATTATTATTTATATTTAATTTTTTGTTATTTTCTTCTTGTTTTTGTTTTTTAATATTTTCGTTTTGTATATTTTTAAATATTTCTTCTGTTATACCATCTAAATTATTTCATTGTTTTGCTATTCTTGGTTGAATAACGCGCGGATTAATCCGACAATCTAAACAATGTCTTAAATGGTCTTTTTTTCATTTTGATTTATCAATTCCAATAATAATTAAAGAAATAATTAAAGTAATCAAAGGTAAAGTTGTAAATAATAATCCCATTTTAGAAACTTTTAATCGTGGAATATCAATTTTCATATCTACTTTGGGTTTACTACTAGCAACAAATATACCTTGAATTCCATGGGTAAATAAAGGTGTTAATAAAATGGCAATCCCATTGCCTCAATATTGACCATAATTATATCAATCAATTTTTCCTTTAATTGCATCAATCATTCCATATTCCAATCAACAATTTAATGCTAAAAATATTAAAGTATAAAAACTAACTACTCAACTCCTAATTTTATATTTTCTTTCTCATTCTCTAATATCTTTATGGGTTCAATTATAAGTTGGAATAGGGTCTTTTTTAAATCAATTTCAAGGTAATGCACCCTTTAATCAAGTTGTTTTATCTTGCTTCATTAATTAAACCCCTTTCTAACTTACTTTTTTTCTTTCAATGTGTAAATCAGAAAGTGTTCCATCTGTCCCACCAGTACGTATAGCAATAATTCCATCACCTTCTAATTCTACACGATGAGAAAAAACGTTTCCTAATTCAAATGAACCAACAGTTATTTTTCCCTCAAAATTTTTGTATGTTGATAAATAATAATGATTTTGATTACTTGTTTTAATTCAAATATTGTATTTATAATTTTCTTTGTTTCAATTTTGTATTTCATAATCAAACCTTGTATTATCTAAATCACTGGTATCAACAATTTCTCAATCTGAAATATTTGTTTTTCAAACACCATTTTCATAATAAATGCTATCATTATCAAACGGAACAACAAGTTTAATATATTCATTATAATCAATTTTACTATAATCGATAATTGTTGGATGAGTAATATTAATAGTGTTATCAGTTTGAACGCGTTCTTTTAAATAAAATAATAAACTGTCATAAAATGTTTTTTTCGTAATATATTTATATTCTTCTTCTCAAGGATGAGCATAATTCCCTAAATGATAATTATATGGTCTCGTAACTGTTTTACTAGATATAATATCAATTATTTCACCAGCTAATTTTAAAGCATTTTTAACATCTCTAGTAATATTTTCATTTGCTTCAGGGTCATTAGTTTGTGAATAAGCAACTCCACCTTGTGAAAATGAAGCACTACCAGTTAAATCATTAACTCCTTTTGGCAAATATCAATTCATAACTGCTAATAAACAAGCAGATTGAATATAACTTAATCATTTATCATATTCAATTAAACCTGTATTATCTTTTTTTACTCATGGAAATAAATCTTTTTTATTAATCTTATCTGAAATTGTCCCACCTGATAATCTATCCATTCATAAACTAGTTTTTAAGATAGCATTATAAATTAAATTATCATTATAAGCAGATTGCTTACGATCATTAATAGGTTGTCAAAGTTTACTTTTTTTAACATCTTCAACTGTTATAAATAACAAATTATTTAAATTACTTTCCATATAATACACCCCTTAATTGATTTCGATATTTATTTCTTAAATTAGATATTTTATAACTATTAACTTTTCTTTGTACTTTTTTAATTTTTTTAATAGTTTGATTAGTTTTATAAAACATACTTTTAACTGGTGTTTTATATAAATTCTTAATATTTTTAACATCACTTTTTCGCTCTCGATATCATTTTTTGTTATTAATTTCACCAGCAAAATTAAAATTAAAATGCCCAATCTTTAAATTATTAATAAACGTTTTAATTTGTTGTAATTTTTGAATATGTGGTAATGTTAATTTAATATTTCCTTTTGGGTATTTTTCTTTTAATTCTTTTGGTAATCGTTTTTTAATATAATCTCTTAAATGACTAGGTAATCATTTTCTTAATCAATAACGCCAAAATAAAGTTCCAGCATTAGATACAGCATTACTTAATAATTTTCAAATTTCAAATGGAACACTAGGATAAACATATGGACCATAAAACTTCGGGTGTTTTGCTGTTTTTGTATATATTAAAATAGTTAAATTGCCTGTTAAAGTTAATTTATTTGTTATATTAAACATACCACTATCAAGTCAACTACTATTTAAAGGTTGTCAATTAGTGTTTAGATAATTTTCTTTTTTAAATTGTTCTCTATTTTTAATATTGTTATCTTTTTCTAATTTATTTAATATTTGCTGTATTTCTTTTTTATGACCTTTTTTAATTAAATTTAAATAAGTATAAGGATCTAATCACTGATAAATATCTTCAATTTTATTCGTAATCTTTTGAAAAGGATTAGCATAATATGAAGCAAACTTATTAACCTTATTAATTAAATTAACAAACTTATTTATTAAAGGTTTATTTCCTAAATTTTCTGTTAATAAAGTTAAAATTCGTAATATTAATAAATTCATTGTTTATTAAGAATTTTTAATTACTACTTCAATTGACTTTGTTTTACCAGTTGCTTTGTTTTTACCTTCAATTAAAACTTCAACAATTTTATCATTTGTAATATCAATTGGTCAGTCTTCACCTTTAGGATTAATAGAATAATCAAAATCATTTTCAGTTAAAGAACTATCTACAGTTTTAACTGCTTTTAAAACAACATCTTTAAATTGTGGTTTTAATCATCCATCACTAACATCTTTGGGATCTGGTAAATTAATGATTGGTTTATCTAATTTATTTATTTTACTAATATCTATTTTAGCAACGTCTGGTGTTGAAATTGCATTAGATTTTGTTGTATTTATTGGTGTAGAAATTTCATAATCAACCGGCACTCTAAATGTTTTATTTAAATTACTTTTAGAAGTATTTATTTCTTCTTGTGTTGGTTCTTTTTCTAAAATAATCTTACATGTTTTTGGATATAAAATTGTTGGTGTTGCATATTGTACTTTACCAATTCATTTAGGGTTAGCAGTATCATTATCTAAAACTTGTTGAATAGTATCCATATTAATTGGATATGCTCATACTTGTTTATTAATAAGTAAACCATTTATATTAGTAAAATTATAACCTTTATCTCGGTTAACTTGTCCTTTTGTATATGTTTTTTCTAAATGAAAACTTTTTGATACCGGAATACCCATTGCGGTATTTTCATATAATTCACCGTTAACCATTGCTTTTAATTGAGCTTGTGAACCAATTACTTTTAAATAAGCAGGTGTTAATCCTAAATAGGATCTTCGTCCTAAAACCATAAACATTTTATCGGTTGGTAAACCAAAATATAAATTACTAATTTGATTTGTTAATTCAATCAAAGTTTCATTTAATGTAAAGAATGCTTTATTTGCATCATCAGCATTATCTGCTGTATAACCACGAAATGGAATTACTTCATATTGACCATCTGCTAAACAATAATCATAAATCCCCTGAATTAATTCACATTCTAAATTAACAAATTTATTCTGTACAACACTAGCAATAGCATCAGCAATAATACCATTTTTAATATTTTGTTCTATCATTGCTAAATCAAATGCTTCATTCATTAATTTTAAATTAAATCTTTTATTAATAGGCACCGGAATTCTTGTTAATCCCATAGTTTGAGTTGCCCCACCATTTGGTAACGCATAATCATCTTGTCATACCACACGATGAGTTAAATTATATAACGCTTGTCCTGCATTAGGTAATCAAGCAACTTGTTCTGCTGTTGCAGTTGCATATTGCATAATACTTGCATGCTCATTCATTAATGGTCCTCTTAGCATAGCGTTAACCATATCAACATAGGCTTTTTGACCTGTTGTATTACCTTGTAATGTAAAATGTACTTGCGGCAAATTAATTGTTGCCATAATATTCACTCCCTTATTATCTAAGGTTTTTAAGTGTATAATCAGTTAATTTCTTAATTTCTTCTGGAGTATATGCTCCTTTTTCTTTAATAGTTTCAATTTCATCATTTTTATTTTCAACCGAATTTTCAATCATATCTTTAATAAAATTAGTTGGTGAAACTGATGGTTGTTCTTGCACAAACAAATCAGGTTTTAATTCTTTTAAAGTTTGCATTTTTTCAAATAAAGAACTACCACTAACTTTTTCTAAATTAGTTTTAATATCTTCAATTTTAGTAGATGGAACATCTTTAAAGGCTTTTAATTCATCTAATTCATTAGATAATTTAATAAAGTCTTCTTTTGATATAACATCTTCGCGTTTTTGCACACTTTCTCTAATTTGCTTTGCTTCATTATTAAACTGATTTAAGATATTTTCTGCAATTTCTTCACTTAAACCTTGTTCGATTAATTGTTCTTTTATAAGTGCCATTTTATAAACTCCTCTTTTTTTATCCTTGTCCGATTAACAAGTCAGCGTAACTCTTTTTTACGGAAAAAGATTAAACCTATGCCTTCATTATATACTATTATTTTACTAATACAATACTTTTTATACATAAAATACTAAACTTAATATATTTTATTACTATTTTAGGTCTTAAAACGCGTAATAAGAAGTATTTAACAAGATAAAAGTTTTTAAAATAATTACTAATTTTGATTGTATATATATATATATATATATACAATGAGGATGGATCTTGATAAAAAGTTTCAAGATTAATAAAAGGAGAAAAACAAGTATGAAAAAATTACTTAGTTTATTAAGTGTGTTAACAATTGGTGGGACTGCTATACCAACAACAATCGCCGCTAGTCCATATCAAAAAGAAAATAGTAAATTAAATCGAGTTAAAAGAGACACTCAACCTCAATATTGACAACAACAATATAGTCCGGCAGAGTGTTTTTATAATCCGATAGATTTTAATCGCACCGTACGTTATAATAAAAACGGCACTTGAGAATATGACAATATTACTCAAAGTGAGAGAAATTGTTTATGACAAAAAGGTATTAGAGAAGCAAATTTTAGAGCACAACAAAGAATTCAAGAATGAAATAGTTATTATGAAAAACAAAGAATTGAACAACAACAACATAATTATAATCAACAAGTTAAGAGAGAGTGAGAAAAAGAACAACTTCTAAAATTCAAAAACGATTTAATACAAGCAGAAAAAGAAGGAGCAAACTTAACTGATGATTTAAGAGCTGCTTTTAAAATGCACGGACCTAAAGTTATTGGTGCTGGAACAGGTGCTTTAACGGGGGTAACTATTGGTCTTTTATGTGGCCCCGGGGCACCCGTTTGTTCTGCTGTTGGTTCAGTAATTGGAGCAATTGTTGGAGCGATTTCTGGTGGTGTTGCTTATGAAATAATAAATAGAATATAATAAATAAAATTATTATATTTATGGAAATAATATAAAAGTTATTTCCTTTTTTAATTAAATTAACAAACTTTATAAAAATACAAAGGAATTAAAAATATGAAAAAAATATTAAGTATCATAGGTGTAATATCATTAATAGGAACAAGTACAACAAGTTTAATTGCTTGTAATACACCACAATATAGTGAAGAAAAATTAAAAGAACAAAAAGAAAAACATAAAATAGATACAAATAATGAAAATATTAAAAACCATTTAGAATGAATAGCACCACAAGAAAAACCATTTAATGAAGTTGATAATAAATGGTATTATGTAGTATGTCGTGGTAATAAAAATGATATTTGAGAAATTGCTAAATTTAAAAATAACTTTAAAGATAATAAATTTAAAGTTATTAAAAAATTAAAAAATAGTGAATTAATATTACTTTATAATATGGATTATGGTAAACACTTACAAGTTGGATATGATATTTTTAAAAAATTAATACCAAAAAATATTAATAAAAATTATTTTAAATCAGTTTATCGTTGAAATTTATATACACAAGAACCTAAGTTAGATGTTGATAAAAATGGTAATTTAATTTTTAAAGATGAATAAAAAATAGATATTAATTGAAGTTATTAACCTCATAATATATATTTTATTTTTTATCTTGGTTTAAATGTAATTTAAACAGGATTATCATTTTTATTTCTAATTCCTAATGTACCCCAATTAGAAACATCTATAATTATATCTTTATCATTGCCTAAATAACGCCAAATATCAAGCAATAATCTTGCTGAAAAATGAGCAAATACTGTTTTTGAAAATCTAATTTTTAATTTTATATCATTAGTGTAATACGCTTGTAAATATGTTTCTTTAATTTTTTCATTATCATTATTAGATAATTTTGTTATTTTAAGTGAAAAATTAATATTTATTTTCTTTTGATTATCAATATAACTATTTTTGTAATTACCACTTGGCAAACCATCAGTATAAGCAGTAGCAAATGTTTTAATATTATTAGTTATATTATCAGTATATAAAGTTATTGTATTATCAAAATTAACTTTATCAGTTTGGGATGAACCTTGCTGATTTGCAACATAAAAATCTATTAACGAGCATACATTATTATTACAAGAAGCAATTCCTCCAATTATATTAACATTCCTATTAGGAATAAATCATTGTATCTTAGGTTCTGAACATTCAACTTGTAAATTATTTAGATTACTTATTTCAATGGTTTTATAAGTATCTGTAAATTTACTTATACTTTGAATAGTTGGGTCAATTTGTTTTAAATCAATTTCTACTTCGTAATAACCATAATTAAATTCATCAGAAAATAAATCAATTTTTGTATAACTTGAAGATATTGATTTTTTACATTGTGCTGGTGCTGTAATTTTAGTTTTTAATGGTTGAATTGTATTAGCATCTCAAATATCTTTTGTATAAGTTTTATAATTATATGGAATTGGTGGCAAGACATATTGTGGGTAATTAAATGTTGGTATTTCATAATCATGTGGTAATAAGAAACTAGTTTTATAATTAGTTGTCATATCTCGTAAATAATTATTTAAGGTACTTTTTGTTTTACCTCTGAAACTCCATACTGATAAACGTAAATAATCTTCTTCATTATTGGTATATGGGTTATCAGCATAAAAGATAATTTCAAAATTACCTTTATATAATGCTTGTATTGAAAACATATCAATAATATAACTACAATTTGTCCCATCTGGTGTTTGTAAGAATTCACAATCATTATCTTCTTCACTATAACTAACTGGTGTTTGAGCATCTACTACTGTTGTAAGTTCATTAATTAAATAAACTCGGTTAGTTTTTTCGTTTAATTGTTTTAGATTATATGTTGAATAAACTATATTATTTGTTGGTTTACCACCCTTAGTTAAAACAGTACTTACTAATTTATCAGTTAATAAAGTGGTAAACCCGAAGCTAGTGGCATTTGCTCCAAAAATAGCACCAACTTTATCATTACCTTGTTCTCTAAATATTTCAAATGGTAAATAGCATTTACCTTTTGATTTTTCAGACCAAAAAGCATCATTATAAAAACTATAAATATTAGCACTCATAAAGCCATTAAGTCATTGAAAATTAGGTCAAGTTTTTTCATCTTGATTAATAACTCAGCCCCAAGGAATACCAAACGAAATAAAGTTTAAGAATTTACCAACTCCGCCTGGTATCGTAAAAGGATTAAAAACTAACTTTTGTGTATAGTTTAAAGGTAATATTGTTATTTGACGGTTAATAAAATTATTCATATTTAAAATATCTCAAACATTACATGAACCCATTTTATTGTATTCAATTTGAACACTACCAACAGTATTACCAAATTCATCTTTTCTTCTAAAATATGATGATGCTTGGGTACTAATAATATTATCAACCTTACCACCTTTTACCTCTATTTGACTTGGTGGCGTTATTTTTCAATCTTTTGATCAATAAAATTTAGAGTCCTTATTTTCTTCATTAATAGTTGTTCCAACAACGGGATTAGTTGCTGTTGAACTTGCATTATCTGTTATAACAATACCTTCACTATTTTTTTGTTTTCAAAAGTCATATCTACTTTCCATATCTTTTTTTCAATTTTCATAACCGGTTATCATTGTTGGTTGAATCCCTTGAATGTTATATCAACTTACTTCTGGTGATGCATAAGTATTTACTTTATCAGGCGGACACGGATACATGTTATACATTAATAAATCTCGTGAATTCATTACTTTTGGATTAAATTGACCTTTAATAATTGGCCGGCCAATAACGGGCATATCAAAAAAGATCGGATTACCATAAAATTTAACTGCCATTGCTCTAACACCGGGGTCTTTTAATAACATATCATCTAATTCAACAATACCTTTATTTGTTTTCTCATCATAAGTTATTTTAGGAAAACAATAACCTTCCCCAGGTGCTGATGTTTGAATAAATTGTCGTACTGATAAACCACTATTACTAATTTTGTCATTAATACTTGAAAAGGTAATTTCTTGTCATAAAAAACTACCATCTCATGGTGAATAATAATTAATAACATTTGATGGATATAATCATTGTCTATCTTGGGGAGCAATATTTATATTACCTCCACCAATATTTAATCCATGGTCATTAAAAACCGTATAAAAGTTATAATAATCATTAATATTTAATTTATCTGCATCTTCATCTAAAATTAATAAAGTATATTGTCTTTCAGTTGATTGCTGAGTAAATACTTGTTCAAATTTAGCTTCACCAAATTGAATCGAACTTCTATCATCAATCATATAAGCATCTCAATGTTTACCAACTTTAACTTCTTTTGTATAAAAATTATCAGCTTTATTATCATTATTAATAAAATAACTTATTTTATATTGCTTTAAGTATTCTAACATTCTATTAATATCATAAATATTTTCCCCATCAATTAATTTTCAATAAACATTATTATTTTCATCTTTTAATTTTATCGCGAAAGGTGTTTCATTATTGGCTCATATAGTTGAATTAATTGATTGTTTACTAAAATCATCAATTGTTAAGATATTAATTTCTTCACCTTTATGTTTTTGAACTATTTTTAAACTATCTTGTCATTGAGCAATCGTACTTTCCATATTATCAAATATTCTTGAATAACTACCATAATCACTAGGCTTTGCGTTATTAGGTTTTCAACCTGTTTCAGTATCAGGAATATATGAACTATAAACATTAAAAGGAAATACCATTCAATGTCTATTATCTTTTATATTTTCTCTTATATCTATTAAAGTATCGTGGGCTTGTCTTCTTAGTTCTTCGATAACTCCTGGGTTAATTCTACTCATTTTTTAATTCTCCTTTATTTCTGTTCTACCTTGCAAGGTATTTTGATTATTACCAGTTTCATCATATTCTAGTAATTTATTATTATGTTCAATTTCTTTGGCTTGCATTTTATTTTGTCATGCTTCTACTTTCTCAAAATATTTTGTTGCTTCTAATTCATCAATATTGTCATATTCAGTTATAGCTCTTATTGGTTCCATTGTGCCATTATCTAATCTAGCAGTAATTAATTCATTTTGTCGCATTTGGTCAACTAAACTAGCACTAATAAAATCAAAACCATAAGGCCGTTCACCAATACCATCTCATAAACCATAATATTTTAAAACAGTATCAAACATCTTAGTATAATATTGCTTACGATATGCTTGTAAATATGCTTGTTTTTCTAAGTCTTTTGTTTTAGTTAATAATGATTGTGTTTTATTTTGATCATTATCTGATTTGTCCCCAAATGGGCTAGAAAAATGACATGCTAAATATACTTGCTCAATAATTGATTTTTGATCTTCGGTATATGTTTCTAATGTTGGTGCACCTTGTACTACTTGTAAAGATTGTGATGATGTCCCATCTGCTGCCGTTTGACCTGATTGAATGAAAATATCATCAAATACATCTTGTAATGCTTTTTTATTTCCCATATTGTAAGCATTCATTAAACCATCATCTAATACCCCATATCAGTGCGTACGATTAGCTCATCTTTCTTTTGATTTAATATTAAAACTATCTTCTAAATCAAATTGTAATTTATAACAATTTGCCATTGTAGGTCATGGATTTAATGTAGTTGAAGTTGATAAGAACAACGGATTAGGTTCATTTATCATTTCTCAAAAAGGTACTATTCCTAATTTATTTTTAAATTCTTGAACTAAAACAGGTCTAACATCATCTTTAATTTGTGTTTTACTTTGTCCAACAACTACCTCATTATTTTTTGGTCAACCTTTAATAACTATTTTATCTTTGGTACAAATTAAATTTAAAATAAACCCACTATCTGATTGATGATAATTTAATCAAATATCAGCTCCTTGTTCAATTTCATTTATTTTACTTACACGAGATGTAAAGTTAAAAGGGTTAATTCATAAATCAATATTTCCATCACTAGTTTCTAATAAACCGAAAATAGTTTTACCCATTAAACTTGCTGTTAATTCATTTTTATCTAATTTCTCTTTTATTTTATAATTTTCATATCATCAATTTAATTTTTCTAAAATGTCTTTACGATGAGACTTAAATAAAATATCTTTACCGTTTATTAAGCGCATTTGATGACGAGCAATAATATTTGCTAAATTAATTGTTCAATCATAATTATAAAATTTTAAAACACTATTAATATCATTTAAGTTTGGTAAACTAGGGAAAGTATTATTCATGGTTATTTTGCTCCTTTAATTTTAAGATAAGTGCATAATTAATAATATTTACTGTTAATAAATTTGGCTCATTTGCTAAAACTTGAACACATACTTTAACTTTTTGATATTTTTTAATATATTCGTTATATAAATTTAATTTACATATTGCGATATTATCTTTTTTTAATTCTTGACAAAGTCTTTTTTTAACTTGTCCACAAACAGACATATAAGGTCTTTTTGCATTTATTACACGTTCATCATGGATTACATAAATATCTTTTTTCATTAAGTTATTCACTCCCTTTGTTGTCATAATTTATAATCTGCTGAATTATTATGTTTAACCATTGGTATTAATTCAAAATGTAAAGCATAAAAATCACTATCAAATGTATCATCATATAAGTCTAACATTCGTTCTTCTCTGGCATCTGGTTTATCTTCTCATTGAATTAATTCATATTGGGTTTTACTTACAGGACATTTTTCTCATAATCATTTTAATTGGTTTGTATTTATTAACATTGTAAATGCTTCAATCCGATGTCTTATTTTAAATTTCTGTTTTTGTGCTGGTTTAAATGTCATATATTGCCCAAAAGTATAATTATATTTTTCTCTATTTAAACTTTGTAATGTTGAATATGCACTATCATCAACATTTATTGATATACCTTGTTGTATTAAATTAAAATATTGATTTAATTGATTGTTATAAAACTCTAAAATATCTTTTACTTGTTCTAATTCTGTTTTAAATTGCTGTGTAGCATTTGAATGCGTATACTCAGAAGCTTTATAAGCTTTTTTATCAAATGAATTATATAGTCAAAAACTAGCTGATGTTGTATGTCCCTTAGGACTGGTCGCGTTAGCAATATCAACACCACCTAATAATTTCGTTGGTTGAATAATATCTGTTGCTTGCATAATATCAATATATCTTGCAAAAATTGAACCACTAGTATTACCGGGCAATCCTCAACTCCACACTCTTGCTCTTTCAATATCTAATTGTTCTAATCTTAATTGTTCATTAACTTTATCTTGTGGTAATTTATAATTAAGTCTTCAACTAGAATAATGAATAATAATTTTCATATTTCATTTTTCAATATATTTAATTTGTTCATATTTAATACGCATTATTTCTTCATTAAAAGATAATAATTCATTACAATAGCCAACAATATATCTTTTTAAACTTTCAGGATTACACGTATTAATTGTTATTTTATTTTGATAACCACGAATAGCAAACTCTAAATCACTTAAATATTTTTGTTGAAATTGGTCACATTCTTCTCTTCAATCAATTACTAATTTATACTTATTCAAATCAGCAAAGGCTTTTAATTTTTCTTTTCGACTTGGTGAATGTAAACCTTTACAATATATTTTGCTACCATTTGATAAAGTAAAAGTAAAATTTGATAAATTAATACTATAAGGAATATTATTTTCATCTAACATATTTCATATATTTTGAAATACACTATCTTTTAAATCTTTACTCCAATACATACTAGCAATTATACAAATTGGTTCTTTAATTAATAAACTAATTTTTAATAATTCACCAAACATTTTAATATTTGATATAGTCTTACCGCTATATCGTGTTCCAATTTGATTAATTTCATTAACTAATTCATATTTCTTAACAAATGGATATTTATTACCAATATTACTATTTTGTAATAACCAATAAGGCGTTTCTAATAAATAAGTAAAATGATTAAGCATTATTTTCAGTTTCTTTTTTAATATCTCTAATATCCGTTTGTAAATTAACAATTATTGGTTGTTGATTATTTAAGTTTAATTCTTTTTCAAGTTCTTTTTCTTGCAGTGAATATTTATAATTAAATGCACGCTGTCAATATAACCTAGTACCTTCTGGCGTTTTAACCATTTGTTTAATAAGCTCACTTTCTATTTTATCAACTTGTTTTTCAAGTAAAGGAACTATCTTCTCGCTCGCGTAACTATCATATCTTCACTTGCGAGAAAGATTTAATTTATTGGTTAAATCATTCAAAGTATAGGGGATATTAGGTGATTTATCACGTCAAAACTGCTCTATTTTACGATAAAATGTTCGTAAACTTGCTGTTTTTGGATTAAATTCTTTCATTTTTACTCCTTTTTGCATACTAAAATTGCTATTATTTAATGAATATGATTAAATAAAAGAGTAATTAATAACTATAAAATGTAACAAAGAACCATCGCGGTTCTTTTTTATTATTTATATTTTACATCAAAATAAAAAAAAGTAAAGTAATTTACTTTTTATTTTAGTATACAAGCATAAAGAGATACAAATTCGATACTTGTTACATTATAATAATATATCTTTAAAATTATTTGTCAATACCTTTTTTTAAAAATTCGTGTATAAATGAATTTAAACAAAAGAAATGGATGTACAAATATATGCAAGATTATACACATGTAAAATTTGACGAACGAAGATTTATTAAGGATTTATTGTTATCTGATAGTTGCAAAAAGAAAAATGGAACGATTAATTTATCTGAAATATCAAGGCAAACGGGAAGAGATATTAATACTGTTAAAAGAGAAATTAATAGATTTAAAAATATAGAAGATTATGATGTTGGTAAAGCACATAATGATTATTTAAAAAAACGAAAAAAATCTATTAAAAAGCCCCCCAAATTCACAGAAGAACAAAAAGAATGACTAAATTTACGATTTAATATTCTTCATAATTCACCAGCACAAATTATTCATCGATATTTTATAAAGTTTGGTGTTAAATTTCCTGCTTGTGTTAAAACTTTTTATAAATGAATTGACTTAAAATTATTCGGTTTAAATAAACAAAATTTACGCCATCATGGTAAAAAATATAAGAAAAAGGGGGAATATGATAATCGTGGTAAATTAAATAATTTTAAATCAATATTAGATATTGAAAATAAGCAATCTAATGTTGGCTGATTTGAAATGGATACCGTAGTTGGAAAAGACCATCAATCTAGTTGTTTAGTTTTAGTAGAACAATCAAGTAAAAATTACTTTGTAATGAAATTAAAAAATCATACCGCTAATGAGGTTTTAACAAAATTTAAAGATATGATTGTAAGTAATAATTTAATGGGTAAAATGAAAGGAATAATAACAGACCGTGGGAAAGAATTTAGTAAATGAAGAGAAATGGAAATATTTGCTGAAACACAAGTTTATTTTTGTGACCCTGCTTCACCACAACAAAAACCATTAATTGAATATATGAATGGTGAATTTAGACATTGATTTAAAAAAGGAACTGATTTTAATAATGTTAGTCAACAAAAAATAGATTGAGTAGTTGATGTTATAAATGATAAACTTCGACCGTGTTTAAACTGAGTAAGTGCAAAAGAAATATTTTTACAAAATATTAAGTAAATTTTTATTAATTAAATTTAATAAATTATTTTTTAGTGTGTCAAAATATGTTCAAAATAATAACAATTTATAAATAATTTATTTTTTTTAAAAAATATTTGCATTTATTTTAAATAATGTTATTATCAATTTAACAAGAGATACAAATTTGGAGCTTGTATCTACACAATGCCTTTTATTAATTGCAGCATTTAAATTATCAATTACAAGTTTGTTATTATTAAATTTTGATCATTTTACATCAATAATTTCTTTAGTATATCCATCAATTATTGTTGATTGATAATGTTTTTTACCATTTCAAATTAAATAAGTTACATCAGTAAATAAAATTGAAAATCTTTCTTTAATATCATTAAAATTACGATTTACTAAATCAGGATATTTAATGATATTTTTATTTCTATTTTGTTTTATTAATATTTTTCTACGCATACGCTTTACATATTCAGCTTGAATATTATTTTCTTTCATAATTCGTAATACTTTCTTAGCATTATAAACAATACCATAATCTTCTTTTAAATATTTGGTAATTCGACGATAACCAAATTGTTTTAAATTTTCTTCATAGACTTTTACAATATTCTTTAATGATTCACTATCCTTACCATTACTTGAATAATTTTTATATTTATCTCAATAACTACGCTTTAAATCTGTTACATCAAGTAATAAATTTAGTGGATATTTATTAATGTTTTCTTTGATAAAAAATACAATTTTTCTTTTATTTAATTGTAAAAGTCATGAAGCTTTTTTAGTAATTCATACCTAACTTTGTAATAGTTTAAATCTCTTTTTCCTATTTTTTCTTTTGGACCTTTATTGATGTTTAAAATTCTTTTCTTAAAATTTTCATACCATGAAGCAACAGTTTTTTTATTAATTGCATATTTTTTTGCAATAAAACTTATACTATTATTTTTAACCTCTTGTCCTATCCTTTTTCGAAAATCTGCTGTATATTTATTAAATTTTTGTCCTTTTCTTGCCATATAAAAATGCACCTCCTTTAAAATTTTAGCAAAGACTTTTTTTCTTTACTTACTTTTTTGGGTGCAGTCTACTATATATATGATTGTTTCTGATTTTTTTCTTGTCATTCTCGATAATATTCATCAATTAATATTTTTAATTCCGGGACAAGGTCCTCTTGTTTACATGATTTATAAATTTTCCCTTTTTTAAAGATAATACCACCATTTTTTCCCCCAGCAATCCCTAAATCAGCTTGTTTAGCTTCTCCAGGTCCGTTAACAACACAACCTAAGATGGCAATTTTCAATGGAATTTTCATATCTTTAGTATATTCTTCTAATTCTTTAACAACTGGAAAAAGTTCATATTCTAATCGCCCACAAGTTGGGCAAGCAATAATATCAACAATGTTATCGTATAGTCCTAATGAATTTAACATTCGTTTGGCAACTTCAACTTCGGCAACAGGATCAGTTGATAAACTAATACGAATTGTATCACCAATGCCATTAAAGAGAAGAGGTGATAAACCACTACATGATTTAATTGTTCCCCGGTGATGACTTCCAGATTCTGTAATTCCCAAGTGAAGAGGATAATTTCATTCTTGACTAGCTAAGGTATAAGCTTCAATCGCCATTAATGGTTCAGTTGCTTTTAATGATAGAATAATGTCATAAAAACCAAGATTTTCTAAAATTTCAATGTGTCGTCATGCACTTTCAATCATTGCTTTAGGTGTTCAACCATATTGATTAACAAGATCCAATGGTAAACTACCAGAGTTAACCCCAATTCGAATTGGTATTTTTTTTTCATGACATTTTGCCACAACTTTTTTAGTATTTTCAATACTACCAATGTTACCGGGATTAATTCTAATTTTACTAATTCCAACATCAGCTGCAATCAAAGCAAACTCATAATTAAAATGAATATCCGCCACTAAAGGACAAGGCGAACGTTCAACGATTGTTTTTAATGCTGCTGCATCATCTTTTCCTAAAACAGCAATTCGAACAAGTTCACAACCTTCTTGGTATAATTGGTTAATTTGTTTTAAAGTTCTTTCAATATCGTGGGTTTTGGTATTAGTCATTGATTGAATGACAACTTTATTTTGACCACCGATTTGGACATTACCGACCATTATTTTTCGTGTATTAATTCGTTTATTTATCTTTTGCACGTCCTTATCTTTTTAATCTTTTTGTTGTGGCATAGGAGTTTTGACTACCAGTAGGGGAGTTGAAAAAACCAAATATACTAAAGAATCCATACTTCGATACATTACATATAATTATTGCCTTATTTTAAAATAATTTCAAAGTAATCATACGACTAAAAGCAAATAAATTCAAGACAAATTTTTAATTTTTTCCTTATCTTGTGATAATTTCGTAATAGTTATCTAGCAAAAATTTCGCAACCATTTAAAATTAAAAATGGTGATAACAATGGAAAGAAAAATAACAATGAAAGAACAACATAAATACAAAACAATTGAAAAAATTATTAACAATAAAATATCAAAGCAAAGAGCTGCAAATATTTTACACTTATCAATTCGTCGCATTGAACAACTTATAAAACTTTATGATCCACAAAATAGTCAATCATTTGCTCACCATTCTCGTGGAAGGATAGCTCACAATAAAACAAATCCACAAATTTGTGAAAAGATTATAAATTTATATAAAACTAAATATATTGGCTTTAATTTTACTCATTTCAAAGAAAAATTAATCGAAAATGAAGGAATAAACATTTCATATTCAGTTTTATACAAATTAATGTCCTTAAATCAAATTAAAACACCTCGAAAGAAAAAAATAAAGAAAAAAGATAAAACCCACCCTTTAAGATAACGTCGAAAATGTTTCGGCGAACTATTACAAGCTGATGCCAGTGAACATCATTGATTAGGACCAAATGGTCCAAAATGATTTTTACATGACGCAATTGATGATACAACAAATACGGTTGTTGGATTATATTTTGCTTGTCAAGAAACATTACAAGGTTATTATAATGTTTTACATAAAATTTTACGAAATTATGGAATTCTCATGACATTTTATACCGATAAACGAACAATCTTTACATACCAAAAAAGTAGTGATAAAACCGAAGAAAAAGACACCTTTACTCAATTCAGCCGATGCTGTGATGAATTAGGTGTCGAAATCATAACTACTTCAATTCCCCAAGCAAAGGGACGAATTGAACGTTTATGAGGCACTCTACAAGATCGCTTGAAAAATGAATTAATTCTCGCAGGAGTAACCACTATTGAAGAAGCAAATACATTCTTAAAAGAATTTATAACCAAATTCAATAAACAATTTGCCATTCCTATTGATTATAACAATTCTGTCTTTGTTGACGCTCCTAATAATGAAAAAATTAATTTATTTTTATCAATCACTTCAACGCAACAAACAGACAATGGTTCATCAATTAGTTATAACAATAAAAAATATATGGCTTATAATAATAAAAAGTTAAAAGTCTTTAATTCAAAAACAAAAATTACAGTAATTAAAGCATTTGATGAAACATTATATTTGCTGAATTATACTTGCACTTACAAGTATAATTCAGCATCAATATGGTAAACGTTGAAAATATAATAATGAGAAAATAAGTAATCATTTACGAGATGCCATTATTATTGCTAATTATGAGGTTTAATATTATGAAAGAATCATATAATCAAAAAACAGGAAAATATTATTCTTGTAAAATTCGAAATGTTAATATTTACTTAAATAAAAATGAAGAAAAAATTTGAAATAAATTATCTAACTTTGATACTTATTCACAACGAATAGAATATCTTATTAATTTTTATATAAGTCACAACAAAGAAAAATAAAAAAATAACCTTAATTGTTTGCGATGTTTCTACAAATTTTTTTATTTTTTTGTTATAATGAACCAGAAGATTTAAAGGAGAAAAAAGATGGAGAATTCAACGAGAAAAGTAATTTTAGTTGGATGTGGAATGGTTGGAAACAGCTTTTTATATTCAGCAATGAACAGAGAGATTGCACAACATTATGTGTTAATCGATGCATTTCGACAAGCAGCGGAAGGGAACGCAATTGATTTATCTGATGCTGCTGCTGTCTTAGAAAACCGTTTTAGTACAATTAAAGCTGGTGATTATAATGATTGTAAAGATGCTGATTTAGTTGTTATTACAGCTGGAAGATCACAACGCGATAGGGAAACACGTTTAGATATGGTTGCTGATAATGCAAAAATTATTCAAGATATTGCTTTACAAATTAAAACATCAGGGTTTAAAGGAGTTACTTTAATTGCTTCAAATCCAGTTGATGTTTTGGCATCAGTTTATCAAAAAGTAACTGGTTTTGCAAAAAATAAAGTTATTTCTTCAGGAACAACTTTAGATTCAGCACGTTTAAGAAGATTAGTGGGGAATAAATTAAATATTGCTCCAGCTAGTGTTAATGCTTATGTTTTAGGAGAACATGGTGATTCATCAGTTTCAGTTTGATCAAAAGCTTCAATTATGCAAAAATCAATTGCTGATTTTGTTGCAGAAGGGAAACTAACCGAAAAAGATCTAGAAGATATGCATCAACAAATGATGAAAATGGCTTATACAATTATTGATTTAAAAAAATCAACTTTTTATGGAATTGGAGCGTGTTTATCATCAATTGCCAAAGCAATTTTAAATGATGAAAGATCAACATTTTTAGTTGGGGCAAAGTGTGAAGGGGAATATAATGTTACTGGAACACATATTGGAATTCCGGCCGTAATTGGGGTTAATGGAATTGAAGAAATTATTGAATGAAAATTAACTAAAGAAGAACAAGCTAAATTTGAAAAATCAGCAGCACAATTACATGAATCCTTAACGTTTGCTCTGGGGGTTTTAAAATAGGAAATATATAAAAATAGACTGCACCCTGTTTAGTAAGTATTAATAAAAAGTATTTACTATTTTTTAATTATATCTTTTTCTTTACGATTTGAATATCATATATTAGACTTCTTGCGATACTAAGATAATCATTGCAAATTAATTCATAAAGAAAAAATACAAATAGGAATTTATACTGCATAGTTTCAGATAACTGAGAATTTTAATTAAAAAATGCTTTCATTTCATATTGAAGTGGTGGCATTTTTAAATTTAAAATTTTTCTTTTTTCATTATAATGAATTATATAATTATCTACAATATTTTTTACTTCTAAAATATTGTAGATAATTATATAATTCTGGATAGGTTACAATAAGTTGGACTAGACTGCACCCAAAAAAGTAAGTAAAGAAAAAAATTCTTTGCTAAACTTTTAAAGGAGGTGCATTTTTATATGGCAAGAAAAGGACAAAAATTTAATAAATATACAGCAGATTTTCGAAAAATGATAGGATAAGAGGTTAAAAATAATAGTATAAGTTTTATTGCAAAAAAATATGCAATTAATAAAAAAACTGTTGCTTCATGGTATGAAAATTTTAAGAAAGGAATTTTAAACACCAATAAAGGTCCAAAAGAAAAAAGAGGAAAAAGAGATTTAAACTATTACAAAGTTAGGTATGAATTACTAAAAAAGCTTCATGACTTTTACAATTAAATAAAAGAAAAATTGTATTTTTTATCAAATAAAACATTAATAAATATCCACTAAATTTATTACTTGATGTAACAAATTTAAAGCGTAGTTATTGAGATAAATATAAAAATTATTCAAGTAATGGTAAGGATAGCGAATCATTAAAGAATATTGTAAAAGTCTATGAAGAAAATTTGAAACAATTTGGTTATCGTCGAATTACCAAATATTTAAAAGAAGATTATGGTATTGTTTATAATGCTAAGAAAGTATTACGAATTATGAAAGAAAATAATATTCAAGCTGAATATGTAAAGCGTATGCGTAGAAAAATATTAATAAAACAAAATAGAAATAAAAATATCATTAAATATCCTGATTTAGTAAATCGTAATTTTAATGATATTAAAGAAAGATTTTCAATTTTATTTACTGATGTAACTTATTTAATTTGAAATGGTAAAAAACATTATCAATCAACAATAATTGATGGATATACTAAAGAAATTATTGATGTAAAATGATCAAAATTTAATAATAACAAACTTGTAATTGATAATTTAAATGCTGCAATTAATAAAATTAAAAAAATAAAAAAAGAGCTAAATAAAACAATAATTCATTCAGATCACGGATATCAATATACATCTAGAGATTATAATAGTAAATGTTTAGATAACAAAATTATAATTTCAATGGGTAAAAATTATCATTGTGCAGACAACATTATTATTGAAAGTTTTCATTCATTACTTAAAAAAGGAACAATCCATAATAAAAATTATAAATCTCATAATGAATATATTAATGATGTTAAAAAATGAAATAAATGATATTCAAACCAAAAAGAAAAAGATATAATAAATGAAAGTTTGTAAACCTTTTTATTAATACTTACTAAACGGGGTGCAGTCTAGACCATATTTATGTGGACTTTCAAATAAAATATAATTATGAAGAAAGTAGGAATATAAAAATGGGAAGAAATTCATACACCGATGAATTTAAAAAACAAATTGTTTTACTTTATCAAAATGGTAAAACCATTCTTGAAATTTTTAAGGAATATGGGATGTCAAAATCAGCCGTATATCAGTGAATTGAAAAATTAAATAATTATGGATCTTTTAAAGCAAAAGATAACCGCACTGTTGAAGAAAATGAACTTGATTGCCTTGCGGAAAGAATTAATCCAATTACGAATGGAAAACGACATTTTAAAGCAAGCGGCACTGATAATCGGCAAAAAATAGAAATTATTAACAATAATAAAGAAAAATATTTCGTGCGAAAAATGGGTCAAATATTAAAGATAGCAAAATCAACATATTACTATCAAATTAATAAATACGCTACGGTTGATGTTAATAATTATGAACAAGAATTTATCAGTGCATTTAATGCTAGTCGTAAAATTTATGGATCTCGTAAAATTAAAGCTATTTTAACCAGAAAAGATATTATCTTATCGCGAAGAAAAATTCGCCAAATTATGATTAAAAATTAGTTATTATCTAAATACACCAAATTAAAATATCGTAATCATAAGTCAATGGTTAATAACGACGAAATTAGCAACGTTTTAAACCGTGAATTTAATAATAAACAACCAAATGAAGTTGTTGTTAGTGATTTAACATATGTTCAAGTTGGTGCTAAATGACATTATATTTGTTTATTAATTGACTTGTTTAATCGTGAAATAATTGGCTATAGTGCCGGGACAAACAAAACAGCCCAACTAGGACAAAAAGCCTTTTATTCAATTACAAGACCATTAAAACAAATTACGTTGTTTCATACTGACCGGGGTAATGAATTTAAAAATAAAATCATTGATAATATCTTAAATACTTTTAACATCAAACGATCATTAAGCAATAAAGGCTGTCCTTCTGATAATGCTGTGGCTGAAACAACTTACAAAAGTTTTAAAACGGAATTTATCAAGGGGCAAAAATTTATAAATTTAACCCAATTAAAATACAAATTATTTGACTTTGTGCATTGATATAACAATATTCGAATTCACGGTAGTTTAAATTATTTAACACCTGTTGAATTTAGAAAACAACAGTCCATATAAAAAGTGTCCTAAAAAGGGTTGCCAATCCAAGTTGTTTTTTGGAGGTTCATCGTACACGATGCCATTTGTAATTTTTTTTATTTTTGTTAGTATCGCAAGAAGTCTATTAAATCAGGATATTTAATTATATTTTTATTTCTATTTTGTTTTATTAATATTTTTCTACGCATACGCTTTACATATTCAGCTTGAATATTATTTTCTTTCATAATTCGTAATACTTTCTTAGCATTATAAACAATACCATAATCTTCTTTTAAATATTTGGTAATTCGACGATAACCAAATATTTTTAAATTTTCTTCATAGACTTTTACAATATTCTTTAATGATTCGCTATCCTTACCATTACTTGAATAATTTTTATATTTATCTCAATAACTACGCTTTAAATTTGTTACATCAAGTAATAAATTTAGTGGATATTTATTAAGGTTTTCTTTGATAAAAAATACAATTTTTCTTTTATTTAATTGCTGAATTATACTTGTAAGTGCAAGTAAATAAAATTGCAAAAAATCTCATATAAAAATTTTATGATGCTAAGTTTATTTTAGAAAAAATAAAGCAAGGAGTTTTTATATGGGATATAAACATCTTGGCATAGATGAAAGAATTTATATTGAGAATCAATTGAAGTTTAAAATAAAAATTAGTGAAATAGCTAAAAATCTTAATCGAATTATTAGTACTATTATTCGAGAAGTTAATAGAAATAAAGATAATAATCATTATTTTTCATTAATTGCACAAAATAAAGCAGAAAATAGAAAACAATCACATATTTATTTTCATAAGTTTAAAAATAGAGAATTAGTAAAATATGTACAACAAAAATTATTATTAGGTTGATCACCCGAACAAATTTATGGCAGAATTAAAAATTTTCATAAAGAATGAATTATTAGTTTTAAAACAATTTACAATTGAATTTATTCTGGATTACTTGAAAAAGTTACTAATAAAAATTTAAGAAGAAAAGGTAAGAAACGAAAATATCAAGAAAATCGGGGTAAATTTAATGGTAAATCAATTAAAGAACGAAATGCTAATGTTAATAATCGCGTAACTCTTGGTCATTGAGAAGGTGATACCGTAGTATCATCACGAGGTAAAAGTAAATCATGATGTTCTTTCAACTAAAGTTATTAACGAAAATATTAGCCATTATTTATCAATTCTGCCAAATAATCTTGTTAAGACTATAAAATTTGATCGTGGTAAAGAATTTGCTAATTGACAACAACTTGAAAAAAATTTAAATGTGAAAATTTATTTTGCTAATGCATATTCACCCTGACAAAGAGGTACTAATGAAAATACTAATGGTTTAATTAGAGAAAAATTTCCTAAAAAATTTAATTTTTCAAATACTACTAAAAATGCAGTTCATAAATTTATATTGTCTTTAAACCAAAGACCAAGAAAAATACTAAATTATCTTTCGCCAATCGAATATTTGGTTAGAAAAATAATTTAGTTGCACTTAACTTTACAATTTGGCTTAAAATTACCTTTATGGATTTCTTTAATAAATGTTTCATCGATTTGTATTTGGCCATTTAATTTTTTAAATTTTAATTGAGTATTTTATAATTGTTTTGATTGCATTAATTTTTGACGATTATATCAAGCTGTTTTGGGTGTTGTTTTAATAAAACGGGAAATTACTTTACTAGATTGTCCTAACAATGAAATTTGAATTAATAAATTTCATTGTTCATAATTTAAATGACTTCAATAAGTAAAATGATGACGAAAAGCATCAAAACTAGCCCGACATTTTTTGCATAAATATTTTTGTTTTCCTTCGGGATTATGGCCATTTTTAAAACAATGATAAGGTTTGCAATTAGGGTATTTAATACCTTTATCTCTAAATTTTTGATCAATTTCATTTAAGCGTTTTTGTTTTTTGATTAATTCTGCTTCTTTTTTAACTTTTTCATAAAATTCTAAAAATTGATCATCTGTTAAACTATTTATTAATTCTGCAAGTATTTTTTCCATCAATTATTTACCTCTCTTGATATTTATAAAATATACCTAATTTTAGGTATATTTTATAAATATCAAGAGTTTTCGACAAAATTAAAGAAAACCCTTATAAAATATAGAGATTTGCAAGAAATACATTTTATCAAAAACCCAATAAAATCAAGGTTTTATTAAAATATCAAGAGTTTTCGACAAAATTAAAGCAAAATTAAAGATAAAGTGTTTCAAATATATTTACAATTCAGGTAAACTAAATAATGCTTTGTTATTATGACCTTCTTGGAATAAATAGAGTAATTCATATTCATTCATAATTGCAATACTCAAATCCTTTCTAAATTAATATTTATTGTTGCAACATTTTAATTTGATAAATTAAAATAGCCGTTGCAACCGATACATTTAAAGAATCAAGATGACCTGTCGTTGGAATATAAATATTAAAATCAGAATGTTTTAATAATTTTGAACTAATACCGGTTCCTTCATTTCCAACAATTAAACAAACTGGTGTATCATATTTTAATTCCCCTATTTTTTGGACTTTTGTTGTTAAACTTGTCGCATAAATTCAAAAACCTTGTTTTTTTAAAGATTCAATTGCATTAGTTAAATTATTTATCCGACAAACCGGAACATAATTAAAAGCTCCGGCAGAAGTTTTTGCAACCGTAGCATTAATATCAACTTGTCGTTTATCTAAAATAATAACACCATCAACATTAAACAAATCACAAGTCCGTAAAATTGCTCCAAAATTATGCGGATCAGAAATTTGATCAAGTACTAATAAAAAAGGATGTTTGCTTTGTAATGCTTTTTTAGTCAGTGTTGTCAAAGAATAATTTTCTGGTTTGCAAATTTCTAATACTAAATTTTGGTGTTTGTTTGTTTCAACCAGAGTTGTCATTTTATCTGTTGAACAAAAAACAACCTCAAGGTGGTGCTCTTGGGCTAATTTCAAATAATAGTCATTATGCTTTCCGGTTGACAATAAATATAGTTTATTAAGTTTCATTGTCGGATTTAATAACGATTCCACAACAGGATTAATTCCATAAATGTATATATATTTTTGCATGCTTTCTTCCTTTTCGTGTTTTATTACCCATAACTAATATTAATAAATTCTGTTATAAGTATTATAATTTAATTATTTAATTTTGTCGAAAACTCTTGATAAAATAAAAAAATAGGTCGCATAAAAAAAGAAGGGTTTTGAAAAAACTCAGAAATTGAATAAGAATAAATAAACCATCTACTAAAATGGTTTATTTATTTATAAAACCACAATTATAGATTAATTTAATTGAAACAGAGAAAAGACAGCATCTTATTTATATAATAAAAAACTTTATAGCAACTTTTTGATGTCCTCTTTAAGTTGTTTGAACATTTATTAAATTTCTTAAAAGTCTTTATAAAAAATGTACCTGTTTTTTCTCCTAATTTAAGGTGTTGTCTTTTCTCTGTTCCATTTATATTAATCTCTATTGGCACACTTAATTATTTATTAAAAAATTAATATTTAATATACGATCTTTGAAAACTTAATAGTATTTTTCGGTGTTCCAATTTTTACTATTTTGCATATTTTAAATGTGCCAAAATTTATTTTTAATATATGCCAAATTGTAAAGTTATTCATTTTTTAAAAATTTAATTTAAGTTCTATTTTATTTAATCGTTTTTATATAATTGCAAAGTAATTATTATTTATTTCACAACCTAGTCATTTTCGATTTAATTGTTCACAAGCATATGCGGTTGCACCACTTCCCATAAAAGGATCTAAAATTATATCATTTTCTTTGCTATGTTTTTTAATCAAATCGCCAAATATATTTAATGTTTTTTCTGTTGGGTGTTCTGTTTTTTATAAGATGAACCTATTGGGTTTTTAAATATTGTTTTTTTATTTTCATATTTTTTTTATATAGTTTGGTATTGGATATTTTTTAGAATAAATAATCATGCAATATTCTTTATCTTGAAAAATAAAATTATTAGTTGGCATTGGATTTGTTTTTTCTCAAAAATAAAAATCAAAATTCATATTATTTTTATAAACTCAATCTAAGTAAGCTTTAATTTGTCTTCTATTCATTCAAATTAACATAAATTTATTTTTTGAAATTCGATAAAATTCATCTAAATAAGTATTTATATCAAATGAATTATGTAAATTATTATCATAGATAGCGTTAATATATTTATTTATACTTTTTGATATTTCGCTGGAATTTATTTGTTCTTTTTTCCTTGTTGGTAAATCATATAAATAAGGTGGATCAGTTAATATTAAATCAACGCTATCATTTTCTAATGTTTTGATAAAAGATAAAGCATCATTATTTATTAACTTACCTAAATTAGTCTTAAATTCTTTCATTAAATTATCATCCTATTTTTTATTTAACTGCCAAATTGTAAAGTTAAGTGCAACTAAATTATCTTTCGCCAATCGAATATTTGGTTAGAAAAATAATTTAGTTGCACTTAACTTTACAATTTGGCAATAATAACAAACTTGTAATTGATAATTTAAATGCTGCAATTAATAAAATGCTGAATTATACTTGTAAGTGCAAGTAAATAAAATTGCAAAAAATCTCATATAAAAATTTTATGATGCTAAGTTTATTTTAGAAAAAATAAAGCAAGGAGTTTTTATATGGGATATAAACATCTTGGCATAGATGAAAGAATTTATATTGAGAATCAATTGAAGTTTAAAATAAAAATTAGTGAAATAGCTAAAAATCTTAATCGAAGTATTAGTACTATTATTCGAGAAGTTAATAGAAATAAAGATAATAATCATTATTTTTCATTAATTGCACAAAATAAAGCAGAAAATAGAAAACAATCACATATTTATTTTCATAAGTTTAAAAATAGAGAATTAGTAAAATATGTACAACAAAAATTATTATTAGGTTGATCACCCGAACAATTTTATGGCAGAATTAAAAATTTTCATAAAGAATGAATTATTAGTTTTAAAACAATTTACAATTGAATTTATTCTTGATTACTTGAAAAAGTTACTAATAAAAATTTAAGAAGAAAAGGTAAGAAACGAAAATATCAAGAAAATCAGGGTAAATTTAATGGTAAATCAATTAAAGAACGAAATGCTAATGTTAATAATCGCGTAACTCTTGGTCATTGAGAAGGTGATACCGTAGTATCATCACGAGGTAAAAGTAAATCATGTTTAATAACTTTAGTTGAAAGAACATCAAGATTTACTTTAGCAATATTAGTTGAAAATAGAACTACTAAAGTTATTAACGAAAATATTAGCCATTATTTATCAATTCTTCCAAATAATCTTGTTAAGACTATAACATTTGATCGTGGTAAAGAATTTGCTAATTGACAACAACTTGAAAAAAATTTAAATGTGAAAATTTATTTTGCTAATGCATATTCACCCTGACAAAGAGGTACTAATGAAAATACTAATGGTTTAATTAGAGAAAAATTTCCTAAAAAATTTAATTTTTCAAATACTACTAAAAATGCAGTTCATAAATTTATATTGTCTTTAAACCAAAGACCAAGAAAAATACTAAATTATCTTTCGCCAATCGAATATTTGGTTAGAAAAATAATTTAGTTGCACTTAACTTTACAATTTGGCAAATTAAAAAAATAAAAAAAGATCTAAATAAAACAATAATTCATTCAGATCACGGATATCAATATACATCTAAAGATTATAATAGTAAATGTTTAGATAACAAAATTATAATTTCAATGGGTAAAAATTATCATTGTGCAGACAACATTATTATTGAAAGTTTTCATTCATTACTTAAAAAAGGAACAATCCATAATAAAAATTATAAATCTCATAATGAATATATTAATGATGTTAAAAAATGAAATAAATGATATTCAAACCAAAAAGAAAAATATATAATAAATGAAAGTTTGTAAACCTTTTTATTAATACTTACTAAACAGGGTGCAGTCTACAAAAGTTTTACTTTATATGTCACTAAAAATAGGACAAATCCTGATGCCAGTTATCGAAAGTTAAATAAAATTAGTAAATTACAAGCAAGCCTTAAAGAAGCCTTGGTTCATTATCGTGGTTTAGGTTTTACTAACATTCAAAATTATTTAAATCTCTGAAAATGAAAATACCAACACAAAGGTTTAACACCAAACCAACAAGCAACGGTATTATATTTTAACATCTAAAAAAGTTAAAGAACAATAATAATCTTCCATCAAATTCGTTTTCAAATTGTCATATTGATGATTTTTTTTATTTTATCAAGAGTTTTCGACAAAATTAAAGAGATTTTTCGACAAAATTAAAGAAAAATAGTAAATATTTTTTATTAACACTTACTAAACAGGGTGCAGTCTTGTTTCAACAACAATTCTTTAATTACGATTAAATCAACGGTCAAGGAAAGGCTGCCCACTTCGTTTACGACGACGAGCAATTAATCATGGAATTGAAATTACTAGGGTTAAAATAATTAGGAAAATAATAAAGACAACTAAACAAATCCGGTTTGTTTTTTTCTTTAACGCTGCTAATTCTTCGGGACGAACAATTTCATAACCATAATAGCCAATAATATTTGCCTTTCTTTTTTTCGTTAAAACAATATTCGCAATATGAACCCCTAACGTTACAATTAAAATAATAATGGTAATGGTAATGGCGGTTGTTAAATCATCAACAATGCCTCAACTCCAGAAACCAAAGCGGAATTCTTCCCCGGAATGTTGTTGGAAACCATATAAAATTCCTAAAATAATACCGCCAAAGAAATAAGTTGGAAAAACCAATCAACTTAAAATAATGCTACGAACGGTCATCTTTTTATAATTATCAATTAAGAAATGAGGAATCGTGTGGTTACCCCGCATTAAATTTGAAAGATAACTATTTGTTTCAATCCGAACGCGTGATAAATCAAAAATACCAGCAAACAATAAGCCTAAAGATATTAATAAAAAAGTAATTGTTAAAAAAGGATGGGGAATATATCTGGCTTTAATTCCCATAATTGCTTCTAACTCTTGCTGATGTGAAATAAAATATAAAGCAATAAATAAATTTGTTGTCATTGTGCCAAAGAAACCAACAATAATCATAATTAAAGTGCGCACTTTTTCCGAACGAATTTCCCGCGCAATTTCCAACGGAATTAATCGATTAGCATAATCTTTACTAAAACAACGGCGGCGTTGTTTCTCGGATAATTGTGGTTGATAAGCATAACGTTTATTTTCAACATTATTTGTTAACGCCGGTGCTTCAAATTGTGTTGAGGGGGCAAAATGATTCTTTTGATAAAATGACATTGGCGCTAGCACCCCATTTCTCATCATTTGATTATCATCCAAATATTGGCCGGCATTTGCTCCACGATAATATCCTTTCGAATCATACCCTACTTCCGAACGATTAAATTGGTCATTCACAGGCATTTGATTATATGCCGGTGTAACACGAGCTTGATAAGGATATTGATGTGAATAATTATCATCATTTTCATACCCTTCATGATCATTTTGATATCCAACAAATTCCGGATTATCATAACGCCCTGATTTTTGTGGCCCGGCCCAATATTGATCATAATTAGCACTTGGCGGATATTGTTGAATTCATCGTGACAAAATCTGTTGCTGCATTGGCAGTGGTTGTGGATGATTTTGTGCAGCATCATGATTATAATATGGTTCAACATACTCTGATCGCATTTGAGGTGAGGTTGTATGCATAATATCCTGGTATTCTGGTGGATATTGTCGCTCATTATTATTAGCATAATAATTATATTGACTACTTAAATTCATCCGGCACGGATGAATTGTATTATTATTTTGATATAACATTTCCATGTTATTTAATTGGTTTTGTTTATATGCTTCATTTGGACGAAAATATTGATTTGGAAGCATATTATGCGGATGTGGGCGGTTTTCTGTAAAGCCAGAATTATTATGTTGATTTAATTCAACATTAAAATTATCACCAAAACGTTGCTCTGATTGCATTGGTGGTTTCTCATGTTGTTTATCTTTTACCATAAAAGATTTAACCGTATTGAAAAAACCCATTCTTTGTTTCACCTGCCCTAAATGTAAATAACATTGTATGAAAAAAAGAAAGTGCTAGTTTTTATCACTCATTTTTTTAGCTAGCATAATTTCTTGTTCAAAATAATCAATGTTTTCTTTAAAAATAGTTTCTTGTTTTAGTTTTATAATATTTGTTCAATTATTACTACTTTTTTTACTTCGAAATAAAGAAAAAGTAACAATAAAATAAACAAATAATAATAGCACTGCAAACCCTAGAAAAAAATCAATTAACCCGATTACTGATATTTCCAAATCTAAGATTTTTATAGTCGTCGTCAAGAAGCTCTTCATATAAACACCACACTATCTATGAGTATTATACTATACTTTTTAAAATTTTACTTTAATTTTTTTTAATTTTGTAGAAAAATCTTTATATTAAAAATATACCTAAAATTAGGTATATTTTTAATATAAAGAGAGGTAAATAATTGATGGAAAAAATACTTGCAGAATTAATAAATAGTTTAACAGATGATCAATTTCATTTAAGCGTTTTTGTTTTTTGATTAATTCTGCTTCTTTTTTAACTTTTTCATAAAATTCTAAAAATTGATCACCTGTTGAATTTAGAAAACAACAGTCCATATAAAAAGTGTCCTAAAAAGGGTTGCCAATCCATAAAGTGTTGCATTTGGTTTATAATTTACACAAATTTAAAAGACTTTACAGTCTTTTAAATTTATTTTGTTTTAATAATTTCTTTAATCCGTGCGTTTTTACCAACACGATTACGCATATAGTAAATTCTAGCACGACGAACACGACCATATTTTACAATTTCAATCTTATCGATTAATGGTGAATGCAAGGGGAAGTTTCTTTCAACACCAGCACCATTACTAATTTTACGAATTGTAACTGATTTAGTAATTCCACTACCTTGTAATTTAATTACTACTCCTTCGAAAACCTGAATTCTAAACTTATTTCCTTCTTGAATTTTAAAATGAACTTTAATTGTATCTCCTGAAGAAAATTCTGGTAAATCACTACGAAGTTGATCTTTTGTAATTTCGTCTGTTAAACGCATATTCATAATTGTTTTTTCCTTTCTACGGTAATTAAACCTATTTCTCTTTTTTAATTTTTGCTAATAATATTTGTTGTTCTGTAGTTAATGTTTTTTTTTGTAAAAGATCGGGGCGTTTTAATCAAGTTTTTTTTAATGCTTCATATTCACGCCATTGGACAATCTTCTGATGATGCCCACTTAATAAAACTTCTGGAACAGAATGACCATCATATGCAACTGGTTTTGTATAAACAGGATAATCTAATAAATTATTAGTGAAAGAATCATTCAGATGTGATTGCATATTAATTACATTCTCGCATAAACGCGTAATACTATCAATCACAATCATACTAGCTAATTCACCACCAGTTAAGATATAATCACCAATTGATAATTCATAGTCAATATAATATAAAATTCTTTCATCAAAACCTTCATAATGCCCACAAATTAAAATTAAATCATTATCCGCTGTGGCAAAATATTGTGCTTGTTGTTGATCATATTGTTTGCCTTGTGGTGATAATAAAATTGTAATACTGTTTTTGGTTTGATGCGCTTTAATCGCGGCAACTAATGGTTCAATCATTAAAACCATTCCTTCACCACCACCATATTGATAATCATCAACCTGATGATGTTTGCCAATACTATAATCACGAATATCAAAAATTTTCATTGCAATTAGTTTTTCCCGAAGAGCTTTTTTAATAATTGATGTTGTCATAAAATTATTAAACATTTCTGGAAATAAAGTTAATACGGTAAATTTTTTCATCTTAAATCACATTTTTCAAAATAATTTTTTGGTGTTGAAGATCGATTTGTTCAATATACTCTTCAACATTTGGAATCATCATTAATGTTTCATCAGTCTTTTTAATTTCAAAAACAAGATGGGCTTTTGTTGCAAATTTATTTACTAAAATACCAATTTGATGTTGATTATAAAATACAGCAAAATTAATTAAATTTTCTTGACTAACAACTTCGGTATAAACTAAGTCTGCTTTTTGAGCAAACAAACAACATTCTTTAAAAGATAATACTTCATTAATATTAGTAAATTCTTTAAACTTTAGAATATAATCTTGCTTAAAAGCAGTAATTTTGCTTAATGTTACTGGCTTATAAACCATCTGTAATTGAATAAACATTAATTTATTAAGTAATTTATCGATATTTTTAATGTTTACTAATAAAGTAGCCTTAACTTCGCCTTTAATGCCATGGGGTTTTTTAATCTTAAAAATTTTTAATAAAACTTCCATCTATAAAACCTCAAATTTAATATTAACTTTATTTTGATCTAATTGTGCTCTAATATTTAATAAAGTTCGTAAACTATTAGCAATTAAACCGACTTTTCCAACAACATACCCAAAAACTTCTTCGCTGCACATTACTAACAAATTAATTTCTCCCATCTTTGTCATTGGCATCTGACGAATTTCATAATACAATTCGTTATTATCCTGACAAATTAACGGATTAATTAGGCTTTTTGAGATACTAACAAAAATAAAAAAATTACAAATTAAAAAAAATAAATTAAACTTTAAAATAAGCATTTTTAAAAATTTTAATTTCTTTTTAAGCATAAATAATCATGTATCGCAAGAAGTCTATTAAATGCTTAAGTTCGGTAATATACATTAATTAACACCACATTCTTAATTACAACTATTTCTTTGCAGGCTTTGTTGTTTTAGCTTTGGTACCTTCTGTTGCATCTGCTTTGGTACTCTTTGCTTTTGCACCTTCTGTTGCTTTAGTTTTAGTATTTTCTACTTTCGTACTATCTGTCGCTTTTGTTTTCGTACTCTTTGCTGTCTTTGCCACATGTTTTTCATTATGCAATTTAGTCATTAAGCCTTCTTTGCTCAACAAATTACGAACAGTATCAGTGGGTTTTGCCCCTGTTGATAATCATTTATAAGCAAGGTCTTGATCAATTTTAACATCACCATTGATTGGATTATATGTTCCAATTAATTCAATATATTCGCCATCACGTTTCACACGAGCATCTGTTGCAACAATTCGATAGAACGCTGCTTTCTTTTTACCTATTCTTTTTAAACGTAATTTTACCATTAATAATTTCCTTTCTAATTCTGCGTTCATGTTAAACAATAAAACTTAACATCTTTTATATAGTACCCTAAATTAAAAAAGAGTCAAGAAGACTGCATGCACAGTTTTAGATAACTGAGAATTTTAATTAAAAAATGCTTTCATTTCATATTGAAGTGGTGGCATTTTTAAATTTAAAATTTTTATTTTTTCATTATAATGAATTATATAATTATCTACAATATTTTTTACTTCTAAAATATTTTTACAGTGTGATAATTCTGAGTTCTCGGTTTTAAGAATTGAAAATAAATTTTCAATCGGTGAATTATCTAAACAATTGCCTCTTCTTGACATACTTATATTTATACCGTGTTTTTTTAATAATTTTTCATAAGCTTTTGAAGTGAAATGAATACCTTGATCAGAATTAATAGTTAATTCACCTTTGATTATTTTTCTTTTAATAATTGCTTCTTTGATACAATTATTTACTCAATTTACTGTTGGAGTTGTTGTTAAAGAATAATTTACTATTAAATTACTAAATAAAACCTTGATTGCAAATAAATATAATCATTCTGTGATTGTTTTAACATACGTAATATCAATTGATCACTTTTGATTAGTTTTTTCAGCTTTAAAATTACGTTTTAATAGATATTTATGTCGAATATGTTCATTTGTTATTTTTAAGAAATGATTAATTTTTTTTCTTGTTTTAATTCTTACACTAGAAATTCTATTAGCTAATTTCATATAACGATAAACTGTTGAATTCGACACATTAATTTTTTGCTCTTCCAAAGATAATTTAATTTGTCTGTGTCCTTTAATACTATTTTCTCTATGAATTGCTTTAATTATTTCATATATTGAATAATCAATATTTGGTTGATATTCATCACAATTTTTTGAATATTTATTTCAAGTATCATATGAAATTATTAATTCTTTTAAATATCATGATAAAGTAATTTTTGAAACTTGCAATTCTGATTTAATAAAAGCAATTTGTTTTCTAATGTTTGTTTTTGTTTTTATCTTTGGAAGAGCTTCAAGCTTTTTTAAAACCTCATTCTCAGCTTTTATTCTTTCATTTTCTTTTTTTAATAAATAGTTTTCACGTTCTAAGGGTTTTTTAAACTTATTTAATTCAAAATCTTTTCGCTTTTTTCGTTCTTTTAGAATTTATTTATTTTGTTGAAATTGATTTACTCAATTTGAAATAGTTGCTAAACTAATATTAGACTGCACCCTGTTTAGTAAGTGTTAATAAAAAGGTTTACAAACTTTTATTTATTATATCTTTTTCTTTTTGGTTTGAATATCATTTATTTCATTTTTTAACATCATTAATATATTCATTATGAGATTTATAATTTTTATTATGGATTGTTCCTTTTTTAAGTAATGAATGAAAACTTTCAATAATAATGTTGTCTGCACAATGATAATTTTTACCCATTGAAATTATAATTTTGTTATCTAAACATTTACTATTATAATCTTTAGATGTATATTGATATCCGTGATCTGAATGAATTATTGTTTTATTTAGCTCTTTTTTTATTTTTTTAATTTTATTAATTGCAGCATTTAAATTATCAATTACAAGTTTGTTATTATTAAATTTTGATCATTTTACATCAATAATTTCTTTAGTATATCCATCAATTATTGTTGATTGATAATGTTTTTTACCATTTCAAATTAAATAAGTTACATCAGTAAATAAAATTGAAAATCTTTCTTTAATATCATTAAAATTACGATTTACTAAATCAGGATATTTAATTATATTTTTATTTCTATTTTGTTTTATTAATATTTTTCTACGCATACGCTTTACATATTCAGCTTGAATATTATTTTCTTTCATAATTCGTAATACTTTCTTAGCATTATAAACAATGCCATAATCTTCTTTTAAATATTTGGTAATTCGACGATAACCAAATTGTTTCAAATTTTCTTCATAGACTTTTACAATATTCTTTAATGATTCGCTATCCTTACCATTACTTGAATAATTTTTATATTTATCTCAATAACTACGCTTTAAATTTGTTACATCAAGTAATAAATTTAGTGGATATTTATTAATGTTTTCTTTGATAAAAAATACAATTTTTCTTTTATTTAATTGTAAAAGTCATGAAGCTTTTTTAGTAATTCATACCTAACTTTGTAATAGTTTAAATCTCTTTTTTTAAATGATTCTTTTGGACCTTTATTGGTGTTTAAAATTCCTTTCTTAAAATTTTCATACCATGAAGCAACAGTTTTTTTATTAATTGCATATTTTTTTGCAATAAAACTTATACTATTATTTTTAACCTCTTGTCCTATCCTTTTTCGAAAATCTGCTGTATATTTATTAAATTTTTGTCCTTTTCTTGCCATATAAAAATGCACCTCCTTTAAAAGTTTAGCAAAGACTTTTTTTCTTTACTTACTTTTTTGGGTGCAGTCTAATTAAAGCATTTGATGAAACATTATATTTAAAATATAACAATCAAATATATAATTTATTAGAATACATTCCGGTTCCTATTAAAAATATTGAAAACAAAGTTCCCAAATCTAAAGCACATAAACCAAAACCAAATCATCCTTGAAATAATCAATATACATTACAAACATTATCAATTAAATAATTTTGCGAAATTTTTGCTATATATTGACAATTTATCCGTGCTAATTTTAAAACCCGGTTAGCCAGAACTCCCCCATCCCCTATTTTACTAAAAATCTTAGCGGGTAACGAGAAACTGCATAATCTGGGTTTTATTATTTTAATTTAATACCTAATTCATCCAGTTGTTTTGCATCAACTGGACTTGGTGAAGATGTCATTGGGTCAGTTCCCGCGGCATTCTTGGGAAAAGCAATTACATCTCGAATTGACTCACTATTTGTTAAAATCATTGCTAAGCGGTCAATGCCAAAGGCAATTCCCCCATGTGGTGGAACACCATAATTAAAAGCATTTAAGAATCAACCAAACTTACTTTCAATTTCAGCTTTTGATAATTGAAAAGATTTAAACATGCGTTCTTGGATTTCACTTTGATGAATTCGAATGCTACCCCCGCCAATTTCATAACCATTTAAAACAAGATCATAAGCATCAGCTCGTGCAGTGGCTAGTTGTTGATCAAAGTTATCTAAAAAGACTGCGGTTGGGGTTGTAAAAGGATGATGCGCTGCTTCATAACGTTGTGTTTCATCTGATCATTCGTATAATGGCCAATTAATAATTCATAAGAAATGATATTGATTAGGTGGAATTAAATCAAACATTTTCGCTAAGGCAACCCGAACTGCGCCTAAAGCTTGACAAGTAATGGTTTTTTCATCACTGACAAAAAAGAATGTCCCTGCTTGGTTGTTACTTTCCTGTAATAACTTTGTTTTTTCTGCCGTATTAAGAACTTTCGCCAAGGGCCCGTCTCAATTACTATTTTCTTGTTTAACTCATGCTAATCCTTTTGATTTATTTTGTTGGGCAATGCGAGTTAATTCCTCAATTTGTTTTTTTGTTACTAGCTGGGGAATAAAAATTCCTTTTAAACTCATTCCTTCTTTTAAAGCAGTGGCAAAGATTGTAAAAGTAGTTTTATTAAAAATGGCACTAGCCTCAAATAATTTTAAATCATAACGAGTATCGGGTTTATCAGTTCCGTATGTTTCAATTGCAACATCATAATCCATTTGGATAAATGGCGTTTTAATATTAACTTGCATTACATCATGCATAATTGTTTTAAATAATGTTTCTACTAACTTAATAATATCGTCTCGTTCAACAAAACTCATTTCTAAGTCTAATTGGGTAAACTCTGGTTGACGATCACTTCGTAAATCTTCATCACGAAAACATTTGGCAATTTGAAAATATTGGTCAAAGCCAGCTAACATTAATAATTGTTTAAATAATTGCGGTGATTGCGGTAAAGCATAAAAATTATGTTGATTTAATCTTGATGGTACTAAAAAATCACGAGCCCCTTCTGGCGTTGATTTATTTAAGATTGGTGTTTCAATATCAATAAATTTATGGGCTTGTAAAAATTGGCGAATGGTTTGAATTAATTGATTACGTAGCATAATTTTTTGTTGCATTATTGGTCGGCGTAAATCTAAGTAACGATACTTCATACGAACATCTTCTAAAGCATCAGTAACATCATTAATAATTAATGGTGGGGTTTGTGTTTTTGATAAAATGGTAATCTTATTCGCAACGATTTCAATTTCTCCCGTTGCTAATTCAGGGTTTTTACTTTTACGTTCAATAACAACCCCTTCCACGCTAATAACAAATTCATTACGAATGGTATTAATAATTTCATATTGTTGGTGCTCTGGTTGGACAACAATTTGGGTAATCCCCTCACGATCACGTAAATCCAAGAAAATAATACCACCTAAGCGCCGATTCTTCGCTACTCAACCATTTAAAACTACTTTCTTTTTAACATCTTGTAATGTTAATTCTCCGCAGGTATGTGTTCTTTTCATTATTTCTCCTCCTTATTTAAAAAGACAATAATTTTTTCAAATTTAACTTCTTGTTCTTTGCCATTTTTTTATTTTTAATTTTAATAACATTTTTTTCAATTCTTCATCACCAATAATAATTGTATGCTTCGCTTTTAACCGTTCTAAAGATTTAAACTGTGCTTTAACATTGCGTGCTAAATAATCGCAATACACACGTAAACCACTAGCACGTAACATTAATAAAAGAAAAACTTCGAAATGACACGCATGATCTGATAAACAAATTAAATAAGCATCAAGATACGGTTCATCAGCCAAAGTAATGTTCTGTTCTGATAATGTTAACAATAATCGTTCTAAACCCAAGGCAAACCCAACAGCGGGATAATCCAAATTTGGTTCAAAGGTATGAACCAATTGATCATATTTCCCCCCGCCTAATAAGGTTAGTTCTCGTTCTTGTTTATCAATAACAATTTCAAAAACAACCCCTGTATAATAATCTAATTCGCGAACTAGTTTATAATCTAAAACAAAGGGACTTCTAATTTTGTTAAAAGACTTTGTAAGGCTTTAAATTCATTATTTTCTTCTTCTGTTAAATAATCATAAATTTTAGGCGCTATATCAAATTTATTTTGGTCAATCTTACAATCCAAGACACGTAAAGGATTCTTTTTAACACAAATTTGACAATCAGCACATAATTCTTGTTGTTGGAAGAAAGCTGTTAAAACAGCAAGATACTTTGTTCGCGCAGCACCAACGGTTAAATAATTTAATTTTAAGGTTAAATAATTTAATCCAATTGTTTTTAAAAGTGTATACCCAAGTAAAATCACTTCAACATCTAATAAATAGTTCTTTGCCCCAACAACTTCAACACCAAACTGATTAAATTGACGTAAACGGCCATGTTGTGGTCGTTCATAACGAAACATATTGCCAATATAAAATAATTTTAATGGTAATTCATATTTCCCATATAATTTATCTTCAATAATACTACGAATTACGGGGACTGTTCCTTCTGGTCGTAAAACAAATTCTCGTTCTTTTTTTGTCTAATAACTCAAACATTTCTTTACTAACAATATCTGTTTCAGCTCCGACCGACCGAACAAATAAATCTTTCGCTTCAAAAATTGGCGTTCTAATTTCATGATAAATATATTGCATCGCAAGACTACGCAACATTAATTCTAAGGCACTTAATTCCCTTGATTTTTCATAATAGATGTCTTCGGTTCCACGTGGTTTTTGAATATTCATAACTAATTTCCCTTCTAAATAAAAAATTAAAAGAATGCTTAGGAACGAAAAATCGCGTTGCCATCCTATTTCATTATCTTTTAGTTAATGCACTTTATTGTAAAAATCTATTAAATTTTATCATAATATTGTCAAAACACTTTAAAAATTATAATAGTTTCTACCAGCCACTATTTCTCTGTTAAATTATGTCAATATCTAGCAAAAATTTCGCAAAATTATTTAATTGATAATGTTTGTAATGTATATTGATTATTTCAAGGATGATTTGGTTTTGGTTTATGTGCTTTAGATTTGGGAACTTTGTTTTCAATATTTTTAATAGGAACCGGAATGTATTCTAATAAATTATATATTTGATTGTTATATTTTAAATATAATGTTTCATCAAATGCTTTAATTAGACTGCACCCAAAAAAGTAAGTAAAGAAAATTTGAAACAATTTGGTTATCGTCGAATTACCAAATATTTAAAAGAAGATTATGGCATTGTTTATAATGCTAAGAAAGTATTACGAATTATGAAAGAAAATAATATTCAATCTGAATATGTAAAGCGTATGCGTAGAAAAATATTAATAAAACAAAATAGAAATAAAAATATAATTAAATATCCTGATTTAGTAAATCGTAATTTTAATGATATTAAAGAAAGATTTTCAATTTTATTTACTGATGTAACTTATTTAATTTGAAATGGTAAAAAACATTATCAATCAACAATACTTGATGGATATACTAAAGAAATTATTGATGTAAAATGATCAAAATTTAATAATAACAAACTTGTAATTGATAATTTAAATGCTGCAATTAATAAAATTAAAAAAATAAAAAAAGATCTAAATAAAACAATAATTCATTCAGATCACGGATATCAATATACATCTAAAGATTATAATAGTAAATGTTTAGATAACAAAATTATAATTTCAATGGGTAAAAATTATCATTGTGCAGACAACATTATTATTGAAAGTTTTCATTCATTACTTAAAAAAGGAACAATCCATAATAAAAATTATAAATCTCATAATGAATATATTAATGATGTTAAAAAATGAAATAAATGATATTCAAACCAAAAAGAAAAAGATATAATAAATAAAAGTTTGTAAACCTTTTTATTAACACTTACTAAACAGGGTGCAGTCTAAAAAAAGAAAAAGCATACTATCAAAACACAAATAATCATCGAAAAAGAAAGCAAAACTATTATTGCAACAAATTTTGCTTGTGGTAAAACCGATGATTTTCGTTTATTTAAAGAAGCAAAAATACCGCTTTTAAAAGCTAGCAAAGTAATAGTTGATACAGGTTATCAAGGCTTGCAAAAAATGCATCGGAATGTTTTGATTCCGCATAAAAAAACAAAGCAAAAACCTTTAAATAACGAACAAAAACAGCATAATAAACTAATTTCACAAATGAGAATCGTTATTGAAAATGTTTTTGCTATCCTTAAAAAATTTAAAATTATTACTGAAAAATATCGCAATCGTAGAAAAAGATTTGCTTTAAGATTTAATTTAATTGCTTCAATCTATAATTTTCAATTGTTATTATAAATAAGACAAGAAGTTGAATGAAAATTAACTTTAAATAATAAAATCATTTTTTTTGTTGTGCCAAAATAACGCATCGCTTATAAAGACTATAAGAATTAAATTAATAAGAGGTCTAAATTCCTATTTGTATTTTTTCTTTATGAATTAATTTGCAATGATTATCATAGTATCGCAAGAAGTCTATTATCATGGTTTAGGTTTTACTAACATTCAAAATTATTTAAATCTCTGAAAATGAAAATACCAACACAAAGGTTTAACACCAAACCAACAAGCAACGGTATTATATTTTAACATCTAAAAAAGTTAAAGAACAATAATAATCTTCCATCAAATTCGTTTTCAAATTGTCATATTGATGATTTTTTTATTTTATCAAGAGTTTTCGACAAAATTAAAGTTATTTTGTAATAACCAAAATATTTGTTAGGATATTATTAAATATATTATTAAATTTATGCAGGAAAGGAAAACATATGGAACAAAAAAAATCAACAATTGTTTCAGGCATTACTGCTACTGGACAATTAACATTAGGGAATTATATTGGGGCAATAAAAAATTTTATTGAATTACAAGAAGATAATAATTTAATTATTTTTGTGGCAAATTTACATGCTATTACAATTCCAATTAGTAAAGAAGAATTACGAAATAATATTAAAAATATGATTGCATTATATTATGCCTGTGGTCTGGACCCTAAAAAAGTAATTATTTTTGTACAATCAGATATTTTAGAAGTTACTTTATTAGCCCATATTTTATTGTGTAATACAACTGTTGGGGAATTATACCGAATGACCCAATTTAAAGACAAGTCAATCAAAATGAAAGCAGAAAATGGCACGAAATTTATTCCAACCGGTTTATTAACTTATCCAACCTTAATGGCCGCCGATATTTTATTATACGATGCTGACTTAGTTCCGGTTGGCAAAGACCAAAAACAACATATTGAATTAACCCGAAATATTGCCGAACGAATGAATAACCGTTACCAACAAGATCTTTTTAAAATTCCAGCTGATTTTATTCCACCAATTGGTGGTAAAATTATGGATTTACAAAATCCGACCAAAAAAATGAGTAAATCTTCCAAAGATATTAAATCATTTATTAGTTTATTAGATCCCTCCGATGTAATTCGAAAAAAAATTCGCAGTGCAGTAACTGATTCAGAAGGCAAAATTACTTATAACCCGGAGAAAAAACCAGGGGTAAGTAACCTGCTAACAATCTATGCTGTTTTAAAAAAAGTTTCAATTGAAACTGCTGTTAAGGAATTTGCTCAACAAGATTATGGTCAATTAAAAGAGCAAGTCGTCACAGCAATTATTGACACTTTAGAACCAATTCAAATAAAGTACCAAAAATTAATGCAATATCAAACAATTGATGAATTAATTGAGGCAGGGGGAACAAAAGCACGAGCAATTGCGAATAAAAAAATAACAAAAGTTAAAAATACCATTGGTTTAAATTACATGAATTATAAAATTAAATGGGAAAGTTAAACAAATAAAAATATTGTGTTAAAATCCAAATTTAAAAAAGAAGAAAATTAGACTGCAACTGCAATGTTTCTTTTAACTGAGATATATAAATAAAAATTTTTCTAGATTATTATTAATATATAAAGTTAGGAGAAACATTGCAGTTGCACAGTTTCAGATAACTGAGAATTTTAATTAAAAAATGCCACCACTTCAATATGAAATGAAAGCATTTTTTAATTAAAATTCTCAGTTATCTGAAACTGTGCACATAACTAATAAATTCCTTTTTTTAATAAACTTTATCTTTGAATCGTTTATTAAGACTATTTAAACATAAAATTATAGATAAAAAAATTTCATTTTTGAAATGTTTTTTATCCTTTACCTTTGCATTCAAATCATGATATTAATTCATTAAATGTAGCTTTAATTGCTTCATATCCTGGTTTTAATAATTTTCGTGGATCAAACCCTTTACCATTTTCTGGTTTGTCTTTTCCTTCTTCAATATATTTTCTAGTTGCAGCAACAAAAGCAATTTGTAATTCAGTATTAACATTTATTTTACTAATTCCTAATGAAATTGCTTTTTTAACTTGCTCTTGTGGAATTCCACTACCACCATGTAAAACCATCCCAATTTTTGCCGCAGCTTGAATATCTTCTAATGCTTGGAAGTTTAAATCTGATCATCCTGTTGGATATGGTCCATGAATATTACCAATTCCAGCGGCAAGAAAATCAATTCCTGTTGCTACCATTTCCACCGCTTCTTTTGGATCACCAATTTCCCCATCACCAACAACACCGTCTTCTTCCCCACCAATAGTTCCAATTTCCGCTTCAACTGAAACAGCATTTGGTTTTGCATACGCTACTACTTCTTTGGTGTTTTTTAGATTTTCAGCAAATGGATGGTGACTACCATCATACATTACTGATGAAAAACCAGCATCAATAGCCATTTTACAAATCTCTACTGATTGCCCATGGTCTAAATGTAACGCTACTGGAACTGTAATGTTTAATGAATCTAATAAAGCATTAACCATCGCAACAACTAAATTATAGCCTCCCATATATTTAATTGCTCCTTCTGAAGCCCCTAAAATAATTGGGGTTTTTGTTTCTTGCGCCGCTTCTAATAAAGCTTTTGTTCATTCTAGATTATTAATATTAAAATGACCAACAGCGTATTTATTCTGGTGTGCTTTTTTAATTATTTCACTAGCATTAACTAATTTAGCATGATATTTTTTTCCCATAATTTCTTTTCCCTCCTAATATAAAATATTACGTTAATATTATAAACTTTTTATTTTAAAAAATACGGTAAAACAAAGAAATTTATTAATATTTGGATAATTTACCAAAATTTAACAAAAAAAAGATAAAAAATAATAATTTTTAATCTTCTTATCACCTTTTTTATAAATCCCGTGTTATAAATAACGTACTATATGGCAACATATAGTAAACAAACAGAGCTTAATCATTACCTGGTGGATGGGCCTCCTAAAAGGAAATACCCAAAAATAGGTATCCGTTAGTAAATAGTTTTTTCATAGTTTTTTCTAAAGGGCATTACTTTATTAGGAATGCCCTTTTATTTTAATTTTTGACAATAATTACAAAAATAAGTTCCTCTTCCATTCACAAAAATTTTGTCAATTTGTTGATAACAATTAACACATTTCATTTTATTTCGACCATGAACTTTTAACTGTTGTAAAAATTTACCATCAACCCCTGGTTCGGGATGATAAGTTGCAACTGTTGTTCCACCTTCATTAATTGCTTTTTGCAGGACGAGTTTTGTATTATCAATAATATTTTGATAATCTTGATCTTCTAAATTTTTGGTTTTTTCTCCCGGATGAATTTTGGAAGCAAATAGAATTTCATTTGCATAAATGTTACCGATTCCAACAATAACATTTTGTTCCAATAATGTCGTTTTAATTGGTTGGCCTTTATTTTGTCAAGCATTCTTTAAGTATGAAACTGTCATTTTTTCATCAAATGGTTCATATCCTAATTTATTTAAAGGTGCTTGTTGTAAATAATCCTTTTTGCTATATAAATGCATTGTTCCAAATTTTCTTGTATCATGATAACGCAATTGAAAGTTCTTATCAAGCTCAAATAAAATCATAATATGTTGTCATTCCCCTGGTTCATCTTTTGCGGTGAAATAGTATTTCCCTTCCATTCGTAAATGACTAATTAAAACATAATCATCTAAAATAAAAAGCAAATGTTTCCCCATTCGATCAATTCGATTAATTTTTTGTTGAATAATTTCCTTAGTGAACTCTTTCGGATCAAGAGGATATTTTATTATTTTATTTCAAAAAATTTGGCAATCCGTAATTATCTTACCAACGACATGTTTTGTTAAAATACGACGGACTGTCTCAACTTCTGGTAATTCTGGCATACTGTTCTTTCTTTCCTAATTAATAATTTAATTTTATTTTTATATCTAATGTAAATTGTAAATGCAAGTGCAACAAATCTTTCAATTAAATAATAACATAAAAAAATAATATGAATTGTAATGCACAGTTTCAGGATTGCGTTGCCAAAGTTGGGGAAAATAAAAAAGAAAGTTTTCTTTCTAATTTTTTTCAAACTTAATTATACTGAAAACTTTCTTTTTTATTTTCCCCAACTTTGGCAACGCAATCAACAAATTATTTAAACAAGCAAATAATTAATTTATATAGTACAATATAAGTGGATGAGATAAAGGAGGAATTTATGAAACCAGAATTAAAGGAATTATTATTAGAAATTAAAACTAAAATTAATGATGATAAATTTTTTCGTGATTTTATTGGCGAAATCATCAATGAAGCTAATTACAATAATTATTATGAACAATCAGTTGCAGATGAGGAAATTGCTGAGCAATTGGTTGAAATTTATTTTATTGAAAATTATAGTAATGATGAAGAAATTTCAGAATTAAAAGAAAAGATCATGAAAATTTTATTCTTTTTAGAAGGACAAAAAGAATTAATTAAGGAGTATGCTTATTTTGTTGAAAGCAAAGTAAGTCAATTTGTGACAGAACTTAACTAATCTGACAGTTACTGTTAGATTTTTTTAAATTTAAAGTTAATTAATTGTAGACTGCACCCTGTTTAGTAAGTATTAATAAAAAGGTTTACAAACTTTCATTTATTATATATTTTTCTTTTTGGTTTGAATATCATTTATTTCATTTTTTAACATCATTAATATATTCATTATGAGATTTATAATTTTTATTATGGATTGTTCCTTTTTTAAGTAATGAATGAAAACTTTCAATAATAACGTTGTCTGCACAATGATAATTTTTACCCATTGAAATTATGATTTTGTTATCTATAGAATGCACCCAAAAAAGTAAGTAATTTAATTTGAAATAACAAATTAAAAGACCTGAATTGTAAAATTAAATAGGATAGTTAAACAAATAAAAATATTGTGTTAAAATCCAAATTTAAAAAAGAAGAAATAACACAATGTATCAAAAAATCACAATAAAATTATTGCGATACTATGATAATCATTGCAAATTAATTCATAAAGAAAAAATACAAATAGGAATTTATACTGCACAGTTTTAGATAACTGAGAATTTTAATTAAAAAATGCTTTCATTTCATATTGAAGTGGTGGCATTTTTAAATTTAAAATTTTTCTTTTTTCATTATAATGAATTATATAATTATCTACAATATTTTTTACTTCTAAAATATTTTTACAGTGTGATAATTCTGAGTTCTCGGTTTTAAGAATTGAAAATCAATTTTCAATCGGTGAATTATCTAAACAATTGCCTCTTCTTGACACACTTATATTTATACCGTGTTTTTTTAATAATTTTTCATAAGATTTTGAAGTGAAATGAATACCTTGATCAGAATTAATAGTTAATTCACCTTTGATTATTTTTCTTTTAATAATTGCTTCTTTGATACAATTATTTACTCAATTTACTGTTGGAGTTGTTGTTAAAGAATAATTTACTATTAAATTACTAAATAAATCCTTGATTGCAAATAAATATACTCATTCTGTGATTGTTTTAACATACGTAATATCAATTGATCACTTTTGATTAGTTTTTTCAGCTTTAAAATTACGTTTTAATAGATATTTATGTCGAATATGTTAATTTGTCATTTTTAAGAAATGATTAATTTTTTTTCTTGTTTTAATTCTTACACTAGAAATTCTATTAGCTAATTTCATATAACGATAAACTGTTGAATTCGACACATTAATTTTTTGCTCTTCCAAAGATAATTTAATTTGTCTGTGTCCTTTAATACTATTTTCTCTATGAATTGCTTTAATTATTTCATATATTGAATAATCAATATTTGGTTGATATTCATCACAATTTTTTGAATATTTATTTCAAGTATCATATGAAATTCTTAATTTTTTTAAATATCATGATAAAGTAATTTTTGAAACTTGCAATTCTGATTTAATAAAAGCAATTTGTTTTCTAATGTTTGTTTTTGTTTTTATCTTTGGAAGAGCTTCAAGCTTTTTTAAAACCTCATTCTCAGCTTTTATTCTTTCATTTTCTTTTTTTAATAAATAGTTTTCACGTTCTAAGGGTTTTTTAAACTTATTTAATTCAAAATCTTTTCGCTTTTTTCGTTCTTTTAGAATTTCTTTATTTTGTTGAAATTGATTTACTCATTTTGAAATAGTTGCTAAACTAATATGATATTCTTTTGCTATTTCATTATAAGATTTATTGTTAATTGAATATTCATTAACAATTTTTTCTTTAAATTCAAAAAAATGATCTTTAGACCCTTTTATTTTACCTTTAGCCATATAAAAATGTTTCTCCTAACTTTACAATTTGGAATTTTTTATTTTTAATTGCTGAATTATACTTGTAAGTGCAAGTAAATAAAATTGCAAAAAATCTCATATAAAAATTTTATGATGCTAAGTTTATTTTAGAAAAAATAAAGCAAGGAGTTTTTATATGGGATATAAACATCTTGGCATAGATGAAAGAATTTATATTGAGAATAAATTGAAGTTTAAAATAAAAATTAGTGAAATAGCTAAAAATCTTAATCGAAGTATTAGTACTATTATTCGAGAAGTTAATAGAAATAAAGATAATAATCATTATTTTTCATTAATTGCACAAAATAAAGCAGAAAATAGAAAACAATCACATATTTATTTTCATAAGTTTAAAAATAGAGAATTAGTAAAATATGTACAACAAAAATTATTATTAGGTTGATCACCCGAACAAATTTATGGCAGAATTAAAAATTTTCATAAAGAATAAATTATTAGTTTTAAAACAATTTACAATTGAATTTATTCTGGATTACTTGAAAAAGTTACTAATAAAAATTTAAGAAGAAAAGGTAAGAAACGAAAATATCAAGAAAATCGGGGTAAATTTAATGGTAAATCAATTAAAGAACGAAATGCTAATGTTAATAATCGCGTAACTCTTGGTCATTGAGAAGGTGATACCGTAGTATCATCACGAGGTAAAAGTAAATCATGTTTAATAACTTTAGTTGAAAGAACATCAAGATTTACTTTAGCAATATTAGTTGAAAATAGAACTACTAAAGTTATTAACGAAAATATTAGCCATTATTTATCAATTCTTCCAAATAATCTTGTTAAGACTATAACATTTGATCGTGGTAAAGAATTTGCTAATTGACAACAACTTGAAAAAAATTTAAATGTGAAAATTTATTTTGCTAATGCATATTCACCCTGACAAAGAGGTACTAATGAAAATACTAATGGTTTAATTAGAGAAAAATTTCCTAAAAAATTTAATTTTTCAAATACTACTAAAAATGCAGTTCATAAATTTATATTGTCTTTAAACCAAAGACCAAGAAAAATACTAAATTATCTTTCGCCAATCGAATATTTGGTTAGAAAAATAATTTAGTTGCACTTAACTTTACAATTTGGCATATCAAAATGAAAATTTAACTACTGATAGTGTTAATATATCTAAAATAAATGAAAATATTAATATTATTGGTCAAAACATTAATACTATAGGTATAAAATTAACAATAGATGAGAAACTTAAATATTATCCAGACATATTACCGGGATTAAAAGATTATAGAATGATTGTAAAACCATGATTAACAAATGAATTAAACGGATATGTTTTAGGTAATAACTTAAAAGAAATAGGAGCTAAAGTAGAAAATGTTCAAATAAATAATAATCAAATATCTAATCAAAATATTGAAGATTTAGGACAAAATATTGAAGATTTAGGTGAAGAAATAAAAAATGTTTCTTTAATAATAGAACAAGGTTATAAATCTACAAAAGCTTTTGGTTTTTCATTGATTGAATTAGGAAAATTTATAAAATCATCAGTATAATTAAATTGATATAAATATTTTTTAAAATATTTATAGATGAAAATAATCTATATTATTTTCATTTTTAATTAAATTAACAAATAAAATTATATAAAAAAGAAAGGATAAATATGAAAAAAATACTAAATATTTTATGATCAATCACTTTAATAGGAACAAGTACAACAAGTTTAGTTGCTTGTAATACACCACAATATATTGAGGATGAATTAAAAACAGAAAAAGAAAAACATAAAATAGATACAAAAAACCAAACTATTAGAGACAATTTAGAATGAATATCACCACAAGAAAAATCATTTAATAATGTTGATAATAAATATTATTATGTAGTATGAAGAGAAAATAAAAATGTTAAATTGGTAATTACTAAATTTAAGAATGATAAAAAAGTAGATGATTTAATTAAAATTACTAATATAAATAATTGAAGTTTATGTTTAAATAAGGATATTCCTTATGACATAAAAGACAATAAAAATATAATCTTATTTATTGTTGAGGATGAAAAACAAGGAAAAATAAAACAAAATAATCATATTTGACAAAAAATAAATGATGATTATTTTAAATCAGTTTATCGTTGAAATTCATTAGATAAACCAGAACCTGATTTAGTTTTAGATGATAAAAACAATATAAAAGTTAAAGATTAATAAAAAATAGGGTTTTATCCCTATTTTTTATCTTGGTTTAATAGTTATTTTAATGGGGTTATTACTTTTATTTCTAATTCCCAAGACATTTGGGTTAGAAACATCTAATATAATTTCTTTATCATTACCAAAACGTTTAATTCTTTGTTGATGAAAATTAATATAATCACCAGATAAAAAAGGAATTATTTTTTTTGAAAATATAATTTTTAATTTCATATCATTTGTATAATATGCTTGTAAATATGTTTCTTTAATTTTATTGCTAACTTTGTTAAACAATGATGTTATTTGTAATAAAAATGATACATTACCAACCTTTATACCTGGTGTGTAATATTCTTCATATTTTTCTCTTGGTAAACCATTAGTTTTAAAAATATCAAGAGTTTTAATATCATTAGTTATTTCTTTTGTGTCTATTGTAAAAATATTTGGAAAATTAACATTATAAGTTTGTGATAATCCTTCTTTTTTTAAAGTTATTTTAGACAATAAACCAAAACCACCGTCACAAATAGAATTATATCCAGATAATAAATTTACTTTTCTATTATGAATAAAATTTTCTATCTTTGGTGGTCCACATTCAACTTGTAAATTACCCATATTACTTATTTCAATCGTTTTATAAGCATCTTGAAATTTATCAATACTTTGAATTGTTGGGTCAATTTGTTTTAAATCAATTTCAATATCATAATAAGCATTATAATAATTATTATTAAATAAATTAATACCATCATTTAATAATGACCAAGTTGAAGTACATTGTGCTGGTTCGGTAATTTTAGTTTTTAATAGTTGTGCTGTATTAGCACCTCATATATCTTTTGTATAAGGTTTATAGTTATATGGCACTGGTGGTAATACATATTCAGGGTAATTAAAATTTGGTATTTCATAATCGTGCGGTAATAAGAAACTAGTTTTATAATTAGTTGTCATATCGCGTAAATAATTATTTAATACACTTTTTGTTTTTCCACGAAATCTTCATACTGATAAGCGTAAATAATATTCTTCATTATTGGTATATGGGTTATCAGCATAAAAGATAATTTCAAAATTACCTTTATATAATGCTTGTATTGAAAACATATCAATAATATAACTACAATTTGTCCCATATGGTGTTTGTAATAATTCACAATCATTATCTTCTTCACCGTCACTAACTGGTGTTTGAGCATCTACTGCTGTTGTAAGTTCATTAATTAAATAAATTCGGTTAGTTTTTTGATTTAATTGTTTTAGATTATATGTTGAATAAACTATATTATTTGTTGGTTTACCATCCTTAGTTAAAACAGTACTTACTAATTTATCAGTTAATAAAGTAGTAAACCCGAAACTAGTAGCATTTGCTCCAAAAATAGCACCAACTTTATCATTGCCTTGTTCTCTAAATATTTCAAAAGGTAAATGTTATTTACCTTTTGAGTTTTCAGACCAAAAAGCATCATTATAAAAACTATAAATATTAGCACTCATAAAGCCATTAAGTCATTGAAAATTAGGTCAATTTTTTTCATCTTGATTAATAACTCAGCCCCAAGTAATACCAAACGAAATAAAGTTTAAGAATTTACCAACTCCGCCTGGTATCGTAAAAGGATTAAAAACTAACTTTTGAGTATAGTTTAAAGGTAAGACAGTAATTTGGCGATTAATAAAATTATTCATATTTAAAATATCTCAAACATTACGTGCATTCATTTTATTGTATTCAATTTGAACACTACCAACAGTATTACCAAATTCATCTTTTCTTCTAAAATATGATGATGCTTGGGTACTAATAATATTATTAACGTCACCACTATTTACTTTTATTTGACTTGGTGGCGTTATTTTTCAATTTTTAGACCAATAAAATTTAGAGTCATTATTTTCTTCTTTAATTGTTTTTCCAACAGTAGGATTACTTTCTTGGTCAGTTATAACAATACCCTCACTATTTTTTTGCTTTCAAAAATCATATCTACTTTCCATATCTTTTTTTCAGTTTTCATAACCAGTTATCATTGTTGGTTGAATCCCTTGAATGTTATATCAACTTACTTCAGGTGAAGCATAAGTATTAACTTTGTCAGGCGGACACGGATACATGTTATACATTAATAAATCTCGTGAATTCATTACTTTTGGATTAAATTGACCTTTAATAATTGGCCGGCCAATAACGGGCATATCAAAAAAGATCGGATTACCATAAAATTTAACTGCCATTGCTCTAACACCGGGGTCTTTTAATAACATATCATCTAATTAAATAGTTGATGTATTTGTTTTCTCATTATAAGTTATTTTAGGAAAACAATAACCTTCCCCAGGTGCTGATGTTTGAATAAATTGTCGTACTGATAAACCACTATTACTAATTTTGTCATTAATACTTGAAAAGGTAATTTCTTGTCATAAAAAACTACCATCTCATGGTGAATAATAATTAATAACATTTGATGGATATAATCATTGTCTATCTTGGGGAGCAATATTTATATTACCTCCACCAATATTTAATCCATGGTCATTAAAAACCGTATAAAAGTTATAATAATCATTAATATTTAATTTATCTGCATCTTCATCTAAAATTAATAAAGTATATTGTCTTTCAGTTGATTGCTGAGTAAATACTTGTTCAAATTTAGCTTCACCAAATTGAATCGAACTTCTATCATCAATCATATAAGCATCTCAATGTTTACCAACTTTAACTTCTTTTGTATAAAAATTATCAGCTTTATTATCATTATTAATAAAATAACTTATTTTATATTGCTTTAAGTATTCTAACATTCTATTAATATCATAAATATTTTCCCCATCAATTAATTTTCAATAAACATTATTATTTTCATCTTTTAATTTTATCGCGAAAGGTGTTTCATTATTGGCTCATATAGTTGAATTAATTGATTGTTTACTAAAATCATCAATTGTTAAGATATTAATTTCTTCACCTTTATGTTTTTGAACTATTTTTAAACTATCTTGTCATTGAGCAATCGTACTTTCCATATTATCAAATATTCTTGAATAACTACCATAATCACTAGGCTTTGCGTTATTGGGTTTTCAACCTGTTTCAGTATCAGGAATATATGAACTATAAACATTAAAAGGAAACACCATTCAATGTCTATTATCTTTTATATTTTCTCTTATATCTATTAAAGTATCGTGGGCTTGTCTTCTTAGTTCTTCGATAACTCCTGGGTTAATTCTACTCATTTTTTAATTCTCCTTTATTTCCGTTCTACATTGTAAGGCATTTTGATTATTACCAGTTTCATCATATTCTAGTAATTTATTATTATGTTCGATTTCTTTGGCTTGCATTTTATCTTGTCATTTTTCTACTTTCTCAAAATATTTTGTTGCTTCTAATTCATCAATATTGTCATATTCAGTTATAGCTCTTATTGGTTCCATTGTGCCATTATCTAATCTAGCAGTAATTAATTCATTTTGTCGCATTTGGTCAACTAAACTAGCACTAATAAAATCAAAACCATAAGGCCGTTCACCAATACCATCTCATAAACCATAATATTTTAAAACAGTATCAAACATCTTAGTATAATATTGCTTACGATATGCTTGTAAATATGCTTGTTTTTCTAAGTCTTTTGTTTTAGTTAATAATGACTGTGTTTTATTCTGGTCATTATCTGATTTATCACCAAATGGACTAGAAAAATGACATGCTAAATATACTTGCTCAATAATTGATTTTTGATCTTCGGTATATGTTTCTAATGTTGGTGCACCTTGTACTACTTGTAAAGATTGTGATGATGTCCCATCTGCTGCCGTTTGACCTGATTGAATAAAAATATCATCAAATACATCTTGTAATGCTTTTTTATTTCCCATATTGTAAGCATTCATTAAACCATCATCTAATACCCCATATCAGTGCGTACGATTAGCTCATCGTTCTTTTGATTTAATATTAAAACTATCTTCTAAATCAAATTGTAATTTATAACAATTTGCCATCGTAGGTCATGGATTTAATGTAGTTTAAGTTGATAAGAACAACGGATTAGGTTCATTTATCATTTCTCAAAAAGGTACTATTCCTAATTTATTTTTAAATTCTTGAACTAAAAAAGGTCTAACATCATCTTTAATTTGTGTTTTACTTTGTCCAACAACTACCTCATTATTTTTTGGTCAACCTTTAATAACTATTTTATCTTTGGTACAAATTAAATTTAAAATAAAACCACTATCTGATTGATGATAATTTAATCAAATGTCGGCCCCTTGTTCAATTTCATTTATTTTACTTACACGTGATGTAAAGTTAAAAGGATTAATTCATAAATCAATATTACCATCACTAGTTTCTAATAAACCAAAAATAGTTTTACCCATTAAACTTGCTGTTAATTTGTTTTTATCTAACTTTTCTTTTATTTTATAAGTTTCATATCATCAATTTAATTTTTCTAAAATGTCTTTACGATGAGACTTAAATAAAATATCTTTACCATTTATTAATCGCATTTGATGACGAGCAATAATATTTGCTAAATTAATTGTTCAATCATAATTATAAAATTTTAAAACACCATTAATATCACTTAAGTTTGGTAAACTAGGGAAAGTATTATTCATGGTTATTTTGCTCCTTTAATTTTAAGATAAGTGCATAATTAATAATATTTACTGTTAATAAATTTGGCTCATTTGCTAAAACTTGAACACATACTTTAACTTTTTGATTTTTTTTAATATATTCGTTATATAAATTTAATTTACATATTGCGATATTATCTTTTTTTAATTCTTGACAAAGTCTTTTTTTAACTTGTCCACAAACAGACATATAAGGTCTTTTTGCATTTATTACACGTTCATCATGGATTACATAAATATCTTTTTTCATTAAGTTATTCACTCCCTTTGTTGTCATAATTTATAATCTGCTGAACTATTATGTTTAACCATTGGTATTAATTCAAAATGTAAAGAATAAAAATCACTATCAAATGTATCATCATATAAGTCTAACATTCGTTCTTCTCTGGCATCTGGTTTATCTTCTCATTGAATTAATTCATATTGGGTTTTACTGACAGGACATTTTTCTTATAATCATTTTAATTGGTTTGTATTTATTAACATTGTAAATGCTTCAATCCGATGTCTTATTTTAAATTTCTGTTTTTGTGCTGGTTTAAATGTCATATATTGCCCAAAAGTATAATTATATTTTTCTCTATTTAAACTTTGTAATGTTGAATATGCACTATCATCAACATTTATTGATATACCTTGTTGTATTAAATTAAAATATTGATTTAATTGATTGTTATAAAACTCTAAAATATCTTTTACTTGTTCTAACTCTGTTTTAAATTGGTGTGTAGCATTTGAATGCGTATACTCAGAAGCTTTATAAGCTTTTTTATCAAATGAATTATATAGTCAAAAACTAGCGGCAGTAGTATGTCCCTTAGGACTGGTCGCGTTAGCAATATCAACACCACCTAATAATTTCGTTGGTTGAATAATATCTGTTGCTTGCATAATATCAATATATCTTGCAAAAATTGAACCACTAGTATTACCGGGCAATCCTCAACTCCATACTCTTGCTCTTTCAATATCTAATTGTTCTAATCTTAATTGTTCATTAACTTTATCTTGTGGCAATTCATAATTTAATCTTCAACTAGAATAATGAATAATAATTTTCATATTTCATTTTTCAATATATTTAATTTGTTCATATTTACTACGCATTATTTCTTCATTAAAAGCTAATAATTCATTACAATAGCCAACAATATATCTTTTTAAACTTTCAGGATTACACGTATTAATTGTTATTTTATTTTGATAACCACGAATAGCAAACTCTAAATCACTTAAATCTTTTTGTTGAAATTGTTCACATTCTTCTCTTCAATCAATTACTAATTTATACTTATTCAAATCAGCAAAGGCTTTTAATTTTTCTTTTCGACTTGGTGAATGTAAACTAGACTGCACCCAAAAAAGTAAGTAAAGAAAAAAAGTCTTTGCTAAACTTTAAAGGAGGTGCATTTTTATATGGCAAGAAAAGGACAAAAATTTAATAAATATACAGCATATTTTCGAAAAAGGATAGGACAAGAGGTTAAAAATAATAGTATAAGTTTTATTGCAAAAAAATATGCAATTAATAAAAAAACTGTTGCTTCATGGTATGGAAATTTTAAGAAAGGAATTTTAAACACCAATAAAGGTCCAAAAGAATCATTTGAAAAAAGAGATTTAAACTATTACAAAGTTAGGTATGAATTACTAAAAAAGCTTCATGACTTTTACAATTAAATAAAAGAAAAATTGTATTTTTTATCAAAGAAAACCTTAATAAATATCCACTAAATTTATTACTTGATATAACAGATTTAAAGCGTAGTTATTGAGATAAATATAAAAATTATTCAAGTAATGGTAAGGATAGCGAATCATTAAAAAATATTGTAAAAGTCTATGAAGAAAATTTAAAACAATTTGGTTATCGTCGAATTACCAAATATTTAAAAGAAGATTATGGCATTGTTTATAATGCTAAGAAAGTATTACGAATTATGAAAGAAAATAATATTCAGCTTGGATATGTAAAGCGTATGCGTAGAAAAATATTAATAAAACAAAATAGAAATAAAAATATAATTAAATATCCTGATTTAGTAAATCGTAATTTTAATGATATTAAAGAAAGATTTTCAATTTTATTTACTGATGTAACTTATTTAATTTGAAATGGTAAAAAACATTATCAATCAACAATACTTGATGGATATACTAAAGAAATTATTGATGTAAAATGATCAAAATTTAATAATAACAAACTTGTAATTGATAATTTAAATGCTGCAATTAATAAAATTAAAAAAATAAAAAAAGATCTAAATAAAACAATAATTCATTCAGATCACGGATATCAATATACATCTAAAGATTATAATAGTAAATGTTTAGATAACAAAATTATAATTTCAATGGGTAAAAATTATCATTGTGCAGACAACATTATTATTGAAAGTTTTCATTCATTACTTAAAAAAGGAACAATCCATAATAAAAATTATAAATCTCATAATGAATATATTAATGATGTTAAAAAATGAAATAAATGATATTCAAACCAAAAAGAAAAAGATATAATAAATGAAAGTTTGTAAACCTTTTTATTAATACTTACTAAACGGGGTGCAGTCTAAACCTTTACAATATATTTTGCTACCATTTGATAAAGTAAAAGTAAAATTTGATAAATTAATACTATAAGGTATATTATTTTCATCTAACATATTTCATATATTTTGAAAGACACTATCTTTTAAATCTTTACTCCAATACATACTAGCAATTATACAAATTGGTTCTTTAATTAATAAACTAATTTTTAATAATTCACCAAACATTTTAATATTTGATATAGTCTTACCACTATATCGTGTCCCAATTTGATTAATTTCATTTACTAATTCATATTTTTTAGCAAATGGATATTTATTACCAATAATACTATTTTGTAATAACCAATAAGGCGTTTATAACAAATAAGTAAAATGATTAAGCATTATTTTTCAGTTTCTTTTTTAATATCTCTAATATCCGTTTGTAAATTAACAATTATTGGTTGTTGATTATTTAAGTTTAATTCTTTTTCAAGTTCTTTTTCTTGCAGTGAATATTTATAATTAAATGCACGCTGTCAATATAACCTAGTACCTTCTGGCGTTTTAACCATTTGTTTAATAAGTTCACTTTCTATTTTATCAAATTGTTTTTCAAGTAAAGCAACTATCTTCTCGCTCCGATAAATTTCTTGTCTTCAATGGCGAGAAAGATTTAATTTATTGGTTAAATCATTCAAAGTATAGGGGATATTAGGTGATTTATCACGTCAAAACTGCTCTATTTTACGATAAAATGTTCGTAAACTTGCTGTTTTTGGATTAAATTCTTTCATTTTTACTCCTTTTTGCATACTAAAATTGCTATTATTTAATGAATATGATTAAATAAAAGAGTAAACTATATCTGAAAATAATAACAAAGAACCATCGCGGTTCTTTGTTATTATTTATATTTTACATCAAAATAAAAAAAGTAAAGTAATTTACTTTTTATTTTAGTATACAAGCATAAAGAGATACAAATTCGATACTTGTTACATTATAATAATATATCTTTAAAATTATTTGTCAATACCTTTTTTTAAAAATTCGTGTATAAATGAATTTAAATAAAAGAAATGGATGTACAAATATATGCAAGATTATACACATGTAAAATTTGACGAACGAAGATTTATTAAGGATTTATTGTTATCTGATAGTTGCAAAAAGAAAAATGGAACGATTAATTTATCTGAAATATCAAGGCAAACGGGAAGAGATATTAAAACTGTTAAAAGAGAAATTAATAGATTTAAAAATATAGAAGATTATGATGTTTATAAAGCACATAATGATTATTTAAAAGAACGAAAAAAATCTATTAAAAAGCCCCCCAAATTCACAGAAGAACAAAAAGAATGACTAAATTTACGATTTAATATTCTTCATAATTCACCAGCACAAATTATTCATCGATATTTTATAAAGTTTGGTGTTAAATTTCCTGCTTGTGTTAAAACTTTTTATAAATGAATTGAATTAAAATTATTCGGTTTAAATAAACAAAATTTACGCAATCATGGTAAAAAATATAAGAAAAAGGGGGAATATGATAATCGTGGTAAATTAAATAATTTTAAATCAATATTAGATATTGAAAATAAGCAATCTAATGTTGGTTGATTTGAAATGGATACCGTAGTTGGAAAAGACCATCAATCTAGTTGTTTAGTTTTAGTAGAACAATCAAGTAAAAATTACTTTGTAATGAAATTAAAAAATCATACCGCTAATGAGGTTTTAACAAAATTTAAAGATATGATTGTAAGTAATAATTTAATGGGTAAAATGAAAGGAATAATAACAGACCGCGGGAAAGAATTTAGTAAATGAAGAGAAATGGAAATATTTGCTGAAACACAAGTATATTTTTGTGACCCTGCTTCACCACAACAAAAACCATTAATTGAATATATGAATGGTGAATTTAGACATTGATTTAAAAAAGGAACTGATTTTAATAATGTTAGTCAACAAGAAATAGATTGAGTAGTTGATGTTATAAATGATAAACTTCGACCCTGTTTAAACTGAGTAAGTGCAAAAGAAATATTTTTACAAAATATTAAGTAAATTTTTATTAATTAAATTTAATAAATTATTTTTTAGTGTGTCAAAATATGTTCAAAATAATAACAATTTATAAATAATTTATTTTTTTTAAAAAATAGTTGCATTTATTTTAAATAATGTTATTATCAATTTAACAAGAGATACAAATTTGGAGCTTGTATCTACACAATGCCTTTTATTAAAATATCAAGAGTTTTCGACAAAATTAAAATAGAAATATCATTTTTTTGTTATAATTTTATTAACGGTATGAGCTAAATTCTTAAATGTGTGGGGTTTCTACAAAAAAATGGTCTTTCCCACTTGTTTAAAATGATATCTTTTGTATAATATATAGGGTAATCACTACGGAACAGTACTCAAGTTGGTGAAGAGGGCACCCTGCTAAAGTGTTAGGCCGGTTACCCGGCGCGAGAGTTCGAGTCTCTCCTGTTCCGCCATTACATTACATTAAACGATAAAAGACAAAAAAGAGTTATAAAATTATTATAACTCTTTTTAAATTATTGGTATCCTGAATTGTAAAATTAAATAGGATAGTTAAACAAATAAAAATATTGTGTTAAAATCCAAATTTAAAAAAGGAGAAATAACACAATAGACTTCTTGCGATACCTTGTTATTTATGCTTAAAAAGCAATTAAAATTTTTAAAAATGATTATTTTAAAGTTTAATTTAATTTTTGCCAAATTGTAAAGTTAAGTGCAACTAAATTATTTTTCTAACCAAATATTCGATTGGCGAAAGATAATTTAGTATTTTTCTTGGTCTTTGGTTTAAAGACAATATAAATTTATGAACTGCATTTTTATTAGTGTTTGAAAAATTAAATTTTTTAGGAAATTTTTATCTAATTAAACCATTAGTATTTTCATTAGTACCTCTTTGTCAGGGTGAATATGCATTAGCAAAATAAATTTTCACATTTAAATTTTTTTCAAGTTTTTGTCAATTAGCAAATTCTTTACCACGATCAAATGTTATAGTCTTAACAAGATTATTTGGAAGAATTGATAAATAATGGCTAATATTTTCGTTAATAACTTTAGTAGTTCTATTTTCAACTAATATTGCTAAAGTAAATCTTGATGTTCTTTCAACTAAAGTTATTAAACATGATTTACTTTTACCTCGTGATGATACTACGGTATCACCTTCTCAATGACCAAGAGTTACGCGATTATTAACATTAGCATTTCGTTCTTTAATTGATTTACCATTAAATTTACCCCGATTTTCTTGATATTTTCGTTTCTTACCTTTTCTTCTTAAATTTTTATTAGTAACTTTTTCAAGTAATCCAGAATAAATTCAATTGTAAATTGTTTTAAAACTAATAATTCATTCTTTATGAAAATTTTTAATTCTGCCATAAATTTGTTCGGGTGATCAACCTAATAATAATTTTTGTTGTACATATTTTACTAATTCTCTATTTTTAAACTTATGAAAATAAATATGTGATTGTTTTCTATTTTCTGCTTTATTTTGTGCAATTAATGAAAAATAATGATTATTATCTTTATTTCTATTAACTTCTCGAATAATAGTACTAATACTTCGATTAAGATTTTTAGCTATTTCACTAATTTTTATTTTAAACTTCAATTGATTCTCAATATAAATTCTTTCATCTATGCCAAGATGTTTATATCCCACATAAAAACTCCTTGCTTTATTTTTTCTAAAATAAACTTAGCATCATAAAATTTTTATATGAGATTTTTTGCAATTTTATTTACTTGCACTTACAAGTATAATTCAGCTTTTTTAATTTGTAATTTTTTTATTTTTGTTAGTATCGCAAGAAGTCTATTATCATGGTTTAGGTTTTACTAACATTCAAAATTATTTAAATCTCTGAAAATGAAAATACCAACACAAAGATTTAACACCAAACCAACAAGCAACGGTATTATATTTTAACATCTAAAAAAGTTAAAGAACAATAATAATCTTCCACCAAATTCGTTTTCAAGTTGTCATATTGATGATTTTTTTTGCCTTTATCAATAGTTTTTTACAAAATTAAAGTAATTTGTTTATATGTGTAAAAGTTTTAAAAACTTAATAATAATAACTGTTTTATTAAAAAAAGAATGTGGATAAGTCAATTAATAATACTATTTTAATAAAATATATTTACTTCTTCCTTGTTCGTTTTAATATTATTAATGATTAAGCAAAGGACGGAAAATTATGGAAAAGGAAGCAACTTATTTAATTAAACAAGAGCATCAATTGTCAGACGATGAACGTATGTTACTTTTATGTTTATATCGCCCAATTATTGGTGATAAAGCGCATATGTTATATATTGCTTTGACAGCACAAGATTTTATCTTGGAATTAAATACGAAATATCATTTAGAAAATCTTTTAACATTATTACAAATATCATATGATGAATTTTTAACAGCAAAAAGTAAATTAGAAACTATTGGCCTATTAAAAATTGCAAAGCGCAAAAAAGGAAAACACTTTATTTTAAAACCGCAATTACCAATTTATGCGATTTCTTTTTTTGAAAATAAAATTTTACGAAATTATTTATTAGATATTGTCGGGGAAAAATATTTTGCAATTATTAAAACAAAATTTATTAACAATGATCAACCAGAAAATAAAAGTAGCAATAATTTATCTGAACAATTAGCGAACAAAACAATGACATTTGATTTTGTTTACATTGATAAATATTTAGCATCGAAAAATGCTAATCATAAATTGTACTTACCATATAGCGAAAAAATTATTCAATTAGCAAATTATTATAATGTTTTGACAAATAATCTTGCTATTTTTATTTACAAAAGTATTGAGTTAACAGCTAATAATCGCATTTTTAATTATGAAACATTTCAAAATTTATTATCTGATTTTCATCAAAAAACAGTTTTGAAAAAACAACTTAATGGGAAGCAATTAAAATTAATTATTAATGAGGAAAATGCGATTAAACCAAGTAGTATGTTAGAAGCAAAAATTAATGAAATGGTTTCCATTGATCCAATTGAATATTTAACATTATTACGAGAAAATAGTAGACCAACACCAATTGAAATTGAATTAATTCGCGATTTAATTATTGATTATTCGTTAACTCCTGGGGTTGTTAATTGTTTAATTGAATATGTTTGATTTAAAAATTATCGTCGAATTGAAAGAAAGTATTGCGAAAAAATAGCTAATACTTTGCATCAATTACAAATTAATACTGTTGATAAAGCAATGGAACATTTACGTGGGGCTTATGCAAAAACACAAAAAAGTAAAATTACCAAGGATGTTATTAAGACAAAAACATATCAATGAAAAGAAAAAGTGGCTAAACAAAATTTGGCGGAATTGGAATATAATAAAATTTATGAACAAAAACGTCAGGAACAAGAAGTTAAAAAAGTTAATCTAACGCAATTATTAGATGATTTAAAAAACTTATAATAGAAAAATGAAAGAGAGATGGGTGCTATGGTAAAACTAAGTTTGTTAAAACAAATTCAAAATAATGCAGAGTTAATGTTTAATTTACAACAAATTGCCTTTGATGTTAATAATTATCAGAAGTTTAGTGTGCTCTTTCAGGAATATATAGTTAACTATCATCAATGTGAAAAAAATTCGCCCTTATCATTATGCCAACAACAATTTCAAGGCTACAAATATTATTTTAAAAAAGAAAATGATAATTTATTTTTAACACGAATTGAATGCGAACATATCATCGCTATTAAAGAAAAAAATAAGGTTAAAATTAATTATCTTTATTATGACTTTAGTGATGAACTATTAAAATTACGATTAAATGATGATATTAAAAAAGATAAGAATTTTAATAATATGCATTTTATTATTGACGAAATGGTTAAATTTGTCAAAGGGCAGCGAAAAAAGTCCCTGTATATTCATGGCAATCCGGGGGTTGGCAAAACTTATTTATTAATTCGGTTAGCTAATGTTTTAGCAAATAATAATCGTAAAGTTGCTTTTATTTCCGTAATTAATTTAATTAACCGTGTAAAAGAATCATTTAGTATTTTTAATAGTGAATCATCATTGGTGGAAACATTATTAGGAGCAGATGTTTTATTTTTAGATGACATTGGAGGAGAGTCAGTTTCCTCATGGGTGCGAGATGATTTATTATTTCGAATTTTAAATGACCGCATTAGTCGGCAATTACCAACTTTTTTTTCATCAAATTTCACCACGACAGCTTTGACAACAATTTATGCAAATGTTAAAAATGAAATTAGTGATAAGGAAATTAATAAGGTAAAAGCCTTACGAATTGTTGATCGCATTCGGGGGTTAGCAACAGAGTTAGAATTATTAGGGCATAGCCGCAGAATTGATGATAATTATGTTGAAAAATTAGTAGTTTAAGTAAGCTTAACTGCAATGTATTTTCGGCTTTTATCAAAAATTTTCTTTAATTTTGTAGAAAAATCTTGATAAAATAGAAAAATCATCAATATGACAATTTGAAAACGAATTTGATGGAAGATTATTATTGTTCTTTAACTTTTTTAGATGTTAAAATATAATACCGTTGCTTGTTGGTTTGGTGTTAAATCTTTGTGTTGGTATTTTCATTTTCAGAGATTTAAATAATTTTGAATGTTAGTAAAACCTAAACCATGATAATGAATTAAGGCTTCTTTAAGACTTGCTTGTAATTTACTAATTTTATTTAATTTTCGATAACTGGAATCAGGATTTGTCCTAGTTTTAGTGGCATATAAAGTAGAACTTGTTTGTTTTGCTACTAATAAATATAATGGTTGCATATCAGAAATAATAATGGAATTTTTGTTAATTAATTTTGTATTCATATTTTCAATAATTCACTGTTTTTGTAATCGTTTGGTATTAGTGGATTGAACAAAAATATTATTATTAGTATCAACCGCCATTTGAATACAACATTTACTGTTAGTGGAAAATGGATCAAGATGAGTTTTTCGTTTATCAAATTTATCTTTAAAATTACCTTTATGGATTTCTTTAATAAATGTTTCATCGATTTGTGTTTGGCCATTTAATTTTTTAAATTTTAATTGAGTATTTTCTAATTGTTTTGATTGCATTAATTTTTGTCGATTGGATTGGCAACCCTTTTTAGGACACTTTTTATATGGACTGTTGTTTTCTAAATTCAACAGGTGTTAAATAATTTAAACGACCGTGAATTCGAATATTGTTATATCAATGCACAAAGTCAAATAATTTGTATTTTAATTGGGTTAAATTTATAAATTTTTGCCCCTTGATAAATTCCGTTTTAAAACTTTTGTAAGTTGTTTCAGCTACAGCATTATCGTATGGACAGCCTTTATTGCTTAATGATCGTTTGATGTTAAAAGTATTTAAGATATTATCAATGATTTTATTTTTAAATTCATTATCCCGGTCAGTATGAAATAACGTAATTTGATTTAATGGTCTTGTAATTGAATAAAAGGCTTCTTGTCCTAGTTGGGCTGTTTTGTTTGTCCCGGCACTATAGCCAATTATTTCACGATTAAACAAGTCAATTAATAAACAAATATAATGTCATTTAGCACCAACTTGAACATATGTTAAATAACTAACAACAACTTCATTTGGTTGTTTATTATTAAATTCACGGTTTAAAACGTTGCTAATTTCGTCGTTATTAACCATTGACTTATGATTACGATATTTTAATTTGGTGTATTTAGATACTAACTGATTTTTAATCATAATTTGGCGAATTTTTCTTCGCGATAAGATAATATCTTTTCTGGTTAAAATAGCTTTAATTTTACGAGCTCCATAAATTTTGCGACTAGCATTAAATGGACTGATAAATTCTTGTTCATAATTATTAACATCAACCGTAGCGTATTTATTAATTTGATAGTAATATGTTGATTTTGCTATCTTTAATATTTGACCCATTTTTCGCACGGAATATTTTTCTTTATTATTGTTAATAATTTCTATTTTTTGCCGATTATCAGTGCCGCTTGCTTTAAAATGTCGTTTTCCATTCGTAATTGGATTAATTCTTTCCGCAAGGCAATCAAAAGTTCATTTTCTTCAACAGTGCGGTTATCTTTTGCTTTAAAAGATCCATAATTATTTAATTTTTCAATTCACTGATATACGGCTGATTTTGACATCCCATATTCCTTAAAAATTTCAAGAATGGTTTTACAATTTTGATAAAGTAAAACAATTTTTTTAAATTCATCGGTATATTAATTTCTTCCCATTTTTATATTCCTACTTTCTTCATAATTATATTTTATTTGAAAGTCCACATAATATTAGACTGCACCCTGTTTAGTAAGTATTAATAAAAAGGTTTACAAACTTTCATTTATTATATCTTTTTCTTTTTGGTTTGAATATCATTTATTTCATTTTTTAACATCATTAATATATTCATTGTGAGATTTATAATTTTTATTATGGATTGTTCCTTTTTTAAGTAATGAATGAAAACTTTCAATAATAATGTTGTCTGCACAATGATAATTTTTACCCATTGAAATTATAATTTTGTTATCTAAACATTTATGTCAATATCTAGCAAAAATTTCGCAAAATTATTTAATTGATAATGTTTGTAATGTATATTGATTATTTCAAGGATGATTTGGTTTTGTTTTATGTGCTTTAGATTTGGGAACTTTGTTTTCAATATTTTTAATAGGAACAGGAATGTATTCTAATAAATTATATATTTGATTGTTATATTTTAAATATAATGTTTCATCAAATGCTTTAATTACTATAATTTTTGTTTTTGAATTAAAGACTTTTAACTTTTTATTATTATAAGCCATATATTTTTTATTGTTATAACTAATTGATGAACCATTGTCTGTTTGTCGCGTTGAAGTGATTGATAAAAATAAATTAATTTTGTCATTATTAGGAGAGTCAACAAAGACAGAATTGTTATAATCAATAGGAATGGGCAAATTGTTTATTGAATTTGGTTATAAATTCTTTTAAGAATGTATTTGCTTCTTCAATAGTGGTTACTCCTGCGAGAATTAATTCATTTTTCAAGCGATCTTGTAGAGTGCCTCATAAACGTTCAATTCGTCCCTTTGCTTGGGGAATTGAAGTAGTTATGATTTCGACACCTAATTCATCACAGCATCGGCTGAATTGAGTAAAGGTGTCTTTTTCTTCGGTTTTATCACTACTTTTTTGGTATGTAAAGATTGTTCGTTTATCGGTATAAAATGTCATGGGAATTCCATAATTTCGTAAAATTTGATGTAAAACATTATAATAACCTTGTAATGTTTCTTGACAAGCAAAATATAATCCAACAACCGTATTTGTTGTATCATCAATTGCGCCATGTAAAAATCATTTTGGACCATTTGGTCCTAATCAATGATGTTCACTGGAATCAGCTTGTAATAGTTCGCCGAAACATTTTCGACGTTCTCTTAAAGGGTGGGTTTTATCTTTTTTCTTTATTTTTTGCTTTCGAGGTGTTTTAATTTGATTTAAGGACATTAATTTGTATAAAACTGAATATGAAATGTTTATTCCTTCATTTTCGATTAATTTTTCTTTGAAATGAGTAAAATTAAAGCCAATATATTTAGTTTTATATAAATTTATAATCTTTTCAAAAATTTGTGGATTTGTTTTATTGTGATCTATCCTTCCACGAGAATGGTGAGCAAATGATTGACTATTTTGTGGATCATAAAGTTTTATAAGTTGTTCAATGCGACGAATTGATAAGTGTAAAATATTTGCAGCTCTTTGCTTTGATATTTTATTGTTAATAATTTTTTCAATTGTTTTGTATTTATGTTGTTCTTTCATTGTTATTTTTCTTTCCATTGTTATCACCATTTTTAATTTTAAATGGTTGCGAAATTTTTGATAGATAACTATTACGAAATTATCACAAGATAAGGACATTTTTTTTGATGATTATTTGTGTTTTGATAGTGGATAGGTTACAATAAGTTGGACCATATTTATGTGGACTTTCAAATAAAATATAATTATGAAGAAAGTAGGAATATAAAAATGGGAAGAAATTAATATATCGATGAATTTAAAAAAATTATTTTACTTTATCAAAATGGTAAAACCATTTTTGAAATTTTTAAGGAATATGTGATGTCAAAATCAGTCGTATATCAGTGAATTAAAAAATTAAATAATTATGGATCTTTTAAAGCAAAAGATAACCGCACTGTTGAAGAAAATGAACTTGATTGCCTTGCGGAAAGAATTAATCCAATTACGAATGGAAAACGACATTTTAAAGCAAGCGGCACTGATAATCGGCAAAAAATAGAAATTATTAACAATAATAAAGAAAAATATTTCGTGCGAAAAATGGGTCAAATATTAAAGATAGCAAAATCAACATATTACTATCAAATTAATAAATACGCTACGGTTGATGTTAATAATTATGAACAAGAATTTATCAGTCCATTTAATGCTAGTCGCAAAATTTATGGAGCTCGTAAAATTAAAGCTATTTTAACCAGAAAAGATATTATCTTATCGCGAAGAAAAATTCGCCAAATTATGATTAAAAATCAGTTAGTATCTAAATACACCAAATTAAAATATCGTAATCATAAGTCAATGGTTAATAACGACGAAATTAGCAACGTTTTAAACCGTGAATTTAATAATAAACAACCAAATGAAGTTGTTGTTAGTGATTTAACATATGTTCAAGTTGGTGCTAAATGACATTATATTTGTTTATTAATTGACTTGTTTAATCGTGAAATAATTGGCTATAGTGCCGGGACAAACAAAACAGCCCAACTAGGACAAAAAGCCTTTTATTCAATTACAAGACCATTAAATCAAATTACGTTATTTCATACTGACCGGGATAATGAATTTAAAAATAAAATCATTGATAATATCTTAAATACTTTTAACATCAAACGATCATTAAGCAATAAAGGCTGTCCATACGATAATGCTGTAGCTGAAACAACTTACAAAAGTTTTAAAACGGAATTTATCAAGGGGCAAAAATTTATAAATTTAACCCAATTAAAATACAAATTATTTGACTTTGTGCATTGATATAACAATATTCGAATTCACGGTCGTTTAAATTATTTAACACCTGTTGAATTTAGAAAACAACAGTCCATATAAAAAGTGTCCTAAAAAGGGTTGCAAATCCACTTCTTTAAGATTTGCTTGTAATTTACTAACTTTATTTAATTTTCGATAACTGGCATCAGGATTTGTCCTAGTTTTAGTGGCATATAAAGTAGAACTTGTTTGTTTTGCTACTAATAAATATAATGGTTGCATATCAGAAATAATAATGAAATTTTTGTTAATTAATTTTGTATTCATATTTTCAATAATTCACTGTTTTTGTAATCGTTTGGTATTAGTGGATTGAACAAAAATATTATTATTAGTATCAACCGCCATTTGAATACAACATTTAGTGTTAGTGGAAAATGGATCAAGATGAGTTTTTCATTTATCAAATTTATTTTTAAAATTACCTTTATGGATTTTTTTAATAAATGTTTCATTGATTTGTATTTGGCCATTTAATTTTTTAAATTTTAATTGATTATTTTATAATTGTTTTGATGGCATTAATTTTTGACGATTATATCAAGCTGTTTTGGGTGTTGTTTTAATAAAACGGGAAATTACTTTACTAGATTGTCCTAACAATAGTCTTCTTGCGATACCGGTTTTTCTTATTAATAATATTTCTATAAAATATAATTAAAAATAAAAAATATAAATTAGGAGGATATAAAACTATGAAAAATGATAACTTTAAATTTCTTAATGATAAAGAATTATTACGATTAACAGGAATAAAAAAATACTTTTAATAAAATGTTAGATATTTTAAAAGAAGCCGAGTTAAAAAAATTAAAAAAGGCGGAAAAGCTAATAAATTATCATTAGAAAATCGTTTATTAATGACTTTATCATATTGAAAAGAATACTGCACTTATTTTCATCTTGGCAAAAGTTTTGGCATTAGTGAGAGTAATTGTTATCGTAATATCAAATGAATTGAAAACACTTTAATTAAACACCCTGACTTTCAACAACTTGCTGGGCAAAAAACATTAATAAATAAATATTTTAATGATAAAACAATTATTATTGATGCAACCGAAACAGCAATCCAACGCCCAAAAAAAGACAAAAAAAATACTATTCCGGAAAAAAGAAAAAGCATACTATCAAAACACAAATAATCATCGAAAAAGAAAGCAAAACTATTATTGCAACAAATTTTGCTTGTGGTAAAACCGATGATTTTAGTTTATTTAAAGAATCAAAAATACCACTTTTAAAAGCTAGCAAAGTAATAGTTGATACAGGTTATCAAGGCTTGCGAAAAATGCATCGGAATGTTTTGATTCCGCATAAAAAAACAAAGCAAAAACCTTTAAACAACGAACAAAAACAGCATAATAAACTAATTTCACAAATGAGAATCGTTATTGAAAATGTTTTTGCTATCCTTAAAAAATTTAAAATTATTACTGAAAAATATCGCAATCGTAGAAAAATCTTTGCTTTAAGATTTAATTTAATTGCTTCAATCTATAATTTTAAATTGTTATTATAAATAAGACAAGAAGTTGAATGAAAATTAACTTTAAATAATAAAATCATTTTTTGTTGTGCCAAAATAATGCATCTCTTATAAAGACTATAAGAATTAAATTAATAAAAGGTATAAATTCCTATTTGTATTTTTTCTTTATGAATTAATCTGCAATGATTATCATAGTATCGCAAGAAGTATAATAAAGTTGTCCTAAATATATTTACAATTTAGGAAATATTAAATTTATATTTTATTTATTTAGAACTAAATTAAAATGAGGAGGAAAGAAAATGAAAAAGTTATTAGCTTTTTTAGAATCTGTTTCAATAATTGGGGTTAGCGCTATATCTACGACAGCATGTGCTGCTAAACAAAGCGATGCATCGCTTGAAATTATTAAACGAGAATTAGAACAATATGCTGAAGTACCATTTTTGGCTTCATCATCAATTATAACAAACGAACAATTAGCTGAAGAGTTAGGAAATCGCCTTACTTTAGCAAATTATAAATTAGTGATTAAAAATAATGAAACATTTGTTCAACCAAAAATTGTCGGTGGTAATGAACAATCTAATACATTAGCTATTGCAGAACAGCAAGAAGCCAAAGGCGATTTGAAAATTATTAATGGGACTGCTAGCGTTAGTGTTTTAAGGAAAGATAAAGAAGAATTAAATATAATAATTCAATGAGTTATCAATGAATTATTACATTTAAAAAATGCTGTTAACAAGATTAATAGCACAAGTGATATAAAACAAAAAATTTATTTACTATTTCCACAGATTAAAGCAGGAATAAATCTAACTTTTGCTGACTTATATATTTTTATCGGGCTTCTGCTGTTACCAATGGAAAAAATTATGAAAATTGATTTAACAAAAATTGCGGAACCTGATTTTATTTCAAAATTTGATAATGTATTAGAAATTATTGCTAATAGTGTCAAAAATATCGGGGTCGATATTAACAGTTATCTTGATAAAGATATTTCTTTTTATGAAACAATTAAAGGGAAAGAAACAGTTAGAGATCTATTACATAATGTTGCGCCTGATTTAGTTGCGTTATTACAATGATTTGTTAAAAATTGAAAAGCAGAATATGAAAAAACACATAATACGATTTTACCATTAGTTCAGTATTTATTATCACCAGTTAATTCAGACTTAAAAGCTAATATTAATGCTGTTTTTGGTGAGAATGATTACTTTTATCAGAATACTGGGACAAATTTAGATAGTTTAGTATTTCACTTATTATTTGGTTATAAAGCAGAATATGAAAAAAATGAAAGCAAATATGGAATATCGATATCATTTTTCGAAGAAATTGTCTATGGGCAAATTGGATATTTAAAACCAACTTTACTATTCGGAAGTATTTTAGATATTTTTGTTTCAGAGAAAGATAAACAAGGAATTGATGCTGTTAACACTAATTTTATGCAACTATCAACATGAAAAGGAATTAACTGATACTTAATTATATTTATTTTTAAAATTGACTTTTTCTTAGGACCATCATTAATGACTTATGCCGGATCTAATATTTTACGTGATTTAGGTGTAAGCAATACTGAGTTAAAAAGTAACGATGTTACAATAAACAGTGGGCGAGTTACCTTACAATTTAAAAATAAAGCAGGGAACTGAGAAGACTTTACTGCTATTGTTTGTGAGAATGATAGCGTTAATTTAAAACAAATTTTAAATGCTGTTGATTTTAAATTAAGTTTTACAGATGTTAAATTTAAAGTTACAGCAAAAGTAAATGATAAAATTACTTATGAGACAAATGGAAAATCCTTTTTTGACATATGTTTTTCTAAATAATTTTTTTAATTTCTGTTTTTGTTTACCTGAATTGTAAAATTAAATGGGGCAGTTAAACAAATAAAAATATTGTTTTAAAATCCAAATTTAAAAAAGGATAAATAACACATTAGACTTCTTGCGATACTATGATAATCATTGCAGTATAAATTCCTATTTGTATTTTTTCTTTATGAATTAATCTGCAATTATTATCATAGTATCGCAAGAAGTCTATTATTGTTAATAATTTCTATTTTTTTCTAATTATCAGTGCCACTTGTTTTAAAATGTCGTTTTCCATTCGTAATTGGATTAATTCTTTCCGCAAGGCAATCAAGTTCATTTTCTTCAACAGTGCGGTTATTGTAACCTATCCAGCCCTTTAGGATTGTTTAATTTTCCTTTTTTATGATTTGCTCACCAAGACTCTACTGTATTTGCATTTAGATTATATTGTTTTGATACTATTCAACAACTTTTTTGTTTAATTTCCTCAATGATTTTTGTTCTAAATTCTGCTGTATATTTATTAAATTTTTGTCCTTTTCTTGCCATATAAAAATGCACCTCATTTAAAAGTTTATCAAAGACTTTTTTTCTTTACTTACTTTTTTGGGTGCAGTCTATTGCTTCATGGTATGGAAATTTTAAGAAAGGAATTTTAAACACCAATAAAGGTCCAAAAGAAAAAAGAGGAAAAAGAGATTTAAACTATTACAAAGTTAGGTATGAATTACTAAAAAAGCTTCATGACTTTTACAATTAAATAAAATAAAAATTGTATTTTTTATCAAAGAAAACATTAATAAATATCCACTAAATTTATTACTTGATGTAACAAATTTAAAGCGTAGTTATTGAGATAAATATAAAAATTATTCAAGTAATGGTAAGGATAGTGAACCATTAAAAAATATTGTAAAAGTCTATGAAGAAAATTTAAAACAATTTGGTTATCGTCGAATTACCAAATATTTAAAAGAAGATTATGGCATTGTTTATAATGCTAAGAAAGTATTACGAATTATGAAAGAAAATAATATTCAAGCTGAATATGTAAAGCGTATGCGTAGAAAAATATTAATAAAACAAAATAGAAATAAAAATATAATTAAATATCCTGATTTAGTAAATCGTAATTTTAATGATATTAAAGAAAGATTTTCAATTTTATTTACTGATGTAACTTATTTAATTTGAAATGGTAAAAAACATTATCAATCAACAATAATTGATGGATATACTAAAGAAATTATTGATGTAAAATGATCAAAATTTAATAATAACAAACTTGTAATTGATAATTTAAATGCTGCAATTAATAAAATTAAAAAAATAAAAAAAGATCTAAATAAAACAATAATTCATTCAGATCACGGATATCAATATACATCTAAAGATTATAATAGTAAATGTTTAGATAACAAAATTATAATTTCAATGGGTAAAAATTATCATTGTGCAGACAACATTATTATTGAAAGTTTTCATTCATTACTTAAAAAAGGAACAATCCATAATAAAAATTATAAATCTCATAATGAATATATTAATGATGTTAAAAAATGAAATAAATGATATTCAAACCAAAAAGAAAAAGATATAATAAATGAAAGTTTGTAAACATTTTTATTAATACTTACTAAACGGGGTGCAGTCTACAGTCTAGTCTTTAACCATCTTTTTTATTGTCTTTGTTTCGCCGTAATTAATTCCAAAACAACCTGTTGACCAATTTTTGGAGCAACTTGTCCTTTTGTTAATTTCATTAGTTCACCCATAAAAAACTTAATTATTCGTTCTGGGCGTTGTTCATATTGCGCTAACATTTCTAAGTTAGCCGCGAAAACTGGTTCAATAATTGCTTTAATTTCCGCTGGATCACTAACTTGTTTTAATCCTAACTCAGCAACTATTTTAGTTGGGGAATAATCTTCATCTAAAATACGTTGTAACACCGTTTTAGCCTGTTTATTTGAAATTACATTCTTATTAATTAGGGTAATCATTTCCGCTAAATTTTGGGGCGTTAAAGCCGTTTCCGTTAATGTTAATCCTTTTTGATTTAAATAAGCACTAATATCACCAATTAAATAATGGGCAATTGTTTCATAATGCGATGACAACTTAATTGCTGTTTCAAAAAAATTCATTAAAGCATAATCTTGTAAAATAATTTCAATATCAGCCGTTTTTAATTTTAATTCCGTTAAATAGCGATCTCGTTTTGTTGTTGGTAACTCCGGAATATTTTTAAGAACCTTTTTCATCCACGTTTTATCTAATTGAATCGGTAAAATATTTGGTTCAGAAAAATATTTATAATCAATCGCATCGGTTTTGTGACGCATTAGCACTGTTGTTTTTGTTTTTTCATCAAAACGACGAGTCTCTTGAGACACTGTTTTCCCCATTAATAAAATTTCCGTTTGTCTTTTAATTTCATATTCAATTGCCTTTTCAACATTCGCAAGTGAATTAAGATTTTTTAATTCAACTTTATTCCCAAATGTCTTTGCCCCAACTGGTCGCAATGAAATATTAACATCACAACGAAGTGAACCCTCATTCATTTTGGCATCGCTGACTTGGGTATAAACTAAAATTTCACGTAAAGCTTCTAAATATTGCCGAACTTGAAAAGCAGAAGATAACACTGGTCGTGTTACAATTTCAATTAACCCAATCCCGGCACGATTATAATCTAATAATGTGCAATCTTCTTCATGCAATTGTTTTGCTGTATCTTCTTCAAGATGTAACCGTTCAATTTCTACTTTCAACAGGTTCCCTTTTTCATCAATAATTGCTAAAACGCCATTTTTCCCAATTGGATAATATTGTTGTGTAATTTGAAATCCTTTCGCTAAATCAGGATAATAATAATTTTTACGATCAAATTGCACAATCGGATCAATTGTTAAATTAAGCGCCTGACACGCAATTAAAGCTAATTCAACCCCTTTTTTATTAACCGTTGGCATTGTCCCCGGATAACCAACATCCATTGGATTCACCATACTATTTGGTTTTTCCCCGTAGCTAACTGCTCCTGTGGAAAACATTTTGGTTTTAGTTTTTAATTCCACATGATTTTCAATTCCAATCACTACTTCAAAATTAACCATGGTTTTTCCCTCCTTGTGGCGCCACTTTATTTTTAATGCCAACAATTTCTTCAATTAATAAACTAGCATTAAAGACTTTTTGATCCGCAAAAGGAGCCGCGTTAACATTAATTCCAATTGGCATTTTTTCAAGAAAGGCAAGGGGGATAGTTAACGAGGGATTACCCATTAAATTCCCTAATACTAATAAATCATCAACATAATTTTCTAATTCATCTTCTGTTAAAATTTTATCTTTAATTGTACTAATTTTAGGAGCAATCGTTGAAGCTGCTGGCAATAATAAAATATCATATTCAGCAAAAACAGCAGCTAAAGCATCAACAATTAAACGACGGACACGTTTCGCTTTCAAGAATAATAATGTTTGATTATCTTTTGTTAAGGCATAAGAACCAATAACATAACGGCGTTTAACAACATGGCCAAAACCATTTGTCCGAGAATTCATCATTACTTCTTGATAGGTGTCCCCCTCAACTCGCGTTCCAAAATTAATCCCATCTAACATTGAATTACTACTTACTGCTTCAGCAAAAGAAATCACCATATAAACCGACATTAAGGCTTTTAATAAATCTTCGGGAAAATCAATCGCTGTGATACTAATTTCGACTGCTTTTAACTTGTCATATAATTGTTCAAATTGTCCTCTAATTTCATCGCCCAGAATTAAATGAGCATTTTTTAAATAAGCAAATTTCTGTTTTTTAGCAGCGGAACTTGATAAATTTTTAAAATAACCATATTCTTTACTTTTTAATGATGTCGCATCCTGATGATCTTCTTGCGCTAAATAGTCAAAAACAATCGCACTATCTTCAACAGTTCGGGTAAAGTACCCAACAGTATCCAACGATGGAGCATAGGGAAAGACACCATAACGTGAAATTAATCCATAAGTTGGTTTAAATCCAACAATACCACAATACCCAGCGGGTTTTCGCACAGAATCACCCGTATCGGTTCCTAAGGCAAATGGGACAACTCCAGCAGCAACAAGAACCGCCGAACCTGATGATGAACCCCCCGTAATGCGGGTTAAATCTCATGGATTTAAAACATCACCTGTTAAGGCATATAAACCATGTCCCCCCATCCCTAATTCATCAAGGGCACTTTTCCCTAATAAAATACTATGATGTTCTTTTAAAATATTAGTTACTGTTGATTCATAATTTGGAACAAAATTTTCTAAAATTTTTGAACTAGCCGTTGTCTTAATCCCCTTTGTTGCAAAATTATCTTTGGCAAAATATGGCAAAGCAAATAAATAATTATCCTTTGGAACAACAAGGTCGTCTAATTTTTTAGCTAAGATTGCAACTTCCGCTGCTAATTCGGTTACTGTTGCATTTAAAATTTGATGCTGTGCTAAATTAGTAAAAGCATCTTTGATAATTCGCGATGGAGTAATTTTTTTAGTTAATAAAAGTTGATGCAATTTTTTAATTGAATAATATTTCATTTTATTTAACCACCTTATTAATTACAATATAATCAGTTGTTTTTTGGGGTGCGGCCGATAAAATTTCCGTTTGGGGTGCAACATCAATCGCATCATCTTCTCGCAAATAATTAACTGTTAAATCAAAGGGAAAATGCATTGAATGAACATTAGTTGTATCAATTTTTTGCACTAAATCCATTTGTTTCAAAATAACATCAAATTCTTGACTTAAATTAGTTAATTCCTCATCTTGTAAATCTAACATAATATCATGTGCTAAAAATTGTAGCGCTTCTTTCGTAATTCTTGCCATCTTATTCCTCCTTAGTTAATAATTGTTTAAATTCTTCTTCACAAATAATTTTAACATTTAATTTTTGTGCTTTCACTAATTTATTACCAGCATCAGCCCCCACTAATAAATAAGTTGTTTTGACACTAACACTTTCTGAAATTTGCCCACCATAAATTTCAATTAATTCTTTAAAATATTCTCGTGGTTTTGATAAAACACCAGTAATAACAAAACGATAATTTTCAAATTTTTGAATTAAATGTTGATTTGAAGCAATATATTTCATTTTAATCCCTCTTTGACGTAATAATGCCAATTCTTGTTGGTTCACTGGAATTGCAAAATAATCAACAACACTTGCTGCCACAATTGGACCAACATCATTAATAACGGCCAGTTGTTCAATCTCCATTGTTGCTAAATTATCAATTGTTTTAAATTGGCGGGCTAATAATTTCGCTGTTTTTTGACCAACATGGCGAATTCCTAATCCAAATAATAACCGCTCTAATGAATTATTTTTTGAATTATTAATTGAATTAATCATATTTTCAAATGATTTATCACCAAAATTTTCTAATTCAATAATTTTTGTCCGATATTGCTCTAATTGGTACAAATCACTAAAACTTTTTAAATACCCTAATTTAAATAATCGTTCAATAATTTTTTCACTAATTCCTTCAATGTTCATTGCATTGCGTGAACAATAATGCTCTAATCCACGCGTAATTTTTTTTGGACAAATAGAATTAATACAATATTGGTCAACTTCCCCTTCAACCCGTTCTAATAATAACTGACATTCAGGACAATGGGTCGCTTCTTGTCATTTGGGAGTTTTACTCTGGCGTTGCCCTGCAACATAATTAATCACTTCTGGAATAATATCACCGGCTTTTTTAACTTTCACCGCGTCACCAATTCGAATATCGCGTTCAGTAATAAAATCAGCATTATGTAATGTTGCAGCACGAACAACTGTTCCCGCAATCCGCACTGGTTCAAGAATAGCATTATAAGTAATTCGGCCAGTTCGACCAACTGACGGAAAAATATTTAATAAGTTTGTAACGATCACTTCCGCTGGGAATTTATAAGCAATTGCTCATTTTGGATTTTTAGCCGTATAACCAATCCGATTATATAAATTTAAGTTATTAACTTTAATAACAATCCCATCAATTTCATATCCTAACTGATGACGTTTTGACTCATACTCTTGAATATAGGCTCAAATAGCCGTAATATTTGGACAATAGCGATATTCAGTATTTGTTTTAAATTTTAATTGCTCTAACCGTTGTAAAACTGCCTGCTGTGATTTAATTCCATCTTGCACTGCATTAACATAGTAATATAGAAAAGCATTTAAATTTCGTTTCGCAACAATTGCGGAATCTAGTTGCCGCAATGTTCCAGCAGCAGCATTGCGTGGATTAGCAAATTCTGGATCGCCATTTTTAACTCGTTCTTCGTTAATATTATTAAATTCTTCAATTGATAAATAAACTTCCCCACGCACCGTTAAATTTGGTTGGTCAATGCGTAAGGGAATTGATTTAATTTTTTTAATGTTAACAGTAACATCTTCGCCAATAAGACCATCCCCCCGGGTTGCCCCCATTACTAACAAATGTTGCTTATAAACTAAAGAAATTGATAACCCATCAATTTTTAATTCACAAGTATATTCAACTTCAGATAAACCAGTTAATTCTTTAATTTGTTCATCAAAATGAATTAAATCATCATAATTAAAAGCATTTCCTAAACTTAACATTGGACTTGTATGAACATATTTATTAAACTTTTCACTAACTTCACCCGAAACACGTTGGGTCGGGGAATCAATTGTAATCAGTTCGCTATATTGTTGTTCAATGGCAATTAATTCTTGCATTGCTTGATCATATTCTTGGTCACTAACGCTAGGATTATCATTAACATAATATTCATAATTTCATTTTTCTAATTGTTCTTTTAGTACTAAACTGCGATTTTTTGCTTGTTCAAAAGTCATAATTTCCTCCTTATTTTATGATATTTAGCTTCTTTTTGTGATGAGGGGGGGCTGTTGGTTTTTTAAAATGTCATTTTTTAAATGGTTTAATGCGAATAGCATAAATACTAATATTTAAGGCAACTAACAAAGCAACAATAAAAACTGTCGCATTATTTTTAATAAGACTTGTTGATTAAAAATAAGGATTAAAAAGCGACCAACTAACGGATTAAATAACGTTACTGTTAGAATTGATAACATATTAATTGGTGTCTTCGCCACAAAATTGGGAATTCGCTCAAAAAGAAATAATCAAATTAAAGCTAAGCCTAAAAAGACAAAGGAAGTAATTAAGAAAACAATATTTGTTCATGGCTGTCAACGACCCAGTTCTAACTGGACATATAAGGCCGAAGCAATTGTTTCTAAAGTTCAGAAATTTAAATTACCCCCCGTTGCTAAAACAATCACAACTGAAATTAAGATAAAAATAAATGGTACCACAAATAATAGTTTTTTTGCCCTAAATAGGTAGCGTGTAAAATGTTGGGGAAAAGTTTTCAGCATTAAGTTCTAATAATAATTATAAACTATTTTCTTTAAAAGAGTTTTAGTATTTGATAATGTAGAAGCGGTGAATATTGGTAAGTTATATTGTTTAACTTCTGGATTATTCATCTTTTTAAATATTCATCTTCAAGTAATTTGTTCATTTTTTACTTGAAGATTTTTAATTTCTGTTAGCTCTTGAAAGGGATTAATCCCATTAGCTGTCAATTGTTTTAATAACATTACTTTGTAAATCGTTTTTTCATTAAATATTTTTGGTTTTGAACGAAACATTACTTTAATAATTCGAGCAATATAACTTTCAATGCGACAACCAATATTTTCTTGATATTCTCATTTTTGAATTGCTCCATAGTATGTTCTTAAATAATTAGATATTTCTTGTAACTTTCCTTTCGCTTCTTCGGTTTTAACAAGCTGATAAGCTCATTCAAGGTATTTTGTAACCTTGTTTCAGTTTAATTTTAGAATTGCTTTTCTAATTTTATTAAATAAATAAAGTTTATAATATCGTGGACCACGGAGACAATCTTTAATTTTTTTAATAACATGGAAACGATCAATGATAAATTCAACATTGATGTGTTTTTCAACCGTTGAAATATATTGTGCACCATCACCAAGCACAATAATTTTATCTGTCTCGGGTGATTCATAATTTAAGTTAATAAATTCTTTAATTCCTTGTCAGTATTTTTTAGAGTTAATTTTTTTAACTTCATTAGTCATTGTTACTAGAAATTTGACATTATGCATTGTTTTTCGTATTGTTTTAGGATCTTTATAACCAGTATGAAAGACGGTTAAACGGATTATTTTCTTAATTTTTAATCGTTTTTTGATTTGATAACTAATGGCATTGCGATATGCTTCATCGGTTTCAATATAAATAACCCCATCATGTTTTAGTTTTGTATCTGGTTCATCTAGCATTAGTTCTAACAAATGTTTAATATCAAACCGTTTAATAAGGTTAAAAATTGTTTTTTTTGTTATGTTAGCATTCCGATACATATTACAAATATCTTGATAACTAAAATTTATGCCTAATTTGCTGATTATTTATAACGAAAAATCATAATCAAGTCGCTGATAACTTTCAATCCCTAATTGAATATCAAGTAAAAAGACCGTTTTTGGTTTTTTTGCCACTTGAAATTCTGGTTTTAAGATATATTTTCGTCGTTTAAAAGTAACTTCACCATTACGAAAAACCAAAGTTCGTTGATAAAATCCTTTTGGAATATAACGTGCTTTCCGTCAGTTCTTATTAAAAATATAGTTATCAATATATTCAAAAATATTTTTAAATAGTATTCAAGCTTCAGAACTAATTTCATTGTTTAAATAGGATAATAGTGCTGTAATAGGGATATTGGGGCTAATTTCATTAATTAAATCAATAAAAGAGTTATTATTTTCGTTTAAAAACTCTTGGATTATAGTTATAATATTCATAGGATAGTTTTCTTTCTAATTTTTTTCAAACTTAATTATACTGAAAAATTTCTTTTTTATTTTCCCCAACTTTGGCAACGCAATCCCCTAAATACATCATTATTTTAATATCATGGACACGAGAATAATTACGATATAATAAGAAGGATAAAATAATCATTAATAAGAATAAACCTAAAAAGATAAATATTAATAAAAAGTTTTGTTTTTGGGCGTTATAAAAAATAAAACATAATGTTGAGAATGAGGTAAACTTAATCATATTCTTTAGGAAATTCGTTTTATGTTTCAACATACTAATTCATGTTGAAACATATATAATAAATAACATAATATATGAAACATTCCATTCAAAGGTAATATAACTTGCAAAAATAATTCCAATAATTCATGGCATATTACGACTCCGATATTCGGCATTGTTATAAATGGTCGTTAAAATGAAAGTAACAAAGAATAAGCCTGTTAACATATTTTGTTGATGTCATGAATCATAACCAAAATAATAAATTAATAGCTTAGAAGCCGATAGAACAAAAAGTGATAACGAACCAATTAAAAAACGATTACTTTTCTTATTCGCAAAATTACTTAATAATGTCACAAAAATGGAAGCAAATAACATTGCATCTAAAATATTTAATAAATTTCAGATAATTTCACTTGGATCAATCCCGGTCATCACAAATCAAACTGAGACATTTGTAAATCATGATAAGGTCGCTAAAACTTGGGCATTAGTAACAGTAACATTCGGATTTAATCTAAAAATAATAATATTATCAACTAAAACATAAATATAAAAACTTAAAATATAACTGTTTGTAACATTTGAACCGGATGGGGCAATAAAATAGTTTTTAGCATAGTACAATGCCACAAAAACGCCAAAAGCAACAAAAAAGATCGCATGATTCCAATCTCATAAATTAATATTAAATCAATACCGAATAAATAATAATAAAAATAAGGAATATAAAATATTAATTGATAATAAGGAATAAACTAAAATAATATAACGTAAATTAGGAATAAATTCTAATGGGATTAAGAAAAAAGACATAATTACAAAATAAAAGAAAAAGCCCATAATCATTCCAAAGTAAATATTTTTAGTTCGAATTTTTAAGAATCCCGCTAAAATTGCTCCTGTTGAAGAAAAGACTCAATAATAATATAAGAAAAAAGCAATCGCAATTAAAACTATCTTAGACTGCACCCAAAAAAGTAAGTAAAGAAAAAAAGTCTTTGCTAAACTTTTAAAGGAGGTGCATTTTTATATGGCAAGAAAAGGACAAAAATTTAATAAATATACAGCAGATTTTCGAAAAAGGATAGGACAAGAGGTTAAAAATAATAGTATAAGTTTTATTGCAAAAAAATATGCAATTAATAAAAAAACTGTTGCTTCATGGTATGAAAATTTTAAGAAAGGAATTTTAAACACCAATAAAGGTCCAAAAGAATCATTTGAAAAAAGAGATTTAAACTATTACAAAGTTAGGTATGAATTACTAAAAAAGCTTCATGACTTTTACAATTAAATAAAAGAAAAATTGTATTTTTTATCAAAGAAAACCTTAATAAATATCCACTAAATTTATTACTTGATGTAACAAATTTAAAGCGTAGTTATTGAGATAAATATAAAAATTATTCAAGTAATGGTAAGGATAGCGAATCATTAAAGAATATTGTAAAAGTCTATGAAGAAAATTTGAAACAATTTGGTTATCGTCGAATTACCAAATATTTAAAAGAAGATTATGGCATTGTTTATAATGCTAAGAAAGTATTACGAATTATGAAAGAAAATAATATTCAAGCTGAATATGTAAAGCGTATGCGTAGAAAAATATTAATAAAACAAAATAGAAATAAAAATATAATTAAATATCCTGATTTAGTAAATCGTAATTTTAATGATATTAAAGAAAGATTTTCAATTTTATTTACTGATGTAACTTATTTAATTTGAAATGGTAAAAAACATTATCAATCAACAATAATTGATGGATATACTAAAGAAATTATTGATGTAAAATGATCAAAATTTAATAATAACAAACTTGTAATTGATAATTTAAATGCTGCAATTAATAAAATTAAAAAAATAAAAAAAGAGATAAATAAAACAATAATTCATTCAGATCACGGATATCAATATACATCTAGAGATTATAATAGTAAATGTTTAGATAACAAAATTATAATTTCAATGGGTAAAAATTATCATTGTGCAGACAACATTATTATTGAAAGTTTTCATTCATTACTTAAAAAAGGAACAATCCATAATAAAAATTATAAATCTCATAATGAATATATTAATGATGTTAAAAAATGAAATAAATGATATTCAAACCAAAAAGAAAAAGATATAATAAATAAAAGTTTGTAAACCTTTTTATTAATACTTACTAAACAGGGTGCAGTCTACTTTTTGCCCTGTTGTATTACCTTGTAATGTAAAAGGTACTGGTGGCAAATTAATTGTTGCCATAATATTTCACTCCCTTATTATCTAAGGTTTTTAAGTGTATAATCAGTTAATTTCTTCTGGAGTATATGCTCCTTTTTCTTTAATAGTTTCAATTTCATCATTTTTATTTTCAACCGAATTTTCAATCATATCTTTAATTAAATTAGCTGGTGAAACTGATGGTTGTTCTTGTATAAACAAATCAGGTTTTAATTCTTTTAAAGTTTGCATTTTTTCAGTCAAAGAAGTACCACTAACTTTATCTAAATTAGTTTTAATATCTTCAATTTTAGTAGATGGAACATCTTTAAAGGCTTTTAATTCATCTAATTCATTAGATAATTTAATAAAGTCTTCTTTTGATATAACATCTTCGCGTTTTTGCACACTTTCTCTAATTTGCTTTGCTTCATTATTAAACTGATTTAAGATATTTTCTGCAATTTCTTCACTTAAACCTTGTTCGATTAACAAGTCAGCATAACTCTTTTTTACGGAAAAAGATTAAACCTATGCCTTCATTATATACTATTATTTTACTAATACAACACTTTATGTAAAATAATATAAAATAAAATTAATATATTTCATTGCTAATTCATCCCTTAAAACACGCGTAATAAGAAGTATTTAACAAGATAAAAGTTTTTAAAATAATTACTAATTTTGCTTGTATATATATATATATATATATATAATGACAGTAGATCTTGATAAAAATTTTCAAGATTAAGAAATGAAGAAAAACAAGTATGAAAAAATTACTTAGTTTATTAAGTGTATTAACAATTAGTGGAACTGCTATACCAACAACAATTGCTGCTAGTCCTTATCAAAAAGGGAACAATAAATTAAATATTATAAAAAGAGGTATTAATTCACAAAAATTAAATAATTTAATAGATATCAAAAATAACCTATCTGAAAAAGTAAAAGATATGGGTGAAAAAGTTATTGAAGAATGTCAATTAATGATATTACTTGAACGTGATTTAACGCTAAAATTACAAGAATTAGGAAATTATCTTAAAGAAGATTTATCAAAAAATATTACTATAAATAAAAATAATCTAAAACAAAGTATTCAAAATTTAGGACAAAATGTAAAAACTCTTGGAATAAAAATGAAAGCAGTTGGAGAATTAGTAAAACAAATAACTAATGGTTTAATTAAAAGTTTAATAAATGTAGAAGATTTAGGTAATGGTTCTATTTCTCAAGGAGAAATTTTAGAAAAATTAGGTGAAATTATTTATTTATATCAAAATGAAAATTTAACTACTGATAGTGTTAATATATCTAAAATAAATGAAAATATTAATATTATTGGTCAAAACATTAATACTATAGGTATAAAATTAACAATAGATGAGAAACTTAAATATTATCCAGACATATTACCGGGATTACCAGATTATAGAAATATTTTAAAACCATGATTAACAAATGAATTAAACGGATATGTTTTAGGTAATAAGTTAAAAGAAATAGGAACTAAAATACAAAATATTCAAATAAATAATAATCAAATATCTAATCAAAATATTGAAGATTTAGGTGAAGAAATAAAAAATGTTTCTTTAATAATAGAACAAGGTTATAAATCTACAAAAGCTTTTGGTTTTTCATTGATTGAATTAGGAAAATTTATAAAATAATCAGTATAATTAAATTGATATAAATATTTTTTAAAATATTTATAGATGAAAATAATCTATATTATTTTCATTTTTAATTAAATTAACAAATAAAATTATATAAAAAAGAAAGGATAAATATGAAAAAAATACTAAATATTTTATGATCAATCACTTTAATAGGAACAAGTACAACAAGTTTAGTTGCTTGTAATACACCACAATATAGTGAAGAAAAATTAAAAGAACAAAAAGAAAAACATAAAATAGATACAAAAAACCAAACTATTAGAGACAATTTAGAATGAATTGCACCACAAGAAAAACCATTTAATGAGATTGATAATAAATATTATTATGTATTATGAAAGGGTCAGAAGTGGAATATTAAAAAGTTTAAAAATAATGAAAAAATACAAAATAAATATAGTTTTAAAATTTTAGAACAAAAATATGAATACAAACTTAAATTACATCGTTATAGTTTAAACTATGAAGTTGATTTAAATGTTTATGAACCATCTAATATGACAAACTGACCTTGAAGAATAGACCATGGTACTTATTTTAAATCAGTTTATCGTTGAAATTCATTAGATAAACCAGAACCTGATTTAGTTTTAGATGATAAAGACAATATAAAAGTTAAAGATTAATAAAAAATAGGGTTTTAGACTGCACCCCGTTTAGTAAGTATTAATAAAAAGGTTTACAATAGACTGCACCCAAAAAAGTAAGTAAAGAAAAAAAAGTCTTTGCTAAACTTTTAAAGGAGGTGCATTTTTATATGGCAAGAAAAGGACAAAAATTTAATAAATATACAGCAGATTTTCGAAAAAGGATAGGACAAGAGATTAAAAATAATAGTATAAGTTTTATTGCAAAAAAATATGCAATTAATAAAAAAACTGTTGCTTCATGGTATGAAAATTTTAAGAAAGGAATTTTAAACACCAATAAAGGTCCAAAAGAATCATTTGAAAAAAGAGATTTAAACTATTACAAAGTTAGGTATGAATTACTAAAAAAGCTTCATGACTTTTACAATTTGGCAAATTAATTATTATTCTAGAAAAATTAAAAAATTAATTCGAAATCTTAGTTCCGATGCATTATTTTTTTATCTTGAAAAACCATCAATAATATCAGGATATGGTAATAAAATTAAGTATTTAACAACGAATCAAATTAATAAATATCAGATTATAAATCTTAAAATTATTGATTCAAAAATCTCATCAATTACTAAAGATGTTTATCATGAATTTGATCATAATTATCAATACTATAAAACAAAGAAAATAATTAATAATCTTTACTTTAATATGTTACAACAACCAGCTTTTAAAATTAATCCAAAATTAAAAAAATTTTATATTGCTTTAAAAAAAGAATATCAATATGTCATGTTATATGGAAGCGGGGGCGCTTTTATTGTCTGATAATTTAATTTTAAAGTATAATTTAAAATTAAATTAGGCTATAATTGGACATAAATGAGGAGGTTGTAAAATGAAAAAAGTATTGTTAATTGATGGGAATTCTTTGCTTTTTAGGGCATTTTATGCTACAGCTTATAATGGCGAAATGTTAAAAAGTTTAGATGGAACACCAACAAATGCTGTTTATGCTTTTGCTAATATGTTGAATAAAATCTTAAAGGCAAACAATTACAATAGTGTTGTTGTTGCTTTTGATAAAGGCAAAAAGAATTTTCGGCATGATTTATTAGAGAACTATAAAAATGGTCGGAGCAAAACGCCAAATGAATTAATTGTCCAATTTCCGATTGTTAAAGAATTTTTAGATAGTTACCAAATTCCATATTTAGAACAAGAAGGATATGAAGCAGATGATTTATTAGGGTGTTTAGCAAAAGTTGCTGAGCAAGAGAATTACTATGTTGATATTTTTTCAAGTGATAAGGATTTATATCAATTAATTACTGACAAAACAAATATTTTAGTTCCTCGACAAGGGGATAGTGCCGATGTTATTGACCAAGCTGCTTTAGCAGCAAAGTGAGGAATCAAGTCTTTTCAAGTTCCTGATTTAAAAGGATTAATGGGTGATTCTTCTGATAATTTAAAGGGTGTTCCTGGTGTTGGCGAAAAAACAGCCGTAAAATTAATTAAGGAGTATCATTCAATTGAAAATTTATATGATAATATTGACCAAATTAAAGGTGCGTTACAAAAAAAAATGGTAAAGCATAAAGATAGTGCTTTATTATGTAAAAAAGTAGCTACTATTTTTTGTGATCTTAATTTGGAACAATTTGCCTTTATTCCATTCGAACCAAAGCAAGACGTCCTAATGCAGTTTTATTTAAAATATAATATGAACTCATTTGTAACAAGATTATTTAATAATAAGGAAAATGATATTCAAAATACTAGTTTAAAAGTTAAAATTATTGAAGCATGGCAACCTGAATTTAACGAAGATAACACGACGGTTTATTTAGAATTATTAGATGAAAACTATCATAATTCAGAAATAATTGGCTTTGGAATTGTTAATTCAAAAGGTGTTTTTTATTTTGATTATATTGATGCAAAGCATGATAAGATATGACACCAATTTTTAAGTGACAACAAACATCAGAAGATAACTTATCATGCCAAGAGTTTAATTGTGGCTTTAGCGCGGGATAATATTTTTGTGCAAAATATTACTTATGATATGATGCTTGCCAGTTATGTTTATAATTCAAATGTTAAAAATAGTTTAGATACTTATATTAATTTATTTGATAAAAAACAAATTTTAACTGATGAATTATTTTATGGCAAAGGGGTAAGAAAACAAATTCCTACTGATGTAATTAAATTGAGTCAGTTTATTGGTGAAAAAGCATCATATATTCATAAGTTAAGACCAAAAATTATTGAGTTATTGAAAAGCAATCAACGGTATGATTTATATCATAATATTGAATTACCAACTGCTTTTGCCTTGGCTCGAATGGAAATTAATGGGGTTAAAGTTGATCAACATGAGTTAACAACGCAAACAGTACGGATTGAAAAAATTGTCCAAGAATTAAATGACGAAATTAATAATCTTGCCCAAAAAGAAATTAATCCTAATTCACCGAAACAAATTTCAGAGTTATTATATCAAGACTTGGCATTACCTGACCGGAAAAAGGGGTCAACGGCGCAAGAAACCTTAGAAGAAATTAAAGCTAATCATAGCATTATTCCTAAAATATTAGATTATCGAAAATATCAAAAATTATATTCAACGTATTTAAAAGGGATGGAAAAATATATTTTTACCGATGGGAAAGTTCATACGATTTATAAGCAAACTTTAACAAATACTGGGCGTCTTTCTTCAGTGGAACCTAATATGCAAAATATTAGCATTCGCGATGAAATCCAAAAAGAGGTTCGTAAAATTTTTGTTGTTTCATCAAGTAATAATGTTTTATTATCATGCGATTATTCGCAAATTGAATTACGGATTTTAGCGCATATGTCAAAAGATCAAGATTTAATTACTGCTTTTAATAACAATGAAGATATTCATACTAATACGGCAATGAAAATTTTTAATTTAACAAAAGATGAAATTACGCCAAATATTCGTCGTAGTGCCAAAGCAGTTAATTTTGGGATTATTTACGGAATTAGTGATTTTGGTTTGGCAACTGATTTAAATATTTCTGTTGCGAAAGCAAAAGCAATTATTAGTAATTATTATCAACAATTTCTGACAATTAAGACTTTTATTGAAAGCCAGATTGAATTTTGTAAACAAAATGGTTATGTTACAACAATTTTTAATCGGAAACGTTATGTTCCAGAAATTAATGATCGTAATTATATGCAACGTGAATTTGGGAAACGAATTGCGATGAATATGCCAATTCAAGGGAGCGCTGCGGATATTATTAAAATTGCTTTAAAAAATATTGACCAAGAATTTTTAAAATTAAATTTAAAAGCAAAAATTATTGCACAAATTCATGATGAACTAATTTTTGAAATACCACAAAACGAATTAACGCAAGTTCAAAAGATTGTTAAAACATTAATGGAAGATTCAACCAAATTAGATGTAAAGTTAACAGTTGATATGAAAACCGAATTAAGTTGATATGATTTAAAATAATCTTAAATCATATCAACATTTTTTATAAAATATGATTCTTTATTAACAACTTACTTTTTATTACCTGAATTGTAAAATTAAATGGGATAGTTAAACAAATAAAAATATTGTGTTAAAATCCAAATTTAAAAAAGGAGAAATAGTAGACTGCACCCCGTTTAGTAAGTGTTAATAAAAAGGTTTACAAACTTTCATTTATTATATATTTTTCTTTTTGGTTTGAATATCATTTATTTCATTTTTTAACATCATTAATATATTCATTATGAGATTTATAATTTTTATTATGGATTGTTCCTTTTTTAAGTAATGAATGAAAACTTTCAATAATAATGTTGTCTGCACAATGATAATTTTTACCCATTGAAATTATAATTTTGTTATCTAAACATTTACTATTATAATCTTTAGATGTATATTGATATCCGTGATCTGAATGAATTATTGTTTTATTTAGATCTTTTTTTATTTTTTTAATTGCCAAATTGTAAAGTTAAGTGCAACTAAATTATTTTTCTAACCAAATATTCGATTGGCGAAAGATAATTTAGTATTTTTCTTGGTCTTTGGTTTAAAGACAATATAAATTTATGAACTGCATTTTTAGTAGTATTTGAAAAATTAAATTTTTTAGGAAATTTTTATCTAATTAAACCATTAGTATTTTCATTAGTACCTCTTTGTCAGGGTGAATATGCATTAGCAAAATAAATTTTCACATTTAAATTTTTTTCAAGTTGTTGTCAATTAGCAAATTCTTTACCACGATCAAATGTTATAGTCTTAACAAGATTATTTGGAAGAATTGATAAATAATGGCTAATATTTTCGTTAATAACTTTAGTAGTTCTATTTTCAACTAATATTGCTAAAGTAAATCTTGATGTTCTTTCAACTAAAGTTATTAAACATGATTTACTTTTACCTCGTGATGATACTACGGTATCACCTTCTCAATGACCAAGAGTTACGCGATTATTAACATTAGCATTTCGTTCTTTAATTAATTTACCATTAAATTTACCCCGATTTTCTTGATATTTTCGTTTCTTACCTTTTCTTCTTAAATTTTTATTAGTAACTTTTTCAAGTAATCCAGAATAAATTCAATTGTAAATTGTTTTAAAACTAATAATTCATTCTTTATGAAAATTTTTAATTCTGCCATAAATTTGTTCGGGTGATCAACCTAATAATAATTTTTGTTGTACATATTTTACTAATTCTCTATTTTTAAACTTATGAAAATAAATATGTGATTGTTTTCTATTTTCTGCTTTATTTTGTGCAATTAATGAAAAATAATGATTATTATCTTTATTTCTATTAACTTCTCGAATAATAGTACTAATACTTCGATTAAGATTTTTAGCTATTTCACTAATTTTTATTTTAAACTTCAATTGATTATCAATATAAATTCTTTCATCTATGCCAAGATGTTTATATCCCATATAAAAACTCCTTGCTTTATTTTTTCTAAAATAAACTTAGCATCATAAAATTTTTATATGAGATTTTTTGCAATTTTATTTACTTGCACTTACAAGTATAATTCAGCAATTTTATTAATTGCAGCATTTAAATTATCAATTACAAGTTTGTTATTATTAAATTTTGATCATTTTACATCAATAATTTCTTTAGTATATCCATCAATTATTGTTGATTGATAATGTTTTTTACCATTTCAAATTAAATAAGTTACATCAGTAAATAAAATTGAAAATCTTTCTTTAATATCATTAAAATTACGATTTACTAAATCAGGATATTTAATTATATTTTTATTTCTATTTTGTTTTATTAATATTTTTATACGCATACGCTTTACATATTCAGCTTGAATATTATTTTCTTTCATAATTCGTAATACTTTCTTAGCATTATAAACAATGCCATAATCTTCTTTTAAATATTTGGTAATTCGACGATAACCAAATTGTTTTAAATTTTCTTCATAGACTTTTACAATATTTTTTAATGATTCGCTATCCTTGCCATTACTTGAATAATTTTTATATTTATCTCAATAACTACGCTTTAAATCTGTTACATCAAGTAATAAATTTAGTGGATATTTATTAATGTTTTCTTTGATAAAAAATACAATTTTTCTTTTATTTAATTGTAAAAGTCATGAAGCTTTTTTAGTAATTCATACCTAACTTTGTAATAGTTTAAATCTCTTTTTTTAAATGATTCTTTTGGACCTTTATTGGTGTTTAAAATTCCTTTCTTAAAATTTTCATACCATGAAGCAACAGTTTTTTTATTAATTGCATATTTTTTTGCAATAAAACTTATACTATTATTTTTAATCTCTTGTCCTATCCTTTTTCGAAAATCTGCTGTATATTTATTAAATTTTTGTCCTTTTCTTGCCATATAAAAATGCACCTCCTTTAAAAGTTTAGCAAAGACTTTTTTTCTTTACTTACTTTTTTGGGTGCAGTCTATTTATCGCGAAGAAAAATTCGCCAAATTATGATTAAAAATCAGTTAGTATCTAAATACACCAAATTAAAATATTGTAATCATAAGTCAATGGTTAATAACGACGAAATTAGCAACGTTTTAAACCGTGAATTTAATAATAAACAACCAAATGAAGTTGTTGTTAGTGATTTAACATATGTTCAAGTTGGTGCTAAATGACATTATATTTGTTTATTAATTGACTTGTTTAATCATGAAATAATTAGCTATAGTGCCGGGACAAACAAAACAGCCCAACTAGGACAAAAAGCCTTTTATTCAATTACAAGACCATTAAATCAAATTACGTTATTTCATACTGACCGGGGTAATGAATTTAAAAATAAAATCATTGATAATATCTTAAATACTTTTAACATCAAACGATCATTAAGCAATAAAGGCTGTCCATACGATAATGCTGTGGCTGAAACAACTTACAAAAGTTTTAAAACGGAATTTATCAAGGGGCAAAAATTTATAAATTTAACCCAATTAAAATACAAATTATTTGACTTTGTGCATTGATATAACAATATTCGAATTCACGGTCGTTTAAATTATTTAACACCTGTTGAATTTAGAAAACAACAGTCCATATAAAAAGTGTCCTAAAAAGGGTTGCCAATCCAATATTTATATCATATCGTAAATATAAAATAATGTGTGATAAAATTAAGAAGATAAATTATAACAGAGAGGAATAAAGATTTTTGATGGCAAAACAAGTATTTAAAAAAATAATAAATAATCGAAAGTTGATTGTAGAACATGGTCAGTTAGCAAAACAAGCAAGTGGCTCAGTCTTAGTTCGCTACGGAGAAACGGTTGTTTTAGTAACAGCAACAGTTAATAATAAAGTTAGTGAAGCTGATTTTTTTCCGTTGACGATTGTTTTTCAAGAAAAATTATATTCAATAGGTAAAATTCCAAGGGGATTGTTAAAACGAGAAGGGAAACCATCAGAATATGGGACATTATCAGCACGGGTAATTGACCGATCTTTACGGCCATTATTTTCTGAAAACTTCCGGAATGAAGTGCAAATTGTTATTAATGTTTTAGCAGTTGATAATGATAATGATGTTCGAATTGTTAGTTTATTTGCCGCATCATTAGTCCTTGGTATTTCAAAAATTCCTTTTGCTGGACCAGTAGCGGGAACATTAGTAATGGTTGATCAAAAGAATAATATTATTATTAATCCCTCATTAGAGCAACTAAATGATGGCCAAATGGAACTAATTGTGGCAGGAACAGTGGATGCAATTAATATGGTTGAAGCAGGGGCCAAAGAAGTTTCCGAAAATTTAATGTTGCAAGCAATTTTAACTAGCCATGAGATTATTCAGGAGTTAATTGCTTTTCAAAATGAAATTATCGCTAAAGTTGGGGTTCCCAAAATGGCGGTTGAATTGTTTCAAGTTAGACCAGAAATTATGACTTATGTTGATGAAAATTATGCAAAGGAATTAGTTACTGCAGCACAAATTAAAACAAAGATTAAACGTTATGAGACAATTGAATTTTTAACTGAGCAAGCAATTAGTCATTATCCTGTTCCATCATCGCTTGCGGAGAAAGAACAAAAAAAGTTAATTACCGAATTAAAAACAGCGTTACATGATATTGTTCGCCAAGAAGTACGTCGTCAAATTATAATTGATAAAACTCGGTTAGATGGCCGGAACTTAGATCAAATTCGTCCATTAAGTAGTGAGATTGATATCTTACCAGTTGTTCATGGGAGTGCTTTATTTACGCGTGGTGAAACACAAGTTTTATCAGTTGTAACGTTAGGAACATTAGGGGAAAAACAAATTATTGATGGTATTACTGACGAAGAAGGGAAACGCTTTATGCACCATTATAATTTTCCCCCATTTTCTGTTGGACAAACTAACCGAATGGGTCCTCCTTCACGACGAGAAATTGGCCACGGTGCATTAGGAGAGAAGGCCTTAAGTCAAATTATTCCGAATGAAAAAGTGTTTCCATATACAATTCGAATTGTTTCAGAAGTTTTAGAATCAAATGGTAGTACTTCGCAGGCATCAATTTGTGCTGCGACATTAGCTTTAATGGCCGCTGGTGTTCCAATTACAGCTCCCGTAGTGGGAATTGCAATGGGATTAGTTAAAGAGGGGAAAAATTATACTATTTTAACTGATATTCAAGGAATGGAAGATCACCTTGGCGATATGGACTTTAAAGTAGCGGGGACGGCAACGGGGATTTGTGCCTTACAAATGGATATTAAAATTGCGGGGATTGATAAAACAATATTAAAAGAGGCATTAATGGCGGCTAAAAAAGCACGTTTAACAATTTTAGAAAATGTCTTGGCTGCGATTGCAACTCCACGGTCGGAGTTAGCCCCAACAGCGCCAAAAATGAAAACATTTATTATTCCAGTTGATAAAATTCGGGAAGTTATTGGTCCTGGTGGTAAAATGATTATAGCTATTATTGAAAAATCTGATGATGCCAAAATTGATATTGAAGATGATGGACAAGTTACCATTTATCATAAAGCAACAACGGCAATTGAAAAAGCATATCAATTAATTAAAGCGATTGTAACGCCCGTTACAATTGGTGAGGAAATAATTGGACCAGTTGTTAAAATTGAAAAATTTGGGGTTTTTGTTAATTTGAAAGAAAGTGTTGATGGTTTAATTCATATTTCGAAGTTATCAGACAAAAATGTTGAAAAAGCGGAAGATATTGTTCAATTAAATGATAATGTTAAAGTTAAGGTTTTAGAGATTAATGAAAAGGGGAAAATTAAATTACAATTAATGGAAATTTTACCTAAAAAGTAACTTAATTTTTTAATAAAAAACTTTAATTTTGTCGAAAACTCTTGATAAAGTCAAAAAAAATCATCAATATGACAATTTGAAAACGAATTTGGTGGAAGATTATTATTGTTCTTTAACTTTTTTAGATGTTAAAATATAATACCGTTGCTTGTTGGTTTGGTGTTAAACCTTTGTGTTGGTATTTTCATTTTCAGAGATTTAAATAATTTTGAATGTTAGTAAAACCTAAACCCTGATAATGAATTAAGGCTTCTTTAAGACTTGCTTGTAATTTACTAATTTTATTTAATTTTCGATAACTGGCATCAGGATTTGTCCTAGTTTTAGTGGCATATAAAGTAGAACTTGTTTGTTTTGCTACTAATAAATATAATGGTTGCATATCAGAAATAATAATGAAATTTTTGTTAATTAATTTTGTATTCATATTTTCAATAATTCACTGTTTTTGTAATCGTTTGGTATTAGTGGATTGAACAAAAATATTATTATTAGTATCAACCGCCATTTGAATACAACATGGATTGGCAACCCTTTTTAGGACACTTTTTATATGGACTGTTGTTTTCTAAATTCAACAGGTGTTAAATAATTTAAACGACCATGAATTCTAATATTGTTATATCAATGCACAAAGTCAAATAATTTGTATTTTAATTGGGTTAAATTTATAAATTTTTGCCCCTTGATAAATTCCGTTTTAAAACTTTTGTAAAAGTAGACTGCACCCCGTTTAGTAAGTATTAATAAAAAGGTTTACAAACTTTTATTTATTATACTTCTTGAGATACTAACAAAAATAAAAAAATTACAAATAAAAAAAATTAAATTAAACTTTAAAATAATCATTTTTAAAAATTTTAATTGCTTTTTAAGCATAAATAATCAGGTATCGCAAGAAGACTAATATCATGGTTTAGGTTTTACTAACATTCAAAATTATTTAAATCTCTGAAAATGAAAATACCAACACAAAGGTTTAACACCAAACCAACAAGCAACGGTATTATATTTTAACATCTAAAAAAGTTAAAGAACAATAATAATCTTCCACCAAATTCGTTTTCAAATTGTCATATTGATGATTTTTTTTGACTTTATCAAGAGTTTTCGACAAAATTAAAGGAGAATTTTCATAAAATTAAATCAAAAAAGCGATATACTTATTTTAACGATAGAACTGCTATTAAATGTATATGGTTTCCACAAATAATTTGTTAATTTTAACTTGCATTTTAAAACTAAACTTTATATTATTACTTTAACAACTTTAAAAAGCAATTTTGGATGTTACGGGAATTAGGTGTGAATCCTAGGCTGTCCCAGCAACTGTAAAGTGAATGAAAACTAAGATAGTTTCATTGAGAAATAATTTCTTGAGAAGGATTAGCGAGTAAAGTGAAACAAAGCCAGTAGACCGATCTAAAAAACATTGATGAGATATCAATGCTGCACTTATAGTTATTATCTCTGGGGTTGGATAATTAATTATTTATTAGTGAAAACTATTAAATAATAATTTGAAAGACGTCAAAAAGCGTTTTTTAGTTGTTAATTTAAAGCAGTAATCCTATTTAAAGGAATTATTTAAAAAACAATAAAATAATAAGAATTAATTAATAATTAAGTGAAATAAAATGTAATTTAAAATAATAGTATAAATTAAACATCATTTATGTGAATATACAACAATATTCTTTTTCGTGTTTTTGAAATGTCATTAAATTTTGAAAATTTTAAATAAGAATAGGACTGATAGGGATTTATTGTTAATTAAATTAATCGGAAAAGAGAGGAACAAAGAATGACACCACATATTAATGCCAATAAAGATGAAATTGCGAAAGTTGTTTTAATGCCAGGCAACTCATTACGAGCAAAAACAATTGCGGAAAAATATTTAACTGATTTGAAATTAATAAATAAAGTTCGTAATATGCTAATGTATACTGGCAAGTATCAAGACATTGAAGTAACAATTGCCGGAAGTTATAATCCAGATATTAAAGTTTATGATATTTTTAATGTTAAAGAGGCCTTTGGTGAGAGTAATTATGCTAAAATTGCGGCTAATATTTATAGCAATTTAATTGCAGCGAGTGAAAAATTATTTACTGAGATTGAGGCAGTAGCGCAAGCTAAAGGAATTAAAACGCATACTGGCGTTGCTGTTTTTTATCGTTATGATGACTCCTTAGCCTTTATTACTGAACATAATTTAGATGTTGTTGAAATGGGAATCGTATGTTTTATTTGCTAATGCGATTGTAACCCAAAAACAAGTAGCAACTTTATTAACAGTTTCTGATCATCTTGTGACCAAAGAAGGTACGACAGCATCGGAACGCCAAAATAATTTTATGATAATGACTGAATTAGCGTTAGATACTGTTGTGCAATTAATGGGTTAGACCAAATGAAAGGAGCAATAAAATGAAAATTGCAGTCTTTGGAACCGTTGGAGCCGGGAAAACAAAAGTTAGTGATGAATTATGTCAACAATTAAACTATGATTTATTTAAAGAACCATTAGAAGAAAATCCATATTTTAATGACTTTTATCAAGACATGGCAGGATTTGCTTTTAAAATGCAAATTTATATGTTAACAACAAGAATTGAACAGTATTTTAATATTGATAATTACGACAATACTATTTTTGATCGCACAATTTTAGAGGACCCGGTTTTTGTTCGCGTTTCACATTTATTAAACATTATGAATGAAACTGATTTTAAAGTTTATAATCGTTTCTTTCAAAATGTTATCATCCCAATTTTGAAACAAAAATTAGGGTTTGATGTCATTATTTATTTAAAAGTTTCAACAGCGAAAGCTGTTGAACGAATTAAGCAACGTGGGCGTCAATTAGAATTAGAAACCCCATATCACTATTGAGAAAAGTTAAATGAACAATATGAAGTTTTATATCATGAGTTAAAAAAGGACTATAAATTTATTGTTGTTGATGCTGATAATGATGATTTTTCTGAAAAGATAAATGTCATTATGCAAAATTTATTAACCCTTGATAATAAAATTTCTTGTTTAATTTAAAAAATAATTATTATTAAAATTTTAATTTAATAAGGAGGAAGTTAGAATGAAAAGCATAAATAATAATATTGAAACAAAAAGTTTAAGTAATTTAAGAATTTTGGGGTTAGATCCAATTATCTATAATAAAACTGGTCACCCTGGGATTGTCTTAAGTGCAGCACCACTGATGCAAGCAATTTATTTAAATAATTTAATTGCAAATCCGGCCGTTCTTGATTGAATTAATCGTGATCGTTTTGTGTTATCACCAGGACATGCTTCAACACTACAATATGCAATTTTACATTTAGCTGGTTATAATTTAACAATTGAAGATTTGAAAAATTATCGTCATATTAATTCAAAAACCCCAGCGCACCCTGAATATGGGGTAACACCAGGAGTTGATAACTCTTCGGGACCATTAGGACAAGGAGTTGGCTATGGTGTTGGAATGGCTTTAGCGGAACAACATTTAGCTGCTAAATTTAATAAACCAGATTATAAAATTATTGATCATTATACGTATGTATTGTGTAGTGATGGTGATTTACAAGAAGGTGGGGCAATTGAAGCAATCCAGTTAGCTGGGGTATGAAAATTAAATAAATTAATTATGTTATATGATTCAAATGATTGTCAATTAGATACGAAGTGTGATGCTGTTTTAAAAATTGATTATCAAGACTTTTTTGAAGCGCAAAACTGAAATTATATTCGGATTGAAGATGCCGATGAAGATTTAACAGCAATTCAAAAAGCAATTGCCCAAGCCCAAAAAGCTGATAAACCAACTTTAATTGAATGTAAAACAATTATTGGTTATGGTCATCCAAAACAAGGATCACCAATGCATTCTTCACCATTTACGCCAGAAGAAATGGACCAAGTTAAAGGATTTTATGATTTTAACCATCCGCAATTTTATGTTGATAATGATGTTAAAAAACATTGACAAGAGACATTTGTAAAACGTGGATCAACAAAATATGAAGAATGAAAGAAAAAAATTACGGCTTACAAAGCAGCTTTTCCAAAAGAACATGCAGCATTATTTACCGTACCAACAGTTGAATTAAAAGCGTTTGAAGGATTATTAACAACGGACAAAGATAAAAAAGCGGGAACGCGAATTATTATGGGAGAGGTATTTAAACATTATCAACAAAAATGTCCAAATAATATGTTTGGTGGTAGTGCGGATTTAGGAACAGCGACAAAAATTATTGGTTATAATGGGTCATGAACAATTGAAACGCCCGAAAATAATAATGTTCATTTTGGGGTGCGAGAATTTGCAGCCGGAACAATTAGTATAGGAGTTGAATTACATCACGGATTAAAAGGATTTAATTCAACATTCTTAATTTTTGCAGATTATATGAAACCATGTATTCGTATGGCTTGTATTCAAAACTTACCTGTTATTTTTGGTTTTTCACACGACTCAATTGGGGTTGGTTTTGATGGAAAATCACACCAACCAGTTGAACAATTAGCAATGTTACGAAACTGTCCAAATTTGAATGTTTTTCGTCCTGCTGATATTAAGGAAGCAATTGGATGTTTGAAAGCCAGTGTCGAATCAAAAAAAACGCCATCAGCATTAGTTTTATCGCGCCAAGATACGCTATATCAATTGGCAGAAACATGTTGAGAACAAACACCTAAAGGTGGTTATGTTGTTGTTGGAGAAGATGAGAAAAAACCATTAGACGCTATTATTATTGCAACAGGGACCGAGGTTGCTCCAGCAATTGTCGCGGCTAACACAATTAAGAAAAACATTCGGGTTGTATCAATGCCTTGCGTTGAATTATTTGAACAACAGCCAAAGGCTTATCAAGAAAAAATTGTTCCAAAAGAAGTGACAAAAGTAATTGCATTGGAATTTTCAAATGATTATGTTTGATACAAATTTGTTGGGAAAACTGGTTTAGTGTTAGGAGTTGATGACTATGGTTTATCAGGAAGCGCTGATGCGATCATCAAGTATAAACACTTAGATCAAACTTCGATTATTAATAGAATTACAGCATATTTGGCAGAATAATGATTACATTAAAAAAAGTATTAGCTTATAAAACTTTTTATGTAATTCGAAATCATAATTATGCTGTTGCGCAACAAATTTGTGAACAGTTAATTAACTTACAAGTAAAATGTTTAGAATTAACTTTTACGATTCCTAATGTTGAACAATTAATTAAATTTTTTCGATATAAATATCCAGCAACATTAGTTGGGGCGGGAACCGTTTTAACATTAGACCAAGCAATTCGAGCTACGGAAGCCGGAGCGCAATTTTTAGTCGGGCCAGTTTTTAATCAAGCAGTTAGTGATTATTGTCATCAAAATAATTTATTATATATTCCAGGAGCGATGACATTACAAGAAGTTAGCAATATTGTTAATGCAAAATGGGAAATTATTAAAATTTTTCCAGCGACAGCTTTTAAATTAAATTTTATTCAAACAATTAAAATATTTTTCCCCACAAAAGTTTATATGGCGTCGGGAGGAATTAATTTAACGAATTATGAAGAGGCAACAAGGTTAGGATATGATTTAATCGCCGTTGGGGCTTTTATTACCGGAGATGTTAATAGTAAAGGTCTTGACTTGGAAAAACTTAAAATATTTGAAACAATAGTTAATCAATAAAGGAGAAAAATAATATGAAAGATAATAGAAAAGTAATTTATAATGCGGGCAGTATGTTTACTGAGGCCCAATGAAATACAAGAAAACGAGAAGGCGATTTGTTACGCGAAATGTTTCCAGATTTTGTGATTGGTAATCCTGTTGATTTTGAAACAAATCAAACAGTTCGTCCAACAAATAAAGCAATTTTTGAATTAGATTATGCAGGATTAACGGATGCTAATTATGTTATTTTTGAATTAGATGGATGAGATTCAGGAACACATATGGAATTTGGTTTAATGGTTGAGCAAGCATTGCATAATAAGAAGAAATATTTATTTCCAGTGATTTCTGATTTTCGTTTACAACAGGGAATTTTAAAAGGAGAATTCCCTGGTTTTGGTTTAAATGAAATGATTACTGGTGCATTATATTTTGAACCATTAAATAGTGGTGATATTCCGCAAATTACGTTATGCGACTCACATAAGATGGCATGTGAAGCAATTAAGGCAATTGAAATGGGGGAAATCGCTGATTATAGAGAAAAATATGATATTAAGGATATTTTTAAAGAAGATAAGTTATATAATGGTTTTGATTGTCAAATTTAAAATAATTATCCGAATTACGAAAAAGTCAAATTCAATATTAGACTGCACCCAAAAAAGTAAGTAAAGAAAAAAAGTCTTTGCTAAACTTTAAAGGAGGTGAATTTTTATATGGCAAGAAAAGGACAAAAATTTAATAAATATACAGCATATTTTCGAAAAAGGATAGGACAAGAGATTAAAAATAATAGTATAAGTTTTATTGCAAAAAAATATGCAATTAATAAAAAAACTGTTGCTTCATGGTATGAAAATTTTAAGAAAGGGATTTTAAACACCAATAAAGGTCCAAAAGAATCATTTGAAAAAAGAGATTTAAACTATTACAAAGTTAGGTATGAATTATTAAAAAAGCTTCATGACTTTTACAATTAAATAAAAGAAAAATTGTATTTTATCGCCAAATTGTAAAGTTAAGTGCAACTAAATTATTTTTCTAACCAAATATTCGATTGGCGAAAGATAATTTAGTATTTTTCTTGGTCTTTGGTTTAAAGACAATATAAATTTATGAACTGCATTTTTAGTAGTATTTGAAAAATTAAATTTTTTAGGAAATTTTTCTCTAATTAAACCATTAGTATTTTCATTAGTACCTCTTTGTCAGGGTGAATATGCATTAGCAAAATAAATTTTCACATTTAAATTTTTTTCAAGTTGTTGTCAATTAGCAAATTCTTTACCACGATCAAATGTTATAGTCTTAACAAGATTATTTGGAAGAATTGATAAATAATGGCTAATATTTTCGTTAATAACTTTAGTAGTTCTATTTTCAACTAATATTGCTAAAGTAAATCTTGATGTTCTTTCAACTAAAGTTATTAAACATGATTTACTTTTACCTCGTGATGATACTACGGTATCACCTTCTCAACGACCAAGAGTTACGCGATTATTAACATTAGCATTTCGTTCTTTAATTGATTTACCATTAAATTTACCCCGATTTTCTTGATATTTTCGTTTCTTACCTTTTCTTCTTAAATTTTTATTAGTAACTTTTTCAAGTAATCCAGAATAAATTCAATTGTAAATTGTTTTAAAACTAATAATTCATTCTTTATGAAAATTTTTAATTCTGCCATAAATTTGTTCGGGTGATCAACCTAATAATAATTTTTGTTGTACATATTTTACTAATTCTCTATTTTTAAACTTATGAAAATAAATATGTGATTGTTTTCTATTTTCTGCTTTATTTTGTGCAATTAATGAAAAATAATGATTATTATCTTTATTTCTATTAACTTCTCGAATAATAGTACTAATACTTCGATTAAGATTTTTAGCTATTTCACTAATTTTTAATTTAAACTTCAATTGATTCTCAATATAAATTCTTTCATCTATGCCAAGATGTTTATATCCCATATAAAAACTCCTTGCTTTATTTTTTCTAAAATAAACTTAGCATCATAAAATTTTTATATGAGATTTTTTGCAATTTTATTTACTTGCACTTACAAGTATAATTCAGCATAAAAGAAAACCTTAATAAATTTAGTGGATATTTATTAAGGTTTTCTTTGATAAAAAATACAATTTTTCTTTTATTTAATTGTAAAAGTCATGAAGCTTTTTTAATAATTCATACCTAACTTTGTAATAGTTTAAATCTCTTTTTTCAAATGATTCTTTTGGACCTTTATTGGTGTTTAAAATCCCTTTCTTAAAATTTTCATACCATGAAGCAACAGTTTTTTTATTAATTGCATATTTTTTTGCAATAAAACTTATACTATTATTTTTAACCTCTTGTCCTATCCTTTTTCGAAAATATGCTGTATATTTATTAAATTTTTGTCCTTTTCTTGCCATATAAAAACGCACCTCCTTTAAAAGTTTAGCAAAGACTTTTTTTCTTTACTTACTTTTTGGGGTGCAGTCTAGTCTACTTTGTAAAGATTTATAAGATATTTAATAAATGTGTAAACAACTTTAAGTTAACGAAAAAGTTGTGATAAAAAGTTTCTATTTTAAGAATTTAAGATGCTGCCATTTCTCTGAATTAATTAATAATTATGGGTTTACAAATAAAAAAACAACCCTTTTTATTTAACAAGAGTTGTTTTTTGTCGCTTCATCGTACATGATACAATATAAAGAGTTTTCTACAAAATTAAAGAAGATTTATCACCAATATTTTTAAAAATAAGTTATAATATAAATAATGTTATGGTTAAGGAGGAAAACAATGGCAAAAATGAAATATGTAACAATTAAAATTACTGTAACATTCCAAAAAGTAATGCTTTGAATTTCTGGGTTTTGATTATTTATCTTGGCAATTTTAAATTCTTTTCCTATCGTTCATGTTAACACAAGACTTTTTGATCTTCATAATACTGGTGGCGATAAGGGCACAATTATTTTAATTACAGCTTTCTTATTTATTTTTATTGCAACCTTTATTCGACATAAAATCGGTAAACTAGTTGCAGGAATTATTTTTATTACTATTGCAGTTGTTGGAATGATTGGAGCAATTATTACTTCAACAAAAGAAGTTTCAACATGAGTAATTGTTGTTGGTGAATTAATCGCTATAATTGGTGCATTAATTTGATTATTAGAAGGAATTGGGGCAATTCGTGCCACTAAAAATAGTCCTTCAACAAGTACAACACCTACAAACAAACAGTAATTAATTACAAACAATAAAAAAATGTTTAACCAAATTGGTTAAACATTTTTTTATTAATGTCTATTATTCAAAATCAAACTCTTCTTCTTCTGCCTAAATCACTGTCTCATAAAACTTTCCTAATGATTGATTTTTATTATGACGGTCTTCTTGTTTTCCTTTAATTTTTCGTAGTTGTTCTTCAATTTTATATAGTGTTTGATCAACTGCTTTATAAAAATCACTATTACGAACTTCTGCTTTTAAGAAATTATTTCGTCCTCTAATATCAATTGCAGTATGAATTACAATATTATTTTGCTGAATTATACTTGTAAGTGCAAGTAAATAAAATTGCAAAAAATCTCATATAAAAATTTTAGGTTGTATAAATTATTTAAGGGTTTTAATTAATACCTTAGAAATTGTGGAATAATATACCACTTACTTATCTAGATTATATTACTTGTATCATGTACGATGAAGCGACAAAAAACAACTCTTGTTAAATAAAAAGGGTTGTTTTTTTATTTGTAAACCCATAATTATTAATTAATTCAGAGAAATGGCAGCATCTTAAATTCTTAAAATAGAAACTTTTTATCACAACTTTAAGTTAACGAAAAAGTTGTATTACACATTTATTAAATATCTTAGAAATTTTTACAAAGTGTACCTTTTTTTCTCCAATTTTAAGGTGTTGTCCTTTCTCTGTTTTAGTTAATTAATTTGGCTAATAAATAAAAAAACTTAATATTAAAGGAAGGAGTAAGTAATGGAAATTAATACGCAACAAACAATCTGTGATGTTGATAATTGCTATAAAGCAATATCATTAATTACCGAAGAATTTTTATCAAATAAAGTTTTATGAACTTGTGAAAAACATAAAGATTTATTAAATCGTACAAAAGATAAAAAACAAACGCGGTTTTATAAAAAATTAGAAAATTCAAAAATTATCTTTGATTGAGAAACTGGTTCTTTTAAACTTTGATTTTATAAAACAACTTAATGCAGTGTGGGACGGTTATTTTAAATAACTAAGTGCTTCCATAAGAACATGAGTTTAAGCTCATTCCCACAGCCAGCCGAGGCAAGTACTGAAATAGTGTATGAGGAAACATGTAAATCGGCGCTGGTTATATTTAAACTAAGCGATAGTCGTGATAAGTGCAAAGTCAACATCGAACGACAATAAAAATAGAGATGGCCACTTTATAAATAAATTTGCGATAGACATTGTCCCATCGAGGATGGCAGCGGTTCTACAAACCACAAAGCCAGCACCAGGCTCTTCAAGGTGCAAGTGAATTTATTTTAAAAACTGAACGTTTTGACTTGAAATAGTGCGGATGAAGAGAGAGAATTCTCTGGCTTTACCTCATAAAAACAACTGTCTATTATCTAATAATAAACAAATATTAAATATATTATCGCCACCGCTCACCCCCAGTGAAGCGGATGGCGTAGTAAATAAATAGATAAATACTTATATAACTAATTCTCGCTTTGGCACTTTCACTTGGGAGTGAGTGCCAGCGAATTAAAAATAGGAGGAAATATAATGGAATATAAAAGTTTGTATATTAATAAAACTTGAAGTGAAATAACAACATCATTTGATTGAGTGAATTGTCAACCTGTTAATTGTCGTATTTCTCATCATAAAAATCATTATGATTTACAGTGTTTAGAATGAGCAAAAATGTACTTAAATTTATTTGAAGATAAATGAGATGTTATTGCTTCTTATATGCAACATTATAAAATTAACGATATTTTAGATTTAGCATCAGATGGTTGAAAAATATTACAAATTGAGAAAAAAATCAATCAAATAATTTAGGAGGTTTATATGAAAAAGTTAAATAAAATTTGTCTTAAACAAAGATATTGAGATTATTGTTTTCATAAAGAATGCAATAAAGAAAATAAATTGAATGAATTAATGCTTAAAAGTTATCCAGTTTCATTTGAAGATATGACTGATGAACATTGAGCATTAAACAATAAAAATAATTAGGAGGAATAAGAAAATGTCATATTGTATTAGTGATTACTTAAATGAAAAATGAATTAATAATAACGCATTAAAAATTAGTAATAAAGATATTATTTATGCACAAATTGATAGTGACTATGATAAGAGTTGAGAATTAAATTTATATCTTAAATTTGGTAATGAAGAACGACATGTAGGTAATATTTCATTGCCAAAAGATTTTGATTTAAATTTAAAATGATATGAAATTGATGAGGTTAAAGGTTTAATAGATGATTATTTAGAAGATGAAGAAGCAGACTACGAAGTGATAAATTATGAATAATATGTGAAAAGATGAAAGTGGTTATGTTTATAGCGAAGAAGATTTATTTAATATCGCATTAGAAGAATGTTGTTCAGAAGAAAGTGCCTATGAATATATTGATAATTTAATTATGGATATGAATTTGGAGGAAATTTAATTATGGCAGATTTAAAATTAAATAATCAAATTAAAAATATTACCTATCCATTTTATTTAAAAGGTAATGATTTTAAAGAATTAAGTTTAAAAGCATTACCGATTAAAAATTGAATTGATAATCACGGTAAAGAATTAACAGATTTTATCTATCGTCATCTTAATCATTATGCATTAAATGGTTATCAAGATATACATTTAAAAGATATACCCAGTGCTATTAGTAAAATTGATTTTGTTTTTAGAGAACCATTAGAATTAATAAAAGATTTTAAAGATGAATTAAATCGAATTAGAGTTAATATTATTAATTTAGAAAAAGTACTTCAAAATAATAAAATTGAAATTAAAAATAGCCTAATACAAGTTCAATATTTAAAACAACAACAGTTTATTAAAACTAAAAAACAAGAACAAGAAAATAGGGTTGAATATGCTAATAACTTAACGCCTGATATGGGGTTAGACATGGACCAAATTGAAGATGAACAAGTTCGTGTTATGGAAGATGTAGCAAAAATAGAACAAGATTTAGAAAAAACTACTAGTAAATTTCGGAAAGAAAAAATATTAATTAAAGATATTGATATTTTGGGTGTTAATGATGATTTTTTACAAAATGCTGATAAATTAGAACTTATTAATTTAATTAAAAATTATTTAATTGTTGATGAACAAATTGTTAAAAACGAAATTAAAAAACAATGAGATAGTAATAAAAACATTAATACTATTGGTGTTAATGGAATTAAATTCAAAATAAATAAAGGAGAGAAATAATTATGAATAATCAAATGGGAATAAAAGAATTAGTAGCAACAGCAATTAAAGCATATGAATTAAATGTTAATGCTAAATATTTACAAGAAAATTTAATTGCTTTACAAGAACTAAAATTAAAAAATAATCAAAGTTATATGAATTTAGTGGGTAATGCTGATAATGGAAAAATTACAGCCTTAGGAATTATTAATTTAAGTAATAAAGGTTTAATATTCGGAAAAGATTTTAATATTATTCCATTCAAAAATAAATTAACAACTATTATTGATAGTAGTGTGTTTCAAAAAAGAATGGAACAAGAAAATTGAATGTTAAAACGAGGAATTATTTATAAAAGTGAAAAATTTGTATGAGATACCGATTTACAAAAACCAAAATTACATGAAATAGATTTTATGACAAATACCAGTCAATATGAAAATATTATTGGTGCTTATGCTTTTGGAATTAATCGTTTAACTGGTGAAACAAAAGGAATTTTATTAAGAAAAGCTGATATTGACCGTTTAAAAAATAGTAGTCCAAGTGGAAATAGTGAATATTCGCCTTGAAATAAATGACCAAAAGAAATGGTTGAAGCAAAATTATATCGTAAATTAGCCCAAGAATTAGGTGTAGATATTACTGACATTGATTTAGATGAAAAAGAAATTAAAGAAGATGGTAATTTTGATTATATACCTTTTAATGATATTACTGTCGCCAAAAATAAGGGGCAGATGAGCGATGAACCCTTATCAAACAATATAAATATACCTCATCTTATATAGAAATAGCGGATACAAACAATAATGTAGTTAAAGAAGAAGATATTTCTAATGTAGTACCAACAGTTAATAATAATGATGAAGAATGAGCAACTTGATAAAAATAGGTATTGACCCATCAGGGACTGGTACTACTGCTATCGTTACTTTTAAAGATAATAAATTAATTGATAAATCCGAATATACACATTATGATTGAATTACACAACCCGATATTATTTTAGATGTATTAAGACCAGATGCAATTGTTAATATTGAAGATTGTTTATATACATCTGATAATGCAAGTAAAGATAGGGATGATTTATTAAAAGTAATTGGAACAGTTAAATACAATACAAAAAAAGTACACAATATTAATTGAGTATCACCAAAACATACTAAATCAATTGTTAAAAATATGGAAAATTTAAGTAAATATAATGACAGTTGTATATGAAAATTTGATAAAGATAGTAATTTAATTTATCAATATGGTAAAGGTTGAAAATATAATAATGAGAAAATAAGTAATCATTTACGAGATGCAATTATTATTGCTAATTATGAGGTTTAATATTATGAAAAAATCATATAATCAAAAAACAGGAAAATATTATTCTTGTAAAATTCGAAATGTTAATATTTACTTAAATGAAAATGAAGAAAAAGTTTGAAATAAATTATCTAACTTTGATACTTATTCACAACGAATAGAATATCTTATTAATTTTTATATAAGTCACAACAAAGAAAAATAAAAAATAACCTTAATTGGTTATTTTTTTAAATACTATTTGTTAGTTGTCTAATAGCATCTTTTTGTGCTTGTTTTTTGTCGTTTACTTTAACTTGTTTTTTAACATTTTTAATTTGACCTGTTTTAAGGGCTAATTCTGTTGCATAATCAGGTCCTCGTAAATGTTTTTCGTGGGCAATAACAGCCGTTCTCAATTCTCTAAGTTCTGCTTTATATTTTTTAATTTTTTTAGCAGATAATCCAAGAATACCAAGACTACCCATTCCACCAGCACCAGCTAACACAAGTAAAGCAATCATTAATGTTTCATTCATGTTTTTGTTTCCTTTCTTATCCTTACTCAAACAGTGGCCATCCATTTTTTCAGAACAAAATAATTTATAAATTAAGCTATATAACCACCCAAAATATCTACCACCCCTATATATAGTCTATTTTAATAAAATTTAATTATTAGTTTCATAATTATTATTTATATTTAATTTTTTGTTATTTTCTTCTTGTTTTTGTTTTTTAATATTTTCGTTTTGTGTATTTTTAAATATTTCTTCTGTTATACCATCTAAATTATTTCATTGTTTTGCTATTCTTGGTTGAATAACACGCGGATTAATCCGACAATCTAAACAATGTCTTAAATGGTCTTTTTTTCATTTTAATTTATCAATTAAAATAATAATTAAAGAAATTATTAAAGTAATTAAAGGTAAAATTGTAAATAATAATCCCATTTTAGATAATTTTAATCGTGGAATATCAATTTTCATATCTACTTTTGGTTTACTACTAGCAACAAATATACCCTGAATTCCATGTGTAAATAAAGGTGTTAATAAAATGGCAATACCATTGCCTCAATATTGACCATAATTGTATCAATTAATTTGATCCTTAATACTATTAATCATCCCGTATTCCAATCAAAAATTTAATGCTAAAAACATTAAAGTATAAAAACTAACTACTCAACTCCTAATTTTATATTTTCTTTCTCATTCTCTAATATCTTTATGAGTTCAATTATAAGTTGGAATAGGATCTTTTTTAAATCAATTTCAAGGTAATGCACCCTTTAATCAAGTTGTTTTATCTTGCTTCATTAATTAAACCCCTTTCTAACTTACTTTTTTTCTTTCAATGTGTAAACCAGTAATTGTTCCATCTGTCCCACCAGTACGTATAGCAATAATTCCATCATCTTCTAATTCTACGCGATGAGAAAAAACGTTTTCTAATTCAAATGATCCAACAGTTATTTTTCCCCTAAAATTTTTGTATGTTGATAAATAATAATAATTTTGATTACTTGTTTTAATTCAAATATTGTATTTATAATTTTCTTTATCTCAATTTTGTATTTCATAATCAAACCTTGTATTATCTAAATCACTAGTGTCAACAATTTCTCAATCTGAAATATTTGTTTTTCAAACACCATTTTCATAATAAATCGTATCATTATCAAACGGAACAACAAGTTTAATATATTCATTATAATCAATTTTACTATAATCGATAATTGTTGGGTGAGTAATATTAATAGTATTATCGGTTTGTACTCGTTCTTTTAAATAAAATAATAAAGTTTCATAAAATGTTTTTTTAGTAATATATTTATATTCTTCTTCTCAAGAATGAGCATAATTCCCTAAATGATAATTATATGGTCTCGTAACTGTTTTACTAGATATAATATCAATTATTTCACCAGCTAATTTTAAAGCATTTTTAACATCTCTAGTAATATTTTCATTTGCTTCGGGGTCATTGGTTTGTGAATAAGCAACTCCACCTTGTGAAAATGAAGCACTACCAGTTAAATCATTAACACCTTTTGGTAAATATCAATTCATAACTGCTAATAAACAAGCAGATTGAATATAACTTAATCATTTATCATATTCAATTATTCCAGTATTATCTTTTTTTACTCAGGGAAATAAATCTTTTTTATTAATCTTATCGGAAATTGTTCCACCTGATAATCTATCCATTCATAAACTAGTTTTTAAAATAGCATTATAAATTAAATTATCATTATAAGCAGATTGCTTACGGTCATTAATAGGTTGTCAAAGTTTACTTTCTTTAACATCTTCAACTGTTATAAATAACAAATTACTTAAATTATTTTCCATATAATACACCCCTTAATTGATTATGATATTTATTTCTTAAATTAGATAGTTTATAACTATTAACTTTTCTTTGTGCTTTTTTAATTTTTTTAATAGTTTGATTAGTTTTATAAAACATACTTTTAACTGGTGTTTTATATAAATTATTAATATTTTTAACATCACTTTTTCGCTCTCGATACCATTTTTTATTATTAATTTCACCAGCAAAATTGAAATTAAAGTGTCCAATCTTTAAATTATTAATAAACCTTTTAATTTGTTGTAATTTTTGAATATGTGGTAATGTTAATTTGATATTTCCTTTTGGGTATTTTTCTTTTAATTCTTTTGGTAATCGTTTTTTAATATAATCTCTTAAATGACTAGGTAATCATTTTCTTAATCAATAACGCCAAAATAAAGTTCCAGCATTAGATACAGCATTACTTAATAATTTTCAAATTTCAAATGGAACACTAGGATAAACATATGGACCATAAAACTTCGGATGTTTTGCTGTTTTTGTATATATTAAAATAGTTAAATTGCCTGTTAAAGTTAATTTATTTGTTATATTAAACATACCACTATCAAGCCAACTACTATTTAAAGGTTGTCAATTAGTGTTTAGATAATTTTCTTTTTTAAATTGTTCTCTATTTTTAATATTGTTATCTTTTTCTAATTTACTTAATATTTGTTTAATTTCTTTTTTATGACCTTTTTTAATTAAATTTAAATAAGTATAAGGATTTAATCACTGATAAATATCTTCAATTTTATTTGTAATTTTATTATATTTATCAGTAACATAATTAATTGGCTTTAATACTTTATTTTGAACTTGATTAACTCTATTAATTAAATTAACAAACTTATTTATTAAAGGTTTATTTCCTAAATTTTCTGTTAATAAAGTTAAAATTCGTAATATTAATAAATTCATTGTTTATTAAGAATTTTTAATTACTACTTCAATTGACTTTGTTTTACCAGTTGCTTTGTTTTTACCTTCAATTAAAACTTCAACAATTTTATCATTTGTAATATCAATTGGTCAGTCTTCACCTTTAGGATTAATAGAATAATCAAAATCATTTTCAGTTAAAGAACTATCTACAGTTTTAACTGCTTTTAAAACAACGTCTTTAAATTGTGGTTTTAATCATCCATCACTAACATCTTTGGGATCTGGTAAATTAATGATTGGTTTATCTAATTTATTTATTTTACTAATATCTATTTTAGCAACATCTGGTGTTAAAATTACATTAGATTTTGTTGTATTTATTGGTGTAGAAATTTCATAATCAACCGGCACTCTAAATGTTTTATTTAAATTACTTTTAGCAGTATCAATTTCTTCTTGTGTTGGTTGTTTTTCTAAAATAATCTTACATGTTTTTGGATATAAAATAGTTGGTGTTGCATATTGCACTTTACCAATTCATTTAGGGTTAGCAGTATCATTATCTAAAACTTGTTGAATAGTATCCATATTAATTGGATATGCTCATACTTGTTTATTAATAAGTAAACCATTTATATTAGTAAAATTATAACCTTTATCTCGGTTAACTTGTCCTTTTGTATATGTTTTTTCTAAATGAAAACTTTTCGATACCGGAATACCCATTGCGGTATTTTCATATAATTCACCATTAACCATTGCTTTTAATTGAGCTTGTGAACCAATTACTTTTAAATAAGCAGGTGTTAATCCTAAATAGGCTCTTCGGCCTAAAACCATAAACATTTTATCGGTTGGTAAACCAAAATATAAATTACTAATTTGATTAGTTAATTCAATCAAAGTTTCATTTAATGTAAAGAATGCTTTATTTGCTTCATCGGCACTATCGGCTGTATAACTACGAAATGGAATTACTTCATATTGACCATCTGCTAAACAATAATCATAAATCCCCTGAATTAATTCACATTCTAAATTAACAAATTTATTCTGGACAACACTAGCAATAGCATCAGCAATAATACCATTTTTAATATTTTGTTCTATCATTGCTAAGTCAAATGCTTCATTCATTAATTTTAAATTAAATCTTTTATTAATAGGCACCGGAATTCTTGTTAATCCCATAGTTTGAGTTGCCCCACCATTTGGTAATGCATAATCATCTTGTCATACCACACGATGAGTTAAATTATATAATGCTTGTCCTGCATTAGGTAATCAAGCAACTTGTTCAGCAGTTGCAGTTGCATATTGCATAATACTTGCATGCTCATTCATTAATGGTCCTCTTAGCATAGCGTTAACCATATCAACATAGGCTTTTTGACCTGTTGTATTACCTTGTAATGTAAAATGTACTTGCGGCAAATTAATTGTTGCCATAATATTTCACTCCCTTATTATCTAAGGTTTTTAAGTGTATAATCAGTTAATTTCTTAATTTCTTCTGGAGTATATGCTCCTTTTTCTTTAATAGTTTCAATTTCATCATTTTTATTTTCAACCGAATTTTCAATCATATCTTTAATTAAATTAGCTGGTGAAACTGATGGTTGTTCTTGCACAAACAAATCAGGTTTTAATTCTTTTAAAGTTTGCATTTTTTCAGATAAAGAACTACCACTAACTTTATCTAAATTAGTTTTAATATCTTCAATTTTAGTAGATGGAACATCTTTAAAGGCTTTTAATTCATCTAATTCATTAGATAATTTAATAAAGTCTTCTTTTGATATAACATCTTCGCTTTTTTGCACACTTTCTCTAATTTGCTTTGCTTCATTATTAAACTGATTTAAGATATTTTCTGCAATTTCTTCACTTAAACCTTGTTCGATTAATTGTTCTTTTATAAGTGCCATTTTATAAACTCCTCTTTTTTTATCCTTGTCCGATTAACAAGTCAGCGTAACTCTTTTTTACGGAAAAAGATTAAACCTATGCCTTCATTATATACTATTATTTTACTAATACAACACTTTATGTAAAAATAAATAAACTTAATATATTTCATTGCTAATTTACCCCTTAAAACGTGTATTAATAGCTTTTTAACAAGATAAAAGTTTTTAAAATAATTACTAATTTTGCTTATATATATATATATATATATATACTGGGAATAGATCTTGATAAAAAGTTTCAAGATTAAGAAAAGGAGAAAAACAAGTATGAAAAAGTTACTTAGTTTATTAAGTGTATTAACAATTGGTGGGACTGCTATACCAACAACAATCGCCGCTAGTCCATATCAAAAAGAAAATAGTAAATTAAATCGAGTTAAAAGAGACACTCAACCTCAATATTGACAACAACAATATAGTCCGGCAGAGTGTTTTTATAATCCGATAGATTTTAATCGCACCGTACGTTATAATAAAAACGGCACTTGAGAATATGACAATATTACTCAAAGTGAGAGAAATTGTTTATGACAAAAAGGTATTAGAGAAGCAAATTTTAGAGCACAACAAAGAATTCAAGAATGAAATAGTTATTATGAAAAACAAAGAATTGAACAACAACAACATAATTATAATCAACAAGTTAAGAGAGAGTGAGAAAAAGAACAACTTCTAAAATTCAAAAACGATTTAATACAAGCAGAAAAAGAAGGAGCAAACTTAACTGATGATTTAAGAGCTGCTTTTAAAATGCACGGACCTAAAGTTATTGGTGCTGGAACAGGTGCTTTAACAGGGGTAACTATTGGTCTTTTATGTGGCCCCGGGGCACCCGTTTGTTCTGCTGTTGGTTCAGTAATTGGAGCAATTGTTGGAGCGATTTCTGGTGGTGTTGCTTATGAAATAATAAATAGAATATAATAAATAAAATTATTATATTTATGGAAATAATATAAAAGTTATTTCCTTTTTTAATTAAATTAACAAACTTTATAAAAATACAAAGGAATTAAAAATATGAAAAAAATATTAAGTATCATAGGTGTAATATCATTAATAGGAACAAGTACAACAAGTTTAATTGCTTGTAATACACCACAATATAGTGAAGAAAAATTAAAAGAACAAAAAGAAAAACATAAAATAGATACAAATAATGAAAATATTAAAAACCATTTAGAATGAATAGCACCACAAGAAAAACCATTTAATAAGATTGATAATAAATGATATTATGTAACATGGCGTGGTAATAAAAATCATAATTGAAGAATTATTAATTTTAAACATAATGAATTAAAAATAGGGAAAATATTTGATAAATATAATAAATATACATTGGAATTAAGAGAAGAAACGGGATATCCATTTTATTTTACTTTATATGTTAGATATTCTTCTTCTTGAGCTCCGGCAGATTGAGAATCATATAATGGTGCCGGTACATACTTTAAATCAGTTTATCGTTGAAATTTAGATACCAATGAACCTAATTTAATTGTTGATGAAAATAGTAATGTAAAAGTTAATGAATAATAGGAAAAGAAATATAAATAAAATTAACATTTTAAATAAATATGCACAGTTTCAGATAACTGAGAATTTTAATTAAAAAATGCTTTCATTTCATATTGAAGTGGTGGCATTTTTAAATTTAAAATTTTTCTTTTTTCATTATAATGAATTATATAATTATCTACAATATTTTTTACTTCTAAAATATTTTTACAGTGTGATAATTCTGAGTTCTCGTTTTTAAGAATTGAAAATTGATTTTCAATCGGTGAATTATCTAAACAATTGCCTCTTCTTGACATACTTATATTTATACCGTGTTTTTTTAATAATTTTTCATAAGCTTTTGAAGTGAAATGAATACCTTGATCAGAATTAATAGTTAATTCACCTTTGATTATTTTTCTTTTAATAATTGCTTCTTTGATACAATTATTTACTCAATTTACTGTTGGAGTTGTTGTTAAAGAATAATTTACTATTAAATTACTAAATAAATCCTTGATTGCAAATAAATATACTCATTCTGTGATTGTTTTAACATACGTAATATCAATTGATCACTTTTGATTAGTTTTTTCAGCTTTAAAATTACGTTTTAATAGATATTTATGTCGAATATGTTCATTTGTCATTTTTAAGAAATGATTAATTTTTTTTCTTGTTTTAATTCTTACACTAGAAATTCTATTAGCTAATTTCATATAACGATAAACTGTTGAATTCGACACATTAATTTTTTGCTCTTCCAAAGATAATTTAATTTGTCTGTGTCCTTTAATACTATTTTCTCTATGAATTGCTTTAATTATTTCATATATTGAATAATCAATATTTGGTTGATATTCATCACAATTTTTTGAATATTTATTTCAAGTATCATATTAAATTCTTAATTCTTTTAAATATCATGATAAAGTAATTTTTGAAACTTGCAATTCTGATTTAATAAAAGCAATTTGTTTTCTAATGTTTGTTTTTGTTTTTATCTTTGGAAGAGCTTCAAGCTTTTTTAAAACTTCATTCTCAGCTTTTATTCTTTCATTTTCTTTTTTTAATAAATAGTTTTCACGTTCTAAGGGGTTTTTAAACTTATTTAATTCAAAATCTTTTCGCTTTTTTCGTTCTTTTAGAATTTCTTTATTTTGTTGAAATTGATTTACTCATTTTGAAATAGTTGCTAAACTAATATGATATTCTTTTGCTATTTCACTATAAGATTTATTGTTAATTGAGTATTCATTAACAATTTTTTCTTTAAATTCAAAAGAATGATCTTTAGACCCTTTTATTTTACCTTTAGCCATATAAAAATGTTTCTCCTAACTTTATATATTAATAATAATCTAGAAAAATTTTTATTTATATATCTCAGTTAAAAGAAACATTGCACATTTTAAATAAATCTCTTTTTTATTTTTATCTAGGTTTAAATGTAATTTTAACAGGATTATCACTCATATTTACCATATTTAATATACTCAAAGCATTTAAGTCTATGATTATACCTTTATCATTACCTAAGTAATAAGTTCAATTTGCCGATAAATTAGCAAATACTACTTTTGAAAATCTAATTTTTAATTTTACATCATTAGTATAATATGCTTGTAAATATGTTTCTGTAATTTTTTCATTATCATTATTAGATAATTTTGTTATTTGTAATAAAAATTTAATATATTCAATGATTCCAACTTTTTCAGTTTTATATTTATTTGCATATTCTTTACTTGGCAAACCATCAGTATAAGCAGTAGCAAGTGTTTGAATTTTATTAGTTATATTATCAGTATATAAAGTTATTGTATTTTCAAAATTAACTTTATCAGTTTGTGATATACCTGCATTTTGTAAAGCAATATTAGATAATGTTCCATAATTATATGCACAAAACTCATTATAACCACCACCTAAAATACTTACATCTCTATTATTAATAAAATGCTCTATATCAGGTTTCGAACATCTAACTTGTAAATTATTAAGATTACTTATTTCAATTTTTTTATATGAACTAATAAATTTATCAATACTTTGAATTGTTGGGTCAATTTGTTTTAAATCAACTTCAATTTCATAATAAGCATTATTAAATTCATCATAAAATAAATTAACAGGAATTACAGAATTTTTTGGTTTTTTACATTGTGCTGGGGCTGTAATTTTAGTTTTTAATGGTTGTACTACATTAGCGCCTCAAATATCTTTTGTATATTCTGAATAATTATATGGCACTGGTGGTAATACATATTCAGGGTAATTAAATGTTGGTATTTCATAGTCATGTGGTAATAAGAAACTAGTTTTATAATTAGTTGTCATATCGCGTAAATAATTATTTAAGGTACTTTTTGTTTTACCTCTGAAACTCCATACTGATAAACGTAAATAATCTTCTTCATTATTGGTATATGGGTTATCAGCATAAAAGATAATTTCAAAATTACCTTTATATAATGCTTGTATTGAAAACATATCAATAATATAACTACAATTTGTCCCATCTGGTGTTTGTAAGAATTCACAATCATTATCTTCTTCACTATAACTAACTGGTGTTTGAGCATCTACTGCTGTTGTAAGTTCATTAATTAAATAAATTCGGTTAGTTTTTTCGTTTAATTGTTTTAAATTATATGTTGAATAAACTATATTATTTGTTGGTTTACCATCCTTAGTTAAAACAGTACCTACTAATTTATCAGTTAATAAAGTAGTAAACCCGAAACTAGTAGCATTTGCTCCAAAAATAGCACCAACTTTATCATTGCCTTGTTCTCTAAATATTTCAAAAGGTAAATAACATTTACCTTTTGAGTTTTCAGACCAAAAAGCATCATTATAAAAACTATAAATATTAGCACTCATAAATCCATTTAATCATTGAAAATTAGGTCAAGTTTTTTCATCTTGATTAATAACTCAGCCTCAAGGAATACCAAACGAAATAAAGTTTAAGAATTTACCAACTCCGCCTGGTATCGTAAAAGGATTAAAAACTAACTTTTGAGTATAATTTAAAGGTAAGACAGTAATTTGGCGATTAATAAAATTATTCATATTTAAAATATCTCAAACATTACATGAACCCATTTTATTGTATTCAATTTGAACACTACCAACAGTATTACCAAATTCATCTTTTCTTCTAAAATATGATGATGCTTGGGTACTAATAATATTATTAACGTCACCACTATTTACTTTTATTTGACTTGGTGGTGTTATTTTTCAATTTTTAGACCAATAAAATTTAGAGTCCTTATTTTCTTCATTAATAGTTGTTCCAACAGCGGGATTAGTTGCTGTCGAACTTTCTTGGTCAGTTATAACAATACCCTCACTATTTTTTTGCTTTCAAAAATCATATCTACTTTCCATATCTTTTTTTCAGTTTTCATAACCGGTTATCATTGTTGGTTGAATCCCTTGAATGTTATATCAACTTACTTCTGGTGATGCATAAGTATTTACTTTATCAGGCGGACACGGATACATGTTATACATTAATAAATCTCGTGAATTCATTACTTTTGGATTAAATTGACCTTTAATAATTGGTCTCCCAATTACAGGCATATCAAAAAAGATCGGATTACCATAAAATTTAACGGCCATTGCTCTAACACCGGGGTCTTTTAATAACATATCATCTAATTCAATAGTTGATGTATTTGTTTTCTCATTATAAGTTATTTTAGGAAAACAATAACCTTCCCCAGGTGCTGATGTTTGAATAAATTGTCGTACTGATAAACCACTATTACTAATTTTGTCATTAATACTTGAAAAGGTAATTTCTTGTCATAAAAAACTACCATCATATGGTGAATAATAATTAATAACATTTGATGGATATAATCATTGTCTATCTTGGGGAGCAATATTTATATTACCTCCACCAATATTTAATCCATGGTCATTAAAAACCGTATAAAAATTATAATAATCATTAATATTTAATTTACTTGCATCTTCATCTAAAATTAATAAAGTATATTGTCTTTCAGTTGATTGCTGAGTAAATACTTGTTCAAATTTAGCTTCTCCAAATTGAATTGAACTTCTATCATCAATCATATAAGCATCTCAATATTTACCAACCTTAACTTCTTTTGTATAAAAATTATCAGCTTTATTATCATTATTAATAAAATAACTTAATTTATATTGCTTTAAGTATGCTAACATTCTATTAATATCATAAATGTTTTCACCATCAATTAATTTTCAATAAACATTATTATTTTCATCTTTTAATTTTATAGCGAAAGGTGTTTCATTATTTGCTCATATAGTTGAATTAATTGATTGTTTACTAAAATCATCAATTGTTAATATCTTAATTTCTTCACCTTTATGTTTTTGAACTATTTTTAAACTATCTTGTCATTGAGCAATCGTACTTTCCATATTATCAAATATTCTTGAATAACTACCATAATCACTAGGCTTTGCGTTATTAGGTTTTCAACCTGTTTCAGTATCAGGAATATATGAACTATAAACATTAAAAGGAAATACCATTCAATGTCTATTATCTTTTATATTTTCTCTGATATCTATTAAAGTATCGTGGGCTTGTCTTCTTAATTCTTCGATAACTCCTGGGTTAATTCTACTCATTTTTTAATTCTCCTTTATTTCCGTTCTACCTTGTAAGGCGTTTTGATTATTACCAGTTTCATCATATTCTAGTAATTTATTATTATGTTCGATTTCTTTGGCTTGCATTTTATCTTGTCATTCTTCTACTTTCTCAAAATATTTTGTTGCTTCTAATTCATCAATATTGTCATATTCAGTTATAGCTCTTATTGGTTCCATTGTGCCATTATCTAATATAGCAGTAATTAATTCATTTTGTCGCATTTGGTCAACTAAACTAGCACTAATAAAATCAAAACCATAAGGCCGTTCACCAATACCATCTCATAAACCATAATATTTTAAAACAGTATCAAACATCTTAGTATAATATTGCTTACGATATGCTTGTAAATATGCTTGTTTTTCTAAGTCTTTTGTTTTAGTTAATAATGACTGTGTTTTATTCTGGTCATTATCTGATTTATCACCAAAAGGACTAGAAAAATGACATGCTAAATATACTTGTTCAATAATTGATTTTTGATCTTCAGTATATGTTTCTAAGGTTGGTGCACCTTGTACTACTTGTAAAGATTGTGATGATGTCCCATCTGCTGCCGTTTGACCTGATTGAATGAAAATATCATCAAATACATCTTGTAATGCTTTTTTATTTCCCATATTGTAAGCATTCATTAAACCATCATCTAATACCCCATATCAGTGCGTACGATTAGCTCATCGTTCTTTTGATTTAATATTAAAACTATCTTCTAAATCAAATTGTAATTTATAACAATTTGCCATTGTAGGTCATGGATTTAATGTAGTTGAAGTTGATAAGAACAACGGATTAGGTTCATTAATCATTTCTCAAAAAGGTACTATACCTAATTTATTTTTAAATTCTTGAACTAAAAAAGGTCTAACATCATCTTTAATTTGTGTTTTACTTTGTCCAACAACTACCTCGTTATTTTTTGGTCAACCTTTAATAACTATTTTATCTTTGGTACAAATTAAATTTAAAATAAATCCACTGTCTGATTGATGATAATTTAATCAAATATCAGCCCCTTGTTCAATTTCATTTATTTTACTTACACGAGATGTAAAGTTAAAAGGGTTAATTCATAAATCAATATTGCCATCACTAGTTTCTAATAAACCAAAAATAGTTTTACCCATTAAACTTGCTGTTAATTCGTTTTTATCTAACTTTTCTTTTATTTTATAATTTTCATATCATCAATTTAATTTTTCTAAAATATCTTTACGATGAGACTTAAATAAAATATCTTTACCATTTATTAATCGCATTTGATGACGAGCAATAATATTTGCTAAATTAATTGTTCAATCATAATTATAAAATTTTAAAACACTATTAATATCACTTAAGTTTGGTAAACTAGGGAAAGTATTATTCATGGTTATTTTGCTCCTTTAATTTTAAGATAAGTGCATAATTAATAATATTTACTGTTAATAAATTTGGCTCATTTGCTAAAACTTGAACACATACTTTAACTTTTTGATATTTTTTAATATATTCGTTATATAAATTTAATTTACATATTGCGATATTATCTTTTTTTAATTCTTGACAAAGTCTTTTTTTAACTTGTCCACAAACAGACATATAAGGTCTTTTTGCATTTATTACACGTTCATCATGGATTACATAAATATCTTTTTTCATTAAGTTATTCACTCCCTTTGTTGTAATAATTTATAATCTGCTGAATTATTATGTTTAACCATTGGTATTAATTCAAAATGTAAAGCATAAAAATCACTATCAAATGTATCAATCATATAAGTCTAACATTCGTTCTTCTCTGGCATCTGGTTTATCTTCTCATTGAATTAATTCATATTGGGTTTTACTGACAGGACATTTTTCTCATAATCATTTTAATTGGTTTGTATTTATTAACATTGTAAATGCTTCAATCCGATGTCTTATTTTAAATTTCTGTTTTTGTGCTGGTTTAAATGTCATATATTGCCCAAAAGTATAATTATATTTTTCTCTATTTAAACTTTGTAATGTTGAATATGCACTATCATCAACATTTATACTAATACCCTGCTGTATTAAATTAAAGTATTGATTTAATTGATTATTATAAAACTCTAAAATATCTTTTACTTGTTCTAATTCTGTTTTAAATTGCTGTGTAGCATTTGAATGCGTATACTCAGAAGATTTATAAGCTTTTTTATCAAATGAATTATATAGTCAAAAACTAGCGGCAGTAGTATGTCCCTTAGGACTGGTCGCGTTAGCAATATCAACACCACCTAATAATTTCGTTGGTTGAATAATATCTGTTGCTTGCATAATATCAATATATCTTGCAAAAATTGAACCACTAGTATTACCGGGCAATCCTCAACTCCATACTCTTGCTCTTTCAATATCTAATTGTTCTAATCTTAATTGTTCATTAACTTTATCTTGTGGTAATTTATAATTAAGTCTTCAACTAGAATAATGAATAATAATTTTCATATTTCATTTTTCAATATATTTAATTTGTTCATATTTACTACGCATTATTTCTTCATTAAAAGATAATAATTCATTACAATAACCAACAATATATCTTTTTAAACTTTCAGGATTACACGTATTAATTGTTATTTTATTTTGATAACCACGAATAGCAAACTCTAAATCACTTAAATCTTTTTGTTGAAATTGGTCACATTCTTCTCTTCAATCAATTACTAATTTATACTTATTCAAATCAGCAAAGGCTTTTAATTTTTCTTTTCGACTTGGTGAATGTAAACCTTTACAATATATTTTGCTACCATTTGATAAAGTAAAAGTAAAATTTGATAAATTAATACTATAAGGTATATTATTTTCATCTAACATATTTCATATATTTTGAAATACACTATCTTTTAAATCTTTACTCCAATACATACTAGCAATTATACAAATTGGTTCTTTAATTAATAAACTAATTTTTAATAATTCACCAAACATTTTAATATTTGATATAGTCTTACCACTATATCGTGTTCCAATTTGATTAATTTCATTAACTAATTCATATTTCTTAACAAATGGATATTTATTACCAATATTACTATTTTGTAATAACCAATAAGGAGTTTCTAATAAATAAGTAAAATGATTAAGCATTATTTTCAGTTTCTTTTTTAATATCTCTAATATCCGTTTGTAAATTAACAATTATTGGTTGTTGATTATTTAAGTTTAATTCTTTTTCAAGTTCTTTTTCTTGTAGTGAATATTTATAATTAAATGCACGCTGTCAATATAACCTAGTACCTTCTGGCGTTTTAACCATTTGTTTAATAAGTTCACTTTCTATTTTATCAACTTGTTTTTCAAGTAAAGGAACTATCTTTTCGCTCCGATAAATTTCTTGTCTTCAATGGCGAGAAAGATTTAATTTATTGGTTAAATCATTTAAAGTATAGGGGATATTAGGTGATTTATCACGTCAAAACTGCTCTATTTTACGATAAAATGTTCGTAAACTTGCTGTTTTTGGATTAAATTCTTTCATTTTTACTCCTTTTTCCATACTAAAATTGCTATTATTTAATAAATATGATTAAATAAAAGAGTAAACTATATCTGAAAATATAACAAAGAACCATCGCGGTTCTTTTTTTATCATTTACATTTTACATCAAAATAAAAAAAAGTAAACTTAATTACCGCAATGTTTCTCCTAAATTTATATATTAATAATAATCTAGAAAAATTTTTATTTATATATCTCAGTTAAAAGAAACATTGCAGTAAACTTAATTACTTTATTTTTTATAAACAGCTTTAAGAGACAGAATTTACTTACTGTTTATCACTTAGATTATATACTTATAAAAATAATTGTCAATAATTTTTAATTTAATGTTATAAATATTTTAAAAAGAATTGGAGACAGAAAAATGCAAAAATATACACATGTAAAATTTGATGAACGAAATTTATTTAAAGATTTATTATTTTCTGATATTTGTAAAAAGAAAAATGATTCAATTAATTTATCAGAAATAGCACGGCAAATGAATCGTGGAATTAATACTGTTAAAAGAGAAATAAAGCGATTTAAAAAGGTAGAAGATTATATGCCAGTTGAAGCACAAAAAGATTATAAACAAAAGCGAAAAAGGTCTATTAAAAAACTACCTACATTTACAGAAGAGCAGCAAGAATTTTTAAATTTACGATTTAATATTTTTGGTGATTCGCCAGCGTAAATTATTCATCGATATTTTATAAAGTTTGGTGTTAAATTTCCTGCTTGTGTTAAAACTTTTTATAAATGAATTTATTTAGGTCTTTTGGGTTTGTTAAAGAAAAATTTATTAAATGGTGGCAGAAGAAATATAACAAAGAAAAGACCTGATAATCGCGGAAAATTAGATGATAAATTCAAATCAATATGAGATATTGAAAATAAAAAATCTAATGTTGGTTTTTTTGAAATGGATACCGTAGTTGGAAAAGACCATCAATCTAGTTGTTTGGTATTAGTTGAACAAAATAGTAAAAATTATTTTGCAATTAAATTAGGAGAACATACTGCTAATGAGGTTTTAGAAAAACTTGAAGAATTAGTTAAAATTAATGGTTTGGTTGGAAAAATTAAAGGAATAATAACTGATAGAGGAAAAGAATTTAGTAAGTTTGAAGAAATAGAAAATATTACTGGTTCTAATATTTATTTTTGTGATCCGGGTTCACCAAAACAAAAACCATTAATTGAAAGAATGAACCGTGAATTTAGAAAACGGTATATTAAGGGAACGGATTTTAATAATGTTACTCAACAAGAAATAGATTGAGTAGTTAATGTTATGAATGAAAAATTAAGGCCTTGTTTGAATTGAAGAACATCTAAAGAAGTATTTTTAAATAATTTTAGATAAGTTTATTTTAAAAATTTAATAAATTATTTTTCAGTGTGCTTAAATATGCTTAAAATAGACTAAATTTACAAATATTTTAATTTTTTTAAAAAAATAGTTGCATTTATTTTAAATGATGTTATTATCATACTAACAAGAGACAGAATTTGCTGCTTGAATTTACATAATACAACTTTTAATTTTATTGTCAATATATTTTTCTATTTTTTGTCCTTATCTTGTGATAATTTCGTAATAGTTATCTATCAAAAATTTCGCAATCATTTAAAATTAAAAATGATTGCGAAATTTTTGATAGATAACTATTACGAAATTATCACAAGATAAGGACAAAAAATAGAAAAATATATTGACAATAAAATTAAAAGTAATATAATCTAGATAAGTAAGTGGTATATTATTCCACAATTTCTAAGGTATTAATTAAAACCCTTAAATAATTTATACAACCATTATCTATATAGAAAGAAGGAATTTTACAATGGTATTATTAAATGATAAGAAACAAGATTTAACTTTAAAAGCAATTTTTAAAGGTGACGAAATTAATCCCTTAGTTGTTCAAGAAAATGGCACAACAACTTTAATTTCAGAACAAAAAACAATTTATGCTTATTTTGAAAAATCATTAACTTTTAAAAGTGCAGAAGATTTTATAAAAAAATTTATGACAACAATCAAATATAATTTAAACATTGATGTTGATACTTTCAAAAAAAGAGCCAAAGCAAATAGTCATCTTTTCCAAGCCTTAGCCGAAGGAACACTATATGCATTAAATGATAGTTATAATTTAAAAACAGGTAAAAAAGAAAAAACAGATTACACAGTTAATTTAATTCACACCTGTGAAAAAGCGCCTACCGTATTTAAAGAAATTCAAATTAAAATGGAGTTTGTGAACTTTGCTCGTATGTTACAAGATACTCCTCCAAATTTAATGTATCCAGAAGTTTTTGCTGAAAAAATTACAGCAGTGGCAAAAGGAATACCAAATTTAAAAGTGAAAATTTTAGATAAAAAAGAAATTGAAAAAGAAAAAATGAGGTTACTTTTAGCTGTTAATGCTGGAAGTTACTTAGAACCACGCGTTGTTGTTTTAGAATATTTAGGTGATAGTAGCAAAAAAGAAAAAGTTGGGTTAATTGGAAAAGGAATTACTTTTGATAGTGGTGGATATAATTTAAAACCTTCAACAGCCTTAACTGGAATGAAATTTGATATGTCTGGAGCAGGAATTGTTTGTTCAACTGTCTTAGCTTTAGCAAAAGCCCAAGTTAAAACAAATATTGCCGCAGTAGCTTGTTTAACAGAAAACCGTATTGGTGGTAAAGCAACCCTAACAGAATCAGTTATTACTTCAATGAATGGAAAAACAGTTCAAATTGACAATACTGATGCTGAAGGAAGATTAGTCCTAGCCGATGGTATTACTTATGCTATTCGTAAATTAAATGTTTATAAATTAATTGAAGCTTCAACTTTAACTGGAGCAATTCTAGTTGCCTTAGGAAAATTATTAACTGGAGTCTTTGCTAACAATGATGCTTGATATGATCAATTTGCTCAAGCAGCAACTAATGCCCATGAAGGAATTTGAAGAATGCCAATTTTAGAAGAGCACACTGCCGTAATGCGAAAAACACCAATTGCCGATTTAACAAATGCTGAAAGTTCACGTTTTGCTGGTAGCTCAACTGCTGCTGCCTTCCTATGCGAATTTGTGGAAGAAAAACCATATATTCATTTAGACATTGCTGGAACAGCAGATACTAATAATGGTCGTGGAACCGGAATAATGATTAAAACATTATTTGAACTATTTAAAGGATAATCCCAAACATTTTGCAACCGCAAGATGTTTTTTTATTGCATGTAGAATAAAGGATGAAGTAGGAAAAAACAACTCTTATTAAAGGATTGTTTTTTTTATTTGCCAAATTGTAAAGTTAAGTGCAACTAAATTATTTTTCTAACCAAATATTCGATTGGCGAAAGATAATTTAGTATTTTTCTTGGTCTTTGGTTTAAAGACAATATAAATTTATGAACTGCATTTTTAGTAGTATTTGAAAAATTAAATTTTTTAGGAAATTTTTCTCTAATTAAACCATTAGTATTTTCATTAGTACCTCTTTGTCAGGGTGAATATGCATTAGCAAAATAAATTTTCACATTTAAATTTTTTTCAAGTTGTTGTCAATTAGCAAATTCTTTACCACGATCAAATGTTATAGTCTTAACAAGATTATTTGGAAGAATTGATAAATAATGGCTAATATTTTCGTTAATAACTTTAGTAGTTCTATTTTCAACTAATATTGCTAAAGTAAATCTTGATGTTCTTTCAACTAAAGTTATTAAACATGATTTACTTTTACCTCGTGATGATACTACGGTATCACCTTCTCAATGACCAAGAGTTACGCGATTATTAACATTAGCATTTCGTTCTTTAATTGATTTACCATTAAATTTACCCCGATTTTCTTGATATTTTCGTTTCTTACCTTTTCTTCTTAAATTTTTATTAGTAACTTTTTCAAGTAATCCAGAATAAATTCAATTGTAAATTGTTTTAAAACTAATAATTCATTCTTTATGAAAATTTTTAATTTTGCCATAAATTTGTTCGGGTGATCAACCTAATAATAATTTTTGTTGTACATATTTTACTAATTCTCTATTTTTAAACTTATGAAAATAAATATGTGATTGTTTTCTATTTTCTGCTTTATTTTGTGCAATTAATGAAAAATAATGATTATTATCTTTATTTCTATTAACTTCTCGAATAATAGTACTAATACTTCGATTAATATTTTTAGCTATTTCACTAATTTTTATTTTAAACTTCAATTGATTCTCAATATAAATTCTTTCATCTATGCCAAGATGTTTATATCCCATATAAAAACTCCTTGCTTTATTTTTTCTAAAATAAACTTAGCATCATAAAATTTTTATATGAGATTTTTTGCAATTTTATTTACTTGCACTTACAAGTATAATTCAGCATTTGTAATTTTTTTATTTTTGTTAGTATCGCAAGAAGTCTAATAAATATTTATTGAATTATTTTGATTTTTTAAATAAACACTCTTGCTTGTTGAGAAACATTTTGATTTATTAAAAATTGGTAATTATTTTTATTAAAATAAAAATTATGTTCTTTTTGCTGCACAGTTTCAGATAACTGAGAATTTTAATTAAAAAATGCTTTCATTTCATATTGAAGTGGTGGCATTTTTAAATTTAAAATTTTTCTTTTTTCATTATAATGAATTATATAATTATCTACAATATTTTTTACTTCTAAAATATTTTTACAGTGTGATAATTCTGAGTTCTCGGTTTTAAGAATTGAAAATCAATTTTCAATCGGTGAATTATCTAAATAATTGCCTCTTCTTGACATACTTATATTTATACCGTGTTTTTTTAATAATTTTTCATAAGCTTTTGAAGTGAAATGAATACCTTGATCAGAATTAATAGTTAATTCACCTTTGATTATTTTTCTTTTAATAATTGCTTCTTTGATACAATTATTTACTCAATTTACTGTCGGGGTTGTTGTTAAAGAATAATTCACTATTAAATTACTAAATAAATCCTTGATTGCAAATAAATATACTCATTCTGTGATTGTTTTAACATACGTAATATCAATTGATCACTTTTGATTAGTTTTTTCAGCTTTAAAATTACGTTTTAATAGATATTTATGTCGAATATGTTCATTTGTCATTTTTAAGAAATGATTAATTTTTTTTCTTGTTTTAATTCTTACACTAGAAATTCTATTAGCTAATTTCATATAACGATAAACTGTTGAATTCGACACATTAATTTTTTGCTCTTCCAAAGATAACTTAATTTGTCTGTGTCCTTTAATACTATTTTCTCTATGAATTGCTTTAATTATTTCATATATTGAATAATCAATATTTGGTTGATATTCATCACAATTTTTTGAATATTTATTTCAAGTAACATATGAAATTCTTAATTCTTTTAAATATCATGATAAAGTAATTTTTGAAACTTGCAATTCTGATTTAATAAAAGTAATTTGTTTTCTAATGTTTGTTTTTGTTTTTATCTTTGGAAGAGCTTCAAGTTTTTTTAAAACCTCATTCTCAGCTTTTATTCTTTCATTTTTTTTAATAAATAGTTTTCACGTTCTAAGGGTTTTTTAAACTTATTTAATTCAAAATCTTTTCGCTTTTTTCGTTCTTTTAGAATTTCTTTATTTTGTTGAAATTGATTTACTCATTTTGAAATAGTTGCTAAACTAATATGATAGACTGCACCCAAAAAAGTAAGTAAAGAAAAAAAGTCTTTGCTAAACTTTTAAAGGAGGTGCATTTTTATATGGCAAGAAAAGGACAAAAATTTAATAAATATACAGCAGATTTTCGAAAAATGATAGGACAAAAGGTTAAAAATAATAGTATAAGTTTTATTGCAAAAAAATATGCAATTAATAAAAAAACCGTTGCTTCATGGTATGAAAATTTTAAGAAAGGGATTTTAAACACCAATAAAGGTCCAAAAGAATCATTTGAAAAAAGAGATTTAAACTATTACAAAGTTAGGTATGAATTACTAAAAAAGCTTCATGACTTTTACAATTAAATAAAAGAAAAATTGTATTTTTTATCAAAGAAAACCTTAATAAATATCCACTAAATTTATTACTTGATGTAACAAATTTAAAGCGTAGTTATTGAGATAAATATAAAAATTATTCAAGTAATGGTAAGGATAGCGAATCATTAAAAAATATTGTAAAAGTCTATGAAGAAAATTTAAAACAATTTGGTTATCGTAGAATTACCAAATATTTAAAATAAGATTATGGCATTGTTTATAATGCTAAGAAAGTATTACGAATTATGAAAGAAAATAATATTCAAGCTGAATATGTAAAGCGTATGCGTAGAAAAATATTAATAAAACAAAATAGAAATAAAAATATCATTAAATATCCTGATTTAGTAAATCGTAATTTTAATGATATTAAAGAAAGATTTTCAATTTTATTTACTGATGTAACTTATTTAATTTGAAATGGTAAAAAACATTATCAATCAACAATAATTGATGGATATACTAAAGAAATTATTGATGTAAAATGATCAAAATTTAATAATAACAAACTTGTAATTGATAATTTAAATGCTGCAATTAATAAAATTAAAAAAATAAAAAAAGATCTAAATAAAACAATAATTCATTCAGATCACGGATATCAATATACATCTAAAGATTATAATAGTAAATGTTTAGATAACAAAATTATAATTTCAATGGGTAAAAATTATCATTGTGCAGACAACATTATTATTGAAAGTTTTCATTCATTACTTAAAAAAGGAACAATCCATAATAAAAATTATAAATCTCATAATGAATATATTAATGATGTTAAAAAATGAAATAAATGATATTCAAACCAAAAAGAAAAAGATATAATAAATGAAAGTTTGTAAACCTTTTTATTAATACTTATTAAACGGGGTGCAGTCTAAAATACAATTTTTCTTTTATTTAATTGTAAAAGTCATGAAGCTTTTTTAATAATTCATACCTAACTTTGTAATAGTTTAAATCTCTTTTTTCAAATGATTCTTTTGGACCTTTATTGGTGTTTAAAATCCCTTTCTTAAAATTTTCATACCATGAAGCAACAGTTTTTTTATTAATTGCATATTTTTTTGCAATAAAACTTATACTATTATTTTTAATCTCTTGTCCTATCCTTTTTCGAAAATCTGCTGTATATTTATTAAATTTTTGTCCTTTTCTTGCCATATAAAAATGCACCTCCTTTAAAAGTTTAGCAAAGACTTTTTTTCTTTACTTACTTTTTTGGGTGCAGTCTAAAGAAAGCGATCAAAAAAATGAAGTATCTCCTATATTCCAAACAAACAATAATCTATTAGATGAGATTCTACAAATAGAAGAAAAGTAATTTATAATGGAAAAAACTATGAATAGTAAAACTAATTTAGAATTATATAACGAGTGAATTAAAAAAATAAAAACATTGTTTGTTTGAAAATTAAAAAGATATTATCTAATTTAGTTAATGAATTAAAAAATAGTAAAAGGTTTTATTTTAATAAAAAACAAGCAAGTGGTGCAATAATTTTTATAGAAAGGTTTTGTCATCTTTCAACTGGTGAATATGCGGGGCAAAATTTTAAATTAGAATTATGACAAAAAGCATTTATAGAAGCATTATTTGGTTTTTATGAAAAAGAAAACAATATTCGTAGATTTAAAGAAGCATTATTAGTTGTTGGTAGAGGGAATGGTAAATCAACCTTAGCATCTGCTATTGCTTTAAAATGTTTGTTATTGGATAACGAAAAAAGAGCAAGTATATATACAGTTGCAACGAAAAAAGAGCAAGCAAAAATAATTTTTGATGAAGTTAAAAGTATGATTAGACAAGAAGAATGATTAAATAGTAAATTAAAAATAACAAGAGATAAAATAGAATTTTTAAGAGATTGATCACATTTTCAACCATTAGCATCAGAAGATAAAACATTAGATGGTTTAAATCCATATGTAGTAATTTTAGATGAATTGGCGGCTATGAAAAAAAGAGACTTATATGATGTTATTAAATCAGCAACATCAAAAAGAAAAAATACATTAATGCTTTTAATTACAACAAGTGGAAGTACTCGTGAAAGTATTTATGATGAGAGATATGAATATGCTTAAAAAGTATTAAATAATATTTATCAAAACGATAATTTTTTACCTTGAATATATGAATTAGATAATTTTAATGAATGAAAAAAATTTAAAAATCTATATAAAGCAAATCCAAATCTTGGTATTTATAAAAATATTGAAAAGTTAAAAGAAGAATGAGAAACAGCAATTAACCAACCATTACAACAACCAAGTTTTTTAACTCGCCATTGTAATATTGCTTCACTGCAAGAAACTTCATTATTTAATTTTGGCTCTTTACAAGAAAAAAATAATAAAAATGTTAATTTAGAAGATTATTTTAAAAATAAATATTGTACTATTGGTATTGATTTATCACAAACAATGGACTTAACTGCTGTTGTAATTTTAATACCCGAAAAAACTGGTGAGTTTTTTATTTTTCCACATTTTTTTATTCCCCGAGAAAGAGCATATAAAAATGAAAAAGAAGACAAAGTTTTATATTCTGTTTGAGAAAAACAAGGATACATAACTTTTACACTTGGATCCGCTGTAAATAGAGATGAAATAATTGATTATATTATTGAGACTGTTAAAAAATATAATTTAATTTGTGTAAAAATTGGATATAATAGATATTATGCAGATTATATAAAAGAAAAATTGGAACAAAACGGTTTTTATAATAGAACAGAAGTTGTCACAAATGGTATATATACAATATCACCATTAGTAAAATCGATTGCTCCATTATTTTATGATGATAAAATTATTTATAATAATCACCCTATTTTTAAATGAAATTTAGATAACACAAAACTTATAACAGATAGCAAAGAAAATGTTATGCCAATTAAAAAAAGTTCACGTAAAAGGATTGATGGTTTTATGGCATTATTATTTGCTTATAAAATGTATATAAATAATGAACAACATTTTAAAATTTATCAAACAGACATAGGAAAAAATTTTAATGATTAACTAATTTTAAAGTACATTTTTTATAAAGACTTGTACTTTTTTAAATAATGATGGTATCATCGTGACGACTTAAATTATTGATTTAAGTAAGGGAGGGTAATAAAATTGCTCTGTGATTTAAGAAAAAACAAAAAAAAATAAATAATAATTTATCCAAAAAACAAAATTTTATGTATATTAATCATGACTTTAAAACTTTTTTATCAAATTTTACTAATAATTATGAAATTGATGTTGTTAAAAGCACAATTAATCGAATAGCAAGTGATATTGCCCAGTTAAAAGAAATACCACAGTGTGTCGAAAAAGAAAATATTAAAACCACAAATAAATATAATTTAAAATATTTATTAAATGTTAGACCAAATTTAGGGATGAGTACTTATGATTTTTATTATAAAATAACAACTAATTTGTTTTTACAAGGAAATACTTTTATTTATATTCAATGAGAAAATGACAAAATTAATTCTTTAATTCCTATTGAGTATGATTTTTTAGAAATTTTATTCGATAAAAATAATCAATATTTTATAAAGTTTTATTTAAATAACACAAATTTAGTATTACCATATGATGATTTAATACATTTACGAAAATTTTATAATAAAGGATTATTCGGAGAAATTCCAAATAAATCATTAGAATATTCAACAAAATTACTAGAAGAGATGATTAATTCCTCAATTAATAATTTAAAACAATCAGGTAATTTAAAAGGTATATTAAAAGTTAATAATATAGTTGCTCCAGAACAATTACAAGAAAAATTAAAAGAATTTGTAGATAATAATTTACAAAATAAATATCGCGGTTTTGCCATTTTAGATAATGGTCTAGATTTTCAAGAAGTAGATTGTAATATTTCTAACTTAAATAAAGAACAAATGGAACAATATCGAAATAATATTTATAACTTTTATAATGTTGCTTCTGAAATTGTTAATGGAAAATATAGTCCAGAGCAATATCAAGGTTATGTTAGTTCTGTTATTCAACCATTATTAACACAATGAGAACAAGAATTTAGTTTTAAAATTTTCAGCAAAACGAGTACTATTGGGAAATTTACAAGATAAAACAGCATATTACGCAAAAATGTTAGAGCATAGTGTTTTATCACCAAATGAAGTTAGAAATCAAGAGGGATATGAAAGTGTTGAGGGATTAGATATTTATGGAATGACAAAAAATTCTGATTGGCAAGAACACGAAAAAATTAGCTGAATTATACTTGCACTTACAAGTATAATTCAGCTAATATATTAATGATGTTAAAAAATGAAATAAATGATATTCAAACCGAAAAGAAAAAGATATAATAAATGAAAGTTTGTAAACATTTTTATTAATACTTACTAAACAGGGTGCAGTCTACTTTTTTTAAAAGTCCTTTTTTTTAAAATAAGACTTATTTTAAATTAAACTAGTGTGTAGCAGTAATAAATTTTTAAAATATAAAAGGAGAAAAAATTATGGGAAAGTTTCATGCAATAGCGAGTAGTTTATGAGTGTTTGGAACTGTTAATTTGGCATTTATACCAACTACTAATTTTGTTGATTCAAATGGATACATTGGATTAACAAATATTACATCAACTAGTCAAGATGATTTTATTTATTCTGGACGAATATTGCTTGAATTTATTTATAAATCATCAAATATTAGTAGTAACAGTACAATAAGAGAAATCGAACAAAATATTATTCAAAATAAAGATACCATTTATAATGGTTGAGGTAAAACATGTAATGTTACAATAAATCGAAAGGAACTGTTTGAAATGTCGTTAATCGGTTCAATTGTTAACATTAGTGGTTATGGAATGGAAAGTTGAAAAGAATTTTTTGCGGAAGCATATGCGAAGTGAACAACAACACCAGATGCGATGAAAAATAAGAGTTGAGAAATTTTGAATGAGTTTTTTATTGATATTTATGCGCCCTTACAAAAAAATAATTTTGGTTCACAAATAAGTACGCTTCAAAAGAGCCTTGATTTCATTGACCAGTATCTTGCGTCATCAAAAATTATTTACGATACTAATTTAGCAAAAAAATCATCTGATGCTGTTAATTTAAAATATAGTTCTAATCTTTTTGGTTCTCGTTTTGGGTTACAACAAACAATTGGAGAAGAAGAGAGTTATACTTTTAATGCTCTTAAAACGGCATTAATTATGTGACAATCAAATAAAAATAAGGACATTAAAAATAGTCATTTTCCTATTTTAAGTAGTGTAATATACCAAAATATTATTGCCAATGGATGATGGGATTTATCTGATGAATTAGCAAAAATGATGAATGATTCCTATACGAAAGCCCAAAGGTCATCCCGTAGAAAATATGAAGACTTTATGAGTGCGGCAAAACAAAAGAATTATGCATCATTTGATAAATTAGATCAGACTTTAAAAAATTTAACAAGGTATGAGAATAATTATTATCACCGAAAAGGTAGCACCATTTTCTTAAAAGATAGTGTTCAAGCAGTTCAAGATTATTATCGTTGAAGTGATGATGAGGTTAGGAATTTTGAAAATCAAATTTTGGATTTATTTAATATAACCTATGCTGTAACGGATAATAATTTTAAATATTTCTTAACTGGTTTTATTTTTTCACCATATGCCCGATTGGAAAATCAATCAGAACGGACAGCAGCTTATACAAGTTATTCTTTTGAAAATGCGATAGGAACAAGCAATCAAATTGTTACAACAAGAAAAGCAAATATTGTTATTTCTACTGAAGGAATTGATAATACTATGCGCGGAAGAGTTAGTTCGCAATATAATAGTGGATGATGAAGTGCACCGAATCAATTTTATATTTTAAATCATGAGATGGGACATGCTGTTGATGCTTATTATGGAATGATTAAAGAAGCCCGTAATAATGCACAAGATTATTTTAAAGACATTTTAGATAATATTGGGGTTAGAGGTCAATATTCAGGGAATATTTTTGGTTACGATGATGTTTCTAGTTATAATCAAAAAGTTAATCTTATTAAAATAATTTTAATTGTTATTTTTGGGGTTGTTTGTACAAGTATTATTATTGCTGTTATTTGGGGGGCACGTCGCAAGATGCCACCACAAAACAAAAAAGATTAATAAAAATGCAAGATTGTTGCATTTTTATTTAAAAGCAAAGGAGGAGAAAAATGAGTATTAAGAAGCAAATGACAAAATTTGGATTTATTGTTTCATCATTAGGAGCCGCAATTGGCTTAGGGGTAATTTGAGGGTTACCTGGTTATATTAATAAAAATGGGGGATTTTATTTTTTCTTAATTTATATTTTGGCGATGTTAATTGTTGGGGTGCCCTTATTAATTTTTGAATTTAATTTGGGGAATCTCCGTCGGAAAAGTGTTATTAATATTTTTGATAAGGAAAGTGTGCACTTTAGCCGGTTTATGGGGTGATTTCAAGCGACATTAATGATTATTATTCCGATTTATTATTCAGTACTAGTTGGTTATACGATTATTTCAATTGGGATTGAGTTTAGTCCGACCTTAATTAGTAATGTTGATGGGAATATTTTTAATAATCATATTTTAGAACAGGGCGGTTTTGGCGTCATAAATAATGGTGGTTTTCAATGACTTGTCTTCTTAGCTTTTCTATTTGTGGTCTTGTTAGTTGGAGTTATTTTATTATTTGGAATTAAAGGAATTGAAAAAGTTAATAAATTTTTTATGCCCTTATTATTTTTAATTATTTTAATTTTAGCAATTTATATTTTAACTGTTTCCGGTAGCCACCAAGGATTAGCAACATTATTTTTACCCGAAAATTTAAAAAAATTACAACAAAGTGAAACCTGATCAAGTGTTTTTTCCCTATCCTTTTTTACAACATCATTAGGGATGGGAATGATGATGCGGTTTTCTGGTGTTGGACCGCATAATCAAGATAATGCTTCAAAAGCGTATTTATTGGTAATTGGAATTTTATTTTTATCGATTACTAATTTAATTTTTATTTTTGGCGCATCAGGAGCAATCGTTAATAATTTAGTTACGGATAAAAGTAATATTTTATTATTTCAACAACAAATTGCCGCAAAGTTCGGGAATGATTTAATGGTTTTTGTTTTTAATGTTTTACCCGAAACATTCCACATTATTAATCAGAATACTGCCGTCGGAATTGGAAATTTCTTAGGGGTTTTATTCTTTCTCGCTTTATTTATTGCTGGATTAAGTACAACAGTCGGAAATGTCGAAGTTGTTGTTGATGCGATTGAAACCCAATATGAAATTAGTAATCAAAAAGTAATTTGTGGAATTTGTTCAACAATTATTTTGGTTGGTTTAGCATTAGTTTTTGAAAGTACTTATCAAGTAATTAATTCATTCCAATTGTTAGCAGCGGGGTTAGATTTAATTTTAGTATCGTTAGCCCAAATTATTTTCTTTGTTTGATATGCCAGAAAAATTAATATTATAATAAATTACAATAATCAAGTGTCATGAATTAAATTACGAAAATTATATCAATTAATGATGCATTATTTAATTCCCTTGATTTTAGGGGTTATTATTGGCTTTTCAATTTATGATTTTATTATTAGTTGTACTAAAAATGTGTGATATATTTCAGTCTTAGCGTTTGTTTTAGGAATTTTTGTGCCAGTCTTAGTGGCAAGTCTAAATAATTATTATGGAATAAAACGCGAAAAAGGAGGGGTAAAATAATGTTAGTCACAATTGCTATTGTTGTTTTATTGGTTTTATCAACTTTATTAGCCGTTGCTTTTGGTTTTTTTATTTATAAGGATTGACAACGTAGTCAGCATACATTAGAGGTTGACCAAAAGCTGGCAATGGAAAATAAATTAGAAACGGATTTAGAACCAAGTTTAGATCATAAAACTGATAAAGAAGAGTAGGTTTAATATTTCCTGAATTGTAAATATATTTGGGACATTTTATTGAATATTTTGTATTAAATTCAATGAATTTTTATAATTTAATGATTTTATTGACATTGAATTTATTTTCAATGCTATTTTATTTAAGTAGACTGCACCCTGTTTAGTAAGTATTAATAAAAATGTTTACAAACTTTCATTTATTATATCTTTTTCTTTTTGGTTTGAATATCATTTATTTCATTTTTTAACATCATTAATATATGCCAAATTGTAAAGTTAAGTGCAACTAAATTATTTTTCTAACCAAATATTCGATTGGCGAAAGATAATTTAGTTGCACTTAACTTTACAATTTGGCATTTTTTAAACTTCAATTGATTATCAATATAAATTCTTTCATCTATGCCAAGATGTTTATATCCCATATAAAAACTCCTTGCTTTATTTTTTATAAAATAAACTTAGCATCATAAAATTTTTATATGAGATTTTTTGCAATTTTATTTACTTGCACTTACAAGTATAATTCAGCAATTGTAAAAATCATGAAGCTTTTTTAGTAATTCATACCTAACTTTGTAATAGTTTAAATCTCTTTTTTCAAATGATTCTTTTGGACCTTTATTGGTGTTTAAAATCCCTTTTTTAAAATTTTCATACCATGAAGCAACAGTAGACTGCACCCAAAAAAGTAAGTAAAGAAAAAAAGTCTTTGCTAAACTTTTAAAGGAGGTGCATTTTTATATGGCAAGAAAAGGACAAAAATTTAATAAATATACAGCATATTTTCTACAAAATTAAAGCAAAATTATTCAAAATTAAATTTATTTTTGGTTAAAAAAAGCGTATAATTATAAATAGTGAGAAGATGTTAAAAGATACGATAAGAAAAAATTTTAGCTTGCTTAGATGATCAACATTTAGTGTTAGTTAATGATTTAATTGCCCAATTGTAAGTCTCTCCAACAACATTACGCCGTGATTTAAAGGAAATGGAACAACAAGGTTTATTAAAACGCGTTCATGGTGGGGTTAAATTGCAAAAGGGCCGTTAATTTCGGCTAGAGGAACAATTAAATGAAAAGATTCAACTGCATGTTGAAGAAAAGTATTTAATTGTTCGTTAAGAAGTTGCAAAAATTAAAAACAAAATGTGTCTTTACTTAGACGCTGGGTTGTCAACCTTAGCCCTAATTAAATTGTTACAGTCAGTAGATGATTTAGTAATTATTACTAAATCAATCTTCCATGTTGAATTAGTAACCTTAGCGGGATTTAATGATGTCTCTATATTCCTTTTATTGTCTTAGGTGGTAAGTATAAGCACCAAACAGGGGCTTTAATCGGATGAGAAGAAAATGATTAAAGCGGAAGTTATTAAACGAACAACCAAGAGTTATATTCTTACGGATGAATCAAAATTTAACATCAAATCATTATTAAAATTCACTTCCTGTTCGGAAGTTGAAATCATTACAAGTTCAAAGAAAGGATAGAGAGATAAAAATTATGAAAATAATTGATTATTTTACTGAAACGACAACCGTTTTAAAAACTTCTGCGACAGATAAAATTGAAGTCTTTGCCACATTAGCAGCAGCATTAGTTAATAATGAAACAGTTATTGACCAAGCGGCATTAATTAAGGCTTTAGAAAAACGAGAAACAGAAGGCCCAACGGGAGTTGGTAATGGTTTAGCAATTCCCCATTGTTCAAGTAGCAGTGTTACAAAACCAGCAATTGCGATTATGACATTAGAAAAAGCCATTGATTGACAAAGTTTAGATAATAAACCAGTTGATGTCATTTTTATGATTACAACTCCAGCCGAAGAAGGCGAACAACATTTACATGCCTTGGCAAAATTAGCTGGTTTTTTAGGGAAAAGTAAAGTTGTGAACCAAATTCGAGCAGCAAAAAATTTTGCTGATATTATTACAGCTTTTGACGAACCAATTAATGAGCATGAGATAGTTAAGACTGATGGTCATTATGATATTATTGGGATTACAGCTTGTCCAACCGGAATTGCCCATACTTATATGGCTAAGGAAAAAATGGAAGAAGCCGCTAAAGCAATGGGCTTAACAATTAAAGTTGAAACCCAAGGGCGGAGTGGCAATGAAAATGTGTTAACAGCCAAGGATATCGCCAATGCGAAAGCAATTATTATTGGAATTGATAAAAAAATTATGGGAATGAGTCGTTTGCAAGGAGTTTCTTATTTAGAAACAAGTACAAAAGATGTCATCTACCATGGCTCAAGTGTAATCCAAGACGCTTTAAACGGAAAACGCTTAACAGTTGGTAAAGCTAGCAAAGGTGGCAGTGAAGAAGTTGGAGAATTAAGTTTAAAAAACTTTAAAGATGTTACCAAAAACCTTCTTGGTGGAGTTTCACGAATGCTGCCATTTGTGGTTGCTGGGGGAATTATTTTAGGAATTGGATTCTTATTAGATTCTGGTAATTCTGGTGGTAACTTTGGGGTAACTCGTGATGTTGCTGCTTGATTTTCAGGATTAGGAAAAGTAATCTTTGGAATGATGGTCCCAATTTTAGGAGCTTATATTTGTTACTCAATTGTTGGCCCCCAAGGATTATTGCCAGGGATGACAGCGGGGTTAATTGCGAATGCGCCGGGAATGTTATATGATGCTTCAACCAAAACAGGATGAGCAAACACATGAGGGCGTCTATTCCCAGACTCAGTTTCAAACTTTAACTCAGGGTTCTTTGGTGCCTTGATTGGTGGTTATCTGGTGGCTTTTGTTGTCTATGGATGTCAAAAAGGGTTTGCCCGTTTCCATCCATCATTAAGAGGAGTACGAGATATTGTCTTAATTCCTATTTTAGCAGCCTTAGCAGCCGGAGTCTTAATGTTTGGATTAAATATTCCATTAGGATATTTAAACTGAGGTTTAAGTGAAGGATTAAAAGCCATTGCTGATTATAATTTAAATGCTTTAATTGGAATTATTATTGGGTTAATGATGGCAGCCGATATGGGTGGTCCGATTAATAAAGCCGCCTATGTTTTTGGAACCTTAACGATTGATGCAACGCAAACAGCTTATGCAGGAATTCGTGCAACTAATGGGGGAACAGTCTTTATGGCTGTTGCAATGTTAGCTGGGATGGTGCCACCATTAGCTTTAGCCTTATGTACTAGAATGTTTAAAAAATATTGAACAAAAAAAGATGTTGAACAAGGTAATACAAACTATTTCTTAGCAATCTGCTTTATTACAGAAGGGGCAATTCCATTTGCCGCTGCTGATCCAAAACGAACAATTCCTTCAATTATGGCCGGAAGTGCTATTACCGGAGCGATTGTGAGTGGTTTTGGGGTAACCTTAGCAGCACCACATGGTGGAATCTTTGTCTTCCCATTATTACAAATTCAAGATAATGGTAAAAATTGATTTATGATTGCTAATCATGGTGCTTCAATTGGGGTTGCTGTCTTAATTTCAGTTATTGCCTTAATTATAGGAAGTTTTGTTAGTGTCTTAATTCTTGGTTTTTGAAGAATGCACGATGTTAAAAACAATAAAATTACTTTAGCAGTTTAATTTAAAACATAAAAACCCAACTAGTTGGGTTTTTATAATACTAAAATAAGAACGAAAGGAGTAAAAAAGATGATTTATACATTAACATTAAATCCCGCAATTGATCAAGTAATTGAAGTTCCTAATTTTCAGTTAGGAGAAACAAATAAAGTTGTTAGCGAATATGAGGTTATTGGGGGCAAAGGAATTAATGTTGCAGTGATGCTACAACATTTAGGATATCCAACCACTGCCTTAGGCTTTTTGGGTCACGATAATAAAGAAGTGTTTGAACATTATTTAGCAAAGCAAGATGTTGTTGCTTGTTTTCATGAGGTTGCGGGTAAAACACGAACTAATATGAAAATTAAGAGTTTAGAAATAAAGCAAGAAACCGAATTAAACGGAATTGCTTTTGCAATTAGTGACAATGATATTGCTGCAATATTAACAATTATTAAAACAGAAGTAACAAAGAATGATTGTTTAATTATGTCTGGTTCGTTACCGCAAAATTGTCCATTTGATTTATATCAAAAGATTAGTACTTATTGTTATGAAAATCAAATTATATTCGTTATTGATGCAACAAAAAATGTATTATTATCAACTTTAGGGGCAAAACCATTCTTAGTTAAACCAAATTTAGATGAATTAAATGAATTATTTGGAACCGATTATAAATTTACCCAAAAAGCTAAAATTGTTGCTTTAGGTCAAAAATTACAAGCACAAGGGGCCCAAAATGTTTTAATTAGTAGTGGTAAAGATGGCAGCATCTTAATTACTCCAACAGATGTGTATCTTGGTAATACGGCAACGGGCCAATTAATTAATTCATCTGGAGCTGGTGATTCAATGGTTGCTGGTTTTGTTGGAACTTATTTAACAACTAAGGATTATCAAAAAGCTTTGTTAACTGGAATTTGTGCTGGTTCAGCAACTGCTTTTAGTCCAGGAATTGCTGAACAAGCAGTAGTGGAAAGTTTAAAAAAACAAATTAAGATTACTGTCTTTAAATAATAAAAATGATATTTTTATAAATATGCAATGTTTTAGACTGCACCCAAAAAAGTCTTTGCTAAACTTTTTTGGGTGCAGTCTACTTTGTAAAGATTTCTAAGATATTTAATAAATGTGTAATACAACTTTTTTCGTTAACTTAAAGTTGTGATAAAAAGTTTCTATTTTAAGAATTTAAGATGCTGCCCTTTCTCTGAATTAATTAATAATTATGGGTTTACAAATAAAAAGGGTTGTTTTTTGGAGGTTCATCGTACACGATGCCTTTTCCTCAAAATAAAATTATTAAAACAAATGAAATTTCAACAGAAATTAAAACATTTGTTATAAGTAAAGCAGATAAATTAAGGGATGTTTCTTTTTCAGAATATAAAACTAAATATCAAGACCAAATAATATCATTTTTAATACAAGTATCAGATACAAATTTAAAACCCATTAATAATGTTCAAAATGTATATTTACAAGCATATTATACTAATAATTTAAAATTAAAAATTAGATTTACAAAAGTTATATGGCCAAGGTTTATGGGGGCTGTTGGTTATCCCAGTTGAGGACATAATACTAATTTAACTTTTTTAAATAATTCTGATAATTTAAATTTTACTAATGAAAGCAATAATACAGTTAATATTATAATTAAGCCAAATTAAAAAAGTGCAATTAGCACTTTAGACTGCACCCAAAAAAGTAAGTAAAGAAAAAAAGTCTTTGCTAAACTTTTAAAGGAGGTGCATTTTTATATGGCAAGAAAAGGACAAAAATTTAATAAATATACAGCAGATTTTCGAAAAATGATAGGACAAGAGGTTAAAAATAATAGTATAAGTTTTATTGCAAAAAAATATGCAATTAATAAAAAAACTGTTGCTTCATGGTATGAAAATTTTAAGAAAGGAATTTTAAACACCAATAAAGGTCCAAAAGAAAAAAGAGGAAAAAGAGATTTAAACTATTACAAAGTTAGGTATGAATTACTAAAAAAGCTTCATGACTTTTACAATTAAATAAAAGAAAAATTGTATTTTTTATCAAAGAAAACCTTAATAAATATCCACTAAATTTATTACTTGATATAACAGATTTAAAGCGTAGTTATTGAGATAAATATAAAAATTATTCAAGTAATGGTAAGGATAGTGAACCATTAAAAAATATTGTAAAAGTCTATGAAGAAAATTTGAAACAATTTGGTTATCGTAGAATTACCAAATATTTAAAAGAAGATTATGGCATTGTTTATAATGCTAAGAAAGTATTACGAATTATGAAAGAAAATAATATTCAAGCTGAATATGTAAAGCGTATGCGTAGAAAAATATTAATAAAACAAAATAGAAATAAAAATATCATTAAATATCCTGATTTACTAAATCAGGATATTTAATGATATTAAAGAAAGATTTTCAATTTTATTTACTGATGTAACTTATTTAATTTGAAATGGTAAAAAACATTATCAATCAACAATAATTGATGGATATACTAAAGAAATTATTGATGTAAAATGATCAAAATTTAATAATAACAAACTTGTAATTGATAATTTAAATGCTGCAATTAATAAAATGCCAAATTGTAAAGTTAAGTGCAACTAAATTATTTTTCTAACCAAATATTCGATTGGCGAAAGATAATTTAGTATTTTTCTTGGTCTTTGGTTTAAAGACAATATAAATTTATGAACTGCATTTTTAGTAGTATTTGAAAAATTAAATTTTTTAGGAAATTTTTCTCTAATTAAACCATTAGTATTTTCATTAGTACCTCTTTGTCAGGGTGAATATGCATTAGCAAAATAAATTTTCACATTTAAATTTTTTTCAAGTTGTTGTCAATTAGCAAATTCTTTACCACGATCAAATGTTATAGTCTTAACAAGATTATTTGGAAGAATTGATAAATAATGGCTAATATTTTCGTTAATAACTTTAGTAGTTCTATTTTCAACTAATATTGCTAAAGTAAATCTTGATGTTCTTTCAACTAAAGTTATTAAACATGATTTACTTTTACCTCGTGATGATACTACGGTATCACCTTCTCAATGGCCAAGAGTTACGCGATTATTAACATTAGCATTTCGTTCTTTAATTGATTTACCATTAAATTTACCCCGATTTTCTTGATATTTTCGTTTCTTACCTTTTCTTCTTAAATTTTTATTAGTAACTTTTTCAAGTAATCCAGAATAAATTCAATTGTAAATTGTTTTAAAACTAATAATTCATTCTTTATAAAAATTTTTAATTCTGCCATAAATTTGTTCGGGTGATCAACCTAATAATAATTTTTGTTGTACATATTTTACTAATTCTCTATTTTTAAACTTATGAAAATAAATATGTGATTGTTTTCTATTTTCTGCTTTATTTTGTGCAATTAATGAAAAATAATGATTATTATCTTTATTTCTATTAACTTCTCGAATAATAGTACTAATACTTCGATTAAGATTTTTAGCTATTTCACTAATTTTTATTTTAAACTTCAATTGATTCTCAATATAAATTCTTTCATCTATGCCAAGATGTTTATATCCCATATAAAAACTCCTTGCTTTATTTTTTCTAAAATAAACTTAGCATCATAAAATTTTTATATGAGATTTTTTGCAATTTTATTTACTTGCACTTACAAGTATAATTCAGCAATAAAAAAAGAGCTAAATAAAACAATAATTCATTCAGATCACGGATATCAATATACATCTAAAGATTATAATAGTAAATGTTTAGATAACAAAATTATAATTTCAATGGGTAAAAATTATCATTGTGCAGACAACATTATTATTGAAAGTTTTCATTCATTACTTAAAAAAGGAACAATCCATAATAAAAATTATAAATCTCATAATGAATATATTAATGATGTTAAAAAATGAAATAAATGATATTCAAACCAAAAAGAAAAAGATATAATAAATGAAAGTTTGTAAACCTTTTTATTAATACTTACTAAACAGGGTGCAGTCTATTCTAATAATAATTATAAACTATTTTCTTTAAAAGAGTTTTAGTATTTGATAATGTAGAAGCGGTGAATATTGGTAAGTTATATTGTTTAACTTCTGGATTATTCATCTTTTTAAATATTCATCTTCAAGTAATTTGTTCATTTTTTACTTGAAAATTTTTAATTTCTGTTCGTTCTTGAAAGGGATTAATCCCATTAGCTGTCAATTGTTTTAATAACATTACTTTGTAAATCGTTTTTTCATTAAATATTTTTGGTTTTGAACGAAACATTACTTTAATAATTCGAGCAATATAACTTTCAATGCGACAACCAATATTTTCTTGATATTCTCATTTTTGAATTGCTCCATAGTATGTTCTTAAATAATTAGATATTTCTTGTAACTTTCCTTTCGCTTCTTCGGTTTTAACAAGCTGATAAGCTCATTCAAGGTATTTTGTAACCTTGTTTCAGTTTAATTTTAGAATTGCTTTTCTAATTTTATTAAATAAATAACGTTTATAATATCGTGGACCACGGAGACAATCTTTAATTTTTTTAATAACATGGAAATAAATTCAACATTGATGTGTTTTTCAACCGTTGAAATATATTGTGCACCATCACCAAGCACAATAATTTTAGTTGTCTCGGGTGATTCATAATTTAAGTTAATAAATTCTTTAATTCCTTGTCAGTATTTTTTAGAGTTAATTTTTTTAACTTCATTAGTCATTGTTACTAGAAATTTGACATTATGCATTGTTTTTCGTATTGTTTTAGGATCTTTATAACCAGTATGAAAGACGGTTAAACGGATTCTTTTCTTAATTTTTAATCGTTTTTTGATTTGATAACTAATGGCATTGCGATATGCTTCATCGGTTTCAATATAAATAACCCCATCATGTTTTAGTTTTGTATCTGGTTCATCTAGCATTAGTTCTAACAAATGTTTAATATCAAACCGTTTAATAAGGTTAAAAATTGTTTTTTTTGTTATGTTAGCATTCCGATACATATTACAAATATCTTGATAACTAAAATTTATGCCTAATTTGCTGATTATTTCTAACGAAAAATCATAATCAAGTCGCTGATAACTTTCAATCCCTAATTGAATATCAAGTAAAAAGACCGTTTTTGGTTTTTTTGCCACTTGAAATTCTGGTTTTAAGATATATTTTCGTCGTTTAAAAGTAACTTCACCATTACGAAAAACCAAAGTTCGTTGATAAAATCCTTTTGGAATATAACGTGCTTTGCGTCAGTCCTTATTAAAAATATAGTTATCAATATATTCAAAAATATTTTTAAATATTATTCAAGCTTCAGAACTAATTTCATTGTTTAAATAGGATAATAGTGCTGTAATAGGGATATTGGGGCTAATTTCATTAATTAAATCAATAAAAGAGTTATTATTTTCGTTTAAAAACTCTTGGATTCTAATTATAATATTCATAGGATAGTTTTCTTTCTAATTTTTTTCAAACTTAATTATACTGAAAACTTTCTTTTTTATTTTCCCCAACTTTGGCAACGCAATCTTTTAAAGAAAAATAGTGTCAATATCTAGCAAAAATTTCGCAAAATTATTTAATTAATAATGTTTGTAATGTATATTGATTATTTCAAGGATGATTTGGTTTTGGTTTATGTGCTTTAGATTTGGGAACTTTGTTTTCAATATTTTTAATAGGAACCGGAATGTATTCTAATAAATTATATATTTGATTGTTATATTTTAAATATAATGTTTCATCAAATGCTTTAATTACTGTAATTTTTGTTTTTGAATTAAATACTTTTTTTTATTTACTTACTTTTTTTGGGTGCAGTCTAAAGTCTAATATTGCAAAAAAGTTTGACTTGGTTTAATTTAATCCCCCATAACAGTTAATACTTATCAACTTTATAGTTAGCAATAATCTTATCAAGTTTATGCGATAAGATTTTAGCGTCCGGATCAGAAACAACAATTGCCGCTTTAATCTTTTTATATTCTAAAACGGAAGTTGAAACAATAATAACTTCATTATTAATATCGTTCCCTTCATAATGATCACGTGCTGAAATTCGCACAATGTCATTTGGATAATGAACATATTGTAACCCTGAAACGATTGCATCGCCTTTTGAAGTAATAACCATTAAACTACGATATTTAAATTTCGGGAAAATAATATCAATCGTAATTGCTTGCACAACAACAAATAAATATGAAGCAAATAATGCCGGACCAAAGAAGTATTTAATTTTGTGAATCGCAATATCAACGTCAATTAACCCGCCTTCATCAATTTTAAAGCCAAGTTCTTTAATTTGGTCAATATGGGTCGCTCAATCTTTACCAAAATAAATACTTGTAATTTCACTACGACTTAATAATGTGATGTGAATTGCTAACATTGCAACAATAATAATATAATTAACAATGCGGTTATAGTTCGCAATTGATATTTTTTTCTTAACTGAATAATAGGCAAAAACAAAATCAGTTCCGGCGGTTGAAGATCCCCCTTTATAAACTAATCCATAAGCAATTCCATTTAAAATTCCCGCTACCGCGGCAAACACAAATAATCAAATTTGATACATTCCCCCATAATTAGTAAAAACATTTAAACTACTATAATTAACAATAAAAAATAATTCTTGGGGATTAATAACAGGAATATAAGCAAAAGTAAAGTGGAACCCATTTTGCAAAACAATATAAACAATTGTTCGGAATGAGAACCGAATCCCTACTTTAATAACCCCAAAAATAAATAAGGGAACATTAAAGACAAAGTAAAATATTCAGTACATACTTGTCTGCATTTGTAATTGATTTTGTTCTGGTCAAATTCCAATGGCAATTCCCCGGGCAATGGCCCCAATTCCACTTGGGGTAATCCCGTTACTTGTTGTTGCCGCAATAAAATAATCATAACTCGCCATTCCTAAAAAAGCAGCAAAAATAATATAACCATAATCACGGAATAAGAGTGATTTAAAGTAAGCTTTAAAACGTAAATTAAATTCTGTTCGGGAAATCCGTTCACGACTACGGGTTTTCCGTTCATTTGTTTTTTCTTTCGGATAATTTTCTGCTGTTTTATTTTTTATATTATCAGGGCTAACTCCAGAGTTATTACTATCTCTTTCTTGTTTTAATATGTTTTCTTCATCGTTAACCATTTTTCGTTTTTCCATGCCCTTTCTTAACCTTAATTATTATAAATAAGTATAACACCCTTTAAAAAATAAAAAACAACCGAAATCTTTAATTTTGTAGAAAACTATTGATAAAATAAAAAAAATCATCAATATGACAATTTGAAAACGAATTTGGTGGAAGATTATTATTGTTCTTTAACTTTTTTAGATGTTAAAATATAATACCGTTGCTTGTTGGTTTGGTGTTAAACCTTTGTGTTGGTATTTTCATTTTCAGAGATTTAAATAATTTTGAATGTTAGTAAAACCTAAACCATGATAATGAATTAAGGCTTATCTAAGACTTGCTTGTAATTTACTAACTTTATTTAATTTTCGATAACTGGCATCAGGATTTGTCCTAGTTTTAGTGGCATATAAAGTAGAACTTGTTTGTTTTGCTACTAATAAATATAATGGTTGCATATCAGAAATAATAATGAAATTTTTGTTAATTAATTGTTTATTCATATTTTCAATAATTCACTGTTTTTGTAATCGTTTGGTATTAGTGGATTGAACAAAAATATTATTATTAGTATCAACCGCCATTTGAATACAACATTTAGTGTTAGTGGAAAATGGATCAAGATGAGTTTTTCGTTTATCAAATTTATCTTTAAAATTACCTTTATGGATTTCTTTAATAAATGTTTCATCGATTTGTATTTGGCCATTTAATTTTTTAAATTTTAATTGAGTATTTTCTAATTGTTTTGATGGCATTAATTTTTGACGATTATATCAAGCTGTTTTGGGTGTTGTTTTAATAAAACGGGAAATTACTTTACTAGATTGTCATAGCAATGAAATTTGAATTAATAAATTTCATTGTTCATAATTTAAATGACTTCAATAAGTAAAATGATGACGAAAAGCATCAAAACTAGCCCGACATTTTTTGCATAAATATTTTTGTTTTCCTTCGGGATTATGGCCATTTTTAACACAATGATAAGATTTGCAATTAGGACATTTAATACCTTTATCTCTAAATTTTTGATCAATTTCATTTAAGCGTTTTTGTTTTTTGATTAATTCTGCTTCTTTTTTAACTTTTTAATAAAATTCTAAAAATTGACCATCTGTTAAACTATTTATTAATTCTGCAAGTATTTTTTCCATCAATTATTTACCTCTCTTTATATTAAAAATATACCTAATTTTAGATATATTTTATAAATATCAAGAGTTTTCTACAAAATTAAAGATAGTTTTCGACGGTAGCGTGTAAAATGTTGGGGAAAAGTTTTCAGCATTAAGTTCTAATAATAATTATAAACTATTTTCTTTAAAAGAGTTTTAGTATTTGATAATGTAGAAGCGGTGAATATTGGTAAGTTATATTGTTTAACTTCTGGATTATTCATCTTTTTAAATATTCATCTTCAAGTAATTTCTTCATTTTTTACTTGAAGATTTTTAATTTCTGTTAGTTCTTGAAAGGGATTAATCCCATTAGCTGTCAATTGTTTTAATAACATTAGACTGCACCCAAAAAAGTAAGTAAAGAAAAAAAGTCTTTGCTAAACTTTTAAAGGAGGTGCGTTTTTATATGGCAAGAAAAGGACAAAAATTTAATAAATATACAGCAGATTTTCGAAAAATGATAGGACAAGAGGTTAAAAATAATAGTATAAGTTTTATTGCAAAAAAATATGCAATTAATAAAAAAACTATTGCTTCATGGTATGAAAATTTTAAGAAAGGAATTTTAAACACCAATAAAGGTCCAAAAGAATCATTTGAAAAAAGAGATTTAAACTATTACAAAGTTAGGTATGAATTACTAAAAAAGCTTCATGACTTTTACAATTAAATAAAAGAAAAATTGTATTTTTTATCAAAGAAAACCTTAATAAATATCCACTAAATTTATTACTTGATATAACATATTTAAAGCGTAGTTATTGAGATAAATATAAAAATTATTCAAGTACTGGTAAGGATAGCGAACCATTAAATAATATTGTAAAAGTCTATGAAGAAAATTTAAAACAATTTGGTTATCGTCGAATTACCAAATATTTAAAAGAAGATTATGGCATTGTTTATAATGCTAAGAAAGTATTACGAATTATGAAAGAAAATAATATTCAAGCTGAATATGTAAAGCGTATGCGTAGAAAAATATTAATAAAACAAAATAGAAATGCCAAATTGTAAAGTTAAGTGCAACTAAATTATTTTTATAACCAAATATTCGATTGGCGAAAGATAATTTAGTATTTTTCTTGGTCTTTGGTTTAAAGACAATATAAATTTATGAACTGCATTTTTAGTAGTATTTGAAAAATTAAATTTTTTAGGAAATTTTTCTCTAATTAAACCATTAGTATTTTCATTAGTACCTCTTTGTCAGGGTGAATATGCATTAGCAAAATAAATTTTCACATTTAAATTTTTTTCAAGTTGTTGTCAATTAGCAAATTCTTTACCACGATCAAATGTTATAGTCTTAACAAGATTATTTGGAAGAATTGATAAATAATGGCTAATATTTTCGTTAATAACTTTAGTAGTTCTATTTTCAACTAATATTGCTAAAGTAAATCTTGATGTTCTTTCAACTAAAGTTATTAAACATGATTTACTTTTACCTCGTGATGATACTACGGTATCACCTTCTCAATGACCAAGAGTTACGCGATTATTAACATTAGCATTTCGTTCTTTAATTGATTTACCATTAAATTTACCACGATTTTCTTGATATTTTCGTTTCTTACCTTTTCTTCTTAAATTTTTATTAGTAACTTTTTCAAGTAATCCAGAATAAATTCAATTGTAAATTGTTTTAAAACTAATAATTCATTCTTTATGAAAATTTTTAATTCTGCCATAAATTTGTTCGGGTGATCAACCTAATAATAATTTTTGTTGTACATATTTTACTAATTCTCTATTTTTAAACTTATGAAAATAAATATGTGATTGTTTTCTATTTTCTGCTTTATTTTGTGCAATTAATGAAAAATAATGATTATTATCTTTATTTCTATTAACTTCTCGAATAATAGTACTAATACTTCGATTAAGATTTTTAGCTATTTCACTAATTTTTATTTTAAACTTCAATTGATTCTCAATATAAATTCTTTCATCTATGCCAAGATGTTTATATCCCATATAAAAACCCCTTGCTTTATTTTTTCTAAAATAAACTTAGCATCATAAAATTTTTATATGATATTTTTTGCAATTTTATTTACTTGCACTTACAAGTATAATTCAGCAATAAAAATATAATTAAATATCCTGATTTAGTAAATCGTAATTTTAATGATATTAAAGAAAGATTTTCAATTTTATTTACTGATGTAACTTATTTAATTTGAAATGGTAAAAAACATTATCAATCAACAATACTTGATGGATATACTAAAGAAATTATTGATGTAAAATGATCAAAATTTAATAATAACAAACTTGTAATTGATAATTTAAATGCTGCAATTAATAAAATTAAAAAAATAAAAAAAGATCTAAATAAAACAATAATTCATTCAGATCACGGATATCAATATACATCTAAAGATTATAATAGTAAATGTTTAGATAACAAAATTATAATTTCAATGGGTAAAAATTATCATTGTGCAGACAACATTATTATTGAAAGTTTTCATTCATTACTTAAAAAAGGAACAATCCATAATAAAAATTATAAATCTCATAATGAATATATTAATGATGTTAAAAAATGAAATAAATGATATTCAAACCAAAAAGAAAAAGATATAATAAATGAAAGTTTGTAAACCTTTTTATTAATACTTACTAAACAGGGTGCAGTCTACATTACTTTGTAAATCGTTTTTTCATTAAATATTTTTGGTTTTGAACGAAACATTACTTTAATAATTCGAGCAATATAACTTTCAATGCGACAACCAATATTTTCTTGATATTCTCATTTTTGAATTGCTCCATAGTATGTTCTTAAATAATTAGATATTTCTTGTAACTTTCCTTTCGCTTCTTCGGTTTTAACAAGCTGATAAGCTCATTCAAGGTATTTTGTAACCTTGTTTCAGTTTAATTTTAGAATTGATTTTCTAATTTTATTAAATAAATAACGTTTATAATATCGTGGACCACGGAGACAATCTTTAATTTTTTTAATAACATGGAAACGATCAATGATAAATTCAACATTGATGTGTTTTTCAACCGTTGAAATATATTGTGCACATCACCAAGCACAATAATTTTAGCTGTCTCGGGTGATTCATAATTTAAGTTAATAAATTCTTTAATTCCTTGTCAGTATTTTTTAGAGTTAATTTTTTTAACTTCATTAGTCATTGTTACTAGAAATTTGACATTATGTATTGTTTTTCGTATTGTTTTAGGATCTTTATAACCAGTATGAAAGACGGTTAAACGGATTCTTTTCTTAATTTTTAATCGTTTTTTGATTTGATAACTAATGGCATTGCGATATGCTTCATCGGTTTCAATATAAATAACCCCATCATGTTTTAGTTTTGTATCTGGTTCATCTAGCATTAGTTCTAACAAATGTTTAATATCAAACCGTTTAATAAGGTTAAAAATTGTTTTTTTGTTATGTTAGAATTCCGATACATATTACAAATATCTTGATAACTAAAATTTATGCCTAATTTGCTGATTATTTCTAACGAAAAATCATAATCAAGTCGCTGATAACTTTCAATCCCTAATTGAATATCAAGTAAAAAGACCGTTTTTGGTTTTTTTGCCACTTGAAATTCTGGTTTTAAGATATATTTTCGTCGTTTAAAAGTAACTTCACCATTACGAAAAACCAAAGTTCGTTGATAAAATCCTTTTGGAATATAACGTGCTTTGCGTCAGTCCTTATTAAAAATATAGTTATCAATATATTCAAAAATATTTTTAAATATTATTCAAGCTTCAGAACTAATTTCATTGTTTAAATAGGATAATAGTGCTGTAATAGGGATATTGGGGCTAATTTCATTAATTAAATCAATAAAAGAGTTATTATTTTCGTTTAAAAACTCTTGGATTATAATTATAATATTCATAGGATAGTTTTCTTTCTAATTTTTTTCAAACTTAATTATACTGAAAACTTTCTTTTTTATTTTCCCCAACTTTGGCAACGCAATCGTTTTCGACAAAATTAAAAAAAATAGTTGCATTTATTTTAAATGATGTTATTATCATACTAACAAGAGACAGAATTTGCTGCTTGAATTTACATAATACATTAGACTTCTTGCGATACTTTATTATTTATGCTTAAAAAGCAATTAAAATTTTTAAAGATGCTTATTTTAAAGTTTAATTTAATTTTTTTTATTTGTAATTTTTTTTATTTTTGTTAATATCGCAAGAAGTATATTCTATTAAAATCCTTTAACCATACGACGGAAAAAGTTTAATATCTTAATAATAATAAATAATTCAAATGTAATTAAAATAATTCAAGCATCACCTAAAAAAGTTATTAATTGCGGTAAAATACCATATACAGCATCTTTTACTTTACCCATTGCATTATCTAAACCAGTTCAAATGGAATTCATTCCATCACCAAATCCGATTTTTGTAACTGTTTCAGTTAATAAATTCATTATTTTCTATCCTCCTTTTTTTCAAGTTCTTTTTTTCTTTTTTCTTACCTTGAATTTGTCTAACTTTTTGATAAATTGATAAACCAATTCACGCAAAAATACCTAACAAAATCAAAATACTAAATATTCATGTTAATCATACTGGCATGATATAATTCCTTTCATAAATCTTTAATTTTGTCAAAAACTCTTGATAAAATAGAAAAAATCATCAATATAACAATTTGAAAACGAATTTGATGAAAGATTATTATTGTTCTTTAACTTTTTTAGATGTTAAAATATAATACCGTTGCTTGTTGGTTTGGTGTTAAATCTTTGTGTTGATATTTTCATTTTCAGAGATTTAAATAATTTCTTTAATTTTGTAGAAAACTCTTGATATTTATAAAATATACCTAAAATTAGGCATATTAGACTTCTTGCGATATTAACAAAAATAAAAAAATTACAAATTAAAAAAATTAAATTAAACTTTAAAATAATCATTTTTAAAAATTTTAATTGCTTTTTAAGCATAAATAACAAGGTATCGCAAGAAGTATATTTTATAAATATCAAGAGTTTTCGACAAAATTAAAGTCATAAATTAAAAAATTGAAATTTGCAATCTTATTGACAGTATTAATAACAATATCTTTACCGTACTTTTTAACTAACGATCGCAAAATTAAATATTGCTTTTTTTGCATAATTTCAACTCCTTATTTAAAATATTAATAAAATCAATTTTTTAAAAATGTAAATACCAAAAGTACAAAATGTATGTGGTTTCTACAATTTTTTTATTTACTTACTTTTTTGGGTGCAGTATATTTTTTCTCCTTTAATTTAAAAATTAAACTCTTCAAGAAATTCTCTAATATTGTGTAATGCATTATTATGCATCTTCTCTCTTGCAATTTTAATTTCATCCACTTTTTTAGTAATGCTTGCCTCTGCTTCTTTAATTCTCGTAAAACTATCTTCAAACATTTTAATTAATTTTGGTAAATGGACTTCTTTTCAAGAAGTAAATGCTTTTAATTTTTCATCATAATTTGTTATTTGTCTTTGAGAATCTAATTTATATTCAATTTTAATCATACTTCTAATAATTTGTCCTACAAAAATAAAACTATCTGCATCGCATAGATAAATATTTGGATTTTCATCAGATTTTTTAAATGGAATCCCTGAATATTTTTTATTGAATGATGTTGCAACAAGAATTCCATATTTTGAACCTTGTTTAGCCATATCTTCGACTAATTTTTTTTCTCATGCATTACTTCATTCTGCATTTTTTACTTCATAAACTATTTTGCCTATTTTTTTATTATCAATTATAATTTCTTGTAAATAATCTGCTTTTTTATCTTGTGAAGTAATTTTAGTAACTTTATCATCTTCAAATACTTTTAATAATTCACCATATACTTCATGCTCAAAGTTTTCTCCTTTTGTTTTATTCTGGATAACTTTATTAGTAGCATTGGCAATCTTTAATTCCTCAACTTGAGAATTAAGAACTTTTAATTCTTTTTCGTAATTTAAAATTATTTCTTGTTGTTTGTTCATTAATTGGTTTTCTTTTTCAATCAATAATTTGTCTAAATTAACTTTATTATTACTTAATTCAATACTTTGATTAGTAATAATTTGATTAAGTTTATCAAGCTCTTCTTGCTTTATCTTATTAAATTGATTCTCTTTCTCAGCCAATGTTTTATCTAATTCAAGTTTATTATTTTCTATAAGAGTACTTAACTTAGCAATATGTTCTTTTAGATTATCAATTTCTTTTTGTTTTGCCAAATTAATTGAATTTTCTTTTTCAATCAATAATTTTTCTAAATTAACTTTATTATTACTTAATTCAATACTTTGATTAGTAATAATTTTATTAAGTTTATCAAGCTCTTCTTGCTTTATCTTATTAAATTGATTCTCTTTCTCAGCCAATGTTTTATCTAATTCAAGTTTATTATTTTCTATAAGAGTACTTAACTTAGCAATATGTTCTTTTAGATTATCAATTTCTTTTTGTTTTGCCAAATTAATTGAATTTTCTTTTTCAATCAATAATTTTTCTAAATTAACTTTATTATTACTTAATTCAATACTTTGATTAGTAATACTTTGATTAAGTTTATCAAGCTCTTCTTGCTTTATCTTATTAAATTGATTCTCTTTCTCAGCTATAATTCTTGATAATTCTTCTTTTTGCTGTTCTTGTAAATCAATAATTAATTTTTCTTTTAAATTTTGAATATAAATATCTTTATGCTTGTCAAAAATAGATTTTAAATTAGATAAAATTTTTTCATTTTTACTAAAATCTTCTTCTGTAATAATATATCCACAATTGAAACATGTGAATTCTCATTTCATTTTTTTATCTCCTTTTTTCTTATTTATTATTTACTAATGACGTTTAACTAATTGATTATTATTTCCTGAATTGTAAATATATTTTCAAAATAATTTCTTTTTCTATACCCTACCGGGTCAAGCCTCCTTGCCCCGGTCAATTTTGGTGCTGTTTTTTTAATTGCTTTTTCCGTAATTTACGACTAGTAGTCATATTAGGCGGTAAGGTAATATTTAGTTTTTGCAATAAGAAATTAAATGAAAATTCAACTTCACTAATTTTTACAATTTTAATATGTTTTTTTAAGGCATACTGCGTTACATAATATAAATGTAATGGCGAATTTAAAACGAAATTTAAAGAATTATTCGCACGATCATACCAGTTTGGAACACGGTTGACATTAAAAAACCGGATCATTTCTTGGGAATTATTTGTAACAAGATAGTAACTATTTTTAATATTAAAAGCAGCTAATTGCCCCGTATAAATTTGTGTTCCACTCATTACCATCGTAAATTCATCAATATAGTTTTTAATTTCATCTAACAAATGGGAAGAAAAAAAGACTGTTTTACCACATAATGTTAACTGTTTTAAATAAGAAATAATTTTTTTTCGATTATTAATATCTAATCCGGCTTCTGGTTCATCTAAAATTAAAATTTCTGGATCATGAATAATTCCTTGAATAATCATGACCCTTTTTTTCATTCCCGATGAAAAGGAATTAACATCCTTATCACGGTGTTCTCAAATTTCTAATGATTTCATTAAGTATTCAATACGGTCGCGAAGATATTTTCCGCGTAAACCATTAGTTTTTCCTAAATACTTTAAAAAATTATAAGAACTAATATTTTCGGGAAAAGTAACAAATTCTGGTACATAACCAATCATTTTTTTCATACTAATTTTTGTTGCTTTTTTATCAAAAATGGTAATTTCCCCTTTAAATCCCTTTAAACCACCAATTAAAGATTTAATAAAAACCGTTTTTCCACTTCCCGATGATCCTAAAATAACATGTAATTTCCCCCGGCCAACATTAAAATTAAAAGGACCAACAATACTATTTTTAAATTTTTTACTAAAATTACGCGCAGCAATGGCAACATCACTAAACACTAATGCATTATTATTCATCTTTTAAAATCTCCTTTGTCATCATTTAAGTAATATTTTTGCGGCGTAAAATTAGATAAGAATTAAGTAAAAATAAACCAGATATTTCTAAATAAATATATAATAATAATTTAATATTTAAGAATGGTGGTGGATAAAGATTAACTTTTTTATCTGTCATGCCCAATAATATTGGGAAATCTTGATAACTCATTAAATAATTGTTTTGAACAGTAAAATCAATATTGCTTCGTTCAATTGGAGTAAATCAAAATGAAACATACGATAACAAACTTGTTCAAATTTGATTTCAATGTTCAATAATATTCAATTTCGAAATTAAACTATAAGTTTCCATTAAATCATTATATTTTTGTCAGGCGCTATTTGTTTTTAATGGTATTAATTCAAGTAATTTATAATCCATTATTTTTTTTACAATATCAAGTTCAATTTCCCTTAAAACATAAAGCGTTTTAATGACAAAATCATTTTCATTATCAAAATCAAGATCATCTGAATTTTTAATTCCAAAATAAATAAAAACTCATTTTTGAAACTCATCACCATTATTATAAATTGATTCAATTGGTAAAACACCCATTCGATCAAATTCTGTTTTAAAGATCGATACCGGATTAAACGAATTTGGTTCTGATAATTTTCGGTCAACAGTTACTAACTTTGGATCATTATTTTTTGATGATAAATTATAATATGATTTAGATAAATTAAAATAAAATAAAGAAGTTCCATTAAAAAAATTTAGTCTAAGATACGGCAATCATGTTGTTTTTTTGCCAATGACATTAATAAAATCAAGTAGTTCTTTGTGAATTTCATTATGTGGGTCTAATTCAATTGGTGCTTTAAAAAAGTAGTCCGTTGCAAAATGAACTTTCATTTTAAGATTCTGCGTTCCAACACTACTAATAATTTGATTGACAGTACTATTTTTTCCATCATAATTATATTTTGTTGTTGAATCCCACTTTTGAAGACCATCAATTTCATATTCACTTTCCTTTGTTTTAGTTAAACCAAGTGATTTATAAAACTCTAAACGTTGAACTCGTAACGTCGAATCATCTGTAATATTCCAATAGTCAGCATTATCAAAAACTTTTTTTAAATCATCATAGTCATATTGACTATAAAAATTTCACATTTCATTAGTTAACTTATCATATTTAATTCATTTTTGTTCTAATTTTCTTTTAAAATTAATCGTATCTTTAATAATTTTAACGGGATAATTTTGCTTAACAATTGATTCATTAGCAAATGATAAATCAATGTTATTCGTTAAACTCATAATTAGTGAATATGGCATTCCACCAACTAAAAACAAACTACAGAAAATAACAACAATTAATAAAACAATTTGCGAATTTAAAAAAGTTACCGCAAATAAAATCCCACTTGAAGCAAAAAAAGATAATGTTAAAGAATAAATAAATAACTTTAATAATAAATTTTGATAAACTTGGAAATATTCGGGGTCATGCTGTTTAAAGAAACTTCCAATATACCCAGTGCCGAAAGCGAACAAGATAATTGTTCCTAAAAAAAGAAGGATTAAAATTCAAAGCGAAATCAATTTTAATAAAAATAAAACAAAACGGGAATACGGCTTTGAAATTAATAATAAATAAGTTCCATCTTCAAACTCTCGTCCAAAAATTTTAATAATTACTAACAAAACAAACAATAATAATAAAATGTTATTAAAAATAAATACAGCATACTGAAAATTTTTTAAAAATTCATTAATATCTTTTGAAGATAAAAAAAGAGTAATCGCAATTGCTCCAAATAAAACAAGTGACAGTAAAAGTAACACTCAGATTGCCATTGAACGACGAATTTTAAAAATCGAAAAAGATATTATTGACCATCATGAATTTGATCTGCTTTTTTTTAACATTTTGTTTCCCATCTATTTTCCTCAAATTATTTATTTATATCTGCTAAATTTATATGGATGTATTTTATCATTTTTTAATTTGTTTTACTAGTATAATTAATTAGCAATTAAATTAATTCTTCTTCAGTAACATATGGCATAACAGCAATAATTTTTTCATTATTTTTATTCCTTTATCTTTAATTATGTTCTTCCTCACCAATATTTTTTGATTCTTCTCTTTATTATTTTTATTTCCAACAAATGCCTCATTAATTAAATTAGAATGTATCGTTCGCCGATACATTTCATAGCCAATTGCCCCAATACCACTTGTTAGTAATAAAACAGCAATAATTGCCATAATCCAAACTCAATGTTGAATTTTTGGTTTAACATTACTAATTTAAATAAGCTCCTCATTTGAAATTGGAATTGGTAACGATGAAGCTGTCATATTCCTATCCAGGGACGGTTCATCATTTTTAATTAACATGTTTGAATTTATTTCTTCCTTCAAATTAGCTTGTTGATTATTATCTCTTTGTGTTCCAAAGACAACTTCTTCAATAGACTTCTTGCGATACCGGCTTTTCTTATTAATAATATTTCTATAGAATATAATTAAAAATAAAAAATATAAATTAGGAGGGTATAAAACTATGAAAAATGATAACTTTAAATTTCTTAATGATAAAGAATTATTACGATTAACAGGAATAAAACAAAATACTTTTAATAAAATGTTAGATATTTTAAAAGAAGCCGAGTTAAAAAAATTTAAAAAAGGCGGAAAAGATAATAAATTATCATTAGAAAATCGTTTATTAATGACTTTATCATATTGAAGAGAATACCGCACTTATTTTCATCTTGGCAAAACTTTTGGCATTAGTGAGAGTAATTATTATCGTGATATCAAATGAATTGAAAACACTTTAATTAAACACCCTGACTTTCAACAACTTGATGAGCAAAAAACATTAATAAATAAATATTTTAATGATAAAACAATTATTATTGATGCAATCGAAACAGCAATCCAACGCCCAAAAAAAGACAAAAAAAATACTATTCCGGAAAAAAGAAAAAACATACTATCAAAACACAAATAATCCTCGAAAAAGAAAGCAAAACTATTATTGCAACAAATTTTGCTTGTGGTAAAACCGATGATTTTCGTTTATTTAAAGAATCAAAATACCGCTTTTAAAAGCTAGCAAAGTAATAGTTGATACATGTTATCAAGGCTTGCAAAAAATGCATCGGAATGTTTTGATTCCGCATAAAAAAACAAAGCAAAAACCTTTAAATAACGAACAAAAACAGCATAATAAACTAATTTAACAAATGAGAATCGTTATTGAAAATGTTTTTGCTATCCTTAAAAAATTTAAAATTATTACTGAAAAATTTCGGAATCGTAGAAAAAGCTTTGCTTTAAGATTTAATTTAATTGCTTCAATCTATAATTTTCAATTGTTATTATAAATAAAACAAGAAGTTGAATGAAAATTAACTTTAAATAATAAAATCATTTTTTGTTGTGCCAAAATAACGCATCGCTTATAAAGACTATAAGAATTAAATTAATAAGAGGTATAAATTCCTATTTGTATTTTTTTCTTTATGAATTAATTTGCAATGATTATCATAGTATCGCAAGAAGTCTATTGAATAAATTATCCGCTAATAAATTACGCGGAATAATTTATTCTTTTACTTTTTAATTTCAATATCATTTGAAATCTTATTGACAGTATTAATAACAATATCTTTACCGTACTTTTTAACTAACGACTAGACTGCACCCAAAAAAGTAAGTAAAGAAAAAAAGTCTTTGCTAAAGTTTTAAAGGAGGTGCATTTTTATATGGCAAGAAAAGGACAAAAATTTAATAAATATACAGCAGATTTTCGAAAAATGATAGGACAAAAGGTTAAAAATAATAGTATAAGTTTTATTGCAAAAAAATATGCAATTTGTATCATGTACGATGAAGCGGCAAAAAACAACTCTTGTTAAATAAAAAGGGTTGTTTTTTTATTTGTAAACCCATAATTATTAATTAATTCAGAGAAAGGGCAGCATCTTAAATTCTTAAAATAGAAACTTTTTATCGCAACTTTAAGTTAACGAAAAAGTTGTATTACACATTTATTAAATATCTTAGAAATTTTTACAAAGTGTACCTTTTTTTCTCCAATTTTAAGGTGTTGTCCTTTCTCTGTTTTAGTTAATTAATTTGGCTAATAAATAAAAAAACTTAATATTAAAGGAAGGAGTAAGTAATGGAAATTAATACGCAACAAACAATCTGTGATGTTGATAATTGCTATAAAGCAATATCATTAATTACCGAAGAATTTTTATCAAATAAAGTTTTATGAACTTGTAAAAAACATAAAGATTTATTAAATCGTACAAAAGATAAAAAACAAACGCGGTTTTATAAAAAATTAGAAAATTCAAAAATTATCTTTGATTGAGAAACTGGTTCTTTTAAACTTTGATTTTATAAAACAACTTAATGCAGTGTGGGACGGTTATTTTAAATAACTAAGTGCTTCCATAAGAACGTGAGTTTAAGCTCATTCCCACAGCCATCCGAGGCAAGTACTGAAATAGTGTATGAGGAAATATGTAAATCGGCGCTGGTTATATTTAAACTAAGCGATAGTCGTGATAAGTGCAAGGTCAACATCGAACGACAATAAAAATAGAGATGGCCACTTTATAAATAAATTTGCGATATATATTGTCCCATAGAGGATGGCAGCGGTTCTACAAACCACAAAGCCAGCACTTGGCTCTTCAAGGTGCAAGTGAATTTATTTTAAAAACTGAACGTTTTGACCTGAAATGGTGCGGATGAAGAGAGAGAATTCTCTGGCTTTACCTCATAAAAACAACTGTCTATTATCTAATAATAAACAAATATTAAATATATTATCGCCACCGCTCACCCCCAGTGAAGCGGATGGCGTAGTAAATAAATAGATAAATACTTATATAACTAATTCTCGCTTTGACACTTTCACTTGGGAGTGAGTGCCAGCGAATTAAAAATAGGAGGAAATATAATGGAATATAAAAGTTTGTATATTAATAAAACTTGAAATGAAATAACAACATTATTTGATTGAGTGAATTGTCAACCTGTTAATTGTCGTATTTCTCATCATAAAAATCATTATGATTTGCAATGTTTAGAATGGGCAAAAATGTATTTAAATTTATTTGAAGATAAATGAGACGTTATTGCTTCTTATATGCAACATTACAAAATTAACGATATTTTAGATTTAGCATCAGATGGTTGAAAAATATTACAAATTGAGAAAAAAATCAATCAAATAATTTAGGAGGTTTATATGAAAAAGTTAAATAAAATTTGTCTTAAACAAAGATATTGAGGTTATTGTTTTCATAAAGAATGCAATAAAGAAAATAAATTGAATGAATTAATGCTTAAAAGTTATTCAGTATCACAAGAAGATATTACTGATGAACATTGAGCATTAAACAATAAAAATAATTAGGAGGAATAAGAAAATGTCATATTGTATTAGTGATTACTTAAATGAAAAATGAATTAATAATAACGCATTAAAAATTAGTAATAAAGATATTATTTATGCACAAATTGATAGTGACTATGATAAGAGTTGAGAATTAAATTTATATCTTAAATTTGGTAATGAAGAGCGACATGTAGGTAATATTTCATTGCCAAAAGATTTTGATTTAAATTTAAAATGATATGAAATTGATGAGGTTAAAGGTTTAATAGATGATTATTTAGAAGATGAAGAAGCAGACTACGAAGTGATAAATTATGAATAATATGTGAAAAGATGAAAGTGGTTATGTTTATAGCGAAGAAGATTTATTTAATATCGCATTAGAAGAATGTTGTTCAGAAGAGACTGCTTACGAATATATTGATAATTTAATTATGGATATGAATTTGGAGGAAATTTAATTATGGCAGATTTAAAGTTAAATAATCAAATTAAAAATATTACCTATCCATTTTATTTAAAAGGTAATGATTTTAAAGAATTAAGTTTAAAAGCATTACCGATTAAAAATTGAATTGATAATCACGGTAAAGAATTAGCAGAGTTTATCTATCGTCATCTTAATCATTATGCATTAAATGGTTATCAAGATATACATTTAAAAGATATACCCAGTGCTATTAGTAAAATTGATTTTGTTTTTAGAGAACCATTAGAATTAATAAAAGATTTTAAAGATGAATTAAATCGAATTAGAGTTAATATTATTAATTTAGAAAAAGTACTTCAAAATAATAAAATTGAAATTAAAAATAGCCTAATACAAGTTCAATACTTAAAACAACAACAGTTTATTCAAACTAAAAAACAAGAACAAGAAAATAGGGTTGAATATGCTAATAACTTAACGCCTGATATGGGGTTAGACATGGACCAAATTGAAGATGAACAAGTTCGTGTTATGGAAGATGTAGCAAAAATAGAACAAGATTTAGAAAAAACTACTAGTAAATTTCGGAAAGAAAAAATATTAATTAAAGATATTGATATTTTGGGTGTTAATGATGATTTTTTACAAAATGCTGATAAATTAGAACTTATTAATTTAATTAAAAATTATTTAATTGTTGATGAACAAATTGTTAAAAACGAAATTAAAAAACAATGAGATAGTAATAAAAACATTAATACTATTGGTGTTAATGGAATTAAATTAAAAATAAATAAAGGAGAGAAATAATTATGAATAATCAAATGGGAATAAAAGAATTAGTAGCAACAGCAGTTAAAGCATATGAATTAAATGTTAATGCTAAATATTTACAAGAAAATTTAATTTCTTTACAAGAACTAAAATTAAAAAATAATCAAAGTTATATGAATTTAGTGGGTAATGCTGATAATGGAAAAATTACAGCCTTAGGAATTATTAATTTAAGTAATAAAGGTTTAATATTCGGAAAAGATTTTAATATTATTCCATTTAAAAATAAATTAACAACTATTATTGATAGTAGTGTGTTTCAAAAAAGAATGGAACAAGAAAATTGAATGTTAAAACGAGGAATTATTTATAAAAGTGAAAAATTTGTATGAGATACCGATTTACAAAAACCAAAATTACATGAAATAGATTTTATGACAAATACCAGTCAATATGAAAATATTATTGGTGCTTATGCTTTTGGAATTAATCGTTTAACTGGTGAAACAAAAGGAATTTTATTAAGAAAAGCCGATATTGACCGTTTAAAAAATAGTAGTCCAAGTGGAAATAGTGAATATTCGCCTTGAAATAAATGACCAAAAGAAATGGTTGAAGCAAAATTATATCGTAAATTAGCCCAAGAATTAGGTGTAGATATTACTGACATTGATTTAGATGAAAAATAAATTAAAGAAGATGGTAATTTTGATTATATACCTTTTAATGATATTACTGTCGCCAAAAATAAGGGGCAGATGAGCGATGAACCCTTATCAAACAATATAAATACCTCATCTTATATAGAAATAGCGGATACAAACAATAATGTAGTTAAAGAAGAAGATATCTCTAATGTAGTACCAACAGTTAATAATAATGATGAAGAATGAGCAACTTGATAAAAATAGGTATTGACCCATCAGGGACTGGTACTACTGCTATCGTTACTTTTAAAGATAATAAATTAATTGATAAATCCGAATATACACATTATGATTGAATTACACAACCCGATATTATTTTAGATGTATTAAGACCAGATGCAATTATTAATATTGAAGATTGTTTATATACATCTGCTAATGCAAGTAAAGATAGGGATGATTTATTAAAAGTAATTGGAACAGTTAAATACAATACAAAAAAAGTACACAATATTAATTGAGTATCACCAAAACACACTAAATCAATTGTTAAAAATATGGAAAATTTAAGTAAATATAATGACAGTTGTATATGAAAATTTGATAAAGATAGTAATTTAATTTATCAATATGGTAAAGGTTGAAAATATAATAATGAGAAAATAAGTAATCATTTACGAGATGCAATTATTATTGCTAATTATGAGGTTTAATATTATGAAAAAATCATATAATAAAAAAACAGGAAAATATTATTCTTGTAAAATTCGAAATGTTAATATTTACTTAAATGAAAATGAAGAAAAAGTTTGAAATAAATTATCTAACTTTGATACTTATTCACAACGAATAGAATATCTTATTAATTTTTATATAAGTCACAACAAAGAAAAATAAAAAATAACCTTAATTGGTTATTTTTTTAAATACTATTTGTTAGTTGTCTAATAGCATCTTTTTGTGCTTGTTTTTTGTCGTTTACTTTAACTTGTTTTTTAACATTTTTAATTTGACCTGTTTTAAGGGCTAATTCTGTTGCATAATCAGGTCCTCGTAAATGTTTTTCGTGGGCAATAACAGCCGTTCTCAATTCTCTAAGTTCTGCTTTATATTTTTTAATTTTTTTAGCAGATAATCCAAGAATACCAAGACTACCCATTCCACCAGCACCAGCTAACACAAGTAAAGCAATCATTAATGTTTCATTCATGTTTTTGTTTCCTTTCTTATCCTTACTCAAACAGTGGCCATCCATTTTTTCAGAACAAAATAATTTATAAATTAAGCTATATAACCACCCAAAATATCTACCACCCCTATATATAGTCTATTTTAATAAAATTTAATTATTAGTTTCATAATTATTATTTATATTTAATTTTTTGTTATTTTCTTCTTGTTTTTGTTTTTTAATATTTTCGTTTTGTATATTTTTAAATATTTCTTCTGTTATACCATCTAAATTATTTCATTGTTTTGCTATTCTTGGTTGAATAACACGCGGATTAATCCGACAATCTAAACAATGTCTTAAATGGTCTTTTTTTCATTTTAATTTATCAATTAAAATAATAATTAAAGAAATTATTAAAGTAATTAAAGGTAAAATTGTAAATAATAATCCCATTTTAGATAATTTTAATCGTGGAATATCAATTTTCATATCTACTTTTGGTTTACTACTAGCAACAAATATACCCTGAATTCCATGTGTAAATAAAGGTGTTAATAAAATGGCAATACCATTGCCTCAATATTGACCATAATTGTATCAATTAATTTGATCCTTAATACTATTAATCATCCCGTATTCCAATCAAAAATTTAATGCTAAAAACATTAAAGTATAAAAACTAACTACTCAACTCCTAATTTTATATTTTCTTTCTCATTCTCTAATATCTTTATGAGTTCAATTATAAGTTGGAATAGGATCTTTTTTAAATCAATTTCAAGGTAATGCACCCTTTAATCAAGTTGTTTTATCTTGCTTCATTAATTAAACCCCTTTCTAACTTACTTTTTTTCTTTCAATGTGTAAACCAGTAATTGTTCCATCTGTCCCACCAGTACGTATAGCAATAATTCCATCATCTTCTAATTCTACGCGATGAGAAAAAACGTTTTCTAATTCAAATGATCCAACAGTTATTTTTCCCCTAAAATTTTTGTATGTTGATAAATAATAATAATTTTGATTACTTGTTTTAATTCAAATATTGTATTTATAATTTTCTTTATCTCAATTTTGTATTTCATAATCAAACCTTGTATTATCTAAATCACTAGTGTCAACAATTTCTCAATCTGAAATATTTGTTTTTCAAACACCATTTTCATAATAAATCGTATCATTATCAAACGGAACAACAAGTTTAATATATTCATTATAATCAATTTTACTATAATCGATAATTGTTGGGTGAGTAATATTAATAGTGTTATCAGTTTGAACGCGTTCTTTTAAATAAAATAATAAACTGTAATAAAATGTTTTTTTCGTAATATATTTATATTCTTCTTCTCAAGGATGAGCATAATTCCCTAAATGATAATTATATGGTCTATCAACCGTTTTACTAGATATAATATCAATTATTTCACCAGCTAATTTTAAAGCATTTTTAACATCACGAGTAATATTTTCATTTGCTTCGGGGTCATTTGTTTGTGAATATGCCACACCACCTTGTGAAAATGAAGCACTACCAGTTAAATCATTAACTCCTTTTGGTAAATATCAATTCATAACTGCTAATAAACAAGCAGATTGAATATAACTTAATCATTTATCATATTCAATTAAACCTGTATTATCTTTTTTTACTCATGGAAATAAATCTTTTTTATTAATCTTATCTGAAATTGTCCCACCTGATAATCTATCCATTCATAAACTAGTTTTTAAGATAGCATTATAAATTAAATTATCATTATAAGCAGATTGCTTACGATCATTAATAGGTTGTCAAAGTTTACTTTTTTTAACATCTTCAACTGTTATAAATAACAAATTATTTAAATTACTTTCCATATAATACACCCCTTAATTGATTACGATATTTATTTCTTAAATTAGATAGTTTATAACTATTAACTTTTCTTTGTACTTTTTTAATTTTTTTAATAGTTTGATTAGTTTTATAAAACATACTTTTAACTGGTGTTTTATATAAATTCTTAATATTTTTAACATCGCTTTTTCGCTCTCGATACCATTTTTTATTATTAATTTCACCAGCAAAATTGAAATTAAAGTGTCCAATCTTTAAATTATTAATAAACGTTTTAATTTGTTGTAATTTTTGAATATGTGGTAATGTTAATTTAATATTTCCTTTTGGGTATTTTTCTTTTAATTCTTTTGGTAATCTTTTTTTAATATAATCTCTTAAATGACTAGGTAATCATTTTCTTAATCAATAACGCCAAAATAAAGTTCCTGCATTAGACACAGCATTACTTAATAATTTTCAAATTTCAACTGGAACACTAGGATAAACATATGGACCATAAAACTTCGGGTGTTTTGCTGTTTTTGTATATATTAAAATAGTTAAATTACCTGTTAAAGTTAACTTATTTGTTATATTAAACATACCACTATTAAGCCAACTACTATTTAAAGGTTGTCAATTAGTGTTTAGATAATTTTCTTTTTTAAATTGTTCTCTATTTTTAATATTGTTATCTTTTTCTAATTTACTTAATATTTGTTGAATTTCTTTTTTATGACCTTTTTTAATTAAATTTAAATAAGTAAATGGATTTAATCATTGATAAATATCTTCAATTTTATTTGTAATCTTTTGAAAAGGATTAGCATAATATGAAGCAAACTTATTAACCTTATTAATTAAATTAACAAACTTATTTATTAAAGGTTTATTTCCTAAATTTTCTGTTAATAAAGTTAAAATTCGTAATATTAATAAATTCATTGTTTATTAAGAATTTTTAATTACTACTTCAATTGACTTTGTTTTACCAGTTGCTTTGTTTTTACCTTCAATTAAAACTTCAACAATTTTATCATTTGTAATATCAATTGGTCAGTCTTCACCTTTAGGATTAATAGAATAATCAAAATCATTTTCAGTTAAAGAACTATCTACAGTTTTAACTGCTTTTAAAACAACGTCTTTAAATTGTGGTTTTAATCATCCATCACTAACATCTTTGGGATCTGGTAAATTAATGATTGGTTTATCTAATTTATTTATTTTACTAATATCTATTTTAGCAACATCTGGTGTTAAAATTACATTAGATTTTGTTGTATTTATTGGTGTAGAAATTTCATAATCAACCGGCACTCTAAATGTTTTATTTAAATTACTTTTAGCAGTATCAATTTCTTCTTGTGTTGGTTGTTTTTCTAAAATAATCTTACATGTTTTTGGATATAAAATAGTTGGTGTTGCATATTGTACTTTACCAATTCATTTAGGGTTAGCAGTATCATTATCTAAAACTTGTTGAATAGTATCCATATTAATTGGATATGCTCATACTTGTTTATTAATAAGTAAACCATTTATATTAGTAAAATTATAACCTTTATCTCGGTTAACTTGTCCTTTTGTATATGTTTTTTCTAAATGAAAACTTTTCGATACCGGAATACCCATTGCGGTATTTTCATATAATTCACCATTAACCATTGCTTTTAATTGATCTTGTGAACCAATTACTTTTAAATAAGCAGGTGTTAATCCTAAATAGGCTCTTCGGCCTAAAACCATAAACATTTTATCGGTTGGTAAACCAAAATATAAATTACTAATTTGATTAGTTAATTCAATCAAAGTTTCATTTAATGTAAAGAATGCTTTATTTGCTTCATCGGCACTATCGGCTGTATAACTACGAAATGGAATTACTTCATATTGACCATCTGCTAAACAATAATCATAAATCCCCTGAATTAATTCACATTCTAAATTAACAAATTTATTCTGGACAACACTAGCAATAGCATCAGCAATAATACCATTTTTAATATTTTGTTCTATCATTGCTAAATCAAATGCTTCATTCATTAATTTTAAATTAAATCTTTTATTAATAGGCACCGTAATTCTTGTTAATCCCATAGTTTGAGTTGCCCCACCATTTGGTAATGAATAATCATCTTGTCATACCACACGATGAGTTAAATTATATAACGCTTGTCCTGCATTAGGTAATCAAGCAACTTGTTCAGCAGTTGCAGTTGCATATTGCATAATACTTGCATGCTCATTCATTAATGGTCCTCTTAGCATAGCGTTAACCATATCAACATAGGCTTTTTGACCTGTTGTATTACCTTGTAATGTAAAATGTACTTGCGGCAAATTAATTGTTGCCATAATATTCACTCCCTTATTATCTAAGGTTTTTAAGTGTATAATCAGTTAATTTCTTAATTTCTTCTGGAGTATATGCTCCTTTTTCTTTAATAGTTTCAATTTCATCATTTTTATTTTCAACCGAATTTTCAATCATATCTTTAATTAAATTAGCTGGTGAAACTGATGGTTGTTCTTGTATAAACAAATCAGGTTTTAATTCTTTTAAAGTTTGCATTTTTTCAAATAAAGAACTACCACTAACTTTTTCTAAATTAGTTTTAATATCTTCAATTTTAGTAGATGGAACATCTTTAAAGGCTTTTAATTCATCTAATTCATTAGATAATTTAATAAAGTCTTCTTTTGATATAACATCTTCGCGTTTTTGCACACTTTCTCTAATTTGCTTTGCTTCATTATTAAACTGATTTAAGATATTTTCTGCAATTTCTTCACTTAAACCTTGTTCGATTAATTGTTCTTTTATAAGTGCCATTTTATAAACTCCTCTTTTTTTATCCTTGTCCGATTAACAAGTCAGCGTAACTCTTTTTTACGGAAAAAGATTAAACCTATGCCTTCATTATATACTATTATTTTACTAATACAATACTTTTTATACATAAAATACTAAACTTAATATATTTTATTACTATTTTAGGTCTTAAAACTCGTAATAATAGCTTTTTAACAAGATAAAAGCCTTTAAAATAATTACCAATTTTGCTTGTATATATATATATATATATATACAATGAGGATAGATCTTGATAAAAAAGTTTCAAGATTAAAAAAGGATAAAAACAATTATGAAAAAATTACTTAGCTTATTAAGTGTGTTAACAATTAGTGGAACTGCTGTACCAACAACAATAGCCGCTAGTTCTTATCAAGAAGAAAATAATAAATTAAATATTATAAAAAGAGATACTAATTCACAAAAATTAAATAATTTAATAGATATCAAAAATAACCTATCTGAAAAAGTAAAAGATATGGGTGAAAAAGTAATTAAAGAATGTCAATTAATGATATTACTTGAGCGTGATTTAACGCTAAAATTACAAGAATTAGGAAATTATCTTAAAGAAGATTTATCGAAAAATATTAAAAATATTACTATAAATAAAAATAATCTAAAACAAAGTATTCAAAATTTAGGACAAAATGTAAAAACTTTTGGAATAAAATTGAAAGCAGTTGGAAAATTGGTAAAACAAATAACTAATGGTTTAATTAAAAGTTTAATAAATGTAGAAGATTTAGGTAATGGTTCTATTTCTCAAGGAGAAATTTTAGAAAAATTAGGTGAAATTATTGATTTATATAAAAATGAAATTTTAACTACTGATAGTATAAAAGAAAATATTAATATTATTGGTAAAAATATTAATACTATAGGTATAAAATTAACAATGAATGAAAAACTTAAATATTATCCAGACGTATTACCAGGATTAAAAGATTATAGAATGATTGTAAAACCATGATTAACAAATGAATTAAACGGATATGTTTTGGGGAATAACTTAAAAGAAATAGGAACTAAAATACAAAATATTCAAATAAGTAATAATAAAATATCTAATCAAAATATTGAAGATTTAGGACAAAATATTGAAGATTTAGGTGAAGAACTAAAAAATGTTTCGTTAATATTAGAACAAGGTTATAAATCTACAAAAGCTTTTGGTTTTTCATTGATTGAATTAGGAAAATTTATAAAATCATCAGTATAATTAAATTGATATAAATATTTTTTAAAATATTTATAGATGAAAATAATCTATATTATTTTCATTTTTAATTAAATTAACAAATAAAATTATATAAAAAAGAAAGGATAAATATGAAAAAAATACTAAATATTTTATGATCAATCACTTTAATAGGAACAAGTACAACAAGTTTAGTTGCTTGTAATACACAATATACAGAAGAAGAATTAACACAATTAAAAGAAAAAAACAAAATAGATACAAATGATGAAAATATTAAAAATAATTTAGAATGAATATCACCACAAGAAAAATCATTTAATAATGTTGATAATAAATGATATTTTGTTGTATGGCGTGGTGATGAAAATAATGATTGATTTTTAACTAAATTTAATAACAATATAGATTTAAATTCTATTTCATTAAAAAGAAAACTTGATCATTATAAAGAACACGATTTATTTATTTCTCCAAATGGTTTAGTTATAAATAGATATGATTTTACTTATGAGCCTAGTAAATGATGAGAAATAAATAGTAATTATTTTAAATTTGTTTATCGTTGAAATGATGAAGAACAAAATTTGCCTAAATTAGATATTGATGAAAATGGTAATATTATAAAAGTTAAATAAAAATAGAAAAATAGATAATTAAATATATTTTTTTGTTTATCTTGGTTTAATTGTAATTTGAATAGGATTATCACTCATATTTACAATATTTAATACACCCAAAGCATTTAAATCTATGATTATATCTTTATCATTGCCAAAATATTTATAAGTTTCTAATGTAACTATATTTACTCTATAAAACGAAAGGTCAGGTCTTATTACTTTTGTAAATCTAATTTTTAATTTTACATCATTAGTATAATATGCTTGTAAATATGTTTCTTTAATTTTATCGTTATCATTATTATATAGTTTTGTTATTTGAAGTAAAAAGGAAAAATCAGAATTTTTAGTAAAAGAATAACGATTTTGATAAAATCTTCCAATATATAAACCATTAGTATATGCAGTAGAAAATTTTTTAATATAATTATTTATATTATCTGTATATAAAGTTATTGTATTATCAAAATTAACTTTATCAGTTTGGGATGAACCTCCAAATTTTAACACACCATTGGACAAAGAGTTAATATTGTCATTACAATCATTAACACCACCTAAAATATCAATATTTCTATTAGGAATAAAATTATTTATATCTGGTTTTCCACATTCAACTTGTAAATTATTAAGATTACTTATTTCTATTGTTTTATAAGAACTAATAAATTTATCAATGCTTTGAATTGTGGGATCAATTTGCTTTAAATCAATTTCAGTTTCATAATAAGCATCATAATAATTGTTATTAAATAAATTAATAAAGTCTTTTTTTCAAAGAAAAGAAATGGTTGTACTACATTGTGCTTGTGCTGTAATTTTAGTTTTTAATGGTTGAATTGCATTGGCACCTCATATATCTTTTGTATAAGGTTTATAGTTATATGGCACTGGTGGTAATACATATTGTGGATAATTAAATGTTGGTATTTCATAATCATGTGGTAATAAGAAACTAGTTTTATAATTAGTTGTCATATCGCGTAAATAATTATTTAAGGTACTTTTTGTTTTACCTCTGAAACTCCATACTGATAAACGTAAATAATCTTCTTCATTATTGGTATATGGGTTATCAGCATAAAAGATAATTTCAAAATTACCTTTATATAATGCTTGTATTGAAAACATATCAATAATATAACTACAATTTGTCCCATCTGGTGTTTGTAAGAATTCACAATCATTATCTTCTTCACCGTCACTAACTGGTGTTTGAGCATCTACTGCTGTTGTAAGTTCATTAATTAAATAAATTCGGTTAGTTTTTTGATTTAATTGTTTTAGATTATATGTTGAATAAACTATATTATTTGTTGGTTTACCACCCTTAGTTAAAACAGTACCTACTAATTTATCAGTTAATAAAGTAGTAAACCCGAAAATAGTGGCATTTGCTCCAAAAATAGCACCAACTTTATCATTGCCTTGTTCTCTAAATATTTCAAAAGGTAAATAACATTTACCTTTTGAGTTTTCAGACCAAAAAGCATCATTATAAAAACTATAAATATTAGCACTCATAAAGCCATTAAGTCATTGAAAATTAGGTCAAGTTTTTTCATCTTGATTAATAACTCAGCCTCATGGAATACCAAATGAAATAAAGTTTAAGAATTTACCAACACCACCCGGTATTGTAAAAGGATTAAACACTAATTTTTGTGTATAGTTTAAAGGTAATACTGTTATTTGGCGATTAATAAAATTATTCATATTTAAAATATCTCAAACATTACATGAACCCATTTTATTGTATTCAATTTGAACACTACCAACAGTATTACCAAATTCATCTTTTCTTCTAAAATATGATGATGCTTGGGTACTAATAATATTATTAACGTCACCACTATTTACTTTTATTTGACTTGGTGGTGTTATTTTTCAATTTTTAGACCAATAAAATTTAGAGTCCTTATTTTCTTCATTAATAGTTGTTCCAACAGCGGGATTAGTTGCTGTCGAACTTTCTTGGTCAGTTATAACAATACCCTCACTATTTTTTTGCTTTCAAAAATCATATCTACTTTCCATATCTTTTTTTCAGTTTTCATAACCGGTTATCATTGTTGGTTGAATCCCTTGAATGTTATATCAACTTACTTCTGGTGATGCATAAGTATTTACTTTATCAGGCGGACACGGATACATGTTATACATTAATAAATCTCGTGAATTCATTACTTTTGGATTAAATTGACCTTTAATAATTGGTCTCCCAATTACAGGCATATCAAAAAAGATCGGATTACCATAAAATTTAACGGCCATTGCTCTAACACCGGGGTCTTTTAATAACATATCATCTAATTCAATAGTTGATGTATTTGTTTTCTCATTATAAGTTATTTTAGGAAAACAATAACCTTCCCCAGGTGCTGATGTTTGAATAAATTGTCGTACTGATAAACAACTATTACTAATTTTGTCATTAATACTTGAAAAGGTAATTTCTTGTCATAAAAAACTACCATCATATGGTGAATAATAATTAATAACATTTGATGGATATAATCATTGTCTATCTTGGGGCGCAATATTTATATTACCTCCACCAATATTTAATCCATGGTCATTAAAAACCGTATAAAAATTATAATAATCATTAATATTTAATTTACTTGCATCTTCATCTAAAATTAATAAAGTATATTGTCTTTCAGTTGATTGCTGAGTAAATACTTGTTCAAATTTAGCTTCTCCAAATTGAATTGAACTTCTATCATCAATCATATAAGCATCTCAATATTTACCAACCTTAACTTCTTTTGTATAAAAATTATCAGCTTTATTATCATTATTAATAAAATAACTTAATTTATATTGCTTTAAGTATGCTAACATTCTATTAATATCATAAATGTTTTCACCATCAATTAATTTTCAATAAACATTATTATTTTCATCTTTTAATTTTATAGCGAAAGGTGTTTCATTATTTGCTCATATAGTTGAATTAATTGATTGTTTACTAAAATCATCAATTGTTAATATCTTAATTTCTTCACCTTTATGTTTTTGAACTATTTTTAAACTATCTTGTCATTGAGCAATCGTACTTTCCATATTATCAAATATTCTTGAATAACTACCATAATCACTAGGCTTTGCGTTATTAGGTTTTCAACCTGTTTCAGTATCAGGAATATATGAACTATAAACATTAAAAGGAAATACCATTCAATGTCTATTATCTTTTATATTTTCTCTGATATCTATTAAAGTATCGTGGGCTTGTCTTCTTAATTCTTCGATAACTCCTGGGTTAATTCTACTCATTTTTTAATTCTCCTTTATTTCCGTTCTACCTTGTAAGGCGTTTTGATTATTACCAGTTTCATCATATTCTAGTAATTTATTATTATGTTCGATTTCTTTGGCTTGCATTTTATCTTGTCATTCTTCTACTTTCTCAAAATATTTTGTTGCTTCTAATTCATCAATATTGTCATATTCAGTTATAGCTCTTATTGGTTCCATTGTGCCATTATCTAATCTAGCAGTAATTAATTCATTTTGTCGCATTTGGTCAACTAAACTAGCACTAATAAAATCAAAACCATAAGGCCGTTCACCAATACCATCTCATAAACCATAATATTTTAAAACAGTATCAAACATCTTAGTATAATATTGCTTACGATATGCTTGTAAATATGCTTGTTTTTCTAAGTCTTTTGTTTTAGTTAATAATGACTGTGTTTTATTCTGGTCATTATCTGATTTATCACCAAAAGGACTAGAAAAATGACATGCTAAATATACTTGTTCAATAATTGATTTTTGATCTTCAGTATATGTTTCTAAGGTTGGTGCACCTTGTACTACTTGTAAAGATTGTGATGATGTCCCATCTGCTGCCGTTTGACCTGATTGAATGAAAATATCATCAAATACATCTTGTAATGCTTTTTTATTTCCCATATTGTAAGCATTCATTAAACCATCATCTAATACCCCATATCAGTGCGTACGATTAGCTCATCGTTCTTTTGATTTAATATTAAAACTATCTTCTAAATCAAATTGTAATTTATAACAATTTGCCATTGTAGGTCATGGATTTAATGTAGTTGAAGTTGATAAGAACAACGGATTAGGTTCATTAATCATTTCTCAAAAAGGTACTATACCTAATTTATTTTTAAATTCTTGAACTAAAAAAGGTCTAACATCATCTTTAATTTGTGTTTTACTTTGTCCAACAACTACCTCGTTATTTTTTGGTCAACCTTTAATAACTATTTTATCTTTGGTACAAATTAAATTTAAAATAAATCCACTGTCTGATTGATGATAATTTAATCAAATATCAGCCCCTTGTTCAATTTCATTTATTTTACTTACACGAGATGTAAAGTTAAAAGGGTTAATTCATAAATCAATATTGCCATCACTAGTTTCTAATAAACCAAAAATAGTTTTACCCATTAAACTTGCTGTTAATTCGTTTTTATCTAACTTTTCTTTTATTTTATAATTTTCATATCATCAATTTAATTTTTCTAAAATATCTTTACGATGAGACTTAAATAAAATATCTTTACCATTTATTAATCGCATTTGATGACGAGCAATAATATTTGCTAAATTAATTGTTCAATCATAATTATAAAATTTTAAAACACTATTAATATCACTTAAGTTTGGTAAACTAGGGAAAGTATTATTCATGGTTATTTTGCTCCTTTAATTTTAAGATAAGTGCATAATTAATAATATTTACTGTTAATAAATTTGGCTCATTTGCTAAAACTTGAACACATACTTTAACTTTTTGATATTTTTTAATATATTCGTTATATAAATTTAATTTACATATTGCGATATTATCTTTTTTTAATTCTTGACAAAGTCTTTTTTTAACTTGTCCACAAACAGACATATAAGGTCTTTTTGCATTTATTACACGTTCATCATGGATTACATAAATATCTTTTTTCATTAAGTTATTCACTCCCTTTGTTGTCATAATTTATAATCTGCTGAATTATTATGTTTAACCATTGGTATTAATTCAAAATGTAAAGCATAAAAATCACTATCAAATGTATCATCATATAAGTCTAACATTCGTTCTTCTCTGGCATCTGGTTTATCTTCTCATTGAATTAATTCATATTGGGTTTTACTTACAGGACATTTTTCTCATAATCATTTTAATTGATTTGTATTTATTAACATTGTAAATGCTTCAATCCGATGTCTTATTTTAAATTTCTGTTTTTGTGCTGGTTTAAATGTCATATATTGCCCAAAAGTATAATTATATTTTTCTCTATTTAAACTTTGTAATGTTGAATATGCACTATCATCAACATTTATACTAATACCCCGCTGTATTAAATTAAAGTATTGATTTAATTGATTATTATAAAACTCTAAAATATCTTTTACTTGTTCTAATTCTGTTTTAAATTGCTGTGTAGCATTTGAATGCGTATACTCAGAAGCTTTATAAGCTTTTTTATCAAATGAATTATATAGTCAAAAACTAGCGGCAGTAGTATGTCCCTTAGGACTGGTCGCGTTAGCAATATCAACACCACCTAATAATTTCGTTGGTTGAATAATATCTGTTGCTTGCATAATATCAATATATCTTGCAAAAATTGAACCACTAGTATTACCGGGCAATCCTCAACTCCATACTCTTGCTCTTTCAATATCTAATTGTTCTAATCTTAATTGTTCATTAACTTTATCTTGTGGTAATTTATAATTAAGTCTTCAACTAGAATAATGAATAATAATTTTCATATTTCATTTTTCAATATATTTAATTTGTTCATATTTACTACGCATTATTTCTTCATTAAAAGATAATAATTCATTACAATAACCAACAATATATCTTTTTAAACTTTCAGGATTACACGTATTAATTGTTATTTTATTTTGATAACCACGAATAGCAAACTCTAAATCACTTAAATCTTTTTGTTGAAATTGGTCACATTCTTCTCTTCAATCAATTACTAATTTATACTTATTCAAATCAGCAAAGGCTTTTAATTTTTCTTTTCGACTTGGTGAATGTAAACCTTTACAATATATTTTGCTACCATTTGATAAAGTAAAAGTAAAATTTGATAAATTAATACTATAAGGTATATTATTTTCATCTAACATATTTCATATATTTTGAAATACACTATCTTTTAAATCTTTACTCCAATACATACTAGCAATTATACAAATTGGTTCTTTAATTAATAAACTAATTTTTAATAATTCACCAAACATTTTAATATTTGATATAGTATTACCACTATATCGTGTTCCAATTTGATTAATTTCATTAACTAATTCATATTTCTTAACAAATGGATATTTATTACCAATATTACTATTTTGTAATAACCAATAAGGAGTTTCTAATAAATAAGTAAAATGATTAAGCATTATTTTCAGTTTCTTTTTTAATATCTCTAATATCCGTTTGTAAATTAACAATTATTGGTTGTTGATTATTTAAGTTTAATTCTTTTTCAAGTTCTTTTTCTTGTAGTGAATATTTATAATTAAATGCACGCTGTCAATATAACCTAGTACCTTCTGGCGTTTTAACCATTTGTTTAATAAGTTCACTTTCTATTTTATCAACTTGTTTTTCAAGTAAAGGAACTATCTTCTCGCTCGCGTAACTATCATATCTTCACTTGCGAGAAAGATTTAATTTATTGGTTAAATCATTTAAAGTATAGGGGATATTAGGTGATTTATCACGTCAAAACTGCTCTATTTTACGATAAAATGTTCGTAAACTTACTGTTTTTGGATTAAATTCTTTCATTTTTACTCCTTTTTCCATACTAAAATTGCTATTATTTAATAAATATGATTAAATAAAAGAGTAAACTATATATGAAAATATAACAAAGAACCATCGCGGTTCTTTTTTTATCATTTATATTTTACATCAAAATAAAAAAAAGTAAACTTAATTACCGCAATGTTTCTCCTAATTTTATATATTAATAATAATCTAGAAAAATTTTTATTTATATATCTCAGTTAAAAGAAACATTGCAGTAAACTTAATTACTTTATTTTTTATAAACAGCTTTAAGAGACAGAATTTACTTACTGTTTATCACTTAGATTATATACTTATAAAAATAATTGTCAATAATTTTTAATTTAATGTTATAAATATTTTAAAAAGAATTGGAGACAGAAAAATGCAAAAATATACACATGTAAAATTTGATGAACGAAATTTATTTAAAGATTTATTATTTTCTGATATTTGTAAAAAGAAAAATGATTCAATTAATTTATCAGAAATAGCACGGCAAATGAATCGTGGAATTAATACTGTTAAAAGAGAAATAAAGCGATTTAAAAAGGTAGAAGATTATATGCCAGTTGAAGCACAAAAAGATTATAAACAAAAGCGAAAAAGGTCTATTAAAAAACTACCTACATTTACAGAAGAGCAGCAAGAATTTTTAAATTTACGATTTAATATTTTTGGTGATTCGCCAGCGGAAATTATTCATCGATTTTTAATAAAGTTTGGTGTCAAATTTCCTTCCTGTCTTAAAACTTTTTATAAATGAATTTATTTAGGTCTTTTGGGTTTGTTAAAGAAAAATTTATTAAATGGTGGCAGAAAAAATATAACAAAGAAAAGACCTGATAATCGCGGAAAATTAGATGATAAATTCAAATCAATATGAGATATTGAAAATAAAAAATCTAATGTTGGTTTTTTTGAAATGGATACCGTAGTTGGAAAAGACCATCAATCTAGTTGTTTGGTATTAGTTGAACAAAATAGTAAAAATTATTTTGCAATTAAATTAGGAGAACATACTGCTAATGAGGTTTTAGAAAAACTTGAAGAATTAGTTAAAATTAATGGTTTGGTTGGAAAAATTAAAGGAATAATAACTGATAGAGGAAAAGAATTTAGTAAGTTTGAAGAAATAGAAAATATTACTGGTTCTAATATTTATTTTTGTGATCCGGGTTCACCAAAACAAAAACCATTAATTGAAAGAATGAACCGTGAATTTAGAAAACGGTATATTAAGGGAACGGATTTTAATAATGTTACTCAACAAGAAATAGATTGAGTAGTTAATGTTATGAATGAAAAATTAAGGCCTTGTTTGAATTGAAGAACATCTAAAGAAGTATTTTTAAATAATTTTAGATAATTTTATTTTAAAAATTTAATAAATTATTTTTCAGTGTGCTTAAATATGCTTAAAATAGACTAAAATTACAAATATTTTATTTTTTTTAAAAAAATAGTTGCATTTATTTTAAATGATGTTATTATCATACTAACAAGAGACAGAATTTGCTGCTTGAATTTACATAATACAATTAATAAAAAAACTGTTGCTTCATGGTATGAAAATTTTAAGAAAGGGATTTTAAACACCAATAAAGGTCCAAAAGAATCATTTGAAAAAAGAGATTTAAACTATTACAAAGTTAGGTATGAATTACTAAAAAAGCTTCATGACTTTTACAATTAAATAAAAGAAAAATTGTGTTTTTTATCAAAGAAAACCTTAATAAATATCCACTAAATTTATTACTTGATGTAACAAATTTAAAGCGTAGTTATTGAGATAAATATAAAAATTATTCAAGTACTGGTAAGGATAGTGAACCATTAAAAAATATTGTAAAAGTCTATGAAGAAAATTTAAAACAATTTGGTTATCGTCGAATTACCAAATATTTAAAAGAAGATTATGGCATTGTTTATAATGCTAAGAAAGTATTACGAATTATGAAAGAAAATAATATTCAAGCTGAATATGTAAAGCGTATGCGTAGAAAAATATTAATAAAACAAAATAGAAATAAAAATATCATTAAATATCCTGATTTAGTAAATCGTAATTTTAATGATATTAAAGAAAGATTTTCAATTTTATTTACTGATGTAACTTATTTAATTTGAAATGGTAAAAAACATTATCAATGCCAAATTGTAAAGTTAAGTGCAACTAAATTATCTTTCGCCAATCGAATATTTGGTTAGAAAAATAATTTAGTTGCACTTAACTTTACAATTTGGCAAATTAAATTAATATTTTAATTTTTTAGAAAACTCTTGATATTTTAATAAAATCAGGATTTTATTTGGTTTTTGATAAAATGTATTTCTTGCAAATCTCTATATTTTATAAGGGTTTTTTATTTTATCAAGAGTTTTCGACAAAATTAAAAGAATTAATAACGCTTAATAATTAGTGAAATCGTTTAAAATGGGTAACGTGTAAAATGTTGGGGAAAAGTTTTCAGCATTAAGTTCTAATAATAATTATAAACTATTTTCTTTAAAAGAGTTTTAGTATTTGATAATGTAGAAGCGGTGAATATTGGTAAGTTATATTGTTTAACTTCTGGATTATTCATCTTTTTAAATATTCATCTTCAAGTAATTTGTTCATTTTTTACTTGAAGATTTTTAATTTCTGTTAGTTCTTGAAAGGGATTAATCCCATTAGCTGTCAATTGTTTTAATAACATTACTTTGTAAATCGTTTTTTAATTAAATATTTTTGGTTTTGAACGAAACATTACTTTAATAATTCGAGCAATATAACTTTCAATGCGACAACCAATATTTTCTTGATATTCTCATTTTTGAATTGCTCCATAGTATGTTCTTAAATAATTAGATATTTCTTGTAACTTTCCTTTCGCTTCTTCGGTTTTAACAAGCTGATAAGCTCATTCAAGGTATTTTGTAACCTTGTTTCAGTTTAATTTTAGAATTGCTTTTCTAATTTTATTAAATAAATAACGTTTATAATATCGTGGACCACGGAGACAATCTTTAATTTTTTTAATAACATGGAAACGATCAATGATAAATTCAACATTGATGTGTTTTTCAACCGTTGAAATATATTGTGCACCATCACCAAGCACAATAATTTTATCTGTCTCGGGTGATTCATAATTTAAGTTAATAAATTATTTAATTCCTTGTCAGTATTTTTTAGAGTTAATTTTTTTAACTTCATTAGTCATTGTTACTAGAAATTTGACATTATGCATTTTTTTTCGTATTGTTTTAGGATCTTTATAACCAGTATGAAAGACGGTTAAACGGATTCTTTTCTTAATTTTTAATCGTTTTTTGATTTGATAACTAATAGCATTGCGATATGCTTCATCGGTTTCAATATAAATAACCCCATCATGTTTTAGTTTTGTATCTGGTTCATCTAGCATTAGTTCTAACAAATGTTTAATATCAAACCGTTTAATAAGGTTAAAAATTGTTTTTTTGTTATGTTAGCATTCCGATACATATTACAAATATCTTGATAACTAAAATTTATGCCTAATTTGCTGATTATTTCTAACGAAAAATCATAATCAAGTCGCTGATAACTTTCAATCCCTAATTGAATATCAAGTAAAAAGACCGTTTTTGGTTTTTTTGCCACTTGAAATTCTGGTTTTAAGATATATTTTCCTCGTTTAAAAGTAACTTCACCATTACGAAAAACCAAAGTTCGTTGATAAAATCCTTTTGGAATATAACGTGCTTTGCGTCAGTCCTTATTAAAAATATAGTTATCAATATATTCAAAAATATTTTTAAATAGTATTCAAGCTTCAGAACTAATTTCATTGTTTAAATAGGATAATAGTGCTGTAATAGGGATATTGGGGCTAATTTCATTAATTAAATCAATAAAAGAGTTATTATTTTCGTTTAAAAACTCTTGGATTCTAGTTATAATATTCATAGGATAGTTTTCTTTCTAATTTTTTTCAAACTTAATTATACTGAAAACTTTCTTTTTTATTTTCCCCAACTTTGGCAACGCAATCTTTAAAATGGATTTAAAAAATATGCTTGCTTTTTATTAATAAAGGATTATAATGATAATGTAATTAAAAAGGGTCAGGAAAGAGCACAATTGTGCTCTTTCTTTAATGCCATAAATTTAGTTATGTTTGATTAAGAAAGGGCGGTGTTGGATGGAACAATTTATACGACAGGAGCAACAATTAAGAACTGCGTTAGCGAATTACTTAACCGAGCAAAACTTAACATTGTTTGCCATTAATTTTTTACAAGAATTTGAAACAAATGTTGTGCAAGTGTTAATTGAAGATCAAACAACCGGACTTGATTTAGATCGGTTAACAATTATTAGCGAAGAGATTAATCATCTGGTTGATAATCTTGATTTGTTTTCAGAAGAGTATTTGTTAGAAGTTTCAATACCAGGAGAGGGAACGACCATTACGAGATTGAAATGAATTACAATAAACTCTTAATGCATATGTTTATTTGGAATTTAAGGAAAAAGTCAATAATTTAACTGATGTTATTGGTGAATTAACAATGGTTTATCAGGAACAGAATCTTAATGTTACTTATTTTATAAAAGGTGCTCGTAAAACCTTACAAACAACTTATCAAAATATAAATATTAAATTTGCGCGTTGTGCGGTTAAATTTTAAGAAAGGAACATTATATAGCATGATTGATGGTGAAAAATTATTAACAACAATTGATGAAATTGTTAGTGAAAAACAAATTAGCCGTGATTTAATTTTAGAATCAATTAAAGAAGGAATTAAAAAGGCTTATGAAAAACATTTTGATCCTGAAGCAACAATTGTTGTTGATATTGATCAAAAAACAGGACAAATTAAAGTTGACAAAGAATTAACTGTTGTCAAAAAAGTTGAAGATGACTTATTAGAAATTGGATTAAGTGAAGCAAAAGCAAAATACGGGGACCAAATTACGATTGATGATAAAGTTTATGAACCAGTTAACTCTGAAGAATTTTCTCGTTTAGCAATTTTCCAAGTTGGCCAAATTATTAAACAACAAATTAAAGAAGCCGAAAAGGATTCAATATTTGATGAATATATTGTCCAAAAAGGGCATTTAATGACTGATGTTGTCATTGCTGCGGAAGAAAAATACCTATTAGTCGAAGTTGAACGAACATTTGCTTATATTCCCCACAAGAATTTAATCTTTTCTGATCATTTTGAAGTTGGCCAAGTAATTACCTTTTTAGTCGAAGATGTTGTTAAGTCAAAAAATGCCGGCCAAATTACTGGTTCTCGAACAAGCAATGATTTTTTATATCGTTTATTAGAACGCGAAATTCCCGAGATTTTTGAACAAGTAATTAATGTTAAAGCAATTGCCCGTGATCCAGGGCGTCGTAGTAAAATTGCGGTTTATAGTACAAATGATAATATTGATCCAATTGGAGCTTGTGTTGGAAGCAAGGGAAGCCGGATTAATAAAATAACAGCGGAATTACAAGATGAAAAAATTGATATTTGCATTTATAATGATAATAGTCAACAATTTATTATTAACTCATTATCACCAGTAAAAGTAATTTCAATTATAACTAATGAAGAAGAAAAAGAAGCGGATGTTGTTGTTCCCGACGAACAATTATCATTAGCAATTGGGAAATGTGGTAGTGCTGCCAAATTAGTTGCGAAGTTAACGAAATGAAAACTAAATATTATGAGTTACAATGAAGCGTTAACTAAACAAATTGAAATTTTATGAAATGGTAATTTAACCACCGAGGAACTTACGGCTTTACAAGTTAAATTAAAAGATAAAATTAAACCAAAAACAGCAATTACCCCAAAACCTGTGACAATCACAACGGGATTACCAATTGAAGAATTTGAAATTATTGAAGAGCAAATGGCAAAAGAAACGCTGATTTTGGATGAAGAAAATTATAATGTTGATGATTTAACCGAAACAACCCCAGCGGTATTAGCCAATGAAATTGAAGAAGATATTTCTTATTTTGAAACTGAACAATTTGAAAATCAAGATGATGAAATTAACTATGAAGACTATGATGATTATTACGATCAAGATAAATAATTAATGAGGAGGGAGAAAGATGGCAAATCACAAAAAAATTCCCTTACGAAAATGTGTTGTTTTACAACAAATGTTACCAAAAAAAGAATTGGTACGAATTGTTAAGACACCAAACGGGGAAGTTATTATTGACCCAACCGGGAAGGCCAATGGTCGTGGTGCTTATTTACGACCAACATTAGAGATTTATGAAAAAGCAAAAAAAAGTAATGCTTTAGAGCGGGCATTAAAAACAAAATTAAATAATCAATTTTACGAAATGTTATATCGTGAAATTAGCGAAGGTTGAGATTAACAATGTTACCACAACAAGGATATAGTTATCTTGGTTTAGCAAAAAGAGGCGGTAACCTCATTACGGGAGTTAGGTTATTAACAGCGATTCAACAAAAAACCGTTTATTTAGTATTAACTAGTGTTGATGTTGGCCCAACGCAAGCTAAAAAATATGAACAAAGATGTTTTTATTATCATATTTCTTATTTTAGGTGCCTTGATTTCAATTTAACCCAACAAGCTTTAGGAATGAATAATGTTAAAACAATAGGAATTAAAGATCAACATCTTGCCCAAAGGTTGTTAACATTATTAAATAATTCTTAAAAATCAAAAAGGAGGAGGGACAGATGAGTAACCAAAAGAACAAACAAAATAAAAAATCATTAGCGAAAAATCAACGCAATCGGATTCAATCACAATTAAAAACGGTTGAAGCCCATATTAAAGAAGGGGTTTTTGTGTATGATGAAGCATTAACAATTGCTGAATTTGCCCAAAAAATTAAAAAACCTGTTACTGATATTATTAAATATTTCTTTAGTAAAGGAATGATGTTAAATCAAAATACTTTTTTAACCGAGGAACAATTAGGGGAGTTATGTTTGAATTTTGGGTTAGATTTTAAACGAGAAAAATCAGTAACGCACGAAAACTTAATTGAGAGTTTTGAAGTTAATGATGATCTCGCATCGTTAGAAAAACGCCCATCAATTGTAACAATTATGGGGCATGTTGACCATGGGAAAACAACCTTACTAGATACAATTCGAAATACTAATGTTGTTAGTACTGAACATGGCGGAATTACCCAACATATTGGGGCGCATCAAATAAAAACGAAAAATGGGGAAAAGATTACCTTTGTTGATACTCCTGGCCATGAAGCTTTTACCCAAATGCGTGCCCGTGGAAGTGCGGTAACGGATATTGTTGTCTTAGTGGTAGCGGCTGATGATGGGGTGATGTTGCAAACAAAAGAAGCAATTGACCACGCCAAAGCCGCGGGTGTACCAATTATTGTCTTTGTTAATAAAATGGATAAACCAGGAACAAATTTAGATAATATTTTAATGCAATTATCGCAAGAAGAATTAACACCTGAAGAATGAGGAGGGACAACGCCTTATGTGAAAGGAAGTGCCAAACAAAAACAAGGAATTGATGAATTGTTAGATACCATTTTATTAATGGCTGATTTAATGGAATTAAAAGCAAATCCAAATCGTTTTGCGTTAGGAACCGTCCTTGAATCACACTTGAATCGGGGTTTAGGACCAGTGGCAACATTATTGGTCCAATCAGGAACATTAAATATTAAAGATGCCTTAGTTGTTGGGTATACTTTTGGTTTTGTTCGTGATTTATCCGATGAAAGTGGTAAAAAAATTAAATCGGCGGGACCTTCAACGCCAGTTATGATTCATGGTTTAAATGAAGTCCCTAATGCCGGAGACCGTTTTATAGTCTTTCGGGATGAAAAACTAGCCCGGGAAATAGCTTTAAAACGAAAAACAATTGATACGATGAATAAACGTTATAAAAATCAAAATTTCTCGTTAGAGAGTTTATCAGCTCAAATTAAAGATGGCCAATTAAAACAAATTAATATCATTTTAAAAGCGGATACCCAAGGAACAGTTGAAGTAGTGAAGTCAAGTTTAATAAAAATTAATATTCCGGGCGTAAAAATTAATGTTTTACGAGCAACTGTTGGCGGAATATCGGAAAGTGATGTTACATTAGGGCTAGCTAGTCAGGCCTTTATTGTTGGTTTCAATGTGCGACCAACGGCCCATGTCCGTAAAAAAGCCGAAGATGAGGGAGTCGCAATTCGCTTACATACGATTATTTATAAACTAACTGAGGAAATTATTGCCGCCGCAGAAGGAATGTTAGATCCGGAAATGGTCGAAGAAGTTCTAGGCCAAGCAGAAGTCCGTCAAATCTTCCGTCATTCCGATATTGGAACAATTGCTGGTTGTCATGTCACGGATGGTCTTATTCCCCGTAAATCACGCGTGCGCGTGTTACGCGATGGCGTTATTGTTTATAATGGGGAATTAGCATCTTTAAAACATATTAAAGATGACATTAAGGAAGTTAAGAATGGTGCTGAATGTGGTTTAACAGTTAAAAACTATAATGATTTAAAAGAGCAAGATGTTATTGAAGCTTATACTGAAAAAGCCATTACAAAGTAACGGCTTTTTTTATTTTATGGTTTTTTTATGTTATTTTCTTTAATTTTGTAGAAAACTCTTGATAAAGACAAAAAAATAATCAATATGACAATTTGAAAACGAATTTGGTGGAATATTATTATTGTTCTTTAACTTTTTTAGATGTTAAAATATAATACCGTTGCTTGTTGGTTTGGTGTTAAACCTTTGTGTTGGTATTTTCATTTTCAGAGATTTAAATAATTTTGAATGTTAGTAAAACCTAAACCATGATAATGAATTAAGGATTCTTTAAGACTTGCTTGTAATTTACTAATTTTATTTAATTTTCGATAACTGGCATCAGGATTTGTCCTAGTTTTAGTGGCATATAAAGTAGAACTTGTTTGTTTTGCTACTAATAAATATAATGGTTGCATATCAGAAATAATAATGGAATTTTTGTTAATTAATTTTGTATTCATATTTTTAATAATTCACTGTTTTTGTAATAGTTTGGTATTAGTGGATTGAACAAAAATATTATTATTAGTATCAACTGCCATTTGAATACAACATTTAGTGTTAGTGGAAAATGGATCAAGATGAGTTTTTCGTTTATTAAATTTATCTTTAAAATTACCTTTATGGATTTCTTTAATAATGTTAGACTGCACCCCGTTTAGTAAATATTAATAAAAAGGTTTACAAACTTTCATTTATTATATATTTTTCTTTTTGGTTTGAATATCATTTATTTCATTTTTTAACATCATTAATATATTCATTATGAGATTTATAATTTTTATTATGGATTGTTCCTTTTTTAAGTAATGAATGAAAACTTTCAATAATAATGTTGTCTGCACAATGATAATTTTTACCCATTGAAATTATAATTTTGTTATCTAAACATTTACTATTATAATCTTTAGATGTATATTGATATCCGTGATCTGAATGAATTATTGTTTTATTTAGCTCTTTTTTTATTGCTGAATTATACTTGTAAGTGCAAGTAAATAAAATTGCAAAAAATCTCATATAAAAATTTTATGATGCTAAGTTTATTTTAGAAAAAATAAAGCAAGGAGTTTTTATATGGGATATAAACATCTTGGCATAGATGAAAGAATTTATATTGAGAATCAATTGAAGTTTAAAATAAAAATTAGTGAAATAGCTAAAAATCTTAATCGAAGTATTAGTACTATTATTCGAGAAGTTAATAGAAATAAAGATAATAATCATTATTTTTCATTAATTGCACAAAATAAAGCAGAAAATAGAAAACAATCACATATTTATTTTCATAAGTTTAAAAATAGAGAATTAGTAAAATATGTACAACAAAAATTATTATTAGGTTGATCACCCGAACAAATTTATGGCAGAATTAAAAATTTTCATAAAGAATGAATTATTAGTTTTAAAACAATTTACAATTGAATTTATTCTGGATTACTTGAAAAAGTTACTAATAAAAATTTAAGAAGAAAAGGTAAGAAACGAAAATATCAAGAAAATCGGGGTAAATTTAATGGTAAATCAATTAAAGAACGAAATGCTAATGTTAATAATCGCGTAACTCTTGGTCATTGAGAAGGTGATACCGTAGTATCATCACGAGGTAAAAGTAAATCATGTTTAATAACTTTAGTTGAAAGAACATCAAGATTTACTTTAGCAATATTAGTTGAAAATAGAACTACTAAAGTTATTAACGAAAATATTAGCCATTATTTATCAATTCTTCCAAATAATCTTGTTAAGACTATAACATTTGATCGTGGTAAAGAATTTGCTAATTGACAACAACTTGAAAAAAATTTAAATGTGAAAATTTATTTTGCTAATGCATATTCACCCTGACAAAGAGGTACTAATGAAAATACTAATGGTTTAATTAGAGAAAAATTTCCTAAAAAATTTAATTTTTCAAATACTACTAAAAATGCAGTTCATAAATTTATATTGTCTTTAAACCAAAGACCAAGAAAAATACTAAATTATCTTTCGCCAATCGAATATTTGGTTAGAAAAATAATTTAGTTGCACTTAACTTTACAATTTGGCTATTTTTTTAATTTTATTAATTGCAGCATTTAAATTATCAATTACAAGTTTGTTATTATTAAATTTTGATCATTTTACATCAATAATTTCTTTAGTATATCCATCAATTATTGTTGATTGATAATGTTTTTTACCATTTCAAATTAAATAAGTTACATCAGTAAATAAAATTGAAAATCTTTCTTTAATATCATTAAAATTACGATTTACTAAATCAGGATATTTAATGATATTTTTATTTCTATTTTGTTTTATTAATATTTTTCTACGTATACGCTTTACATATTCAGCTTGAATATTATTTTCTTTCATAATTCGTAATACTTTCTTAGCATTATAAACAATGCCATAAATCTAGACTGCACCCAAAAAAGTAAGTAAAGAAAAAAGTCTTTGCTAAACTTGCAATGTTTCTTTTAACTGAGAATTTTAATTAAAAAATGCTTTCATTTCATATTGAAGTGGTGGCATTTTTTAATTAAAATTCTCAGTTATCTGAAACTGTGCATAACCTTAATTGGTTATTTTTTTATTTTTGTTAATATCGCAAGAAGTCTAATAAATAAAAGTTTGTAAACCTTTTTATTAATACTTACTAAACGGGGTGCAGTCTACTTTTAAAATTAAATTATCAGACAATAAAAGCGCCCCCGCTTCCAGATAACATGACATATTGATATTCTTTTTTTAAAGCAATATAAAATTTTTTTAATTTTGGATTAATTTTAAAAGCTGGTTGTTGTAACATATTAAAGTAAAGATTATTAATTATTTTCTTTGTTTTATAGTATTGATAATTATGATCAAATTCATGATAAACATATTTAGTAATTGATGAGATTTTTGAATCAATAATTTTAAGATTTATAATCTGATATTTATTAATTTTATTTGTTGTTAAATACTTAATTTTATTACCATATCCTGATATTATTGCTGGTTTTTCAAAATAAAAAAATAATGCATCGGAACTAAGATTTCGAATTAATTTTTTAATTTTTCTAGAATAATAATTAATTTTAAAAAAATTACAAATAAGTTTAATCATTGCCACGGCATTACTTGCAGAATAGCCCAGACCTGACCCAATTGTTGTATTTTTAGTTAAATGAATATGAATTGGTGTTGATTTAAATTTTGGAAATATATCAATAAATTTATGATAAGCATCTAAAATAGTATTATTATGTAAATCAAGTTCTTTCTTATTACAAGTAAAAATTGTCTGTTGACCTTGATATGGTAATACCTCAACAAAATCATATTCTTCCTGATAAGGAAAAATAATGCTCTGAATGCGGTGCATTTTTTTTAACTTATTTTTGTGAAAAACTTCTAAGATTAAATTAAACTTACCATATGACTTTATCTTCATTTTACAATTCTCCCTTAATTTGTTTAACTTCATTATACTTCTTGCGATACCTAATTATTTATGCTTAAAAAGCAATTAAAATTTTTAAAAATGATTATTTTAAAGTTTAATTTAATTTTTTTAATTTGTAATTTTTTTTAATTTTGTCGAAAACTATTGATAAAGTCAAAAACCTTTATAAAATATAGATATTTGCAAGAAATACATTTTATCAAAAACCCAATAAAATCAAGGTTTTTGACTTTATCAAGAGTTTTCGACAAAATTAAAGCCCTATTTTTAAAACAATGGCAAACCGGCCACTTCTTTAACTAACAACAGAATCGCCCCAATTAAACAAAATAAACATATTAAAAATAAAATTAAATACTTATTTTTTTGAAAGGCAGCCCGAATGGTCGTTTTTTGGTTAACATTAAAACTATCGTTTTTAACATTATGTCGATCTTTCCGACGTTGTCATCAATATCATCCACCACTAAGCAACGATAATATAGTAAAAATAACAACTAAAGCAAATCAATGCTGGGAGCGGGATATTAATACTTGTTTGGACATTTAAATAATTCATACAAACCACCTATTTAATAAAAAAAACACTATATATAATTATTGCACATTTTCAGATAACTGAGAATGTGCACTATATATAATTATAGTGTTATTTTAACAAAATTTTAAGCGTTTAAAGCATATTTTGTTCTTTTTTCAACTAATGTTAAAACTTCATCAGCTGTTTCTGCTGCTAATGCTTCTGATACTAATTGTTCCATTGCTGAAACTTCTAATTTACTAATAATGCGACGAGCATTTAAAATGCTTGTTGCTGACATTGAAAAGTAATCTAATTTCATTCCCATTAAAAGCGGAATTGCTTGTTCCTCTCCCGCCATTTCGCCACACATTCCAACTCATTTTTCTTCTTTATGTGCGCCATCAATAATTGTTTTAATTAAGCGTAAAACAGACGGATTATATGGTTGATATAAATATGCCACAAATTGACTCATACGATCAGCTGCCATTGTATATTGAATTAAATCATTAGTTCCGATTGAAAAGAAATCAGCATGTTTAGCAAATTGATCAGTTATCATTGCTGCTGCTGGAATTTCCATCATCATTCCAATTTCAATATTATCCGCAACTTTATATCCTACTTTAATTAAAGCGGCTTTTTCCTCTAAAGTAATTTCTTTAGCGGCTTTAAATTCATCAATTGTTGCAATCATTGGAAACATAATTCCCATTTTTCCATGCACACTGGCACGTAATAAAGCCCGCAATTGTGTACGGAAAACATCTGTTTTATCCAAACAAAGACGAATAGCACGATAACCTAAAAATGGGTTCATTTCTTTGGGAAATTTAAAGTACGATAATTTTTTATCGCCCCCAATATCTAATGTTCGAATAATAACTGGTCGTCCTTGCATTCCTTCTAATACACCTTTATACGCTTCATATTGTTCATCTTCAGTTGGAAAATGATCATTATCCATGTATAAGAATTCACTTCTAAACAGCCCAATTCCTTGGCCACCGTTATCTAAAACCCCTTGAATATCTTTTGGCGCCCCAATATTTCCTTCTAAAACAAATTTTTTATAATCATCTTTGGAAATAGTTGGTTTGTCTTTAAATGCTAATAATTCTTGTTGCAATTGTAAAAACTTTTCTTTTGCGGTTGTTCATTCTTTAACTTCTGCTGTTGTTGGATCTAAGATAATTTCTCCCGTTGTTCCATCAAGCATAATTGTTTCATTATGTTTAACTTGTTTTGTAACATCTTTTAATCCTAAGACAGCTGGAATTTCTAAACTACGCGCCATAATTGCCGTATGACTAGTTCTTCCCCCCATATCACAACTAAATCCTTTAACAAATTTAGGATTTAACTGCGCTGTTTGGGAGGGTGTTAAATCTTCTGCAACAATAACAACTTCTTCATTAATAGTTGTTAAATCTAACACTGGAAGAACATTTAAAAGGCACTTAATTAAACGGTCCGTTACATCTTTAACATCAGCAGCACGTTCTTTAAAATATGTATCATCCATCCCGGCAAACATTGTAATAAATTTTTGGGCAACTGTATGAATTGCATACGTTGCATTATTGTTATTATTCCTAACCATGTTTTTTGCTTCATCAATCATTGCTGGATCATGCAATATTTCTTTGTGTGCTTCAAAAATCGCCGCTTTCTCTGCCCCTAATTTTTCCAAAGCAATCTTTTGTAATTTTTCAATATCTGTACTTGTTTTTTGCATTGCTGTTTCTAACATTTTAATTTCTTTTGTTGGGTCAGAAACCGTATTATTTGAAATTTCATATTTTGGTTCTTCTAATTTAAAAACTTTTGCAATCGCAATTCCATTACTAGCACCTATCCCGTGTAGTTTTTTTGACATAATAAAAAATCCTCACTTCTTTCTACTAAAACTATTTTCATTATATACCGAAAATGAGGAATTTGTTCCATTTTAAAGCTTTAATTTTGTAAAAACTCTTGATAAAATAAAAAAACCATCAATAGACTAGTAGACTCACTAGACTGCACCCCGTTTAGTAAGTATTAATAAAAAGGTTTACAAACTTTCATTTATTAGACTTCTTGCGATACTAACAAAAATAAAAAAATTTACAAATTAAAAAAATTAAATTAAACTTTAAAATAATCATTTTTAAAAATTTTAATTGCTTTTTAAGCATAAATAATAAGATACCGCAAGAAGTATAATGAAAAAGTTTCTTTAATTTTGTCGAAAAATCTTGATATTTTATAAATATCAAGATTTTTCGACAAAATTAAAGGAGTTTTCTACAAAATTAAAGCATTTATATAATATAATATGTAAGTAATATTAACATATCAAGCAAAGATAGTTTTAGAAAAGAGGACATAAAATGAATTGAGCTAATCGTATTACATTAATTCGGATTTTTTTAATCCCAGTTATTATTGTTTTAATGGTAATTGTTCCTTTTGAAAATAGTTCATTGTATAATGGCTGAAATCAACGCTTAGTAATTGAAGGAAACAATGTTATTTATTCATTGCCAATTAGTTATTTAATTGCTGGAATTTTATTTATTATTGCTAGTTTAACTGACTTATTAGATGGTTATGTTGCTCGTCGATATCATCAAGTTACAACCTTTGGGAAATTTTTTGATTCAATTGCCGATAAATTATTAACAAATACTGTTTTAATTGTATTTGCATGTGCTAACATTATTTCAATTTGAATGGTTGTAATTTTAATTGCCCGAGACTTTGTAATTGATGTTGTTCGCCAAATTTTAGCAATCAAAAAAGTAGTAATGGCTGCTAATCAATTAGGGCGCATTCGCGCAGCAATGGAAATGTTTGGAATGATAATTTTATTTTTTGTTGGCTTTCGTATGTTTAATGGTCATTTTTTACAAACTGGACAATGAGATGAATTTGGATGAGTAAACCAAATTATTATGATTCCAATGTATTTAGCAACAGTATTATCATTAGCGACGGCTGGTAATTATATTTTCTTAAATCGAAAAACATTATTTTATATAACAGTTATTAAAAAACCAACATTAGAAAGTGTACAAGAAACCAATGGCACAGAAAAAGGAAAATAAATTAGAATGAGCTGTTGTTACGGGGGCTAGTAAAGGATTAGGCTATTGCTATTGCGAAGAATTATTAAAACTTGGCTATAATGTTATTGCAGTTGCTCGTGACACCACCCCGGTTGCTACTTTACAAAAAAAATATCCATCCCAATCAATTAAAATGATTAATTATGATTTAAGTATTTTAGCAAATTGTCAAAAACTATTTAATGAGGTACAAACAGATAATGTAACAATTTTAATTAATAATGCTGGATATGGGATTTGAGGTTACTTTAATGAATCTAGTTTAGAACAAGAAATGAATATGATTGATTTAAATATTAAAGCGTTACATATTTTAACAAAAATTTTTGTGCAACGATTTATTGAACAAAACCAAGGTCGTGTTTTAAACATTGGCAGTTTAGCGGCGTTTACCCCTGCCCCAGTCTTTGCTAGTTACTATGCTTCAAAAGCTTATGTTTGAAGTTTAGGCGTGGCAATTAATACTGAGTTAAAGAAAACAAAGTCACCAGTACGGGTTATTACCTTATGCCCTGGCCCTTTAAAAACTGATTTTTGAAATCGAAGTAGCAATCAACACAATGCCAAATATCATTCAACTGTCAAAGTAATGAAAACGTCTACTTATGCTCGCAAAAGCCTCGTAAAAGGTTTAAAAGTAAAACGAAAAAATTATATTATAACGGAGAGTATTAATAAGATTGTTAAGAAATTAACAAAATGGAGTCCTCAAAGTTGAGTGTTAACATCAGTCTATAATTATCAAAGAAAACGAAAATAGAAACAACAATATACTTCTTGCGATAATATGATAATCATTGCAGATTAATTCATAAAGAAAAAATACAAATAGGAATTTATACCTCTTATTAATTTAATTCTTATAGTCTTTATAAGAGATGCATTATTTTGACACAACAAAAAATGATTTTATTATTTAAAGTTAATTTTCATTCAACTTCTTGTCTTATTTATAATAACAATCGAAAATTATAGATTGAAGCAATTAAATTAAATCTTAAAGCAAAGCTTTTTCTACGATTGCGATATTTTTCAGTAATAATTTTAAATTTTTTAAGGATAGCAAAAACATTTAAATAACGAACAAAAACAGCATAATAAACTAATTTCACAAATGATAATCGTTATTGAAAATGTTTTTGCTTTGTTTTTTTATGCGGAATCAAAACATTCCTTTAATTTTGTAGAAAACTCTTTATAAAGGCAAAAAACCTTATAAAATATAGAGATTTGCAAGAAATAAATTTTATCAAAAACCCAATAAAATAAACGTTTTATTAAAATATCAAGAGTTTTCGACAAAATTAAAAAAAATCATATTCTTTGTTTTTTATGATATAATACACTTCTTGCGATACTAACAAAAATAAAAAAAATTAAGGTTGTATGTATTATTTAAGGGTTTTAATTAATACCTTAGAAATTGTGGAATAATATACCACTTACTTATTTAGATTATATTACTTTTAATTTTATTGTCAATATATTTTTCTATTTTTTTAAATTTTTCCACGACAAAAATAAATGTTTATTAAAGTTATTTAATTTATTAGATAAAATTAATAAAAATATAAGTTTGATTGTAAACTATTATTTACAAAATTATTAACTGAATAATTAATTCTATTTTCTTCTAATGGTTCATTAGTATTAAATAAATTAATTTTATTTTTAAAATTTATCATACTAGTATTTAATTTATTTTTAAGAGTTTTTTCATTATAAGTTGCTTTTTTAACCGAAACACCTTTACAGTAATGTGATATATCACCCTCAATATGACAACCAATATTATTTCATAATGTTTGATTTCTGATGCCTTCTTCATTATTTTTAATTAATCTAATTGTCTCTTTTAAGAATTTCATTTTTGATTCTTTTATAAAAGAAGCGCTGTTTTCTAAACATTCTAATAATTCTTCATATTTAGCATTAAAAAAATAATCAACTGCTTTATGATATGTTTCTTTATTTTTCTTGTTTTTACTTTGATAAGGATATAATTTTTTAAATCTACTTGCAAGATGAAATTTATCTATCGTGTAATGTACTTTATTTTTAGGGAAATATTCTTGAATAAATTTTGCAATATTTTTAATTCAAGGTGCACCATCACCCAATACCATAAATTCAATATTGTCATTAATATCATAATAACTTGTAATTAATGTAAGTAATTTACTAACAAAATTAGTTAATTTACTATTTTTTTTAATATATTCTGGAATATTATCTAGTTCTATAACACCTAATTTATTTGCAATTACAGGTCTTTTTTTAGTTGATTTTGCTTTATCAAATCCAGTATGAACAGTTGAAAATATACTATGTTTTTTTATTTTTTCTTTTAATTTTTTCTTTTCATTTCAAATTTTTAAATAAGTTCCATCAATTTGAATATATAAAGTATGAGGTACCTTTATTTTTTTATCAGTTTTATTAATATTTTTCTACGCATACGCTTTACATATTCAGCTTGAATATTATTTTCTTTCATAATTCGTAATACTTTCTTAGCATTATAAACAATGCCATAATCTTCTTTTAAATATTTGGTAATTCGACGATAACCAAATTGTTTTAAATTTTCTTCATAGACTTTTACAATATTTTTTAATGGTTCACTATCCTTACCAGTACTTGAATAATTTTTATATTTATCTCAATAACTACGCTTTAAATTTGTTACATCAAGTAATAAATTTAGTGGATATTTATTAAGGTTTTCTTTGATAAAAAACACAATTTTTCTTTTATTTAATTGTAAAAGTCATGAAGCTTTTTTAGTAATTCATACCTAACTTTGTAATAGTTTAAATCTCTTTTTTCAAATGATTCTTTTGGACCTTTATTGGTGTTTAAAATCCCTTTCTTAAAATTTTCATACCATGAAGCAACAGTTTTTTTATTAATTGCATATTTTTTTGCAATAAAACTTATACTATTATTTTTAACCTCTTGTCCTATCCTTTTTCGAAAATCTGCTGTATATTTATTAAATTTTTGTCCTTTTCTTGCCATATAAAAATGCACCTCCTTTAAAAGTTTAGCAAAGACTTTTTTTCTTTACTTACTTTTTTGGGTGCAGTCTACTAAATGGCGCTTTCCTTGTTATCAAATTATTTACATATTCTTCCCTGTAATTTACAAATAATTTGATAAAAACTATTTTTCCCCTAGTTACGAAGAATAACTACATAAAATAATTCTCTCTTTGCATTAAAAAAATCAACGCCTTTTTTTAATTTTGTAGAAAAATCTTTATATTTTAACAAAACCTTGATTTTATTGGGTTTTTGATAAAATGGACTTTTTACAAATTTCTATATTTTATAAGGGTTTTTGACTTTATCAATAGTTTTCGACAAAATTAAAGACGCCTTTTGGCGTTGATTTTTTCCTTTATATTATAATTTATAGATTAATAACATAATTAAAACTTTTACTTGCTCAATTATAAATCTTCATAGAAATCATCGGTAATTTTAAACGAACTACTATTTTTTAATTTTTGTAAAATTGTTTTCTCTTCTGGGGACAATTTTGTTGGAATTGTGACAATCACATTAACAATTAAATCCCCCCGTTTTGTTGAAGTTGGTGATTTAAAAAAACCACGATTGGGAATATTAAAAATACTATTTGTTTTTGTATTTGATGATAATTTTAAATGAACATCACCATCAAAAGTTGGAACTTTAATTTCATCTCCTAATAAGGCATCTAAATACGAAACAGGTAAATTTAAATGTAAGTTGTCATTAACCCGTTTAAAGTATCTATTCGATTTGACTAAAATTTCAAGATACAAGTCACCTCGAGGGCCATTATTTAATCCATAGTTTCCTTTTTCACGAATTCGGACTTGTTGATTTTCATAAATTGATTTTGGTAATTCAATTTCAACGGCTTCTTTACCACGATAATGCCCTTGCCCTTTACATTTTGAACATTTATTGGTAATAACTTTCCCCCGTCCTTTACAATCTGGACATGGTTGTTGCGACTGAATAATACCAAAAATGCTCCGTTGTTCAAGATTAACATAGCCATAACCATCACAAGATGTACAAGTATGAATGTCTTTTTTCGGATCTTTTGCTCCCGTTCCTTCACAACCTTCACATTTCTTATCAATATTTAAGTCTAATTTAACTGTTTTACCAAACATTTGTTCTTTTAAAGTTACTACAACACGAGCGGCAATATTTTCCCCTTTAATAGATTGATTGCTAAAACCGCGTTGTTTCTTACCACCACCAAAAAAGTTTTCAAAAATATCGCCAAAACCACCAGAGAAAATATCTTCAAAATCAGCAGTTCTACCAAAACCACCAAAACCATTTGGATCAGTTCCCGCATTGCCAAACTGATCATAATTACGGCGTTTATTGGGGTCTGATAAAACTTCATAAGCTTCATTAACTTCTTTAAATTTTACTTCGGCATCCTTTTCTTTTGAAATATCAGGATGATATTTTTTCGCTAATTGCCGAAAAGCACGTTTAATTTCATCATCAGTGGCATTACGATTAACACCTAATACTTCATAATAGTCTCGTTTTCCCATTTTACCATCTTTCTGCTTTCTCTTTTAAAGAAAAGATAACTAAAATAATTTTAGTCATCATTATCGTCTTATTTATCTTTTTTTTCATCATCATTGTTAGTAACTTCTGGTTCTGGTTGGTCACCTTCTTGATCATGCATAAATTTTGAAGCTTCAGCCATTGCTTGTTCTAACAGTGTCATTTTGGCTTCTAATCCTGCATAGTCTTCTTTTTCTAACAATTCTTTAATTTCTTTAACCATTTCTTCTGAAGTTTTTAATTGCTCAGGATCCATTTTATCCTTATTGCCCTCTAAAACTTGTGTAATTGTTGTAATATATGACTCTGCTTTATTGCGTAGTTCAATGTTTTTTAATTTTTGTTCATCTTTATCTTTGTTTTGTTCTGCTTCATCAACCATTCGTTGAATTTCTTTTTCTGTTAAACCACCACCATTGGTAATTGTAACTGATTGTCCTTTATTTGTTTTTAAATCTTTTGCCGCAACCGATACGATTCCGTTAACATCAATTGAAAACTTAACTTCAATTTGGGGAATTCCTTTTGGGGCAGGATCAATCCCTGATAATTGGAAACGACCCAAAGTTTTATTATCCTCTGCCATTTTACGTTCCCCTTGTAAAACATGAATATCAACGGCAGGTTGATTATCAGCGGCCGTTGAAAAAACTTGTGCCTTTGATGTTGGAATTGTTGTATTACGAGGAATTAAGACTGTTGAAACGCCTCCTAATGTTTCAATTCCTAATGATAATGGTGTAACATCTAATAATAAGACATCTTTAACATCACCAGCTAAAACTCCCCCTTGAATTGCGGCACCAATTGCCACCACTTCATCTGGATTAATTGTACGATTTGGTTCTTTTTCTAACTCATGTTTAATAACTTCTTGGACAGCCGGAATTCTCGTACTTCCTCCAACTAGTAAAACTTGATCTAAATCACTTGGTTTTAATTTTGCATCAGCTAAGGCTTTTCGAACTGGTTCAATTGTTCGTTGCACAAGTGATTTTGTCATTTCATCAAATTTTGCTCTTGTTAATGTTAAGTTTAAATGTAATGGATTACCATCACGCGCAGTAATAAATGGAGCAGCAATTTCAGTTTGTAATTGTGAAGAAAGATTTTTTTTCGCTTTTTCTGCTTCTTCTTTTAACCGTTGCATTGCCATTTTGTCAGTTTTTAAATCAATCCCATTATATTTTTTAAATTCATCAATCATTCATTGAATAATAACTTCATCAAAGTCATCTCCTCCTAAATGATTATCCCCCGCAGTTGACAAAACTTCAAATGTTCCATCTGCTAAATCTAAGATTGAAACGTCAAAAGTTCCTCCTCCTAAGTCAAAAACTAACACTTTTTGTTCTTTATCAACTTTATCAATTCCATACGCTAAGGCAGCAGCAGTTGGTTCATTAATAATTCTTTCAACATCTAACCCAGCAATTTTCCCAGCATCCTTTGTTGCTTGACGTTGTGCATCGTTAAAATATGCTGGAACAGTAATAACTGCTTTTGAAATTTTTTGTCCTAATTTTTTTTCAGCATAATGTTTTAAATAACGTAAAACTTCCGCAGAAATTTGTTCAGGAGTATAATCCTTATTATTTACATGAACTTTTTCCGCTGTTCCCATTTTTCTTTTAATTGAACTAATTGTATTTGGATTTGTCACTGCTTGTCGTTTAGCAGCATCTCCTACAATAATTTCTTCATTTTTAAATGAAACAACTGATGGTGTTGTTCGTTGTCCTTCTGGATTTTCTAAAACTTTAAATTCTTTCCCTTCCATCACCGCAACACACGAATTTGTTGTTCCTAAATCAATCCCAATAATTTTGGCCATAATATAATTTCTTCCTCTCTCTAATTTAGTTATTTTGCAACTTGAACTGATGCATGACGTAAAACACGTTCATGAATCATATACCCTTTTTGTAAAATTTTAACAATACATCCTGATGAAACATCAGATGTTTCGATCGTTTCGATTGCCGCATGGAAACTATAACTAAAGTGTTCGCCTACTTTTGTTTCCATTGCGGTAATTCCTTCTTCTTCAAAAACCGTTTTAAACATACGATAAATCATTTCAAACCCCGTTAAAAAGTTTTTCACTTCTGGTGTTAGATTGGTAACTTGTAAAGCACGTTCAAAGTTATCTAATGTTGGCAATAATTTCTCTGCCATCCCAGCTGCCCGATAACGTTTAATATCTGCAACTTCGTGATGAATTCTTTTCTTTAAATTTTCACCATCAGCTAAAGCTAATAATTTCTCTTCCCGCAATCGTAAATTGTCTTTTAACAATGAATCAATTTCTTGTTCTAAATCCTCAATAATTGCTAAATTATTTGCTTCAACTGTCGGTGACACTGTTTCTGTTTTTTCCGATGATGAATTAGCCGTTTGATTGTTTGCTAATTCTTTCCGTAACTGTTGAATTTTTTCTTTTAATTGGTTTGGTGAAGATTTGTCTTTTTTTTCACTACTTTTTTCATTACTCATTAATCTCATCCTCTCTCTCCTCTTTTTGATATGCTTCTTTAATCCGATATGCTAATCATTCTAAAACTTCATAAAGCTTATCGTATTCTAACCGCTTTGGTCCTAGCAAAGCAATTCCTCCTTCTTGCACATCATCAACCTTATAAGTTGTTGTCAATAAAGCCATATCATCATTGTTAAAGCCTGTCTCATTCCCAATTTGAATTGAAACAAGATATTCATTTGGATTATTTTGTTGTTTTTTAAAATAATCAAACGGAGAAATTGTTTCAATAAAACGAATAACTTGTTTAATTCGTTCGGGATTATTATATTCTGGATTTCGCAGCATATATTGAATCCCATGAGTTGAATAACTCGGTTTAACAAGCATTGTTAAAGCATTAACAAATTGTTTTAAAATATATTCATAACATTTTACTTGTTTTTCTAAAATTGGCCTAATTACCTCGAATTTCGTTGGAATATCAGTTATTTTAGTATTTTCCAATCGATTATTAAATAATTCAACTGAAATTTGTAAATCACCCATTGAACTATTTTCATTAATTATAAACATTTTATTTTCAACATGACCATTTGCTAACACAAAGACAACAACTGCTTGTGTTGCAGAAATTGGTAATAACTCAATTTTCTTTAATAATTCCTCTTGAAAATTTGGCCCAACAACAACTGTTGTTAAATTTGTCATCTCGCTTAAAATTTGGCCAGTTTGATCAATAATATCACTAATTGACATATTACGATTAACAAATAAAGCTTCAATGGGGTTTTTAATATCATCAATATTTTTTTCAACCATCAAATTATCGACATAATAACGATAACCTTTTGTTGATGGAATTCTTCCCGATGAAGCGTGTTCTTTTTCTAAAAAACCTTCTTTTTCTAAAATTGCACATTCATTACGAATTGTTGCAGAAGAAGAATCTATTAAGGATGAAGCAATAATAGCTTTACTTCCTACGGGTTGTGCTGTTTTTGTGTACTCTTCTACAATTATTTTTAAAATACTTTCTTGTCGTTGACTTAACGTTATCAGCATCACCCTTCTTCAATTCTAATAAATATTTGGCAATTAACACTAAATAGTGCTAACAATTAATATTATAAATTTATCATTTATAGAATGCAAGTGCTAATTTAATTTTGTGCTATTTTTAATAACCATTTCATTCTTAACAACGTCAATTGTATAAGATTTTCCCTCTTGCACTTTTTCAGCAATAATAGCATGAGCAATTAAAGATTCAAGGTTTCGTTGAATATATCGTTTAATTGGTCGTGCCCCAAATTCGCGGTTATAGCCTTCATTTAAAATTTTCTCTAACACTTTTTCAGAATAACTAATGCGAATATTTTTCGTATCCTCAATCCGTTGTGTTAACTCAGATAATTCTTTTTCAATAATTTCTTTAATAACATCTTTTGATAAAGCATTAAAGGTGATAACATTATCAATTCGGTTTAAAAATTCTGGTTTGAATTTTTTAGCTAATTCTTTTTGAATTAATAACCTAATGCCTTCATTATTTTCATTTAATAAATACTCTGATCCAATATTAGAAGTCATAATAATAATTGTATTTTTAAAATCAACTGTTTTCCCTAATGAGTCTGTTAAACGACCATCTTCTAAGATTTGCAATAAAATATTTAGAATATCGGGATGGACTTTTTCAATTTCATCAAATAAAACTATTGAATAAGGATTACGACGAACAGCCTCAGTTAATTGTCCACCTTGTTCATGGCCAACATAACCTGGCGGGGCCCCAATTAATTTACTTACTGAATGGCGCTCCATATATTCTGACATATCTAAGCGAACCATTTGTTTTTCTGAGTTAAAAAGAATATCTGCTAAACTACGGGCAACTTCGGTTTTCCCAACCCCTGTTGGTCCTAAAAATAAGAAACTACCAATTGGTTTATTCGGATCTTTAATTCCACTGCGGCTACGAATAATAGCATCCGCAACAGCTTGAATTGCCTCATTTTGGCCCCGAACACAACGCCGTAAAATATTATCTAGATTTAATAACTTTGCTTTTTCAGTTTCCACTAAGCGGTCAACGGGAATTCCTGTTCATTTTCCAACAATCGCCGCAATTTCACGTTCAGTAACATCTTCTTTTAATAATAGTTGCGAACCAGATGCTTGTTTTTCTTGTTCATGTAATTGTTGTTCTAATTTTGGTAACAAGGCATATTGAATTTCACCAGCACAATTAAAGTCGCCACTTAATTGTGCTTGTTCTAATTCTTTTTTTAACTGTTCAACTTGAGACTTTAAGTCTTTTAATTTTTTAATACTTTCTTTTTCTGAATTTCATTGAATATCTAATTTTTGTTGTTTTGTTTTCAATGGTTTTAACTCATTCTCAATATCAACTAACCGTTCATTTGATCCCTTATCCGTTTCCTTCTGTAAAGCTGCTTTTTCAATTTCTAATTGAACAATTCGCCGATTTAAATTATCTAACTCCGTTGGCACAGAGGCAATTTCTGTTTTAATTGTTGCAGAAGCTTCATCAATTAAATCAATTGCTTTATCTGGTAAAAATCGATCAGTAATATAACGTGACGATAAATTAACAGATGCAACTAAAGCACTGTCATGAATTTTAACCCCATGAAAGGTTTCAAAACGTTCTTTTAAACCACGTAAAATTGAAATACTTTCATCAATTGTGTTTTCACTAACGACTACTTTTTGAAAACGGCGTTCTAAGGCAGCATCTTTTTCAATATATAAACGATATTCATCTAATGTTGTTGCTCCAATACAATGTAAATCACCACGAGCTAACATTGGTTTTAATAAGTTGCTAGTATCCATACTACCTTGGGTTTTTCCAGCCCCAACAATTAAATGTAATTCATCAATAAATAAAATGATATCTCCATTTGAATCTTTAACTTTGTTAAGTACTGCTTTTAGGCGTTCTTCAAATTCACCCTGAAATTTAGCGCCGGCAATTAAAGCCCCCATATCTAATTCATAAATTGTTTTGTTTTGTAAATTACTAGGAATATCACCTTTAACAATTCTTTGTGCTAATCCTTCTACAATGGCTGTTTTCCCAACCCCTGGTTCACCAATTAAAACCGGATTGTTTTTAGTTCTGCGCGATAAAATTCGAATTACCCGATTAATTTCATCTTCACGGCCAATAATTGGGTCTAATTTTCCGCCAATAGCTTCTTTATTAAGATTTTTGGCAAATTTTTCAAGCACCTTAAAATCTTTGTCTGGTTCATATTGTTGTGTTAAATCCATGATACCTGCCTCCTTATTTTTAGCACTCTATGTGCTTATCTGCTAATTTCATAATTATATATTATCATACTGCTTAGCAAAGTCAATCAAAGTAATCATTTAATGTCCTTATCTTGTGATAATTTCGTAATAGTTATCTAGCAAAAATTTCGCAACCATTTAAAATTAAAGATGGTGATAACAATGGAAAGAAAACTAACAATGAAAGAACAACATAAATACAAAACAATTGAAAAAATTATTAACAATAAAATATCAAAGCAAAGAGCTGCAAATATTTTACACTTATCAATTCGTCGCATTGAACAACTTATAAAACTTTATGATCCACAAAATAGTCAATCATTTGCTCACCATTCTCGTGGAAGGATAGCTCACAATAAAACAAATCCACAAATTTGTGAAAAGATTATAAATTTGTATAAAACTAAATATATTGACTTTAATTTTACTCATTTCAAAGAAAAATTAATCGAAAATGAAGGAATAAACATTTCATATTCAGTTTTATACAAATTAATGTCCTTAAATCAAATTAAAACAACTCGAAAGCAAAAAAAATAAAGAAAAAAGATAAAACACACCCTTTAAGAGAACGTCGAAAATGTTTCGGCGAACTATTACAAGCTGATGCCAGTGAACATCATTGATTAGGACCAAATGGTCCAAAATGATTTTTACATGGCGCAATTGATGATACAACAAATACGGTTGTTGGATTATATTTTTCTTATCAAGAAACATTACAAGGTTATTATAATGTTTTACATCAAATTTTACGAAATTATGGAATTCCCATGACATTTTATACCGATAAACGAACAATCTTTACATACCAAAAAAGTAGTGATAAAACCGAAGAAAAAGACACCTTTACTCAATTCAGCCGATGCTGTTATGAATTAGGTGTCGAAATCATACCCCAAGCAAAGGGACGAATCGAACGTTTATGAGGCACTCTACAAGATCGCTTGAAAAATGAATTAATTCTCGCAGGAGTAACCACTATTGAAGAAGCAAATACATTCTTAAAAGAATTTATAACCAAATTCAATAAACAATTTGCCATTCCTATTGATTATAACAATTCTGTCTTTGTTGACGCTCCTAATAATGACAAAATTAATTTATTTTTATCAATCACTTCAACGCAACAAACAGACAATGGTTCATCAATTAGTTATAACAATAAAAAATATATGGCTTATAATAATAAAAAGTTAAAAGTCTTTAATTCAAAAACAAAAATTACAGTAATTAAAGCATTTGATGAAACATTATATTTAAAATATAACAATCAAATATATAATTTATTAGAATAAATTCCGGTTCCTATTAAAAATATTGAAAACAAAGTTCCCAAATCTAAAGCACATAAACCAAAACCAAATCATCCTTGAAATAATCAATATACATTACAAACATTATCAATTAAATAATTTTTCGAAATTTTTGCTAGATATTGACAATTATTTTCGATAAAAAATAAAAGGCATTAATTTTACTGGGGAGTAAATTAATGCCTTAAAAAAGAAAGGAGGATAAATCTCCTATGAATATTATAACACTTAAAAAAATATACAATAGACTTATAGCGATACCTTGTTATTTATGCTTAAAAAGCAATTAAAATTTTTAAAAATAATTATTTTAAAGTTTAATTTAATTTTTTTTAATTTGTAATTTTTTTATTTTTGTTAGTATCGCAAGAAGTCTAATATAAACCAAAAAAACTCGCTTCGCTCGTTTTTTGCTTCGCAAAACAAAATTATTTTACTTTACCTTATTCGGATAAATAAAAAAAGGCACGACATAAAGTCTCCGTGCAATTTTTTATTTCCCTTTTTGTTTTTCTATTTTATCTTTATTTTAAAAATATTTATTTTTTCTTTTATAACTATTTACTATTTCATTTTTTTATACTATAATATATTTAATTAAGAAAACTTAAATTTATAAGTAGTTCTTAATATTTAAAATTGTTATAAATACAATTCATGAATCACTAAATATTAATATTAGTTATAAATTTAAGTTTAAAAAGACTAAAAATAATATTTACGCGGATTAACTGTACTAATAACAATCATCCGTTTTTTATTTATTAAAAAACATAAACAACTTCATATCTAAGTGAATAAACACTATAAAAAAGCCGGCCGAGGCAATGCGCATTATTAGGGCGTGAGGAAACATGTAAATCGGCGCTGGTTATATTTAAACTAAGCGATAGTCGTGATAAGTGCAAGGTCAACATCGAACGACAATAAAAATAGAGATGGCCACTTTATAAATAAATTTGCGATAGACATTGTCCCATCGAGGATGGCAGCGGTTCTACAAACCACAACGCCAGCACCAGGCTCTTCAAGGTGCAAGTGAATTTATTTTAAAAACTGAACGTTTTGACTTGAAATAGTGCGGAATAAGAGGAATAGCTATACGGCGTTTTCTGTCAAAATACGAAGTAAATAACCTAATATCAACAAGACAAAAACAAATACTTTACCTTATTGAATTACTTATTTCTCGCCTTAACACTTTTATTTGGCCAGTAAGGACCACCATCAAGTTATATTATTTGTTTTTCTATCTCAACTTTACCTTGCTAAAATTATTTGAGAGCGCACACACCCCTTCTCTTCTTTCTTTTCTGATAAAAAACATAATTAATTAACCTAAATAACAAAACACTACTTATAATAAATTAATTATGTAGGGAATAGCTCTATTGATAAAAGATATTAAAAGATATATAATTCACTTGATTAAAATAAAAATATCTAAAAAAGGAAATAACGAAATGAAGAAATTACTTACCTTATTAAGTATATTAACAATAAGTATGGGCGCACTACCAACAGTAATTGCAATAACACCAAATAATCAAAGAGAAAAAAATAATCAACATAAAAATTTAAAACGAACTAAAAGAGAAAACATTCAAACATTAGACCAACAAAAAGTTGTTATTAGAACAAATGGCTATGTTGCTTCTTCTGGTGTTGTTTTTAACAATAAACTATATTTTGGTTCATATGACAATAATGTCTATGAATACGACCCGATAACAAAACAACAAAAAATTGTTATTAGAACAAATGGCTATGTTGCTTCTTCTGGTGTTGTTTTTAACAATAAACTATATTTTGGTTCATGAGATAATAATGTATATGAATATGACCCTGTAACAAACCAACAAAAAATTGTTATTAGAACAAATGGCTATGTTGATTCTTCTGGTGTTGTTTTTAACAATAAACTATATTTTGGTTCATATGACAATAATGTCTATGAATACGACCCGATAACAAAACAACAAAAAATTGTTATAACAACAAATGGCGATGTTGATTCTTCTGGTGTTGTTTTTAACAATAAACTATATTTTGGTTCATGAGATAATAATGTCTATGAATATGATCCGATAACAAACCAACAAAAAATTGTTATCACAACAAATAACATTGTTGGTTCTTCTGGTGTTGTTTTTAACAATAAATTATATTTTGGTTCATATGATAAAAATGTCTATGAATACGACCCGATAACAAAACAACAAAAAATTGTTATTAGAACAAATGGCTATGTTGCTTCTTCTGGTGTTGTTTTTAACAATAAACTATATTTTGGTTCACACGATAATAATGTATATGAATATGACCCTGTAACAAACCAACAAAAAATTGTTATTAGAACAAATGGCTTTGTTGATTCTTCTGGTGTTGTTTTTAACAATAAACTATATTTTGGTTCATGAAATCATAATGTGTATGAATATGACCCTGTAACAAACCAACAAAAAGTTGTTATTAGAACAAATGGCGGTGTTGATTCTTCTGGTGTTGTTTTTAACAATAAACTATATTTTGGTTCATGAGATCATAAAGTTTATGAATATTCAGTTTTATATAATTTAGAAAATTTTATTCAAAAAAGACAATTAAATAAAATCAATAATAATAATGATAAATCGCTTTTGAATGAACTAAATTATTTATATCCCGAGTTAGATATTTCACAATTAGAAGTAATTAATAAAAAAAGAACATTTGTTACTATAAAAGCAAAAAATACAAGTGATAAATATTTTGGAGAAAAGAAAATTTATTTTAAAATAGATAATGAAGATAGTAAAAATATTATTTTATATGATTTAATTAAAAAAGCAATCTTTTTTAAATTTAGAGATGATAACCCTAATTTAGAATTTTCAAAAATTAAAGATATTGATCTTAGTTATTTACAATATTCAAATATTGAATTAAAAGAAACACTTAAACCAAAAATTATTGTTTCTACTCCTATATCTAATTATTGTATTGGGGATTCAATTTTAAGCAATAATACTTCGTTAATTCAAACAGTAGAAACAAGGGAATGTACTATATCTTATGACATAGAAAAAAGAATTCAGTTATCAAATGGTTTAATAAAATCTAAAAGTTTAGAACAAGGACAAACAACCGGAAGAGAACAAATGGCTTCTTCTAGTTCTAGTGTTTCGAAAACCAATACGAAGTCTTTAGAAGTTGTTGATGCTTTTGAAAACATTGATGTTAAACAATCATCAGAATCAAGTGGATGACATGCTGAACTTAGCGTTAATGCCGATGCTTCATTTAATGTTGGTTTTGCTAGTGGCGGTGTTTCTACAACATATTCAGGTGGGTATAACAAAAATTCTGAAACTTCGCAAAGCAGTTCTTCTGGGCATACAAATTCTAAATCTACCGGGAATGTTGACAGTAATCAAAGAGAAGAAAGCAAAACCAACATTATAACAAATAATAATAGTAGTTCAAGTTTTAATTCTGCTTCAAAAAATATTAGTTTAGAAAAAACTGAATCAAACACTGGAACACAAACAATAAAATTTACATGACCTTCTCAAAAAATTAAAGTTAATCCAAATAAAAAAGTTATTGTTAATTTTATTATTAAAAAAATTACGGGTGAAATTGTTTTAGATTTAAAACAAGATATCAGTGGCGACATAATCGTTAAAATTAATAATAACAACAATGAAGAACAAACTATTGATTTTTCAATTGGAGAATTAATGCAAAAATTAATTAAATATAAACTTTTACCATCCCAAATTAGTATTAGTGAGTTTGATGAAAAAGATATTTATTTTGAAGGAAAAATCAGATTTTTAATTGAAAATTATCAACGAGAAGATATAAAATTGGGTAAAGAACAAAAATTAGATTAATAATAGTTTATCAGAAAGAAAACTATACAAAATGAAAAAAATATTATCAATATTATCAACAATATCTTTATCTACTATAATATCAACCAATATTATTGGTTGTAAAACATCAAATACAAACAATGAAAATAACAAATCAACAGAACCTAAATTTATCATACAACAACCACCAGAAAATAGTAATTGAAAATTAATTGATTATCCAACATCTAAAAATATTATTCATAATTTATTTAAAAATCCAGACAATAAATGATATATAGTAAATTTATTTACTGTACAAGAAGGAAATATTATAAGAAAATTTAAATTTACAAATGAAATTAAATTAATTAAAAAAAGTGATTATGATGAATTTACTTGAGAATATAAATTTAAAGATTATGAAGGTTTACCAAATGAATTATTTGGATATTATAGATATATTTATCAATGAAACGGAATTAATGAACCTTTATTACCTAAAATTGATAATTCTGGTAAAATTACAAACTGAAATGAAAAAATAGAAACTAAAAAATAAATATATAAACTTTTCTTTACATATTCAAAAATTCTATTTTTATTTTTAAAACATTCTAATAAATTTCATAAAGATAATTAATAAAAATGTATTAGTAATGACAATATAAAAATCTAAATTAAATTTTCATATTTCGAATGTTTGTGCAAAAAAATTATATGTCGTTTGAAATAATTTACCCACCCCGCTTGCTAATTCATTTGCCTGTTTAATTCCCGGGATATTATTGACAATTCAGATTGAGCCATTTTTGATATGACAAACCATATCGTATCACTTACAATTTTCAATTTGTTCATTTCATCATTGTCCTATTGGTTTGTCAACAAGACTTGTTAAATCTTTTCAGTTATAAATCCCAAAATTAAAATCATAATAATGGTAAAACTCATTTTCTTTTTGGGCTTGTAATTCAAAAACACCGTATCCTACTTTTTGAATTGATAAATCTTTAACTCGTAATGGATAAGTAACTGTTCTATCATAAAACAAATAATCAGACGTACTATCAACTTTAAAATTATTAAAAACAGAATAATCAAAGTTAAAAACTCGCCCATACTTTGTTTGATAAAATTTATTGGCGTGGGATGAATAAATTTTGACATCTAAATTTTTATACTTATCAGAAAAATAAAAATACTTTGGAAAAATTTTAAAACCATTAATTACTAACAAACCAAATTTTTTACTATATCCTTGAATATAAGTTTCACCTTCTAAATCAAACATTACCCGTAAATAATTTTTATAAAAGTCATTCATAATTTTAAAACTACTATTCAAAATATTTTTTCATTTTAATTTATAATTTATTTTTTCTTGCTCGCTATTTAAATTTTCTAAGTTAACAACTGATAAAAAATTATCGGCTTTCAATCCTAAAAAATTAACAACTACCGTATCATATGTTAAAAAATCTAAATAACTTGCTTCCATAAATGCTCCACGATTAGTAAACATTGGCATCAATGCATTTGAAAAAAATTGTTTTAAAAAAGCATTAATATCAATTAACCCGTTTAATTCTTCCATTATAATTTTATTTTGCTGTTGATAAAGATAATTTTCAATTCTAAAATTTCATAATGCTTTACCATTTTTATCAATTAATCTGCTTTGTGTAAAATCAAAACTAAAATTTAATTTATCAGTATCATATTGATCATTTACATAATGTATTAAGGTTAAATTACCTGCTCGAATAATTTGCTCCTTATTTATTGTTAAAATCATCCGATAGACTACTTTTTTCTTTTCATCTAATTCATCAATAATTTCAAAATCAAAAATTATTCGTTGCGTTCCGTCAACATCTAACTTTTCATAATTAGCACTACCACCTTGTTCTACCCTAATATTTTCTTTTATTACTTCATCAAAAATATTAAATAAAAAACTTCATTCATCACCAGATTCTCAATCTGTAATTTTACCAGAATTATCAATTTTAGGTAATAAAGGTTCATTAATTCCGTTTCATTGATAAATATATCTATAATATCCAAATAATTCATTTGGTAAACCTTCATAATCTTTAAATTTATATTCTCAAGTAAATTCATCATAATCACTTTTTTTAATTAATTTAATTTCATTTGTAAATTTAAATTTTCTTATAATATTTCCTTCTTGTACAGTAAATAAATTTACTATATATCATTTATTGTCTGGATTTTTAAATAAATTATGAATAATATTTTTAGATGTTGGATAATCAATTAATTTTCATTTATCTTCATTAAATTTTACTTGCTCTAAATTTTTAATACTTTGTTGCATTTTTCTTGCTTTGCCAGTACCATCATACTTTTCAAAATATGTATACATAAAATTTGTTAAATCTTTTAAGAAAAATTTTTTATCAACACTATAAAATCGATCTAACTTATATTGCTTAACATAATTATCTCAATTCTGATATACTTCTAAAAATTGCTCACTTGGTTTATCAAACACAATTCCAGAGGCATAACTGTCTTTTAAAAAGTCTAGATATCAGTTTTCATTATAAGTTAAGGACTTTGAGGTTTTTAAAGTTGGGTTAACAAAATAATTGGTATCACTTCAATTTTCAAAAAAACTGCTGCGTAAAAACATTGTATTAATAAAATCTTGTTCCCTGACTTCAAAATTACTACTTCGCTTTTGTCGATTAACATTTTGAATAGGTGTCTCACTCGCTTTTAACGGCTTTAACGCCGTTAAACCATAAAAAGGGATAATTATTGTAATGAAAATTATTATAATCGCTCATAAGCCGCTTAATGACTTTCTCACTTTATTAACCTCCTAACTATATAATGTTTTTGAAATAATAAAGCCAACAAGATAAATTCCCGAAACCGTTTGCATAACTTGATGCGAAAACAGAACGGCCAACTTACCAATTGCTTTTAACAATCAATCATTCGAACTATATAAATCCATAATAATATTTGTGGCACCAGATAACTGATTAATAAGAACCGTAATAAATCCTGTTCCAAATATCGCCACAGCGACAACTAATAAAATCAATTTAATCATTATCTAATTCCGCTCTTAATCTTTCCTTGCGCTCTAACATTTTGTCTTTTAACTTCTTTTTTTGCCTGTTGTTTATTACTATTTTGATAAGCCTTTTTACCTGCACCCATCCCTTTTCTAACAGTTGATGAATATACTTTTGATACACCACTTTTAACTGTTGAACCTAAGTCGTTATAATTAGTTGCTGTGCCATTAACAGCATAAATTGATAATTCAACAATCATCGTAAAAACCAAAATATAAAAAAGCGAAACATTAGTTAAAGGCAATTTTATCGCCATAATCAAATCAAAAATATCCATAAAACAACCAATCACAAATGAAAAAACATTACTTCACGGATCACCACTTATTTGTTCAACTAAAAAATTAATCATCTTATTTTTTTCCTTTCTGATATTTTGCTTTTTCTTTGTTTGGTTGTAAATTTTCTTTTAAAATATCAATATCAAATAAAGCTAAGCGTTGCTTATTAGTTAATTTAGCAATGTCCGTTCAAAAATACTCTTTTTTATTAACAACTTCATCATTTTTTAAATCACGGACAAAACTTAATCAATAGCTATCATATTTATTGGCGTATTCTAACGGAATAATAATTTTAAAAAACCGCACCCCTAAACTATCACTTGATTTATAACGCGTTCGTTTACCATCCGCCAAGCGTTCCACTGATTTTTCTTTTCACGCTTGATAATCAACAACATCTTGAAAAAAGGCCAACTTTAAAATAAAACACTGATTAAAAATTGCCAAAAACTTTTTATTATTTCGCAGCGGTTTTTTTAACGCTAACGGAATAAAAATCCCATTGGCTAAATTACGAATATTATTTCATAACATTCCTTCACGTTGAGCGGTAAATATTCCTCTATTTTTAAATTGTCGCGCTAAAACAATTCACGGATTTTTACCGGCATGTTTTGCTTTTTCTTTATCGGGACTTGTCCCATCCAAATATAAAAAACTTTCATCAAATAAAATTAAACTATCGTCTGGTGGCACTAATTTTTTGCGATCCTTAAAATCTAAATTATTAAAAGTTAAAACTTTAACCGTCTCATCGGCAATCGGATAATTACTATAAATATTTTCCGCTAACAATTTCATAACTTGTGATAAATAAGTTAACAACAATGTTTTTCCCGTTCCTAACTTACCAACAATAATTGACAACGGACAATCTCACACCAGCCGCACTAACTTAAAAGTGTTACATTGATAAACAATATGTTTGTATAATCAAAAAATAAAATAAGCACCTTGCAAGGCAAATAAACAATAAAAAGCAAATCCCTGCGTAAATCTTAATGATAATAGAAAAACACTACTATAAATTAAATTTCAAAACAACAAAGACAAATTGATATAACAAAAATTTTTTATCATAAATAATAATTTTAATATTTTAATTTGTTTTTGCTTTTTCATATCCATAATTCCTTTACAAAATAAATTATTAAATTATCCTTTTATAGTTTTGTCTCCCCATAAATTTAATTCCTAAAAATGTTATAGTTAAATTGCATAAAAAATATAAAATAAAAAGGAATTAATCATAAAATATGATAAAAGAATTCTTAAAATTTTTTTAAAATACGGATGACCAATCATAGAACTAATTGGTTTTATAATAAATCCATTTAGAAAAGCATTTTTAGTATTAGATTGTTTAATATGAATAGGTAACAATATTCCTACAATAATAATCGGAAACATACTATGAACAATAATAATACTTGGTTTCATAACTAAATTATTAATCATTCCACTCTTAAAAAAATATTTTTTTAAATTTATGGGGAGACAAAACTATAAAAAGATTTAATTTAACTACTAAATCATCGTTTATAACGCATCGAAATAATGTTAATAACATAACCATTAAATAAAAACAATTAAATTAACGCAAATAAGAAATCAAAATTTTTTATCTTCCATTTTTTATGTTCTTTAAAACATTCGTAAGAATTTAAAAGTCATTCATAAGACAAATCATGTTAAAAACAAAATTACAATTCAAACACCAATCATGCAAACAAAATAATTGGTTTGCGTTAAAGATCTTGCCAGAAACTTTTCAATTTGGGTTTGATTAATAAATAAGAAAATATTGACAAATAACTTCTGTAATTGTTCTCAATGTTGATTTATCATCGACTACTCACCATTTTAAAAATTAAACAAATAACTTTTAAAAACAACCCAAAGAATAAAATGATAAACAACACAAAAGAGATTGTATATAAAAACTCCGGGGCGTCTTTTCCGACGATATAAGCAACAAATTGAACTCAATATTGATATAAACTCATTTAATTAATTAACCTTCCTTATTAATGTCTAATATAACGCTAGAGGGATATAAAAAATCCCCTGGCAAGTTATTAACGATTAAATCTAAAAATTCGCATAATAAAGCTGAAAATTCAAGTTAAAATTGCGAAACCAATGGGAATTAAAATAACCCAAACTTCGCCCATAAACGACATCATTTCAGGCATTATATTATATAAGCCGTCTTTAATTTGGATCATCGCTTTACCAATGCCTTTAAACATCGTCAGCACACCATCACCGACTGATTTAGTAGTAACTACCTCTGTTAATAAGTTCATTATTTGTTAACCTCCTTTACGTTGTTTTGTTGTTCTAAGCACAACTTTTCTTTCTTAATCTTTTTAATTTCAATTACGCGCCGATAGATTGACAAACCAATCGAAACTAAACTAGCAATTGTAATAGTCACAAAAAATATTCATGCCACTCACGACATTGATATTCCTTCTTTCTAAGGGTGTAAATTTTATACACCTAAAATATCATGCTTAATTATTTTTCCTTTTTAATTTCAGCAATATTATTAATATGTTCTAAAATTCCTTGTACTTTTTCAAATCCATATTTCTGATATAAAGTTTTCAAAATATAAAAATCTTTACTATTCATCAATAACATTCCTCCATAATGAAAAATAATGCAAATAAATTGCATAAATACAACTTAAACATATCAATCAATTAATATAATTTTTTAATCAATATTATTTATCCAAACAAATTTATTTAATATAAATAATTAAATAAAAAATTAAACTTATAACTAATATTAATATTTAGTGATTCATGAATTGTATTTATAACAATTTTAAATATTAACAATTAACTATAAATTTAATTGTTAATAACAATATTATAACATAAAATAAAAAAACATCAATTATGAATCACTAAAATTGATGTTTTTTATAGTATGAGTTACATACCTACTTACATTATAACAATAAATAAAACATATACAACTATATTTTAATTTATGTCCTTATCTTATGATAATTTCGTAATAGTTATCTAACAAAAATTTCGCAACCATTTAAAATTAAAAATGGTGATAACAATGGAAAGAAAACTAACAATGAAAGAACAACATAAATACAAAACAATTGAAAAAATTATTAACAATAAAATATCAAAGCAAAGAGCTGCAAATATTTTACACTTATCAATTCGTCGCATTGAACAACTTATAAAACTTTATGATCCACAAAATAGTCAATCATTTGCTCACCATTCTCGTGGAAGGATAGCTCACAATAAAACAAATCCACAAATTTGTGAAAAGATTATAAATTTATATAAAACGCTGAATTATACTTGTAAGTGCAAGTATAATTCAGCGTTTGTAAACCCATAATTATTAATTAATTCAGAGAAAGGGCAGCATCTTAAATTCTTAAAATAGAAACTTTTTATCACAACTTTAAGTTAACGAAAAAAGTTGTATTACACATTTATTAAATATCTTAGAAATCTTTACAAAGTGTACCTTTTTTTCTCCAATTTTAAGGTGTTGTCCTTTCTCTGTTTTAGTTAATTAATTTGGCTAATAAATAAAAAAACTTAATATCAAAGAAAGGAGTAAGTAATGGAAATTAATACGCAACAAACAATATGTGATGTTGATAATTGCTATAAATCAATATCATTCATTACCGAAGAATTTTTATCAAATAAAGTTTTATGAACTTGTGATAAACACAAAGTTTTATTAAAGGCATCGTGTACGATGAACCTCCAAAAAACAACTCTTGTTAAATAAAAAGGGTTGTTTTTTTATTTGTAAACCCATAATTATTAATTAATTCAGAGAAAGGGCAGCATCTTAAATTCTTAAAATAGAAACTTTTTATCGCAACTTTTTCGTTAACTTAAAGTTGTTTACACATTTATTAAATATCTTATAAATCATTACAAAGTGTACCTTTTTTTTCTCCTAATTTAAGGTGTTGTCCTTTCTCTGTTTTAGTTAATTAATTTGGCTAATAAATAAAAAAACTTAATATCAAAGAAAGGAGTAAGTAATGGAAATTAATACGCAACAAACAATCTGTGATGTTGATAATTGCTATAAATCAATATCATTCATTACCGAAGAATTTTTATCAAATAAAGTTTTATGAACTTGTGATAAACACAAAGATTTATTAAATCGTACAAAAGATAAGAAACAAAAGCGATTTTATCAAAAAATAGAAAATTCAAAAATTATCTTTGATTGAGAAACTGGTTATTTTAAACTTTGATTTTATAAAACAACTTAATGCAGTGTGGGACGGTTATTTTAAATAACTAAGTGCTTCCATAAGAACATGAGTTTAAGCTCATTTCCACAGCCAGCCGAGGCAAGTACTGAAATAGTGTATGAGGAAATATGTAAATCGGCGCTGGTTATATTTAAACTAAGCGATAGTCGTGATAAGTGCAAGGTCAACATCGAACGACAATAAAAATAGAGATGGCCACTTTATAAATAAATTTGCGATATATATTGTCCCATCGAGGATGGCAGCGGTTCTACAAACCACAACGCCAGCACCAGGCTCTTCAAGGTGCAAGTGAATTTATTTTAAAAACTGAACGTTTTGACCTGAAATGGTGCGGATGAAGAGAGAGAATTCTCTGGCTTTACCTCATAAAAACAACTGTCTATTATCTAATAATAAACAAATATTAAATATATTATCGCCACCGCTCACCCCTAGTGAAGCGGATGGCGTAGTAAATAAATAGATAAATACTTATATAACTAATTCTCGCTTTGGAACTTTCACTTGGGAGTGAGTGCCAGCAAATTAAAAATAGGAGGAAATATAATGGAATATAAAAGTTTGTATATTAATAAAACTTGAAATGAAATAACAACATTATTTGATTGAGTGAATTGTCAACCTGTTAATTGTCGTATTTCTCATCATAAAAATCATTATGATTTACAGTGTTTAGAATGAGCAAAAATGTACTTAAATTTATTTGAAGATAAATGAGATGTTATTGCTTCTTATATGCAACATTACAAAATTAACGATATTTTAGATTTAGCATCAGATGGTTGAAAAATATTACAAATTGAGAAAAAAATCAATCAAATAATTTAGGATTTTTATATGAAAAAGTTAAATAAAATTTGTCTTAAAAAAAGATATTGAGGTTATTGTTTTCATAAAGAATGCAATAAAGAAAATAAATTGAATGAATTAATGCTTAAAAGTTATTCAGTATCGCAAGAAGATATTACGGATGAACATTTAGCATTAAACAATAAAAATAATTAGGAGGAATAAGAAAATGTCATATTGTATTAGTGATTACTTAAATGAAAAATGAATTAATAATAACGCATTAAAAATTAGTAATAAAGATATTATTTATGCACAAATTGATAGTGACTATGATATGAGTTGAGAATTAAATTTATATCTTAAATTTGGTAATGAAGAGCGACATGTAGGTAATATTTCATTGCCAAAAGATTTTGATTTAAATTTAAAATGATATGAAATTGATGAGGTTAAAGGTTTAATAGATGATTATTTAGAAGATGAAGAAGCAGACTACGAAGTGATAAATTATGAATAATATGTGAAAAGATGAAAGTGGTTATGTTTATAGCGAAGAAGATTTATTTAATATCGCATTAGAAGAATGTTGTTCAGAAGAGACTGCTTACGAATATATTGATAATTTAATTATGGATATGAATTTGGAGGAAATTTAATTATGGCAGATTTAAAGTTAAATAATCAAATTAAAAATATTACCTATCCATTTTATTTAAAAGGTAATGATTTTAAAGAATTAAGTTTAAAAGCATTACCGATTAAAAATTGAATTGATAATCACGGTAAAGAATTAGCAGAGTTTATCTATCGTCATCTTAATCATTATGCATTAAATGGTTATCAAGATATACATTTAAAAGATATACCCAGTGCTATTAGTAAAATTGATTTTGTTTTTAGAGAACCATTAGAATTAATAAAAGATTTTAAAGATGAATTAAATCGAATTAGAGTTAATATTATTAATTTAGAAAAAGTACTTCAAAATAATAAAATTGAAATTAAAAATAGCCTAATACAAGTTCAATACTTAAAACAACAACAGTTTATTCAAACTAAAAAACAAGAACAAGAAAATAGGGTTGAATATGCTAATAACTTAACGCCTGATATGGGGTTAGACATGGACCAAATTGAAGATGAACAAGTTCGTGTTATGGAAGATGTAGCAAAAATAGAACAAGATTTAGAAAAAACTACTAGTAAATTTCGGAAAGAAAAAATATTAATTAAAGATATTGATATTTTGGGTGTTAATGATGATTTTTTACAAAATGCTGATAAATTAGAACTTATTAATTTAATTAAAAATTATTTAATTGTTGATGAACAAATTGTTAAAAACGAAATTAAAAAACAATGAGATAGTAATAAAAACATTAATACTATTGGTGTTAATGGAATTAAATTCAAAATAAATAAAGGAGAGAAATAATTATGAATAATCAAATGGGAATAAAAGAATTAGTAGCAACAGCAGTTAAAGCATATGAATTAAATGTTAATGCTAAATATTTACAAGAAAATTTAATTTCTTTACAAGAACTAAAATTAAAAAATAATCAAAGTTATATGAATTTAGTGGGTAATGCTGATAATGGAAAAATTACAGCCTTAGGAATTATTAATTTAAGTAATAAAGGTTTAATATTCGGAAAAGATTTTAATATTATTCCATTTAAAAATAAATTAACAACTATTATTGATAGTAGTGTGTTTCAAAAAAGAATGGAACAAGAAAATTGAATGTTAAAACGAGGAATTATTTATAAAAGTGAAAAATTTGTATGAGATACCGATTTACAAAAACCAAAATTACATGAAATAGATTTTATGACAAATACCAGTCAATATGAAAATATTATTGGTGCTTATGCTTTTGGAATTAATCGTTTAACTGGTGAAACAAAAGGAATTTTATTAAGAAAAGCCGATATTGACCGTTTAAAAAATAGTAGTCCAAGTGGAAATAGTGAATATTCGCCTTGAAATAAATGACCAAAAGAAATGGTTGAAGCAAAATTATATCGTAAATTAGCCCAAGAATTAGGTGTAGATATTACTGACATTGATTTAGATGAAAAAGAAATTAAAGAAGATGGTAATTTTGATTATATACCTTTTAATGATATTACTGTCGCCAAAAATAAGGGGCATATGAGCGATGAACCCTTATCAAACAATATAAATACCTCATCTTATATAGAAATAGCGGATACAAACAATAATGTAGTTAAAGAAGAAGATATCTCTAATGTAGTACCAACAGTTAATAATAATGATGAAGAATGAGCAACTTGATAAAAATAGGTATTGACCCATCAGGGACTGGTACTACTGCTATCGTTACTTTTAAAGATAATAAATTAATTGATAAATCCGAATATACACATTATGATTGAATTACACAACCCGATATTATTTTAGATGTATTAAGACCAGATGCAATTATTAATATTGAAGATTGTTTATATACATCTGCTAATGCAAGTAAAGATAGGGATGATTTATTAAAAGTAATTGGAACAGTTAAATACAATACAAAAAAAGTGCACAATATTAATTGAGTATCACCAAAACATACTAAATCAATTGTTAAAAATATGGAAAATTTAAGTAAATATAATGATAGTTGTATATGAGAATTTGATAAAGATAGTAATTTAATTTATCAATATGGTAAAGGTTGAAAATATAATAATGATAAGATAAGTAATCATTTACGAGATGCCATTATTATTGCTAATTATGAGGTTTAATATTATGAAAGAATCATATAATCAAAAAACAGGAAAATATTATTCTTGTAAAATTCGAAATGTTAATATTTACTTAAATAAAAATGAAGAAAAAATTTGAAATAAATTATCTAACTTTGATACTTATTCACAACGAATAGAATATCTTATTAATTTTTATATAAGTCACAACAAAGAAAAATAAAAAATAACCTTAATTGGTTATTTTTTTAAATACTATTTGTTAGTTGTCTAATAGCATCTTTTTGTGCTTGTTTTTTGTCGTTTACTTTAACTTGTTTTTTAACATTTTTAATTTGACCTGTTTTAAGGGCTAATTCTGTTGCATAATCAGGTCCTCGTAAATGTTTTTCGTGGGCAATAACAGCAGTTCTTAATTCTCTAAGTTCTGCTTTATATTTTTTAATTTTTTTAGCAGATAATCCAAGAATGCCAATACTACCCATTCCACCAGCGCCAGCTAACACAAGTAAAGCAATCATTAATGTTTCATTCATTTTTTTGCTTCCTTTCTTATCCTTACTTAAACAGTGGCCATCCATTTTTTCAGAACAAAATAATTTATAAATTAAGCTATATAACCACCCAAAAATATCTACCACCCCTATATATAGTCTATTTTAATAAAATTTAATTATTAGTTTCATAATTATTATTTATATTTAATTTTTTGTTATTTTCTTCTTGTTTTTGTTTTTTAATATTTTCGTTTTGTATATTTTTAAATATTTCTTCTGTTATACCATCTAAATTATTTCATTGTTTTGCTATTCTTGGTTGAATAACGCGCGGATTAATCCGACAATCTAAACAATGTCTTAAATGGTCTTTTTTTCATTTTGATTTATCAATTCCAATAATAATTAAAGAAATAATTAAAGTAATCAAAGGTAAAGTTGTAAATAATAATCCCATTTTAGAAACTTTTAATCGTGGAATATCAATTTTCATATCTACTTTGGGTTTACTACTAGCAACAAATATACCTTGAATTCCATGGGTAAATAAAGGTGTTAATAAAATGGCAATCCCATTGCCTCAATATTGACCATAATTATATCAATCAATTTTTCCTTTAATTGCATCAATCATTCCATATTCCAATCAACAATTTAATGCTAAAAATATTAAAGTATAAAAACTAACTACTCAACTCCTAATTTTATATTTTCTTTCTCATTCTCTAATATCTTTATGAGTTCAATTATAAGTTGGAATAGGATCTTTTTTAAATCAATTTCAAGGTAATGCACCCTTTAATCAAGTTGTTTTATCTTGCTTCATTAATTAAACCCCTTTCTAACTTACTTTTTTTCTTTCAATGTGTAAATCAGAAAGTGTTCCATCTGTCCCACCAGTACGTATAGCAATAATTCCATCACCTTCTAATTCTACACGATGAGAAAAAACGTTTCCTAATTCAAATGAACCAACAGTTATTTTTCCCTCAAAATTTTTGTATGTTGATAAATAATAATGATTTTGATTACTTGTTTTAATTCAAATATTGTATTTATAATTTTCTTTGTTTCAATTTTGTATTTCATAATCAAACCTTGTATTATCTAAATCACTGGTATCAACAATTTCTCAATCTGAAATATTTGTTTTTCAAACCCCATTATCATAATAAATCGTATCATTATCAAACGGAACAACAAGTTTAATATATTCATTATAATCAATTTTACTATAATCGATAATTGTTGGATGAGTAATATTAATAGTGTTATCAGTTTGAACGCGTTCTTTTAAATAAAATAATAAACTGTCATAAAATGTTTTTTTCGTAATATATTTATATTCTTCTTCTCAAGGATGAGCATAATTCCCTAAATGATAATTATATGGTCTCGTAACTGTTTTACTAGATATAATATCAATTATTTCACCAGCTAATTTTAAAGCATTTTTAACATCACGAGTAATATTTTCATTTGCTTCAGGGTCATTAGTTTGTGAATAAGCAACTCCACCTTGTGAAAATGAAGCACTACCAGTTAAATCATTAACTCCTTTTGGCAAATATCAATTCATAACTGCTAATAAACAAGCAGATTGAATATAACTTAATCATTTATCATATTCAATTAAACCAGTATTATCTTTTTTAACTCAGGGAAATAAATCTTTTTTATTAATCTTATCTGAAATTGTCCCACCTGATAATCTATCCATTCATAAACTAGTTTTTAAAATAGCATTATAAATTAAATTATCATTATAAGCAGATTGCTTACGGTCATTAATAGGTTGTCAAAGTTTACTTTCTTTAACATCTTCAACTGTTATAAATAACAAATTATTTAAATTACTTTCCATATAATACACCCCTTAATTGATTACGATATTTATTTCTTAAATTAGATAGTTTATAACTATTAACTTTTCTTTGTACTTTTTTAATTTTTTTAATAGTTTGATTAGTTTTATAAAACATACTTTTAACTGGTGTTTTATATAAATTCTTAATATTTTTAACATCGCTTTTTCGCTCTCGATACCATTTTTTATTATTAATTTCACCAGCAAAATTGAAATTAAAGTGTCCAATCTTTAAATTATTAATAAACGTTTTAATTTGTTGTAATTTTTGAATATGTGGTAATGTTAATTTAATATTTCCTTTTGGGTATTTTTCTTTTAATTCTTTTGGTAATCGTTTTTTAATATAATCTCTTAAATGACTAGGTAATCATTTTCTTAATCAATAACGCCAAAATAAAGTTCCTGCATTAGACACAGCATTACTTAATAATTTTCAAATTTCAACTGGAACACTAGGATAAACATATGGACCATAAAACTTCGGGTGTTTTGCTGTTTTTGTATATATTAAAATAGTTAAATTACCTGTTAAAGTTAACTTATTTGTTATATTAAACATACCACTATTAAGCCAACTACTATTTAAAGGTTGTCAATTAGTGTTTAGATAATTTTCTTTTTTAAATTGTTCTCTATTTTTAATATTGTTATCTTTTTCTAATTTACTTAATATTTGTTGAATTTCTTTTTTATGACCTTTTTTAATTAAATTTAAATAAGTAAATGGATTTAATCATTGATAAATATCTTCAATTTTATTTGTAATCTTTTGAAAAGGATTAGCATAATATGAAGCAAACTTATTAACCTTATTAATTAAATTAACAAACTTATTTATTAAAGGTTTATTTCCTAAATTTTCTGTTAATAAAGTTAAAATTCGTAATATTAATAAATTCATTGTTTATTAAGAATTTTTAATTACTACTTCAATTGACTTTGTTTTACCAGTTGCTTTGTTTTTACCTTCAATTAAAACTTCAACAATTTTATCATTTGTAATATCAATTGGTCAGTCTTCACCTTTAGGATTAATAGAATAATCAAAATCATTTTCAGTTAAAGAACTATCTACAGTTTTAACTGCTTTTAAAACAACGTCTTTAAATTGTGGTTTTAATCATCCATCACTAACATCTTTGGGATCTGGTAAATTAATGATTGGTTTATCTAATTTATTTATTTTACTAATATCTATTTTAGCAACATCTGGTGTTAAAATTACATTAGATTTTGTTGTATTTATTGGTGTAGAAATTTCATAATCAACCGGCACTCTAAATGTTTTATTTAAATTACTTTTAGCAGTATTTATTTCTTCTTGTGTTGGTTCTTTTTCTAAAATAATCTTACATGTTTTTGGATATAAAATTGTTGGTGTTGCATATTGTACTTTACCAATTCATTTAGGGTTAGCAGTATCATTATCTAAAACTTGTTGAATAGTATCCATATTAATTGGATATGCTCATACTTGTTTATTAATAAGTAAACCATTTATATTAGTAAAATTATAACCTTTATCTCGGTTAACTTGTCCTTTTGTATATGTTTTTTCTAAATGAAAACTTTTTGATACCGGAATACCCATTGCGGTATTTTCATATAATTCACCGTTAACCATTGCTTTTAATTGAGCTTGTGAACCAATTACTTTTAAATAAGCAGGTGTTAATCCTAAATAGGATCTTCGTCCTAAAACCATAAACATTTTATCGGTTGGTAAACCAAAATATAAATTACTAATTTGATTTGTTAATTCAATCAAAGTTTCATTTAATGTAAAGAATGCTTTATTTGCATCATCAGCATTATCTGCTGTATAACCACGAAATGGAATTACTTCATATTGACCATCTGCTAAACAATAATCATAAATAGCCTGAATTAATTCACATTCTAAATTAACAAATTTATTCTGTACAACACTAGCAATAGCATCAGCAATAACACCATTTTTAATATTTTGTTCTATCATTGCTAAGTCAAATGCTTCATTCATTAATTTTAAATTAAATCTTTTATTAATAGGCACCGGAATTCTTGTTAATCCCATTGTTTGAGTTGCCCCACCATTTGGTAATGAATAATCATCTTGTCATACCACACGATGAGTTAAATTATATAATGCTTGTCCTGCATTAGGTAATCAAGCAACTTGTTCAGCAGTTGCAGTTGCATATTGCATAATACTTGCATGCTCATTCATTAATGGTCCTCTTAGCATAGCGTTAACCATATCAACATAGGCTTTTTGACCTGTTGTATTACCTTGTAATGTAAAATGTACTTGCGGCAAATTAATTGTTGCCATAATATTCACTCCCTTATTATCTAAGGTTTTTAAGTGTATAATCAGTTAATTTCTTAATTTCTTCTGGAGTATATGCTCCTTTTTCTTTAATAGTTTCAATTTCATCATTTTTATTTTCAACCGAATTTTCAATCATATCTTTAATTAAATTAGTTGGTGAAACTGATGGTTGTTCTTCGACAAACAAATCAGGTTTTAATTCTTTTAAAGTTTGCATTTTTTCAAATAAAGAACTACCACTAACTTTTTCTAAATTAGTTTTAATATCTTCAATTTTAGTAGATGGAACATCTTTAAAGGCTTTTAATTCATCTAATTCATTAGATAATTTAATAAAGTCTTCTTTTGATATAACATCTTCGCGTTTTTGCACACTTTCTCTAATTTGCTTTGCTTCATTATTAAACTGATTTAAGATATTTTCTGCAATTTCTTCACTTAAACCTTGTTCGATTAATTGTTCTTTTATAAGTGCCATTTTATAAACTCCTCTTTTTTTATCCTTGTCCGATTAACAAGTCAGCGTAACTCTTTTTTACGGAAAAAGATTAAACCTATGCCTTCATTATATACTATTATTTTACTAATACAACACTTTATGTAAAAATAAATAAACTTAATATCTTTGATTGCTAATTTACCCCTTAAAACGTGTATTAATAGCTTTTTAACAAGATAAAAGTTTTTAAAATAATTACTAATTTTGCTTGTATATATATATATATATATATATACTGGGAATAGATCTTGATAAAAAGTTTCAAGATTAAGAAACGGAGAAAAACAAGTATGAAAAAATTACTTAGTTTATTAAGTGTATTAACTATTGTTGGAACTGCTGTACCAACAACAATTGCCGCTAGTCCATATCAAAAAGAAAATAGTAAATTAAATCGAGTTAAAAGAGACACTCAACCTCAATATTGACAACAACAATATAGTCCGGCAGAGTGTTTTTATAATCCGATAGATTTTAATCGCACCGTACGTTATAATAAAAACGGCACTTGAGAATATGACAATATTACTCAAAGTGAGAGAAATTGTTTATGACAAAAAGGTATTAGAGAAGCAAATTTTAGAGCACAACAAAGAATTCAAGAATGAAATAGTTATTATGAAAAACAAAGAATTGAACAACAACAACATAATTATAATCAACAAGTTAAGAGAGAGTGAGAAAAAGAACAACTTCTAAAATTCAAAAACGATTTAATACAAGCAGAAAAAGAAGGAGCAAACTTAACTGATGATTTAAGAGCTGCTTTTAAAATGCACGGACCTAAAGTTATTGGTGCTGGAACAGGTGCTTTAACGGGGGTAACTATTGGTCTTTTATGTGGCCCCGGGGCACCCGTTTGTTCTGCTGTTGGTTCAGTAATTGGAGCAATTGTTGGATCGATTTCTGGTGGTGTTGCTTATGAAATAATAAATAGAATATAATAAATAAAATTATTATATTTATGGAAATAATATAAAAGTTATTTCCTTTTTTAATTAAATTAACAAACTTTATAAAAATACAAAGGAATTAAAAATATGAAAAAAATATTAAGTATCATAGGTGTAATATCATTAATTGGAGCAAGCATAACAAGTTTAGTTGCTTGTAATACGCCACAAGAATATACACCCGAAGAATTAGCAAAATTAAAAGAAAAAAACAAAATAGATACTATTAATCAAGAAATCAGAGATAATTTAGAATGAATAGAACCTCAAGAAAAACCATTTAATAAAGGAAATCAAAAATTATATTTTGTAATATGAAAACATGGTAATGATTGAATATTAACTAAATTTAAAGATAGTTATATTGTTGGTAATATTAGTTTGTTTACAGAATTAGATAAAAAATCATCATTTAGTTTAAAAATAAATAAAATTTTTAGCGAATTGGGTGTAGAAAATAATAATACGAAAAAAATAACTACTTGAAGTTCTAGTTGAAAAAATAAAGATCCGATTAAATCAGTTTATCGTTGAAATGGTAAAGAAAAAAAATTACCTAATTTATATATTAATGAAAATTGTAATGTAAAAGTTAGTGGTGAATAGAAAAAGAGATTTATTAATAATGTGCAATGTTTCTTTTAACTGAGATATATAAATAAAAATGTTTCTAGATTATTATTAATATATAAAGTTAGGAGAAACATTTTTATTTATATATCTCAGTTAAAAGAAACATTGCAGATTTATTAATAATGTTAATTTTAATTGACATTATTAATAAATCTCTTTTTATTTTTATCTTGGTTTTATTGTAATTTTAACTGGATTATTACTTTTATTTCTAATACCTAATACATTTGGATTGTTTACATCTATTGTTATATCTTTATCATTACCAAAAAGATAATGATATGAATCAGAAATAACAAGTGATAATTGAACAAATAGTACTTTTTTAAATCTAATTTTTAATTTCATATCATTAGTATAATATGCTTGCAAATAAGCTTCTTTAATTTTATCATTATCATTATTAGATAATTTTGTTATTTGAAGTAAAAATTTAACTAATAAAACATATTCATTTATATTTCCAGCAAGATAATTATTTTGATAATCTCCATTTGGTAAACCATTAGTTTTAAAAGTATCAAACGTTTTAATATCATTATTTATTTCTTTTGTGTCTATTGTAAAAATATTTGGAAAATTAACATTATCAGTTTGTGATAAACCCTCTTGTTTTAAGTGTAAATCTGATAATGAGTCTAAACCATCATTACAATCAAAAGCACCAGTAGATAAATCAACATTTCTATTAGGGATAAAATATTCTATTTTTGGTTGCCGACATTCAACTTGTATATTATTAAGATTACTTATTTCAATAGTTTTATAAGCATCTTGAAATTTACTTATGCTTTGAATTGTGGGGTCAATTTGTTTTAAATCAATTTCAATATCATAATAACCATAATTAAATTCATCATTAAATAAATTAATTTCTGATTTTCCTAATTTTTTTCTTTTACATTGTGCTGGTGCTGTAATTTTAGTTTTTAATGGTAGTATTACATCAGAAGGCATAATATCTTTTGTATAAGTTTTATAGTTATATGGAACTGGTGGTAATACATATTGTGGATAATTAAATGTTGGTATTTCATAGTCGTGTGGTAATAAGAAACTAGTTTTATAATTAGTTGTCATATCGCGTAAATAATTATTTAATGTACTTTTTGTTTTTCCACGAAAACTCCATACTGATAATCTTAAATAATCTTCTTCATTATTGGTATATGGGTTATCAGCATAAAAGATAATTTCAAAATTACCTTTATATAATGCTTGTATTGAAAACATATCAATAATATAACTACAATTTGTCCCATCATGTGTTTGTAAGAATTCACAATCATTATCTTCTTCACCGTCACTAACTGGTGTTTGAGCATCTACTGCTGTTGTAAGTTCATTAATTAAATAAATTCGGTTAGTTTTTTGATTTAATTGTTTTAAATTATATGTTGAATATACTAATTCACTTGTTGGTGAACCATCTTTAGTTAAAATAGTACCTTGTATTTTATCAGTTAATAAAGTAGTAAAACCAAAACTAGTAGCATTTGCACCAAATATAGCACCAACTTTATCATTACCTTGTTCTCTAAATATTTCAAATGGTAAATAGCATTTACCTTTTGATTTTTCATACCAAAAAGCATCATTATAAAAACTATAAATATTAGCACTCATAAAGCCATTAAGTCATTGAAAATTAGGTCAAGTTTTTTCATCTTGATTAATAACTCAGCCCCAAGGAATACCAAACGAAATAAAGTTTAGGAATTTACCAACACCACCCGGTATCGTAAAAGGATTAAAAACTAACTTTTGTGTATAGTTTAAAGGTAATATTGTTATTTGACGGTTAATAAAATTATTCATATTTAAAATATCTCAAACATTACATGAACCCATTTTATTGTATTCAATTTGAACACTACCAACAGTATTACCAAATTCATCTTTTCTTCTAAAATATGATGATGCTTGGGTACTAATAATATTATCAACCTTACCACCCTTTACCTCTATTTGACTTGGTGGCGTTATTTTTCAATCTTTTGATCAATAAAATTTAGAGTCCTTATTTTCTTCATTAATAGTTGTTCCAACAACGGGATTAGTTGCTGTTGAACTTGCATTATCTGTTATAACAATACCTTCACTATTTTTTTGCTTTCAAAAATCATATCTACTTTCCATATCTTTTTTTCAATTTTCATAACCGGTTATCATTGTTGGTTGAATCCCTTGAATGTTATATCAACTTACTTCTGGTGATGCATAAGTATTTACTTTATCAGGCGGACACGGATACATGTTATACATTAATAAATCTAGTGAATTCATTACTTTTGGATTAAATTGACCTTTAATAATTGGCCGGCCAATAACGGGCATATCAAAAAATATCGGATTACCATAAAATTTAACTGCCATTGCTCTAACACCGGGGTCTTTTAATAACATATCATCTAATTCAATAGTTGATGTATTTGTTTTCTCATTATAAGTTATTTTAGGAAAACAATAACCTTCCCCAGGTGCTGATGTTTGAATAAATTGTCGTACTGATAAACCACTATTACTAATTTTGTCATTAATACTTGAAAAGGTAATTTCTTGTCATAAAAAACTACCATCTCATGGTGAATAATAATTAATAACATTTGATGGATATAATCATTGTCTATCTTGGGGAGCAATATTTATATTACCCCCACCAATATTTAAACCATGGTCATTAAATACAGTATAAAAATTATAATAATCATTAATATTTAATTTACTTGCATCTTCATCTAAAATTAATAAAGTATATTGTCTTTCAGTTGATTGCTGAGTAAATACTTGTTCAAATTTAGCTTCACCAAATTGAATCGAACTTCTATCATCAATCATATAAGCATCTCAATGTTTACCAACTTTAACTTCTTTTGTATAAAAATTATCAGCTTTATTATCATTATTAATAAAATAACTTAATTTATATTGCTTTAAGTATGCTAACATTCTATTAATATCATAAATATTTTCCCCATCAATTAATTTTCAATAAACATTATTATTTTCATCTTTTAATTTTATCGCGAAAGGTGTTTCGTTATTGGCTCATATAGTTGAATTAATTGATTGTTTACTAAAATCATCAATTGTTAAGATATTAATTTCTTCACCTTTATGTTTTTGAACTATTTTTAAACTATCTTGTCATTGAGCAATCGTACTTTCCATATTATCAAATATTCTTGAATAACTACCATAATCACTAGGCTTTGCGTTATTGGGTTTTCAACCTGTTTCAGTATCAGGAATATATGAACTATAAACATTAAAAGGAAATACCATTCAATGTCTATTATCTTTTATATTTTCTCTTATATCTATTAAAGTATCGTGGGCTTGTCTTCTTAGTTCTTCGATAACTCCTGGGTTAATTCTACTCATTTTTTAATTCTCCTTTATTTCTGTTCTACCTTGCAAGGTATTTTGATTATTACCAGTTTCATCATATTCTAGTAATTTATTATTATGTTCGATTTCTTTGGCTTGCATTTTATTTTGTCATGCTTCTACTTTCTCAAAATATTTTGTTGCTTCTAATTCATCAATATTGTCATATTCAGTTATAGCTCTTATTGGTTCCATTGTGCCATTATCTAATCTAGCAGTAATTAATTCATTTTGTCGCATTTGGTCAACTAAACTAGCACTAATAAAATCAAAACCATAAGGTCGTTCACCAATACCATCTCATAAACCATAATATTTTAAAACAGTATCAAACATCTTAGTATAATATTGCTTACGATATGCTTGTAAATATGCTTGTTTTTCTAAGTCTTTTGTTTTAGTTAATAATGACTGTGTTTTATTCTGGTCATTATCTGATTTATCACCAAAAGGACTAGAAAAATGACATGCTAAATATACTTGCTCAATAATTGATTTTTGATCTTCGGTATATGTTTCTAATGTTGGTGCACCTTGTACTACTTGTAAAGATTGTGATGATGTCCCATCTGCTGCCGTTTGACCTGATTGAATGAAAATATCATCAAATACATCTTGTAATGCTTTTTTATTTCCCATATTGTAAGCATTCATTAAACCATCATCTAATACCCCATATCAGTGCGTACGATTAGCTCATCGTTCTTTTGATTTAATATTAAAACTATCTTCTAAATCAAATTGTAATTTATAACAATTTGCCATCGTAGGTCATGGATTTAATGTAGTTGAAGTTGATAAGAACAACGGATTAGGTTCATTAATCATTTCTCAAAAAGGTACTATACCTAATTTATTTTTAAATTCTTGAACTAAAATAGGTCTAACATCATCTTTAATTTGTGTTTTACTTTGTCCAACAACTACCTCATTATTTTTTGGTCAACCTTTAATAACTATTTTATCTTTGGTACAAATTAAATTTAAAATAAAACCACTGTCTGATTGATGATAATTTAATCAAATGTCGGCCCCTTGTTCAATTTCATTTATTTTACTTACACGTGATGTAAAGTTAAAAGGATTAATTCATAAATCAATATTACCATCACTAGTTTCTAATAAACCAAAAATAGTTTTACCCATTAAACTTGCTGTTAATTCGTTTTTATCTAACTTTTCTTTTATTTTATAATTTTCATATCATCAATTTAATTTTTCTAAAATGTCTTTACGATGAGACTTAAATAAAATATCTTTACCATTTATTAATCGCATTTGATGACGAGCAATAATATTTGCTAAATTAATTGTTCAATCATAATTATAAAATTTTAAAACACTATTAATATCACTTAAGTTTGGTAAACTAGGGAAAGTATTATTCATGGTTATTTTGCTCCTTTAATTTTAAGATAAGTGCATAATTAATAATATTTACTGTTAATAAATTTGGCTCATTTGCTAAAACTTGAACACATACTTTAACTTTTTGATATTTTTTAATATATTCGTTATATAAATTTAATTTACATATTGCGATATTATCTTTTTTTAATTCTTGACAAAGTCTTTTTTTAACTTGTCCACAAACAGACATATAAGGTCTTTTTGCATTTATTACACGTTCATCATGGATTACATAAATATCTTTTTTCATTAAGTTATTCACTCCCTTTGTTGTCATAATTTATAATCTGCTGAATTATTATGTTTAACCATTGGTATTAATTCAAAATGTAAAGCATAAAAATCACTATCAAATGTATCATCATATAAGTCTAACATTCGTTCTTCTCTGGCATCTGGTTTATCTTCTCATTGAATTAATTCATATTGGGTTTTACTGACAGGACATTTTTCTCATAATCATTTTAATTGGTTTGTATTTATTAACATTGTAAATGCTTCAATCCGATGTCTTATTTTAAATTTCTGTTTTTGTGCTGGTTTAAATGTCATATATTGCCCAAAAGTATAATTATATTTTTCTCTATTTAAACTTTGTAATGTTGAATATGCACTATCATCAACATTTATTGATATACCTTGTTGTATTAAATTAAAATATTGATTTAATTGATTGTTATAAAACTCTAAAATATCTTTTACTTGTTCTAATTCTGTTTTAAATTGCTGTGTAGCATTTGAATGCGTATACTCAGAAGCTTTATAAGCTTTTTTATCAAATGAATTATATAGTCAAAAACTAGCTGATGTTGTATGTCCCTTAGGACTGGTCGCGTTAGCAATATCAACACCACCTAATAATTTCGTTGGTTGAATAATATCTGTTGCTTGCATAATATCAATATATCTTGCAAAAATTGAACCACTAGTATTACCGGGCAATCCTCAACTCCATACTCTTGCTCTTTCAATATCTAATTGTTCTAATCTTAATTGTTCATTAACTTTATCTTGTGGTAATTTATAATTAAGTCTTCAACTAGAATAATGAATAATAATTTTCATATTTCATTTTTCAATATATTTAATTTGTTCATATTTACTACGCATTATTTCTTCATTAAAAGATAATAATTCATTACAATAACCAACAATATATCTTTTTAAACTTTCAGGATTACACGTATTAATTGTTATTTTATTTTGATAACCACGAATAGCAAACTCTAAATCACTTAAATCTTTTTGTTGAAATTGGTCACATTCTTCTCTTCAATCAATTACTAATTTATACTTATTCAAATCAGCAAAGGCTTTTAATTTTTCTTTTCGACTTGGTGAATGTAAACCTTTACAATATATTTTGCTACCATTTGATAAAGTAAAAGTAAAATTTGATAAATTAATACTATAAGGAATATTATTTTCATCTAACATATTTCATATATTTTGAAATACACTATCTTTTAAATCTTTACTCCAATACATACTAGCAATTATACAAATTGGTTCTTTAATTAATAAACTAATTTTTAATAATTCACCAAACATTTTAATATTTGATATAGTCTTACCGCTATATCGTGTTCCAATTTGATTAATTTCATTAACTAATTCATATTTCTTAACAAATGGATATTTATTACCAATATTACTATTTTGTAATAACCAATAAGGCGTTTCTAATAAATAAGTAAAATGATTAAGCATTATTTTCAGTTTCTTTTTTAATATCTCTAATATCCGTTTGTAAATTAACAATTATTGGTTGTTGATTATTTAAGTTTAATTCTTTTTCAAGTTCTTTTTCTTGCAGTGAATATTTATAATTAAATGCACGCTGTCAATATAACCTAGTACCTTCTGGCGTTTTAACCATTTGTTTAATAAGCTCACTTTCTATTTTATCAACTTGTTTTTCAAGTAAAGGAACTATCTTCTCGCTCGCGTAACTATCATATCTTCACTTGCGAGAAAGATTTAATTTATTGGTTAAATCATTCAAAGTATAGGGGATATTAGGTGATTTATCACGTCAAAACTGCTCTATTTTACGATAAAATGTTCGTAAACTTGCTGTTTTTGGATTAAATTCTTTCATTTTTACTCCTTTTTGCATACTAAAATTGCTATTATTTAATGAATATGATTAAATAAAAGAGTAATTAATAACTATAAAATGTAACAAAGAACCATCGCGGTTCTTTTTTATTATTTATATTTTACATCAAAATAAAAAAAAGTAAAGTAATTTACTTTTTATTTTAGTATACAAGCATAAAGAGATACAAATTCGATACTTGTTACATTATAATAATATATCTTTAAAATTATTTGTCAATACCTTTTTTTAAAAATTCGTGTATAAATGAATTTAAACAAAAGAAATGGATGTACAAATATATGCAAGATTATACACATGTAAAATTTGACGAACGAAGATTTATTAAGGATTTATTGTTATCTGATAGTTGCAAAAAGAAAAATGGAACGATTAATTTATCTGAAATATCAAGGCAAACGGGAAGAGATATTAATACTGTTAAAAGAGAAATTAATAGATTTAAAAATATAGAAGATTATGATGTTGGTAAAGCACATAATGATTATTTAAAAAAACGAAAAAAATCTATTAAAAAGCCCCCCAAATTCACAGAAGAACAAAAAGAATGACTAAATTTACGATTTAATATTCTTCATAATTCACCAGCACAAATTATTCATCGATATTTTATAAAGTTTGGTGTTAAATTTCCTGCTTGTGTTAAAACTTTTTATAAATGAATTGACTTAAAATTATTCGGTTTAAATAAACAAAATTTACGCCATCATGGTAAAAAATATAAGAAAAAGGGGGAATATGATAATCGTGGTAAATTAAATAATTTTAAATCAATATTAGATATTGAAAATAAGCAATCTAATGTTGGCTGATTTGAAATGGATACCGTAGTTGGAAAAGACCATCAATCTAGTTGTTTAGTTTTAGTAGAACAATCAAGTAAAAATTACTTTGTAATGAAATTAAAAAATCATACCGCTAATGAGGTTTTAACAAAATTTAAAGATATGATTGTAAGTAATAATTTAATGGGTAAAATGAAAGGAATAATAACAGACCGTGGGAAAGAATTTAGTAAATGAAGAGAAATGGAAATATTTGCTGAAACACAAGTTTATTTTTGTGACCCTGCTTCACCACAACAAAAACCATTAATTGAATATATGAATGGTGAATTTAGACATTGATTTAAAAAAGGAACTGATTTTAATAATGTTAGTCAACAAAAAATAGATTGAGTAGTTGATGTTATAAATGATAAACTTCGACCGTGTTTAAACTGAGTAAGTGCAAAAGAAATATTTTTACAAAATATTAAGTAAATTTTTATTAATTAAATTTAATAAATTATTTTTTAGTGTGTCAAAATATGTTCAAAATAATAACAATTTATAAATAATTTATTTTTTTTAAAAAATAGTTGCATTTATTTTAAATAATGTTATTATCAATTTAACAAGAGATACAAATTTGGAGCTTGTATCTACACAATGCCAAATCATACAAAAGATAAGAAACAAAAGCGATTTTATCAAAAAATAGAAAATTCAAAAATTATCTTTGATTGAGAAACTGGTTATTTTAAAATTTTATTTTATGAAACAACTTAATTGCACAGTTTTAGATAACTGAGAATTTTAATTAAAAAATGCCACCACTTCAATATGAAATGAAAGCATTTTTTAATTAAAATTCTCAGTTATCTAAAACTGTGCACACCTCCTTTAAAGTTTAGCAAAGACTTTTTTTCTTTACTTACTTTTTGAGGTGCAGTCTAAACTGATAAAATTCTTACTTATAACCCAATTGATTAAAATTATTAATCAATTGGGTTTTTTAATATTGTTTTGTCAGGGAAAAGGAGTCCCTTTTGTACTTAATAATAGTTCATTAATTCCTCACATTATTAAGGTTCCTCCAATAATAATCAATAAACTATATAAAGTCTTATGATTACTACTAAAAGCAAAGAAACTATACATAATATAACCAATTGAACCAATTAATAAGAACAAGGAAAACCCAGCATAATAATACATTTTTGTTACTTCCACCCGTTTCGTATAGCGATTAACACAAACAGCAATAATTAAACTAATATAACAAAGAAATGCCGTAAAACTAACTGCATTAGAAGAAAGGTCTAACAAGTACATTGGATCACCAATAAGTCCCAAGCTAAGTCCCATCAATAATAAGTTAAAACTAATCGTAATCCCCATTTGAATCAAACCAATCTGTTGATAACTTAATTCCTTTTTACCAATATAAATTAGATTTTCTTCTTGGACTGTATGGCCTAACGAAGGAGCTACAAAAGTTAATCCATTAATACTCATTAATGCTGTCAACATAATAAATCACATTAAGATTTTAGCAACGGATCCTTCAATAACATTTTTAAATAAGGTAAAAACAATACCATCATTTGTTCCTAAGAACAATGAAATAACTTCTAAAATATAAAAGATAGTAATAAATAATATTGCTGTAAATAATGCTTTTGGCACAACGTTTTTATTAGAAACTTCTTTTTGTAATCCAGCAGCATAAATGAACCCATCAAATGAAAATAACACCGGTAATAACCCCATAAAGAAATTACCAAATTTTAAGTCTTTATAAGTATCAAAGACATTGCCATTAATTGGCGCAATAAATCCCACAACTAAACTAACTAATAGTGGAATAAACTTAATAAAAGTTCCAATTGTTTGAACTCATTTCCCAACATTTCGTAAGAAAATATTTAATAAGAAAAACAAAATTAAAATAACAAGACCAACACTAATGGCAATTATGTTTTGTGTTCCTTTACTAATACTTTCAATTGCTAATGCATCAAACATCGCATTAATACTAAAAATTGGGAAAAGGCCTAATAAAATTGGAAAATAAAAAAAGATATAAAGCAACGATATTAAACTGCCAACTTTGCGGCCAATTAAAACATTCGCCCACGATGCAAGAGTGCCATGACCACTTTTTGTTTTGACAGATGTGACCTTCAATAAAAACCATAATCATTGCCATTCCTAAATTCCCAACTAAGACTCATAACCCGATTGCTAAATAAGGATTTTGGGTAAAATATAAAACATGGCCTTCTGAAGTATCATTTTTCAAATAAATTCCAATTCCGATTGTAATTCCAATGGCAGTTGAAAAAACAGTCAGAAATTCAAAAAATTTAACATGCTTTTTAGTTTTTCCCATTAATTTTTTCCTCCATTTTTAATAAACTATTAATAACCTATTTTTAGTAAAAAAATAATTAAATAAATTATAGCATATTTTATTTTATATTTTCATAATATTCCCTTTAATTTTGTAGAAAAATCTTGATATTTATAAAATATATCTAAAATTAGGTATATTTTTAATATAAAGATAGGCAAATAATTGATGGAAAAAATACTTGCAGAATTAATAAATAGTTTAACAGATGATCAATTTTTAGAATTTTATGAAAAAGTTAAAAAAGAAGCAGAATTAATCAAAAAACAAAAACGCTTAAATGAAATTGATCAAAAATTTAGTGATAAAGGTATTAAATGCCCTAATTGCAAATCTTATCATTGTGTTAAAAATGGCCATAATCCCGAAGGAAAACAGCAAAAAATGTCGGGCTAGTTTTGATGCTTTTCGTCATCATTTTACTTATTGAAGTCATTTAAATTATGAACAATGAAATTTGAATTAATAAATTTCATTGTTAGGACAATCTAGTAAAGTAATTTCCCGTTTTATTAAAACAACACCCAAAACAGCTTGATATAATCGTCAAAAATTAATGCCATCAAAACAATTATAAAATACTCAATTAAAATTTAAAAAATTAAATGGCCAAATACAAATCGATGAAACATTTATTAAAGAAATCCATAAAGGTAATTTTAAAGATAAATTTGATAAACGAAAAACTCATCTCGATCCATTTTCCACTAACACTAAATGTTGTATTCAAATGGCAGTTGATACTAATAATAATATTTTTGTTCAATCCACTAATACCAAACGATTACAAAAACAGTGAATTATTAAAAATATGAATACAAAATTAATTAACAAAAATTCCATTATTATTTCTGATATGCAACCATTATATTTATTAGTAGCAAAACAAACAAATTCTACTTTATATGCCACTAAAACTAGGACAAATCCTGATGCCAGTTATCGAAAATTAAATAAAATTAGTAAATTACAAGCAAGTCTTAAAGAAGCCTTGGTTCATTATCATGGTTTAGGTTTTACTAACATTCAAAATTATTTAAATCTCTGAAAATGAAAATACCAACACAAAGGTTTAACACCAAACCAACAAGCAACGGTATTATATTTTAACATCTAAAAAAGTTAAAGAACAATAATAATCTTCCATCAAATTCGTTTTCAAATTGTCATATTGATTATTTTTTTTATTTTATCAAGAGTTTTCGACAAAATTAAAACGGAGAAATAAGACTTATTTTAAAAAATATGTTACAATATTATAAGAACTATTATGATAATTACTTAATTATTAGGAGAAAAAGGAGGACAATAAAAATGCCTTGATGAGGAGGACTTATTATCGGGATTGGTGCTTTAGTTATTGGCGGGGTTTTAGGATTTTTAATTACTAAAAAGATTGTTCAAAAACAATTACGTGATAATCCCCCAATTACTGAAAAACAAATTCGGGCAATGTATATGCAAATGGGGAGAAAACCTTCGGAAACAGATATTAAAAAAGTTATGAACTCAATGAAACGAGCAAAATAGGTTATTGCCAATAATACAACACATCTTAGTTCATTTGTAATGACTAACATGTTTTTTTATTTTGTCAAAATTACCTTCAACGATAATTTAACTAAAGTTTGCAAAAAATTTACAAATAGCTCATTTAGTACCAAAAAAAGGAAAACAAATTGCAAAGCATTAAGAAAAAAATAAAATCAGAATAGGCATATTAAAATATATTATGTTGATTTAAAATGTTAGGATTAGACCTCGTTTTTTAATTCTAACAAGATGATAATTAGCAAGGAGGGATGAAACTGTGCATTAAGATATTATCAATGATTTTATTTTTAAATTCATTACCCCGATAACGTAATTTAATTTAATGGTCTTGTAATTGAATAAAAGACTTTTTGTCCTAGTTGGGCTGTTTTGTTTGTCCCGGCACTATAGCCAATTATTTCACGATTAAACAAGTCAATTAATAAACAAATATAATGTCATTTAGTACCAACTTGAACATATGTTAAATCACTAACAACAACTTCATTTAGTTGTTTATTATTAAATTCACGGTTTAAAATGTTACTAATTTCGTCGTTATTAACCATTGACTTATGATTACGATATTTTAATTTGGTGTATTTAGATACTAACTGATTTTTAATCATAATTTGGCGAATTTTTCTTCGCGATAAGATAATATCTTTTCTGGTTAAAATAGCTTTAATTTTACGAGCTCCATAAATTTTGCGACTAGCATTAAATGCACTGATAACTTCTTGTTCATAATTATTAACATCAACCGTAGCGTATTTATTAATTTGATAGTAATATGTTGATTTTGCTATCTTTAATATTTGACCCATTTTTCGCACGAAATATTTTTCTTTATTATTGTTAATAATTTCTATTTTTTGCCGATTATCAGTGCCGTTTGCTTTAAAATGTCGTTTTCCATTCGTAATTGGATTAATTCTTTCTGCAAGGCAATCAAGTTAATTTTCTTCAACAGTGCGGTTATCTTTTGCTTTAAAAGATCCAGAATTATTTAATTTTTCAATTCACTGATATACGGCTGATTTTGACATCCCATATTCCTTAAAAATTTCAAGAATGGTTTTACCATTTTGATAAAGTAAAACAATTTGTTTTTTAAATTCATCGGTGTATTAATTAGACTGCACCCTGTTTAGTAAGTATTAATAAAAAGGTTTACAAACTTTCATTTATTATATCTTTTTCTTTTTGGTTTGAATATCATTTATTTCATTTTTTAACATCATTAATATATTCATTATGAGATTTATAATTTTTATTATGGATTGTTCCTTTTTTAAGTAATGAATGAAAACTTTCAATAATAATGTTGTCTGCACAATGATAATTTTTACCCATTGAAATTATAATTTTGTTATCTAAACATTTACTATTATAATCTTTAGATGTATATTGATATCCGTGATCTGAATGAATTATTGTTTTATTTAGATCTTTTTTTATTTTTTTAATTTTATTAATTGCAGCATTTAAATTATCAATTACAAGTTTGTTATTATTAAATTTTGATCATTTTACATCAATAATTTCTTTAGTATATCCATCAAGTATTGTTGATTGATAATGTTTTTTACCATTTCAAATTAAATAAGTTACATCAGTAAATAAAATTGAAAATCTTTCTTTAATATCATTAAAATTACGATTTACTAAATCAGGATATTTAATTATATTTTTATTTCTATTTTGTTTTATTAATATTTTTCTACGCATACGCTTTACATATTCAGCTTGAATATTATTTTCTTTCATAATTCGTAATACTTTCTTAGCATTATAAACAATGCCATAATCTTCTTTTAAATATTTGGTAATTCGACGATAACCAAATTGTTTTAAATTTTCTTCATAGACTTTTACAATATTTTTTAATGATTCGCTATCCTTACCATTACTTGAATAATTTTTATATTTATCTCAATAACTACGCTTTAAATCTGTTACATCAAGTAATAAATTTAGTGGATATTTATTAATGTTTTCTTTGATAAAAAATACAATTTTTCTTTTATTTAATTGTAAAGTCATGAAGCTTTTTTAGTAATTCATACCTAACTTTGTAATAGTTTAAATCTCTTTTTTCAAATGATTCTTTTGGACCTTTATTGGTGTTTAAAATCCCTTTCTTAAAATTTTCATACCATGAAGCAACAGTTTTTTTATTAATTGCATATTTTTTTGCAATAAAACTTATACTATTATTTTTAACCTCTTGTCCTATCCTTTTTCGAAAATCTGCTGTATATTTATTAAATTTTTGTCCTTTTCTTGCCATATAAAAATGCACCTCCTTTAAAAGTTTAGCAAAGACTTTTTTCTTTACTTACTTTTTTGGGTGCAGTCTAAATTTCTTCCCATTTTTATATTCCTACTTTCTTCATAATTATATTTTATTTGAAAGTCCACATAAATATGGTCCAACTTATTGTAACCTATCCAACTTGCTGGGTAAAAAACATTAATAAATAAATATTTTAATGATAAAACAATTATTAGACTTCTTGCGATACCTTATTATTTATGCTTAAAAAGCAATTAAAATTTTTAAAAATTCTTATTTTAAAGTTTAATTTAATTTTTTTTATTTGTAATTTTTTTATTTTTGTTAGTATCGCAAGAAGTCTATTGTGTTATTTCTCTTTTTTTAAATTTGGATTTTAACACAATATTTTTATTTGTTTAACTGTCCCATTTAATTTTACAATTCATGAAATAAAAAGAATATCTTTCAATAAATTCTTAACCATAGTTTATGTTTTATGGCTTAATTTTATCTGCGATATTCAATCTACTTAATTTTTATTTTTGTGATTTACTTTTACAACTTTTTTATTGCGTAAATCATCTTGATGTTCATTAAAATATGGATCTGGTTCATCAACCAATTTTATATGATATTTTTTTCAAAAATAAACTAAAATTGGAATAATAATTACAGCTGAAATTAAATCATTTAAACCAATAAAGACATAATAGAAAATTGGATTACCAGTGGACTGGCTAACCCCATAATACCCAATTCCAATTAATGGTAAAATAACTAAAATTGAGCGTAAACTACTAGTAAAGGTTGCTAAAAACGAACGATTAATTCCTTGGAACAAAATTAGCGAAATATATGTTAATGAACAAAACGGATAAGTCATAAAGTTTAAAACAAGTCATCAACGATATTTAGTTGCCGTTTCTTCTGGTAAAGCAAATAATATCATCATATCTTTCCCAAAAATAATAAAGACAACTAACATTAACGAAAATCAAATAATAATTAATAAACTAACGCGTTTTAAAATTTCTCAAATCCGGGCATTCTTTTTCGCCCCATAATTATAAGCAATAATACTGCGGGCCCCTTGCGTTACACCAACTCCCGCTGATAATACTAATGTCATTCATGGCACAATTGAAGAATAAAGTTCTTGTAACACGGCAACTCCATTGTGCTCGCCTTGATTTGGCAACTGAACAATAAGGGATGTTGCAACATATGAAGTAACAACTAAAGCAGCATTATTAATGAAATTTGGTAACCCTGCTTTGGCAAAATTCGCAATATTTTTCCCTTCAATATGAAATAAATCACTTCAATAAAATTTTAAATAACTATTCTTTGTTTTAAAAACAATAATAAATCCTCAAATTACTTGCACTGTTCACGAAAAAACAGTTCCTAACATTGCTCCTGACATTCCAAGATGACAAACTCGCATAAAGAAAATTGCAGCAGCAGCATTAATTAATAATGAACTTAAAATCATAATTATTACTCATTTCATTCGTCCTTCATTACGAATTAATGAAATAAAATAATAACTTAAAAACAAAATTGGCGCCGCTGCTAACATTGGAAATGAATATTCCCAACATAAACTTTCGGTAATTGGATTATAATGTTTACCCATTTGTGAAGTAATAAAAATATCATTTCATCCTGGAAAAACAATACAAAAAATAAAAAATGCTACTAACATTGAAAAAAGAAATGTTACGGAAGAGCCATTCCCAGCAATTCGACGCATCGCTGGAATATCACGTTGCCCATAAGAAATTGAAAAGTTCATTGCACAACCCATTCCAATCATAATACTAAATGATCATTGTAAATTATATGTTTGTGAAGCGTATTGGGTCGCAACATTAATAAATGAACGCATGTCCGCTAATGGTATTTCTGTAACGTTAATATTTTTTAAACGATTATATGCATCAATATAAAACTGATCGTGAATTAAATCCGGTGCCGCAAATGATAAAGCTAAACTTTTATCAACAATATTATATAACCCTTGTATAACCATTATAAAAACTGTGGGAATACAAAAGTACGCTATTGTTTTTCAAGGTTTTTCAAATCGTAATTTTTTTTCACGAATCGTTAAAACTTCTGACAATTTAATTTCCCCCCTATAAAAAAAATAAAAAACCTTACAATGTAAAGTAATTTTTAAAAATACATTAATAATCCTCATTTATAATTATAGCTCAAAAAAATATTTTACGTAGGTTTTCTTCTTTAATTTTGTCGAAAAATCTTGATATTTATAAAATATACCTAAAATTAGGTATATTTTATAAATATCAAGATTTTTCGACAAAATTAAAGAATATTTCAAGCATTTTCAATTATTGTCGTAATCATTTGATCAGAAAGATGATTAATTGGTTTTGTTACTCGTTGTAATAAACAAATAAATTCAATGTTTTTCTTCTTATTTCCTAAAATTGGGGAATAATCACAATTAATAACACTAAAACCATTATCAAGGGCTAAATGAAAGATTTTCTTAATAACATCATAATGAACTGTTTTTTGATTAATTTTCCCTTTATTAACCATTTCTTTGATACTCTCAAACTGGGGTTTAATTAAAAAAAAAGCATAATGGTTTAATAACAAAATATCTTTTAACGGGGGAATAATTTTATCTAATGAAATAAATGAAACATCACAACAAACAAATTCAATTTGATCAGGATCAAATAATTCTTTCGTAACATACCGAAAATTGGTTTTTTCTAATGAAACTACTTGCGGATTACTTCTTAATTTTCAAGCTAATTGATTTGTTCCAACATCAACCGCATATAATTTTTTAGCATGATTTTGTAATAAACAATCAGTAAAGCCACCCGTTGATGCGCCAATATCAAGACAAATAAGATTATTAACTGTTAAGTTAAAGGCGGTTAAACCTTTTGCTAACTTTTCCCCCGCGCGAGAAACATATTTTAATGGCTCACCGCGTAAGGTAATAATACTATCGTGTTTGACTAATTCACCTGCTTTTAAAGCAGGAACATTATCTACTAACACATTATTAGCTAAAATCATCGCCTTCGCTTTTTCCCGGGAAGGGGCTAAATTATTATTAACCATTAATTGATCTAATCGCATTTTCATTCAAATTTATTCCCCTTTTCATTTACTTTTATTAAAAGCACGTTGGTTTTGATAATGTATATTGTAAACCAAATGCAACACTTTATGAAAAATAAAGTGTTGCATTTGGTTTTTGTTAAAAAACATAAATTTATTTGCATTATTTATCGGATAGTATCTTTAAATTTAGAACTTTTATTGGCGTCCTGTGCTATGAACCGGCAAAAAACAATTCTTGTGAGATTAGACATCTTGCGATACCGGCTTTTCTTATTAATTATATTTTATAGAAATATTCTTAATAAGAAAAGCCGGTATCGCAAGATGTCTAATGAATAATAATTTTCATATTTCATTTTTCAATATATTTAATTTTTTCATATTTACTACGCATTATTTCTTCATTAAAAGATAATAATTCATTACAATAACCAACAATATATCTTTTTAAACTTTCAGGATTACACGTATTAATTGTTATTTTATTTTGATAACCACGAATAGCAAACTCTAAATCACTTAAATCTTTTTGTTGAAATTGGTCACATTCTTCTCTTCAATCAATTACTAATTTATACTTATTCAAATCAGCAAATGCTTTTAATTTTTCTTTTCGACTTGGTGAATGTAAACCTTTACAATATATTTTACTACCATTTGATAAATTAATAGTATAAGGAATATTATTTTCATCTAACATATTTCATATATTTTGAAATACACTATCTGGATTGGCAACCCTTTTTAGGACACTTTTTATATGGACTGTTGTTTTATAAATTCAACAGGTGTTAAATAATTTAAACTACCGTGAATTCGAATATTGTTATATCAATCCACAAAGTCAAATAATTTGTATTTTAATTGGGTTAAATTTATAAATTTTTGCCCCTTGATAAATTCCGTTTTAAAACTTTTGTAAGTTGTTGTTTCAGCCACAGCATTATCAGAAGGACAGCCTTTATTGCTTAATGATCGTTTGATGTTAAAAGTATTTAAGATATTATCAATGATTTTATTTTTAAATTCATTACCCCGGTCAGTATGAAATAACGTAATTTGATTTAATGGTCTTGTAATTGAATAAAAGGCTTTTTGTTCTAGTTGGGCTGTTTTGTTTGTCCCGGCACTATAGCCAATTATTTAACGATTAAACAAGTCAATTAATAAACAAATATAATGTCATTTAGCACCAACTTGAACATATGTTAAATCACTAAACATAGACTGCACCCCGTTTAGTAAGTATTAATAAAAAGGTTTACAAACTTTCATTTATTATATCTTTTTCTTTTTGGTTTGAATATCATTTATTTCATTTTTTAACATCATTAATATATTCATTATGAGATTTATAATTTTTATTATGGATTGTTCCTTTTTTAAGTAATGAATGAAAACTTTCAATAATAATGTTGTCTGCACAATGATAATTTTTACCCATTGAAATTATAATTTTGTTATCTAAACATTTACTATTATAATCTTTAGATGTATATTGATATCCGTGATCTGAATGAATTATTGTTTTATTTAGATCTTTTTTTATTTTTTTAATTTTATTAATTGCAGCATTTAAATTATCAATTACAAGTTTGTTATTATTAAATTTTGATCATTTTACATCAATAATTTCTTTAGTATATCCATCAATTATTGTTGATTGATAATGTTTTTTACCATTTCAAATTAAATAAGTTACATCAGTAAATAAAATTGAAAATCTTTCTTTAATATCATTAAAATTACGATTTACTAAATCAGGATATTTAATTATATTTTTATTTCTATTTTGTTTTATTAATATTTTTCTACGCATACGCTTTACATATTCAGCTTGAATATTATTTTCTTTCATAATTCGTAATACTTTCTTAGCATTATAAACAATGCCATAATCTTCTTTTAAATATTTGGTAATTCGACGATAACCAAATTGTTTTAAATTTTCTTCATAGACTTTTACAATATTTTTTAATGGTTCACTATCCTTACCATTACTTGAATAATTTTTATATTTATCTCAATAACTACGCTTTAAATCTGTTATATCAAGTAATAAATTTAGTGGATATTTATTAAGGTTTTCTTTGATAAAAAATACAATTTTTCTTTTATTTAATTGTAAAAGTCATGAAGCTTTTTTAATAATTCATACCTAACTTTGTAATAGTTTAAATCTCTTTTTTTAAATGATTCTTTTGGACCTTTATTGGTGTTTAAAATCCCTTTCTTAAAATTTTCATACCATGAAGCAACAGTTTTTTTATTAATTGCATATTTTTTTGCAATAAAACTTATACTATTATTTTTAACCTCTTGTCCTATCATTTTTCGAAAATCTGCTGTATATTTATTAAATTTTTGTCCTTTTCTTGCCATATAAAAATGCACCTCCTTTAAAGTTTAGCAAAGACTTTTTTTCTTTACTTACTTTTTTGGGTGCAGTCTACAGTATCATTATCTAAAACTTGTTGAATAGTATCCATATTAATTGGATATGCTCATACTTGTTTATTAATAAGTAAACCATTTACATTAGTAAAATTATAACCTTTATCTCGGTTAACTTGTCCTTTTGTATATGTTTTTTCTAAATGAAAACTTTTCGATACAGGAATACCCATTGCGGTATTTTCATATAATTCACCATTAACCATTGCTTTTAATTGAGCTTGTGAACCAATTACTTTTAAATAAGCAGGTGTTAATCCTAAATAGGATCTTCGTCCTAAAACCATAAACATTTTATCGATTGGTAAACCAAAATATAAATTACTAATTTGATTTGTTAATTAAATCAAAGTTTCATTTAATGTAAAGAATGCTTTATTTGCATCATCAGCATTATCTGCTGTATAACTACGAAATTGAATTACTTCATATTGACCATATGCTAAACAATAATCATAAATCTCGTGAATTAATTCACATTCTAAATTAACAAATTTATTATGTACAACACTAGCAATAGCATCAGCAATAACACCATTTTTAATATTTTGTTCTATCATTGCTAAATCAAATGCTTCATTCATTAATTTTAAATTAAATCTTTTATTAATAGGCACCGGAATTCTTGTTAATCCCATAGTTTGAGTTGCCCCACCATTTGGTAATGCATAATCATCTTGTCATACCACACGATGAGTTAAATTATATAACGCTTGTCCTGCATTAGGTAATCAAGCAACTTGTTCAGCAGTTGCAGTTGCATATTGCATAATACTTGCATGCTCATTCATTAATGGTCCTCTTAGCATAGAGTTAACCATATCAACATAGGCTTTTTGACCTGTTGTATTACCTTGTAATGTAAAATGTACTTGCGGCAAATTAATTGTTGCCATAATATTCACTCCCTTATTATCTAAGGTTTTTAAGTGTATAATCAGTTAATTTCTTAATTTCTTCTGGAGTATATGCTCCTTTTTCTTTAATAGTTTCAATTTCATCATTTTTATTTTCAACCGAATTTTCAATCATATCTTTAATTAAATTAGCTGGTGAAACTGATGGTTGTTCTTGTATAAACAAATCAGGTTTTAATTCTTTTAAAGTTTGCATTTTTTCAAATAAAGAACTACCACTAACTTTTTCTAAATTAGTTTTAATATCTTCAATTTTAGTAGATGGAACATCTTTAAAGGCTTTTAATTCATCTAATTCATTAGATAATTTAATAAAGTCTTCTTTTGATATAACATCTTCGCGTTTTTGCACACTTTCTCTAATTTGCTTTGCTTCATTATTAAACTGATTTAAGATATTTTCTGCAATTTCTTCACTTAAACCTTGTTCGATTAATTGTTCTTTTATAAGTGCCATTTTATAAACTCCTCTTTTTTTATCCTTGTCCGATTAACAAGTCAGCATAACTCTTTTTTACGGAAAAAGATTAAACCTATAATTTAATTATATACTAATATTTTATTAAATACAATACTTTATGTAAATAATATAAAATACTAAATTTAATATCTTTGATTGCTAATTTACCCCTTAAAACGTGTAATAAAAGTTATTTTAAAAGATAAAAGTTTTAAAATAATTACCAATTTTGCTTGTATATATATATATATATATATACAATGAGGATAGATCTTGATAAAAAAGTTTCAAGATTAAGAAACGGAGAAAAACAAGTGTGAAAAAGTTACTTAGTTTATTAAGTATGTTAACTATTAGTGGAAGCGCTATGCCAACAATAATTGCCGCTAATCCTTATCAAAAAGGGGACAATAAATTAAATATTATAAAAAGAGGTATTAATTCACAAAAATTAAATAATTTAATAGATATCAAAAATAACCTATCTGAAAAAGTAAAAGATATGGGTGAAAAAGTTATTGAAGAATGTCAATTAATGATATTACTTGAACGTGATTTAACGCTAAAATTACAAGAATTAGGAAATTATCTTAAAGAAGATTTATCAAAAAATATTAAAAATATTACTATAAATAAAAATAATATAAAACAAAGTATTCAAAATTTAGGACAAAATGTAAAAACTTTTGGAATAAAAATGAAAGCAGTTGGAGAATTAGTAAAACAAATAACTAATGGTTTAATTAAAAGTTTAATAAATGTAGAAGATTTAGGTAATGGTTCTATTTCTCAAGGAGAAATTTTAGAAAAATTAGGTGAAATTATTTATTTATATCAAAATGAAAATTTAACTACTGATAGTGTTAATATATCTAAAATAAATGAAAATATTAATATTATTGGTCAAAACATTAATACTATAGGTATAAAATTAACAATAGATGAGAAACTTAAATATTATCCAGACATATTACTGGGATTAAAAGATTATAGAATGATTGTAAAACCATGATTAACAAATGAATTAAACGGATATGTTTTAGGTAATAAATTAAAAAAAATAGGAGATAAAGTAATCAATATTCAAAAATATAATAATCAAATATCTAATCAAAATATTGAAGATTTAGGACAAAATATTGAAGATTTAGGTGAAGAAATAAAAAATGTTTCTTTAATAATAGAACAAGGTTATAAATCTACAAAAGCTTTTGGTTTTTCATTGATTGAATTAGGAAAATTTATAAAATCATCAGTATAATTAAATTGATATAAATAGTTTTTAAAATATTTTTAAATGAAAATAACCTAAGTTATTCTCATTTTTAATTAAATTAACAAACAAAATTATATAAGAATATAGAAATATTTTAAAATGAAAAAAATACTAAATATTTTATGATCAATCACTTTAATTGGAACAAGTACAACAAGTTTAATTGCTTGTAATACACAACAATATAGTGAAGATGAATTAGCAAAGTTAAAAGAAGAAAATAAAATAGATACAAAAGATGAAAATATTAAAAACAATTTAGAATGAATAGCACCACAAGAGAAACCATTTGAAGAAGTAAACAATAAGTATTTTTATATTGTTGGTAGAAATAGTTTAAATAATGTATGAAAAGTATTTAAATTAAAAAATGATGGTGAAAAAGGTAGCGGTTTAAAAACAGATTGAGGTGAAAGACCTGTTGGTTTTATTTTTACTATAAATAATGACATTTTATTAGCAACTGGTAATTTATTAGATTCTTCAACAGAATATATATGGGGTAAAGGAAAACATTATGAAGACTATATTAAATCAGTTTATCGTTGAAATGGTGAAGAACAAAAATTACCTAACTTAATTGCCGATGAAAATGGTAATGTAAAAGTTAATTAAGAATGGGAAAAGAGATTTAATATCTCTTTTTGTTTTATCTTGGTTTAATAGTTATTTTTATAGGGTTATTACTTTTATTTCTAATTCCCAAGACATTTGGGGTTAGAAACATCTATTGTAATATCTTTATCATTACCAAGATATGTTCATTTTGAAGGTTTTAAATCTTTACCTGATAATATTGCAATAATTTTTTTTGAAAATCTAATTTTTAATTTTACATCATTAGTATAATATGCTTGTAAATATGTTTCTTTAATTTTATTATCAACTTCATTTGACAGAGATGTTATTTGTAATAAAAATATAATATATGCTTCTTTATTATTAATTTTATAAATATTTTGATAATCACCATAATTTGGTAAACCATTAGTAAAAGAAGTAGCGAATGTTTTAATATCATTAGTTATATTATCAGTATATAAAGTTACTGTATTATAAAAATTAACCTTATCAGTTTGTGAACGACCGCTTTCTTGTAAAGTCATATTATTTAATAAACCAATATTATGGTCACATTTTTGACCCTCTAATAAATCAATATTTCTATTAGGAATAAAATATTCTATATCACATGGCCCACATTCAACTTGTAAATTAGCTAGATTACTTATTTCAATTGTTTTATAAGCATCTTGAAATTTACTAATACTTTGAATAGTTGGGTCAATTTGTTTTAAGTCAATTTCTATCTCATAATAACCTTCATTATAACCCTCATTAAATTCATTAGAAAATAAAGTTGCTGGATATTCAATTATATTTTTACATTGTGCTGATGCTGTAATTTTAGTTATTAATGGTAGTATTACATCAGAAGGCATAATATCTTTTGTATAAGGTTGATATTTATATGGAATTGGTGGCAAGACATATTGTGGGTAATTAAATGTTGGTATTTCATAATCATGTGGTAATAAGAAACTAGTTTTATAATTAGTTGTCATGTCACGTAAATAATTATTTAATATACTTTTTGTTTTTCCACGAAAACTTCATACTGATAAGCGTAAATAATCTTCTTCATTATTGGTGTATGGGTTATCAGCATAAAAGATAATTTCAAAATTACCTTTATATAATGCTTGTATTGAAAACATATCAATAATATAACTACAATTTGTCCCATCTGGTGTTTGTAAGAATTCACAATCATTATCTTCTTCACCGTCACTAACTGGTGTTTGAGCATCTACTGCTGTTGTAAGTTCATTAATTAAATAAATTCGGTTAGTTTTTTGATTTAATTGTTTTAGATTATATGTTGAATAAACTATATTATTTGTTGGTTTACCATCCTTAGTTAAAACAGTACTTACTAATTTATCAGTTAATAAAGTAGTAAACCCGAAACTAGTAGCATTTGCTCCAAAAATAGCACCAACTTTATCATTGCCTTGTTCTCTAAATATTTCAAAAGGTAAATGTTATTTACCTTTTGAGTTTTCAGACCAAAAAGCATCATTATAAAAACTATAAATATTAGCACTCATAAATCCATTTAATCATTGAAAATTAGGTCAAGTTTTTTCATCTTGATTAATAACTCAGCCTCAAGGAATACCAAACGAAATAAAGTTTAAGAATTTACCAACTCCGCCTGGTATCGTAAAAGGATTAAAAACTAACTTTTGAGTATAGTTTAAAGGTAAGACAGTAATTTGGCGATTAATAAAATTATTCATATTTAAAATATCTCAAACATTACATGAACCCATTTTATTGTATTCAATTTGAACACTACCAACAGTATTACCAAATTCATCTTTTCTTCTAAAATAAGATGAAGCTTGGGTACTAATAATATTATTAACGTCACCACTATTTACTTTTATTTGACTTGGTGGCGTTATTTTTCAATTTTTAGACCAATAAAATTTAGAGTCATTATTTTCTTCTTTAATTGTTTTTCCGACAGTAGGATTAGTAGCTGTCGAACTTTCTTGGTCAGTTATAACAATACCCTCACTATTTTTTTGATTTCAAAAATCATATCTACTTTCCATATCTTTTTTTAAGTTTTCATAACCAGTTATCATTGTTGGTTGAATCCCTTGAATGTTATATCAACTTACTTCAGGTGAAGCATAAGTATTAACTTTGTCAGGCGGACACATATACATGTTATACATTAATAAATCTCGTGAATTCATTACTTTTGGATTAAATTGACCTTTAATAATTGGTCGACCAATAACTGGCATATCAAAAAAGATCGGATTACCATAAAATTTAACTGCCATTGCTCTAACACCGGGGTATTTTAATAACATATCATCTAATTCAATAATTCCTTTATTTGTTTTCTCATTATAAGTTATTTTAGGAAAACAATAACCCTCGCCTGGTACTGATGTTTGAATAAATTGTCTAACTGATAAACCACTATTACTAATTTTGTCATTAATACTTGAAAAGGTAATTTCTTGTCATAAAAAACTACCATCATATGGTGAATAATAATTAATAACATTTGATGGATATAATCATTGTCTATCTTGGGGAGAAATATTTATATTACCTCCACCAATATTTAATCCATGGTCATTAAAAACCGTATAAAAGTTATAATAATCATTAATATTTAATTTATCTGCATCTTCATCTAAAATTAATAAAGTATATTGTCTTTCAGTTGATTGCTGAGTAAATACTTGTTCAAATTTAGCTTCACCAAATTGAATCGAACTTCTATCATCAATCATATAAGCATCTCAATGTTTACCAACTTTAACTTCTTTTGTATAAAAATTATCAGCTTTATTATCATTATTAATAAAATAACTTAATTTATATTGCTTTAAGTATTCTAACATTCTATTAATATCATAAATATTTTCCCCATCAATTAATTTTCAATAAACATTATTATTTTAATCTTTTAATTTCATCGCAAACGGTGTTTCATTATTTGCTCATATAGTTGAATTAATTGATTGGTTATTAAAATCATCAATCGTTAATATCTTAGTTTCTTCACCTTTATATTTTTGGACTATTTTTAAACTATCTTGTCATTGAGCAATCGTACTTTCCATATTATCAAATATTCTTGAATAACTACCATAATCACTAGGTTTTGCGTTATTGGGTTTTCAACCTGTTTCAGTATCAGGAATATATGAACTATAAACATTAAAAGGAAATACCATTCAATGTCTATTATCTTTTATATTTTCTCTGATATCTATTAAAGTATCGTGGGCCTGTCTTCTTAGTTCTTCGATAACTCCTGGGTTAATTCTACTCATTTTTTAATTCTCCTTTATTTCTGTTCTACCTTGTAAGGCATTTTGATTATTACCAGTTTCATCATATTCTAGTAATTTATTATTATGTTCTATTTCTTTAGCTTGCATTTTATCTTGTCATGCTTCTACTTTCTCAAAATATTTTGTTGCTTCTAATTCATCAATATTGTCATATTCAGTTATAGCTCTTATTGGTTCCATTGTGCCATTATCTAATCTAGCAGTAATTAATTCATTTTGTCGCATTTGGTCAACTAAACTAGCACTAATAAAATCAAAGCCATAAGGGCGTTCACCACTACCATTTCATAAACCATAATATTTTAAAACTGTATCAAACATTTTAGTATAATATTGCTTACGATATGCTTGTAAATATGCTTTTTTTTCTAAGTCTTTTGTTTTAGTTAATAATGACTGTGTTTTATTTTGGTCATTATCTGATTTATCACCAAAAGGGCTAGAAAAATGACAGGCTAAATATCCTTGCTCAATAATAGATTTTTGATCTTCAGTATATGTTTCTAAGGTTGGTGTACCTTGTACTACTTGTAAAGATTGCGATGATGTCCCATCTGCTGCCGTTTGACCTGATTGAATGAAAATATCATCAAATACATCTTGTAATGCTTTTTTATTTCTCATATTGTAAGCATTCATTAAACCATCATCTAATACCCCATATCAGTGCGTACGATTAGCTCATCGTTCTTTTGATTTAATATTAAAACTATCTTCTAAATCAAATTGTAATTTATAACAATTTGCCATTGTAGGTCATGGATTTAATGTAGTTGAAGTTGATAAGAACAACGGATTAGGTTCATTTATCATTTCTCAAAAAGGTACTATTCCTAATTTATTTTTAAATTATTGAACTAAAAAAGGTCTAACATCATCTTTAATTTGTGTTTTACTTTGTCCAACAACTACCTCATTATTTTTTGGTCAACCTTTAATAACTATTTTATCTTTGGTACAAATTAAATTTAAAATAAAACCACTATCTGATTGATGATAATTTAATCAAATGTCGGCCCCTTGTTCAATTTCATTTATTTTACTTACACGTGATGTAAAGTTAAAAGGATTAATTCATAAATCAATATTGCCATCACTAGTCTCTAATAAACCGAAAATAGTTTTACCCATTAAACTTGCTGTTAATTCATTTTTATCTAATTTTTCTTTTATTTTATAAGTTTCATATCATCAATTTAATTTTTCTAAAATATCTTTACGATGAGACTTAAATAAAATATCTTTACCATTTATTAATCGCATTTGATGACGAGCAATAATATTTGCTAAATTAATTGTTCAATCATAATTATAAAATTTTAAAACACTATTAATATCACTTAAGTTTGGTAAACTAGGGAAAGTATTATTCATGGTTATTTTGCTCCTTTAATTTTAAGATAAGTGCATAATTAATAATATTTACTGTTAATAAATTTGGCTCATTTGCTAAAACTTGAACACATACTTTAACTTTTTGATATTTTTTAATATATTCGTTATATAAATTTAATTTACATATTGCAATATTATCTTTTTTTAATTCTTGACAAAGTCTTTTTTTAACTTGTCCACAAACAGACATATAAGGTCTTTTTGCATTTATTACACGTTCATCATGGATTACATAAATATCTTTTTTCATTAAGTTATTCAATCCCTTTGTTGTCATAATTTATAATCTGCTGAATTATTATGTTTAACCATTGGTATTAATTCAAAATGTAAAGCATAAAAATCACTATCAAATGTATCATCATATAAGTCTAACATTCGTTCTTCTCTGGCATCTGGTTTATCTTCTCATTGAATTAATTCATATTGGGTTTTACTTACAGGACATTTTTCTCATAATCATTTTAATTGATTTGTATTTATTAACATTGTAAATGCTTCAATCCGATGCCTTATTTTAAATTTCTGTTTTTGTGCTGGTTTAAATGTCATATATTGCCCAAAAGTATAATTATATTTTTCTCTATTTAAACTTTGTAATGTTGAATATGCACTATCATCAACATTTATTGATATACCTTGTTGTATTAAATTAAAATATTGATTTAATTGATTGTTATAAAACTATAAAATATCTTTTACTTGTTCTAATTCAGTTTTAAATTGCTGTGTAGCATTTGAATGAGTATATTCTGCGACTTTATATGCTTTTTTATCAAATGAATTATATAATCAAAAACTAGCTGCTGTTGTATGTCCTTTTGGACTAGTAGCATTAGCAATATCAACACCACCTAATAATTTCGTTGGTTGAATAATATCTATTGCTTGCATAATATCAATATATCTCGCAAAGATTGAACCACTAGTATTACCGGGCAATCCTCAACTCCACACTCTTGCTCTTTCAATATCTAATTGTTCTAATCTTAATTGTTCATTAACTTTATCTTGTGGTAATTTATAATTAAGTCTTCAACTAGAATAATGAATAATAATTTTTATATTTCATTTTTCAATATATTTAATTTGTTCATATTTACTACGCATTATTTCTTCATTAAAAGCTAATAATTCATTACAATAACCAACAATATATCTTTTTAAACTTTCAGGATTACACGTATTAATTGTTATTTTATTTTGATAACCACGAATAGCAAACTCTAAATCACTTAAATCTTTTTGTTGAAATTGGTCACATTCTTCTCTTCAATCAATTACTAATTTATACTTATTCAAATCAGCAAAGGCTTTTAATTTTTCTTTTCGACTTGGTGAATGTAAACCTTTACAATATATTTTGCTACCATTTGATAAAGTAAAAGTAAAATTTGATAAATTAATAGTATAAGGAATATTATTTTCATCTAACATATTTCATATATTTTGAAATACACTATCTTTTAAATCTTTACTCCAATACATACTAGCAATTATACAAATTGGTTCTTTAATTAATAAACTAATTTTTAATAATTCACCAAACATTTTAATATTTGATATAGTCTTACCGCTATATCGTGTCCCAATTTGATTAATTTCATTAACTAATTCATATTTCTTAACAAATGGATATTTATTACCAATATTACTATTTTGTAATAACCAATAAGGCGTTTCTAACAAATAAGTAAAATGATTAAGCATTATTTTCAGTTTCTTTTTTAATATCTCTAATATACGTTTGTAAATTAACAATTATTGGTTGTTGATTATTTAAGTTTAATTCTTTTTCAAGTTCTTTTTCTTGCAGTGAATATTTATAATTAAATGCACGCTGTCAATATAACCTAGTACCTTCTGGCGTTTTAACCATTTGTTTAATAAGTTCACTTTCTATTTTATCAACTTGTTTTTCAAGTAAAGCAACTATCTTTTCGCTCCGATAAATTTCTTGTCTTCAATGGCGAGAAAGATTTAATTTATTGGTTAAATCATTCAAAGTATAGGGGATATTAGGTGATTTATCACGTCAAAACTGCTCTATTTTACGATAAAATGTTCGTAAACTTGCTGTTTTTGGATTAAATTCTTTCATTTTTACTCCTTTTTGCATACTAAAATTGCTATTATTTAATGAATATGATTAAATAAAAGAGTAAACTATATCTGAAAATATAAAAAAGAACCGCTATGGTTCTTTTTTATTATTTATATTTTACATCAAAATAAAAAAAAGTAAAGTAATTTACTTTTTATTTTAGTATACAAGCATAAAGAGATACAAATTCGATACTTGTTACATTATAATAATATATCTTTAAAATTATTTGTCAATACCTTTTTTTAAAAATTCCTGTATAAATGAATTTAAATAAAAGAAATGGATGTACAAATATATGCAAGATTATACACATGTAAAATTTGACGAACGAAGATTTATTAAGGATTTATTGTTATCTGATAGTTGCAAAAAGAAAAATGGAACGATTAATTTATCTGAAATATCAAGGCAAACGGGAAGAGATATTAAAACTGTTAAAAGAGAAATTAATAGATTTAAAAATATAGAAGATTATGATGTTGGTAAAGCACATAATGATTATTTAAAAAAACGAAAAAAATCTATTAAAAAGCCCCCCAAATTAACAGAAGAACAAAAAGAATGACTAAATTTACGATTTAATATTCTTCATAATTCACCACCACAAATTATTCATCGATATTTTATAAAGTTTGGTGTTAAATTTCCTGCTTGTGTTAAAAATTTTTATAAATGAATTGACTTAAAATTATTCGGTTTAAATAAACAAAATTTACGCCATCATGGTAAAAAATATAAGAAAAAGGGGGAATATGATAATCGTGGTAAATTAAATAATTTTAAATCAATATTAGATATTGAAAATAAGCAATCTAATGTTGGCTGATTTGAAATGGATACCGTAGTTGGAAAAGACCATCAATCTAGTTGTTTAGTTTTAGTAGAACAATCAAGTAAAAATTACTTTGTAATGAAATTAAAAAATCATACCGCTAATGAGGTTTTAACAAAATTTAAAGATATGATTGTAAGTAATAATTTAATGGGTAAAATGAAAGGAATAATAACAGACCGCGGGAAAGAATTTAGTAAATGAAGAGAAATGGAAATATTTGCTGAAACACAAGTATATTTTTGTGACCCTGCTTCACCACAACAAAAACCATTAATTGAATATATGAATGGTGAATTTAGACATTGATTTAAAAAAGGAACTGATTTTAATAATGTTAGTCAACAAGAAATAGACTGAGTAGTTGATGTTATAAACGATAAACTTCGACCGTGTTTAAACTGAGTAAGTGCAAAAGAAATATTTTTACAAAATATTAAGTAAATTTTTATTAATTAAATTTAATAAATTATTTTTTAGTGTGTCAAAATATGTTCAAAATAATAACAATTTATAAATAATTTATTTTTTTAAAAAAATAGTTGCATTTATTTTAAATAATGTTATTATCAATTTAACAAGAGATACAAATTTGGAGCTTGTATCTACACAATGCCATTTTATTAATTGCATCATTTAAATTATCAATTACAAGTTTGTTATTATTAAATTTTGATCATTTTACATCAATAATTTCTTTAGTATATCCATCAATTATTGTTGATTGATAATGTTTTTTACCATTTCAAATTAAATAAGTTACATCAGTAAATAAAATTGAAAATCTTTCTTTAATATCATTAAAATTACGATTTACTAAATCAGGATATTTAATTATATTTTTATTTCTATTTTGTTTTATTAATATTTTTCTACGCATACGCTTTACATATTCAGCTTGAATATTATTTTCTTTCATAATTCGTAATACTTTATTAGCATTATAAACAATGCCATAATCTTCTTTTAAATATTTGGTAATTCGACGATAACCAAATTGTTTTAAATTTTCTTCATAGACTTTTACAATATTTTTTAATGATTCGCTATCCTTACCATTACTTGAATAATTTTTATATTTATCTCAATAACTACGCTTTAAATCTGTTATATCAAGTAATAAATTTAGTGGATATTTATTAATGTTTTCTTTGATAAAAAATACAATTTTTCTTTTATTTAATTGCTGAATTATACTTGTAAGTGCAAGTAAATAAAATTGCAAAAAATCTCATATAAAAATTTTATGATGCTAAGTTTATTTTAGAAAAAATAAAGCAAGGAGTTTTTATATGGGATATAAACATCTTGGCATAGATGAAAGAATTTATATTGAGAATCAATTGAAGTTTAAAATAAAAATTAGTGAAATAGCTAAAAATCTTAATCGAAGTATTAGTACTATTATTCGAGAAGTTAATAGAAATAAAGATAATAATCATTATTTTTCATTAATTGCACAAAATAAAGCAGAAAATAGAAAACAATCACATATTTATTTTCATAAGTTTAAAAATAGAGAATTAGTAAAATATGTACAACAAAAATTATTATTAGGTTGATCACCCGAACAAATTTATGGCAGAATTAAAAATTTTCATAAAGAATGAATTATTAGTTTTAAAACAATTTACAATTGAATTTATTCTGGATTACTTGAAAAAGTTACTAATAAAAATTTAAGAAGAAAAGGTAAGAAACGAAAATATCAAGAAAATCGGGGTAAATTTAATGGTAAATCAATTAAAGAACGAAATGCTAATGTTAATAATCGCGTAACTCTTGGTCATTGAGAAGGTGATACCGTAGTATCATCACGAGGTAAAAGTAAATCATGTTTAATAACTTTAGTTGAAAGAACATCAAGATTTACTTTAGCAATATTAGTTGAAAATAGAACTACTAAAGTTATTAACGAAAATATTAGCCATTATTTATCAATTCTTCCAAATAATCTTGTTAAGACTATAACATTTGATCGTGGTAAAGAATTTGCTAATTGACAACAACTTGAAAAAAATTTAAATGTGAAAATTTATTTTGCTAATGCATATTCACCCTGACAAAGAGGTACTAATGAAAATACTAATGGTTTAATTAGAGAAAAATTTCCTAAAAAATTTAATTTTTCAAATACTACTAAAAATGCAGTTCATAAATTTATATTGTCTTTAAACCAAAGACCAAGAAAAATACTAAATTATCTTTCGCCAATCGAATATTTGGTTAGAAAAATAATTTAGTTGCACTTAACTTTACAATTTGGCAAATAAAAAAATTAAATTAAACTTTAAAATAATTATTTTTAAAAATTTTAATTGCTTTTTAAGCATAAATAATAAGGTATCGAAAGAAGTATAATAAATAAAAGTTTGTAAACCTTTTTATTAATACTTACTAAACGGGGTGCAGTCTATCTAGTCTACAAGAAGTCTTTTATTCAATTACAAGACCATTAAAACAAATTACGTTATTTCATACTGACCGGGGTAATGAATTTAAAAATAAAATCATTGATAATATCTTAAATACTTTTAACATCAAACGATCATTAAGCAATAAAGGCTGTCCATACGATAATGCTGTGGCTGAAACAACTTACAAAAGTTTTAAAACGGAATTTATCAAGGGGCAAAAATTTATAAATTTAACCCAATTAAAATATAAATTATTTGATTTTGTGCATTGATATAACAATATTAGAATTCATGGTCGTTTAAATTATTTAACACCTGTTGAATTTAGAAAACAACAGTCCATATAAAAAGTGTCCTAAAAAGGGTTGCCAATCCAAAAAAACTGTTTTTACTAAAAAAAGTAAACTATTTTACCTTGGGGAGAATAATTTTCAAAAATTTATTGCCCTAAGTAACCGATTGTTTACTTGCTTTCTTGCTCGTAATAAAAAGTTTTAATCGCTGTTTGCAAGGTTGTTCGCCGTTTTTGCGGTAAATTATTAACACCTTGTAAAAAAGCGGTTGGTTCGCCAATTAAATATAAATTAATTTTAGCACGAGTAATTGCCGTATAAATTAAATTTCGTTTCAACATTATTCAAAAACTTCTTGTGATAACAAAAATAATATTATTATACTCACTTCCTTGTAATTTATGAACACTACAAGCATAAGCTAAAGTAATGTCATAATATAACTCTTTATTATACTCAATAACATGATCATATTTTATTAAGAGAACATCATTTAAATTTTTATCTTTCCTAATATCAATAATAACACCGACATCACCATTATAAATTTCCAATTCCGGGCAATTTTTAAGTTGCATAACTTTATCGTTTACGCGAAAAAGGCGATGACCAATCTTAATTTCTTTCTGACCATATGAACGATTAAGACGATCTTGTAAGTAAGTATTTAAAGTATTAATACCAACTGGTCCATTATACATTGGGGCAATAACTTGAACCGCATTATAATCTTCTTGTTGCTTACCACTAAGTTTTTGGTATAAATCACCAACAGTTTTTAATAATTCTTGCGGGTCAGTTTCTGCCATAAATTTCACATCTTTTTTATCAAATAAGTTATATTCAAAATTATTTTGCTCAATTGCATAGCTTAATTCTAAAATATCATTTCCCGCTTCCTGGCGATAAACCTCATCTAATTTCACCACATTAAAAGCATCACTTTGAATAATATCACGGAGTAAATCCCCACAAGCAACGGATGGTAACTGATTAGGATCACCAATTAGAATTAATTTTTGTAAATTCACACTAGCTTTGGCAATTTGGGCTAATAATAAACTATCAACCATACTAACTTCATCTAGGATTAAAATATCATTTTCCAAAGGATTATTTTCATTATAAAAAAACTGATTTTTTAAAGCATCATATTTTAATAATTTGTGAATTGTTAATGCTCGTTGGCCAGTTTTTTCACGTAATCGTTTTGCTGCCTTACCGGTGGGAGCTGCTAAAACAATTTCTGATTGGTGATAAACTTTTTTTAATAAGCTAACAATCCCATCAACAACGGTTGTTTTCCCCGTTCCTGGTCCACCAATAATAACTAAAAAATTAGCATAAACAGCGTCCTTAATAGCTTTTTTTTGTTGCATATTATAAGTAATTTGCTTCTTACTTGTTAACATCGCTAACTCGGCTGTTAGTTTTTGATCATCATATTGATCAGTTGTATTTAAACCCGCTAACATTGCGGCAATTTTAATTTCACTATGATATACTTCAGTAACATAAATTTTGTCATTTTTAAAAATTAACAAATTAATTTGCTTACTATATTTCAAACCAGCCAATAAATGTTCTTTTGTTAAAGTCAGAAAATGTTTTCCTAAAAGGGCTGTTAATTCATTTAAAGTTAAATAAGTATCCCCACTATGATTGCAAAATTTTTTTGCTAAATATCAAGCATAATAACCAATCCGAATATTGCTCACGGGATCTTGTTCAAATGCTAAATAAATCTTATCAATTGTTTTAAAAGAAATGTTATCTTTTAACAATAATGAAAAAGGATCTTTTGTTAAAAGAGAATAAATTTGATCAACATTATATTTTGTTTTTAATAAGGATAAAACTTGTAACGATAATCCTTTTTGATTAAATTGATGATTTAATTCATTATCACGGCTTATTGACTTAAATACTTTGGCAATAATATTAGCTTGTTTAGAACTAATTCCTGGAATTTGGTTTAATGTTGTTAAATTTTCTTTAATTTGGGTAATAACATCGGTTTGATAATAATCAATAATTATTTGCGCTGTTTTAGGTCCAATCGTTGGAAATAAACTACTAGTTAAATATTTTAAGACCTCATCAGTACTACGGGGCGAAATCTTATTAATTTCTGTTACTTCAAAATTTTCGCCATAGCGTTCATTATAAACAAAGTCTCCCATTAATTCATATAATTGGTCTGGTTGTAAAGTTGATAAAAATCCTTTAATAAAAATAAAATGGGTTTTATCGTTTTCTAATTGAAATTTACAAATCCGATAACCATTCTTCGATTCAAAAACAATTAATTTTAAATAACCTCGTATTTTTCCCGCCATGCTAGTAGTCCTTCCCTATAAATAACATAATTTTTCATTATCTAAATAAAAATCATTAATAACGCCCCCACCAAGACACACTTCGTCTTGAAAAAAAACAGCTGCTTGCCCAGGCGTAATTGCTTTTACTTTTGTTGCAAATTGAACAAGACATTTATCATCACTTAAAACTGTTACTTTAACTGGAATATCTTTTTGACGATAACGGAATTTAGCTGTACAATCAAATTCTTTTGCTGGCAAAGTATTAATTCAATTAACATCAGTAATGGTGCAACTAATTGAATATAATCATTTTTCTTCACTATTTTTTGCAACATATAAAATATTCTTCGTAACATTTTTCCCAGCAACAAAATATGGTTCACTCATTCCACCTAAATTTAAACCGCGTCGTTGTCCAATTGTATAATACATAACCCCATTATGTTCTCCAACAACTTCCTCTGTCTCAATATTAACAATATTTCCAATTTGATTTGGAATATAATTTTGCAAAAACTTTTTAAAATCACGTTCCCCAATAAAACAAATCCCAGTTGAATCTTTTTTATTAGCTGTACTTAAATTTTGCGCCGCGGCAATTGCCCGCACTTCTTTTTTTGTTAAATTTCCCAACGGAAAAAAGGTTTTTGATAATTGTTGTTGATTCAACTGACTTAAAAAATAAGTTTGATCTTTATCATTATCAATTCCCCGTAATAATTGATATTCTTTTAATGTTTCATTATAACGAACTTGGGCATAATGCCCCATTGCAATAAAATCAGCATTATAATTATTAATGGCATACTTTAAAAAATAATCAAATTTAATATATTTATTGCATAAAATATCAGGATTGGGAGTTCGTCCTTTTTCATATTCACTAATAAAATGTTTAAAAACATACTTCCAATATTCTTTAATAAAATCAACCCGATGCAAGGGTACTTGTAATGTTTTGCTAACTTGAACAGCATCATTATAATCAAGTTCTTGCGGACAAATTGTATTATTAATTGCTTTATTGCCTAAAATATCATTATTTAATTGACTGTCTCAATTTCGCATAAAAAGACCTTCAACATTATAACCTGCTTGTTGTAATAAATATAAACTAACTGACGAATCAACACCCCCAGATAAGCCAACCACAACTTTTTTCATTGTCCATCACTTCCTTTTTTAATAATAATTAATAATATTTTAACATTGAAAGTTAAAAATATAAAGAAGAAAATATTTCCCTCTGCAATGTTTCTTTTAACTGAGATATATAAATAAAAATTTTTCTAGATTATTATTAATATATAAAGTTAGGAGAAAAATTTTTATATGGCTAAAGGTAAAATAAAAGGGTTTAAAGATCATTCTTTTGAATTTAAAGAAAAAATTGTTAATGAATATTCAATTAACAATAAATCTTATAGTGAAATAGAAAAAGAATATCATATTAGTTTAGCAACTATTTCAAAATGAGTAAATCAATTTCAACAAAATAAAGAAATTCTAAAAGAACGAAAAAAGCGAAAAGATTTTGAATTGCTGAATTATACTTGTAAGTGCAAGTATAATTCAGCAATTAGAAATAAATAAAAAATTGCTTTAATTTTGTCAAAAACTCTTGATATTTTAATAAAACCTTGATTTTATTGGGTTTTATTAAAATATAATTTTTACAAATTTCTATATTTTATAATAGTTTTTGACTTTATCAAGAGTTTTTGACAAAATTAAAGCAAGAAAAAAATAATAAAATATATAAATAAAATATAAAAATGTCATTAAAAATAATAAATATATAAATAAAAATCCTAAAATTGACAAACTAAAAAATAGTTTTTAATAAAAATTTACAAATTTTAAATTATTTAGTTAAATTAGTTAAAAATTCAAATGGTGTCTGAAAATTTAAAGATTTATGTACTCTTTCAAAATTATAAAAATAATAATAATTATTTAGTTTATTTTGTAAACCAACTGCATCCAATATTTTTTCTTCAAATACAAATAATTTACTATAATTTTAATGAAATCTTTCAATTTTACCATTTGACTGTGAAGAACGAACCGGTGTTGTTTGATGCAAAATATTTTTATTTGTTAAAAATTTAGTAAAAGTAGTTTTTTTAACAGTACTTTTTTGATTATTACGATGACTATTAATTAAATTCAGAACCGTTATCAGTTCTAATTCGTGTTATTTTAATACCAAATATTTTTTTAAAATCACTGATTGCTCTTTTAGCAGCATCAATAGCATTTTCGGTGCTTAATTTATCATAAATATAACCCAATGCTCCTCGTATTCTTTCATCAATAAAATCATAAACATAATACTTTTTATCAACTGGAAATTTACTTGGCATAAAATATTTCGTATCCATTTGTAATAATCCTAATTCTTTAACTTCATATCTTGGGTGTTTTATTTTAATTTCTTTAATTTTATTTTTTATTTTTAATCATCGTTCATCTTTTTTAAGTCAACGAAGAAATGTTTTTAAATTTTTAGGTGCTTTATTTTTTAATTCTTCACCGTGAATTACCTTTTTTAAATTATAAAATAAAGATAAAACACCACCAGCGTGTTTATCACAATATTCAAAATATAAATTACAGATATTTTTGCGAATATCTTCACTATATTAGGCTTTTTGCGATACTAACAAAAATAAAAAAATTACAAATGCTGAATTATACTTGTAAGTGCAAGTAAATAAAATTGCAAAAAATCTCATATAAAAATTTTATGATGCTAAGTTTATTTTAGAAAAAATAAAGCAAGGAGTTTTTATATGGGATATAAACATCTTGGCATAGATGAAAGAATTTATATTGAGAATCAATTGAAGTTTAAAATAAAAATTAGTGAAATAGCTAAAAATCTTAATCGAAGTATTAGTACTATTATTCGAGAAGTTAATAGAAATAAAGATAATAATCATTATTTTTCATTAATTGCACAAAATAAAGCAGAAAATAGAAAACAATCACATATTTATTTTCATAAGTTTAAAAATAGAGAATTAGTAAAATATGTACAACAAAAATTATTATTAGGTTGATCACCCGAACAAATTTATGGCAGAATTAAAAATTTTCATAAAGAATGAATTATTAGTTTTAAAACAATTTACAATTGAATTTATTATGGATTAATTGAAAAAGTTACTAATAAAAATTTAAGAAGAAAAGGTAAGAAACGAAAATATCAATAAAATCGGGGTAAATTTAATGGTAAATCAATTAAAGAACGAAATGCTAATGTTAATAATCGCGTAACTCTTGGTCATTGAGAAGGTGATACCGTAGTATCATCACGAGGTAAAAGTAAATCATGTTTAATAACTTTAGTTGAAAGAACATCAAGATTTACTTTAGCAATATTAGTTGAAAATAGAACTACTAAAGTTATTAACGAAAATATTAGCCATTATTTATCAATTCTTCCAAATAATCTTGTTAAGACTATAACATTTGATCGTGGTAAAGAATTTGCTAATTGACAACAACTTGAAAAAAATTTAAATGTGAAAATTTATTTTGCTAATGCATATTCACCCTGACAAAGAGGTACTAATGAAAATACTAATGGTTTAATTAGAGAAAAATTTCCTAAAAAATTTAATTTTTCAAATACTACTAAAAATGCAGTTCATAAATTTATATTGTCTTTAAACCAAAGACCAAGAAAAATACTAAATTATCTTTCGCCAATCGAATATTTGGTTAGAAAAATAATTTAGTTGCACTTAACTTTACAATTTGGCAAATAAAAAAATTAAATTAAACTTTAAAATAATTATTTTTAAAAATTTTAATTGCTTTTTAAGCATAAATAATCAGGTATCGAAAGAAGTATAATCTATAATTTTCAATTGTTATTATAAATAACACAAGAAGTTGAATGAAAATTAACTTTAAATAATAAAATCATTTTTTGTTGTGCCAAAATAACGCATCGCTTATAAAGACTATAAGAATTAAATTAATAAGAGGTATAAATTTCGATTTGTATTTTTTCTTTATGAATTAATTTGCAATGATTATCATAGTATCGCAAGAAGTCTATTGTGTTATTTCTCCTTTTTTAAATTTGTATTTTAACACAATATTTTTATTTGTTTAACTGTACTATTTAATTTTACAATTCAGGAAATAAAAAATATCATCAAAACTATTGATATTTTTTTTGTTTTTTTTATAATTAATGTGGTCGTAATTTAAAAACAAAAAGTTTAGTATAACTAAACAAAATTACGAAGGGAGGGATGTCGATGTTACTAGGAGAAAAAATCAAATTATTACGTCAGAAAAACAATTTAACAATTGAAGAATTAGCAAACCGTTGTGAATTAACGAAAGGTTTTATTAGTCAGCTTGAACGCGATATTTCTTCTCCAAGTATTGAAACGCTAGAAAGTATTTTAGAAGTTTTAGGCACCAACTTAGCAGATTTTTTTAAACAAGAAAAAAATAAGAAATTTGTTTATGTCGCAGAAGAACACTATGAGGTTAAACAAGATAATTATCGGATTGAATGATTAGTTCCTAATGCCCAAGTAAATAAATTAGAACCAATTTTAATTCAAATTAAGCCCTACGGCGAATCGGGACGGATATTACCTTTTGAAGGTCAGATTTTTGGTTATGTCTTAAAAGGGACGGTCGTAGTTTATTCCGGGCAAAAAGGACAAGAAGCCCATACCCGGGATAGTTTTTATTTATATGGTAATAACCAACATTATTTAAAAAATGAAACAAATGAAATGGTTGAAATATTATGAATATCAACCCCACCAATATTTTAAAAGATTAGAAAAGGAGTAAGAGCATTGGAAACAAATATTTTAGAGTTACGGAACATTTCAAAACAATATGAAGGAAAGGTTGTTTTGAAAGGAATTAACTTAAACATTAAAGAAGGAGAATTTGTCACATTACTGGGGCCATCAGGATGTGGTAAAACAACAACATTAAGAATTATTGCTGGATTTGAACATCCAAATAGTGGTGAATTATTATTTTTAGGAAAAGATTATTTAAAAACGCTGGTGCATAAGCGCGAAGTTAATACTGTTTTTCAAAACTATGCCTTATTTCCCCATTTAACTGTTTTTGATAATATTGCTTATGGTTTAAAAATTAAACGAAATAAATATAATATTATTGAAACGGAAGTTAAAAAATTTCTACAGTTAGTGGGATTAGAAGGCTTTGAAGATAAATCAGTTGAGCAGTTGTCGGGAGGACAACGCCAACGAGTTGCGTTAGCCCGTGCTTTGATTAATAAACCAAAGGTTTTATTATTAGACGAGCCAATGGCGGCCTTAGATGTTAAGTTACGAAAAAAAATGCAAGCAGAATTAAAAGCTTTGCAGGGGGAAATTGGGATTACTTTTATTTTAGTAACCCATGATCAAGAAGAGGCATTGACAATGTCCGATCGGATTATTGTGATGAATGATGGGGCAATTCAACAAGTTGGAACGCCATCGGAAATTTACAATGAGCCAGAGAACTTATGAACGGCCCAATTTATAGGTGATTCAAATATTATTTCAAATGCCATTTTTATTAAAGACAATTTAGTTGAAATTGATGGGAAAAAATTTATTTGTGCTGACCGTGGTTTTGGAGAAAATGAAAATCGCATTGATATTATTATTCGTCCCGAAGATATTGATATTGTTCCAGTGGGGAAAGGGTTTTTTACAGGAACAGTTAGAAGAGTTAACTTCAAAGGGGTTCATTGAGAAATTATTATTAAATGTAAGGAACGGAAATATTTAATTCATTCAACAGATAAAGTTGAAGAAGGTGACCAAGTTGATATCTCATGAAATGTTGAAGATATTCATGTGATGTGAAAAGAAATTGATGATTAAGGAGTAAGAGTGATGGAAAACAAAGGGAAACCACCGGGAAAAGTTAAAGGGTGATTTAAAAAACACGGTAGTAGGGTTAAATCAAATAGCCAGCAATTTTCTGCTTGATGCCGCACAAAATATTTAAACATTTCTTATCACACAAAACAAAGTAAATGGTTTAAAAGAGGTTTAAATCCAATTTTATGACCATACCTTCTTATTATGATTTTATTAATTGTTGTACCGTTATTAATTATTTTGCTATATTCATTTATTCAACCAACAGGAAATAGTTTGGTATTTGAAATTAATTTTAAAAATTTTGTAACATTTTTTTCAGAACGGAATTTTGTTATTGCCTTATTTTTAGCATTGGGGTATTCATTAATTGCGGCCATAATTGCGATTGTGGTTGCTTATCCAGTTGCATATGTGATGGCATTTTGTAAATCAAAATTGTTATCAAAAAATATTTGAATTTTAGTAACACTACCAATTTGAATTAATATGTTATTAAAAATTATTGGGTTACAAACATTGTTTAATATTATTGCCCCAGGGTTACTAGGAACGCCAATTTCAGTTGTTATTGGGATGGTTTATGCTTTTTTGCCATTTGTCATTTTACCAATTTATAATAGTTTAGATAGAATTGATATTTCATTAATTGAAGCTTCAAAAGATTTGGGAGCAAATGGTTTTAAAACATTTTGAAAAGTTATTTTTCGTCAATCAATTCCAGGCATTATTGCGGGGGAAACATTACTATTAGTTCAAGCCGCAACGTCTTTAATCATTGTAAAATTTATGGGGAATGGTCGCATCAATCTAATTGTTGATGTCATTGAAGCGTATTTTTTTAAAGGGGAAAATTTTGGAATTGGCGCAGCGATATCAGTTGTTTTAGCGCTTATTGTATTTTTAATTATTGTGCTATCAAATTGATTATCGAAATATTTTGAAACAAGAAAGGGGCGTCAAAATGATAAATTTTTTTAAGTCATCTTATATGGCATTAATTATGCTATTCATTTATATTCCAATTATGATTTTAATTTTATTTTCCTTCAATAGTGGGGAAAGTATGAGCATTTTTAGTGGTTTTTCTGATCGTTGATATAAACAACTTGCCAGTGAACAACCTTTTTTGCAAAGTGTTATTGTGTCAGTTTTTACCGCGGTAATTTCGACCGTTGTTTCAGTTATCATTGGGACGTTAGCGACGATTGGTTTAAGTCGAGCACGCCGAGTTACCCAAAAAATGACCTTATCAATTACGAACATTCCGTTAATTAATGCTGATATTATTACAGCCGTATCGTTAATGATGTTATTTATTGCCTTAGGAGCAAATTTTGGAATGTTAACATTAGTTTTAGCACATATTTCATTTGATGTTCCGTATGTTATTTTAACGGTGTTGCCACGATTACGAAAAGTGGATCCAAAATTAATTGAAGCGTCATTAGATTTGGGAGCAAAGCCATCACAAACATTACGGAAAATTATTTTGCCAATTTTAAAACCAGCTATTATTGCGGCGGCGGCAATTGCCTTTGCGATGAGTTTTGATGATTTTATCATTTCTTATTTTACGGGTGGTGATGATGTTAACGTTGCAACATTCATTTATACGATGAAACGCATTAAACCATTTATTAATGCTTTTGGAACAATTTGTATTGCAATTATTGGAATTATTATTATTGGTTGAAATGGTTGAAATGTTTATAAAATTAATTATAATAAGTTTCGTCAGGAAATGTTAAAAGGAACTTATAAAGACAAAGATATTATGCATTATGAAAAGAAATTATCCTTTCTTTATCATCAATTAAATAGTAAGCAATTTGATAATGAAAAACAAAAAGAACGTTTACGTTGAAAAATTATTAGACTAGAAAAAAAATACGATAAAAGTGTTTTATGAATCGAAAATAAGAAACAAATTTTTGTTGAACGACAATAAATCAAAGAAAATATGAATAAAATGTCTCGGAAAAAATTCCGTTGATTGGCAAAAAGTTGAAAACTAGTTTCGTTGACAATTATTGTTGTTGGATCAATAGCCTTATTAACGGGGGTTTATATTACTAATAATATTTATGATTTAGCCGTCGCGAACTGAGGGGGATATATTACTGCTGATTTAATTAGTAATTTTGAAAAGAAATATAATGTGAAAGTTAAGTATAGTGTTTATGATAACAATGAAACATTATACAACAAACTATATACAACGCATTATGACATTATGGTACCAAGTGATTATATGGTTAATAAGTTAGCACAAGAAGATCGTTTAGAAGAAATTGATTATCAAAAACTAAATGAAGTTGATAAAAGCTTTAACATTATTAAACCAAATGCAAATTATCATGGTGAACAGGTGACAGAACGAAAAATTGGAAATGAATATTTTAATGATTTAAATGTTGATATTGCAACAGTGCAAAAAACAAATCCAGAATTTTACAAAAATTGTATTGTGCCAGCTAATTTAGACCCAACAACATCAAAGTTTTTTGATAAAAGTTATGCCGCATCATTAGCCAATGGTTTATTAAATGTTTTAAATAAAAATAAAGTAAGTGGCGAAAAAACAATTGTAAATTATAGTTTACCTTATTTTTGAGGCGAAGTTTTGTTAGTAGTTAATCCAACAGCAAGTAATTTAAAATTATTAAAAGATGTTTTTGCAAAGGCAAATCAAACTTTACCATCATCAGCGAAAGGGCAATTTGATTATGAACGAGCAGAGTGAGATACTGATGATGCTGGCCGTGATCAAATTAAACTTATTAATGTGGTAAATAATAGTGTTGAATCAAATGGAATTTCATGAGATATTTTATGACAAGCAGCAGCAGCAAATAAACGCGTTTTAATTAATAATGATCCGCGAAACTTATTTATGTTGACTACTGAAAAAAAATATTTTAAACCAGTTCCAACAACAAAAAGCGAAATTGATTATGGTTATCAGGAATTAGCAACATTGTTAAAACATAATAATGTTGCCTTAATGAATGATGAATTAATAAACGCTGTTGGGGATGGAAACTTTGATTTTGCCTTTATGTATAATGGTGATGCAATTTATGCTGATACATTATTTGCTAACAGTCGTAAAGAAGCTAATTCTACCAAATTAATTATTACCCTACCACGAGCAACAACTGAATGAACACCAGCAACAACTGAGGGAACTAATATTTGAAGTGATAATATGGTTTTAGCAAAGAATGCGAAACATCCTGATTTAGCTTATAAGTTTATGAATTTTATTATTCAAAACGGAACCGCTTTAACTGAAGAAGAAAATTATACTTCTCCTTATCAACAAGTAATGGATTATGAAAATAATTATAATTATTATCGTAATGAACATGGCCTAACATCAGGAGCTATGGTTAATTATCGTAGTGACTATGTGCCGGTGACGAAACTTGATGATAATGATATGTATATTGCCCAACCAGAAATGGCAGATGGACCATTTACAATTACAGATTTAGATACCTATCTGTTAAATAAATATAATATTTTAATTGCTGGAAAAAACTAATAAAAATATGTATATGGATAGTTTAAAAATAAAAAATTAATTCTAAGAGAATTAATTTTTTTCTAGTTAGAATGTTAATTTCTAATTTTAAATTTATTCGAATAAATAGTAAAAACTAAATTTAATTTTTATTTCTTTTCCGGTATAAATGTTTTCATCATTTGAAAATGATGTTGCTGAGCCTGATTTTAATAATAGATTTTTCTTAATACTTTTAATATTAATTTTTGAAGAGTATAAACTATAATTTGTTTTTTTCAAGCCTTTTTTAATTTCGATTGCTTGTGCTTCATCGGAGTAACGATACTTAATTTTCTTTATCGAAGTAGTCTTAATTACTTTAGATAATGGTTGCTCGGTAATTTGGACACCTACTATTGACTTAATTGTTTGATTATATAGTTTTTCAATGAAATTATCACCTAAAGCTGTAATGATAAACGTTATTGGATGGTGTTCTATTAAGTTTGTAGAAACCACATACATTTTGTACTTTTGGTATTTACATTTTTAAAATATTAATAAAATCAATATTTTAAAAATGTAAATACCAAAAGTACAAAATGTATGTGGTTTCTACAAAAATAAATTCAATGCCAAGAAAATCATTAAATTATAAAAATTAATTGGATTTAATACAAAATATTCAATAAAGTGTCCCAAATATATTTACAATTCAGGTTTTATATTTAATTGTGATAACGATAATTATTGCTTTATTAGTAATAATAGTTGTTAATTTAAATAATTTATTGGTTAATCGGCAACGAATTAAAGAAAATCATGGGTAGCGTGTAAAATGTTGGGGAAAAGTTTTCAGCATTAAGTTCTAATAATAATTATAAACTATTTTCTTTAAAAGAGTTTTAGTATTTGATAATGTAGAAGCGGTGAATATTGGTAAGTTATATTGTTTAACTTCTGGATTATTCATCTTTTTAAATATTCATCTTCAAGTAATTTGTTCATTTTTTACTTGAAGATTTTTAATTTCTGTTAGTTCTTGAAAGGGATTAATCCCATTAGCTGTCAATTGTTTTAATAACATTACTTTGTAAATCGTTTTTTCATTAAATATTTTTGGTTTTGAACGAAACATTACTTTAATAATTCGAGCAATATAACTTTCAATGCGACAACCAATATTTTCTTGATATTCTCATTTTTGAATTGCTCCATAGTATGTTCTTAAATAATTAGATATTTCTTGTAACTTTCCTTTCGCTTCTTCGGTTTTAACAAGCTGATAAGCTCCATTCAAGGTATTTTGTAACCTTGTTTCAGTTTAATTTTAGAATTGCTTTTCTAATTTTATTAAATAAATAACGTTTATAATATCGTGGACCACGGAGACAATCTTTAATTTTTTTAATAACATGGAAACGATCAATGATAAATTCAACATTGATGTGTTTTTCAACCGTTGAAATATATTGTGCACCATCACCAAGCACAATAATTTTAGCTGTCTCGGGTGATTCATAATTTAAGTTAATAAATTCTTTAATTCCTTGTCAGTATTTTTTAGAGTTAATTTTTTTAACTTCATTAGTCATTGTTACTAGAAATTTGACATTATGCATTGTTTTTCGTATTGTTTTAGGATCTTTATAACCAGTATGAAAGACGGTTAAACGGATTCTTTTCTTAATTTTTAATCGTTTTTTGATTTGATAACTAATGGCATTGCGATATGCTTCATCGGTTTCAATATAAATAACCCCATCATGTTTTAGTTTTGTATCTGGTTCATCTAGCATTAGTTCTAACAAATGTTTAATATCAAACCGTTTAATAAGGTTAAAAATTGTTTTTTTTGTTATGTTAGCATTCCGATACATATTACAAATATCTTGATAACTAAAATTTATGCCTAATTTGCTGATTATTTCTAACGAAAAATCATAATCAAGTCGCTGATAACTTTCAATCCCTAATTGAATATCAAGTAAAAAGACCGTTTTTGGTTTTTTTGCCACTTGAAATTCTGGTTTTAAGATATATTTTCGTCGTTTAAAAGTAACTTCACCATTACGAAAAACCAAAATTCGTTGATAAAATCCTTTTGAAATATAACGTGCTTTGCGTCAGTCCTTATTAAAAATATAGTTATCAATATATTCAAAAATATTTTTAAATAGTATTCAAGCTTTAGACTGCACCCCGTTTAGTAAGTATTAATGCTGAATTATACTTGTAAGTGCAAGTAAATAAAATTGCAAAAAATCTCATATAAAAATTTTATGATGCTAAGTTTATTTTAGAAAAAATAAAGCAAGGAGTTTTTATATGGGATATAAACATCTTGGCATAGATGAAAGAATTTATATTGAGAATCAATTGAAGTTTAAAATAAAAATTAGTGAAATAGCTAAAAATCTTAATCGAAGTATTAGTACTATTATTCGAGAAGTTAATAGAAATAAAGATAATAATCATTATTTTTCATTAATTGCACAAAATAAAGCAGAAAATAGAAAACAATCACATATTTATTTTCATAAGTTTAAAAATAGAGAATTAGTAAAATATGTACAACAAAAATTATTATTAGATTGATCACCCGAACAAATTTATGGCAGAATTAAAAATTTTCATAAAGAATGAATTATTAGTTTTAAAACAATTTACAATTGAATTTATTCTGGATTACTTGAAAAAGTTACTAATAAAAATTTAAGAAGAAAAGGTAAGAAACGAAAATATCAAGAAAATCGGGGTAAATTTAATGGTAAATCAATTAAAGAACGAAATGCTAATGTTAATAATCGCGTAACTCTTGGTCATTGAGAGGGTGATACCGTAGTATCATCACGAGGTAAAAGTAAATCATGTTTAATAACTTTAGTTGAAAGAACATCAAGATTTACTTTAGCAATATTAGTTGAAAATAGAACTACTAAAGTTATTAACGAAAATATTAGCCATTATTTATCAATTCTTCCAAATAATCTTGTTAAGACTATAACATTTGATCGTGGTAAAGAATTTGCTAATTGACAACAACTTGAAAAAAATTTAAATGTGAAAATTTATTTTGCTAATGCATATTCACCCTGACAAAGAGGTACTAATGAAAATACTAATGGTTTAATTAGAGAAAAATTTCCTAAAAAATTTAATTTTTCAAATACTACTAAAAATGCAGTTCATAAATTTATATTGTCTTTAAACCAAAGACCAAGAAAAATACTAAATTATCTTTCGCCAATCGAATATTTGGTTAGAAAAATAATTTAGTTGCACTTAACTTTACAATTTGGCTAATAAAAAGGTTTACAAACTTTCATTTATTATATCTTTTTCTTTTTGGTTTGAATATCATTTATTTCATTTTTTAACATCATTAATATATTCATTATGAGATTTATAATTTTTATTATGGATTGTTCCTTTTTTAATTAATGAATGAAAACTTTCAATAATAATGTTGTCTGCACAATGATAATTTTTACCCATTGAAATTATAATTTTGTTATCTAAACATTTACTATTATAATCTTTAGATGTATATTGATATCCGTGATCTGAATGAATTATTGTTTTATTTAGATCTTTTTTTATTTTTTTAATTTTATTAATTGCAGCATTTAAATTATCAATTACAAGTTTGTTATTATTAAATTTTGATCATTTTACATCAATAATTTCTTTAGTATATCCATCAATTATTGATGATTGATAATGTTTTTTACCATTTCAAATTAAATAAGTTACATCAGTAAATAAAATTGAAAATCTTTCTTTAATATCATTAAAATTACGATTTACTAAATCAGGATATTTAATTATATTTTTATTTCTATTTTGTTTTATTAATATTTTTCTACGCATACGCTTTACATATTCAGCTTGAATATTATTTTCTTTCATAATTCGTAATACTTTCTTAGCATTATAAACAATGCCATAATATTCTTTTAAATATTTGGTAATTCGACGATAACCAAATTGTTTTAAATTTTCTTCATAGACTTTTACAATATTCTTTAATGGTTCACTATCCTTACCATTACTTGAATAATTTTTATATTTATCTCAATAACTACGCTTTAAATATGTTATATCAAGTAATAAATTTAGTGGATATTTATTAATGTTTTCTTTGATAAAAAATACAATTTTTCTTTTATTTAATTGTAAAAGTCATGAAGCTTTTTTAGTAATTCATACCTAACTTTGTAATAGTTTAAATCTCTTTTTTCAAATGATTCTTTTGGACCTTTATTGGTGTTTAAAATTCCTTTCTTAAAATTTTCATACCATGAAGCAACAGTTTTTTTATTAATTGCATATTTTTTTGCAATAAAACTTATACTATTATTTTTAATCTCTTGTCCTATCCTTTTTCGAAAATCTGCTGTATATTTATTAAATTTTTGTCCTTTTCTTGCCATATAAAAATGCACCTCCTTTAAAAGTTTAGCAAAGACTTTTTTTCTTTACTTACTTTTTTGGGTGCAGTCTACGCAAAATAAAATAATGTTTTCTTTCCATTAAAAAATCAACTCAGAAAGGAGTTGATTTGTTGCACTTCATATTACAGTTTACATTTTATGCTATTGATAATGTTTGTTGATGTTAGAATATTCATTAATAAATCATGTAAACATTGAATAATTTGAACTAATGAGACAACTTTATTTCGATATTCGGTTGTATTAGCGTTAATTTCAATGCGTTTTTCTGGTGTTAATCCGATGACAAAATCATGATAAGCTTGTACCTCTTCAATAATTTTTTCTTTATTAAATTCTGGTAACTTGATTTTTCCTTCATTATAATCTTTTTCAATATGATTAATATTTTTTAATTGCGCTTTTAATTTTTCATCTTCTTTTTCAACCGAAAAATCAGTTAAAATAATATCTCGTTGTAAAAAAAAACCTAATTGATTTACTAAATTTCAAATTTCTAAGGCATCATTAGTGTTATTAATATCTGTGATACATTTATCAAGAGCTGTATCAAGACCTTTAATTTCATCATCATAAATTTTTGTTAATTCCCCAACTTCAACTTTCATCATATTAACAAAAAGTTTATTTAAATCAACGGGACTAGCTTCTTTTGCACTAGTCATAAAATCATTTAAAAACCGTGGTAATGGAATAATCGCATTAAATAACTTACTTACTTCAATTAAAGTAGTAACTTTTTTCTGATTAATTTCCTCGGGTTTTTTATCTTGCAAATATTCTGTTCTAATATGGTCAAATAATGGCTTTGTTTCGGTTTTAACAAAATTAAATAAATCCTCAAAATTATTTTTAAACTTTGCCCCCGCTAAAAAAGCTTCTATTTTTGGATTTTTTTCGGCAGTGTCTTTTCCATAGTCTGTTTCAAAAAGATTAATATATTTTGTTAAATAATTCATCATCCCTTTTTCAACATCTGCTCAGAAATTATTCTGTTGTGTCATATTTAATCCCTCTATTCTTCTAATAATAATTCGATGGTGTATTTCAATTTTACCGTAAAATAATAATTTATGTAAATTTAATTTATCTTTGATTGCGTTGCCAAAGTTGGGGAAAATAAAAAAGAAAGTTTTCAGTATAATTAAGTTTGAAAAAAATTATAAAGAAAACTATCCTATGAATATTATAACTAGAATCCAAGAGTTTTTAAACGAAAATAATAACTCTTTTATTGATTTAATTAATGAAATTAGCCCCAATATCCCTATTACAGCACTATTATCCTATTTAAACAATGAAATTAGTTCTGAAGCTTGAATACTATTCAAAAATATTTTTGAATATATTGATAACTATATTTTTAATAAGGACTGACGCAAAGCACGTTATATTCCAAAAGTATTTTATCAACGAATTTTGGTTTTTCGTAATGGTGAAGTTACTTTTAAACGACGAAAATATATCTTAAAACCAGAATTTCAAGTGGCAAAAAAACCAAAAACGGTCTTTTTACTTGATATTCAATTAGGGATTGAAAGTTATCAGCGACTTGATTATGATTTTTCGTTAGAAATAATCAGCAAATTAGGCATAAATTTTAGTTATCAAGATATTTGTAATATGTATCGGAATGCTAACATAACAAAAAAACAATTTTTAACCTTATTAAACGGTTTGATATTAAACATTTGTTAGAACTAATGCTAGATGAACCAGATACAAAACTAAAACATGATGGGGTTATTTATATTGAAACCGATGAAGCATATCGCAATGCCATTAGTTATCAAATCAAAAAACGATTAAAAATTAAGAAAAGAATCCGTTTAACCGTCTTTCATACTGGTTATAAAGATCCTAAAACAATACGAAAAACAATGCATAATGTCAAATTTCTAGTAACAATGACTAATGAAGTTAAAAAAATTAACTCTAAAAAATACTGACAAGGAATTAAATAATTTATTAACTTAAATTATGAATCACCCGAGACAACTAAAATTATTGTGCTTGGTGATGGTGCACAATATATTTCAACGGTTGAAAAACACATCAATGTTGAATTTATCATTGATCGTTTCCATGTTATTAAAAAAATTAAAGATTGTCTCCGTGGTTCACGATATTATAAACGTTATTTATTTAATAAAATTAGAAAAGCAATTCTAAAATTAAACTGAAACAAGGTTACAAAATACCTTGAATGGAGCTTATCAGCTTGTTAAAACCGAAGAAGCGAAAGGAAAGTTACAAGAAATATCTAATTATTTAAGAACATACTATGGAGCAATTCAAAAATGAGAATATCAAGAAAATATTGGTTGTCGCATTGAAAGTTATATTGCTCGAATTATTAAAGTAATGTTTCGTTCAAAACCAAAAATATTTAATGAAAAAACGATTTACAAAGTAATGTTATTAAAACAATTGACAGCTAATGGGATTAATCCCTTTCAAGAACTAACAGAAATTAAAAATCTTCAAGTAAAAAATGAACAAATTACTTGAAGATGAATATTTAAAAAGATGAATAATCCAGAAGTTAAACAATATAACTTACCAATATTCACCGCTTCTACATTATCAAATACTAAAACTCTTTTAAAGAAAATAGTTTATAATTATTATTAGAACTTAATGCTGAAAACTTTTCCCCAACATTTTACACGCTACCTTTATCTTTTCATGTATGAAAGAAAATAATATTCAAGCTGAATATGTAAAGCGTATGCGTAGAAAAATATTAATAAAACAAAATAGAAATAAAAATATAATTAAATATCCTGATTTAGTAAATCGTAATTTTAATGATATTAAAGAAAGATTTTCAATTTTATTTACTGATTTAACTTATTTAATTTGAAATGGTAAAAAACATTATCAATCAACAATAATTGATGGATATACTAAAGAAATTATTGATGTAAAATGATCAAAATTTAATAATAACAAACTTGTAATTGATAGTTTAAATGCTGCAATTAATAAAATTGCCAAATTGTAAAGTTAAGTGCAACTAAATTATTTTTCTAACCAAATATTCGATTGGCGAAAGATAATTTAGTATTTTTCGCCAATCGAATATTTGGTTAGAAAAATAATTTAGTTGCACTTAACTTTACAATTTGGCATTTATTAAAAAACACATAACTTCATATCTAAGTGAATAAACACTATAAAAAAGCCGGCCGAGGCAATGCGCATTATTAGGGCGTGAGGAAAAATGTAAATCGGCGCTGGTTATATTTAAACTAAGCGATAGTCGTGATAAGTGCAAGGTCAACATCAAACGACAATAAAAATAGAGATGGCCACTTTATAAATAAATTTGCGATAGACATTGTCCCATCGAGGATGGCAGCGGTTCTACAAACCACAACGCCAGCACCAGGCTCTTCAAGGTGCAAGTGAATTTATTTTAAAAAATGAACGTTTTGACTTGAAATAGTGCGGAAGAAGAGGAATAGCTATACGGCGTTTTCTGTCAAAATACGAAGTAAATAACCTAATATCAACCAAACAAAAACAAATACTTTACCTTATTGAATTAATTATTTATCGCGTCAACACTTTTATTTGGCCAGTAAGGACCACCACCAAGTCATATTATTTGTTTTTCTATCTCAACTTTACCTTGCTAAAATTATTTGAGAGAGCACACCTTTCTCTTCTATCTCTTTTCTGATAAAAAACATAGTTAATTAACCTAAATAACAAGATGTTGCTTATCGCCTCATTGCCTGTTGTTAGAAAACTAAATACAAGTAATTTTTTTCTCTACGTTATAAAAATTATTAATGAATTACCTTAATAAAAAAAACTACCATACTAAATTAAAGGAGACAAAATGCAAGAATATAACAAAATTAATAACAAAAAACGAAGCACAAGCTACGAACATTTAAACAAAAAATCATATAAAATATATATAAGGAGTAAATCAAAATGAAAAAAATATTATCGATCTTATCAACAATATCTCTATCTACTATAATATCAACAAATATTATTGCTTGTAAAACATCAAATACAAACAACGAAAATAACAAACCAATAGAATCTGAGTTTATACCACAACAACCACCAGAAAATAGTAATTGAAAGTTAGTTAATAACTATAATCAATTAGAAACAAAAAATAGTAAATGATATATTATGATATATAGCAGCGATCCTAAAATAATATCAAAATTAAAAAATGATGAAAATAGAAAAATATATCTTTTTAATTTAAATAGTAATACTGGAATAAGATTTGGTAATTCAAGTTTTTCAGATGTAAATAAAATTTCTTTATATTATTGAGATGGAAATGATGAAACAACAATACCAACAATAAACAGAGACACTGGTGAAATTACAAACTGAAACGAAAAAATAGAAACTAAATAATGAATATGTAAACTTTTCTTTACATATTCAATAAAAATAGAATTTATTAGACTTCTTGCGATACCTTATTATTTATGCTTAAAAAGCAATTAAAATTTTTAAAAATGCTTATTTTAAAGTTTAATTTAATTTTTTTTATTTGTAATTTTTTTATTTTTGTTAGTATCGCAATAAGTCTAATATATTAAATTTTATAATGAAATTAGACCACAAAAAAATAAAAAGGATTAAGTCCTGTTGAATACAGAATAACTCAATCCTAAATAAATTTTATTTTTTATGTAAACTTTTCTTTACATATTCATATTAAGATTTTGTTTTTTTATTTCAATCAATAATTTTACCTATATTTTTATCAATTGTTGGTATTGTTGGTTCACCAACACCATCTCAACGATAAACTTTAAAAGAATCATCTCTTCCAATTTTTGTAATATTATTAAATTTATTAATTCAATAAGTAACATCTTTAGATGTTTTTCCATATTTAATATAAATTCCTACATATCATTTATTATCTGATGAATGTTTTGCTTCTTCTCAAAAATTATTAATTAATTTTCAATTACTATTTTCTGGTGGTGTAAATTCAGATTCTGTTGATTTATTAGTAATATTATTATGTGGTTTATTATTTGTTTTTTTTATGTTTTTTGAATTACAAGAGATAATATTGGTTGATATTATAGTAGATAAATATAGCATAGATAAGATCGATATTATTTTTTTCATTATGATTTACTCCTTAGATATATTTTATCTTATTTTTTGTGATAAAATGATTACATATAAAAATATTTAGGTTTCTATTAATAAAAAAATCAACTTATTAAATAATAATAAAAATTTAAGAAATGAAATATATTAAATGAAAAAACTTTTAAGTTTATTAAGTGTATTAACAATTAGTGGAAATATAATACCAACAGTAATTGCTGCTAGTCTTTATCAAAAACAAGAACAAGTAGAAAGTATAAATAAAAGACAAAAGAGAAGTAATAATGAAGATAAAATAAATCCAATAAAAATAGTTATTAAAGCAAATTATAGAGTTGATTCTTCGGGTGTTGTGTTAAATAATAGACTTCTTGCGATACTAACAAAAATAAAAAAAATTAAATTAAACTTTAAAATAAGCATTTTTAAAAATTTTAATTGCTTTTTAAGCATAAATAATAATGTATCGCAAGAAGTCTATTGTAATTACAAATACATTTTTATTAATTATTTTTCTTCAATTATTTGTATAATTGCATCACATAAACATTTATTTTTTTTAATTCTGCTAATTCACTTTCTGTTTTTTTAAGTTGATTGTTTTTATCTTTAATTTGATTAAGTTGTTTTATTTGTATTTTAAGATTTTCATTTTCTTGTCAATAATTAATTCTTTCTTGTTTTATTTTTTCAATAAGAAAAGCAATATCTAATTTATATAATTCAATATAGACTGCACCCTGTTTAGTAAGTGTTAATAAAAAGGTTTACAAACTTTCATTTATTATATCTTTTTCTTTTTGGTTTGAATATCATTTATTTCATTTTTTAACATCATTAATATATTCATTATGAGATTTATAATTTTTATTATGGATTGTTCCTTTTTTAATTAATGAATGAAAACTTTCAATAATAATGTTGTCTGCACAATGATAATTTTTACCCATTGAAATTATAATTTTGTTATCTAAACATTTACTATTATAATCTTTAGATGTATATTGATATCCGTGATCTGAATGAATTATTGTTTTATTTAGATCTTTTTTTATTTTTTTAATTTTATTAATTGCAGCATTTAAATTATCAATTACAAGTTTGTTATTATTAAATTTTGATCATTTTACATCAACAATTTCTTTAGTATATCCATCAATTATTGTTGATTGATAATGTTTTTTACCATTTCAAATTAAATAAGTTACATCAGTAAATAAAATTGAAAATCTTTCTTTAATATCATTAAAATTACGATTTACTAAATCAGGATATTTAATTATATTTTTATTTCTATTTTGTTTTATTAATATTTTTCTACGCATACGCTTTACATATTCAGCTTGAATATTATTTTCTTTCATACATGAAAAGATAAAGGTAGCGTGTAAAATGTTGGGGAAAAGTTTTCAGCATTAAGTTCTAATAATAATTAGAAACTATTTTCTTTAAAAGAGTTTTAGTATTTGATAATGTAGAAGCGGTGAATATTGGTAAGTTATATTGTTTAACTTCTGGATTATTCATCTTTTTAAATATTCATCTTCAAGTAATTTGTTCATTTTTTACTTGAAGATTTTTAATTTCTGTTAGTTCTTGAAAGGGATTAATCCCATTAGCTGTCAATTGTTTTAATAACATTACTTTGTAAATCGTTTTTTCATTAAATATTTTTGGTTTTGAACGAAACATTACTTTAATAATTCGAGCAATATAACTTTCAATGCGACAACCAATATTTTCTTGATATTTTCATTTTTGAATTGCTCCATAGTATGTTCTTAAATAATTAGATATTTCTTGTAACTTTCCTTTCGCTTCTTCGGTTTTAACAAGCTGATAAGCTCCATTCAAGGTATTTTGTAACCTTGTTTCAGTTTAATTTTAGAATTGCTTTTCTAATTTTATTAAATAAATAACGTTTATAATATCGTGAACCACGGAGACAATCTTTAATTTTTTTAATAACATGGAAACGATCAATGATAAATTCAACATTGATGTGTTTTTCAACCGTTGAAATATATTGTGCACCATCACCAAGCACAATAATTTTAGTTGTCTCGGGTGATTCATAATTTAAGTTAATAAATTATTTAATTCCTTGTCAGTATTTTTTAGAGTTAATTTTTTTAACTTCATTAGTCATTGTTACTAGAAATTTGACATTATGCATTGTTTTTCGTATTGTTTTAGGATCTTTATAAACAGTATGAAAGACGGTTAAACGGATTCTTTTCTTAATTTTTAATCGTTTTTTGATTTGATAACTAATGGCATTGCGATATGCTTCATCGGTTTCAATATAAATAACCCCATCATGTTTTAGTTTTGTATCTGGTTCATCTAGCATTAGTTCTAACAAATGTTTAATATCAAACCGTTTAATAAGGTTAAAAATTGTTTTTTTGTTATGTTAGCATTCCGATACATATTACAAATATCTTGATAACTAAAATTTATGCCTAATTTGCTGATTATTTCTAACGAAAAATCATAATCAAGTCGCTGATAACTTTCAATCCCTAATTGAATATCAAGTAAAAAGACCGTTTTTGGTTTTTTTGCCACTTGAAATTCTGGTTTTAAGATATATTTTCGTCGTTTAAAAGTAACTTCACCATTACGAAAAACCAAAGTTCGTTGATAAAATCCTTTTGGAATATAACGTGCTTTGCGTCAGTCCTTATTAAAAATATAGTTATCAATATATTCAAAAATATTTTTGAATAGTATTCAAGCTTCAGAACTAATTTCATTGTTTAAATAGGATAATAGTGCTGTAATAGGGATATTGGGGCTAATTTCATTAATTAAATCAATAAAAGAGTTATTATTTTCGTTTAAAAACTCTTGGATTCTAGTTATAATATTCATAGGATAGTTTTCTTTATAATTTTTTTCAAACTTAATTATACTGAAAACTTTCTTTTTTATTTTCCCCAACTTTGGCAACGCAATCAAAGATAAATTAAATTTACATAAATTATTATTTTACGGTAAAATTGAAATACACCATCGAATTATTATTAGAAGAATAGAGGGATTAAATATGACACAACAGAATAATTTCTGAGCAGATGTTGAAAAAGGGATGATGAATTATTTAACAAAATATATTAATCTTTTTGAAACAGACTATGGAAAAGACACTGCCGAAAAAAATCCAAAAATAGAAGCTTTTTTAGCGGGGGCAAAGTTTAAAAATAATTTTGATGATTTATTTAATTTTGTTAAAACCGAAACAAAGCCATTATTTGACCATATTAGAACAGAATATTTGCAAGATAAAAAACCCGAGGAAATTAATCAGAAAAAAGTTACTACTTTAATTGAAGTAAGTAAGTTATTTAATGCGATTATTCCATTACCACGGTTTTTAAATGATTTTATGACTAGTGCAAAAGAAGCTAGTCCCGTTGATTTAAATAAACTTTTTGTTAATATGATGAAAGTTGAAGTTGGGGAATTAACAAAAATTTATGATGATGAAATTAAAGGTCTTGATACAGCTCTTGATAAATGTATCACAGATATTAATAACACTAATGATGCCTTAGAAATTTGAAATTTAGTAAATCAATTAGGTTTTTTTTTACAACGAGATATTATTTTAACTGATTTTTCGGTTGAAAAAGAAGATGAAAAATTAAAAGCGCAATTAAAAAATATTAATCATATTGAAAAAGATTATAATGAAGGAAAAATCAAGTTACCAGAATTTAATAAAGAAAAAATTATTGAAGAGGTACAAGCTTATCATGATTTTGTCATCGGATTAACACCAGAAAAACGCATTGAAATTAACGCTAATACAACCGAATATCGAAATAAAGTTGTCTCATTAGTTCAAATTATTCAATGTTTACATGATTTATTAATGAATATTCTAACATCAACAAACATTATCAATAGCATAAAATGTAAACTGTAATATGAAGTGCAACAAATCAACTCCTTTCTGAGTTGATTTTTTAATGGAAAGAAAACATTATTTTATTTTGCGTAGACTGCACCCAAAAAAGTAAGTAAAGAAAAAAAGTCTTTGCTAAACTTTTAAAGGAGGTGCATTTTTATATGGCAAGAAAAGGACAAAAATTTAATAAATATACAGCAGATTTTCGAAAAAGGATAGGACAAGAGATTAAAAATAATAGTATAAGTTTTATTGCAAAAAAATATGCAATTAATAAAAAAACTGTTGCTTCATGGTATGAAAATTTTAAGAAAGGAATTTTAAACACCAATAAAGGTCCAAAAGAATCATTTGAAAAAAGAGATTTAAACTATTACAAAGTTAGGTATGAATTATTAAAAAAGCTTCATGACTTTTACAATTAAATAAAAGAAAAATTGTATTTTTTATCAAAGAAAACATTAATAAATATCCACTAAATTTATTACTTGATATAACATATTTAAAGCGTAGTTATTGAGATAAATATAAAAATTATTCAAGTAATGGTAAGGATAGTGAACCATTAAAGAATATTGTAAAAGTCTATGAAGAAAATTTAAAACAATTTGGTTATCGTCGAATTACCAAATATTTAAAAGAATATTATGGCATTGTTTATAATGCTAAGAAAGTATTACGAATTATGAAAGAAAATAATATTCAAGCTGAATATGTAAAGCGTATGCGTAGAAAAATATTAATAAAACAAAATAGAAATAAAAATATAATTAAATATCCTGATTTAGTAAATCGTAATTTTAATGATATTAAAGAAAGATTTTCAATTTTATTTACTGATGTAACTTATTTAATTTGAAATGGTAAAAAACATTATCAATCAACAATAATTGATGGATATACTAAAGAAATTGTTGATGTAAAATGATCAAAATTTAATAATAACAAACTTGTAATTGATAATTTAAATGCTGCAATTAATAAAATTAAAAAAATAAAAAAAGATCTAAATAAAACAATAATTCATTCAGATCACGGATATCAATATACATCTAAAGATTATAATAGTAAATGTTTAGATAACAAAATTATAATTTCAATGGGTAAAAATTATCATTGTGCAGACAACATTATTATTGAAAGTTTTCATTCATTAATTAAAAAAGGAACAATCCATAATAAAAATTATAAATCTCATAATGAATATATTAATGATGTTAAAAAATGAAATAAATGATATTCAAACCAAAAAGAAAAAGATATAATAAATGAAAGTTTGTAAACCTTTTTATTAACACTTACTAAACAGGGTGCAGTCTATATTGAATTATATAAATTAGATATTGCTTTTCTTATTGAAAAAATAAAACAAGAAAGAATTAATTATTGACAAGAAAATGAAAATCTTAAAATACAAATAAAACAACTTAATCAAATTAAAGATAAAAACAATCAACTTAAAAAAACAGAAAGTGAATTAGCAGAATTAAAAAAAATAAATGTTTATGTGATGCAATTATACAAATAATTGAAGAAAAATAATTAATAAAAATGTATTTGTAATTACAATAGACTTCTTGCGATACATTATTATTTATGCTTAAAAAGCAATTAAAATTTTTAAAAATGCTTATTTTAAAGTTTAATTTAATTTTTTTTATTTTTGTTAGTATCGCAAGAAGTCTATTATTTAACACAACACCCGAAGAATCAACTCTATAATTTGCTTTAATAACTATTTTTATTGGATTTATTTTATCTTCATTATTACTTCTCTTTTGTCTTTTATTTATACTTTCTACTTGTTCTTGTTTTTGATAAAGACTAGCAGCAATTACTGTTGGTATTATATTTCCACTAATTGTTAATACACTTAATAAACTTAAAAGTTTTTTCATTTAATATATTTCATTTCTTAAATTTTTATTATTATTTAATAAGTTGATTTTTTTATTAATAGAAACCTAAATATTTTTATATGTAATCATTTTATCACAAAAAATAAGATAAAATATATCTAAGGAGTAAATCATAATGAAAAAAATAATATCGATCTTATCTATGCTATCTTTATCTACTATAATATCAACCAATATTATCTCTTGTAATTCAAAAAACATAAAAAAAACAAATAATAAACCACATAATAATATTACTAATAAATCAACAGAATCTGAATTTACACCACCAGAAAATAGTAATTGAAAATTAATTAATAATTTTTGAGAAGAAGCAAAACATTCATCAGATAATAAATGATATGTAGGAATTTATATTAAATATGGAAAAACATCTAAAGATGTTACTTATTGAATTAATAAATTTAATAATATTACAAAAATTGGAAGAGATGATTCTTTTAAAGTTTATCGTTGAGATGGTGTTGGTGAACCAACAATACCAACAATTGATAAAAATATAGGTAAAATTATTGATTGAAATAAAAAAACAAAATCTTAATATGAATATGTAAAGAAAAGTTTACATAAAAAATAAAATTTATTTAGGATTGAGTTATTCTGTATTCAACAGGACTTAATCCTTTTTATTTTTTTGTGGTCTAATTTCATTATAAAATTTAATATATTAGACTTATTGCGATACTAACAAAAATAAAAAAATTACAAATAAAAAAAATTAAATTAAACTTTAAAATAAGCATTTTTAAAAATTTTAATTGCTTTTTAAGCATAAATAATAAGGTATCGCAAGAAGTCTAATAAATTCTATTTTTATTGAATATGTAAAGAAAAGTTTACATATTCATTATTTAGTTTCTATTTTTTCGTTTCAGTTTGTAATTTCACCAGTGTCTCTGTTTATTGTTGGTATTGTTGGTTCATCATTTCCATCTCAATAATATAAAGAAATTTTATTTACATCTGAAAAACTTGAATTACCAAATCTTATTCCAGTATTACTATTTAAATTAAAAAGATATATTTTTCTATTTTCATCATTTTTTAATTTTGATATTATTTTAGGATCGCTGCTATATATCATAATATATCATTTACTATTTTTTGTTTCTAATTGATTATAGTTATTAACTAACTTTCAATTACTATTTTCTGGTGGTTGTTGTGGTATAAACTCAGATTCTATTGGTTTGTTATTTTCGTTGTTTGTATTTGATGTTTTACAAGCAATAATATTTGTTGATATTATAGTAGATAGAGATATTGTTGATAAGATCGATAATATTTTTTTCATTTTGATTTACTCCTTATATATATTTTATATGATTTTTTGTTTAAATGTTCGTAGCTTGTGCTTCGTTTTTTGTTATTAATTTTGTTATATTCTTGCATTTTGTCTCCTTTAATTTAGTATGGTAGTTTTTTTTATTAAGGTAATTCATTAATAATTTTTATAACGTAGAGAAAAAAATTACTTGTATTTAGTTTTCTAACAACAGGCAATGAGGCGATAAGCAACATCTTGTTATTTAGGTTAATTAACTATGTTTTTTATCAGAAAAGAGATAGAAGAGAAAGGTGTGCTCTCTCAAATAATTTTAGCAAGGTAAAGTTGAGATAGAAAAACAAATAATATGACTTGGTGGTGGTCCTTACTGGCCAAATAAAAGTGTTGACGCGAGAAATAATTAATTCAATAAGGTAAAGTATTTGTTTTTGTTTGGTTGATATTAGGTTATTTACTTCGTATTTTGACAGAAAACGCCGTATAGCTATTCCTCTTCTTCCGCACTATTTCAAGTCAAAACGTTCAGTTTTTAAAATAAATTCACTTGCACCTTGAAGAGCCTGGTGCTGGCGTTGTGGTTTGTATAACCGCTGCCATCCTCGATGGGACAATGTCTATCGCAAATTTATTTATAAAGTGGCCATCTCTATTTTTATTGTCGTTTGATGTTGACCTTGCACTTATCACGACTATCGCTTAGTTTAAATATAACCAGCGCCGATTTACATTTTTCCTCACGCCCTAATAATGCGCATTGCCTCGGCCGGCTTTTTTATAGTGTTTATTCACTTAGATATGAAGTTATGTGCAATGTTTCTTTTAACTGAGATATATAAATAAAAATTTTTCTAGATTATTATTAATATATAAAGTTAGGAGAAACATTTTTATATGGCTAAAGGTAAAATAAAAGGGTCTAAAGATCATTATTTTGAATTTAAAGAAAAAATTGTTAATGAATACTCAATTAACAATAAATCTTATAGTGAAATAGCAAAAGAATATCATATTAGTTTAGCAACTATTTCAAAATGAGTAAATCAATTTCAACAAAATAAAGAAATTCTAAAAGAACGAAAAAAGCGAAAAGATTTTGAATTAAATAAGTTTAAAAACCCCTTAGAACGTGAAAACTATTTATTAAAAAAAGAAAATGAAAGAATAAAAGCTGAGAATGAAGTTTTAAAAAAGTGCACAGTTTCAGATATGAAGTTATGTGTTTTTTAATAAATGCCAAATTGTAAAGTTAAGTGCAACTAAATTATTTTTCTAACCAAATATTCGATTGGCGAAAGATAATTTAGTATTTTTCTTGGTCTTTGGTTTAAAGACAATATAAATTTATGAACTGCATTTTTAGTAGTATTTGAAAAATTAAATTTTTTAGGAAATTTTTCTCTAATTAAACCATTAGTATTTTCATTAGTACCTCTTTGTCAGGGTGAATATGCATTAGCAAAATAAATTTTCACATTTAAATTTTTTTCAAGTTGTTGTCAATTAGCAAATTCTTTACCACGATCAAATGTTATAATCTTAACAAGATTATTTGGAAGAATTGATAAATAATGGCTAATATTTTCGTTAATAACTTTAGTAGTTCTATTTTCAACTAATATTGCTAAAGTAAATCTTGATGTTCTTTCAACTAAAGTTATTAAACATGATTTACTTTTACCTCGTGATGATACTACGGTATCACCCTCTCAATGACCAAGAGTTACGCGATTATTAACATTAGCATTTCGTTCTTTAATTGATTTACCATTAAATTTACCCTGATTTTCTTGATATTTTCGTTTCTTACCTTTTCTTCTTAAATTTTTATTAGTAACTTTTTCAAGTAATCCAGAATAAATTCAATTGTAAATTGTTTTAAAACTAATAATTCATTCTTTATGAAAATTTTTAATTCTGCCATAAATTTGTTCGGGTGATCAACCTAATAATAATTTTTGTTGTACATATTTTACTAATTCTCTATTTTTAAACTTATGAAAATAAATATGTGATTGTTTTCTATTTTCTGCTTTATTTTGTGCAATTAATGAAAAATAATGATTATTATCTTTATTTCTATTAACTTCTCGAATAATAGTACTAATACTTCGATTAAGATTTTTAGCTATTTCACTAATTTTTATTTTAAACTTCAATTGATTCTCAATATAAATTCTTTCATCTATGCCAAGATGTTTATATCCTATATAAAAACTCCTTGCTTTATTTTTTCTAAAATAAACTTAGCATCATAAAATTTTTATATGAGATTTTTTGCAATTTTATTTACTTGCACTTACAAGTATAATTCAGCAATTAAAAAAATAAAAAAAGATCTAAATAAAACAATAATTCATTCAGATCACGGATATCAATATACATCTAAAGATTATAATAGTAAATGTTTAGATAACAAAATTATAATTTCAATGGGTAAAAATTATCATTGTGCAGACAACATTATTATTGAAAGTTTTCATTCATTACTTAAAAAAGGAACAATCCATAATAAAAATTATAAATCTCATAATGAATATATTAATGATGTTAAAAAATGAAATAAATGATATTCAAACCAAAAAGAAAAATATATAATAAATGAAAGTTTGTAAACCTTTTTATTAACACTTACTAAACGGGGTGCAGTCTAAATTATGAACAATGAAATTTATTAATTCAAATTTCATTGCTATGACAATCTAGTAAAGTAATTTCCCGTTTTATTAAAACAACACCCAAAACAGCTTGATATAATCGTCAAAAATTAATGCAATCAAAATAATTAGAAAATACTCAATTAAAATTTAAAAAATTAAATGGCCAAATACAAATCGATGAAACATTTATTAAATAAATCCATAAAGGTAATTTTAAAGATAAATTTGATAAATGAAAAACTCATCTTGATTCATTTTCCACTAACACTAAATGTTGTATTCAAATGGCGGTTGATACTAATAATAATATTTTTGTTCAATCCACTAATACCAAAAGATTACAAAAACAGTGAATTATTGAAAATATGAATAAACAATTAATTAACAAAAATTCCATTATTATTTCTGATATGCAACCATTATATTTATTAGTAGCAAAACAAACAAATTCTACTTTATATGCCACTAAAACTAGGACAAATCCTGATGCCAGTTATCGAAAATTAAATAAAATTAGTAAATTACAAGCAAGTCTTAAAGAAGCCTTAATTCATTATCATGTTTTAGGTTTTACTAACATTCAAAATTATTTAAATCTCTGAAAATGAAAATACCAACACAAAGGTTTAACACCAAACCAACAAGCAACGGTATTATATTTTAACATCTAAAAAAGTTAAAGAACAATAATAATCTTCCACCAAATTCGTTTTCAAATTATCATATTGTAGCTTTAATTTTGTCGAAAACTCTTGATATTTTAACAAAACCTTTATTTTATTGGGTTTTTGATAAAATGGACTTTTTACAAATTTCTATATTTTATAAGGGTTTTTGACTTTATCAAGAGTTTTCGACAAAATTAAAGAAAAAATTTTATCTGTTCAAAGACTTTATATAATATGTTTAACTTTTCTCGTTATAATTTTAATAAAGAAAATTTATTACGAAAAGGTAAAAATAAACCACATAATAAAACAGAAAACCGCGGAAAAGTTAATAATTGTTCGACAATTATTAAACGTAATATTGAATTTCCAAATATTAAAGCAATAAATGTCTTTGGTCATCTAGAAGGAGATACTATAGTTGGTAAAAACCATAAAAAAGCAATTATAACTTTAGCTGATATATGATATAAAACAGCAATCTCGCTAATAACTAATAGTAGAAAAAGCAAAGATGTCATAGAAAGTATAATAAAATTTATTTTAAACAAACCACCCTGGCACAATAAAAACAATTACATTTGATCGTGGTAAAGAATTTAGCAAGTGAAAAAAACTTGAAAATATTTGTAAAATAAAAGTTTATTTTGCTGATTCTGGTTGTACTGGCCAAAGAGGATTAAACGAAAATAATAATGGAATTTTGAGACGAAGTTTACCAAAAGGAATAGATTTATCAATATTTTATCAAGATAACTTAAATAAAATAGCATTGAATTTATTTTCAATGCCAAGAAAATCATTAAATTATAAAAATTCATTGAATTTAATACAAAATATTCAATAAAGTGTCCCAAATAATTTACAATTCAGGTTTTTTAAAATATTTATTAATTGCTTTTGCTACTCCCGAACGACGATAATAAGCGGTTGTATCATCTGAAATGTTTTTAAGATGGTCTTTGGCATTTTCCATTGCAATACCAACACCAGCTCATTTTAACATTTCATAATCATTTGAACCATCTCCCATTGCAATAACTTCTGATGGTTGAATATTATAAATTTGAGCCAGATACTCTAAAGCATCTTTTTTGTCGCTTCCTTTTGGACTAATTTCTAAGTTTAAACTTTGGTTTGGTAAGTACGACCAATCAAAAATATTAAATTCATATTTTACTAAAATTTTTGTTTTAAAGTTTAAAACATTTTCTTTTTTACCACTAACAACAAATTTATAAGCCCGATCTTGCAAAGTAGATGGATTATGAATTAATTTTCTTTTTCGTTTCGTGTGAAAACTCATTCATTTAACCATTAAACTATGTTTTGTATTAACATAAGCTAAATGTTCATTATCAACCGAATAAGCTCATAATTGCACTTTACATTCATTAACCATATTAAAAACATTAATTAATTCAGCATTTGAAAAAACAGTTTGTTGCAGAATTTTCTCTTTTGCAAAATCATAAATTACGCCTCCGTTGAAAGCAATTATGGGCATCTTTTTTTCAATAACACCTAATTTTTTGGCAACTTTGCGAAGTGCACCAATACTACGGCCAGTCGCAATAATTACTTTAACCCTCTTGGCCATTGCTCACTTAATTGCCGTTATATTTTGGTTTGAAATTCGATTTCTCCTTGCTGTTGTGCCATCTAAATCAAGAGCTATTAACTTATATTCCATTAGTTTTTCTCCTTTTGTTTCTTGTAAATTAATTATACCTGAATTGTAAATATATTTGGGACACTTTATTTTTAATTTTGTAGAAAACAAAAAACACAATAAAAGTAAACCACTGCCAACGCCGAAAAAGTAACCTAATCTTTGAATTACTGATTTTATTGAATTAATTAATATTATTCCAATAAGGATTATTCCGATAAAAGACAACGAAAAAACAGTTAAAATAATTTCGACGTTTTGAATTGAAGTTAAACTAGCATGTAAACTAATTTGAATTCATCGAAAAAAGCTGCCATAAAATTTTTCAATTTTGCTATTAATAAATTTTTTAATTAATAGCAACAAGGTTGAAATAATAAGAAAGTGTAGTAATGTTATCATTAATAAATAAATACTCAAATTAGAAATTGTTTTTGTAAATCTGTTCATCGGACACTCTCTCCTTTATTATTTTCATAGTGATTTTAATAAAACCTGAATTGTAAAAATTCATTGGATTTAATACAAAATATTCAATAGACTTCTTGCATAACCTATAAAAATAATAAAACATTAATTATGACCTTTAATATAGTGACTTTAATTTTGTCGAAAACTCTTGATATTTTAATAAAACCTTGATTTTATTGGGTTTTTGATAAAATATAATTCTTGCGATACTAACAAAAATAAAAAAATTACAAATTAAAAAAATTAAATTAAACTTTAAAATAAGCATTTTTAAAAATTTTAATTGCTTTTTAAGCATAAATAACAAGGTATCGCAAGAAGTCTAATAAACGAAAATAATGGGTGTCAATATCTAGAAAAAATTTCGAAAAATTATTTAATTGATAATGTTTGTAATGTATATTGATTATTTCAAGGATGATTTGGTTTTGGTTTATGTGCTTTAGATTTGGGAACTTTGTTTTCAATATTTTTAATAGGAACCAGAATGTATTCTAATAAATTATATATTTGATTGTTATATTTTAAATATAATGTTTCATCAAATGCTTTAATTACTGTAATTTTTGTTTTTGAATTAAAGACTTTTAACTTTTTATTATTATAAGCCATATATTTTTTATTGTTATAACTAATTGATGAACCGTTGTCTGTTTGTCGCGTTGAAGTGATTGATAAAAATAAATTAATTTTGTCATTATTAGGAGCATCAACAAAGACAGAATTGTTATAATCAATAGGAATGGCAAATTGTTTATTGAATTTGGTTATAAATTCTTTTAAGAATGTATTTGCTTCTTCAATAGTGGTTACTCCTGCGAGAATTAATTCATTTTTCAAGCGATCTTGTAGAGTGCTTCATAAACGTTAAATTCGTCCCTTTGCTTGGGGAATTGAAGTAGTTATGATTTCGACACCTAATTCATCACAGCATCGGCTGAATTGAGTAAAGGTGTCTTTTTCTTCGGTTTTATCACTACTTTTTTGGTATGTAAAGATTGTTCGTTTATCGGTATAAAATGTCGTGGGAATTCCATAATTTCGTAAAATTTGATGTAAAACATTATAATAACCTTGTAATGTTTCTTGATAAGCAAAATATAATCCAACAACCGTATTTGTTGTATCATCAATTGCGCCATGTAAAAATCATTTTGGACCATTTGGTCCTAATCAATGATGTTCACTGGCATCATCTTGTAATAGTTCGCCGAAACATTTTCGACGTTCTCTTAAAGGGTGGGTTTTATCTTTTTTCTTTATTTTTTGCTTTCGAGGTGTTTTAATTTGATTTAAGGACATTAATTTGTATAAAACTAAATATGAAATTTTTATTTCTTCATTTTCGATTAATTTTTCTTTGAAATGAGTAAAATTAAAGCCAATATATTTAGTTTTATATAAATTTATAATCTTTTCACAAATTTGTGGATTTGTTTTATTGTGAGCTATCCTTCCACGAGAATGTTGAGCAAATGATTGACTATTTTGTGGATCATAAAGTTTTATAAGTTGTTCAATGCGACGAATTGATAAGTGTAAAATATTTGCAGCTCTTTGCTTTGATATTTTATTGTTAATAATTTTTTCAATTGTTTTGTATTTATGTTGTTCTTTCATTGTTAGTTTTCTTTCCATTGTTATCACCATTTTTAATTTTAAATGGTTGCGAAATTTTTGATAGATAACTATTACGAAATTATCACAAGATAAGGACATACGAAAATAATGGGTTTTACCACAAGCAAAATTTGTTACAATAATAGTTTTGCTTTCTTTTTCGAGGATTATTTGTGTTTTGATAATATGCTTTTTCTTTTTTCCGGAATAGTATTTTTTTTGTCTTTTTTTGGGCGTTGGATGGCTGTTTCGGTTGCATCAATAATAATTGTTTTATCATTAAAATATTTATTTATTAATGTTTTTTGCTCATCAAGTTGTTGAAAGTCAGGGTGTTTAATTAAAGTGTTTTCAATTAATTTGATATTACGATAACAATTACTCTCACTAATGCCAAAAATTTTGCCAAGATGAAAATAAGTGCGGTATTCTCTTCAATATGATAAAGTCATTAATAAACGATTTTCTAATGATAATTTATTAGCTTTTCCGCCTTTTTTAAATTTTTTTAACTCGGCTTCTTTTAAAATATAGACTGCACCCAAAAAAGTAAGTAAATAAAAAAAGTCTTTGCTAAACTTTTAAAGGAGGTGCATTTTTATATGGCAAGAAAAGGACAAAAATTTAATAAATATACAGCAGATTTTCGAAAAAGGATAGGACAAGAGGTTAAAAATAATAGTATAAGTTTTATTGCAAAAAAATATGCAATTAATAAAAAAACTGTTTCTTCATGGTATGAAAATTTTAAGAAAGGAATTTTAAACACCAATAAAGGTCAAAAAGAATCATTTGAAAAAAGAGATTTAAACTATTACAAAGTTAGGTATGAATTATTAAAAAAGCTTCATGACTTTTACAATTAAATAAAAGAAAAATTGTATTTTTTATCAAAGAAAACATTAATAAATATCCACTAAATTTATTACTTGATATAACAGATTTAAAGCGTAGTTATTGAGATAAATATAAAAATTATTCAAGTAATGGTAAGGATAGCGAATCATTAAAAAATATTGTAAAAGTCTATGAAGAAAATTTAAAACAATTTGGTTATCGTCGAATTACCAAATATTTAAAAGAAGATTATGGCATTGTTTATAATGCTAAGAAAGTATTACGAATTATGAAAGAGATTGCGTTGCCAAAGTTGGGGAAAATAAAAAAGAAAGTTTTCAGTATAATTAAGTTTGAAAAAAATTAGAAAGAAAACTATCCTATGAATATTATAACTAGAACCCAAGAGTTTTTAAACGAAAATAATAACTCTTTTATTGATTTAATTAATGAAATTAGCCCCAATATCCCTATTACAGCACTATTATCCTATTTAAACAATGAAATTAGTTCTGAAGTAGACTGCAACCAAAAAAGTAAGTAAAGAAAAAAAGTCTTTGCTAAACTTTTAAAGGAGGTGCATTTTTATATGGCAAGAAAAGGACAAAAATTTAATAAATATACAGCAGATTTTCGAAAAATGATAGGACAAGAGGTTAAAAATAATAGTATAAGTTTTATTGCAAAAAAATATGCAATTAATAAAAAAACTGTTGCTTCATGGTATGAAAATTTTAAGAAAGGAATTTTAAACACCAATAAAGGTCCAAAAGAATCATTTGAAAAAAGAGATTTAAACTATTACAAAGTTAGGTATGAATTACTAAAAAAGCTTCATGACTTTTACAATTAAATAAAAGAAAAATTGTATTTTTTATCAAAGAAAACCTTAATAAATATCCACTAAATTTATTACTTGATGTAACAGATTTAAAGCGTAGTTATTGAGATAAATATAAAAATTATTCAAGTAATGGTAAGGATAGCGAATCATTAAAGAATATTGTAAAAGTCTATGAAGAAAATTTAAAACAATTTGGTTATCGTCGAATTACCAAATATTTAAAAGAAGATTATGGCATTGTTTATAATGCTAAGAAAGTATTACAAATTATGAAAGAAAATAATATTCAAGCTGAATATGTAAAGCGTATGCGTAGAAAAATATTAATAAAACAAAATAGAAATAAAAATATAATTAAATATCCTGATTTAGTAAATCGTAATTTTAATGATATTAAAGAAAGATTTTCAATTTTATTTACTGATGTAACTTATTTAATTTGAAATGGTAAAAAACATTATCAATCAACAATACTTGATGGATATACTAAAGAAATTATTGATGTAAAATGATCAAAATTTAATAATAACAAACTTGTAATTGATAATTTAAATGCTGCAATTAATAAAATTAAAAAAATAAAAAAAGATCTAAATAAAACAATAATTCATTCAGATCACGAATATCAATATACATCTAAAGATTATAATAGTAAATGTTTAGATAACAAAATTATAATTTCAATGGGTAAAAATTATCATTGTGCAGACAACATTATTATTGAAAGTTTTCATTCATTACTTAAAAAAGGAACAATCCATAATAAAAATTATAAATCTCATAATGAATATATTAATGATGTTAAAAAATGAAATAAATGATATTCAAACCAAAAAGAAAAATATATAATAAATGAAAGTTTGTAAACCTTTTTATTAGCCAAATTGTAAAGTTAAGTGCAACTAAATTATTTTTCTAACCAAATATTCGATTGGCGAAAGATAATTTAGTATTTTTCTTGGTCTTTGGTTTAAAGACAATATAAATTTATGAACTGCATTTTTAGTAGTATTTGAAAAATTAAATTTTTTAGGAAATTTTTCTCTAATTAAACCATTAGTATTTTCATTAGTACCTCTTTGTCAGGGTGAATATGCATTAGCAAAATAAATTTTCACATTTAAATTTTTTTCAAGTTGTTGTCAATTAGCAAATTCTTTACCACGATCAAATGTTATAGTCTTAACAAGATTATTTGGAAGAATTGATAAATAATGGCTAATATTTTCGTTAATAACTTTAGTAGTTCTATTTTCAACTAATATTGCTAAAGTAAATCTTGATGTTCTTTCAACTAAAGTTATTAAACATGATTTACTTTTACCTCGTGATGATACTACGGTATCACCCTCTCAATGACCAAGAGTTACGCGATTATTAACATTAGCATTTCGTTCTTTAATTGATTTACCATTAAATTTACCCTGATTTTCTTGATATTTTCGTTTCTTACCTTTTCTTCTTAAATTTTTATTAGTAACTTTTTCAAGTAATCAAGAATAAATTCAATTGTAAATTGTTTTAAAACTAATAATTCATTCTTTATGAAAATTTTTAATTCTGCCATAAATTTGTTCGGGTGATCAACCTAATAATAATTTTTGTTGTACATATTTTACTAATTCTCTATTTTTAAACTTATGAAAATAAATATGTGATTGTTTTCTATTTTCTGCTTTATTTTGTGCAATTAATGAAAAATAATGATTATTATCTTTATTTCTATTAACTTCTCGAATAATAGTACTAATACTTCGATTAAGATTTTTAGCTATTTCACTAATTTTTATTTTAAACTTCAATTGATTCTCAATATAAATTCTTTCATCTATGCCAAGATGTTTATATCCTATATAAAAACTCCTTGCTTTATTTTTTCTAAAATAAACTTAGCATCATAAAATTTTTATATGAGATTTTTTGCAATTTTATTTACTTGCACTTACAAGTATAATTCAGCAATTAAAAAAATAAAAAAAGATCTAAATAAAACAATAATTCATTCAGATCACGGATATCAATATACATCTAAAGATTATAATAGTAAATGTTTAGATAACAAAATTATAATTTCAATGGGTAAAAATTATCATTGTGCAGACAACATTATTATTGAAAGTTTTCATTCATTACTTAAAAAAGGAACAATCCATAATAAAAATTATAAATCTCATAATGAATATATTAATGATGTTAAAAAATGAAATAAATGATATTCAAACCAAAAAGAAAAATATATAATAAATGAAAGTTTGTAAACCTTTTTATTAACACTTACTAAACAGGGTGCAGTCTACAGATAATAAACTAACTTCACAAATGAGAATCGTTATTGAAAATGTTTTTACTTTGTTTTTTTATGCGGAATCAAAACATTCCGATGCACTTTTTGCAAGCCTTGATAACCTGTATCAACTATTACTTTGCTAGCTTTTAAAAGCGGTATTTTTGATTCTTTAAATAAACGAAAATCATCGGTTTTACCACAAGCAAAATTTGTTGCAATAATAGTTTTGCTTTCTTTTTCGATGATTATTTGTGTTTTGATAGTATGCTTTTTCTTTTTTTCCGGAATAGTATTTTTTTTGTCTTTTTTTGGGCGTTGGATTGCTGTTTCGGTTGCATCAATAATAATTGTTTTATCATTAAAATATTTATTTATTAATGTTTTTTGCTCATCAAGTTGTTGAAAGTCAGGGTGTTTAATTAAAGTGTTTTCAATTAATTTGATATTACGATAACAATTACTATCACTAATGCCAAAACTTTTGCCAAGATGAAAATAAGTGCAGTATTCTCTTCAATATGATAAAGTCATTAATAAACGATTTTCTAATGATAATTTATTAGCTTTTCCGCCTTTTTTAAATTTTTTTAACTCGGCTTCTTTTAAAATATCTAACATTTTATTAAAAGTATTTTTTTATTCCTGTTAATCGTAATAATTCTTTATCATTAAGAAATTTAAAGTTATCATTTTTCATAGTTTTATACCCTCCTAATTTATATTTTTTATTTTTAATTATATTTTATAGAAATATTCTTAATAAGAAAAACCGGTATCGCAAGAAGTCTATTATATTTATTAGTAGCAAAATAAACAAGTTCTACTTTATATGCCACTAAAACTAGGACAAATCCTGATGCCAGTTATCGAAAATTAAATAAAATTAGTAAATTACAAGCAAGTCTTAAAGAAGCCTTAATTCATTATCATGTTTTAGGTTTTACTAACATTCAAAATTATTTAAATCTCTGAAAATGAAAATACCAACACAAAGGTTTAACACCAAACCAACAAGCAACGGTATTATATTTTAACATCTAAAAAAGTTAAAGAACAATAATAATCTTCCATCAAATTCGTTTTCAAATTGTCATATTGATGATTTTTTTGACTTTATCAATAGTTTTCGACAAAATTAAAGAGGTTTCTTTGTATTTTAGGCAAAAATTATTATATAATATTCAAGAGGTGTATGAAATGGTAATTCTTGCAATTGAAACAAGTTGTGATGAAACTAGTATTGCTATTTTCAAAAATGGAAAAATTTTAGCAAATATTATTTCATCGCAAATTAAAGAACATACGAAATATGGGGGCGTTGTCCCCGACCTTGCTTCGCGATTGCATTTAAAAAATTTTTCATATGTCTTATCGGAAGCTTTAGAAAAAACTAATATTAAGATAACAGAATTACAATACATTGCATACACAGCAAAACCAGGTTTAATTGGAACTTTACATATTGGGAAAATAATAGCTGAAACTTTAGCTAATTATTTAGAGCTTCCAATTTTACCTTTAAACCATTTATATGGTCACGTCTATGCTAGCGCGATCGATAACAATTTCTTATTTCCTCTTTTAGCAGTGCTAGTTAGTGGTGGCCATACTCAGTTAATATTAATGAAAAAACATTTGGATTTTGAAATTTTAGGGTCAACATTGGATGATGCAATTGGTGAATGTTATGATAAGGTTGCTCGGATGCTAGATTTAGGATACCCTGGCGGCCCGATTATTGATAAGTTAGCAGCAGCAGGTGAATTAGGACAATATCACTTGCCGCTGCCATTAAATGACCATAGTTATAATTTCTCTTTTAGTGGATTAAAATCAGCAGTCGCTAATTTAATTGTAAAAGAACAACGCAATACTAAAATTAACCTGTCTAATTTTTGTGCAACATTTCAAAAAACATGTGTTGATATTATTGTGCGGAAAACAAAATTAGCAATTCAAAATTTTCAACCGCAAAAGGTTACGTTAGTTGGTGGGGTTTCAGCTAATAGCGCATTACGAACAGCAATTTTAAATTTGGCAACACCAAATTTAAAGGTAATTATCCCAAAATTAGAATATTGTACGGATAATGCTGCAATGATTGCTCGTTTAGCAGCACAAGAACTACTGGAAAATAACATAAAAGGAGATTAGATAAAATGGCGTCATTTTTATCAAAATTAGAAACATTCGATTCAAAGAATTTTACTAGACTGCACCCAAAAAAGTAAGTAAAGAAAAAAAGTCTTTGCTAACTTTTAGACTGCACCCAAAAAAGTAAGTAAAGAAAAAAAGTCTTTGCTAAACTTTAAAGGAGGTGCATTTTTATATGGCAAGAAAAGGACAAAAATTTAATAAATATACAGCAGATTTTCGAAAAATGATAGGACAAGAGGTTAAAAATAATAGTATAAGTTTTATTGCAAAAAAATATGCAATTAATAAAAAAACTGTTGCTTCATGGTATGAAAATTTTAAGAAAGGAATTTTAAACACCAATAAAGGTCCAAAAGAATCATTTGAAAAAAGAGATTTAAACTATTACAAAGTTAGGTATGAATTACTAAAAAAGCTTCATGACTTTTACAATTAAATAAAAGAAAAATTGTATTTTTTATCAAAGAAAACCTTAATAAATATCCACTAAATTTATTACTTGATGTAACAAATTTAAAGCGTAGTTATTGAGATAAATATAAAAATTATTCAAGTAATGGTAAGGATAGCGAATCATTAAAGAATATTGTAAAAGTCTATGAAGAAAATTTAAAACAATTTGGTTATCGTCGAATTACCAAATATTTAAAAGAAGATTATGGCATTGTTTATAATGCTAAGAAAGTATTACGAATTATGAAAGAAAATAATATTCAAGCTGAATATGTAAAGCGTATGCGTAGAAAAATATTAATAAAACAAAATAGAAATAAAAATATAATTAAATATCCTGATTTAGTAAATCGTAATTTTAATGATATTAAAGAAAGATTTTCAATTTTATTTACTGATGTAACTTATTTAATTTGAAATGGTAAAAAACATTATCAATCAACAATAATTGATGGATATACTAAAGAAATTATTGATGTAAAATGATCAAAATTTAATAATAACAAACTTGTAATTGATAATTTAAATGCTGCAATTAATAAAATTAAAAAAATAAAAAAAGATCTAAATAAAACAATAATTCATTCAGATCACGGATATCAATATACATCTAAAGATTATAATATTAAATGTTTAGATAACAAAATTATAATTTCAATGGGTAAAAATTATCATTGTGCAGACAACATTATTATTGAAAGTTTTCATTCATTACTTAAAAAAGGAACAATCCATAATAAAAATTATAAATCTCATAATGAATATATTAATGATGTTAAAAAATGAAATAAATGATATTCAAACCAAAAAGAAAAAGATATAATAAATGAAAGTTTGTAAACCTTTTTATTAATACTTACTAAACAGGGTGCAGTCTATTTTATGAAAAAGTTAAAAAAGAAGCAGAATTAATCAAAAAACAAAAACGCTTAAATGAAATTGATCAAAAATTTAGAGATAAAGGTATTAAATGTCCTAATTGCAAATCTTATCATTGTGTTAAAAATGGCCATAATCCCGAAGGAAAACAAAAATATTTATGCAAAAAATGTCGGGCTAGTTTTGATGCTTTTCGTCATCATTTTACTTATTGAAGTCATTTAAATTATGAACAATGAAATTTGAATTAATAAATTTCATTGTTAGGACAATCTAGTAAAGTAATTTCCCGTTTTATTAAAAAAACACCCAAAACAGCTTGATATAATCGTCAAAAATTAATGCCATCAAAACAATTAGAAAATACTCAATTAAAATTTAAAAAATTAAATGGCCAAATACAAATCGATGAAACATTTATTAAAGAAATCCATAAAGGTAATTTTAAAGATAAATTTGATAAATGAAAAACTCATCTTGATCCATTTTCCACTAACACTAAATGTTGTATTCAAATGGCAGTTGATACTAATAATAATATTTTTGTTCAATCCACTAATACCAAACGATTACAAAAACAGTGAATTATTGAAAATATGAATACAAAATTAATTAACAAAAATTTGCACAGTTTCAGATAACTGAGAATTTTAATTAAAAAATGCTTTCATTTCATATTGAAGTGGTGGCATTTTTAAATTTAAAATTTTTCTTTTTTCATTATAATGAATTATATAATTATCTACAATATTTTTTACTTCTAAAATATTTTTACAGTGTGATAATTCTGAGTTCTCGGTTTTAAGAATTGAAAATCAATTTTCAATCGGTGAATTATCTAAACAATTGCCTCTTCTTGACATACTTATATTTATACCGTGTTTTTTTAATAATTTTTCATAAGCTTTTGAAGTGAAATGAATACCTTGATCAGAATTAATAGTTAATTCACCTTTGATTATTTTTCTTTTAATAATTGCTTCTTTGATACAATTATTTACTCAATTTACTGTTGGAGTTGTTGTTAAAGAATAATTTACTATTAAATTACTAAATAAATCCTTGATTGCAAATAAATATACTCATTCTGTGATTGTTTTAACATACGTAATATCAATTGATCACTTTTGATTAGTTTTTTCAACTTTAAAATTACGTTTTAATAGATATTTATGTCGAATATGTTCATTTGTCATTTTTAAGAAATGATTAATTTTTTTTCTTGTTTTAATTCTTACACTAGAAATTCTATTAGCTAATTTCATATAACGATAAACTGTTGAATTCGACACATTAATTTTTTGCTCTTCCAAAGATAATTTAATTTGTCTGTGTCCTTTAATACTATTTTCTCTATGAATTGCTTTAATTATTTCATATATTGAATAATCAATATTTGGTTGATATTCATCACAATTTTTTGAATATTTATTTCAAGTATCATATGAAATTCTTAATTCTTTTAAATATCATGATAAAGTAATTTTTGAAACTTGCAATTCTGATTTAATAAAAGCAATTTGTTTTCTAATGTTTGTTTTTGTTTTTATCTTTGGAAGAGCTTCAAGCTTTTTTAAAACCTCATTCTCAGCTTTTATTCTTTCATTTTCTTTTTTTAATAAATAGTTTTCACGTTCTAAGGGGTTTTTAAACTTATTTAATTCAAAATCTTTTCGCTTTTGTCGTTCTTTTAGAATTTCTTTATTTTGTTGAAATTGATTTACTCATTTTGAAATAGTTGCTAAACTAATATGATATTCTTTTGCTATTTCACTATAAGATTTATTGTTAATTGAGTATTCATTAACAATTTTTTCTTTAAATTCAAAAGAATGATCTTTAGACCCTTTTATTTTACCTTTAGCCATATAAAAATGTTTCTCCTAACTTTATATATTAATAATAATCTAGAAAAATTTTTATTTATATATCTCAGTTAAAAGAAACATTGCAAATTAACAAAAATTCCATTATTATTTCTGATATGCAACCATTATATTTATTAGTAGCAAAACAAACAAATTCTACTTTATATGCCACTAAAACTAGGACAAATCCTGATGCCAGTTATCGAAAATTAAATAAAGTTAGTAAATTACAAGCAAGTCTTAAAGAATCCTTAATTCATTATCATGGTTTAGGTTTTACTAACATTCAAAATTATTTAAATCTCTGAAAATGAAAATACCAACACAAAGGTTTAACACCAAACCAACAAGCAACGGTATTATATTTTAACATCTAAAAAAGTTAAAGAACAATAATAATCTTCCACCAAATTCGTTTTCAAATTGTCATATTGATGATTTTTTTTATTTTATCAAGAGTTTTTGACAAAATTAAAGAAAATATACTTAAAATTAGGTATATTTTTAATATAAAGAGTTTTCGACAAAATTAAAGAGGGATAATATATTTATTTTTAATTTTTTTGATATAATAATGAGTGAGTATATTTTAAAGGAGGAAATTTAATGGCATCATTTAAAGCTGTTATCGCTGATCTAGTTGGAATGCATGCGCGTCCAGCGGCATTAATTGTCGGAGAAGCAGGCAAATACCAGTCAGATATTACTATTTTTTCAGGAGGAAAGACTGGTAATTTAAAATCAATCATGACTATTATTGCGTTAGGAATTCATCAAGGAGCAGAAGTAAAAATCGTTGCAACTGGTGAAGATGAAGACGCGGCAATTGCCGGGATTGAAAAAGTAATGAAGGACAACAAGATTATTTAGGTTATTTTATTAAATATGCTGAATTATACTTGTAAGTGCAAGTAAATAAAATTGCAAAAAATCTCATATAAAAATTTTATGATGCTAAGTTTATTTTAGAAAAAATAAAGCAAGGAGTTTTTATATAGGATATAAACATCTTGGCATAGATGAAAGAATTTATATTGAGAATCAATTGAAGTTTAAAATAAAAATTAGTGAAATAGCTAAAAATCTTAATCGAAGTATTAGTACTATTATTCGAGAAGTTAATAGAAATAAAGATAATAATCATTATTTTTCATTAATTGCACAAAATAAAGCAGAAAATAGAAAACAATCACATATTTATTTTCATAAGTTTAAAAATAGAGAATTAGTAAAATATGTACAACAAAAATTATTATTAGGTTGATCACCTGAACAAATTTATGGCAGAATTAAAAATTTTCATAAAGAATGAATTATTAGTTTTAAAACAATTTACAATTGAATTTATTCTGGATTACTTGAAAAAGTTACTAATAAAAATTTAAGAAGAAAAGGTAAGAAACGAAAATATCAAGAAAATCAGGGTAAATTTAATGGTAAATCAATTAAAGAACGAAATGCTAATGTTAATAATCGCGTAACTCTTGGTCATTGAGAAGGTGATACCGTAGTATCATCACGAGGTAAAAGTAAATCATGTTTAATAACTTTAGTTGAAAGAACATCAAGATTTACTTTAGCAATATTAGTTGAAAATAGAACTACTAAAGTTATTAACGAAAATATTAGCCATTATTTATCAATTCTTCCAAATAATCTTGTTAAGACTATAACATTTGATCGTGGTAAAGAATTTGCTAATTGACAACAACTTGAAAAAAATTTAAATGTGAAAATTTATTTTGCTAATGCATATTCACCCTGACAAAGAGGTAATAATGAAAATACTAATGGTTTAATTAGAGAAAAATTTCCTAAAAAATTTAATTTTTCAAATACTACTAAAAATGCAGTTCATAAATTTATATTGTCTTTAAACCAAAGACCAAGAAAAATACTAAATTATCTTTCGCCAATCGAATATTTGGTTAGAAAAATAATTTAGTTGCACTTAACTTTACAATTTGGCATATACAAAAATTGAAAAATAATAGATATATCTATTATTTTTCAATTTTTGTATATTTTTGATATTGTTTGTTTCTTGCTTTAATTTTGTCGAAAAATCTTGATATTTTAATAAAATCCTGATTTTATTGGGTTTTTGATAAAATGTATTTCTTGCAAATCTCTATATTTTATAAGGGTTTTTGACTTTATCAAAAGTTTTCGACAAAATTAAAGACTTGAATTTATAATTTATAGTTTGATATAATTTAATAAGGTAAAAAAGGAGTTTTATAAAATGTTTGAAGATACAATAATTGCCCCTGCAACTGCAATGGTTAAACAAGCAATTGCCATTATTCGTATGTCGGGAAGTGATAGTTATAAAATTATTAATAAAATTTTTTCAAAAAAGGTTACTCTCCATGGTAATCAAGTTTGTTATGGTTATTTAAAAGATGGTAACGAAATTATTGACCAGGTTATTTTAGTTTGTTTTGAAAAGCCTAATTCTTTTACCGGAGAAGACATTATTGAAATAAACTGTCATGGGGGCGTATTAGTTACAAACAATATTATTAAGTTATTGTTAAAAAATGGTGCGTGCTTAGCAAACAGAGGCGAATTTTCTCAACGAGCATTTTTTAATGGTAAGCTTAATTTAATTCAAACGGATGCTATTAATAATTTAATCAATGCAACAAATGATACTAGTGCAAAAATTGCTTTAAACAATTTACAAAATAAAAATACGCACTTAATCAGTACTTATCGCGATGATTTATTAGATATTATTGCTAATATTGAAGTAAATATTGATTATCCTGAATATGATGGCATTGGTGATTTGACAACGCAAGAATTAAACCAACAGTTATTAGGGTTAGAACAAAAGATTAATGATTTAGTTAATATTAGTAAAGTTGGGAAAATGATTAATGATGGAATTAATGTTTTAATTTTAGGAAAACCAAATGTTGGAAAGTCGTCATTATTAAATGCCTTAATGAACGAGAATAAAGCGATTGTTTCGGATTTACCAGGAACAACAAGAGATATTGTTGAAGGAAAAATTAATTTGGGGGCCTTAGCATTAAATATTATTGATACTGCTGGGTTACGTGAAACAGTTGATAAAATTGAACAAATTGGAATTGATAAAGCTCGTCAACAAGCTATTAATGCCGATTTAATTTTAATTGTTGCGGATAATTATGCGGATTTAATTAATTTAAATCCAGATCTTAAAGAATTAATTAAAGATAAGGAGTACTTGTTAGTTTTAAATAAAAGTGATTTACTTGTTCCACAAGCTCAAACTGAGAAGTTAGAACAAAATATTCTGCTTATTTCAGCGTTAAAGCGGGATATTAAAGCATTAATTGACAAAGTTTTAAATTTATATAATACAGCTCAGATTACAAAAGATGATCAACTAGTTTTATCAAATATAAAACAAATTTCTTTATTAGAGAAGGTAGCAAATTCAATAAAAAATGCATATAATAATAGTACGAGTGGATTTCCGGTTGATATTATTAATGTCGACTTACATGAGGTTTGAGAAATATTGGGTGATATTCTAGGTAAAAACTATGAAAACGACTTATTAACAACAATTTTTAATAAATATTGCCTAGGAAAATAGGAGGAAAATATGCAAGGAATCTTTGACACACATTGTCATTTAATGTCCCATGAATATGAAAATGAAGAAACATCAGCAATAATTGCTGACGCTAAAATTAGTGGCATATATTGACTTAATAACGTTGGATATGATTTAGATTCTAGCCAAGCGGCAGTACGTCATGCCCTGCAGTATGATAATCTTTTTGCAACAATTGGTTTTCATCCAACTGATGTTGCTAAATATGGTGTTTCAGATTTAGAAAAATTAGATCAGTTATTAAATAGTGATAAAGTAATTGCGGTTGGCGAAGTTGGTTTAGATTATTTTCATAAAACTGTTTCTCCAAATTTGCAAAAGCATTGATTTATTAAACAAATTGAATTAGCGAAAGAACATAAGCTTCCGCTTGCGATTCATTGCCGTGATGCATACGATGATTGTTATGAAATATTAAAAGAACAAAAAGTAACACAAGGTTTAATGCATTGTTATAATGGATCAATGGAAATGGCACAAAAATTTTTAGATTTAGGATTTTATCTTTCATTTGCTGGTAATATTACTTTTAAAAATGTCGAGCAATTACGGGAAGTTGCAAAAATGGTTCCATTAAATAAAATTTTAGTGGAAACTGATGCACCATATTTAACCCCCGATCCATACCGCGGGAAAAAGAATTACCCTAAATTTATTATGTATACAGTTAAAAAGTTGGCAGAATTAAAGAATATGCCAGTTGAGGAAATGATCCGTATTACTAATAAAAATGCTCGAAAACTATTTAAACTTGATTAAATTAATTTTTCAATTCAAAATATTAAAAATTACAATAAAAAAATATTAGGTTAACCTAATATTTTTTTGCTTCAATTTATTTTCTTTTTTTACCTAATGATGATAATAATCCTTTTTCTTGGAAATTATATAAACCATTTTCGATGTTTTTCTTAATTGTTTTTTCGAAGATTTTTGTTCCTTCAATAACACAATTTAATGGATCTGAAGCTGTTTTAGTTGGTAATTGGAAGATATCAAAGAAATATTTATCAATATTTCTAATTAAAGCTCCTCCACCGCAAACTGTAATTCCATTTCTCATAATATCTCCCGCTAATTCTGGTGGTGTATTTTCTAATAATTCAATTACTAAGTCTGTAATTTTAGAAAATGCATTTAATAAAACATTTCTTATTTCTTCTGAAGAGATTTTTGCCTCTTTTGGTAATCCTGAAACAATATCACGTCCGTAGATTTGCATTAATCTTTCGTTATGGTATTTAACTAATGAACCAATTAATTTTTTAACATCTTCAGCTGTTTTTTGCCCAATAGCAATGTTATATTCTGAACGAATGTATTTACGAATATCATCATCAAAATGGTTTCCTGCAACTTTAATTGATCTTGAAACTACAATATCACCTGATGAAATAATAGCTAAATCAGTTGTTCCTCCCCCAATATCAATGATTAAATGTCCTTGAGGTAATTCAATATTAATTCCTGCTCCTAAAGCGGCCATTTTAGCTTCTTCTTCGATAATAACTAATTCAGTTCCCATTTCTTTAGCAACATTTTTTAATGCTTCTCTTTCAAGTTCAGTAACTCCACTTGGACATGATAATAATACAATAGCATTTTTTCAAATATTCATCATTTTCATTCTTGAAAAGATATGTTTTAATAAATCTTGTGCAGCTTCCATGTCTGCAATAACTCCATCTACTAATGGTGTTACCATTCTGATATCTCCGTGTGTTTTTCCTACCATATCATAAGCAGCTTTTCCTAAAGCAATTAAACTATTAGTTTTATTGTTATAAGCCATTAATGATGGTTCATTGTAGACTACACCTTGTCCTGAAACATATGCTAAGACATTAGCAGTTCCTAAGTCAAGAGAAATAAATGGTCTAGTTTCTGGTCTCACGTTTTTTCCTCCTTAACAAGTTAATAACTATATATAATCAAATGAATGATTCTTCTAGTAATTTAATTCTTTAACATGCATTGATTCTAATCTTAAAATATCAAAGATGTCTGATTCGAATCTTTTAGTTCCATTAATAACAGCTAATAATGGTTGTTCTCCAATTTTTGATGGTAATTGTAATGTATCTGTAAAGTAACGGTCAATTCCTTTAATTAAGGCTCCCCCACCACAGATTGTAATTCCATTTCTGAAGATGTCACCAGCTAATTCTGGTGGTGTTTCTTCTAACACTTGAACTGTCAAGTCAATAATTCTTGACACTGGTACTTTTAATACTTCTCTAATTTCTTCAGGTGTTACTTCAATTTCTCTTGGTAATCCTGACACAACATCACGTCCGTAAACTTTCATTCTTCTTTCGTCAGGGTATTTTGATAATGACCCAATTTCGATTTTAATTTGTTCTGAAGTTTTTGATCCAATTTCTATACCATATTGTGAACGAATGAATTTTTGTGCTTCATCATTTAAGCAGTTTCCAGCAACTTTAACTGATTTTGATAATACGATATCTCCTGAGGCCATAACAGCAATATCTGTTGTCCCCCCCCCCATATCGATAACTAGGTTTCCAGCAGGTTTGTAAATATCAACCCCACCGCCTAAAGCAGCCATTTTAACTTCTTCTTCAACGAAAATTTTAGATGCTCCTAAGTTCATTGCGATTTTTTTCAAAGCAGCTTTTTCTAATTCAGTAATTACTGATGGACAAGCCAATAACATAATTGAATGTTTTAATTGTTTTGTAATACGTAGTTTTGTAAAGATATATCTTAATTGCGCTTCAGTAGCACGAATATCTGTAATAACTCCATCGACCATTGGTTTAACAATACGAATTGACTTATTTCCTTTTCCGATCATTTTGTAAGCTTCGGCTCCTACAGCAATAATTCTGTTTTCTTTAATTCTGTAAGCGACAATTGAGGGTTCATTGTAAACGATTCCTGAACCTGAAACATATACTAATGTATTAGCAGTTCCTAAATCCATTGAAACGAAAGCCGGTTTTTTTTCACTATTAAATAAAACCATGTAATTTTGTCCTCCTGTTTCTTGTTAAATTAATTAATTAGATTAATATAATTGATTAATCAGTAAAATGAATTGCAAGTCTCTATTTTAATTTCAGACAGAGAATACAATACGTGTTAATTATAACATAAATCCTGCATTTTTCTTTAATTTTGAGATTTAATTTTGTCGAAAACTCTTGATATTTTAATAAAACCTTTATTTTATTTGGTTTTTAATAAAATGTATTTCTTGCAAATCTCTATATTTTATAAGGGTTTTTGACTTTATCAAGAGTTTTCGACAAAATTAAAATTAGGTTTTAAAAGATTGTTATTATAAAATTAACTAGATATACAAATTTGGAATTTGTATCTACACGATGCATAATAAAATCATTTTTTTGTTGCACCAAAATAATGCATCTCCTATAAAGACTATAAGAATTAAATTAATAAGAGGTATAAATTCCTATTTGCACAGTTTCAGATAACTGAGAATTTTAATTAAAAAATTCTTTCATTTCATATTGAAGTGGTGGCATTTTTAAATTTAAAATTTTTCTTTTTTCATTATAATGAATTATATAATTATCTACAATATTTTTTACTTCTAAAATATTTTTACAGTGTGATAATTCTGAGTTCTCGGTTTTAAGAATTGAAAATTGATTTTCAATCGGTGAATTATCTAAACAATTGCCCCTTCTTGACATGCTTATATTTATGCCGTGTTTTTTTAATAATTTTTCATAAGCTTTTGAAGTGAAATGAATACCTTGATCAGAATTAATAGTTAATTCACCTTTGATTATTTTTCTTTTAATAATTGCTTCTTTGATACAATTATTTACTCAATTTACTGTTGGAGTTGTTGTTAAAGAATAATTTACTATTAAATTACTAAATAAATCCTTGATTGCAAATAAATATACTCATTCTGTGATTGTTTTAACATACGTAATATCAATTGATCACTTTTGATTAGTTTTTTCAGCTTTAAAATTACGTTTTAATAGATATTTATGTCGAATATGTTCATTTGTCATTTTTAAGAAATGATTAATTTTTTTTCTTTTTTTAATTCTTACACTAGAAATTATATTAGCTAATTTCATATAACGATAAACTGTTGAATTCGACACATTAATTTTTTGCTCTTCCAAAGATAATTTAATTTGTCTGTGTCCTTTAATACTATTTTCTCTATGAATTGCTTTAATTATTTCATATATTGAATAATCAATATTTGGTTGATATTCATCACAATTTTTTGAATATTTATTTCAAGTATCATATGAAATTCTTAATTCTTTTAAATATCATGATAAAGTAATTTTTAAAACTTGCAATTCTGATTTAATAAAAGCAATTTGTTTTCTAATGTTTGTTTTTGTTTTTATCTTTGGAAGAGCTTCAAGCTTTTTTAAAACCTCATTCTCAGCTTTTATTCTTTCATTTTCTTTTTTTAATAAATAGTTTTCACGTTCTAAGGGTTTTTTAAACTTATTTAATTCAAAATCTTTTCGCTTTTTTCGTTCTTTTAGAATTTCTTTATTTTGTTGAAATTGATGTCAATATCTAGCAAAAATTTCGCAAAATTATTTAATTTATAATGTTTGTAATGTATATTGATTATTTCAAGGATGATTTGGTTTTGGTTTATGTGCTTTAGATTTGGGAACTTTGTTTTCAATATTTTTAATAGGAACCGTAATGTATTCTAATAAATTATATATTTGATTGTTATATTTTAAATATAATGTTTCATCAAATGCTTTAATTACTGTAATTTTTGTTTTTGAATTAAAGACTTTTAACTTTTTATTATTATAAGCGATATATTTTTTATTGTTATAACTAATTGATGAACCATTGTCTGTTTGTCGCGTTGAAGTGATTGATAAAAATAAATTAATTTTGTCATTATTAGGAGCGTCAACAAAGACAGAATTGTTATAATCAATAGGAATGGCAAATTGTTTATTGAATTTGGTTATAAATTCTTTTAAGAATGTATTTGCTTCTTCAATAGTGGTTACTCCTGCGAGAATTAATTCATTTTTCAAGCGATCTTGTAGAGTGCCTCATAAACGTTCAATTCGTCCCTTTGCTTGGGGAATTGAAGTAGTTATGATTTCGACACCTAATTCATCACAGCATCGGCTGAATTGAGTAAAGGTGTCTTTTTCTTCGGTTTTATCACTACTTTTTTGGTATGTAAAGATTGTTCGTTTATCGGTATAAAATGTCATGGGAATTCCATAATTTCGTAAAATTTGATGTAAAAAATTATAATAACCTTGTAATGTTTCTTGATAAGCAAAATATAATCCAACAACCGTATTTGTTGTATCATCAATTGCGCCATGTAAAAATCATTTTGGACCATTTGGTCCTAATCAATGATGTTCACTGTAATAGTTCGCCGAAACATTTTCGACGTTCTCTTAAAGGGTGGGTTTTATCTTTTTTCTTTATTTTTTGCTTTCGAGGTGTTTTAATTTGATTTAAGGACATTAATTTGTATAAAACTGAATATGAAATGTTTATTCCTTCATTTTCGATTAATTTTTCTTTGAAATGAGTAAAATTAAAGCCAATATATTTAGTTTTATATAAATTTATAATCTTTTCACAAATTTGTGGATTTGTTTTATTGTGAGCTATCCTTCCACGAGAATGGTGAGCAAATGATTGACTATTTTGTGGATCATAAAGTTTTATAAGTTGTTCAATGCGACGAATTGATAAGTGTAAAATATTTGCAGCTCTTTGCTTTGATATTTTATTGTTAATAATTTTTTCAATTGTTTTGTATTTATGTTGTTCTTTCATTGTTAGTTTTCTTTCCGATGTTATCACCATTTTTAATTTTAAATGGTTGCGAAATTTTTGTTAGATAACTATTACGAAATTATCACAAGATAAGGACATTTTGTTGAAATTGATTTACTCATTTTGAAATAGTTGCTAAACTAATATGATATTCTTTTGCTATTTCACTATAAGATTTATTGTTAATTGAATATTCATTAACAATTTTTTCTTTAAATTCAAAAGAATGATCTTTAGACCCTTTTATTTTACCTTTAGCCATATAAAAATGTTTCTCCTAACTTTATATATTAATAATAATCTAGAAAAATTTTTATTTATATATCTCAGTTAAAAGAAACATTGCAGTATAAATTCCTATTTGTATTTTTTCTTTATGAATTAATTTGCAATGATTATCATAGTATCGCAAGAAGTCTAATAAAGTGTCCCAAATATATTTACAATTCAGGAAATATAAATTTGCCGTTTGTATCTACACAACGTCATTCATATTATTTGCCTCCTTTTCTTTTTGTTTCTTCTTTGGCTTCATCCTTTTTCGTTTGGTCGATGTCTTTTGCGGTTTTTTCAGCAAACGCTTTCGCTTTTTTCTTGCGGATTAGTTCGCAAATAAATGGTATAACTACAAATTTTTTCAATAATCACCCAAGAAGCAGTAGTCCTGATAAAGAACCAACAATAATTCCAACAATTCCTCATCCCGTTAATCCTTTTTTGTCATTGTTTGATGCGTTGCTGTTTTCAATTTGTAGGTTAAAAACATCTGATTTAACATCATTGTATTTAACAACATTATTAACTTTGTCACCGGGTTTAAACTCATTTTGGTTTAGTTCAAACCCCACCTTGTTTACATCATAATTGCTTGTATTTACCCCATCAATTGTGATGTTTGATGGAATTTGGGTTTTTAAATGTGCTACCACTTGCTCGGCTGTCAACGGTTCTTTTGATGATAATTTACCATTTGTTTTAAACCAATCAGCAACAGCTGTTGCAAGTTGACTATCCCTTGCTAGTTGCTGTCAATTTTTGCTTTCTTCAAACAACTTATTCAGTTGACTAGCAGTATAACCACGGATATTGTCGTGTTCATTTGCTTTTGATCATATTTCAAATTGCTTGCCATTATCTGTATCAAAATATTTTGCTATTGCTTGTTTTGGTGCAATTTGTAAATAAATGTTGTTACTATGTCCTAAATTGTCAGATAATTCAACGATATATTTATCATCATTTGTTGCCAACTGTAACCCATCAAGTTTAACCCCAGTAATTACATTGCTTAGGGTTGGTTTAACCATTGTGATAACACTTTCACTATTTGCATAGTATAAAGTGTTAACTGGGTTTGTGATACTGTTTTTATCAATTTGTCCAACATAATCAATATCAACTTGTGTTGATGGTGATGTTGGTTTTAAATCAATTTTTAAATCAACCACCGTTGCAGGAACTACATTGTATTTAACAACAACGGAACCCGTATAACTTTTGCTATCTTTTTTGGCAGTTAAAGTTGCCGAATGCATATCTTTTTTTTCAATTGCAATTTGTGAAAAATCAACTTGACGAGATTTTTTTTGACTAATTGCTGAGATGATAGTTTTGTTGTTGTTATCTAAAATATTGCCTAAGTTATTATCAGTACCAAATTTAATCACATCACTTAAATTTTCTTGAACTGATGGGGGGTTTGTTGGCGGGTCAATTTTGGCCTGCATAGAGACAATAATTTCACTGATGTATTGTTTTCCATCCAAAGTAAAAGTTACTTGTAAATTATGATCTCGTGGTGCAGTTTCGGGTTTCACATTGATTTTCCAGTGTTTATTTGTTTGTTCTTGTTGGATATTATCAAACACAACTTTATCAATGTTCGGGTTCGCAATATCAATGTTTAACTCCCCATCAACCGCAATCAAGTCGCTTCGTGTTCAAATTTTCGTTTTACTACTATCCACCAACGCAAACTGACTTTGTTCTTTTGTTCATGACAAAGCAGTTTGTAATGTATAAACACCATTTTCTGTTCCAAAATATAAATTACCATTTAAACTTAATGTGGCAGATAAAATATAATTATTAATACCTTTTATTTGTTGTCGTATTGATGAATCTTTTTTCATCACAAATAAATTTTTGTTTATACTAAAATAAATATCGTCTTGAACACTAAAAATTATATTTCTAATATTTCCTTTTACTTCAATTTTAATTGGAGCATTTGTCCCGTGTTTTAAAATATAGGCATATTTTTTTCCTCCAATAATTAAATCATTGCTTTTATTTACAGATATACTATTAATTTGTTCAATAAAGTTAAAATTTAAAAGATTTGCTTTTGTATCACTACTATTTAAATAATAAATATTAAAATTTGAAGCAATATAAATAACATTATTTATATAATTAATTACTATTGATGAAATATATTCATTTATACCATTTATTTTAATTGGAGTGTCTGAATTAACGGCTAACTTATAAACATTTTTGCCTGTTCCAAAATAAACATTATTATTGTTATCAACTGCAACAGAAACGACAGTACCATTAATACCGTTTATTTTAGTTGGTTTTGTTTCACCTTGCTTTAAAAAAAAAGATCCGTTTTCTGTACCAAAATAAATATTACCCAAATTATCAACTGCAAAGGATTTTGCATTTTTGCCTATATTATTAAAATTAGCGAGTGGTAGGTAATCGTTGTTTGAGTTAGTCATTCCAATATCACGTTTTACACGAACTAGTGTTGTGTTAGCTAACAATGGTACGGTAACGATCGTTGCTAACGTTGATATAGTTAATAAACTAATTAATTTTTTCATTTCTTTGTTTCCCTTCTAATAAATAAAAAATAAAATATCACACCGCTGATATTCCCATAACCAATTACATTTAAAAAACCAAATTATAATTAATTATTTTTAAGTTATATTTTTGTTATAATTTTCTATGTAAGCACAGTGACATCAAAATTACTTGTGTTTCTATTTTTTATTTATTTAATTACAAAATAATTATATACCTTTTATTTTTAATTTTGTTTTTTAATTTTGTAGAATAGACTGCACCCAAAAAAGTAAGTAAAGAAAAAAAGTCTTTGCTAAACTTTTAAAGGAGGTGCATTTTTATATGGCAAGAAAAGGACAAAAATTTAATAAATATACAGCAGATTTTCGAAAAAGGATAGGACAAGAGGTTAAAAATAATAGTATAAGTTTTATTGCAAAAAAATATGCAATTAATAAAAAAACTATTGCTTCATGGTATGAAAATTTTAAGAAAGGAATTTTAAACACCAATAAAGGTCCAAAAGAATCATTTGAAAAAAGAGATTTAAACTATTACAAAGTTAGGTATGAATTACTAAAAAAGCTTCATGACTTTTACAATTAAATAAAAGAAAAATTGTATTTTTTATCAAAGAAAACCTTAATAAATATCCACTAAATTTATTACTTGATGTAACAGATTTAAAGCGTAGTTATTGAGATAAATATAAAAATTATTCAAGTAATGGTAAGGATAGCGAATCATTAAAAAATATTGTAAAAGTCTATGAAGAAAATTTAAAACAATTTGGTTATCGTCGAATTACCAAATATTTAAAAAAAGATTATGGCATTGTTTATAATGCTAAGAAAGTATTACGAATTATGAAAGAAAATAATATTCAAGCTGAATATGTAAAGCGTATGCGTAGAAAAATATTAATAAAACAAAATAGAAATGCTGAATTATACTTGTAAGTGCAAGTAAATAAAATTGCAAAAAATCTCATATAAAAATTTTATGATGCTAAGTTTATTTTAGAAAAAATAAAGCAAGGAGTTTTTATATGGGATATAAACATCTTGGCATAGATGAAAGAATTTATATTGAGAATCAATTGAAGTTTAAAATAAAAATTAGTGAAATAGCTAAAAATCTTAATCGAAGTATTAGTACTATTATTCGAGAAGTTAATAGAAATAAAGATAATAATCATTATTTTTCATTAATTGCACAAAATAAAGCAGAAAATAGAAAACAATCACATATTTATTTTCATAAGTTTAAAAATAGAGAATTAGTAAAATATGTACAACAAAAATTATTATTAGGTTGATCACCCGAACAAATTTATGGCAGAATTAAAAATTTTCATAAAGAATGAATTATTAGTTTTAAAACAATTTACAATTGAATTTATTCTGGATTACTTGAAAAAGTTACTAATAAAAATTTAAGAAGAAAAGGTAAGAAACGAAAATATCAAGAAAATCGGGGTAAATTTAATGGTAAATCAATTAAAGAACGAAATGCTAATGTTAATAATCGCGTAACTCTTGGTCATTGAGAAGGTGATACCGTAGTATCATCACGAGGTAAAAGTAAATCATGTTTAATAACTTTAGTTGAAAGAACATCAAGATTTACTTTAGCAATATTAGTTGAAAATAGAACTACTAAAGTTATTAACGAAAATATTAGCCATTATTTATCAATTCTTCCAAATAATCTTGTTAAGACTATAACATTTGATCGTGGTAAAGAATTTGCTAATTGACAACAACTTGAAAAAAATTTAAATGTGAAAATTTATTTTGCTAATGCATATTCACCCTGACAAAGAGGTACTAATGAAAATACTAATGGTTTAATTAGAGAAAAATTTCCTAAAAAATTTAATTTTTCAAATACTACTAAAAATGCAGTTCATAAATTTATATTGTCTTTAAACCAAAGACCAAGAAAAATACTAAATTATCTTTCGCCAATCGAATATTTGGTTAGAAAAATAATTTAGTTGCACTTAACTTTACAATTTGGCAAATAAAAATATAATTAAATATCCTGATTTAGTAAATCGTAATTTTAATGATATTAAAGAAAGATTTTCAATTTTATTTACTGATGTAACTTATTTAATTTGAAATGGTAAAAAACATTATCAATCAACAATAATTGATGGATATACTAAAGAAATTATTGATGTAAAATGATCAAAATTTAATAATAACAAACTTGTAATTGATAATTTAAAGATTGCATTGCCAAAGTTGGGGAAAATAAAAAAAGTTTTCAATATAATTAAGTTTGAAAAAAATTAGAAAGAAAACTATCCTATGAATATTATAACTATAATCCAAGAGTTTTTAAACGAAAATAATAACTCTTTTATTGATTTAATTAATGAAATTAGCCCCAATATACCTATTACAGCACTATTATCCTATTTAAACAATGAAATTAGTTCTGAAGCTTGAATACTATTTAAAAATATTTTTGAATATATTGATAACTATATTTTTAATAAGGACTGACGCAAAGCACGTTATATTCCAAAAGGATTTTATCAACGAACTTTGGTTTTTCGTAATGGTGAAGTTACTTTTAAACGACGAAAATATATCTTAAAACCAGAATTTCAAGTGGCAAAAAAACCAAAAACGGTTTTTTTACTTGATATTCAATTAGGGATTGAAAGTTATCAGCGACTTGATTATGATTTTTCGTTAGAAATAATCAGCAAATTAGGCATAAATTTTAGTTATCAAGATATTTGTAATATGTATCGGAATGCTAACATAACAAAAAAAACAATTTTTAACCTTATTAAACGGTTTGATATTAAACATTTGTTAGAACTAATGCTAGATGAACCAGATACAAAACTAAAACATGATGGGGTTATTTATATTGAAACCGATGAAGCATATCGCAATGCCATTAGTTATCAAATCAAAAAACGATTAAAAATTAAGAAAAGAATCCGTTTAACCGTCTTTCATACTGGTTATAAAGATCCTAAAACAATACGAAAAACAATGCATAATGTCAAATTTCTAGTAACAATGACTAATGAAGTTAAAAAAATTAACTCTAAAAAATACTGACAAGGAATTAAAGAATTTATTAACTTAAATTATGAATCACCCTAGACAGCTAAAATTATTGTGCTTGGTTGATGGTGCACAATATATTTCAACGGTTGAAAAACACATCAATGTTGAATTTATCATTGATCATTTCCATGTTATTAAAAAAATTAAAGATTGTCTCCGTGGTCCACGATATTATAAACGTTATTTATTTAATAAAATTAGAAAAGCAATTCTAAAATTAAACTGAAACAAGGTTACAAAATACCTTGAATGAGCTTATCAGCTTGTTAAAACCGAAGAAGCGAAAGGAAAGTTACAAGAAATATCTAATTATTTAAGAACATACTATGGAGCAATTCAAAAATGAAAATATCAAGAAAATATTGGTTGTCGCATTGAAAGTTATATTGCTCGAATTATTAAAGTAATGTTTCGTTCAAAACCAAAAATATTTAATTAAAAAACGATTTACAAAGTAATGTTATTAAAACAATTTACAGCTAATGGGATTAATCCCTTTCAAGAACTAACAGAAATTAAAAATCTTCAAGTAAAAAATGAACAAATTACTTGAAGATTAATATTTAAAAAGATGAATAATCCAGAAGTTAAACAATATAACTTACCAATATTCACCGCTTCTACATTATCAAATACTAAAACTCTTTTAAAAAAAACAGTTTATAATTATTATTAGAACTTAATTCTGAAAACTTTTCCCCAACATTTTACAAGCTGCCTAATTTAAATGATGCAATTAATAAAATTAAAAAAATAAAAAAAGAGATAAATAAAACAATAATTCATTCAGATCACGGATATCAATATACATCTAAAGATTATAATAGTAAATGTTTAGATAACAAAATTATAATTTCAATGGGTAAAAATTATCATTGTGCAGACAACATTATTATTGAAAGTTTTCATTCATTACTTAAAAAAGGAACAATCCATAATAAAAATTATAAATCTCATAATGAATATATTAATGATGTTAAAAAATGAAATAAATGATATTCAAACCAAAAAGAAAAATATATAATAAATGAAAGTTTGTAAACCTTTTTATTAATACTTACTAAACAGGGTGCAGTCTACTATCTCCTAACTTTATATATTAATAATAATCTAGAAAAATTTTTATTTATATATCTCAGTTAAAAGAAACATTGCATTTTGTCGTTTTGTCCTGTTGTTTATTTTGCACCGCTTCAATTCCCAATAGTGGTTTACCTTCCATATATTCTAAACTAGCCCCACCACCAGTTGAAATATGGGTAAATTTATCTTTATAACCTAATTGAATTGCCGCAGCGGCAGAATCTCCCCCACCGATTAAAGTAAAGGCCCCTTCTAATTCTGCAATTGCTTCACAAACTGCTTGGGTTCCAATTCGATAATTTTTAAATTCGAAAACTCCCAAGGGACCATTTCAAGCCACTGTTTTTGCATCAGCTAATTCTTTTTTAAATAATTCAATTGTTTTAGGTCCAATATCTAAGCCCCTATAACCATCGTCAATATCAACGCCAATAGTAACTTTCGCTGGAACATCGGCAAATTCTGACGCTTCTAAAGCGTCAATTGGTAAAATAATTTTCCTTTTTCCTTTTGCTAAAAATTCTTTTGCAATCGCCACTTTATTACTTTCTAACAATGAATTACCAATTTTGTGTCCTTGGGCAGCAAAAAATGTATAAGCCATCCCTCCACCAATTAAAATCTTATCTGCTTTAGTTAATAAATGATCAATTACGCCAATTTTGTCAGAAACTTTCGCTCCCCCAATAATTGCCACAAATGGTTTAACTGGGTTATCAACCCCTTGTGATAACATTTTAACTTCTTTTTCAACTAAAAACCCTAAACATGATTCGGTAATGTTGGCAGCAATCCCAACATTTGAAGCGTGCGCACGGTGAGTAGTTCCAAAGGCATCATTAACAAAAACATCCCCTAAACTTGCTCAATATTTTCCTAGTGCAGCATCATTTTTACTTTCTCGTTTTGCATTTGTTTTTCCATCACTATCAACATTAATTTGACCATCACTATTAATAATGTCCGCAAAGCGGGTATTTTGGAATAAAATAACATCCTCATTATGCATTTGATTAATCGCATCTTCTAATTCTTTGCCTTCAAAAGCATTAACAAATTTAACTGGTTGCCCTAATTTTTGTTCTAACACTTTTGCAACTGGGGCCATATCATGTTTTTCTAAATCAGCTGCTGTTTTTACTTTTCCTAAATGGGAAAATAAAATAACTTTTGCCTCTTGCCCTAACAAATATTTAATTGTTGGCAACGCAGCAACGATACGATTATCATCTGTTACTTGTCCACCTTTCATTGGAACATTAAAATCAACACGAACTAAAACTTTTTTTCCATTAACTTGAACATCTTTTAATTCTTTTTTGTTCGTCATAAATTCCTTCTCACTTTCTTTTTTTATCCACTATATATCTTACCGTAAAATTACCGTTTTAATTACAACTATCAAGATATTCTAAGGCAAACTGGGCTGCTTTAGCTCCATCACAAACAGCTGTTGCAATTTGCCGTAATGTTGTATTAGTAACATCCCCAGCAGCGTATAATCCTGGGATTGCTGTTAAACATTTATTATTAATAATGAAATAACCTTCTGGATTTAAGACCCCTAATTTGGCAGCAAAACTACTAGTTGGAATTGCCCCAATATATGGGAAAATCGCACTCACTGTTAATTGTTCAATTTTCGCTGTCTTAACATTTTTAATAACAACCGCTGTGACACGATTTTCGGCCACATCCTTAATTTCGGTTATGACCGTATCAACAATCAAATTAATTTTGGGATTTGATTTTACCTTCGCAACAATATTATTATCAGCGCGGAACTTATCACGACGATGAATTAAAGTCACTTTATTAACAAACCGCACTAAATAAAGCGATTCTTCAAGCGCCGCATAGCCACCGCCAACAACAACGACATCTTTCCCTTTATATAAAGCTCCATCACAAACAGCACAATATGAAACCCCGCGGCCTTCTAATTCTAATTCACCAGGCACGCCTAATTTTCGTTCAACCGTTCCGGTTGCGACAATAACTGCTTTTGCCAATACTTCTTTTTTTGAAAATAGCTCTAATTTAAATAAATTATCTGTTTTGGTAATGTTCATTACGCGATCGGCAAGATAGGGGATTTTTAATTTCTGAGTTTGTTGAAACATTTTTATTGCTAAATCAGGACCTTGAATACTCTCAAAACCAGGATAGTTTTCAATTTCACTTGTCTTTGTTACTTTGCCACCAGGAGCCCCTTTTTCAATCATCGCGATTTTTGCCATTGCACGAGCCCCATAAATGGCTGCAGTTATCCCGCCAGGACCAGCCCCAATTACTAAAATATCATATATTTCATTAGTATTGTTTTTCATATAATCATCCGACTTTTCTTCATTTTCTAACAGCTATCCATTGGGCAAATAATATTAAAATAATACCAACAACAATCATTAAACTAAGAATAATATAGTCTAATGTTCGCATATTTTTTAAAAATAAATCATGGTCATCTCGTTGTGTTTCTAAAATTATCCGAATTAAATTATAACCAGCAATGTACATTCCCGCTTTAACACCACAACGTAAAATCTTTAATTGATGTGGATTTTCTATTTTTTCTAATGCACGAACATCCGCTGTAAAAATTTGTTTTAACCTTGCCCCACAATATTTTCATTTAGATTTCATCACTTGCTTTTTTGTCATCTTATTTTTATTTTTAAAATAAACTTTATGTAAATTTACTTGCTGTGATAAGTTAGTAACAATCATTAGATCAGGTTTTACATCATAATATCATTTTCCCCAAACGCCTTTTCACGATAACTGTCTAAAATCGGATTCTTCTTTTTTAAACAGTCAATAGTAACTATAACGAAATATTAATGGTAATGCAATCACAATTAAAATTCACAGTAAAATATTCGCAAATGATTCATATAAGAATATTGGTTGAAAATATTGAACATTAGCAAAATCAGTGGGGTCAACACCATTGCCATTTAAACCAATTGCCTTGGTTGGATGAAAATTATCGGGCACTGGTATTGGAACATATCATTTAAAAAGGTTGTCCCGAATAAAACTTGGCAATCACATTAACTGTTCCCGAGCAATTGGACTTCCTAACAACTCATGATTAAAAAAGTTCCCTCAACGACCAATCGCCTGGGCTGATAAAATATTTGGCACAATTAAATCAGCATAAACCCATAATGAAATATTATGCTTTCATGATTCAAACCCAAATCAAATTCAACCAGTAATTAAACCAACAATTAACCCTCCATGAATACTCATTCCGGGTTCTCAAAAGGCAAATAAATTAAAAAAGAAAATTTGATTCTTAACATCATATTTGCCAAACAAACTGGCTCCTAATAAAGCAATTGGGGTAATGACAAAAATTCCTCAGTAAAAACCTTGGGTTGGAATATCACGTTTCCGAAAATTAACCCACGACAAAATAATGGTAATTGCAAAACCACAAAAAATAAAAAGTCAATATGGACGAAATCAATTTCCATAAGTATCATGGGCAATTCATGTTGCTAAATTCACTGCGTAAACTCCTTCTTAATTCTATTTTGAATATTCTTCAAAACGCTCTTGTAAAATTTTTAGGCAAGAAATTCCCGCTTCATCTAACTTCAATTTTGAAACTGCCGTCTCAACCAATTCACTAACATTCCGACCATAGGTAACTGGAACCGTAATAATTGGGACTTTTGTATCTAAAATTTTAATATATTTATATTCAATCCCTAACCGATCAATTGATTTATATTGTTCATCGTCTAAATGAATTAATTCAATCACTAAATCAATTTTAGTTTCATCTAATAACACTTGTAAACCATAAATTTTACTTAAATCTAAAATTCCTAAACCACGAACTTCAATTAAATTTTTTAACATTTCATGGGATTGCCCATATAAACGATTATTTCGCTGCTTAATAATAATACGATCATCCCCAACAAATAAATGATTCTTTTTAATTAATTCCAATGTCATTTCTGATTTTCCAATCCCAGATTTTCCTCTTAACAAAATTCCTTTCCCAAAAACATTAATTAACGAAGCGTGCTCTTCTGTTGCTGGAGCAAAATGTTCATCAAAAAATTCTAAGACTAGTTGGTATAAACGACTTGTTGTAATATTGCTAGCACGAACAACGGGGCAACTATGTTTTTCCGCAATTTCTAATAATATTTTATCCGTAAACTTTTCCGTTAAAATAATCATCGGAATGTTTTCATTTAAAATATATTCATACCGTTCTTTTTTTACTTTTTCACTTAAGGTGTTTACAAATAATTGTTCTTTATTTGATAATAAAATTACTCGACGATTAATATTATTTTTTTCAAAATCAAAGCCAGCTAATTCTAACCCTGGCCGGTTAATACCATAAATTTTAACAGCCCTATTAATACCATCTTTCCCTGCTAAAACATCATAGCCAAATTTATCAACAATATCTTTTACAATAAACTTTGTCATTCTCAGTTCCTCCCTGTAAATTAATACTATCACAAATTGTTATTCTGCTTCAATTTCAATAATAATATCGCGTAATTCCGCGGCGCGTTCAAAATAAAGTTTCTTACTTGCTTCATACATTTCTTTTCGTAAATCAGCTAACAATGCTGTTTTCGCTGTTTGATATTCTTTTGATTTTTTATTTTTAATCTTCTGTAACTTATCTTCTTGGCGTTTAATATTAGTATAATCACGAATACTTTTAATAATTGTTGTTGGCGTAATATGATATTTTAAATTATATGCTTCCTGAATTTGACGACGACGCGCTGTCTCTTGCATTGCTTTTTGCATTGCATCAGAAATAGTATCAGCATATAAAATAACGTGCCCTTCCGCATTCCGCGCTGCCCGACCAATTGATTGAATTAAACTACGTTCATTACGTAAAAAGCCTTGCTTATCCGCATCAAGAATACAAATTAACGAAACTTCTGGAATATCAATTCCTTCCCGAATTAAGTTAACACCCACAATACAATCATAAACACCTTTTCGTAAATCAAGTAAGATTTGACTACGTTCTAAGGTTTTTAATTCACTGTGTAAGTATGCAACTTTAATATTTTGTTCTTGTAAATAACTTGTTAAATCTTCAGACATTCGAATTGTTAACGTTGTAATAAACACCCGTTCATTCTTTTTCAAACGGATTTTTACTTGTTCAATAATATCATCAATTTGCCCTGTTGTTGGTTTTATTTCGACGGTTGGATCTAATAAACCTGTTGGTCGAATAATTTGTTCAACAACTTTGTGATCAACCAATTGGACCTCATAATCACCGGGTGTTGCTGAAACATAAATAACATTTTTTAATTTATGATTAAATTCATCAAAATTTAAAGGACGATTATCCAATGCACTTTTTAAACGAAAGCCATAATTTACTAATGTCTCTTTTCGACTTCGATCAGTATTATACATTGCCCGAATTTGAGGTAACGACATATGGGACTCATCAATAATAGTTAAAAAATCATCACCAAAAAAATCAATCAAAGTATAAGGGGCTTCCCCTTCTGAACGTAAATCTAAATGACGCGAGTAATTTTCAATCCCTGAACATATGCCACTTTCTCGTAAGGAATCTAAGTCATATTCTGTCCGTTGTTTTAATCGTTGAAACTCAACAATTTTTCCATTTGCTTTTAATTCTTCTAACCGAACTTTTAACTCCGCTTCAATTCATTTAATTGCTTTGACTAACCGTTCTGGTGAAGTAATATAATCTTGCGCTGGAAAAATTGTTACCGTTGATAACCGTTGAATAACATCACCTGTTATTCCATCAATATAAGCTAAATCATCAATTTCATCACCAAACAAATCAATGCGGATAAAAGTTTTAATATTTCATCCTGGAACAATTTTAATAACATCCCCTTTTGCACTAAAACTACCGGAAATTAATTCAATATCATTACGAACATATCCTGATGATACTAAAAAATTAGCTAAATCCTTTTTACTAATTTTTTGATTACGAGCAATTTGAAGAAAAGATTTTTTATATTCATTTGGATCTTGCGCCCCATAGATCGCAGCAACCGATGCGACAACAATTACATCTTTACGTGTTGTTAGCGCATTAAAAGCACTTAACCGCATCATATCTAATTCCATATTTTGGCGAGCATCTTTATCAATATATAAATCTTTCCCTGGTAAATAAGCTTCTGGTTGATAAAAATCAAAGTTTGAAACAAAATACTCAACACTATTATTGGGAAACATTTCTTTTAATTCAACATATAATTGCATTGCTAATGTCTTATTGTGGGCCATTACTAACGTTGGCTTTTGATAATTTTCAATAACATTAGCCATCGTAAATGTTTTTCCCGTTCCAGTTGCTCCTAATAAAACTTGATGCTTTTTATTTGTTAATAAATTGGTAGTTAATTTTTCAATTGCTAATGGTTGATCACCTGCTGGTAAATAATTTGATGTTAATTTAAACATTGTCCCACTACTCCTTTACGCCTTTGTTCCCTGTTCTTTAATTATATCAATTTTCCGACTAATTATTTTAAAAACCTGAATTGTAAATATATTTGATTGCGTTGCCAAAGTTGGGGAAAATAAAAAAGAAAGTTTTCAATATAATTAAGTTTGAAAAAAATTAGAAAGAAAACTATCCTATGAATATTATAAATAGAATCCAAGAGTTTTTAAACGAAAATAATAACTCTTTTATTGATTTAATTAATGAAATTAGCCCCAATATCCCTATTACAGCACTATTATCCTATTTAAACAATGAAATTAGTTATGAAGCTTGAATACTATTTAAAAATATTTTTGAATATATTGATAACTATATTTTTAATAAGGACTGACGCAAAGCACGTTATATTCCAAAAGGATTTTATCAACGAACTTTGGTTTTTCGTAATGGTGAAGTTACTTTTAAACGACGAAAATATATCTTAAAACCAGAATTTCAAGTGGCAAAAAAACCAAAAACGATCTTTTTACTTGATATTCAATTAGGGATTGAAAGTTATCAGCGACTTGATTATGATTTTTCGTTAGAAATAATCAGCAAATTAGGCATAAATTTTAGTTATCAAGATATTTGTAATATGTATCGGAATGCTAACATAACAAAAAAAACAATTTTTAACCTTATTAAACGGTTTGATATTAAACATTTGTTAGAACTAACGCTAGATGAACCAGATACAAAACTAAAACATGATGGGGTTATTTATATTGAAATCGATGAAGCATATCGCAATGCCATTAGTTATCAAATCAAAAAACGATTAAAAATTAAGAAAAGAATCCGTTTAACCGTCTTTCATACTAGTTATAAAGATCCTAAAACAATACGAAAAACAATGCATAATGTCAAATTTCTAGTAACAATGACTAATGAAGTTAAAAAAATTAACTCTAAAAAATACTGACAAGGAATTAAAGAATTTATTAACTTAAATTATGAATCACCCGAGACAGCTAAAATTATTGTGCTTGGTTGATGGTGCACAATATATTTCAACGGTTGAAAAACACATCAATGTTGAATTTATCATTGATCATTTCCATGTTATGTATCATGTACGATGAAGCGGCAAAAAACAACTCTTGTTAAATAAAAAGGGTTGTTTTTTTATTTGTAAACCCATAATTATTAATTAATTCAGAGAAAGGGCAGCATCTTAAATTCTTAAAATAGAAACTTTTTATCGCAACTTTAAGTTAACGAAAAAGTTGTATTACACATTTATTAAATATCTTAGAAATTTTTACAAAGTGTACCTTTTTTTCTCCAATTTTAAGGTGTTGTCCTTTCTCTGTTTTAGTTAATTAATTTGGCTAATAAATAAAAAAACTTAATATTAAAGGAAGGAGTAAGTAATGGAAATTAATACGCAACAAACAATCTGTGATGTTGATAATTGCTATAAAGCAATATCATTAATTACCGAAGAATTTTTATCAAATAAAGTTTTATGAACTTGTAAAAAACATAAAGATTTATTAAATCGTACAAAAGATAAAAAACAAACGCGGTTTTATAAAAAATTAGAAAATTCAAAAATTATCTTTGATTGAGAAACTGGTTCTTTTAAACTTTGATTTTATAAAACAACTTAATGCAGTGTGGGACGGTTATTTTAAATAACTAAGTGCTTCCATAAGAACATGAGTTTAAGCTCATTCCCACAGCCAGCCGAGGCAAGTACTGAAATAGTGTATGAGGAAAAATGTAAATCGGCGCTGGTTATATTTAAACTAAGCGATAGTCGTGATAAGTGCAAGGTCAACATCGAACGACAATAAAAATAGAGATGGACACTTTATAAATAAATTTGCGATAGACATTGTCCCATCGAGGATGGCAGCGGTTCTACAAACCACAACGCCAGCACCAGGCTCTTCAAGGTGCAAGTGAATTTATTTTAAAAACTGAACGTTTTGACTTGAAATAGTGCGGATGAAGAGAGAGAATTCTCTGGCTTTACCTCATAAAAACAACTGTCTATTATCTAATAATAAACAAATATTAAATATATTATCGCCACCGCTCACCCCCAGTGAAGCGGATGGCGTAGTAAATAAATAGATAAATACTTATATAACTAATTCTCGCTTTGGCACTTTCACTTGGGAGTGAGTGCCAGCGAATTAAAAATAGGAGGAAATATAATGGAATATAAAAGTTTGTATATTAATAAAACTTGAAGTGAAATAACAACATCATTTGATTGAGTGAATTGTCAACCTGTTAATTGTCGTATTTCTCATCATAAAAATCATTATGATTTACAGTGTTTAGAATGAGCAAAAATGTACTTAAATTTATTTGAAGATAAATGAGACGTTATTGCTTCTTATATGCAACATTACAAAATTAACGATATTTTAGATTTAGCATCAGATGGTTGAAAAATATTACAAATTGAGAAAAAAATAAAACAAATAATTTAGAAGGTTTATATGAAAAAGTTAAATAAAATTTGTCTTAAACAAAGATATTGAGGTTATTGTTTTCATAAAGAATGCAATAAAGAAAATAAATTGAATGAATTAATGCTTAAAAGTTATCCAGTTTCATTTGAAGATATGACTGATGAACATTGAGCATTAAACAATAAAAATAATTAGGAGGAATAAGAAAATGTCATATTGTATTAGTGATTACTTAAATGAAAAATGAATTAATAATAACGCATTAAAAATTAGTAATAAAGATATTATTTATGCACAAATTGATAGTGACTATGATATGAGTTGAGAATTAAATTTATATCTTAAATTTGGTAATGAAGAGCGACATGTAGGTAATATTTCATTGCCAAAAGATTTTGATTTAAATTTAAAATGATATGAAATTGATGAGGTTAAAGGTTTAATAGATGATTATTTAGAAGATGAAGAAGCAGACTACGAAGTGATAAATTATGAATAATATGTGAAAAGATGAAAGTGGTTATGTTTATAGCGAAGAAGATTTATTTAATATCGCATTAGAAGAATGTTGTTCAGAAGAGACTGCTTACGAATATATTGATAATTTAATTATGGATATGAATTTGGAGGAAATTTAATTATGGCAGATTTAAAGTTAAATAATCAAATTAAAAATATTACCTATCCATTTTATTTAAAAGGTAATGATTTTAAAGAATTAAGTTTAAAAGCATTACCGATTAAAAATTGAATTGATAATCACGGTAAAGAATTAGCAGAGTTTATCTATCGTCATCTTAATCATTATGCATTAAATGGTTATCAAGATATACATTTAAAAGATATACCCAGTGCTATTAGTAAAATTGATTTTGTTTTTAGAGAACCATTAGAATTAATAAAAGATTTTAAAGATGAATTAAATCGAATTAGAGTTAATATTATTAATTTAGAAAAAGTACTTCAAAATAATAAAATTGAAATTAAAAATAGCCTAATACAAGTTCAATACTTAAAACAACAACAGTTTATTCAAACTAAAAAACAAGAACAAGAAAATCGGGTTGAATATGCTAATAACTTAACGCCTGATATGGGGTTAGACATGGACCAAATTGAAGATGAACAAGTTCGTGTTATGGAAGATGTAGCAAAAATAGAACAAGATTTAGAAAAAACTACTAGTAAATTTCGGAAAGAAAAAATATTAATTAAAGATATTGATATTTTGGGTGTTAATGATGATTTTTTACAAAATGCTGATAAATTAGAACTTATTAATTTAATTAAAAATTATTTAATTGTTGATGAACAAATTGTTAAAAACGAAATTAAAAAACAATGAGATAGTAATAAAAACATTAATACTATTGGTGTTAATGGAATTAAATTCAAAATAAATAAAGGAGAGAAATAATTATGAATAATCAAATGGGAATAAAAGAATTAGTAGCAACAGCAGTTAAAGCATATGAATTAAATGTTAATGCTAAATATTTACAAGAAAATTTAATTTCTTTACAAGAACTAAAATTAAAAAATAATCAAAGTTATATGAATTTAGTGGGTAATGCTGATAATGGAAAAATTACAGCCTTAGGAATTATTAATTTAAGTAATAAAGGTTTAATATTCGGAAAAGATTTTAATATTATTCCATTTAAAAATAAATTAACAACTATTATTGATAGTAGTGTGTTTCAAAAAAGAATGGAACAAGAAAATTGAATGTTAAAACGAGGAATTATTTATAAAAGTGAAAAATTTGTATGAGATACCGATTTACAAAAACCAAAATTACATGAAATAGATTTTATGACAAATACCAGTCAATATGAAAATATTATTGGTGCTTATGCTTTTGGAATTAATCGTTTAACTGGTGAAACAAAAGGAATTTTATTAAGAAAAGCCGATATTGACCGTTTAAAAAATAGTAGTCCAAGTGGAAATAGTGAATATTCGCCTTGAAATAAATGACCAAAAGAAATGGTTGAAGCAAAATTATATCGTAAATTAGCCCAAGAATTAGGTGTAGATATTACTGACATTGATTTAGATGAAAAAGAAATTAAAGAAGATGGTAATTTTGATTATATACCTTTTAATGATATTACTGTCGCCAAAAATAAGGGGCATATGAGCGATGAACCCTTATAAAACAATATAAATACCTCATCTTATATAGAAATAGCGGATACAAACAATAATGTAGTTAAAGAAGAAGATATCTCTAATGTAGTACCAACAGTTAATAATAATGATGAAGAATGAGCAACTTGATAAAAATAGGTATTGACCCATCAGGGACTGGTACTACTGCTATCGTTACTTTTAAAGATAATAAATTAATTGATAAATCCGAATATACACATTATGATTTAATTACACAACCCGATATTATTTTAGATGTATTAAGACCAGATGCAATTATTAATATTGAAGATTGTTTATATACATCTGCTAATGCAAGTAAAGATAGGGATGATTTATTAAAAGTAATTGGAACAGTTAAATACAATACAAAAAAAGTACACAATATTAATTGAGTATCACCAAAACACACTAAATCAATTGTTAAAAATATGGAAAATTTAAGTAAATATAATGACAGTTGTATATGAAAATTTGATAAAGATAGTAATTTAATTTATCAATATGGTAAAGGTTGAAAATATAATAATGAGAAAATAAGTAATCATTTACGAGATGCAATTATTATTGCTAATTATGAGGTTTAATATTATGAAAAAATCATATAATCAAAAAACAGGAAAATATTATTCTTGTAAAATTCGAAATGTTAATATTTACTTAAATGAAAATGAAGAAAAAGTTTGAAATAAATTATCTAACTTTGATACTTATTCACAACGAATAGAATATCTTATTAATTTTTATATAAGTCACAACAAAGAAAAATAAAAAATAACCTTAATTGGTTATTTTTTTAAATACTATTTGTTAGTTGTCTAATAGCATCTTTTTGTGCTTGTTTTTTGTCGTTTACTTTAACTTGTTTTTTAACATTTTTAATTTGACCTGTTTTAAGGGCTAATTCTGTTGCATAATCAGGTCCTCGTAAATGTTTTTCGTGGGCAATAACAGCAGTTCTTAATTCTCTAAGTTCTGCTTTATATTTTTTAATTTTTTTAGCAGATAATCCAAGAATGCCAATACTACCCATTCCACCAGCGCCAGCTAACACAAGTAAAGCAATCATTAATGTTTCATTCATTTTTTTGCTTCCTTTCTTATCCTTACTTAAACAGTGGCCATCCATTCTTTCAGAACAAAATAATTTATAAATTAAGCTATATAACCACCCAAAAATATCTACCACCCCTATATATAGTCTATTTTAATAAAATTTAATTATTAGTTTCATAATTATTATTTATATTTAATTTTTTGTTATTTTCTTCTTGTTTTTGTTTTTTAATATTTTCGTTTTGTATATTTTTAAATATTTCTTCTGTTATACCATCTAAATTATTTCATTGTTTTGCTATTCTTGGTTGAATAACGCGCGGATTAATCCGACAATCTAAACAATGTCTTAAATGGTCTTTTTTTCATTTTGATTTATCAATTCCAATAATAATTAAAGAAATAATTAAAGTAATCAAAGGTAAAGTTGTAAATAATAATCCCATTTTAGAAACTTTTAATCGTGGAATATCAATTTTCATATCTACTTTGGGTTTACTACTAGCAACAAATATACCTTGAATTCCATGGGTAAATAAAGGTGTTAATAAAATGGCAATCCCATTGCCTCAATATTGACCATAATTATATCAATCAATTTTTCCTTTAATTGCATCAATCATTCCATATTCCAATCAACAATTTAATGCTAAAAATATTAAAGTATAAAAACTAACTACTCAACTCCTAATTTTATATTTTCTTTCTCATTCTCTAATATCTTTATGGGTTCAATTATAAGTTGGAATAGGGTCTTTTTTAAATCAATTTCAAGGTAATGCACCCTTTAATCAAGTTGTTTTATCTTGCTTCATTAATTAAACCCCTTTCTAACTTACTTTTTTTCTTTCAATGTGTAAATCAGAAAGTGTTCCATCTGTCCCACCAGTACGTATAGCAATAATTCCATCACCTTCTAATTCTACACGATGAGAAAAAACGTTTCCTAATTCAAATGAACCAACAGTTATTTTTCCCTCAAAATTTTTGTATGTTGATAAATAATAATGATTTTGATTACTTGTTTTAATTCAAATATTGTATTTATAATTTTCTTTGTTTCAATTTTGTATTTCATAATCAAACCTTGTATTATCTAAATCACTGGTATCAACAATTTCTCAATCTGAAATATTTGTTTTTCAAACACCATTTTCATAATAAATGCTATCATTATCAAACGGAACAACAAGTTTAATATATTCATTATAATCAATTTTACTATAATCGATAATTGTTGGATGAGTAATATTAATAGTGTTATCAGTTTGAACGCGTTCTTTTAAATAAAATAATAAACTGTCATAAAATGTTTTTTTCGTAATATATTTATATTCTTCTTCTCAAGGATGAGCATAATTCCCTAAATGATAATTATATGGTCTCGTAACTGTTTTACTAGATATAATATCAATTATTTCACCAGCTAATTTTAAAGCATTTTTAACATCTCTAGTAATATTTTCATTTGCTTCAGGGTCATTAGTTTGTGAATAAGCAACTCCACCTTGTGAAAATGAAGCACTACCAGTTAAATCATTAACTCCTTTTGGCAAATATCAATTCATAACTGCTAATAAACAAGCAGATTGAATATAACTTAATCATTTATCATATTCAATTAAACCTGTATTATCTTTTTTTACTCATGGAAATAAATCTTTTTTATTAATCTTATCTGAAATTGTCCCACCTGATAATCTATCCATTCATAAACTAGTTTTTAAGATAGCATTATAAATTAAATTATCATTATAAGCAGATTGCTTACGATCATTAATAGGTTGTCAAAGTTTACTTTTTTTAACATCTTCAACTGTTATAAATAACAAATTATTTAAATTACTTTCCATATAATACACCCCTTAATTGATTTCGATATTTATTTCTTAAATTAGATATTTTATAACTATTAACTTTTCTTTGTACTTTTTTAATTTTTTTAATAGTTTGATTAGTTTTATAAAACATACTTTTAACTGGTGTTTTATATAAATTCTTAATATTTTTAACATCGCTTTTTCGCTCTCGATACCATTTTTTATTATTAATTTCACCAGCAAAATTGAAATTAAAGTGTCCAATCTTTAAATTATTAATAAACGTTTTAATTTGTTGTAATTTTTGAATATGTGGTAATGTTAATTTAATATTTCCTTTTGGGTATTTTTCTTTTAATTCTTTTGGTAATCTTTTTTTAATATAATCTCTTAAATGACTAGGTAATCATTTTCTTAATCAATAACGCCAAAATAAAGTTCCTGCATTAGACACAGCATTACTTAATAATTTTCAAATTTCAACTGGAACACTAGGATAAACATATGGACCATAAAACTTCGGGTGTTTTGCTGTTTTTGTATATATTAAAATAGTTAAATTACCTGTTAAAGTTAACTTATTTGTTATATTAAACATACCACTATTAAGCCAACTACTATTTAAAGGTTGTCAATTAGTGTTTAGATAATTTTCTTTTTTAAATTGTTCTCTATTTTTAATATTGTTATCTTTTTCTAATTTACTTAATATTTGTTGAATTTCTTTTTTATGACCTTTTTTAATTAAATTTAAATAAGTAAATGGATTTAATCATTGATAAATATCTTCAATTTTATTTGTAATCTTTTGAAAAGGATTAGCATAATATGAAGCAAACTTATTAACCTTATTAATTAAATTAACAAACTTATTTATTAAAGGTTTATTTCCTAAATTTTCTGTTAATAAAGTTAAAATTCGTAATATTAATAAATTCATTGTTTATTAAGAATTTTTAATTACTACTTCAATTGACTTTGTTTTACCAGTTGCTTTGTTTTTACCTTCAATTAAAACTTCAACAATTTTATCATTTGTAATATCAATTGGTCAGTCTTCACCTTTAGGATTAATAGAATAATCAAAATCATTTTCAGTTAAAGAACTATCTACAGTTTTAACTGCTTTTAAAACAACGTCTTTAAATTGTGGTTTTAATCATCCATCACTAACATCTTTGGGATCTGGTAAATTAATGATTGGTTTATCTAATTTATTTATTTTACTAATATCTATTTTAGCAACATCTGGTGTTAAAATTACATTAGATTTTGTTGTATTTATTGGTGTATAAATTTCATAATCAACCGGCACTCTAAATGTTTTATTTAAATTACTTTTAGCAGTATTTATTTCTTCTTGTGTTGGTTCTTTTTCTAAAATAATCTTACATGTTTTTGGATATAAAATTGTTGGTGTTGCATATTGTACTTTACCAATTCATTTAGGGTTAGCAGTATCATTATCTAAAACTTGTTGAATAGTATCCATATTAATTGGATATGCTCATACTTGTTTATTAATAAGTAAACCATTTATATTAGTAAAATTATAACCTTTATCTCGGTTAACTTGTCCTTTTGTATATGTTTTTTCTAAATGAAAACTTTTTGATACCGGAATACCCATTGCGGTATTTTCATATAATTCACCGTTAACCATTGCTTTTAATTGAGCTTGTGAACCAATTACTTTTAAATAAGCAGGTGTTAATCCTAAATAGGATCTTCGTCCTAAAACCATAAACATTTTATCGGTTGGTAAACCAAAATATAAATTACTAATTTGATTTGTTAATTCAATCAAAGTTTCATTTAATGTAAAGAATGCTTTATTTGCATCATCAGCATTATCTGCTGTATAACCACGAAATGGAATTACTTCATATTGACCATCTGCTAAACAATAATCATAAATCCCCTGAATTAATTCACATTCTAAATTAACAAATTTATTCTGTACAACACTAGCAATAGCATCAGCAATAATACCATTTTTAATATTTTGTTCTATCATTGCTAAATCAAATGCTTCATTCATTAATTTTAAATTAAATCTTTTATTAATAGGCACCGGAATTCTTGTTAATCCCATAGTTTGAGTTGCCCCACCATTTGGTAACGCATAATCATCTTGTCATACCACACGATGAGTTAAATTATATAACGCTTGTCCTGCATTAGGTAATCAAGCAACTTGTTCTGCTGTTGCAGTTGCATATTGCATAATACTTGCATGCTCATTCATTAATGGTCCTCTTAGCATAGCGTTAACCATATCAACATAGGCTTTTTGACCTGTTGTATTACCTTGTAATGTAAAATGTACTTGCGGCAAATTAATTGTTGCCATAATATTTCACTCCCTTATTATCTAAGGTTTTTAAGTGTATAATCAGTTAATTTCTTAATTTCTTCTGGAGTATATGCTCCTTTTTCTTTAATAGTTTCAATTTCATCATTTTTATTTTCAACCGAATTTTCAATCATATCTTTAATAAAATTAGTTGGTGAAACTGATGGTTGTTCTTGCACAAACAAATCAGGTTTTAATTCTTTTAAAGTTTGCATTTTTTCAGATAAAGAATTGCCACTAACTTTTTCTAAATTAGTTTTAATATCTTCAATTTTAGTAGATGGAACATCTTTAAAGGCTTTTAATTCATCTAATTCATTATATAATTTAATAAAGTCTTCTTTTGATATAACATCTTCGCGTTTTTGCACACTTTCTCTAATTTGTTTTGCTTCATTATTAAACTGATTTAAGATATTTTCTGCAATTTCTTCACTTAAACCTTGTTCGATTAATTGTTCTTTTGTAAGTGCCATTTTATAAACTCCTCTTTTTTTATCCTTGTCCGATTAACAAGTCAGCGTAACTCTTTTTTACGGAAAAAGATTAAACCTATGCCTTCATTATATACTATTATTTTACTAATACAATACTTTTTATACATAAAATACTAAACTTAATATATTTTATTACTATTTTAGGTCTTAAAACTCGTAATAATAGCTTTTTAACAAGATAAAAGTTTTTAAAATAATTACTAATTTTGCTTGTATATATATATATATATATATACTGGGAGTAGATCTTGATAAAAAGTTTCAAGATTAATAAAAGGAGAAAAACAAGTATGAAAAAATTACTTAGTTTATTAAGTGTGTTAACAATTGGAGGAAGTGCTGTACCAACAACAATTGCCGCTAGTCCTTATCAAAAAGAAGAAAAATTAAATAGTAAAATTAATTATTTAAAAAATAAAAGAAGTATTAATGACGATTTAAATATTGAGAAAATAGAAAAATTATTAGGTTATAATATTTACTTTGTAGTTTTTAATGAAAAAAATTATAATGAGCTTTACTTAGGATGTGTAAGTTTAGGGGCGTTTATTTATAATTTAAAGGAAAGTAAGTTAACAAAAATTGATGGAATACCAAACGCAAGTGTTTGATCAATTACTTTTAATAAAAATAATGACGTATATTTTGCTACACAACAAGGAGTTTATTTATTAAAATCAAATGAAAAAATTGCAACAAAAATAAACGGAACTGAAGGAGATGTTAGATGAATAACCATTGATAGCAATAATGTATGTCATTTTGCAATATGACAAAGAGGGTTATTTAAATGAGAAAATAATAATTTAACAAAATATAATAATATTAGTATAAATATTGTTGCATTAGCAATTGATAAAGATGATAATTTGTATTTTGGTTTGTGAGCTAACGAAAAAATATATGTTTTTAAGAAAGGAGAAACAAATCCTGTGGCTCTTGATATTCCTGCACAATATGTAGGATTTATCTGATTTAATGATAAAGATAACTGTGTTTATATTGGCGGTACAAATAATATTTATATATTAAAAGATTTCAAGATTATTAAACATATTATTTGTGATGGACATGTTATATCAATTTCAGTTGATTTAAATAATAAAATGTATTTTTCAATATGAGAAGAAGATGATAGAAAGGGTATTTTTGTATTTAATCAAGAAAAAAATAAAATAACAAAAATAGCAACACCCGCATCAAGATCAATAACTGTAGATAATAATGATAATATTTATTTTGGAACAACTCTTTTAAATTCAGGGGTTTATATATATAAAGATTTAAATAAAAATTTAAAATATATAATAAATAAAAAAGAAATTCAAATTAATCAACTTAAAACAGAATTAGAAGAATTAAAGTTAAAAAACGATAGTTTAATTAAAAATAATAAAAATGAAATAATTGATTTAAATTTACAAATAAAAGATTTAAAAAATCAATTAAATAGTAAAAATAAAGAATTATTTGATTTTAAACAAAATAAAATTAAGTTAGAACAAGAATTAGAAGAATTAAAGTTAAAAAACGATAGTTTAATTAAAAATAATAAAAATGAAATAATTGATTTAAATTTACAAATAAAAGATTTAAAAAATCAATTAAATAGTAAAAATAAAGAATTATTTGATTTTAAACAAAATAAAATTAAGTTAGAACAAGAATTAGAAGAATTAAAGTTAAAAAACGATAGTTTAATTAAAAATAATAAAAATGAAATAATTGATTTAAATTTACAAATAAAAGATTTAAAAAATCAATTAAATAGTAAAAATAAAGAATTATTTGATTTTAAACAAAATAAAATTAAGTTAGAACAAGAATTAGAAAATTTTAAAAAATCTAAAAAAGATATTCAAAATAAATTAAATGATCTTCTTAAAAATAAAACAAAATCAGAAAAAGACTTGGAAATTAAAAATATAAAACTTAATAAAGTTTTTGAAAAAACAGAAGATAATAAACAAAAAATAAACGAACTTACTATTATTAACGGAAAATATATTGACAAAGTTATTGAATATGCAAATAAAATAAAAAAATTAGAAGATCAAATTGAAAAATATAGTGATTTAAAAGAAATTTTGATAGAAAGTAAACAAAATTATATAAATTTAAAATCTGAAAATGAAAAATTAATTAATGAAACTAAAATTAAAATCAATGAAATTGAAAATGAAAATAAACAACTAGAAAAAGATAAACAAGTTTTAAAATCTGAAATTGATATCATTTTACAAGAAAAAGTAAAATTTGAAAATGAATTAAAACTTAAAACAGAAGAAATTAAAAAATTAGAAGATAATGCTAAATTATATTTATTAGATAAAAAAGAACTTGTAAATAAAATACTTGAAGAAAGATTTAATTTTTTAAACTCCTATGAAGAAAAAAATAATCAAATTAAAAAACAAGAACAAGAAAATGAAAATCTTAAAATTAAAATAAAAAGATTAGATTTTTTAAATACTATTACTATAGATTTAACTGCTGAAGAAAGATTTAATTAAATTAATAAACTGTAAAAGAAAAATATATTTTTGTTAAAAATGAAAAAGATATTAAGTTTTTTAGTAACAATCAGTTTAATGGGAACAAGTACAACAAGTTTAGTGGCTTGTGATAAATCGGATAATAATGGAAATAGTAAAAATAACGAACCAAAAGAACCTAAAATAAAACATGAAGAACCACCAGGAAATAGTAATTGAAAATTAATATTAAATTATTATTCTGAATTTTCAGATTTATCATTAAACAAAATCAATATTAATAATATGTGATATATTGCTAGTATAAAAAAAGATGATAATACTTATTATCTTAAAAAATTTAAAAATGATCATAAAAATATTACGGGCAATCATTGAAATAATGCGATTGCAATTAATCATGAATGATTTAATGTTCCAGCTTTTTATAAATGGAAATTAAAAACAGAACCAATTTGATTACCTAAAATTAATAAAAACACTGGTGAATTATTTTTTTGAACTAATTAATATTATCTAATTTTATTTTTTTATTTGATTATTTTATTTAATTTTGTAAAAAATAACTGATAAACTACAAAACCTTATTGAATAATAAGGTTTTGTAAAATACAATTTTATAGAACTTAAACTTTTTTATTAACAACAAATTTCAAAAAAAATAAAGGGAATGAAAGCTATTTAATTAAATAACTACATTCCTTTTAATTTTTTCAATCAATAATTTTACCTGTAATATTATTAATTTTAGGTAATCAAATTGGTTCTGTTTTTAATTTCCATTTATAAAAAGCTGGAACATTAAATCATTCATGATTAATTGCAATCGCATTATTTCAATGATTGCCCGTAATATTTTTATGATCATTTTTAAATTTTTTAAGATAATAAGTATTATCATCTTTTTTTATACTAGCAATATATCACATATTATTAATATTGATTTTGTTTAATGATAAATCTGAAAATTCAGAATAATAATTTAATATTAATTTTCAATTACTATTTCCTGGTGGTTCTTCAGTAGAGGGTGGCAGAACATACTGTGGATAATTAAATGTTGGTATTTCATAATCATGTGGTAATAAAAAACTAGTTTTATAATTAGTTGTCATGTCACGTAAATAATTATTTAATGTACTTTTTGTTTTACCACGAAAACTTCATACTGATAATCTTAAATAATCTTCTTCATTATTGGTATAAGGATTATCAGCATAAAAGATAATTTCAAAATTACCTTTATATAATGCTTGGATTGAAAACATATCAATTATATAACTACAATTTGTCCCATCAGGTGTTTGTAAGAATTCACAATCATTATCTTCTTCACCGTCACTAACTGGTGTTTGAGCATCTACTGCTGTTGTAAGTTCATTAATTAAATAAATTCGGTTAGTTTTTTGATTTAATTGTTTTAGATTATATGTTGAATAAACTATATTATTTGTTGGTTTACCACCCTTAGTTAAAACAGTACCTTGTATTTTATCAGTTAATAAAGTAGTAAATCCGAAGCTAGTGGCATTTGCTCCAAAAATAGCACCAACTTTATCATTGCCTTGTTCTCTAAATATTTCAAAAGGTAAATAACATTTACCTTTTGAGTTTTCAGACCAAAAAGCATCATTATAAAAACTATAAATATTAGCACTCATAAAGCCATTAAGTCATTGAAAATTAGGTCAAGTTTTTTCATCTTGATTAATAACTCAGCCCCAAGGAATACCAAACGAAATAAAGTTTAAGAATTTACCAACTCCGCCTGGTATCGTAAAAGGATTAAAAACTAACTTTTGAGTATAGTTTAAAGGTAATACTGTTATTTGGCGATTAATAAAATTATTCATATTTAAAATATCTCAAACATTACATGAACCCATTTTATTGTATTCAATTTGAACACTACCAACAGTATTACCAAATTCATCTTTTCTTCTAAAATATGATGATGCTTGGGTACTAATAATATTATTAACGTCACCACTATTTACTTTTATTTGACTTGGTGGCATTATTTTTCAATTTTTAGACCAATAAAATTTAGAGTCATTATTTTCTTCTTTAATTGTTTTTCCAACAGTAGGATTGGTAGCTGTCGAACTTTCTTGGTCAGTTATAACAATACCCTCACTATTTTTTTGCTTTCAAAAATCATATCTACTTTCCATATCTTTTTTTCAATTTTCATAACCGGTTATCATTGTTGGTTGAATCCCTTGAATGTTATATCAACTTACTTCTGGTGATGCATAAGTATTTACTTTATCAGGCGGACACGGATACATGTTATACATTAATAAATCTCGTGAATTCATTACTTTTGGATTAAATTGACCTTTAATAATTGGCCGGCCAATAACGGGCATATCAAAAAAGATCGGATTACCATAAAATTTAACTGCCATTGCTCTAACACCGGGGTCTTTTAATAACATATCATCTAATTCAACAATACCTTTATTTGTTTTCTCATCATAAGTTATTTTAGGAAAACAACAACCCTCGCCCGGGGCACTTGTTTGAATAAATTGTCGTACTGATAAACCACTATTACTAATTTTGTCATTAATACTTGAAAAGGTAATTTCTTGTCATAAAAAACTACCATCTCATGGTGAATAATAATTAATAACATTTGATGGATATAATCATTGTCTATCTTGGGGCGCAATATTTATATTACCACCACCAATATTTAATCCATGGTCATTAAAAACCGTATAAAAATTATAATAATCATTAATATTTAATTTACTTGCATCTTCATCTAAAATTAATAAAGTATATTGTCTTTCAGTTGATTGTTGGGTAAATACTTGTTCAAATTTAGCTTCTCCAAATTGAATTGAACTTCTATCATCAATCATATAAGCATCTCAATATTTACCAACCTTAACATCTTTTGTATAAAAATTATCGGCTTTATTATCATTATTAATAAAATAACTTAATTTATATTGCTTTAAGTATGCTAACATTCTATTAATATCATAAATGTTTTCACCATCAATTAATTTTCAATAAACATTATTATTTTCATCTTTTAATTTTATAGCGAAAGGTGTTTCATTATTTGCTCATATAGTTGAATTAATTGATTGTTTACTAAAATCATCAATTGTTAAGATATTAATTTCTTCACCTTTATGTTTTTGAACTATTTTTAAACTATCTTGTCATTGAGCAATCGTACTTTCCATATTATCAAATATTCTTGAATAACTACCATAATCACTAGGCTTTGCGTTATTAGGTTTTCAACCTGTTTCAGTATCAGGAATATATGAACTATAAACATTAAAAGGAAATACCATTCAATGTCTATTATCTTTTATATTTTCTCTTATATCTATTAAAGTATCGTGGGCTTGTCTTCTTAGTTCTTCGATAACCCCGGGGTTAATTCTACTCATTTTTTAATTCTCCTTTATTTCCGTTCTACCTTGTAAGGCGTTTTGATTATTACCAGTTTCATCATATTCTAGTAATTTATTATTATGTTCGATTTCTTTGGCTTGCATTTTATCTTGTCATGCTTCTACTTTCTCAAAATATTTTGTTGCTTCTAATTCATCAATATTGTCATATTCAGTTATAGCTCTTATTGGTTCCATTGTGCCATTATCTAATCTAGCAGTAATTAATTCATTTTGTCGCATTTGGTCAACTAAACTAGCAATAATAAAATCAAAACCATAAGGCCGTTCACCAATACCATCTCATAAACCATAATATTTTAAAACAGTATCAAACATCTTAGTATAATATTGCTTACGATATGCTTGTAAATATGCTTGTTTTTCTAAGTCTTTTGTTTTAGTTAATAATGACTGTGTTTTATTCTGGTCATTATCTGATTTATCACCAAAAGGACTAGAAAAATGACATGCTAAATATACTTGCTCAATAATTGATTTTTGATCTTCGGTATATGTTTCTAATGTTGGTGCACCTTGTACTACTTGTAAAGATTGTGATGATGTCCCATCTGCTGCCGTTTGACCTGATTGAATAAAAATATCATCAAATACATCTTGTAATGCTTTTTTATTTCCCATATTGTAAGCATTCATTAAACCATCATCTAATACCCCATATCAGTGCGTACGATTAGCTCATCGTTCTTTTGATTTAATATTAAAACTATCTTCTAAATCAAATTGTAATTTATAACAATTTGCCATCGTAGGTCATGGATTTAATGTAGTTGAAGTTGATAAGAACAACGGATTAGGTTCATTAATCATTTCTCAAAAAGGTACTATACCTAATTTATTTTTAAATTCTTGAACTAAAATAGGTCTAACATCATCTTTAATTTGTGTTTTACTTTGTCCAACAACTACCTCGTTATTTTTTGGTCAACCTTTAATAACTATTTTATCTTTGGTACAAATTAAATTTAAAATAAAACCACTGTCTGATTGATGATAATTTAATCAAATATCAGCTCCTTGTTCAATTTCATTTATTTTACTTACACGAGATGTAAAGTTAAAAGGGTTAATTCATAAATCAATATTTCCATCACTAGTTTCTAATAAACCGAAAATAGTTTTACCCATTAAACTTGCTGTTAATTCATTTTTATCTAATTTCTCTTTTATTTTATAATTTTCATATCATCAATTTAATTTTTCTAAAATGTCTTTACGATGAGACTTAAATAAAATATCTTTACCGTTTATTAAGCGCATTTGATGACGAGCAATAATATTTGCTAAATTAATTGTTCAATCATAATTATAAAATTTTAAAACACTATTAATATCATTTAAGTTTGGTAAACTAGGGAAAGTATTATTCATGGTTATTTTGCTCCTTTAATTTTAAGATAAGTGCATAATTAATAATATTTACTGTTAATAAATTTGGCTCATTTGCTAAAACTTGAACACATACTTTAACTTTTTGATATTTTTTAATATATTCGTTATATAAATTTAATTTACATATTGCGATATTATCTTTTTTTAATTCTTGACAAAGTCTTTTTTTAACTTGTCCACAAACAGACATATAAGGTCTTTTTGCATTTATTACACGTTCATAATGGATTACATAAATATCTTTTTTCATTAAGTTATTCACTCCCTTTGTTGTCATAATTTATAATCTGCTGAATTATTATGTTTAACCATTGGTATTAATTCAAAATGTAAAGCATAAAAATCACTATCAAATGTATCATCATATAAGTCTAACATTCGTTCTTCTCTGGCATCTGGTTTATCTTCTCATTGAATTAATTCATATTGGGTTTTACTTACAGGACATTTTTCTCATAATCATTTTAATTGGTTTGTATTTATTAACATTGTAAATGCTTCAATCCGATGTCTTATTTTAAATTTCTGTTTTTGTGCTGGTTTAAATGTCATATATTGCCCAAAAGTATAATTATATTTTTCTCTATTTAAACTTTGTAATGTTGAATATGCACTATCATCAACATTTATTGATATACCTTGTTGTATTAAATTAAAATATTGATTTAATTGATTGTTATAAAACTCTAAAATATCTTTTACTTGTTCTAATTCTGTTTTAAATTGCTGTGTAGCATTTGAATGCGTATACTCAGAAGCTTTATAAGCTTTTTTATCAAATGAATTATATAGTCAAAAACTAGCGGCAGTAGTATGTCCCTTAGGACTGGTCGCGTTAGCAATATCAACACCACCTAATAATTTCGTTGGTTGAATAATATCTGTTGCTTGCATAATATCAATATATCTTGCAAAAATTGAACCACTAGTATTACCGGGCAATCCTCAACTCCATACTCTTGCTCTTTCAATATCTAATTGTTCTAATCTTAATTGTTCATTAACTTTATCTTGTGGTAATTTATAATTAAGTCTTCAACTAGAATAATGAATAATAATTTTCATATTTCATTTTTCAATATATTTAATTTGTTCATATTTACTACGCATTATTTCTTCATTAAAAGATAATAATTCATTACAATAACCAACAATATATCTTTTTAAACTTTCAGGATTACACGTATTAATTGTTATTTTATTTTGATAACCACGAATAGCAAACTCTAAATCACTTAAATCTTTTTGTTGAAATTGGTCACATTCTTCTCTTCAATCAATTACTAATTTATACTTATTCAAATCAGCAAAGGCTTTTAATTTTTCTTTTCGACTTGGTGAATGTAAACCTTTACAATATATTTTGCTACCATTTGATAAAGTAAAAGTAAAATTTGATAAATTAATACTATAAGGTATATTATTTTCATCTAACATATTTCATATATTTTGAAATACACTATCTTTTAAATCTTTACTCCAATACATACTAGCAATTATACAAATTGGTTCTTTAATTAATAAACTAATTTTTAATAATTCACCAAACATTTTAATATTTGATATAGTCTTACCACTATATCGTGTCCCAATTTGATTAATTTCATTAACTAATTCATATTTCTTAACAAATGGATATTTATTACCAATATTACTATTTTGTAATAACCAATAAGGAGTTTCTAATAAATAAGTAAAATGATTAAGCATTATTTTCAGTTTCTTTTTTAATATCTCTAATATCCGTTTGTAAATTAACAATTATTGGTTGTTGATTATTTAAGTTTAATTCTTTTTCAAGTTCTTTTTCTTGTAGTGAATATTTATAATTAAATGCACGCTGTCAATATAACCTAGTACCTTCTGGCGTTTTAACCATTTGTTTAATAAGTTCACTTTCTATTTTATCAACTTGTTTTTCAAGTAAAGGAACTATCTTCTCGCTCGCGTAACTATCATATCTTCACTTGCGAGAAAGATTTAATTTATTGGTTAAATCATTTAAAGTATAGGGGATATTAGGTGATTTATCACGTCAAAACTGCTCTATTTTACGATAAAATGTTCGTAAACTTACTGTTTTTGGATTAAATTCTTTCATTTTTACTCCTTTTTCCATACTAAAATTGCTATTATTTAATAAATATGATTAAATAAAAGAGTAAACTATATCTGAAAATATAACAAAGAACCATCGCGGTTCTTTTTTTATCATTTATATTTTACATCAAAATAAAAAAAAGTAAACTTAATTACCGCAATGTTTCTCCTAATTTTATATATTAATAATAATCTAGAAAAATTTTTATTTATATATCTCAGTTAAAAGAAACATTGCAGTAAACTTAATTACTTTATTTTTTATAAACAGCTTTAAGAGACAGAATTTACTTACTGTTTATCACTTAGATTATATACTTATAAAAATAATTGTCAATAATTTTTAATTTAATGTTATAAATATTTTAAAAAGAATTGGAGACAGAAAAATGCAAAAATATACACATGTAAAATTTGATGAACGAAATTTATTTAAAGATTTATTATTTTCTGATATTTGTAAAAAGAAAAATGATTCAATTAATTTATCAGAAATAGCACGGCAAATGAATCGTGGAATTAATACTGTTAAAAGAGAAATAAAGCGATTTAAAAAGGTAGAAGATTATATGCCAGTTGAAGCACAAAAAGATTATAAACAAAAGCGAAAAAGGTCTATTAAAAAACTACCTACATTTACAGAAGAGCAGCAAGAATTTTTAAATTTACGATTTAATATTTTTGGTGATTCGCCAGCGGAAATTATTCATCGATTTTTAATAAAGTTTGGTGTCAAATTTCCTTCCTGTCTTAAAACTTTTTATAAATGAATTTATTTAGGTCTTTTGGGTTTGTTAAAGAAAAATTTATTAAATGGTGGCAGAAAAAATATAACAAAGAAAAGACCTGATAATCGCGGAAAATTAGATGATAAATTCAAATCAATATGAGATATTGAAAATAAAAAATCTAATGTTGGTTTTTTTGAAATGGATACCGTAGTTGGAAAAGACCATCAATCTAGTTGTTTGGTATTAGTTGAACAAAATAGTAAAAATTATTTTGCAATTAAATTAGGAGAACATACTGCTAATGAGGTTTTAGAAAAACTTGAAGAATTAGTTAAAATTAATGGTTTGGTTGGAAAAATTAAAGGAATAATAACTGATAGAGGAAAAGAATTTAGTAAGTTTGAAGAAATAGAAAATATTACTGGTTCTAATATTTATTTTTGTGATCCGGGTTCACCAAAACAAAAACCATTAATTGAAAGAATGAACCGTGAATTTAGAAAACGGTATATTAAGGGAACGGATTTTAATAATGTTACTCAACAAGAAATAGATTGAGTAGTTAATGTTATGAATGAAAAATTAAGGCCTTGTTTGAATTGAAGAACATCTAAAGAAGTATTTTTAAATAATTTTAGATAATTTTATTTTAAAAATTTAATAAATTATTTTTCAGTGTGCTTAAATATGCTTAAAATAGACTAAAATTACAAATATTTTATTTTTTTTAAAAAAATAGTTGCATTTATTTTAAATGATGTTATTATCATACTAACAAGAGACAGAATTTGCTGCTTGAATTTACATAATACATTATTAAAAAAATTAAAGATTGTCTCCGTGGTCCACGATATTATAAACGTTATTTATTTAATAAAATTAGAAAAGCAATTCTAAAATTAAACTGAAACAAGGTTACAAAATACCTTGAATGAGCTTATCAGCTTGTTAAAACCGAAGAAGCGAAAGGAAAGTTACAAGAAATATCTAATTATTTAAGAACATACTATGGAGCAATTCAAAAATGAGAATATCAAGAAAATATTGGTTGTCGCATTGAAAGTTATATTGCTCGAATTATTAAAGTAATGTTTCGTTCAAAACCAAAAATATTTAATGAAAAAACGATTTACAAAGTAATGTTATTAAAACAATTGACAGCTAATGGGATTAATCCCTTTCAAGAACTAACAGAAATTAAAAATCTTCAAATAAAAAATGAACAAATTACTTGAAGATTAATATTTAAAAAGATGAATAATCCAGAAGTTAAACAATATAACTTACCAATATTCACCGCTTCTACATTATCAAATACTAAAACTCTTTTAAAGAAAACAGTTTATAATTATTATTAGAACTTAATGCTGAAAACTTTTCGTCATCATTTTACACGCTACCAAGTATATTTGGGACATTTTATTGAATATTTTGTTTTAATTTTGTAGAAAAATCTTGATATTTATAAAATATATCTAAAATTAGGTATATTTTTAATATAAAGAGAGTTAAATAATTGATGGAAAAAATACTTGCAGAATTAATAAATAGTTTAACAAATGATCAATTTTTAGAATTTTATGAAAAAGTTAAAAAATAAGCAGAATTAATCAAAAAACAAAAACGCTTAAATGAAATTGATCAAAAATTTAGAGATAAAGGTATTAAATGCCCTAATTGCAAATCTTATCATTGTTTTAAAAATGGCCATAATCCCGAAGGAAAACAAAAATATTTATGCAAAAAATGTCGGGCTAGTTTTGATGCTTTTCGTCATCATTTTACTTATTGAAGTCATTTAAATTATGAACAATGAAATTTATTAATTCAAATTTCATTGTTAGGACAATCTAGTAAAGTAATTTCCCGTTTTATTAAAACAACACCCAAAACAGCTTGATATAATCGCCAAAAATTAATGCAATCAAAACAATTAGAAAATACTCAATTAAAATTTAAAAAATTAAATGGCCAAATACAAATCGATGAAACATTTATTAAAGAAATCCATAAAGGTAATTTTAAAGATAAATTTGATAAACGAAAAACTCATCTTGATCCATTTTCCACTAACACTAAATGTTGTATTCAAATGGCGGTTGATACTAATAATAATATTTTTGTTCAATCCACTAATACCAAACGATTACAAAAACAGTGAATTATTAAAAATATGAATACAAAATTAATTAACAAAAATTCCATTATTATTTCTGATATGCAACCATTATATTTATTAGTAGCAAAACAAACAAGTTCGACTTTATATGCCACTAAAACTAGAACAAATCCTGATGCCAGTTATCGAAAATTAAATAAAATTAGTAAATTACAAGCAAGCCTTAAAGAAGCCTTGGTTCATTATCGTGGTTTAGGTTTTACTAACATTCAAAATTATTTAAATCTCTGAAAATGAAAATACCAACACAAAGGTTTAACACCAAACCAACAAGCAACGGTATTATATTTTAACATCTAAAAAAGTTAAAGAACAATAATAATCTTCCATCAAATTCGTTTTCAAATTGTCATATTGATGATTTTTTCTATTTTATCAAGAGTTTTCTACAAAATTAAAAGAATATAATACTATATTCTTTTAAAATCCTTTAACCATATGACGGAAAAAGTTTAATATCTTAATAATAATAAATATGGATTGGCAACCCTTTTTAGGACACTTTTTATATGGACTGTTGTTTTCTAAATTCAACAGGTGTTAAATAATTTAAACGACCATGAATTCTAATATTGTTATATCAATGCACAAAATCAAATAATTTATATTTTAATTGTGTTAATTGGGTTAAATTTATAAATTTTTGTCCCTTGATAAATTCTGTTTTAAAACTTTTATAAGTTGTTTCAGCCACAGCATTATCATAAGGACAGCCTTTATTGCTTAATGATCGTTTGATGTTAAAGGTATTTAAGATATTATCAATGATTTTATTTTTAAATTCATTACCCCGGTCAGTATGAAATAACGTAATTTGATTTAATGGTCTTGTAATTGAATAAAAGGCTTTTTGTTCTAGTTGGGCTGTTTTGTTTGTCCCGGCACTATAGCCAATTATTTCACGATTAAACAAGTCAATTAATAAACAAATATAATGTCATTTAGCACCAACTTGAACATATGTTAAATCACTAACAACAACTTTATTTGGTTGTTTATTATTAAATTCACGGTTTAAAACGTTGCTAATTTCGTTGTTATTAACCATTGACTTATGATTACGATATTTTAATTTGGTGTATTTAGATACTAACTGATTTTTAATCATAATTTGGCGAATTTTTCTTCGCGATAAGATAATATCTTTTCTGGTTAAAATAGCTTTAATTTTACGATCTCCATAAATTTTGCGACTAGCATTAAATGCGCTGATAACTTCTTGTTCATAATTATTAACATCAACCGTAGCGTATTTATTAATTTGATAGTAATATGTTGATTTTGCTATCTTTAATATTTGACCCATTTTTCGCACGGAATATTTTTCTTTATCATTGTTAATAATTTCTATTTTTTGCCGATTATCAGTGCCGCTTGCTTTAAAATGTCGTTTTCCATTCGTAATTGGATTAATTCTTTCCGCAAGGCAATCAGTTCATTTTCTTCAACAGTGCGGTTATCTTTTGTTTTAAAAGATCCAGAATTATTTAATTTTTCAATTCACTGATATACGGCTGATTTTGACATCCCATATTCCTTAAAAATTTCAAGAATGGTTTTACCATTTTGATAAAGTAAAACAATTTGTTTTTTAAATTCATCGGTGTATGAATTTCTTCCCATTTTTATATTCCTACTTTCTTCATAATTATATTTTATTTGAAAGTCCACATAAATATGGTCCAACTTATTGTAACCTATCCAGGTTTAACACCAAACCAACAAGCAACGGTATTATATTTTAACATCTAAAAAAGTTAAAGAACAATAATAATCTTCCATCAAATTCGTTTTCAAATTGTCATATTGATGATTTTTTTTATTTTATCAAGAGTTTTCGACAAAATTAAAGTTTTCTTTTCATATTTTTAATTCTTTTTCGTTATATTGTGATTTATTACAAGCAACTAAATGGCTGTACTTGTTCCAATTAAACTAATTGCGCTCAAAATACTTAGTATTTTTTTCATATTTATATTATTTCTGTATTTAAAATTAGTTTAGGTTTTCCATCTCTTATTAAAGATAAAATTGCTTTTCCATTAAAAGTTATACTATTATCTTCATTAATAATAATTTCATCTGGTAATAAACTATATTTTTGTAAAATCTGCATTGCTTCTTTAATTGATAATGTAACAATTTGCTCTTTATTATCACTACCATTAATTATTTCAACATTAATAGTTCCTATAATTTTTTGTTTTAAATTTATTGTAGATTCATATTTACTTTCTCTTACTGAATAAACAATTGTTGTTTTTTCATTGGGGGCAAGTTCTATTTCTTCTTCTGGCTCATTAAATGGATATAAAATCATTTCTTGCTCTTGTTTATTTAAATTTGAAAAATCAAAATTATTTGATAAAGTATGTGTTGTTGTTTCATCTCTATAATTAATATTTACAAAGTCTCATAATTTATTTTCATTATCCATATTTAAAGTTCAACCAGTTTGTAAATTATCTTTTCCATCTTTACTTATTCCTTTTATAATCTGAAACATAAATTTTGATTTTTGATTATATTCACATTTGGGTATTATTACTGTTTTTTTAATTGAAGAATTGTTTTTACGTTCTTTTATAGTAAAACAAACACTTTTATAATTAACACCCCAATTTAAATCTTCGTTTCTTTTTGCTTCAATATTTCCAAAATTTAAATTATTAGTATTAATATAATTTATTTTCTTAAATTTTAAATTGTGATTCTCATCTCGAAATTTAAAAAATACTGATTTTTTAATTAATTCATTTAAATTAACAATTTTATTTTGTTGATTAATTATATAATATATTTTATTATTTTTAGCAAAATATTTATTAGTATTATTTTTTTCTTTTACTATAGCTGAATTATTTGTTTTGTTAATAATTTCTAATTGTGAAATATCTAATTCAGGATTTAAATAATTTAATTCATTTAAAATTACACTATCAAAATTATTATTAATTTGTCCTAAATTATAGTAATTAGGATCATACTCATAAACATTATTATCATCTGACCCAAAATATATTTTATTATTTAAAACCACCCCTGAAGAAGCAACTTTATCATTTGTTGTGATTGCAATTTTTTGTTTTTCTGTCACTGGATCATATTCATACACATTATGATCTCATGATCCAAAATATACTTTATTGTTAAAAACAACGCCAGAACATCAAATTTCTCCATTTGCTCTAATAACAATTTTTTGTTTTTCTGTCACTTGATCATATTCATAAACATTTTTATCATATGAACCAAAATATATTTTATTATTTAAAACTAACCCAGAAGATTCAATTCAACTATTTGTTTTAATAACAACTTTTTGTTGTTCTGTAACAGGATCATATTCATAAACATTATGATCATCTGAACCAAAATATATTTTATTATTTAAAACCACCCCTGAAGATCAAAAAAATTCCGCTTTTTCTGTTTTAATAACAACTTTTTGTTGTTCTGTAACAGGATCATATTCATAAACATTTTTATCTTGTGAACCAATATATAATTTATTATTTAATACAACACCAGAAGATTTAATTGAACCGTTTGTTTTAATAACAACTTTTTGTTGTTCTGTAACAGGATCATATTCATAAACATTTTTATCTCCTGAACCAAAATATAATTTATTGTTGAAAACTACACCAGAAGAAGCAATTCAACCATTCGTTTTAATAATAACTTTTTGTTGTTTTATTACTGGATCATATTCATAAACATTATTATCATATGAACCAATATATATTTTATTATTTAAAATCACCCCTGAAGATCAAATTTGTGACCCTGTTGTAATAACAATTTTTTGTTGTTCTGTAACAGGATCATATTCATAAACACTATAATCTAATGATCCAAAATATACTTTATTATTTAAAATAATTCCACTAGTAGAAATTCCGCCATTTGTTGTAATGACAATTTTTGTTCTATTTATTTTATCATTTTCATTGTTACTTCGCTTTTGTCTTTTATTATTTATATTTTCTATTTTTTGATAAGTGCTAGCAGCAATGACATTTGGAATTGCAGTTCCGGTAATTGTTAATACACTTAATAAACTTAAAATTTTTTTCATTTTGTATAATTTCCCTTCTCTTATCTTGAAACTTTTTATCAAGATCCATTGACATTATATATATATATATATATATATACAAGAACTTTTAAGTATATTGATTGCGTTGCCAAAGTTGGGGAAAATAAAAAAAGTTTTCATTATAATTAAGTTTGAAAAAAATTAGAAAGAAAACTATCCTATGAATATTATAACTAGAATCCAAGAGTTTTTAAACGAAAATAATAACTCTTTTATTGATTTAATTAATGAAATTAGCCCCAATATCACTATTACAGCACTATTATCCTATTTAAACAATGAAATTAGTTCTGAAGCTTGAATACTATTTAAAAATATTTTTGAATATATTGATAACTATATTTTTAATAAGGACTGACGCAAAGCGCGTTATATTCCAAAAGGATTTTATCAACGAACTTTGGTTTTTCGTAATGGTGAAGTTACTTTTAAACGACAAAAATATATCTTAAAACCATAATTTCAAGTGGCAAAAAAACCAAAAACGGTCTTTTTACTTGATATTCAATTAGGGATTGAAAGTTATCAGCGACTTGATTATGATTTTTCGTTAGAAATAATCAGCAAATTAGGCATAAATTTTAGTTATCAAGATATTTGTAATATGTATCGGAATGCTAACATAACAAAAAAAACAATTTTTAACCTTATTAAACGGTTTGATATTAAACATTTGTTAGAACTAATGCTAGATGAACCAGATACAAAACTAAAACATGATGGGGTTATTTATATTGAAACCGATGAAGCATATCGCAATGCCATTAGTTATCAAATCAAAAAACGATTAAAAATTAAGAAAAGAATCCGTTTAACCGTCTTTCATACTGGTTATAAAGATCCTAAAACAATACGAAAAACAATGCATAATGTCAAATTTCTAGTAACAATGACTAATGAAGTTAAAAAAATTAACTCTAAAAAATACTGACAAGGAATTAAAGAATTTATTAACTTAAATTATGAATCACCCGAGACAGCTAAAATTATTGTGCTTGGTGATGGTGCACAATATATTTCAACGGTTGAAAAACACATCAATGTTGAATTTATCATTGATCGTTTCCATGTTATTAAAAAAATTAAAGATTGTCTCCGTGGTCCACGATATTATAAACGTTATTTATTTAATAAAATTATAAAAGCAATTCTAAAATTAAACTGAAACAAGGTTACAAAATACCTTTAATGAGCTTATCAGCTTGTTAAAACCGAAGAAGCGAAAGGAAAGTTACAAGAAATATCTAATTATTTAAGAACATACTATGGAGCAATTCAAAAATGAGAATATCAAGAAAATATTGGTTGTCGCATTGAAAGTTATATTGCTCGAATTATTAAAGTAATGTTTCGTTCAAAACCAAAAATATTTAATGAAAAAACGATTTACAAAGTAATGTTATTAAAACAATTGACAGATAATGGGATTAATCCCTTTCAAGAACTAACAGAAATTAAAAATCTTCAAGTAAAAAATGAACAAATTACTTGAAGATGAATATTTAAAAAGATGAATAATCCAGAAGTTAAACAATATAACTTACCAATATTCACCGCTTCTACATTATCAAATACTAAAACTCTTTTAAAGAAAATAGTTTATAATTATTATTAGAACTTAATGCTGAAAACTTTTCCCCAACATTTTACACGCTACCAAGTAGACTGCACCAAAAAAAGTAAGTAAAGAAAAAAAGTCTTTGCTAAACTTTTAAAGGAGGTGCATTTTTATATGGCAAGAAAAGGACAAAAATTTAATAAATATACAGCAGATTTTCGAAAAATGATAGGACAAGAGGTTAAAAATAATAGTATAAGTTTTATTGCAAAAAAATATGCAATTAATAAAAAAACTGTTGCTTCATGGTATGAAAATTTTAAGAAAGGAATTTTAAACACCAATAAAGGTCCAAAAGAATCATTTGAAAAAAGAGATTTAAACTATTACAAAGTTAGGTATGAATTACTAAAAAAGCTTCATGACTTTTACAATTAAATAAAAGAAAAATTGTATTTTTTATCAAAGAAAACCTTAATAAATATCCACTAAATTTATTACTTGATGTAACAAATTTAAAGCGTAGTTATTGAGATAAATATAAAAATTATTCAAGTAATGGTAAGGATAGCGAATCATTAAAGAATATTGTAAAAGTCTATGAAGAAAATTTGAAACAATTTGGTTATCGTCGAATTACCAAATATTTAAAAGAAGATTATGGCATTGTTTATAATGCTAAGAAAGTATTACGAATTATGAAAGAAAATAATATTCAAGCTGAATATGTAAAGCGTATGCGTAGAAAAATATTAATAAAACAAAATAGAAATAAAAATATAATTAAATATCCTGATTTAGTAAATCGTAATTTTAATGATATTAAAGAAAGATTTTCAATTTTATTTACTGATGTAACTTATTTAATTTGAAATGGTAAAAAACATTATCAATCAACAATACTTGATGGATATACTAAAGAAATTATTGATGTAAAATGATCAAAATTTAATAATAACAAACTTGTAATTGATAATTTAAATGCTGCAATTAATAAAATTAAAAAAATAAAAAAAGATCTAAATAAAACAATAATTCATTCAGATCACGGATATCAATATACATCTAAAGATTATAATAGTAAATGTTTAGATAACAAAATTATAATTTCAATGGGTAAAAATTATCATTGTGCAGACAACATTATTATTGAAAGTTTTCATTCATTACTTAAAAAAGGAACAATCCATAATAAAAATTATAAATCTCATAATGAATATATTAATGATGTTAAAAAATGAAATAAATGATATTCAAACCAAAAAGAAAAAGATATAATAAATGAAAGTTTGTAAACCTTTTTATTAATACTTACTAAACAGGGTGCAGTCTATAGCAAAGACTTTTTTTCTTTACTTACTTTTTTGGGTGCAGTCTATATTTAGAAAGGATAATTATTTAAATATAATTATTATTGTGATTATATTAGACTTCTTGCGGTACATGATTATTTATGCTTAAAAAGCAATTAAAATTTTTAAAAATGATTATTTTAAAGTTTAATTTAATTTTTTTATTTGTAATTTTTTTTATTTTTGTTAGTATCGCAAGAAGTCTATTGTGCTAATCTGGGCTCGCGGTGATTTTCATAAGTTTGTAAAAAATTACTTAAAGTTTAAAAAATTTTTTGCCGTGCTTTTCAAAATCCTTGGGAAAAATTATAAGCTTTAAGCGAATAATTTTATAAAGGTTACCCAAATTTTTTTGAAAGAACCTCAAAACTTTTTTTAATTTGGGAATTGTGTACGATGAACCGGCAAAAAACAATTCTTGTTAAATAAAAAGGGTTGTTTTTTTATTTGTAAAGCTATAATTATTAATTAATTCAGAGAAAGAACAGCATCTTAAATTCTTAAAATAAAAACTTTTTATCACAACTTTTTCGTTAACTTAAAGTTGTGTTACACATTTATTAAATAACTTAGAAATCTTTACAAAGTGTACCTTTTTTTCTCCAATTTTAAGGTGTTGTCCTTTCTCTGTTTTAGTTAATTAATTTGGCTAATAAATAAAAAAACTTAATATCAAAGAAAGGAGTAAGTAATGGAAATTAATAAGCAACAAACAATATGTGATATTGATAATTGCTATAAATCAATATCATTAGACTTCTTGCGATACTATGATAATCATTGCAGATTAAATTCATAAAGAAAAAATACAAATAGGAATTTATACTTCTTATTAATTTAATTCTTATAGTCTTTATAAGCGATGCGTTATTTTGGCACAACAAAAAATGATTTTATTATTTAAAGTTAATTTTCATTCAACTTCTTGTGTTATTTATAATAACAATTGAAAATTATAGATTGAAGCAATTAAATTAAATCTTAAAGCAAATCTTTTTCTACGATTGCGATATTTTTCAGTAATAATTTTAAATTTTTTAAGGATAGCAAAAACATTTTCAATAACGATTCTCATTTGTGAAATTAGTTTATTATGCTGTTTTTGTTCGTTGTTTAAAGTTTTTTGCTTTGTTTTTTTATGCGGAATCAAAACATTCCGATGCATTTTTTGCAAGCCTTGATAACTTGTATCAACTATTACTTTGGTAGCTTTTAAAAGTGGTATTTTTGATTCTTTAAATAAACGAAAATCATCGGTTTTACCACAAGCAAAATTTGTTGCAATAATAGTTTTGCTTTCTTTTTCGAGGATTATTTGTGTTTTGATAGTATGCTTTTTCTTTTTTCCGGAATAGTATTTTTTTTGTCTTTTTTTGGGCGTTGGATGGCTGTTTCGGTTGCATCAATAATAATTGTTTTATCATTAAAATATTTATTTATTAATGTTTTTTGCCCAGCAAGTTGTTGAAAGTCAGGGTGTTTAATTAAAGTGTTTTCAATTCATTTGATATTACGATAACAATTACTCTCACTAAGGCCAAAACTTTTGCCAAGATTAAAATAAGTGCGGTATTCTCTTCAATATGATAAAGTCATTAATAAACGATTTTCTAATGATAATTTATTAGCTTTTCCGCCTTTTTTAAATTTTTTTAACTCGGCTTCTTTTAAAATATCTAACATTTTATTAAAAGTATTTTGTTTTATTCCTGTTAATCGTAATAATTCTTTATCATTAAGAAATTTAAAGTTATCCTTTTTCATAGTTTTATACCCTCCTAATTTATATTTTTTATTTTTAATTATATTTTATAGAAATATTCTTAATAAGAAAAGCCGGTATCGCAAGAAGTCTATTGTTCATAATTTAAATGACTTCAATAAGTAAAATGATGACGAAAAGCATCAAAACTAGCCCGACATTTTTTGCATAAATATTTTTGTTTTCCTTCGGGATTATGGCCATTTTTAACACAATGATAAGATTTGCAATTAGGGCATTTAATACCTTTATCTCTAAATTTTTGATCAATTTCATTTAAGCGTTTTTGTTTTTTGATTAATTCTGCTTCTTTTTTAACTTTTTCATAAAATTCTAAAAATTGATCATTTGTTAAACTATTTATTAATTCTGCAAGTATTTTTTCCATCAATTATTTACCTCTCTTTATATTAAAAATATACCTAATTTTAGATATATTTTATAAATATCAAGATTTTTCTACAAAATTAAAGCAATTATATAAAATTATATTATAATTACCAAGAGAAAAGAGGTGTTATTTATGAAATTTGCATTGTTTTTAGCAACAGGTTTCGAAGAAGGTGAAACAATTATTACCACAGATATTTTACGTCGTGGAGGAATCAATTTGGAATTAATTAGTATTATCAAAACGTTAGAAGTTGTATCTTCCCATCATGTTACAATTAAAGCTGATAAATTAATTGAAGATGTTAAGTATGAAAATTATGATGGGTTTATTTTACCAGGTGGTCGCATTGGAGTTGATAATTTAGCCAAAAATGATATGTTAAAAGATTGATTATTGAAAGCCAATAATGATCAAAAAACAATTGCCGCTGTTTGTGCAGCACCCCAAATTTTAGGACATTTAGGAATTTTAGATGGCAAAGAAGCAACAAGTTATCCTGGATGTACGGAAGGAATGGCAAAAGCAATTTATAATGATGAAATGGCTGCTATTACTGACGGACATATTATTACGGGGGCATCAGTTGGTTCAATAATGAATTTTGCTTTAGCAATTGCTGACCGTGTTTTAGGAGCTGAAAAAGTGATGAAATTACAAAATGAATTAGTAATTCGTGACTAATTCCGTTATGCAAAGGATTTGCATAATGAGCTAAAAAAGAGTAAAAAAGATGCACCCTAGACTGCACCCAAAAAAGTAAGTAAATAAAAAAAGTCTTTGCTAAACTTTTAAAGGAGGTGCATTTTTATATGGCAAGAAAAGGACAAAAATTTAATAAATATACAGCAGATTTTCGAAAAATGATAGGACAAGAGGTTAAAAATAATAGTATAAGTTTTATTGCAAAAAAATATGCAATTAATAAAAAAACTGTTGCTTCATGGTATTAAAATTTTAAGAAAGGAATTTTAAACACCAATAAAGGTCCAAAAGAATCATTTGAAAAAAGAGATTTAAACTATTACAAAGTTAGGTATGAATTACTAAAAAAGCTTCATGACTTTTACAATTAAATAAAAGAAAAATTGTATTTTTTATCAAAGAAAACCTTAATAAATATCCACTAAATTTATTACTTGATATAACAAATTTAAAGCGTAGTTATTGAGATAAATATAAAAATTATTCAAGTAATGGTAAGGATAGCGAATCATTAAAAAATATTGTAAAAGTCTATGAAGAAAATTTAAAACAATTTGGTTATCGTCGAATTACCAAATATTTAAAAGAAGATTATGGCATTGTTTATAATGCTAAGAAAGTATTACGAATTATGAAAGAAAATAATATTCAAGCTGAATATGTAAAGCGTATGCGTAGAAAAATATTAATAAAACAAAATAGAAATAAAAATATCATTAAATATCCTGATTTAGTAAATCGTAATTTTAATGATATTAAAGAAAGATTTTCAATTTTATTTACTGATGTAACTTATTTAATTTGAAATGGTAAAAAACATTATCAATCAACAATAATTGATGGATATACTAAAGAAATTATTGATGTAAAATGATCAAAATTTAATAATAACAAACTTGTAATTGATAATTTAAATGCTGCAATTAATAAAATTAAAAAAATAAAAAAAGATCTAAATAAAACAATAATTCATTCAGATCACGGATATCAATATACATCTAAAGATTATAATAGTAAATGTTTAGATAACAAAATTATAATTTCAATGGGTAAAAATTATCATTGTGCAGACAACATTATTATTGAAAGTTTTCATTCATTACTTAAAAAAGGAACAATCCATAATAAAAATTATAAATCTCATAATGAATATATTAATGATGTTAAAAAATGAAATAAATGATATTCAAACCAAAAAGAAAAATATATAATAAATGAAAGTTTGTAAACCTTTTTATTAATACTTACTAAACAGGGTGCAGTCTATTTCTTATTAAGAATATTTCTATAAAATATAATTAAAAATAAAAAATATAAATTAGGAAGGTATAAAAATATGAAAAAGGATAACTTTAAATTTCTTAATGATAAAGAATTATTACGATTAACAGGAATAAAACAAAATACTTTTAATAAAATGTTAGATATTTTAAAAGAAGCCGAGTTAAAAAAATTTAAAAAAGGCGGAAAAGCTAATAAATTATCATTAGAAAATCGTTTATTAATGACTTTATCATATTGAAGAGAATACCGCACTTATTTTAATCTTGGCAAAAGTTTTGGCCTTAGTGAGAGTAATTATTATCGTAATATCAAATGAATTGAAAACACTTTAATTAAACACCCTGACTTTCAACAACTTGCTGGGCAAAAAACATTAATAAATAAATATTTTAATGATAAAACAATTATTATTGATGCAACCGAAACAGCCATCCAACGCCCAAAAAAAGACAAAAAAAATACTATTCCGGAAAAAAGAAAAAGCATACTATCAAAACACAAATAATCCTCGAAAAAGAAAGCAAAACTATTATTGCAAAAAATTTTGCTTGTGGTAAAACCGATGATTTTCGTTTATTTAAAGAATCAAAAATACCGCTTTTAAAAGCTACCAAAGTAATAGTTGATACAGGTTATCAAGGCTTGCAAAAAATGCATCGGAATGTTTTGATTCCGCATAAAAAAACAAAGCAAAAAACTTTAAACAACGAACAAAAACAGCATAATAAACTAATTTCACAAATGAGAATCGTTATTGAAAATGTTTTTGCTATCCTTAAAAAATTTAAAATTATTACTGAAAAATATCGCAATCGTAGAAAAAGCTTTGCTTTAAGATTAGACTTCTTGCGATACTATGATAATCATTGCAAATTATAAATCTATATATTTATTTAAATTATCAATCTAAAAATAAAAAAACTACTTCTCTTGTAGTTAAAAATGGGGCGGTTGATGGGACTTGAACCCACGAATGCCGGAGCCACAATCCAGAGCGTTAACCTCTTCGCCACAACCGCCATAGTTGATTATATAAATAACCTTATTTATTATAACTTAAAACAAAAAAATGTAAATAGAATCATCGGCACGGTGTCCTTATCTTGTGATAATTTCGTAATAGTTATCTAACAAAAATTTCGCAACCATTTAAAATTAAAAATGGTGATAACAACGGAAAGAAAACTAACAATGAAAGAACAACATAAATACAAAACAATTGAAAAAATTATTAACAATAAAATATCAAAGCAAAGAGCTGCAAATATTTTACACTTATCAATTCGTCGCATTGAACAACTTATAAAACTTTATGATCCACAAAATAGTCAATCATTTGCTCACCATTCTCGTGGAAGGATAGCTCACAATAAAACAAATCCACAAATTTGTGAAAAGATTATAAATTTATATAAAACTAAATATATTGGCTTTAATTTTACTCATTTCAAAGAAAAATTAATCGAAAATGAAGGAATAAACATTTCATATTCAGTTTTATACAAATTAATGTCCTTAAATCAAATTAAAACACCTCGAAAGCAAAAAATAAAGAAAAAAGATAAAACCCACCCTTTAAGAGAAAGTCGAAAATGTTTCGGCGAACTATTACAAGCTGATGCCAGTGAACATCATTGATTAGGACCAAATGGTCCAAAATGATTTTTACATGGCGCAATTGATGATACAACAAATACGGTTGTTGGATTATATTTTGCTTATCAAGAAACATTACAAGGTTATTATAATGTTTTACATCAAATTTTACGAAATTATGGAATTCTCATGACATTTTATACCGATAAACGAACAATCTTTACATACCAAAAAAGTAGTGATAAAACCGAAGAAAAAGACACCTTTACTCAATTCAGCCGATGCTGTGATGAATTAGGTGTCGAAATTATAACTACTTCAACTCCCCCAAGCAAAGGGACGAATTGAACGTTTATGAGGCACTCTACAAGATCGATTGAAAAATGAATTAATTCTCGCAGGAGTAACCACTATTGAAGAAGCAAATACATTCTTAAAATAATTTATAACCAAATTCAATAAACAATTTGCCATTCCTATTGATTATAACAATTCTGTCTTTGTTGACGCTCCTAATAATGACAAAATTAATTTATTTTTATTAATCACTTCAACGCGACAAACAGACAATGGTTCATCAATTAGTTATAACAATGCTGAATTATACTTGTAAGTGCAAGTAAATAAAATTGCAAAAAATCTCATATAAAAATTTTATGATGCTAAGTTTATTTTAGAAAAAATAAAGCAAGGAGTTTTTATATGGGATATAAACATCTTGGCATAGATGAAAGAATTTATATTGATAATCAATTGAAGTTTAAAATAAAAATTAGTGAAATAGCTAAAAATCTTAATCGAAGTATTAGTACTATTATTCGAGAAGTTAATATAAATAAAGATAATAATCATTATTTTTCATTAATTGCACAAAATAAAGCAGAAAATAGAAAACAATCACATATTTATTTTCATAAGTTTAAAAATAGAGAATTAGTAAAATATGTACAACAAAAATTATTATTAGGTTGATCACCCGAACAAATTTATGGCAGAATTAAAAATTTTCATAAAGAATGAATTATTAGTTTTAAAACAATTTACAATTGAATTTATTCTGGATTACTTGAAAAAGTTACTAATAAAAATTTAAGAAGAAAAGGTAAGAAACGAAAATATCAAGAAAATCGGGGTAAATTTAATGGTAAATCAATTAAAGAACGAAATGCTAATGTTAATAATCGCGTAACTCTTGGTCATTGAGAAGGTGATACCGTAGTATCATCACGAGGTAAAAGTAAATCATGTTTAATAACTTTAGTTGAAAGAACATCAAGATTTACTTTAGCAATATTAGTTGAAAATAGAACTACTAAAGTTATTAACGAAAATATTAGCCATTATTTATCAATTCTTCCAAATAATCTTGTTAAGACTATAACATTTGATCGTGGTAAAGAATTTGCTAATTGACAACAACTTGAAAAAAATTTAAATGTGAAAATTTATTTTGCTAATGCATATTCACCCTGACAAAGAGGTACTAATGAAAATACTAATGGTTTAATTAGAGAAAAATTTCCTAAAAAATTTAATTTTTCAAATACTACTAAAAATGCAGTTCATAAATTTATATTGTCTTTAAACCAAAGACCAAGAAAAATACTAAATTATCTTTCGCCAATCGAATATTTGGTTAGAAAAATAATTTAGTTGCACTTAACTTTACAATTTGGCAAGTTAATAAATTCTTTAATTCCTTGTCATTATTTTTTAGAGTTAATTTTTTTAACTTCATTAGTCATTGTTACTAGAAATTTGACATTATGCATTGTTTTTCGTATTGTTTTAGGATCTTTATAACCAGTATGAAAGACGGTTAAACGGATTCTTTTCTTAATTTTTAATCGTTTTTTGATTTGATAACTAATGGCATTGCGATATGCTTCATCGGTTTCAATATAAATAACCCCATCATGTTTTAGTTTTGTATCTGGTTCATCTAGCATTAGTTCTAACAAATGTTTAATATCAAACCGTTTAATAAGGTTAAAAATTGTTTTTTTTGTTATGTTAGCATTCCGATACATATTACAAATATCTTGATAACTAAAATTTATGCCTAATTTGCTGATTATTTCTAACGAAAAATCATAATCAAGTCGCTGATAACTTTCAATCCCTAATTGAATATCAAGTAAAAAGACCGTTTTTGGTTTTTTTGCCACTTGAAATTATGGTTTTAAGATATATTTTCGTCGTTTAAAAGTAACTTCACCATTACGAAAAACCAAAGTTCGTTGATAAAATCCTTTTGGAATATAACGCGCTTTGCGTCAGTCCTTATTAAAAATATAGTTATCAATATATTCAAAAATATTTTTAAATAGTATTCAAGCTTCAGAACTAATTTCATTGTTTAAATAGGATAATAGTGCTGTAATAGTGATATTGGGGCTAATTTCATTAATTAAATCAATAAAAGAGTTATTATTTTCGTTTAAAAACTCTTGGATTCTAGTTATAATATTCATAGGATAGTTTTCTTTCTAATTTTTTTCAAACTTAATTATACTGAAAACTTTTTTTATTTTCCCCAACTTTGGCAACGCAATCTTGATTTATTTCATAAGCTGTTTTTCTAATTGAATAATTAAAATTTTGATATTATTGAATTGAAATTAATTTTTATATTGTGATTTTTTGATACATTGTGTTATTTTTCCTTTTTTAAATTTGGATTTTAACACAATATTTTTATTTGTTTAACTGTCCTATTTAATTTTACAATTCAGGAGTAATTTTTTTATTGTTAATAAACAAAAGTTCTTAAAAATAAAAAATGGTGGAGATGGCGGGAATTGAACCCGCGTCCACAAATAACTTTCTAATACCTTCTACAGTTTAGTCTAATCATCTTTTTTTCATTATTTAATAGTAAGATTAGACAACTAATTAAATAACTAGATAATAAGATTTTTCAAAATTCTAACATTATCAATCAGAATTTCTATTAGATTAAATTTTGAGATACGATAATAATTAACAACCTACAATTAATCATTATTACGGCTAGCAATCCTCTAACAAAACGAGGAATTAAGCTGTTAACATTGGTCTCCCTGATAATTGATTATTCATCAAGAAAGTAGGAATTTCAAATTTTTCTTCTGTTTGTTTTTTGTTTGCATTTCTTCAAACCTAGTAGCATTATAGTTTGCCAAACTACTGCCAATATTAGTAGATCATTCCTGTCGAAACCAGAACATCCCCACATAATAATTATACTCTTAAATTATTAAACAGTAAACTTTTTTAATTTTGTTGAAAACTCTTGATATTTATAAAATATATCTAAAATTAGGTATATTTTTAATATAAAGAAAGGTAAATAATTGATGGAAAAAACACTTGCAGAATTAATAAATAGTTTAACAAATGATCAATTTTTAGAATTTTATGAAAAAGTTAAAAAAGAAGCAGAATTAATCAAAAAACAAAAACGCTTAAATGAAATTGATCAAAAATTTAGTGATAAAGGTATTAAATGCCCTAATTGCAAATCTTATCATTTTGTTAAAAATGGCCATAATCCCGAAGGAAAACAAAAATATTTATGCAAAAAATGTCGGGCTAGTTTTGATGCTTTTCGTCATCATTTTTCATATTTTTATACCCGCCTAATTTATATTTTTTATTTTTAATTATATTTTATATAAATATTCTTAATAAGAAAACCCGGTATCACAAGAAGCCTAATGAAGATAATAGCATAACTTTTAATGGAAAAGCGTTTATTTCATTAATAAGGGATGATAAACCAAAGTTAATTATAAATACATAAATAATATAAATTATGAAAAAAATACTAAGTATTATAAAAACGATTAGTTTAATTACTAGCGGAAGTAGCAATTAAATTGCTTGCAATACTAACCAATTAACATCAGAAAAATTAGCGAAATTAAAAGAAAAAAAATCCAAAACTATAAACGACAATAAATTAGAATGAATAACACCAAAAGAAAAACCATTTAATATAGTTGATAATAAATGATATGTAGTAATATGGCGTGGTAATGAAAATGATAATTGAAAAATTATTAAATTTAAAAATGATAAATATTATAAAGAACATAGAAAAATGTTAGATAAGCAAAATAACATGAAACTTTATATTGGTGTTGAAATTTATTGGGGTTATGAAACTGTTATTTTATTTATTAGACTTCTTGCGATACTAACAAAAATAAAAAAATTACAAATAAAAAAATTAAATTAAACTTTAAAATGCAATGTTTCTTTTAACTGAGATATATAAATAAAAATTTTTCTAGATTATTATTAATATATAAAGTTAGGAGAAACATTTTTATATGGCTAAAGGTAAAATAAAAGGGTCTAAAGATCATTCTTTTGAATTTAAAGAAAAAATTGTTAATGAATACTCAATTAACAATAAATCTTATAGTGAAATAGCAAAAGAATATCATATTAGTTTAGCAACTATTTCAAAATGAGTAAATCAATTTCAACAAAATAAAGAAATTCTAAAAGAACGAAAAAAGCGAAAAGATTTTGAATTAAATAAGTTTAAAAACCCCTTATAACGTGAAAACTATTTATTAAAAAAAGAAAATGAAAGAATAAAAGCTGAGAATGAAGTTTTAAAAAAGCTTGAAGCTCTTCCAAAGATAAAAACAAAAACAAACATTAGAAAACAAATTGCTTTTATTAAATCAGAATTGCAAGTTTCAAAAATTACTTTATCATGATATTTAAAAGAATTAAGAATTTCATATGATACTTGAAATAAATATTCAAAAAATTGTGATGAATATCAACCAAATATTGATTATTCAATATATGAAATAATTAAAGCAATTCATAGAGAAAATAGTATTAAAGGACACAGACAAATTAAATTATCTTTGGAAGAGCAAAAAATTAATGTGTCGAATTCAACAGTTTATCGTTATATGAAATTAGCTAATAGAATTTCTAGTGTAAGAATTAAAACAAGAAAAAAAATTAATCATTTCTTAAAAATGACAAATGAACATATTCGACATAAATATCTATTAAAACGTAATTTTAAAGCTGAAAAAACTAATCAAAAGTGATCAATTGATATTACGTATGTTAAAACAATCACAGAATGAGTATATTTATTTGCAATCAAGGATTTATTTAGTAATTTAATAGTAAATTATTCTTTAACAACAACTCCAACAGTAAATTGAGTAAATAATTGTATCAAAGAAGCAATTATTAAAAGAAAAATAATCAAAGGTGAATTAACTATTAATTCTGATCAAGGTATTCATTTCACTTCAAAAGCTTATGAAAAATTATTAAAAAAACACGGTATAAATATAAGTATGTCAAGAAGAGGCAATTGTTTAGATAATTCACCGATTGAAAATTGATTTTCAATTCTTAAAACCGAGAACTCAGAATTATCACACTGTAAAAATATTTTAGAAGTAAAAAATATTGTAGATAATTATATAATTCATTATAATGAAAAAAGAAAAATTTTAAATTTAAAAATGCCACCACTTCAATATGAAATGAAAGCATTTTTTAATTAAAATTCTCAGTTATCTGAAACTGTGCAAATTAAACTTTAAAATAATCATTTTTAAAAATTTTAATTGCTTTTTAAGCATAAATAATCAGGTATCGTAAGAAGTCTAATAAATAATCAAAAAAATCAATAATGAGTTTTTAATATGATCGGATTGGTAAAATTAATTGTTGTAAGGTAGGATCATCATTCGTAGTAATAATTAATGGTTTTGTTTCATCAATCATTTTAATGGTAATGTCTTTTGTTTTAAAAGCTTTCAAAGCATCAAGAATATACTTTGAATTAAAAGCAATAGTTTGATCTGCCCCTTCAACTTTAAACTCCTTAATTTCTTCTTCTGTATTACCAATTTCTTGGGTAAATGAAGTAACTAAAACTTTTTGTTCCTTTATTTTTAAGGTAACAATTGTTTTCATTGCTTCATTTGATAAAATGCTAGCTCGATCAATAATTTTAATTAATTCGCGATTATTAATTGTTAATGAAGTATTAAATGCATTTGGAATAACTTTACTTGTATCTGGATATTTTCCTTCAATAATTTTTGTTTGAACAATTGTGTTATTAATAATTACACTAACTGATTTATCTGTAATTTTAATTTTAATTTCTTGATCATTTTCCGAAATTAAGCGGCCAATTTCATTAATAAATTTTCCCGGAATAATAACATCAAAATCATAATTATTATTATATTCAATTTTCTTACATGACAATCGAAATGAATCAGTGGCCGTAATTATTAATTCTTTATTACTTTGATTTGTTTTTAAATTTAATCCATTAAAAACAAATCTTTTTTCTTTTTCCCCAATTGCAAAACTTGTTTGTGAAATAATTTCTTTTAATATAATACTTGTAAAAATGATTTCTTTCCCTTCTATCTCAAATGACAAATGAGGATAATCGGCTGAATTTAATGTATTTAAAATTGAATCAAAGTTATTGGCTTTAATTTTAATTAAATTTCCTTCAACAACTTCCAATGTAATAAATTCATCTTCAATTTTACGAATAACTTCAACAATAAATTTATTTTTAATTAAGACACTACCAATTCGAATAACACTTAAATCATTACCAATAATTTCTGATTTAATTGAAGTATCACCATCAGAAGTAGTAAAAGTAATCTTGTCTTTTTTAACTTCAATTAAAATTCCTAATAATGAAGGAATTAATGTCTTTTTAGAGATTATGCGGCTTACTTTCAATAGTTCATCTAATATCTTATCTCTTTTAATGTTTACAATCATTTTGTTACTCCTTTCTTAATATTAACTGTAATATATAAATAATTATATATCATTGTTAAAATATTATTTTTTATTTATTATTATTATAATGTAGAAAATGTGGAAAACTTATGAAAGTTTTGAATAATATTCTTCTTTTATTAAAAAACAACAGTGTAAAACAATGTGTTATTTTCCTTCAATTTTTCTGCGGATTGTATTTACTAAATGTTTAAATTCTTTATTTGTACCAATATGAGCTTCAATTTTTTTGACACTATTCATAACAGTAGTATGATCTTTTCCCCCAAATTCGGTCCCAATTCTTGTAAAAGGTTCATCTAATAATGTTCGGCAAAAATACATTGCGAGTTGTCGAGCTTGCATTACATTACTCACCCTTGATTTACTCATCGTTGCTTTAACAGTAATATTATAATTATCGGCAACAATTTGCTTAATTTTTTTAGGGGTAATTTTTTCATTATTTTGTAGAGGTGCATTTTTAAATGCTTTTTCAACATCAGCTAAAGTAATAATTTCGTTGGACTTTTTATTCATAACGGCTAAAAATAATAATCGTTTAATTGCCCCTTCTAGTTTTCGAACATCACTATTAAAATTTAAAGCAATAAATTCTAATGATTCTTCTGAAAATAGCGATAAGTTGTTTTGATGTTTTAGCTTTTGTTCTAATATTTTAAGGGCTGTTTCGAAATCTGGTGAATCTAACCCAATACTTAGTCCATATGAGAACCGTGAAATAATTCTTGCTTCAAAACCACCAAGATCATCAGGATATTTATCAGAAGTAATAACAATTTGTTTATTTTTTTCAATATATGAGTTAAAAATATGAAAAAATAATTCATTTGTTTTATTTCGTTTTGCCAGTAATTGAATATCATCAATTAATAAACAATAATAAATATCATAAGATGTTTTAAAAGCTTCAATAATTTCATGGCCTTGGTTTAAAATATCCATTGCAATTTTTCCAAATTCATCAGCTTTTAAATATTTCACACGGTTATTTGTTTTATAAATTTCGTTTACTTTATTTTCAATTGCATGTAATAAATGTGTTTTTCCAAGTCCTGAGTCACCATAAATAAATAATGGATTTCACTTTTTCCCAAGATCTAAAGCAACTGCTAAAGATGCTTGCATTGCTTCATGGTTAGAATCACCACGAACAAAATTTTCAAAAGTATAATTTTCATAATAAGCAGTGTTATTATTTTCCGTTAATGTATCAATTTTACTAATTACAGAAGCTTCTTTATTAATATTTTTTTCTAATTCAAAAGAAATATTGTATTCAATACCCGTTAATTTTTTTAAAATGTTTTTAATTTTTTCATTTAACCCTGCTTCAAAAACACCAATAGCAATTTCTGATTTTGTTGTAATTAAACAATTATTATCAGATACCGTATATAGGTTTGTGTCACTAATATAGTAGTTATAAATTTCAGGGGAAACTGATTCATCGCGGGATAATATTTCTTTAACTTCAATCCATAATTCTTTTGTATTCA